>JBLXDK010000001.1:0-404082 GCA_048264225.1 Sphaerochaeta sp.
GAAGGTGATGAGAAATTAGCGGATTTCAGTGATGAAAAATTCCCGGATTCTGGTGATGAATCTAGCCGGATTTACCACCAATACATCCCATCAAGGTGGTAAAGAGATGAACAGACAGCACACTATCATACTTTTCATTCTCATATTGGCAATCACGGCTCTAAGCGGATGCTCGCGACGGGATGAGAAACAGGATCCTTACCGCATAGCGGTCATCACCATGATGCAAGGGGGTGAGTTCTGGGGGGCTCTCAAGAACGGCGCTCGCAGTGCCCGTACTGAAACAGGTGCAGTGCTGGAGTTCTTTGCCCCGATCAACGAATCAGACTATGATGCTCAGATAGCCTATGTAGAAGAGGCCATCGACCAGCATTTTGACGCGATAGTCCTCTCTCCCAGCCATACCACACGTCTTGAGGATGTGGTTGCACAGGCAAGAGGCAAGGGCATCAAAGTAGTGCTTGCCGATACCCGTCTTGAGAAGAGTACTGGAGACATCTTCATTACAGCCGATTACTATCAGGTGGGCTTGGAAATGGCAGAACATGCGTTCTCACTCTTTCCAGACGGAGAACCTATCAGAGCCCTTGTGATAGGGTCTCTTCCCAATTCAACGTCGATGACCAGTGTAGTAAGTGGCCTTGTCTCAGCTTTCAATGCACAGCAAAACGCTGAAATAGCATATGCAACCTACAGTTTCACTGATGAGGCAATAGCCAAAAACATCACTGTGAACAGCCTTGGCAGTGACAAGTCGGTCAATGTGGTCTTTGCCTTGGAGGAAAACACCGCCCATGGGGTGGTGAATGCCCTTCCAGTAGGGAGGGATATCAAACTCATCGCCTTCGGAACAACGCAGTTTGAGGTGCAGCTCCTGGAAGAGGGTGTCATCGATACATTGGTTGTCATCAATAGCTTCAATCTAGGCTACCGTTCGGTGAAGGCGGCTATCGACCTTTTGAAGGGCACAAAACCTGTAGAAAAGATGGTCGATTACGCCTTGGTAACCAAGGACTCCATGTTCAGCGAGCAGCATCAGAGGCTGTTGTTCCAGACACTTCTGTGAAAAACTGAAAGGACATGAATGCTCTACAGCATGAGCAGAGAATAAAATACAATGCGAGACAGAACAGGGAGAAATAGCCTGAGACCGTGTACCATAGAGAGTGAAAAAACCCCATATAATCAGATATGATGACTATCAGACCTGCCCTTTCAGCAGAGGAATAACAGACCACCCCCTTGAAGAAAACACTTTCTTCGTTACTCACACCCCACACAGAAGGACACCTGAAGCGTAATGACACGTAAGGGGCAGGAAGTATTCCTGCCCCTTGCTAGAGTCTCAAAACCATAAGACTAGTTTTTCTTTACATACTTGCGGATATCGAACGAAACTGCAGCTACGATGATCAGGCCCTTGATGATGTTCTGCCAGTAGGGGTTCACCCCGACAAAGGTCAAACCATAGTTGATGAAGGAGAAAATGACGACACCAGCGATAACACCACTGACTGTCCCGACCCCTCCGGTTGTCGATACACCACCGACAACACAGGATGCGATGGCATCGAGCTCATAGCCACTTCCGTAGTTGTTGGTAGCCCCTCCGGTGCGAGCTGCTTCCAGTACGCCAGAGAGTGCAATAAGGAAGCCGCACAGGCCAAAAATACCGACCAGGGTCTTGGTAATGTTGATACCAGAGACTGCAGCAGCTTCGGGGTTTCCACCGACTGCATAGACGTTCTTTCCAAAGACGGTCTTGTTGAGCACAATCCAGACTATCAGGGAGACAAGGGCTGCAAATATTATTATCACCGGCATAAACCCTATGGAACCAGATCCCAGGTAGGTGAAATCAGAACGGAGTCCGCCGATGGGCTGACTGTTGTTTGGAGGCATATTGAAGTAGATGGAGTTTACACCATAGATGATCAGCATGGAGCTGAGGGTTGCGATAAAGGCAGGAACCTTAAACTTTGCAACGATCATTCCATTGAGAATTCCAAACAGGGTACCAGCTACTACTGCGATAAGGATTGGGATCAAGATGGGGATCTGCCCAAGTTCAGGATAGAAACGCCTCACATAGTCAGGAGTCTGCAGCATGGAAGCGGAGATGACGGCTGCCAGTCCAACTGTTCGTCCACCACCAAGGTCTACACCACCGGTCAGGATGACAAACATCATGCCCAATGCCATGATAACCTTCGTCGAGCTCATCATCAGGACATCCCGCATGACCCTGACGCTCAAGATTCTCGGATTGATAATCGCTATGACTATAACCAACAGCAATAGGACAAGGAAAATGGCCTTTTCCATGACAAATTGCTTAACCGTTCTCTTACCCAATAGTGTAAATACAAAACTATTTGTACTCATTGTATTCTCCCTCTAGCCGACATATTTTGTCGCCAGTTCCATAATTTCTTCCTGGTTTGTTTTCGTGCTGTCAACCGTACCGGCGACTCTTCCTTCACTCATCACTACGATCCTGTCGGTCATACCGATAAGCTCAGGCATCTCACTGCTTATCATGATAACGCCTTTGCCCTGTGCTGCAAGCTCACTCATGATGACGTAAATCTCATACTTGGCCCCGACGTCAATACCTCTTGTGGGTTCATCTAGGATGAGGATGTCAGGGGTGGTGAGCAACCACCGGGCTATGAGAACCTTCTGTTGGTTTCCCCCGCTCAAACTCTTGATGAGGGTTTTAGCAGAAGGTGTCTTCACATCCAGTTCCTTAATACTTTTTTTGGTATCGACTGCCATCTTGCCGGCATTGAGCAATCCATTCCTATTGGTATAGGAGGAGATATTTGCGATGAGCAGGTTGTCTTGTACAGAGAGGACGGGGAAAATTCCCGTTGCACGCCGTTCTTCAGTGAGGAGGGCCATTCCCAATTTCTTCCCCTCATAGGCATTATTACAGGTTTTCTCTTTCCCATTAATAAATAGCTTTCCCTCAGAGTGCAGACGCAATCCGAAAAGAGCCTCCATAACTTCTGTCCGCTGGGCTCCTACTAGTCCGCCAATACCCAAGATCTCACCCTTGTGCAGGGTAAAGGAGACATCCTTGAAGCTACGGGGATTTGGGGATGTATAGTTGGCAACTCTCAATAGTTCAGTCCCAGGATTGCTTTTTCTAGGAGGGAACCGATGGGTGAGGTCTCTTCCTACCATTCGCTTGATGATCAGAGCAGTGGTGAGTTCTTTGGATTCCCAGGTTCCCACATACTTTCCATCACGCATGATGGTGACCTCATCAGAAATCTTGAGGATCTCTTCCATCTTATGGGATATGTAAATGATAGCTACCCCACGCGCCTTCAGTTCGCGGATGATGGTAAACAAGTGGTCAACTTCATTCTCTGTCAGCGAGGAACTCGGTTCATCCATGATGATGATCTTCGAGTCATAGGATACGGCTTTCGCGATCTCAACACTCTGGGCCTTGGAAACCGAAAGGGTCTTCAGAAGATCCGTCGGCTTGATGGAGGTCAGGTTGAGATCTGCTAGAAGCTTCGCTGTCATGTCAAACATGGTAGCATGGTCTATAAAAGGACTTTTCTCACCACCTTTTCGGGGAAATCTGCCAAGCCAGATATTTTCCATGACCGAACGGTAAGGGATAAGGTGGAGTTCCTGGTGAATCATGGAGATACCCAGCTTCAAGGCCTCTTTTACGTTATCAATCTTAACAGGCTGTTCGTTAAAGGAGATATCTCCCTCGTCCATGGTATACAGGCCGAACAGACACTTCATCAGTGTGGATTTTCCCGCACCGTTTTCACCCATGAGCGCATGTACCGTTCCTGGTTTCACTTTTAGGGTGACATCGTCCAAAGCCTTCACACCGGGAAAGGATTTGGAGACATGGTTCATCTCTAGAATATACATTGTAATCCCTCAAGAGGCTTAAATGCCCCTTTTTGTCTGAAAAACCCTCTGGTCAGGCGTTCTGAACCAGAGGGTATTCGATAACCTAGCTATTCTTATTTGAACTGCTTGTAGTTGTCTTTGGTGACCTTCTGGTAAGGAACCCATACATACTTGTTATCGGTAATTGTGTAACCGATTGAAGCACTGGTAGGAGTCTTGCCCTTGGCAAGGTCATAGGAAAGCATGAATGTTGCACGGCCCTGGTTGACTGCGTCGTTGAGGACGGTTCCAAGGAGAGTGCCTTCTTCAAGAGCCTGGAGAGCAGGAGCGGTAGCATCAACACCTACGACAGGCATGAACTTACCATCTTTGAAATAGCCAGCAGCCTTGAGGGCTTCGATTGCACCAAGAGCCATGTCGTCATTGTTAGCGAATACGGCTTCAATCTTGTCGCCCTGGCTAGCAATAAAAGCGGCCATTTTTTCCTGACCCTTAACACGATCCCACATGCCGGTATCTTCAGCAATCTTCTCAACCTTGATCCCGTTGTCAGTCAGGCACTTGATGGAGTACTCAGTGCGGAGCTCTGCATCCTGGTGGCCGGGCTCACCCTTGAGCATGACATACTGCAGTTTGCCGTCGCCATTTTTGTCCATCTTGGCTTTGTTTGCTTTCCAGTAGTCGGCAATGATCTGTCCACTCATTGTGCCGGACTCTTCAGCCTTTGCACCAACATAGTAGATCTTGTCCCATTTTGCCATGTCTTCTGCGAAAGGTTCGCGATTGAAGAACACTACAGGGATGTCGGCTTTCTTAGCCTTGTCGATGATAACACCAGCAGCAGAGCGGTCAACAGGGTTGATCTGCATTGCATCCATACCCTTAGTGATGAAAAGGTCGACCTTCTCATTCTGGGTTGCCTGGATGTTCATTGAGTCGACAACATCAACTCTTGCATCGGCTTTCTCATCAGCAGCAGCGATGATTGCATTCTTGACACCAGTCATGAATGTATCGTCGAACTTGTAGATTGCACTACCGATAGTCACAGTTCCAGCCTCTGCCTGACCCTGTGCAAAGACAGGAGTAGCAATGACGAGTGCCAAGCACAATACGATAAATACTTTTCTCATATAATCCTCCTAAATGGATTTTCTCTGTATGTAGTCTTGCACGGCATTTTCTATCTTAAAATGCAAAATTCTTCGAAGATTCTTAATAATTTTTGGATTACAAGAAAAACTACTATACAAGTAATCTGGAGAATTATCTCAAGAATTATTTTATATACCTGTAATGTAACACTATGGAACATCCAGAAAAGCTACCTACAAATATTGGGGAAATAATGGGATACTAATCCCATGTCAATTCTGTTGCAGGAAGAAGGCCTAAACAAATCTAAGGACACGTATGAAACAGAAATTATAAAAACCATAGGAAAGAACCCGGCTTCTTTCCTATGGTAAGCAATATAGGATTCTAAGGCCAGAATCAGGTGAGAGACCCACGTTTGGTCAATACTAGAAGACTCATTTACTCGACACGACAAAGATTGCAAGTTCTCTACCCTTCTCTCTTTCAGGTAGGATTTTTTGGGATCTCCACACCTCATCTCGTAGTTCCCCACTACTACCTAGGGTTCGTTTATTCCTGAAACTTATACCTCTGTATAGTGATCTTTTACAGTCTGCTCCATGGCTGCAAGCTCCTCATCGGTCAGGAAAGCAAAATACTCTGATCTCTTCTTTGCTGAAAGGCTACCATTGTTCTGCAGGCACAATTGGATAAACAGATTGATCAGACGGTCAGGCATATCAATGATATCCTGTAATGTCTTCTTGGTGTTATCATAGTTGGCCAAAAAGGTAAGCTCTTGTACAAGCTCTTCTTCGATCGTTTTGGCTACAAACTCAGACAAGGCTTCTGCTTGAGATGTCATATCCATATACTGATAATAGCATGTGCTATCACCTTCGACGGTCATTCGCCCTATTTCATCAAGTTTATAATCAATGAGCTGAAGCAAAGGCCTGGAGAAAGCTTCCAATGATGCATCATAATCCGCTGGATTCTTAAGCATGACAGCCGAAACAGGAAACATGAGTCCGCGTGGCACCATGTTCCTCAGCGAAAGGATGTTGTGTATCAAAAATCGATGTATTCTTCCATTTCCATCCTCAAACGGGTGCAGAAATACAAAACCATAGGCTATAACCGCCGCATGGATGACTGGAGAAACATTTCCTGCTTTCATCAGTTTATGGGAATCGATCAGAGCCTCCATCAAGCTTGGCAGATCATCAGGTTTCGGGCAAATATAATGGATAATCTCCTTTTGGTAGGCAACTGTCTGTCCGACATAATTCTGACTCACCCGATAGTCGCTATCTTTGAAACGAGGGTCAACGATACGGTTTTGAAGCTCTATCAGCCTTTCCTTTTCACAGAAGTCTTCCTTTTCGGCAAGTTCCAGAGATGCAATGAATTTTTCAGTGCGGGGAGCATTGGGCTTTATACCCTCAATTTCAAAAGATGATTTTGTCTCTTTATTGTAGAGGTAGCTCAACGCCCGGCGAAGCAGTTCCGCCGGAAAGGAGCTGACAATATCCTCACACCTTTTTTTCAGGTTGGATGCATCCAGTATGGATAGATTCTCGGTTCTCCTGACAACAGGACAAAAACCTTGGGGCCCAAGAAAATTATTGACAATACGATGGCGTGAGGATTTTTCCCCGTTCTGAACTGTATAGTAATCATTTGCATCCAATGCACCAACATAGTTGCCGGTTTTCATGTCATCGAGTGGAAGTCGATTTCTAGTCAGAAATTCATAGAAAAACCAAATCCTCCGAGCATATTTACCCGTTGGCTTTGATTTGATGTACTCGGTGAGCTCTACCTGAGAAACCTTTTCGAAAATTCGAGCCAGTAAAGCCAGATTTACTCCGTCATATTTAAGTGCAAATTCAAGATGGTCACCAACTGTATCTCCTGGCCAATATTGGGTTCTGAAAACCTCATCAACAAAGCCATCCTGAATCTTTGCATAGAGAGTGCCTGTAGTGGAAACTAACGACCTGTGCCAGTTAGGTATGCCTACGATTTCAAGTTTTTCAAGAAGATATGCATATCCTGCCAATCGATGATCAGAAACGTTTATTTCCATGGGCTACCCTCACAAAAGTATTACTATTTTGTAAATATAGGTATAATTTATTTGTATGTCAATAAAATTGCTATTATGCATCATATATGGGTAAAAATGATTACTATATCGATCAAAAAGGTGTAATTTGCAATGTATCAAAAGTTTCACATATTTGTCTGTTAAAATAATTATAAATAGTGATATACATACAAATATCATTATATATTGCCTGCTTGAATTGATTCTGATAGTAGCATCAATTTGGCATTAACAAGCCAAGAGTATATCCAAACTACTAGATACCGCTTCACACCCAGAATGTACTCCCCAAAAAGCGAAATCAAGCTACTGTTTTAGTTAATCAACTCTTCATTGTCTTGTTATCTCCATTAAGTATGATATAATCATACTTGACGGAGGTAATATGTTAAAGACTCGTGACCTCATCATGTATGAACTGAGAGAGTATGCTTCGCCTAAATCAAAGCTTACACAGATGATAAAAAAAGGCGAAGTCATTCAGATAGTGCGCGGCGTTTATAGCACATCGAAAGATGATCCCCGTCTTCCTGTTGCTTCCATGATCTACAGCCCTTCTTATATCTCTTTTGAAACAGCTCTTGATTATCATCAGATGATCCCAGAACGCACCTATGCTATTAAGTGTGCTGGCTTCCGGCTCAACAAAGACAAGCGCTTTGATACCCCCTTTGGGAGGTATAGTTTCCACTATCTGCCCGATGCTGTCTTTCCCCTCGCCCTTGAACCTGCAGAAGAGAGTGGCTATGGATTCAGGCTTGCAACAAAAGAGAAGGCACTGTGTGATACGTTGTATAAGATTCGAGGCATCAAAGGCAAAAAAGCAATTGATGACTTGCTGTTTGAAGATTTGAGATTAGATGAAGATGATATTGAAAGTCTAGATTGGAAGCTTATCAGCGATATAGTGCCGTTTTATCACTGTTTGACACTCAATTCTTTGATGAACTGGAAGGGAGATACAAATCAATGAACACTGAAATACAGAAGATGCTAGAGAATTATCCTACTACATCACCTGCTGAATCAAAGAGTGCACTCAAAGAAGTGATCCAAGAGCTGACCCTTCATATCCTTTCACAGACAGATTTCTTCTCCCATGTCGCGTTTTATGGAGGTACAGCGCTCAGGATATTTTATGGACTTGATCGTTTCTCGGAAGATATGGACTTTTCCTTGCAAATGAAAAATCCTGACTTTTCTCTTAAGACCTATCTACCTTTCATAGAAAAAGGACTCAATTCCTTTGGCTTTGAGATGCAAGCCGAGTAGTTTAGTCTCACCACTTATACGTGGATTGAAACAAACAACCCTGCGAAAAGGGTAATTTCCAACAAAACACTAACAAGAAATATAAAAAATATATCAATATATTTTCTAGGTATGACACTATACGTCATACCCATGGCTTTATACTGTATGTGCATCAAGTTTTTATTGAGCTGAGTATCAGGTGCGAATCTTTGGTAAAAAGGAAGGGTTGAAAATGACGAGTAAGCAGATTCAATACTTATCAGAGGAAGATCAGCAACTAGAGAACGAGAGCAATTTAAGTTGCTAATCACCTTAGGGTGTGATATCCCTAATGTAGCAAAGAGTACAACTGACTGCACTTTGCATGTATTATTTTGATGTATGGTAGTTTTCTCCTTTTCTCTTAACTTCATGGAGTAGAAAGATGGATTATCTCTCAGACCTAAAAGCAATCCTCCACTCAAAAAGAGCAAACCTCTATTATTTGGAAAAATGTAGGGTGATGGTAAAAGATGGGCGTGTAGTCTATCTAACTCAGGTAAAAAATGGTTCTCAGTACTGGAATATTCCAATCGCCAACACGACAGTTATCATGTTGGGGACTGGAACTTCCGTTACCCAGGCGGCAGTACGAATGCTCGCCTCAGCTGGTGTACTGCTAGGCTTTACTGGAGGAGGAGGCACCCCTCTTCTCGCTGGAACTGCTGTGGAATGGCTTAGCCCTGAAAGCGAATATCGCCCAACAGAGTATGTACAGGGTTGGTTACGATTTTGGTTTGATCAAGAAAAACGGTTGGTTGTTGCTAAAAAGTTTCAAAAAGCCCGAATAGCGTACCTGAGAATCGTATGGGAAAAAGATCGGGATCTTAACCAAGAAGGAATATATGTTGATGACATTGAGGTAGAGAAGGTCCTTTCTGCGTTTTCCAGTCAAATAGACAAAGCAGCAAGCGCAGGGAACCTCTTGACAACTGAAGCGGCAATGACGAAACAACTATACAAGTATGTAGCAAAAAAGACTGGCTTTTCAGGATTTATACGTGACAGGGAAAATGCTGTTGACCTTGCCAATACATTCCTCAACCATGGAAATTATCTTGCCTATGGACTGGCAGCAACAACATTGTGGGTGTTGGGAATACCTCACGGGTTCGCAGTAATGCATGGAAAAACGAGAAGAGGGGCTTTGGTGTTTGATGTTGCTGACTTGGTTAAAGATGCATTGGTCTTACCACTAGCTTTTATCTGCGCAAAAGCAGGAAGCTCAGAGCAAGAGTTCCGGGAAACCCTCTTACAAGCTTTTGCAAAGTACAAAGCAATGGACTATATGTTTGACCAAATGAAGGAAGCTGCACTCGACAGCTATGAAGAGAAATCACCATGATAGTTATTTTCAGCTCACAGTGCCAAAAACACGCTATCGCAAAAACCTGTAGAGTCCTTGACTCCTTTGCCAACAGAATAGGAACATCCACGTGGAAGACCGTAATAACCCAAGAAGGGTTGCTAGCGGTTAAAAAACTCCTACGAAAGACAGCAAGCAAAAACACTGCAGTTGCTTGTCATGTCATACACGGGAAAAGCTCCATGGAACTTCTTTGGTTAGTGGGAAGACGAGATTGCTTCAACAATGAGGGGTTAATCCCTGTCAGCTTTACCGAGCAAGAGATTTTTAACAGTTCATGGGAAAATGATTGGGACTTTCATCCACTCATCCAATCTTTTGTAGCACTTGCATCACTGTTTCATGATGTGGGAAAAGCAAATGCAGCATTCCAAAAAAAACTCACCTCTATTTCAAAAAACCAACAAGACCCCCTTAGACATGAGTGGGTCTCTTGTCTGTTTGTTGTAGCATTAGCTCGTCAAGGCGGAAATAATGACATGGGGGTATTAGAGTATCTCGAAAAGGGGGATTATGATATTTCTTCCCTAATAGCTTCGGTCAAACAAATCGGAAGTGAATCATCTCCTTTTCTGAATATCCCTGATTATTGCTTTTATATTATCTGGCTTATCCTCGGACACCACAAATTAGCAAAATGCGATGACATTTCACAATGGAAGGATGTCCCTCTACCCGACCTGGATGCATTCAAAAAGCTCCTCAAACAGAATTGGGGGTATAGTTGCGATCAGGCCACACTACAAAGCCTAATTTTTCCCAAGGGTGTGGTATTGCAGTCAAAAGCTTGGGTTTCTCACATGTGCAAATGGTCCAAAAAAGCAAAAGCTACCCTACCCTTGTTTGAGCATGCAGTAAAAAGTGGCACAATTCGCCCAATTCTTCAGTATTCTAGATTGTGCCTTATGTTTGGAGACCATCTCTTTTCCTCTTCGCCCAATGATCCATTATGGGAAGACACTCTTGGATTATATGCAAACACTGACAAGGACAGAAAACTCAAGCAACATCTTGATGAACATATCCTAGGTGTACAGAAAGAGGCATTAACTATGGCGTCTCTGTTACCTCGGTTTGAAAAAGATCTTGATTATGCAGAAGATATTCGTTCTCTTGCAAAGAAATCTCTACCGGGTTCTCTTTTCTATTGGCAGGATAAAGCTACACAAGCCATCCAATCATGGAAGCGAGAAACCTTTGCCGATAATCCCGATCCGCAATACGGATTTTTTGCAGTAAACATGGCAAGTACAGGGTGTGGAAAAACCTTTGCTAATGCTAAAATTATGCAAACAGTGTCAAAAGATGGCCAAAGCCTAAGGTATGTACTTGCCTTAGGCTTACGGACACTGACCCTTCAAACCGGTGATGAATATCGAGAAAGAATTGGACTTGATGAGACTGAACTTGCTGTTCTCATAGGTTCCCAGGCGGTTGAGACGCTCCACAACCAAACAGAGGACAAAGCAGAATTTGGATCAGAGTCGATAGAGGAGCTGCTACACGGTGATGTTGAATATGATTCGGCAATACAAGAGACAAGACTATCGGTCATCATGCGCGATGACAAATCCCGTAAGCTCCTATACTCTCCGGTGTTGTCTTGCACCATCGACTACATGATGCTTGCCACTGAAACAGTACGGGGAGGCCGATGGATGCTTCCCTTCCTTCGCCTGATGTCTTCCGATCTTGTCATTGATGAGATTGATGATTTTACAGGATCAGATCTTATAGCAATAGGAAGATTGATTCATCTTGCAGGAATGCTGGGCAGGAAGGTGATGATCTCATCAGCTACAATACCCCCGGATATGGCAGAAGGATATTTTAGGGCATATAAAGATGGCTGGATGATGTATGCACGTTCAAGAAACCTACCGATCAAGCTTGGCTGCGCTTGGGTTGATGAATTCAGCTCATCAGTGCTATCAGATACTGGATCTGATTTAGCAGATTCCTGTGTCCTGTATCAGAAGACACATTCTGAGTTTGTTGCGAAGCGAATCAACAGAATAGAAAAGGATGAAGCAAGAAATGGCATTAGAAGGAAAGGACGTATTGTTCTTTGTGAACACCTGATACAATCAGACTCCGGCTTACCTAAAGACCAAGCATTTTTTGAAATTATTAAACATGAAGCACTAGCTCTCCATATCACCCACTCCTACCCAGACCCTGAAACAGGTATCCAGGTATCATTTGGATGCGTTCGAGTAGCAAATATCCAACCCTGCATCAGTCTCTTTGAATATCTACTTTCAGCCTCGTATCCTGCCGATGTCGAAGTTCGAGTAATGCCCTACCACAGCAGGCAAGTGCTCATCCTCCGCAGTGCACAGGAGAAACACCTTGATAAGGTGCTCAAATGTAAAAACCAAAATCGTTCTGAAGCGTTTTCAAACCCTATCATCAGAGAACATCTCCATCATACACATGCCAAGAATCTTATTTTTATTTTAGTATGCACTCCTGTTGAGGAGGTGGGTCGGGACCACGATTTTGATTGGTCTGTCATTGAACCTTCCTCCTATCGCTCTATCATTCAGCTTGCAGGCAGGGTGAGGAGACATCGCACCAAACCTGTAGGTCAGGCAAATATAAGCGTGATGCAGTTCAATCTGAAAGGTTTAGAGAGTACAAATGATCCAGTTTTTCTCCATCCAGGATTTGAGACACGAGAAAGCCTGTTGAAGAGTCATAATATAGCTAATCTGATAGATGTACAGAAGTTTGAGAAGTCTATAAACGCATATCCACGTATTTGTAAGAATGATCCACTGCAACCTGATACCAATCTTGTTGACTTGGAGCACTATACAATGGAACGCCTTCTGGCCACATACTCCCGAAAGGGCCCTGAGTCACTGGAAGGCTGGCTAGGCTCCCCCTTATGGAGCTTAACTGCTCTGCCTCAGAAATTTTCTCCTTTCAGGCATTCAGAAATACCAATGCAACAGGTTTTCCTGTATTTCAACGGAGAAGATCCCCCTGTTTTCGGAACATATGAAAACAGTTTCATCCCTAAGGAGCGTATGCTTAACATAATCGCTGAAGTGAATCCAAATGAATGGCGGCATAGATTATGGATAGTAAGGGATTATTGCCATCTTTTGCTTGAACAAAAGGAGAAGACCGGTGATTCGTTTTTGACAGCCTCCATCAAATATGGAGAGATTCAAATTCCTGAAAATAGTTCTGGGTTTCTCTATTCTGATCAGTTCGGAATGAAAAACATATCGCATCAGTAAGGAGGTGTCCATTGGATAGTGCACTACATGATTTCTTCGAAAAGAAGGATGTCGGCTCGGAAGAAGGCAAATCGATTGAAGAATGGATTATCAGCGCTTCATCACGAGCAAACCAACTCACACTGGCAACCCATAATGGGAAGTATACCCATTCTGCGGCAAAAAAGGAGGTCAGTTGTATCGCTAGAGAAAGAGCTCCTGCTCATGACGGATATTTCAGAACAGGGAACTGCCTAGTCTCAAATATCGGTTCGCTAGGAAATCTTGACTGCTTGGGAAATGCTGCATCCTTGGATGTCTATTCATTTCTCTCCATAGAACTTGGTGATGGACAGTCTGTACTGACACACGTGGAGAAAAATTCTGAATACTTACAAGGGGAATTAGGATTAGAAAAGAATTTGTACAAGGAGATATGCTCAAAGTTCCTTTTGATCAAGTCCAATGAAAAAGATATGCGGACAAGCGACCTGATCAAGCAGGTGTATTTCCCTGTTGATGATGACTATCATCTCCTTTCAATTTTGACACCCTCTTGCTTGGTTACAGAGATGAAGGCCAGGATTGATAAGGACTGGAGGTATTCGAAACATAACAAAGAAGGAAGAGAGGCACGAAGGAAAAATATCTACCATCCTGGATATGCAGAGCTTTACAACCTCACTGAGATCGCATTTGGAGGAACAAAGGCTCAAAACATAGGTGCGTTGAACAATAGGAATGGGGGCATCACCTATTTGCTTCCAAGCATTCCCCCTTCTCTTCAGGAACGGACGGTCAAACTCCCGAGAAAGGACTTCTTCAAAGAATGCCTTTGGAGATCTGATTTTGAAGAGCTCTATACTTCTCTGTATCGAATTTTCGCTACTGAATATAACAATGTGGCGATCAGAAATGCGAGGGAAAGATTGTACAAAGCAATTATTGACCGAATTATCCAAAAAGCTTGGGACATTCAGAATAATCCTAGGGGTTGGTCTGATCGCGAGTACTATATGCAACTGCCGAAGCACCAAAAGATATGGCTTGATGCATTGTATATTGAGGAAAGAGCAGACAGTGATGCCTGGTTTCCAAAAGTACTTGATGAGATGACTCGCTGGATATGCAGCTATATCCCCTCCTCAATGGATAAAGCATCAAACCCATTGGGTGATGAGGAATTTCTGTATGTCAGGTCGGAAATTGAAGTGATACAGGAGGCATTCCTATGAACCGAATTCTCCTTGTACCGCACATCAGTGTTCTGAATGCCAATGCCCTTTCAAGTCCGATAACTGTTGGCTTTCCTGCAATGACTGCATGGCTGGGATGCATGCATGCACTTCAAAGGAAAATAGTAGGCACACCAGGTCTTGAAGAGATTAGTTTTACAGGAATGGGTATCGTAAACCATTCCTTTACAATGAAATCTTATAAGGATGGAGGAATGTATCTATCTTCCTTAGTTGGTATGGGTATTCCTCTCAACAAGAAGGGTGAAAGGTCTTCTTTTATTGAGGAGGCAAGATGTGATCTGGAAGTATCGCTTGTTATTGAGGTTCAAAATATTCATCCTGTCGTAAAAGATGAGTTTGAGAACCTGGTGTTTGAGTTGTTGCAGGGTGGTATGAAAATTGCTGGTGGAGATGTGATCAAACTGAAAAAACCAACTCTAGTAGCTTTAGATGATGAGAACAGCTTTATACGATTTAAGAGATTACTCATGCCGGGTTACGTTTTACTTGAACGAAGATCTCTCATGAGTGAGGCTATGGTAGAGGGGATGGATGGCATTGATGCATTATTAGCATTTCAAAAAGTGTATTTCAATTGTTCAAAAACAGAACCATATGTTTGGGAAGCGAATAGGAAAACAGCAGGATGGATAGTGCCAATAGCCACTGGTTTCCAAGGTATATCTGATGAGATCGTATCTTCATTGCAACGGGACCGATCAAAAAAACACTGTTTTGCAGAAAGTATAGTTACTGTAGGTGAGTTTGTGATGCCTTATCGCATCAAGAGTGTCCAGGAAATGCTTTGGTCTTATCATTATGATGCGAAGCATGATTTGTATATGTGTATCAACGAAAAAATACAATAGGGGATAGTATCATGGCAAAAAAAGAAAAGATTGCTTCTGTGTTGGCGTTTGAAAAGAAACTGGTTCCATCTGATGGATTCATGTATGGAACATCTTGGGAAAATAGGAAAGAGCTTGCAAGACCTTTACCAATCACTGCAAAGTCAGTTCGGGGTACTATTTCAAATCGTCTCACGAAAGCATTGAAGGATGATCCTGCAAAACTGAATGCGAAAATTGAAAACCCAAATTTGCAGATTGTTGATAATTGTGCATTGCATCCCGAAGAAGATACCCTAAAGGTTCATTTCACTTTAAAAGTATTGGGAGGTGTCGGTACGCCTTCAGCATGTAATAACGAGATTTTTGGGGCCAGTCTTTCTCAAGTCGTTCAAGATTATTCTGATCGTGAGGGGTTCCGAGAACTTGGAAGACGTTATGCTGCTAATATCGCCAACGGAAGATTCCTTTGGAGAAACAGGGTTGGTTCTGAGAAGATTGAGGTCGTTGTAAACGCTCCAACACTAGAAGAGACATGGACATTTGATGCGATGGGCATTCCCATCCGTGATTTCGATTTTGAAGATAAGCAGGTCTCTGCATTAGGGGAAAAGATTGCAGCTGTATTAGCAAGTAAAGATGCAGTGCTGCTGTTAGAAATTGATGCATATGCTCAAGTAGGAAAAGCCCAAGAGGTGTATCCAAGTGAAGAGTTGGTGTTAGGAAAACAAAAATCACAAAGCGAGAAAAGCAAAATCCTGTATCAGATCCATGATCAAGCAGGAATGCACTCCCAAAAAATAGGCAATGCTATACGCACGATCGACACCTGGTATCCTGAGTATGAGGAATCTCTTGTCGGTCCAATTGCTATTGAACCTTATGGGGCAGTAACAACACTAGGACGTGCTTTCAGAGCGAAGTCGGATTTCTTCTCTTTGTTTGATCGATATGCGGTAGGTGAACAGCTCTCTTCAATAGACAGCGAACATTATGTAATGGGAGTCTTAGTCAGAGGTGGTGTATTTGGAGAAAGTAGTAAGGAGTGAGTATGAGATATGTTGAAATAACGCTCTTGCCTGCAATGGAAGTTTCACAAGCTTTTCTTTTGAGTAAGCTATTTATAGCGATACATACCAGATTGGTTGAGTTGAAAGATGAAAAGGACAATGTGGGCATTGGCATTTCTTTTCCTGAATATTCAGTAGCAGGAAAGACTTTGGGAACAAAGATTCGTTTGATCGCTGAGAAAAGAGAAACATTGGAGGCGTTTGATGTAAAAACAACGTTGAAGATATATGCTGAGTATGCTCATTTCACTGGTATTCGTGAAGTCCCAGAAGGGGTTAGTTCCCATGTCCAGTTCACAAGGGTGCAACCTCCTGCAACTCTTGAGCGTCTTGCAAGAAGAAAGGCAAAACGCATGAGTATCACGTACGAGGAGGCTGTCGAAAAGATTTCTCAGTATGCTCCTGATCATATTACCCTTCCGTATGTATTGATCAGAAGCAAAAGTTCCAACAAGGGTTTCTCTTTGTTTGTAAAGAAAGAAGAAAACCATACAACAGAACAGTTTACTTTTAACACATATGGGTTATCAAAAGGAGGCACAGTACCAGAGTTTTAAACAAAGGTATTTTCATGTAAAACATAATAAATTATTACTAGAATATGATTTATATGATTATAGCAACCGTTACCTGCCGCATAGGCAGCTTAGAAAATGTATGTGATAGTAATTGCGGATAAGAGAATGTTACCTGCCGCATAGGCAGCTTAGAAAGATGTGAAGGTCAGAAAAAAGAGCTAGTCTTAGTTACCTGCCGCATAGGCAGCTTAGAAAAAGTGTAGCCAGAAATGTCCGTAACAAACTCCGTTACCTGCCGCATAGGCAGCTTAGAAAAATTCACCGTGCATCATATCAAGGCTACATGCGTTACCTGCCGCATAGGCAGCTTAGAAATTCCGGAAAACGCAACGCATGCACACCGTTTACGTTACCTGCCGCATAGGCAGCTTAGAAAACTAGTCAAAGCCGTGTAAACAGGGTTCCAAGGTTACCTGCCGCATAGGCAGCTTAGAAAACCTTGACGTACACAACATCGGTTGCAGATATGTTACCTGCCGCATAGGCAGCTTAGAAATCACCCTCAGCGGTTGCCACCGCCAGACTGATGTTACCTGCCGCATAGGCAGCTTAGAAATAAAGACAATGCGCAGGGATCTAGGTGCTTCAGTTACCTGCCGCATAGGCAGCTTAGAAATGTAGAATGATTCTGTGGTGGTATGCAAAAAAGTTACCTGCCGCATAGGCAGCTTAGAAAGGCGAAAAAGACAGCGTTCTTTGTGACAAGTGGTTACCTGCCGCATAGGCAGCTTAGAAATGGAAATCAAAACACACTCAAAGAAGAGTTTTGTTACCTGCCGCATAGGCAGCTTAGAAATTGAAGCAATATGGGGAGAAGATGCCTACACCGTTACCTGCCGCATAGGCAGCTTAGAAATACATACTGGAAGCACAAGAGCTACTACAGCAGTTACCTGCCGCATAGGCAGCTTAGAAAAGAACGGCGCAAAAATATTGGAGCTTGCATCGGTTACCTGCCGCATAGGCAGCTTAGAAAACAAGAAAGTATAAATCGCTTCGTCATTGAGTGTTACCTGCCGCATAGGCAGCTTAGAAAACTACTACCAGTCAATGAAGCCAGTTCCAATAGTTACCTGCCGCATAGGCAGCTTAGAAATACAGCAGCAGCAGTAACGGGCTTGCCCCAGGGTTACCTGCCGCATAGGCAGCTTAGAAATTATGTATCCTTTGAATCACTTGGAGTAGCGTGTTACCTGCCGCATAGGCAGCTTAGAAATCAAGAAGCTGGAATGGCAAGCAATTTGTGGCGTTACCTGCCGCATAGGCAGCTTAGAAATTCACATCGGTGCAGAAGATTGTGACCTAAAGGTTACCTGCCGCATAGGCAGCTTAGAAATACCGGAAATAAATATAGTCGGCGATTATATCGTTACCTGCCGCATAGGCAGCTTAGAAAGCAAGAAACAAAAAGGCGTGTACGTATACACTGTTACCTGCCGCATAGGCAGCTTAGAAAGTAAACGTCTCAATGCTCGTATCAGTCTCTACGTTACCTGCCGCATAGGCAGCTTAGAAAAAGCCACTGTTCCACGGTGCAAACGAGAACGCGTTACCTGCCGCATAGGCAGCTTAGAAAACTTCATTCTGCAAAACGTCAGCTTCCAATAAGTTACCTGCCGCATAGGCAGCTTAGAAAACCACGACTACCACCGTACCGCTTTACGGTAGGTTACCTGCCGCATAGGCAGCTTAGAAAATCTTCGAAAGAATAATCTTCAAAAGCTTTTTGTTACCTGCCGCATAGGCAGCTTAGAAAATGATGGTTTCTGTAAGTTTCTTCGTTGAACAGTTACCTGCCGCATAGGCAGCTTAGAAACACGCATTGCGCCCGATTGAGAAGAACTCAAAGTTACCTGCCGCATAGGCAGCTTAGAAATTACGCCGAAAACATGTTGAAGAGAGCGCAGGGTTACCTGCCGCATAGGCAGCTTAGAAATTTGATCAAGGCCGGATACACTTTTTTTTATCGTTACCTGCCGCATAGGCAGCTTAGAAAAAGCCACTTCACTACACACAGATGCAGGTTTAGTTACCTGCCGCATAGGCAGCTTAGAAATACAGTTACACCTCGAAACGTGTACACGTACAGTTACCTGCCGCATAGGCAGCTTAGAAAAACAGTATATGGATTTAGGGTGTCATGTCGGAGTTACCTGCCGCATAGGCAGCTTAGAAAACGAAGGAGACCACACATGTTCATAACCCACTGTTACCTGCCGCATAGGCAGCTTAGAAATAAATGCAAGGTTATTGGCCTTACAGCCACCCGTTACCTGCCGCATAGGCAGCTTAGAAAACAATGACACCGGCGGTTATAGGGAACTTATACGTTACCTGCCGCATAGGCAGCTTAGAAACACCGATGCACAGAGGGAAGGATGTAGGAGTCGTTACCTGCCGCATAGGCAGCTTAGAAAAGCACATGATACACCGAAATGACAACCTACTCGTTACCTGCCGCATAGGCAGCTTAGAAATCCCAGGAGATGGATTTCTAGGAGAAGTTACAGTTACCTGCCGCATAGGCAGCTTAGAAAAATCGCCGCCATGAGAGCGTTGAGGTTGGATAGTTACCTGCCGCATAGGCAGCTTAGAAATAGAGGTTGTATCATAAGCCCTGCGCTCTTCAGTTACCTGCCGCATAGGCAGCTTAGAAATATCAGCTGGTCAGTGTCCTGTACCTTCTCAAGTTACCTGCCGCATAGGCAGCTTAGAAATTAGCACCAACAGGGATATCAATTTGCTTCATGTTACCTGCCGCATAGGCAGCTTAGAAATGCTATGGATGTCGGCGATTTGATGATATTCCGTTACCTGCCGCATAGGCAGCTTAGAAAAACCACCGGTGCCACCGTTGTTCTTTCATATGGTTACCTGCCGCATAGGCAGCTTAGAAAATCTTCTCCCACCAGAGCAACTAGCAGATATGGTTACCTGCCGCATAGGCAGCTTAGAAAAATCCTAGATCAATTTCAAGTTGTGAAATATCGTTACCTGCCGCATAGGCAGCTTAGAAATTGACTCGGATTTGATCAAAATCACAACCGAAGTTACCTGCCGCATAGGCAGCTTAGAAATTCAGGCATCACTTTTTGGTTCACTAATGACAGTTACCTGCCGCATAGGCAGCTTAGAAAAAGGGGCCCAGAAGCCCAGAAGCCCAGAAGCCCGTTACCTGCCGCATAGGCAGCTTAGAAAAAGGGGCCCAGAAGCCCAGAAGCCCAGAAGCCGTTACCTGCCGCATAGGCAGCTTAGAAATTCAACGATAGATCCTTTGCCTTTCTTAGAGGGTTACCTGCCGCATAGGCAGCTTAGAAACGTTGGCGTTACTCCTACTGGCGCTTTACCGCGTTACCTGCCGCATAGGCAGCTTAGAAAACGGAGAGAAAAGCGGCTCCCTGGGATAAGAAGTTACCTGCCGCATAGGCAGCTTAGAAAACACCGGTACAAAAAAACAACCATGACTTTCTGTTACCTGCCGCATAGGCAGCTTAGAAAATCCTTTGTATCCTTGAGATCGCTCTCAACGAGTTACCTGCCGCATAGGCAGCTTAGAAACATCATTAGTGTGAGACCTCCCAAAAAGAAAGGTTACCTGCCGCATAGGCAGCTTAGAAACGACACTGATCTCATAGTCATGATGCGTCCTAGTTACCTGCCGCATAGGCAGCTTAGAAATGGTCCCCTGGCAACTTGACATGAATACCGGAGTTACCTGCCGCATAGGCAGCTTAGAAAGTGTAAGGTTATGCTTGTACATGTAGCATTGCGTTACCTGCCGCATAGGCAGCTTAGAAAAGACAATGCTCAAAGTGTATGCAGGTCTTGCAGTTACCTGCCGCATAGGCAGCTTAGAAATGTAAAGGCTCCTGCTAAGGCTGAGGCAACAGGTTACCTGCCGCATAGGCAGCTTAGAAAGGTGACAGGGTTCGGTAAGCCTAAACCTGCAAGTTACCTGCCGCATAGGCAGCTTAGAAATGAGGGAAGAGTAAATCCGATCCTGTCGATCTGTTACCTGCCGCATAGGCAGCTTAGAAACAAGGGCTATGCCGTCGGGGTGACCTTGCAGGGTTACCTGCCGCATAGGCAGCTTAGAAAAGTAGGCGCCGGTTATTTGTTCCCCATCACTAGTTACCTGCCGCATAGGCAGCTTAGAAATCTCTCTTATGAGAAGAAATTTGATTGTGATAGTTACCTGCCGCATAGGCAGCTTAGAAATTACCAGTGCCTACTATATGGCCGTTGCATATGTTACCTGCCGCATAGGCAGCTTAGAAAAAAATCCAGATTGATTTGGGCGTCTAGGCATTGTTACCTGCCGCATAGGCAGCTTAGAAAATCCTTAGCCTTGTCTAGCCCTACCTTGATTTGTTACCTGCCGCATAGGCAGCTTAGAAAACACCGGTACAAAAAAACAACCATGACTTTCTGTTACCTGCCGCATAGGCAGCTTAGAAAATAACAGGGATAAGTTTGCCCATATCACAATCGTTACCTGCCGCATAGGCAGCTTAGAAAGCTTGCTTTTCCCAAACGCGCCTATAATTTGAGTTACCTGCCGCATAGGCAGCTTAGAAATCAGTAGAGAGGCGTTGCGTAGTGTTTTTTGAGTTACCTGCCGCATAGGCAGCTTAGAAAAAGCATCGTATTACGATGGACAAGGTTTTTCAGTTACCTGCCGCATAGGCAGCTTAGAAATTGCAAAGCAATTCGAGCTTGGTTGTTCCCGTGTTACCTGCCGCATAGGCAGCTTAGAAACAGTCGTGCCCTATTGACGACACGCCCATATAGTTACCTGCCGCATAGGCAGCTTAGAAAAGCTTGGGGTACCACCGTAGTTGACATCAATCGTTACCTGCCGCATAGGCAGCTTAGAAAGGCTTCTAATTGTAAACCGTGGGGTAGGTCAAGTTACCTGCCGCATAGGCAGCTTAGAAATTAGAAGGAGCATCACCCCCAGGAGGCGTAATGTTACCTGCCGCATAGGCAGCTTAGAAAAACGGAGGAACTTTATGAAAAAAGTCTGATACGTTACCTGCCGCATAGGCAGCTTAGAAAACAGGGAAATGTCTTTGATTTTGTACGTACCTGTTACCTGCCGCATAGGCAGCTTAGAAAGCTACCGTTTCCGCCGGTTCTGTTCTTGGTGCGTTACCTGCCGCATAGGCAGCTTAGAAATTAGAAGAGCGCATACCTGCTCCGCTGTCGGAGTTACCTGCCGCATAGGCAGCTTAGAAAATAAGCAATCCAATAGCTAGCCGTTCTCACGGGTTACCTGCCGCATAGGCAGCTTAGAAAATATTATACCTACCGCTTGCGCCGGTCCAGGGGTTACCTGCCGCATAGGCAGCTTAGAAATCACAACTTCAGCCATACCCGCTCAGATGGGAGTTACCTGCCGCATTCGCAGCTTAGAAAACAGGCAGTGCAGGGCCTTGTCACCCGAAAGTGTTACCTGCCGCATTCGCAGCATAGAATTGTAAAAGGGTCTTTCCTCTCGGAAAGACCCTTTGTTAATACAATACTTTATAAGAACGTACGTTTACATCAATGGTCCAAGCTTCTCATAGAAGCTCATGCGATGCTTCGCATCAGCTTCTGCTTTAGCAAACAATGCTTCGGCGTTTTCAGGATTTGTCTTGTACAGTGAAGTATACCGCACTTCGCCCTTGATGAAGTCCTGATAAGATCCGGTTGCGGGCTTTGTATCCCACGAAAATCTCTTACCCTCTTCAAGTGCAGGATTAAAGCGATACAGAGGCCAGTACCCACTCTCGACAGCTTCTTTCATTGCAACCTGGCTATAACGCATGTTAATGCCGTGGTTGATACACGGAGAGTAGCAGAATACGATCGAGGGACCGTTCCATGCCACTGCTTCCTGAAGAGCCTTCTGAGCGTGATTCCTATTGGCTCCAAGAGAAATAGATGCAACATATGCGTGTCCGTAGACCATGCTCATGAAGCCCATATTCTTCTTGCCAATCTCCTTACCAGCGTTTGCAAACTTAGCAACAGCAGCAATTGGAGTAGCCTTGGAAGCCTGCCCACCAGTGTTTGAGTAGACTTCGGTATCGAGCACCAGGATGTTTACGTTCCTGCCGGAAGCAAGCACGTGGTCAACACCACCATAGCCGATATCATAAGCCCAACCGTCACCACCGATGATGAAGACAACCTTATCTGAGAAGTAGTCTTTCAACTCTTCAATCTTTGCAAGCACTGCTTTCTGCTCAGGTGTCTTCGCAGCAGCGATTGCTTCAGGAAGAAGAGCCTGGACAGCTTTCTGGGCTTCGACAGATGCATCAGTTGACTCAGTCCACAACTCAAGGGATTTCTCTATCGCAACCTTGAGAGCGTCGGTCGTTCCGAGCTCAAAGAGCTGATTGATGTAGATCTTAAGCTGGTTTCTGTTTGAATCAACAGCAAGTCGCATCCCAAGCCCATACTCAGCATTATCTTCAAAGAGGCTATTGCCCCAAGCCGGACCGCGACCATCGCTCTGTTTCACGGTATAGGGAGTTGTTGGGAATGTGCCGGAATAGATTGAAGAACAACCAGTTGCATTGGCTGCGATCATGCGGTCACCACAAATCTGGGAAACCATCTTGACGTAGGGAGTCTCACCACAACCAGCACACGCACCAGAGAACTCAAACAGAGGCTGCTTGAACTGCAGGCCCTTAATTGTTGACTCAGCAGCTCCGTCAAGGACATCGTACGGAAGCTCTTCAAAGAATTTGTAGTTGTCAACCTGACCAGCTTCTCTTTCAACAGCAATTGGGCTGAACTCAAGTGCTTTTGTCTTTGCAGGACAAGTCTCGATACAGACACCACACCCGACACAGTCCTCAGTATAGACCTGGATCTTATACTTGAGATCACGAGTGTTCTTTGTACTTGATTTCAGAACATTGAAAGTCTCTGGAGCACCGGCGAGGTCAGCAGGATCGATCTGCTTTGCCCTGATAGCTGCGTGAGGACAAGCCTGTACACACTGGTTGCACTGGATACAGTTCTCTGCGATCCAATGGGGGACGAAAGGTGCTACACCACGCTTCTCAAACTTTCCAGTTGCAGTTGGCAGTGAGCCGTCAAAGGACATCTGGGAAACAGGAATATCATTACCCTTGAGGTGCATGATTGGTTCCATGATGTTCTTTGCAAAGTCAGAGGCATTTTCAGGGATCAGGCGAGCTGGTTCGAAGCTCTTGGTGATCTTGGAAGGGATATTTACCAGGTGCAGGGCAGCGCTAGCGCCATCGACAGCATCCCAGTTCTTCTTGACAATGTCTTCACCCTTACGAATGAAGGTCTTGCGGATGTACTTCTTGATCAAGTCAATTGCTTCATCTTCGGGGAGAACCTTGCTGATCTTGAAGAAGGCAGCCTGCATGACCGTGTTGATGCGTGAACCAAGACCGGCAGCCTCTGCAATTGCAAGAGCGTCGATGTTGTAGAAGCGGATCTTCTTTGCGATGATTTCTTTCTGCATCTCGACAGTCAGGTGCTCAAACACCTCATCAGAAGGAATCTGGCTATTCAGAAGGAATACACCACCCTCTTTCAGAGGAGCAAGCATGTCATAACGGCCGACATAAGCTGGGTTGTGACAAGCGACAAAGTCAGCATGGTCGATCAACCAAGGCATATCAAGGGAGCTCTTTCCAAAGCGAAGGTGACTGATGGTGATACCACCGGACTTCTTCGAGTCGTAAGAGAAGTAGGCCTGTGCATGCTGCTCAGTATTATCGCCAATGATCTTGATGGAATTCTTGTTTGCACCGACGGTACCGTCAGAGCCAAGGCCCCAGAACATGCAGGAAACAACGTCAGCAGGAGATACGTTGATCTTCTCCTTAACAGGAATGGAAAGGTTGGTCACGTCATCGTTAATACCAACGGTGAAGGGGCTGAAAGCAGCTCCTGCAAGGTGGTCGTAGACAGCCTTTGCATGGGAAGGAGTGAAATCCTTACTGGAAAGACCGAAACGTCCGCCAATTACCTTGATCTCGCTGCGTCCCATCTGGGAAAGGGCAGTGATGACATCCTGGTACAAAGGCTCTCCGAGGCTACCGGGTTCCTTGGTCCTATCGAGCACTGCGATGCGCTTTACTGACTGGGGAATGGCAGCGACAAAATGCTTTGCGCTGAACGGACGATACAGACGGATCTTCAAGAGACCGGTCTTGCCACCCTTCTTGTTGATGTACTCAGTTGCCCACTCCATGGTGTCAGCACCACTACCCATTACAATGACAATGTCAGTCGCTTCAGGATCACCGACATAGTCAAAGAGGTGGTAAGCGCGACCGGTAACTTCTGCAACCTGGTCCATATACTTCTGAACCATCTCAGGGATAGCGTTGTAGTAGGGGTTGACGGTCTCTCGGCCCTGGAAGTAGACGTCTTCGTTCTGTGCTGCGACCTTGAGCATTGGTTTCTCAGGTCTCTGTGCACGATTGCGGAAACGACGTACATACTCCTCATTCACCAGAGGTCTGATATCGTCGTAGGAAATCTCCTCGACTTTCTGCAGCTCGTGGGAAGTTCTGAAACCATCGAAGAAACTCAGGAAAGGAACCTGTGCTTCCAAGGTTGCAAGGTGAGCAACCAGAGACATGTCCATGGTCTCCTGTACACTGGATGCACAAGTCATTGCAAATCCAGTATTGCGGCAGGACATTACATCAGAGTGATCACCAAAAATTGACAATGACTGAGCTGCGAGTGATCGTGCAGAAACATGGAAGACCGTTGGGATCATCTCTCCTGCAATCTTATGCATGTTTGGAATCATCAGCAATAATCCCTGGCTTGCAGTAAATGTGGTGGTCAGTGCACCGGCTGCCAGAGCACCGTGAACAGCACCTGCTGCACCTGCCTCTGACTGCATTTCCATGATCTCTACCTTCTTGCCCCAAAGATTCTCACGACCAGTACTGGCCCAGGAATCAGCGTATTCACCCATTGGTGAAGACGGGGTGATGGGATAGATTGCGGCTACCTCACTGAATGCATATGCAATATGCGCAGCAGCGGTGTTTCCGTCAATAGTAACCATTTTTTTGTTACTCATTTTGACACTCCATAAACGATATTTGATGCGACCCGATTGGGTCACCCTTTGCAAAATAAAAAAATCCAACAAGGATTTCCCAAGAATCAATGATAAACGAATACGTCATCGTTTGCAACCACAGCTTAGCGATTTTCCTGTTCCCATCAACAGTTACCTCTTCAAATATCGATCCAGACCAAGATACATCACACTAAGAGCAAGACAGATCAAGGCCATGAGAACCCACAGGAAGGAAAAGCTCTGGCTAAGCAACAACAACCCTCCGAGAGTTGGAGCAAGGGCGCTTCCCGCCCCTCCTGCAATATGGGCAAGTGCATTAAACCTCGTCCTATAGCGTGGAGGCGCATAGGCATTGAGAAATACATTTGCGTTGGTTGCCATCAAAATCTCCCCCAATGTCCAGATGAACGTTGCAACAAGGAAGACAGGAAGATGCAGACAAAAGGCGTATGAGCCATACCCCACAACATAGAACAGCATCGCAAGGGCCATATTTTTCAATTGGCCCCAAGAAGCTGTGACCTTTGTTATCAAGGGAGTCGTCACAAGAACCGTCAAGGCATTGACTGTCATGAGTAACCCAAAACGCTTTGCTCCAAGACTATCGCCAAACAGATGAGAAAACTGCAGGGGCAAGGCAAAGGTGTTTTGCTGATACGTCATTTGATACAAAGCAAATAATAAAAGGAACAGCATCAGCACCCTGTTTTTCAGCAACGAAACAACGAATCCTCCTTGGATTTTTTCAGAAGCAGTACTGAACACAGTACTCTTAATCAGAGGCAGTTTTGCGATTAGCAGTATCGTTGAGAAGAGCAATAACAGAGAAGAACCTCCGAACAGGAGGGGAATCGAATATCCATAGAGAAACGCTGCAGCCACAGGACCGACGGCAACACCAATGTTTGTCCCTAAATATAGCAAGGAAAAAGAGCGGCTACGGTCCTTGTCATCAGAGAAGTCCGCAACCATTGCATTTGTAACAGGGGCAGTTGCCCCACGGAACGGCGAACCCAGCAAAATAACAATGGGAACCAGATTAGCAAACTGGCTTCTTACCAAAAAAGCACATATGAGATAACACACACTGACCATCAACTGGCAAAATACAAGGACATGTTTTCGTGCAAGCTTGTCAGCAACAATACCGGCTGTCAGTTGCCCGACCATTGTTGCGACCAGGGTAAGGGAGATGAAAAAACCCGCTTCATGACTATCCATGCCTAATTTTCCCGTTAGGATAAGCACCAGAAGAAGCTGCACAAAATCACCAAATCGATTGATGATCCTGACAGCAAAGAGCAGGTATATGCTGGAATCGAGCCCACTGTACAAGGAAAACCCCGTCTTAGTCAAAAAACGGGGCATCAGGTTCTTCGTATTCACCTTCCCATATCTCCTAGGAAAAGAGAATATGCTTCAGGTTACAAAAAATCAACACTCACTATATCCACAGGAAAAACACTTCTTGCACCCTTCGATGTTCACAAATGTCACATTCCCACAGACAGGGCAGATATCAGGCTTCACACTATTGACCGAGGGAGCAAGACCGAGATCCAGCTGACCGGCCTCTTCAATCTCGTCCTCCTCATCAGGCAGGTTTGAGATATGAGACTCAGACATGGGATTGCCGATATGCTGCTGCAGGACCTGGGCCACCGCATCAGGAAGACTCATGACGCGGTTCTTTCCAAAGCCCAAGGACCTACCGCTTCCGATCCCGATCAACTGGGCTATGATAGCCTGTGCACGCTGTTCCGGGGAGAGAGCCGAAGGCATCCTCAGCATAAGGCTGATGAGCCTGCCCAGGCCCTCTGCATCGGCGGCGACATCAGATCCGACCTTTGCCACATTGATGAACACCTCAAAAAGATCCGTAGAATTAGGTCCGTCACAGTTTACGGTGATATAGGCCGTTCCGATGGGAGTCGCCTTACGGTAGGTGGTACCTCGCAACACCGTCGACCGTACACGAGGCTTGGGTTCGGCAAATATGGAGGTCTCAGCTTTAGGCTTCTCCTCTTGCTTTGCAGTCAGCACCTGGGTATCACGGGATCCGTCACGGTAGGTCGTCCCACCTTTGCAGCCCAAGTCATACAGCAGCTGATAGAGATTGGCTGTCTGCTCAACAGTATACTCGCGGGGAGTATTGCCTGTCTTGGAGATGGAGGAGTCCACCCATTTCTGAATCGCAGCTTGTACCTTCACATGACCCTCAGGGTCGAGATCCATTGCAGAGACAAAGTAATGGGGTTTGGTCTTTCCGGGGTTCTCCTTCACCCAGTCGTCATAGACCTTCACACGCTCAATATTGGAACCCATCCGCCCGGTTCTCTCCCACTCCCAGAAATAGTAGGGCTCAATGCCTGTACTGGTATTGACCATGGTACCGGTCGTTCCTGTAGGGGCCTGGGTGATTAAGGTGACATTACGCAGGCCTTTCTTACGAACATCTTCACGCACAGATTCCGGCATCTGCATCATGAAGCCGCTCTGCAGCAGCTTCTCAGCATCGAAGCGGGGGAAGCTTCCCTTCTCCTTTGCAAGATCCGCGCTCTCAGAATATGCCTCTACGCAGATGAACTTGAACAGCTCGTCGATAAAGGTTAGGGACTCTTCACTTCCATAGGCAAGCTCCATCTTAATGAGCATATCTGCAAGACCCATGGTCCCAAGACCGATACGTCTCTCAGACTGCTGCTGCTCCTTGTTCTCGTCAAAGAAGTAGGGAGTGTCGTCGATGACGTTGTCCAAGAACCTTACCGAACCACGAACTGTCCTTCCAAGCTCCTTGTACTGCACTTTCTTGTCTTTCACAAACTTGCTCAAGTTTATGGAACCAAGATTACAGACACCCCATGGGGGTAGACCCTGTTCTCCGCAGGGATTGGTGCACTGGATACTACTGTAGTACCAGGAGTTTGACATCTTGTTATAGCGGTCGACAAAGAAGACCCCAGGCTCTGCAGAGGCCCAGGCACTCTCAATGATGGCATCCCAAATCGCCCGGGCCTTCACACGCTGGTAGACATTTACCTTATGACCAGCAGCCTTCCAATTCTCGATATTCCCGTCCCATACCTTGTTGTATTCAGGGTCGGTGGTATCGGGAAAAAGGGTCTCCCAGTCCCTGTCATGCTTGACAGCATCCATGAAGGCATCACTGATGCCCACGCTGATGTTAGCATTGGTGATCTTGCCCATCTCGCGCTTGCTGTTGATGAAATCCATGATGTCAGGATGCCAGTCATTAAGAATGAGCATCAGAGCTCCCCGCCGGGAACCTCCCTGTTCAATGAGACCTGTTACGAAGCTGTAGAGCCCGCCCCAGCTGACCGAGCCACTGGACCTTCCGTTTACGCCCTTCACATAGCTGTGTCTGGGCCTGAGGGAGGAGATGTTCATACCCACCCCGCCTCCACGACTCATTATCTCCGTCATCTGCCCCAAGGAGGCAATAATGCCGCCACGGCTGTCTTTTGGGGAGGGGATCACATAGCAGTTGAAATAGGTCAGGTTCTGCGAGGTGCCGGCTCCAGTGAGAATCCTGCCGCCAGGGACAAACTTCCAGTCCTCCAATAGCCAATTGAACTCTTTTTCCCATGTGCTTCGAACCTCCTCTTTCTCTTGTGATGCAATACCTTTTGCCACACGAGCGAGCATCTGTGCAGGATCAGTCTCCAAAGGCTTGTCGATCTCCTCACGCTTGACGTTCAAAATGACACCATCATCAAGTTTGACGGTAATGGCATCAGCCTTGCCAAGGGAGGTAACCACCCCGATCTCTCTCTGCCCAGTTGCAGCGTTGCTAACAGCAACGACAATGTCACCCACTTTCAGGGTCTCTTTCTGTACGTCTTTCAACGCATACCGGTCAAGGAAAATCTTTCTGCCCAAGGGGCTCAACTCATTCTTAACAGCACTCATACAATCCCTCATCATATATAGAATTCTTAGTATATTTCTGTACGCAATCGGTGCAAAACCAAGGATTTCGCAAGTTCTAAGATATCATGGAGGGTAAAGGATTGCAAGGTCAAAACCAAAACATATGGTGGGTATCAAACCTACATAACGCTATATATAGTGTTATATAGGTATGATACCATTCTACTATGGAGATACAATAACAGGGTGTATTTTTGCCAAAAAATGCAACACTTTTCTTGTAAAAAAAACACAACTCCTTGCCCGAACTATAGGAAATAAACAGGGATGTTGTTGCATTCTTGATCCTAAAAAGAAAAGCAGTTCAGAAAAAGACATCAGATGTAAGCCCTTTTTCGGGAGAGCCTAGCGTCATAAAAAAAGTATGAAGAGGAACAATGGGTAGTGAAAGACTGATACCGACAATAGGAGGCTCCCTATGGCAACAGTGGAAGAAGTGAGCCATGCAATGGTGTGGCATTTCACAACCGATATGGACTCATAGTTCGCATCTTCCCAGTCCAGCTCGATGCAATTGCACTAGCTACAGCCGAAAAATACACTAGGGAGCCCTCTGGGGACTCCCTGTTCTGCATTCTATTGTACTTAACACCATACATCCCTTGGCAAGATGTTTTGGACTGTATACTAGTAGCCCATGAGCACCATAGCATCTGCTACCTTTCTGAAGCCTGCGATGTTCGCTCCCTTGAGGTAGTTGATGTACCCGTCTTCCCGGGTTCCTTCCCTGACACAGCTGGCATGTATGTTCGTCATGATGGCATGCAACTTGGCATCCACTTCCTCAGCACTCCAGGAGATGTGCATTGCGTTCTGACTCATCTCGAGACCAGAGACAGCAACACCACCGGCATTGGCAGCCTTTCCAGGGCCGAACAGGATTCCCTGCTTGATAAAGTAGATGGTAGCATCTGCAGCGCACCCCATGTTCGAGGTCTCCACCACATACTTCACCCCATTGGCTACCAGGATCTTGGCGTCCTCCAAGGAGAGCTCGTTCTGAATGGCACAAGGGAAAGCCATATCAACAGGAACCTCCCAAGGTCGCTTGTTTGGTACGAACTTGGCGCCGAACTTCTTTGCATAGGGTTCCACCACGTCATTGTTGGAAGCACGAAGGTAGGACATGAAGGCCCATTTCTCAGGTGTACCCACACCCTCCTCGTCATAGACATAGCCATCAGGGCCGCTGATGGTGACAACCTTGGCCCCTAGCTCGGTTGCCTTGATGGCAGCTCCCCAAGCGACGTTACCGAAACCACTGACGGATATGGTCTTCCCTGCAAAGGTATCATTGTTAGTGATAAGCATCTGGTTGGCAAAGTACATCGAACCAAAACCCGTGGCTTCAGGCCTGATCAGAGAGCCTCCGAAGCTGAGGCCTTTTCCTGTAAGCACACCGGTATTTTCGCTGCGGATTCTCTTGTACTGGCCGTACAGGTACCCGATCTCTCTTAACCCTACCCCTATGTCTCCGGCAGGTACATCGGTATTGGGGCCTATATATTTCTCAAGCTCGGTCATGAAGGAACGGCAAAAACGGAGGATCTCCCCATCGCTTTTCCCTTTGGGGTTGAAATCACTTCCCCCTTTCCCTCCACCCATGGGAAGGGTGGTCAGGCTGTTCTTGAAGGTCTGCTCGAATCCGAGGAACTTCAAGGTACCCAAGGTCAGGCTGGGATGGAATCGAAGCCCCCCCTTATAAGGGCCAAGGGCGTTGTTGAATTGTACGCGATAGCCACGGTTAACCTGTATGATACCCTCATCATCTTCCCATTCTACACGAAAGGAGAAGACCCTGTCGGGCTCTGTGATTCTTTCCAGAATTTTGTACTTCTCGTAGATTGGGCTCTCGTTTACCACATCGATGATGCTTTCGATAACCTCTTGGGCTGCCTGAATGAATTCCGGCTGTGCGGGATTCCTTTTTTCCAGTTCTGCCATAAATGAATCAAGCTTATACATGTACTACTCTCTCCTTCAAACCGCATACATAGTCAGCAACATACTGTTGCAGAACAAACCAAGCTCTAGCTCCTATAAATCAAACCATACTAGGAAAATGCAAAGTTTTTATATAAACATCAGTATATTTATATTTTTTACCTTATCCGGCATTATAGCACCATAATAACTCACTTTCCACCAATTTATTTTAAATTATGAACTACTATCCAATATGGTTCTGCGCATGGTAAAATGCTAGGCATGTATAACCTTGACCCCACCTGGCTACCCTTCAGCAACCTGATGCTGAAACATATCTATAACGTACTGCTCATCTGCAGTGATTATGACCGTTTCCTATTGGAAGAGGATGGGAGGGTGGAAGAGGAGCTCTTCCTTGAATATACCCAGCTGGGCCTGAACAACCCTCCTAAGATAACCCACACCAATACAGGGGAAGAGGCCTTGGCTCTCGTCAAGGAACGCTCTTTTGACCTGGTAATCACCATGCTCGACCTCGGTAGCGATGATCCTGTTGAGAAGCTAGCCACTTCCATCAAGGAGATTGATGCCGAGATGCCTATCATCGTGCTCTCTCCCTCATCGAGTCACAGACGGAACAAGCTTATCAAGGATTCCGACTGCAAGGCCATTGACTACTTCTTCTATTGGCAGGGAGACCCCACCATATTCCTTGCCATGATCAAGCTTGTCGAGGATCGAATGAACCTCGCCCATGATACAGCGGAAGCCGATGTGCAGGTAATCATCCTTGTGGAGGACTCTGTACGGTTCTACTCCTCCTATCTACCCATGATGTATACCTGCCTCATCGAGCAGAACAGATCCAGCATCCTCGAAGCTCTGAACACCTGGGGGAAGACACTCAGGATGCGAGGACGTCCCAAGATTGTCCTGGCACGGACCTATGAGGAAGTCGAGAACCTGTACAACACCTATCGCCGAAACATATTGGGTATCATAACTGACCTTTCCTACCTGAAGGAGGGCATCCACGACAAGGAGGCGGGTCTCAGGCTCACCGAGATGATCCTTGCCAAGAATCCTGAAGTTCCAATCCTCATTCAAAGCACTGACAGCAGCTACAAGGAGAAAGCGGAGGAAGCCGGAGCCTGCTATACCTGGAAGCTAAGCTCCACACTGCTGAGCGACCTTACCAAGTTCATGAACTCGCATTTCGGGTTCGGGCCTTTCATATTCCGGGATCCCAGCACCTGGAAGGAACTGGCACGGGCGGAGACCATGCGCGACCTGCAGAGGATGCTTCCATCCATTCCGACCGAAAGCTTTGACTACCACTGCAGGAGGAATGAGTTCTCCCGATGGCTTCGAGCCCAGAGCCTCTATGTCCTTGCAGCCAAGATAAAGAGCCTGCAGATACCTGAGCATGGTGATGCCGGTGAGGTGCAACAGCAGCTCACTGACATCATTCGCAACTACCGTGCCGAAAGGACAAAAGGTGTCATAGCACAGTTCAGCAGGGACAACTACGATGAGACGCTCTTTTTCAGCAGGATTGGCAACGGCTCACTTGGAGGTAAAGGCCGAGGCCTTGCCTTCATTGATATGGTGCTCAGGGCGAGCGGAATCCTTGAGAAGTACCCTGATGTCTATCTCTCCATTCCCCGTTCTGTTGTTGTGACCACCGACCAGTTCATGCAGTTCATCGAAGAGAATGAGCTGCAAGATATCATTACCGCAGCCCTTCCTGATGAGACCTTGCTGAAGGTGTTCCTTTCCAAGCCGCTGGACCCTGAGCTTGTCCTCAACCTTACAGAGATCGTAAAGGTCATACACCAGCCCATATCGGTGCGTTCATCCTCCCTGCTTGAGGACTCACACTTCCAGCCTTTCGCCGGAGTCTACGAGACCTGTATGATCCCTAACCAGGGAAGCGAAGAGCAGCGCCTCAGTGAGCTGTGCGACGCCTTGAGGTGTGTCTGGGCATCGACCTACTTCAAGCAGGCAAAGGAATATCTCAAGGCAACCGATCACATGCTCGAAGACGAGAAGATGGCTGTGGTCATCCAACAGGTAATCGGCAGTGAGCATGGCGCCTACTGGTACCCCAACATCAGTGGGGTCGCCAGGTCGTTGAACTACTACCCCATCGGCGGGGAGAAGCCCGAGGATGGAGTAGGCCTTCTCTGCTTCGGATTCGGCAAGTCAGTGGTGGACAACGGCTCTGTATTCCGTTTCTCCCCCACTCATCCCAGAAGGCCAGTGCAACACCTTGGGGGCAACCAATCAAGCACTCAGAGCAACTTCTATGCTCTCAACCTTGCAGGGGGATACTTCCCCTTGGAGAAGGATGGTCTGGAGAACCTTGAGCTTCTTGACATGGAGGAAGCGGAAAAACATCCTGAATCGCTGCGATACATCGCCAGTACTTTTGATATGACAACCGGCATGTTGAGCGAGAGCACCAGAGCAGAAGGACATAAGGTCATCACCTTCAACGGGATCCTCAAGTATGACGCCTTTCCTATGGCACCAATCGTACATGATATCCTCAAACTGGGAACAGAGGCCATGAGAGCGCCCATTGAGATAGAATTTGCCATCAACCTCAATCGAAAGTCTCCTAAAAAGCCAGAGTTCAGTCTTTTGCAGATCCGACCCATTGCCCAAGGCAATGAGGAGAACGATGTTGAGATAACCGATGAGGAACGAGAAGAAGCCGCAGTCCTCTCGAATATCATCATGGGCAATGGTAAGATTACTGACATCCACGACATCATCTACATACAAGCGGACAAGTTCGACCCTTCCAGGATGCAGGTGATGGCAAAGGAGCTGGACAAGCTCAATGCCACCATGGTGCTTGAAGAGAAGGATTATGTGCTTGTGGTTGCCGGCAGGCTCGGCTCTTGTGACCCGTGGCTTGGCATCCCTGTGACCTGGTCGCAGATTTCCCGATCGCGCGTCATTATAGAGACGGGCTTTGAAGGCTTCCAGGTGGAACCAAGCCAAGGAACCCACTTCTTCCAGAACATGACCAGCCTGGGTTGCATCTATATGACGGTAAACCCCATCTACAAGGCAGGGAGATTGGATCTGACAAAGTTCTCCAGCTTGCCTGTATTTGAAAAGAGTGAGCACTTCATCCATGCAAGAAGTGAAAAGCCGCTTACCATAAAGGTAAACGGCTTCAAGGGGGAGGGGGTACTCTGCCTGTAGAGCTACTGAATGTTGTGCTGGGCTTTGTAACCTGAAATCCATATCTGGATATGGTCTCTGACAGCCTCTACTGCTGCATCGGTATCCCTTGCCATAATGGCCATCTGCATCCTCTTATGCACATCGGGTACAACTTTGTTGGCCTACAATGTAGAAAATAGTTAATTATGTCAAAACATTAACATATCATGTTAATCATATGATTGACAAGGCGAGCCAATGAAGATATATTTTGATACGAAGAAGTTACAAAATCAATGCTCCAAACAACAGGAAATGGTTAAAGTATTCGAACAAAGAATGAGTGAAAAGATACGCCAGCGTCTATTTGAATTAGAAGCGGCAGTCGCCCTTAGCGACATCTCACGCTTACCTCCTGCTCACTGTCATGAGCTAGTCAATCGACGATCAGTTTTTTCAGTTGATCTGGATTATCCCTTTCGCTTACTTTTCATTCCAGCAAACGACCCAATCCCTCAAAAAAAGGATGGAGGCATTGATCGGGAACAGGTAACTGAGATTGAAATAATCGGAATAGAAGATACCCATGACCCAAAAAACCAACGGAGGGGCTCAAGATGAGCACACCAAAAAAAGCAAAACGATTATATGGATTTGAACCAGATTATGCAGTTTCTCCTGCGAAAACCTTACTTGAGATATTAGAAAGCATGAAAATGACTCAGAAAGAACTTGCTACACGTACAGGGCTCACAGAACAAACAATTGTCAGGATTCTGAAAAGCGAGCAACCCATCACCTTTGAGACAGCCAACAAACTTGAAATGGTTACAGGCGTTCCAGCAAGTCTGTGGAATAATATGGAAATGCAATATCGTCAGCAATTGAGTACAATCAAACAAGCCAAAACCTTTGAATATGCTATTGATTGGCTGAAAGGAATTCCTGTCAAAGAACTTATGGTACGTGGAGAGATCTCAAAGGAGGCTACAGGCTCTGATCTTGTACACGAAACTCTGAAATTTTATGGAGTCTCCAGTGTTGATGCTTGGAATGATGTATGGTGTGAACCTGAAGTTGCCGCTCGCCGCTCCGCTTGCTTCGAAACACAAACAGGACCAGCATCTGCCTGGATTCGTTTGGGTGAAATACAGGCACAAGGCATTCACACTTCACCGTACAAAAAAGAGAAGTTCAAAGAAGCAGTACAGCTCATTCGTGATCTAACAACAAAAAGTCCCAATGTTTTTATACCTGAAATGCGCACCCTTTGCTCTGATGCAGGTGTAGCGCTTTCCTTAGTCAGAGAACTGAAGAAAGTCCCTTGGAATGGAGCTTCAAAATGGCTTTCTCCTGATAAGGCAATGATTCTTTTGAGCTTGAGAGGCAAAGGCGAGGATATATTCTGGTTTTCCTTTTTTCATGAAGCCTATCATGTACTGTATGGGGAAAGAAAACGCCTGTATATCGCAGAAAAAAAGAGTGTAGATGCAGAAGAAATAAAGGCTGATCGTTTTGCAGCCGAGACATTAATCCCTGCCAAGTATAATGAACGTATTGTAGCGTGTACTTCCAAACAAGAAATTGTCGATTTGGCGCAAGCACTCACTATCAGCCCGGGTATCGTAGCAGGACGGTACAGGCACTTGACTCAAAAATGGACGCATTTCAAAGAACTGACACGTACATTTGACTGGACAGAGAAAGATTAATCCAGAGGGAGAAAAAGAGTGTTTGGGAGAAATACAGCTACAACACATCCCACCTCCTAAAGGGATTGGATTGTATAAAACTTTTTATTATAGAGAATTATTCTCCCACCTGCTCCCAAAAAGCATCCCAGAGGGGTTCACGGGGTGGATTGGCTATGATGAAGAGCTCTTCCTTCTTCACCGGATGGATAAAGCTAATCGAGCGGGCATGAAGGCAGATACCACCATCAGGATTGGATCGGGGTGAACCATACTTCAGGTCTCCCTTGATATGCAACCCTATTGCAGCAAGTTGGGCCCGAATCTGGTGATGGCGTCCGGTATGGAGCTCGATCTCCAGCAGATGGTAATTCTTTGAAGAGGAAATGACCTTGTAGTCAAGCTTGGCGACCTTGCTTCCCTTGCGCTCGATCGGGTTTGCAATGCTCTTGTTCTGAGTGGTGTTGCGTACCATATGATGGATGAGAGTCCCTTCCGACTGGGAGGGAAGAATATCAACTACCGCCCAGTAGATCTTCTTGACAGAACTTCCTCTGAACAGCTCGTTGAGCCTGACTAAGGCCTTCTCTGTCTTTGCATAGACCACGATCCCACTGGTAGGTCGGTCGAGGCGATGGGGAATACCCAGATAGACATTCCCTTCCTTATTATAGGTCACTTTCAGATACTGTTTCACCATATCGGCGAGAGTCACATCACCTGTCCGATCCCCTTGAACCAACTCACCACATAGCTTGTTCACTACGATGAGATGATTATCCTCATAGAGAATTCTCTCTTCTAATGCCATCATCACTCCTCAACATCATCGAAGAGTGTTGGCTCTTCTTGGGTATCATGCACAATTTCCTTCACCGCACGCAACTTCAGGGACGCTACGTCCTTCACCACTATACGCACCCCATTTGCCCGTACATTCTTGACCAGATAATCAGAGAAGTAGAACTGCTCCTCCAGAATCCTCAAACCAGGCTTGGGCTTGTATTTAACCGTAAGCTCCGCATTGGGATGTGTGGAGAGTTTGACCATCTTGAAGTTCCCCTCGGGAATTAGAGAATATGCCTTTTTCAGCATAAAGGAAAGAATTTGGCACCTCTTGAGGAAAAGATACTTGTAGGTAGTTTCCTGATAGATCACAGTAAAGACAATCTTCTCAAGTTCGGCCTTGTCTGCAAACCCGCAGTAGAGAAGGCCCTTGCCCACAAACTCCTTCTCCGGTGCATCGATGACCTGGTAGGTACCGTCCTTACGGATGATGAGCACGCGGTCAAACGCATTCACCTCAAGCTGGGTGGTTCCCGTCTTTACCCCATAGCCCAGATATCCATTGGAAGTGTCATATTTAATAGCGAGGTTCCTTTCGGCAACCTCCTTGACATCTATAGTCTCAAAGGTCTTTATCTTGGTCTTTCGCGTATGGCTTTCCTTACCAAGCATACCCTTCAGCTCATCAAGATAGGAGAGGGCGTACTCCACAAGGTTGGAAAGCTTGTATTCGATCTCCTCCAGTAGAGCGTTGATCTCATCCATCTCATGACGGTTCTTCTCGATGTCAAAGAGTGAGATGCGCCTGATGGGAATCTTCAGAAGGCGATCGACATCCTCATCGACAAGAGGCCTGAAAAGTTGCTCAGCAAAAGGCTTGAACCCGGTGAAGACAGCTTTTATGACATCCTCCGCACTTTTCTTCTGCTCGATCCTCTTATAGATACGCTCCTCAACAAAGATGCGCTCGAGGGTGCGGGCATGCAATTTATCCATCAGATGCCCCTTCTCCAGTTCCAGCTCAGCCTTCAGGATGGCAAGGAGATTAAGCGCATGGTAGTCCACTATCTCACCGATACCCATGATGGTGGGGATATTGTCCCTGATGACCAAAGGGTTCACAGAGACCTTGGTTTCACAGACAGTAAAGGCATAGAGAGCGTCAACGATATCCTCGGAGTATGTATTGCGTGCAAGATTGATCTCAATATTGACCCTATCGGAAGTGTAGTCGTTGATCGAGCTGATCTTCAGTCTTCCCTTCTTGGCAGCATCCTCAACCGAGTGGATCATAGCCTCACTGGTGACTCCGAAGGGCAGTTCCTCGATGATGATCTTCTTGGGATCTGATATATTGAGCTTTGCCCTGATGGAGACAGAGCCTCGCCCGTCGTTATACTCCGCAACATCAACGATTCCTCCGCCAGGGAAGTCAGGATAGAGGGTATAGCTCTCACCATTCAGCTTTGCAGCCATCGCATCTAGCACTTCCAGAGCGTTGTGCGGTAGGATTGAGGTACTCATCCCCACCGCAATACCCATGACCCCTTGGATGACAACTACTGGTATCTTGGCAGGGAACGAGATAGGCTCGCTATTGCGTCCGTCATAGGAGTCAGTGAATGCTGTCAGTTCAGGATTATACAGGACCCGCTTGGCAAACGGGAGCAGACGGCACTCGATATACCTGGCCGCCGCTGCGCTGTCACCGGTCATGAAGTTACCGAAGTTCCCCTGCCTCTCTATGAACAGGTCGAAATTAGCCAGGTTAACCAGAGCCTCATAAATGGAGGAGTCGCCATGGGGGTGGTAGCGCATCGCCCAACCGACCACATTGGCCACCTTGTGGAACTTGCCGTCATCCATCTCAAAGAGGGTATGGATGATACGTCTCTGTACCGGTTTGAAGCCGTCGGAGAGATCGGGGATGGCTCGCTCCTTGATGACATACGAAGCATACTCAAGGAAATTTTGTCGGAAAACGGATTGTGCCTGCGTCATCAGATAAGATTCTCCATAATAAACTCCCTTCTCTGAGGGGTATTGCTGCCCATATAGAACTCCAGGGTCTTGTGCATCGACTGCATACCCACTATCGAAACGGGAACCAGGCGTATCTCTTCACCGATGAACTGGCCGAACTCCTTGGGGTCTATCTCTCCGAGGCCCTTGAAGCGGGTTATCTCGCTACCCTTGATCTGGCTGACGGCATTATCACGCTGTTGCTCACTGTAGCAGTAGACAGTCTGCTTCTTGTTACGCACCCTGAATAGAGGAGTCTCCAGAATGTAGAGCCTGCCAGCCAGCACCAAATCCTCGAAGTACGTGAGAAAGTAGGTCATCAGGAGATTACGGATATGAAAGCCGTCGGTATCAGCATCGGTTGCAATGATAACCTTGCCGTAGCGAAGACCTTCCACCCCATTCTCAATGCCCAAGGCAACCATCATATTATACAGCTCGGCATTCTTATATATCTCTGTGCGTTTCTTCCCATAGACATTGAGGATCTTCCCCCTCAGGCTGAATACAGCCTGCGTCATCACATCCCGTGTCTTTGTGATTGTTCCGGAAGCGGAATCTCCCTCGGTAAGGAAGATAACCGACCGTTCGCACTCATCACGGTGCGAGGCGCTCTGGTTAAGGTGGTACTTGCAGTCCTTCAGCTTGGGAATGTTCAGCGAGACTTTCTTGGCAGAGGCACGCGCACCCTTCTTCACCTCGTTGAGTTCCTTGCGCAGTGTCTCATTGTTAATGATCTTCTCATTCAGCTTGGCGGCTTCTTCAGAGTGTTTCAGCAGGAAGTCGACTATGGCATCCTTGACCTCACCCACTATCCAGGATCGAATCTCCGTATTGCTGAGCTTGTTCTTTGTCTGTGACTCGAAGACAGGTTCCTGCACCTTGATGGCGATGGCCCCGATAATACCGTCACGCACATCCTGAGGTGCCCAGTTCTTCTTGAAGAACTCGTTGATTCCCTTGAGGATACCCTCCTTGAAGGCACCCTGATGGGTTCCCCCATCGGTCGTGTGCTGGCCATTCACATAGCTGAAGTAGTTCTCCCCATAGGAGCCCACCACATGGGTAAAGGCAAACTCAAGCTGTTTGCCCTGATGATGGATGATGGTGTACAGCCCCTCATTGCCCACCTCCTTGTCCAGAAGATCCAGAAGGCCATGAGCGGACTTAAAGACCTTGTTGTTGAAGTTGATGGAGAGGCCAGTGTTCAGATACGCATAGCTCCAGATGCGGGTCACCAGAAAATCCTCATTGAAGGCATACTCCCCGAACAGTTCGGCATCGGGGGTGAAGCTCACCATAGTCCCGTCTTCCTCAGGGCCCTTACCCTTCCTTTCGGAGACCAAGACCCCTTTGCTGAACGTAGCGGAGGCATACTGCCCGTCACGAAAGGCCGTTACGGTAAACTGGGAAGAAAGAGCATTGACCGCCTTGGTACCCACCCCGTTCAACCCGACGGAGAACTGGAATACGTCCGAGCTGTACTTTGCCCCGGTATTGATGACCGAGACACAATCGACAACCTTGCCCAGGGGAATACCCCGGCCATAGTCCCGGACTGAGACGCTCTTATCCTTTACCCTCACAACAACCTTGTTGCCGAATCCCATAATGAACTCGTCAACGCTGTTGTCGATAATCTCCTTGATAAGGATGTAGATACCATCATCGAGGTGGGTACCGTTTCCCAAGCGACCGATATACATGCCCGGTCGCTTGCGTATATGTTCCAACGCACTGAGCGTCTGGATTTTCGATTCATCATATGTTGACTTTGCCATGGAGCAAAGTATAGCAGATTTCACCTTCTATGGCAAAACGAAAGAAAATTCGTGTTGTCATCTCCCTTGACGTGCGTTAAGCTATATTTATGAACATATTCTTACTGATCTATCTCATCCTTAGCATAGGGCATATGAGCTTCCGGTCGGAAAATATGAGAATCCCTTCAGCCATAAGCAAAGTCATGCTCATGCCATCACTCCTTATATATTATCTTTCCATGAATACGGATACTGGCCTGCTGAGTCTGCTCATAGCACTGGCCCTACTTTTGGGCACAGCAGGAGATGCCTTTCTGCTTGCAGGGCACAAAGGCAGACTCTTCTATGCTGGCATGCTCTGCTTCTTTGTAGGGCATCTTGCCTACATCACCTACTTTGTCCTCTATCTGCAAAGCTGGGGGTATTTCCTGTTTGCCCTGCTTGTCCTGGCCTACCCCCTCTACAAAATCATCCTCTCCTTCTTTCCCGCCAAAGAGGCCCCACTATTGAGCATCTATGCCACCATCCTAATTATCCTAACCTCTTTCTGCGCCTCCTCATTCGCCTTCATTGCAATGGTGGGGGCCGTATTCTTTGCCATATCTGACTACCTCATCGCGATGGACATCGTAGAAAAACGCACCTTCAGTGAAACGGCCATCATGGGAACCTATACCCTTGCACAGCTGCTACTAAGTGTGGGAATCTTAACACTACAGGGGGCCTACTAGATGCCAAACAAAAATACCATGCCTCTCTTGCATAAGAGAAAAGAAGGGATGAGACCGGGATCACTGATATATGTCGGGGACTCCGAGTGTGAAGAAACCCGGATACGGACCCATATCTTTGATGGCAACGGATCTGAAACCCTTGAAGGATTTTCCCTGCAAGACCCTGAAAAACAACGGTGGATCGAAATCTCTGGCCTGTCGGACATCAAGGGCATTGTCTCTGTAGCCAAAGAGTTCGACCTCTCCAACCTCAGCCTTGAGGACGTATTCTCCACTGACCAGAGGATGAAGCTCGACTACTATGAAAAATACTTCTCCCTCACCCTCAGGGTGCTGGATACCCCCAATAAGGAAGAGGAACAACTGAGCCTGTTTGTCGGGGAGGGGTGGGTCATCAGCATCGTAGAGCATGCAAGCGATATCTTTCAAACCGCTGTAGCCTACCTCAAGGATACAAACAAGAAACGCAAGGCGAATGAGCACCTGCTCTTCCATGCACTGGTAGACCGTGTGGTCGACCAGTACCTGGTTCGTGCAGATGAGCTTGACCAGCTGACTGAGGAGATGGAGGATCTTGTCGTCAATACACCGGAGAAGGTCAAGGCATCGGACATCCATAAGCATAAGCGAAAGATCCTCCACTTGAGGAGGATTACCCTACCTTTGAAGGATCTTTTGGCAAACCTCATCAGAAGCGAGCATGTCGACCTAGGCAAGGCTACCATCCACCTCTTCCGTGACACCTCAGACCACGCCCTCTGGCTTGGTGAGGAGTGCGAGATGCTCCGGGAGACGGTAAGCGGCCTGATGGAAGTCTACCTCTCCAGTCTTGATGTGAAGATGAACAAGATCATGAAGGTGCTTACCATCATCAGCACCATCTTCATACCCCTTACTTTCCTGACCGGCCTGTATGGGATGAACTTCATCCATATGCCTTTCTCCACCCGATACTGGGGTTTCTATGCGATGGTAGTGATTTGTGTTCTTATAGTCATAGGAATGGCAGGATGGTTCAAGAAAAAGCAATGGTGGTGACAGACACCCTTATGCCAGTCATCATCCAATCGTTTAGCCTTATCCCCGAGAAGGATAAGCGGCCCTATTGCTGAGACAACCCTTCTGTTTTTTTCTTATTAGCCTGATGGAGACTGTTTGTGGTTATCGCAAGCAACACAATTGAGGCGCCTATCATGAAGTCCTGATTCGGTGTCTCCCCAAGAAACAGCCAAACGTAGAAAATCCCTATCACCGTCTCGCTTGAATTGACCAGCGCAGCTTCCGGTGCGTTGATAAAGCGTGTCCCTGTGGAGATCATGGTCTGGGCAAAGGGAATTACCACCAAGCCCAAGAGCATAAGGGGAAGGATTGAAGCCATACGTATCCTCACATCCCCTTGTGAGACAATGAGTGCAATAAGGCTACCGGTCAAACCCCCGATTATTACAAGAGGGAGGCGTGCCATATCCTTGTGGTTTCTCATGAAAGAGAGGTTCGACCCAAGAAACAAGGGTGCGGACAGGGCAAATGCCATACCCCTCAAATCTAAATCACCAAACCCTTCCCTATACATGAACCAGATACCGAAGATGGAGACACAAGTAGCCACAATGGTACTGGGTGAAGGAACAATTCTGAAAAAGAAACCACTGAAAGCAGCAGCAAACAGAGGGGACAAAGCGATGAGCACCAAGGTGTTCGCCGCCCCTGCACTCTGCACTCCCAAGGTGAAGCCTACTCCACCCAAGCCCCACATCAAGCCGCTGATGATGGAAGGTAGACCCCCAGAGGTAAGGATTGAGCAGGATTTCCTTTTGTTCGTGACAAAAAATATTGCTGAACTGGAAATACAGGTAAAGAAAGCCCGATAAAATACGACATCAATGCCCTTTGCACCTGATAGGCGTATAAGTAGCGCATCAAAGCTGAGCACAATTGTTCCAAGAATTGCAAAGGACAACCCTTTCACATATATCTGTTTTTCCTTTTCCATTGCCTATCCCCTGCAGCATCCTACCCTAAGAGCGTACCAATGGGAACAAGGAAGCCGATGACGGCAGTATAAACACCAAGGAAGTGCGCTCCTATGGGTTTCTTTGCCATGGCCTTTTGTTGTATCCTTATCGGTATCATAAGGACAGGATGGTGTAAGAAATACCAATGGAGATGACACATACGTTAGAGAACGTAGGGATAGAAGAGCTCACCAAAGCCTACAACTTGGGATTCAGCGACTATCAGGTGACGCTCTCCATGAGCGAAGAGAAGCTGCAGAAGATGCTCAAGAGAAACGGGTACCGACCTGAAAGCTCTGTCGGCCTTTTTGATGGGGAAGCGTTGGTGGGATTTGTGCTCAATGGGGTACGGGGCAACTACTGCTATGACTCTGGGACAGCCATCATCCCCAGCTATAGGGGTAAGGGCTATGCCCACCTGCTTCTGGATAAGACACTCTCTGTACTCAGAGGCCAGGACATCCATACCTGGATACTGGAAGTGCTCTCAGACAATACAAAAGCCATCAGGCTCTACAAGGACATTGGCTTTACCAAACAGAGGGGATTCAACTGCTATCAAGCAGAAGCCAAGGCGGTCACATGCAAAAAAGCTGAGTCAGGTATCACCCTTATACCACAGCAAACCATAACCATTCCGTATGGCGAGTGTCTGCCAAGTTGGCAGAACGAGGAGCAATCCATCAGAATAGGGGGTGTCCCCACATGGGACATCACTACAGGAAACAGGAAAGTCGGCACGCTCTGCTATGACCCTGAACGAGGATCAATTGCCCAGATATTCATCCAAGAGGAAGAAAGACGAAAGGGATATGCAAAAGAGGCCATCATAGAGGCGGCAAAGCTCTGTAAGACAGAACAACTTCGCTTCATCAATATCGATGATCACTACCTCCCTTTGAACAACCTTCTCCTTTCGTTGGATTTTGTTTGCTTTACCACACAACTTGAGATGACCAACACCATCAGAGGGAAGGCATGAGTGCCTATTCCATCGCCCTCATACGAGAAGATCAGATAACAGAAGCACAGTCCTTGATGAGCCGTTGTTTCGAACCCAAGCTCGCTTCCATCTTCTATCTCCATCCTGAATCGACTCTGGTAGCGACCTATCAGAATAGGGTGGTTTCAGGCATCAATCTGGATGTCTACCAGGTGAACAGGCAGGTGAAGATGGGCTACATAGGATGGCTCTACACCGATGACGAGCACAGGGGCAACGGCCTAGCGGGCAGGTTGCTTGACGAGGCAATCATATTTCTCAAAAAGCAAGGATGCACCTCCCTTGCAGCCTGTGTTGAGGGGGACAACCCGGCCTCATTCAAGCAGTTGGAAAAAAGGGGATTCTCAATCCTCGGTCTCAAAGATCAGCTGAAGCTGTTCAGACTAGGGACAGCAAAGGTTTACCATCATGCCTCACGATTCTTCGACATGGGGTATTTTCTCTGGCACAAGAGCCTGACCGAGCAGACCTTCAAAGCAGCAAAGACAGGGATGGCAGCACTTCTGCCTACCCTGCTGGGAAATACCCTCCTGTTCTTTTTCTGTCTGAAGGGATGGAATCTTCTCACCTTAGCAGGCTTGCATCCGATCAAAGAACCATTCTCCTCTCTCACAACAGCACATAAGATACTCATGCTTAGCTTTCCTAGTCTCTTCCTGCTTGCCAGGACAGGGGCAATGGCTCTTTTTGCATCCTTAGAGAAGAAACATGGAAAAGACCAAAACAGGAATGACCAACATGCTAAAAACAATAGGAATGAAAAAGGAAATAACCCAGTTCAGGAGAGCATGGGTCCAAAAAACGATCGAGAAACACATACAAAGGGAGATACAGAGAAAAAGAGTTTGGTATACCGCAGTTGGGACACTGCCTGGATCCTTGCTATCATCCTTACCTTTAGTGTGGGCTTTCCCTTCCCTGTCCCGGGAAACCTTTATAGCAAAGGATCCGACTGGAACTTGAAAGATGAGCAGAAAAAACTAGCAAGGATGGCCATAGGAGGACAAGCGGCTGTAATCCTTGTTTGTCTGTTTGCTCCCCAGGGCATCCCTCTCCTGTTTGGTTTGGCATTGCTTGCTTTGGATGGATTTTTCTTTTCCTACCCCTTTTGTGGTTTCAATGCCAGCAGGATAAAACGCATGGGAGCAAAAACATATGGCCTTTCCTTGGCAATTACACTTGCGGTCATGCTGTTGCTGTTGGTATACTAGGCCCATTATGGAAGACCCACTACCTAGTCAGGGGTGCTCTCTTGACCACCCACCTCTTTTCACCATCCTTCGGATGTGCGCATGAACACACACCTGATAGCCATTTTTGTGTTGCTTGTGCTTTCGGCAATGTTTTCTGCTACGGAAACTGCCTTTACCTCCCTTTCGCTCATCCAACACAAAACCCTCCAAAACAAACGAAGCCGCAGCGCCCGTATGGCCTATGAGCTGAGCCAGAAGCATGATGTGCTCATAACCACCGTCCTGGTGGGCAACAATGTGGTGAACATCTCTGTCTCAGCCTTGGTGACCACCTATGCCATACGCCTGTTCTCCAGCAGCGCTGTGGGGTATGCAACAGGAATCCTAACCATTGTCATCCTCATCTTCGGTGAGATAACTCCCAAGCAGATAGCAATGAGTCACAATATGAAGATCGCCTCCTTCATGGCATACCCCATCAAGGCCTTGACCATCATCCTTTATCCGATTATCTGGCTATTGATACATTTCTCCCATATCATCACCCGCATCTTTGCAAAAAACACCGACCCCGCCATCACAACCGAAGGGGTCAGGCATATGGTAGGGGCGGCAGAGGACTATGGGTTGGTGGATCAGTATGAATCGGATCTTATGCAAAGGGCGATCCAGTTCAGCGATACCCAGGTAAAGACGATCATGAGCCATCGCACCAGCGTTTTCTGCATCAGCGACGAGCTCTCCATCGGAGAGGCGTTCCCCTCCATCGTACGCTCAGGCTTCTCACGCATTCCTGTCTACCACCAGACTATTGAGGATATCATCGGAGTCGTACTGGTTCGTGATATCCTGCGTGCCCAGCTTGCCAAGAAGCAGGACAAGAACATAACGACCATCATGCTCAAGCCCCTCTTTGTCCCGGAGCAGATGCATCTGGACAATGTATTCTTCCTCTTCAAGAAGGACAGGCTGCAGCTTGCCATAGTCCTTGACGAGTACGGTGGCTTCAGCGGGGTCGTCACCATGGAGGATGTGGCAGAACAGCTCTTCGGTGAGCTGTATGACGAACATGAACGGCGATACCCGGACAGGATAGTGGAACAGGAATTACGGCCAGGAACATATCTGGTCATGGCAGACACCCCCTTCCTCCAGCTTGTCGACGAGCTTTCCCTGCACTATGAGAGTGAAGGGGCCAAAACCAGTACCGTAGCAGCCTATCTGATGAGCCTGACAGGTGACATTCCAAAATCTGGTGATGTGCTGCAATCCCCCATAGGGACATTCAGGATCATGACCATGCAGGGCAATAGGGTTGCCGAAGTGGAGTTTTCACCTGCCATTGATGATGCAACCCTGTGATTGGAGAACGTTTGGCGTTGACCTAATATTGCAGCAAATGTATTATTGCTCCTATGAGCAAATACCCCTTCCAAGAAATAGAAACCAAGTGGCAGCAGTACTGGGAAGAGAACCAGACCTTTGCCGTTACAGAAGATGAGTCCTTTCCCCCTGAAAAACGCAAATATGTGTTGGACATGTTCCCCTATCCTTCGGGTGCGGGTCTGCATGTAGGGCACCCTGAAGGGTATACCGCCACAGATATCTATTGCAGATACCTCAGGATGAATGGTTACAATGTCCTGCATCCCATGGGATTCGACTCCTTCGGGCTTCCTGCAGAGAACTATGCCATAAAGACCGGCAAGCATCCAAAGGGAACTACCGAAAAGAACATCGAGAACTTTCGCAAACAGATCAAGAGCCTTGGTTTCTGCTATGACTGGAACCGAGAGATATCAACCCACAGCAGCGAATACTATCGCTGGACCCAGTGGATATTCATCCAACTGTTCAACAAGGGCCTTGCCTATGAGTCCTATACCCCCATCAACTGGTGTGAAGATTGCCTTACCGGGCTTGCCAATGAAGAGGTCAAGGACGGCAGATGCGAACGATGCGGAACCGCAGTCGTACGCAAGAGCATCCGCCAATGGGTGCTCAAGATCACCGAGTATGCGGACAAATTGCTTGCAGACCTGGACAGCCTCGACTGGCCGGAATCGGTGAAGCTCATGCAACGCAACTGGATCGGTCGCAGTGAAGGGGCATCGGTATCCTTCAAGATAGAGAACATCGACGAACACCTGGAGGTCTACACAACCAGAGCCGACACCCTCTTCGGGGCGACGTACATGGTTGTCTCCCCTGAACACCCTCTTGTCGACCACCTTACCACTGAGGATAAGAGAGCCGAGGTTACCGCCTATATCGATGCAGCCTCCCATAAGAGTGATCTGGAGCGGACCGACCTCGCAAAGGACAAGACAGGGGTATTTACCGGCAGCTATGCCATCAACCCGGTCAACAATGAGAGGATCCCCATCTGGATCGCTGACTACGTGCTCAGCACCTATGGGACAGGAGCTATCATGGCAGTTCCTGCCCACGATACCCGTGACTGGGAGTTTGCCAAAAAATTTGGCCTTCCCATCGTAGAAGTTCTGAAAAGTGAGATCGATGTACAACAACAGGCATGGACCGAAGACGGGACCCACGTCAACAGCGGCTTCCTCAATGGCCTGAACAAAGACGATGCCATCGAGAAGATGCTCGCTTGGCTTGAAGAAAAAAAGCTCGGGACAAAGGCCACCAACTACAAGCTTCGCGACTGGGTGTTCAGCCGGCAGCGCTACTGGGGAGAACCCATTCCTCTGGTGCACTGCCCAACATGTGGCACTGTCCCCCTCACCGAAGAGCAGCTTCCCCTGATGTTGCCAAAAACGACTTCCTATGAGCCGAGCGGCACAGGAGAGAGCCCCCTTGCAAAGATAGACGAGTGGGTAAACACCACCTGCCCAGTCTGTGGAGGTTCGGCAAAAAGGGAGACCAACACCATGCCCCAGTGGGCAGGATCGTGTTGGTACTACCTGCGCTATCTTGATCCACACAATACCGAACGGTTTGTCTCAGAGGAGAAGGAACAGTATTGGATGCCCGTCGACCTCTATGTAGGAGGAGCCGAACACGCTGTGTTGCACCTTCTCTATGCACGATTCTGGCATGAGGTTCTCTATGACTTGGGCTTAGTCTCCACAAAGGAGCCCTTCCAAAGGTTGGTAAACCAGGGAATGATAACCTCCTTTGCCTACCAGAGAAAGGACAAGAGCCTGGTCCCCACAGATATGGTGGAAGAGACAGCCCCTGATCAGTTCATCGAGAAGGAGACAGGTGAGAGCCTCGAACGTGTTGTCGCAAAGATGTCCAAGAGCTTGAAGAACGTCATCAATCCCGATGATATCATCAACGAGTTTGGTGCGGACTCAATGCGCATGTACGAGATGTTCATGGGACCGCTAGAAGTCTCAAAGCCATGGGCTACAACGGGTCTCGTTGGGGTGTACCGCTTCATCGACCGCGTCTGGCGCCTACAGGAAGAGAGGACTATCACCGACGAAGAACCTTCTGAAGAGATTCTCAAGCTACTGCACAAGACCATCAAGAAGGTGACCCACGATACCGATACCCTGAACTTCAACACGGCCATAAGCCAGATGATGGTTCTGGTCAACGAGCTTTATAAGACCGACACCCTTCCAAGGGTTGTCTGGGAAACCCTGGTCAAGCTGCTCGGCCCCTATGTGCCTCACATTGCAGAGGAGCTCTGGGAACTTGCAGGGCATAAGCCGACTTTGGCAAATGTCAGCTGGCCTACCTATGATGAGAAGCTCACTATTGACAGTGAGGTTCAGATTATCATGCAGGTAAACGGCAAGGTGCGTTCCAAGAGTGTCCAGGGAAAAGGCTTGAGCAAGGAAGAAATGCTCGCCCTTGCTAAAAATGACGAGAAGATACTGACTTGGATCGAAGGGAAGACCATAGTCAAGGAGATTGTGGTTCCCGACAAGCTGGTTAACCTAGTCGTCAAGTAGGAAGAGAGTCGAAAAAAAAGCAGAATACAGGAATATTTCAAGGAAGAGGAGGCCATGACCTCCTCCTTCTTTGTCGCTAGTATCTACGCTACTTTTCGTATGTATGGGTAGAATCTCAAACAAAAGCTACTCCTTATCGAAAAGAGTCCTCACTGTATAAAGACCCTTGTGTCCTAGGCTTCCAACTTCAGATGCAGAAAAACCACACTGGTATACAAAGAACGCTCCCGTAGCAACGGTCTTGAGAGCATTACAGAAAGCTCAGTCATCGGGATAGTCAAAGGAAGAAAGGAATTACACTCGTAAGGGAGGGCAGTAGGAAGAATCATCTCCCGGGTGTCGCAAAACAGCTGGTAAGGAACAAGATCTGATCCAAAAACCAGAGGGGTATGGGTGACCTCCAGATATCCTCTCCCCTGATGCTTTGCCTTGACGGCTATTGAGCACAAAGGAAAACTGAGAGAGGAGGCCGGGGTGTTGTTTCGTTCTCCTTTCCTATCGGTTACAACAACCAGTACCTCTGTTTGTGGAGTCTCCAGGACAATGACAGCAGATAGGGGATTGCAGGTGCAGAGACAAAACACAAGAAACATACATATCTTGTGCAATCTCCTGTTAGGCTGGTTAGTTCTACCCACTTTGCTATCCCTTATGGTATACCCATACACTGTAATAATACCATACATACTTCTGAGAATGATAGTATGGCGTCTATAGGTGATATCTCTTGGTATACCTTTTCTCCTAACCCAATACCTTGGCAAGACCACCTTTGGAAGTTTCTCGGTACAGGGAAGGAAGGGCCTGGCCGGTCTCCATCATAACCTCAACCACACTGTCAAAGGAGACCTTATGCCTTCCATCTCCAAGCAAGGCAAAGGTACAGTGGTCTATGGAGCGCATCGCTCCCAAGGCATTTCGTTCGATGCAAGGAATCTGCACCAGACCACGCATGGGGTCGCAAGTAAGGCCCAAGTGGTGTTCCAAACCCATCTCAGCTGCATACTCGATCTGGTGTATGGTCCCTCCAAGCAGCTGGGTTGCGGCTCCGCTTGCCATAGCACAGGCAACACCTACCTCACCTTGGCAGCCCACCTCTGCTCCGCTTATGGAGCCGTTGGTCTTGACCAGGTTGCCGATAAGGCCGGCAGTCAGCAAGGCTCGCAATATCTTTATTTTGGAAATCTTATAATGCTTGGACAGGTAGTAGAGCACTCCCGGAAGCACGCCACAACTGCCGCAAGTAGGGGCAGTGACAATCTTTCCTCCCCCTGCATTCTCCTCAGATACTGCAAGGGCATAGCTTATTGCTATGGCGGTATTTCCCAACGGTCCGGTAAACTCCCCAGCTTTGGAGTTGTACTGGCTTGCCTTCCTAGCAAGCTTGAGTCCCCCGGGGAGTACGCCCTCAGCATTGATGCCCGCTTCAACAGCGTCGCTCATAACTGTCCAGACCTCAGTGATATAATCCAGGATCTCAGGACCTTCAAACTGAAGGACAAACTCCCACAGCTGCAGGCCCTCTTCTGAGCAGTAGGCGAGGATCTTCGCCATGGTCCCATACTCCTTGGGATAGACATGCTTCTTCTCGTCTTGGGTCTCACCTTCTATGACAACACGCCCACCACCCACGCTGTAGTAGGTCTGTTGTGCAAGGAGAGTACTGTCTTCTCCAAAACCACACAAGGTAAGGGCATTGGGATGATAGGGTTTCTCCTCATCCGGGTACCAGCTGATCTCCACCTCTTTTCCTATATCAGAAAATATTTCCCTGATAGCCCTATCGGTAAGGTGACCCTTTCCTGTTGCTGCAAGGCTACCATAAAGAAAGGCCTCATAGCGTATAGCCTGAGGACAAAGCCCAAGAAAATGTTGGGTTGCAAAACGAGGGCCCATGGTGTGGCTACTTGAGGGGCCATACCCAATCCTATACAGTTCACGTAGTGATTCCATGTAGCAACTCTACATTTTTACCAAATAAAAGGAAAGAGAGTTCTCTACCACAACGGCCCCTTTTGAACCGAGATACAAGAGGCCTGCTCCTTGAGGTCAACAAAGACTCTGAGCAACAGGGCATCCTCCTTGTTCCAAAAGCAGTGTAGCCCTTCTCCCAAGCTAAGAGCCACCCCTGGTGAATCCCAATAGCTCCAGAACGAACTGTCATACTCTCTTTCTCCTACCCAATACCCTTGGGGGATGGTGGAGACCAGTACCGGCAAAGGTTCCAGAATCTGTATTGAGGAGGAGCGAAGCTCCCCATTGACCAAATCCTTTTGCAGGCGGTTTGCATCGAGGAGGGTGAAGTCCTCTGTCTTGGAGAGTACCTCCCGCAAGAGATGAGGGTATACAAGAGCCCCTACAGCTCCTCCATTCAGCTTGATGCTCTCAAGCAGCAGATGGCAGAGCACACCCTCCTGGGCAGTGAGCAAAACCTCTGCCTTCTCGGTGGGAACCACAGCCCCTCCAAGGGGAGAGAAGATTCCCAAGGGGTAGGCACAGAATAGCACGGTCTCTCCCCGCCTTATCCAGATACTGACCTTCTTTTCCCCTGCCTTGATATGCTGTTGCTTCAATTTCCCCTTATCTGTCCAGACAAGGGTATACCAGAAGCTCTTGTTCTGCATCTCTTCCCAACGGTGATTCGAAGGGAGGGACACCTCTACAGATCTCATCGACAGAGGGTCGTAGGTGCAACCGAGAAAGAAAGAGGAGACCAAGAAACAGATGCTGATAAGGACTATAAGCCCACATTGTTTGTTCACATACAAAGAAGAGACAACGCATTGGCTATCTCTTCAGGAAGCGAGGAAAATACAACAGCTCATCCACATTTCTGGTGGTCAATTGGGGGTAAGGAGATACGTTGGACAAGTGTTTCATTGGCTGTTTTAGCTAGGGTTTTTGATTGACAGCTTCATGCGTTAGGGTATGGGTATCCTGACGATGATTATTTCTTTCTTAAGGTCTTTGACCCCAGCAGGACACCCAAACAAGCAAATCGGAGCCCTACAGGATTACCTTGTCTTCTTGGCCATTCGCCTCAAGATGACAAGAGTCTCCTTGAACATGCTCAATCGATGGAAAAAAAGCAGGTACACCAGATTGGGGACTACTAGCACCACAAGAAGAGAGACGCCAAAACGAAGTATGGTGTTGGGGATGGTGATGAGGGGAAGGAAGACGAAGATTGCCCCTCCTGCAACAAGGGTAACCGCCGTATAGCCCAGGTACTGGAGGAAATATTGACCAAGAGGTTTGTCAAAGCCAAAGCGGTAGACCACATACGGCTCGATCCAGAAACAGGTTGCCAATGTACTGACCGAAGATCCTATAAGAACACCTATGACGCCATACCTGCTAGCGAGCACAACCGATACCACCAGGTTGATCACCGCTTGCAGCAAAGAGTTGTATCGATCATACCAGAACAACCCCAGAGAGTCCTTGAAGGCCAGCACAGGTCTTCTCATACCGGTAAGATAGTAGTTGAGTACGATCACAAATACGATGCTCTTGGGAAACAAGTAGGCCCTGCCCAGCCATAGCGAAATGAAAGGATTGCACAGGAAGTAGAGGCAGAGGGCTGTGAAGCCATATACCCAGGCAGAGATAAAATTCAGCTCGTCAAACAGGGACTTGCTCCCAGCGCCCCCTTTTTCTGCTGAAAGGTTTCCGATGCTTGCAGTGATGGAAGAGTAGATAAGACCGACGATACCACCTACGGAGCTTTGAAGCAGGGTATAGTTGGCATACAAGCCTGCACTCGCAAGATTTACAAATCGTACAAGAATGATAGAATCAGTCCCATTGACCAAGACACTCCCGGCCTTATGTAATGTCAGGGCAAAGATATTCTTCTTGATTTTTCCCTTCTCATCCCGCGAAAGGGTTGCATCCGTCTTCTCTTTCAGGTACGGATAGAGCCCGTTTACCTTTAGCGTTATAGCTAGGTTTTCAGCGACGGTAGAGGCAAGAAGGATCACAAGAAAGAGGATATAGTTACTTGTAAGCACCAATACCACGATCTGCAGCGCATGCTTGAGTATCTGAAACCCATACATATATATCGAGTTGATATAGGACTTTTGGTCAGCAATGAGGAGTGTCCGCTTATAGCCGAGAAAGTAACTGGATCCTGAATTGATGACAAACAACCAGTAAATGAGGTACAGATGGGGAATGTCGGGAACCTCTTTCATGAGAACAGAAAGGAAGGGAGTAAAGGCAAACCCCAACAACAAAACCAGTGTCCCGATAATCCAATAGGCTTTCCGATAAAGAATCATCAAAGCCTGTATTTTCAGCTTCTCACCGAAGGCAAGAGGTTTGTAGAGGCTATAGCTTATGGCTGCCCCAAATCCCAACTCAGCAAGGGAGAGCATCGTAAGGACATTGGAGAACAAACCCGAAAGCCCCAGATACTCCAGGGATAGGAACATCACAAACACCTTGCGTGCGATGAAGCCACTGATATAGCTTATGATGAGGCCAAGGGTTCCCGCCCGTATGTTTCGCACTGAATTATCTAATCTTGACAACGCCAACCTCGTCCGGATTCTATCATCGTTGAATACTATACAAAGAAGCCTTAAGCGTACCATGGGAAGGTATACACCGTTCCTTTTTCGATACTATCACGTAAACCACCAAGAAGCAGGATGGTGACTCATAAGCTAAAAACATACAGATTCCCTATATGTACTGCACAAGAAACAAGCCCTTCACTGCAATGATTGCTTATTAGTGAGGTTTGCCTAGAGAATTTGCACTCTTTTTTCTTCTACATGCCCCTGATAAGGGCCATATACTCACTTCGGTAGCGCTTGAACAGGAGGCGGAAGGCATCGCTGCCATAGTCAGCATAGGTCCAGGGAAGGGTCCTGAACTCCCCCTTCTCATAGAAGAGGGTCACCTCTGCATAGATTCCTCTCTGTAAGGGGATGCGGTGTGATCGATTCTTTGTGGTGGCGAGGATCAGGTTGGCAGCACTGAGCAGGCCGGGGTCCAGATTGATGGTCCTACCTCCTTGTCTTTTGAACTGCTCTTCTATCGCATTGGTAATGAGCTTTGCCTCTGCAAGCAAAGAAGGGTCGTAGAGTTTCTCAAATACCAGAAAGAACCTCAATGGGGTCGATCCCATCTCCTGGTTGTAGTAGTCAGTAAAGGTGAAGGGGACCTGTTCGCTCGTCTCGAGAATGGGACCGAACTTCTCAGAAAGAAGCGAGAAAAGTTCAGGATGGGAGTTCTCACGTGTCGAGAGGACTCCCATCACCAATCTTGCAGGAACAAAGCTCTTCACTTCTCCCATATCAGATACCTGCCGTATAGGTTCCCAGAACTCTTACAGAAGCACAACAATCCTTCAGCTCCTCTAGTGCATGCTCAAAGGAGCCTTCCGCCTGCCCTAGTTCAGTCTCCACAAAGAAGGAGTACTCCCAAGGCTTGCCTGGTATGGGACGGGACTCCAGCTTCTTCATGTTGAGACCATGCTTGGTAAGGACCAGCAGAGCTTCAAACAAGGATCCGGGGCGATCCTGGACGGTAAATCTGAGTGAAGCTCGGTTGACAGGTGAGATAGATCTGAAGGCCTCTGCCATCTCCTCTTTGCAGATGACATAGAACCTAGTGTAGTTGCGGGGGTTGCTCTCGATACCTTCAGCGAGAATCTGCATCCCATGGACAGCAGCCGCTGGGGATCCTGCGATGGCAGCGAGGGTCTTGTCGTTGGAAGCCTTTACAAATCCTACAGATCCTGCCGTATCGAAAAAGGGGATCGCCTCAGCATGCTTAAGCTCGCCTCGCAGGTAGTCCACGCACTGGGCAAGGCCCTGTGGGTGGGAGTAGACCTTCCTGATATCCTCAATCTTGGTCCCAGGAAGGGCAATGAGGTTATGTACGATCCTGATCTGTTGTTCCCCTACCACCTGGATATCAGGATAGCGGTCCAAAAGATCCAGCGTATCGAAGATGGTTCCCCCAAGGGTATTCTCCAAAGGGATCATTCCATAGGTCGCCTCTCCTTGCATCAAGGCCTCGAAGATATCACCGAACTGCTTGCAAGGAAGTGCCGTTGCACTTTCGTCAAATGAACGCCTGATGGCCAGTTCACTGAAAGCTCCCCGTTCGCCTTGGAAGGCGACAGTAAGGGAGGCTGCTTTCTTCCCTTTTTTCGTCTCTGCCTTGCCAGAAGGAAGGGTGAGGGGAATCCTTTCCAAGGATTTCCCCACCACAGGGCAGAGGGCGTTCAAGTCGCGCATCAGCTTCTCAAACTGTGAAGGGTAGAGTGACTGGGGACCATCACTGAAAGCCAGTTCCGGATGATTATGCACTTCGACCATAAGGCCCGATGATCCACTGGCAACCAAGGCAAGGGCCATCGGGCTGACCATATCCCTGATGCCTGTAGCATGGCTGGGATCGCCGATGATCGGCAGGTGGGTCATTTTCTGGATAACCGGAATGGCACTGCAGTCGAGGGTGTTGCGCGTAGCACGCTCGTAGGTGCGGATGCCCCGTTCACACAGGACGATTTGGTCGGTACCGCTAGCCATAAGGTATTCGGCTGCCATGAGCCACTCCTCAATGGTTGCGCTGAGCCCACGCTTGAGCAGGACAGGCATGCCAGTCTTCCCAACTGCCTTCAGAAGCTCGAAATTCTGCATATTGCGTGCCCCGATTTGGAACATGTCGATATATTGGGCCATCATATCAACATCACCAGGGCTGACAATCTCGGATGTAATGGGCAGGCCGTACTTCTGTCCTGCTTCCTTGAGATACTTCAGTCCCTCCTCTCCCATACCCTGGAAAGCATAGGGGGAGGTCCGTGGCTTGAAGGCACCACCGCGTAGCATGACCGCCCCAGCATCACGGACAGCGCGGGCTATCTCCATGATCTGGGTGCGACTCTCGACAGCACAGGGGCCGGCTATGATGGCGATGCGGTTACCCCCAATCTTCACCTTGCCAACAGTGACTATGGTGTCCTCTTTCTTCAGCTCACGGGATGCGAGCTTGTAGGGCTTGCTGATGGGGATGACTTTGGTCACCCCTTCGAGCAACTCAACCTCACGCAGGTCGAGCGAGCTCTGGCCCACAGCACCAAAGACAGTCTCTTCCTGTCCAACGATTTCCTTGACAGTGTAACCCTTGCCAACCAGGAAGGACCTGATGTGCTCTTGCTGCACCTCGGTTATGTTTTTCTTCAGTACGATTATCATGCGAATACGCTAGAAGGTATCCTTCAAAAGGTCAAGAGAGCATTGTCTTTTTCCCTCAGCTATGATATGCAAGCAAGCATGGATGAACACTACTGGGACGATATATTTTCCTCTTTCAGGAAGGCCATAGAGGACGAAGGGAGGACACTGCCCTCCCTCTCCATCATTGCCGGCCAGAAGGAGGATCCCTACCGTGTACTCATCGCCACAATCATCTCACTGAGAACCCGCGATGAGGTAACCCTCTCAGCAAGTGAGCGACTCTTCTCCTTGGCAGACACCCCATCTACCATGCTTTCTCTCCCTTTGGAGGAGATAGAGAGAGCAATATACCCAGCTGGATTCTACAAGACCAAGGCACAGACGATACATGCCATCAGTGGGATGTTGCTTTCTGAATATGCGGGAAAGGTTCCTTCAACGAGTGACGCACTTATGAAGCTTCCTGGGGTCGGGATAAAGACAGCAAACCTCACCCTCAACCTTGGCTTCGGCATAGAGGCAATCTGCGTGGATTGCCACGTGCATAAGATCGCAAACAGGATGGGATGGGTCAGCACAAAAACACCTGAACAGACTGAAATTGCGCTTCAGAATGTCATGCCCAGAAGGTTTTGGATACCGCTCAATGAACTGTTGGTGATTTATGGACAGCTGATCTGCACCTCGATCAGCCCATGGTGCTCGAAGTGCCCTCAAGAAAATTCCTGCCCGAAGGCAGGAGTGGAAAGGTCACGCTAGGACTTTCCTTGAAACGTCAAAGGTTGCGATCAGGACTATCAGATGCAACATCAGGCTCTCAAGCCAAAAGACCCATTGCTCTACGTTAAAACCACGAAAGCCCGGTGCAATATCTGCAAAGAAGATTACCGCGATCCAGATGACCAGGACAGCAATCGTTCCCGCTTTGACAAACACACTGGAGAGCTTGTTGGTAAACAGCGGGACAAGCATGACCAAACCACCAAGCATCACGACAATTGCCACCAAGATGCCCACATCGTCGCTGAATGCACCGTAAAGCGCCCCTATGCCAGATCTTCCTCCACGCGAGACGAGACCCTGCAGCCCAATGCTGATGTACAGCAAGGAAATGACAAGCCTCAAGACAAACGCACTACTTTTCTTATTGATCGTACCTGTATCAGCCATCTCAAACTCCTTTTGCTCCGTATCAATAGACATCCCTCACCACTTGGGAGACAGCTTCAGCCTTTCCCAAGGTATAGAAGTGGACGCCGGGAACCCCATGCTCGATCAGATCCTTCGCCTGTTTCTTACTCCAGTATACCCCAATTTCCTTCACTTCAGATAGTTTCTTTGCATTATCAAGAAGTTCGACCAATTCAGGGGGGAAGTCCACATGAAAAGTCTGGGGAATGGTAGCGAGGTCTCGCTTGCTGCCGATCGGCTTGATGCCGGGTATGATGGGAACGGTGATACCGTTCTGGCGGCACTCTTCGACAAACCTGTAGTATACGCTGTTGTCAAAGAACATCTGTGTCACGATGTAATCGGCACCACACGCTACCTTATGCTTGAGATGCTCAATATCTGAGATACGGTTGGCAGCTTCAGCATGCTTCTCAGGATAGCCGGCCACCCCGATACAGAAGTTTGTCTTTTCCCCATTCACCAAAGAGTCATCCAGATAGATCCCCTGATTCAGATTTGCTATCTGGGATACCATATCGCTGGAGTACTCATACCCTCCCTTGATAGGAACAAAACGTCTCTGCCCATGCGGAGGGTCTCCGCGTAGGGCAAGAACATTGTTGATACCCAAGAAATTCAGCTCGAGCAAGGCGTCCTCGATCTCCTCTCTCTGCATGCCGCCACATATGAGGTGGGCGACCACCGGTATGTTGAAGGTGTGCTGGATAAGACCTGAGAGGGCGATTGTGCCCGGTCTCTTGCGTACAGTTCGTCGCTCAAGCAATCCATCTGGCCTCTCGATATAGACAACCTCTGCCTGATGGTTGGTCACATTTATGTAGGCAGGCTCGAAATGGCTCAGCGAACGTACGGTTTCCAGGAGCACCTCTGCATTCCCTCCCTTCAAGGGGGGAACCAGTTCAAAGGTAAACAGAGGCTTCTTGGCTTGGTTGAGGATATCTAGTACTTTCATAGCCCTAGTATTCCATACCAGAGAGCAACGTGACAAGCTTATCCCTTGCAATGCCCTTCTTTTGGGCATAGAGGGCAAGCTGCTCCTCTGAAACCTTGCCAACGGAGAAATACCGAAGATCTTCCCCTCCGATCAGCATGGAACAGACGCTTGAGGCAGGATCCATGGCATAGCTTTCGGTAAGGCGTACACCTATCCTGTCTTGGGCTCCAAGCAGGTCAAAAAGGGTGCCCTTCTCGCTATGGTCACTCCAGGAAGAGTAGCCGGGTGCGGGCCTGATGAAGGAGGGGCAGGAACATCCCCACTTCTCCCTGAGGAAAGTCTCCGCTTCATCAGAAAGCACCTCAGCAAGCCTGTCGGCGAGCATCTGCAGAGCCAGATGGCTGAAACCCTGGTCAGCTTGCTTCATATGCTCTCCAAGTTGCAAAGCAGACGTCGCAACCAGCAGGCCTACCGTATCATCCTTGGCGATGGCATCGGCGAGACTGAACCCGCTCTCTTCATTGCGCAGGAAGAAGAAGGAAGAGGGTCCTACCTGCACCTCAAGGCGGTCACTATGGGCAGGGAAAAGGCCACAGACAACCTTACATCCAGACTCAAAGAGGTTTTGTATCTCTTCTCTTGTTAGCAGTTCCTTTGCTTCTGTGACCAACTGCTCGCCTTCTTCGCTGGCAAATGGGACCTTCCAGGCGGCACAATACATCTTCCAGTTTATCTTTCCCACCAACGTAGGGAGAGAGAAGTCCTGCAAGACAAAAATGCCATACTCCTTCGCTGTGCTCCCTGTCTGTTTCTGTTCTTGCTTTGCAAGAACCGAAGCATAGTCAAAGCCTTTGGGGGAGACATTTTCTTCATGCTCCTTTTTTTCTTGGTCCTTTTCGATAAGCTTGAGTGTCTGCTCTGCATGATCCTTGAAATAGAGATCCCGTCCTTCTCCGACTGCCTTCTGGGCACTCATGGCCATAGCCGAGGCATCCTGAGTCTGTATGACAGGACCTCGATACAAAGGCGAAAGCTTAACTGCGGTGTGCAGCTCACTGGTGGTAGCCCCTCCCACAAAAATGGGTATGGTGCATCCGCTCTCTTCAAACAAGCTTATCACCGAAGCCATCTCCCGAAGCGAGGGTGTTATGAGCCCGCTCAGACCGACAAGGTCAGCATGATGCTCCTTTGCCGATGCCAGTATTGTCTCTTTGGGAACCATCACCCCAAGGTCAATAACTTCAAAGTTATTGCAGGTAAGAATCAGGCTGACTATGTTTTTCCCAATGTCATGCACATCGCCCTTGACAGTTGCTATAACGGCTATCTTTTTCTTATGATCGCCTAAAGAAGCTTTTGAACCTTCAAGATAGGCAGTGATACGCGGTTGGAGGATATCAACAGCCATCTTCATCGTCCGTGCACTACGTACCACCTGGGGAAGGAAGAGCTTGCCTTTTCCAAACAGGACTCCAACCTCTTTCATCCCGTCCATCAGGGGCCCTTCGACCAAAAAAAGAGGGTTTTCATCATTGAGAGAAGCTAGATCCTTTTCAAGGTAGGTGTTCTCCCCCTTGAGTACGGCTTGGACAAGCCGTTCTCGTGGGGGGAGGCTTTTCCACTCTTCAGAACCGCTCTCCTGTTTGTCTGTTGATTCGGTATTTGCCTTATCAGAACTTGGCTCCATGGCAAGGTCTATGAGCTCCCTTCTTACTGAGGGGAGGTCATCGCCTCCTGCAAGCAGGGCTCGTGTGATGATGTCCTTAGGCCTTAGTTCTATGGTTTGTGTATCCCTGCTTACCGCTGGATTCACAATACCCATATCAAGCTCGGAAAGTTCGAGAAATATAGCGTGCATAGCGTTACGCAAGACATTGTTTCCCCTGAAGGAGAAAGAGAGATTGCTGATGCCTCCGATGGTATGGCAATAGGGGAGGTTTGCCTTGATCCAGGAGACTGCCTGCAGGAAATCACGGGCATAGGTATCACTCTCATCAAGGCCTGTGGCGATCGTGAGCACATTGGAGTCGAAAATGATGTCCTCAGCTCGTATGCCTGCAAGCAGGAGGAGGTTGTAACTGCGCTTTGCTATGGCAATCTTACGCTCATAAGAGTCAGCCTGCCCCTCTTCATCGAAGAGCATGACTACCATGGCAGAACCATAGGAGACAATGAGACGTGCCCGTTCAATAAATTTTTCCTCACCTTCCTTCAGGCTGATGGAGTTAACAATACCCCGCCCTTGTATCTCCTGAAGGGAGCGTTCGATCACGTTCCAATCTGAGGAATCCACCATGACAGGAACCTTGCTTACAGAGGGGTCGCTTCCCATATGTCTGAGAAAGGCGACCATACTCTCCTGTGCATCGAGCATCGAGGCATCCATGCAGAGGTCAATGACATCAGCTCCCTCTTCTATCTGGGTACGGGCAACAGTGAGTGCCTCTTCCCATGCCCCCTCTTTGACAAGACGGGCAAACTTTCTGGAACCTGAGACATTGGTGCGCTCTCCAATGACCAGAAGCCTATCACTTGGGACAGGGCACGCTTCCAATCCAGCAAGGGCGAGGATGTGTTCCCGCTCATGCTTTGTATGTGCTTGCTTGCCTTTTACTGCCTTGGATAAGGCTTTGATGTGTTCGGGCGTTGTTCCACAACACCCTCCCACAATATTCAGACATCCCTCTGTCAAGACTGGTTCCAGTTCTTCTACCATCTGATCAGGTGTCAGGGTATACATACCCTCCTTGTCAGGAAAACCTGCATTGGGGTGAGCGCTGATGTAGAACGGAGCCAATTTGGATAGTTTCCTGATCAAAGGCAGCATCGCCTCAGGCCCTGTGGAGCAGTTCAGCCCTAGGGAGAACAGGGGGAAAGGACTCAAAGAGATGACAAAAGCCTCCAGGGTCTGTCCGCTGAGGGTGCGTCCACTCTGGTCGCTGAAGGTGGCACTCACCATCAGGGGGACCTTGCGTTCCTTTTTCTCCATAGCCTCAATACAGGCCATGACCGCACTTTTCGCCACAAGGGTGTCAAAGGCCGTCTCAATGAGCAGCAGGTCTACACTTCCATCAAGAAGGGCCTCAGCCTGCTGGGTGTACATCGCCTTGAAGGAGGCGAAATCACTCTGGCGATAGGCTGGGTCATCTACAATGGAGGAGAAGGACAGGCTACGGTTGGTGGGGCCCAGGACCCCGGCGACAAAAGCGTAAGCGTCGTGCTCCCTCTCAAAGTCGGCTGCAGCTTCACGGGCTATCTCACAGCCTGCCTGATTGATGGCCACCACATCACCTGACAGGCCATACTCCTCCAGGTTGAAGGCATTGGCACAGAAGGTATTGGTCTCGATGATATCGCATCCGGCCTCAAGATAGGCCGTATGGATAGCGAAAATAACGTCCCCCCGGCTGAGATTGAGATATTCGTTGCATCCTAGGGCTGTCTTCCCATCCAAGGTGAAGTCATCACTAGTCAGCTCCTCTTGTTGGATCATGGTTCCCATCGCCCCATCAAGGATGGCTATGCGTTCACTGAGAATCGTATGTAGGTATTCTTGTCGGTTCATGGTTGGCTTCGTACCTCCAGCTGCCCACAGAGTGCCAGCTTTGTATCAAGTAATACAAGAGCAGAGAGTATCTCCTCTTTTTCATTCATCATCTGCGTCACTCTCTGTACATCAGACTCATCTCTCACGATGTTGCAAAATGCGGTCGCATAGGCATCGGCCAGTGCGGCATCGCTGCAGGCTACCATCACAGCATCGGCAGCGCCGAAGCTGTGGGAGTGGCCCACCTTTGCAGAGGAGGTGCAGACACCTAAAGGGCAATGTTCTGGCTCCACTACAATGGAAACCTTACCCGAAAGACTGTTTTTACCTGCATAGAGGGTAACAGGTAGCGGTTTAAGGACATCAATATAGAGATCCCCTCCATTTTCCACTACGATCTCCTCTAAGGAAAATCTCTTTTTCAGGCTCGATCCGATCGCTTGTGCTATCGCCCCTGCAACGCTGGCCATAGGTCCGGTACTGGAAAGTTCTGAGGCATGGAGCATACCTGCAAGGAAAGGGGAAATAGTATCGGTATCTGCACCCTTATCCGTACCCCTTCTCTGCAAAGGAACAAATGATCGGAGAAAGGAAGGGTCAGGATAGGTGAGGATCTCATTGCGTAGCCTTCTGAGCAACCTGGCTCCTTCAGCAGCTAGAGCCTTGCCATCGGCTGTGTGGGGGGTATAGCCGATCCACAGGTCGCTCTCCCCTACTGCAAAGGTGACGGAAGTGAATCTTGAGAGACCCATCTCCTTGCGGTAGGTTCGGCTCTGGTACATATCTCAGGTCTCACGCTCGTTCGACAAGGAGAACAGCTGCATAGGGCAGGCTTGGACACAGAGTCCGCAGAGCACACACAGGTCAGGGTCATAGACCAGCTTCCAAGCCGAATCCATGGAGAGGGCCCTAGGGGAGCAGACAGCGGTACAGGCACCACAGTTGATGCACCTCTCCTCCTGAAAGTTCAGCTCCTTGACCATCTCAGAGACGACAATACCTGTCTGATTAAGCCACAGGATACTCTCTTCGAGTGCAGTTTCTGAGCCTGAAAGTTCCACGACAAGCTTGCCTCCTCGTCCGGAGGCCACATCGGCGTTGAGGATGTTGATGTCCACGTCATAGGTCCTGACAAGCTTGCTTACCAGAGGTTGCTCTACCAGGGTCGGGGAGAATCTGAGTGCATAGCGCTTTTTCATCGTGAGCCTCCTTCCCTAGGTACCAGGGGTTTGACAAAGCTTTTCTCAGGGAAGGGATGAACCGCTTCGGTAAGGGTGAACTCACCTCGTTCGATCCAGGTCTGCAACTTCTTTGCAATTTCACGGGCCGTACTCAGGGAGGAAAGGGGGGCGCTCTTGGCCTCCTTTCCGTTAGGAAGATGCACCTTGCCGCTTTGCAGCTCTTCATAGGTTACCTTGCTTACAGTCGGATGCCCGTCGAGGCCATAATCGCTGATTAGGGTCTCTATCTGGCTGTTTCGGATGGAGAGATGTTTTGCCATCCGCACATCAAGGACGGGGATGGGAATTCCTATCCCTACAAACAGGGAGACTCCGTACTTCTCATAGTAGGCTGATCGGATAAACTCGGTGGACATCTTTTTCGCATCGCCGATGACAGCGAGGGTAGCCCCTGTCCCCAGGGGGATGCCATGTTCGTTCCGCTCCCGACTTGTGTTGTACTGGGTTCCGTTCCATACCACATACCCTTCAGTCCCTCCGAGGAAAATCCTGGTTCCAAGGCCTATGGTCCGTAGGTAGGGATCGTTGAGCAGGGGACTGAGCTCCCCGCTGGTGGAGTAGGTGATGTTGCTGAAACGGGGAAGCAGGGTCCCCATATAGGTATACTTTATCTTGTTGGTGCTGTTGGTGGCGGCTGCGTAGTTCTGGTAGGCATTGCGGGGGTTGAACAGGTAGAATTCATTGAGCCCGTCCTTATTGATCCAGGTATCAATTTCTCGGGTGGGATAGCAGTCGGTCCCCTTTCCCCTTGCAAACAGGCGTACATCCTTGCCTGCGATGAGGTCTTCGATGACATTGGCCCCGCCATAGGTCGGGTCGAACTTGGACTCGGCGGTCGCCCCGATTAGGGTATCCACTGCGGCAAGTCCTTCATAGGCGCTTACCCCATTGAGGGTGATCTCCTCCATCCTGATACCAGGAGACCAGTGGCCGAAATTGATGACTGCCGAGGAAGAACACATCGGACCGAAGGTGGCGGTGGTGACGATATCGACTTTTTCGGCTAGTTCTTCAATGTCTGTCTTGATGGCCATCTGGGAAAACTCTTCGGCTGTGACGACAACAACCTTCCCTCGTCTGATCTTCTCGTTGATCTGAGCAACTGTCTTTGCCATGGGAACTCCTATACCCTAACGGGAATGAGATGATAGGAAGGGACTTCATAGGGATGGGAGCGTTTCAATGCTTCTATCACAGAGGCGGCATCTTCTTCCTTGACAACCAATTCTAGCCTCCACTCCTCCACTTGTGCAAGTTGTTCTCTCTCTCCAAGAAAGGGATTGCTTGCCAAAGAGGGAAAAAACTGCCCCAAACCTTTGGTTTGCCAGCTACACTTCTCATATCCCCCCATAGAACCTGCACCACAAGCAAACAAGGCGCTCTTCACCGATTCCAGATGACTTTCTGGCAGATAACAGACAAGTACATACATCTTTTCTCTCCTACGTTTTCATCCTATGATAGGCTATGGTAAAACTTCTCATCTTCCTCGGCAACCCTGGCAAACAGTATGAAAAGAGTCGGCATAATGTCGGGTGGCTCTTTTGTGACCACCTCTACCCTTCGCTGCAGTGGTCGCAGAAATTCCATGCAATGGTTGCAACAGAGGGCCAATACAGACTGCTCAAACCACAGACCTTCATGAACGAGAGCGGAAAATCCGCACGTGCCTGCAGCGACTTCTTCGGATACACGAGTGAAGAGATCCTAGTTGTCCATGACGACCTTGAGCTCCCCTTCAAAACCATCCGGTTACAGAAAGGGGGAGGGCTCGGAGGGCACAACGGACTGAAGTCCATCAAGAGCCATCTGGGTGATGATGGTTTTTTGCGCCTTCGCTTTGGTATCGGGAGACCCCAGAGAGGCAGTGTGGCATCCTATGTTCTGCTCCCTTTTTCCAAGGAAGAGGCACCTTTGCTCCCTGTGTTGTTTGACAGAGCCGAAAACTTGCTAAAAGGTGGTATATCAACACTTCCAGCAACAAATACATTAGTCTAATAGCGTTCCCTTTCCAAGAAGGGGGTTACAACAGGGGCATTGCATGGTATACTTGTCCTAGCTAAATAACTACTAGCAACAACACTCTGGGAGGCGTGAATTGATAACACGTGACCTTCGCATTTCAATCCGCACAAGGACTGAGATGGATTTTTTTTCCGCTCTGTTTCCCTCTTCATCCGATTTGGGAGCCCTCTACAGACAGGCAAATGAACTTGCACACCAGTACAACCTGAAGACAAAGGAACGCGGTGGCAGCGGATATGTTGCGGCAGGGAAGCTTCATGCCACAGCTGTGTTGCATCTGATCTATCAGACAGTGCTCACCCGCTATCTCAGCGATACCGAGCCGGACTTCTTCAGCCGTCTCACTGCCTTGCTGAGCAAGAACCATGCAGGAAATGATGTGCTTGCCTTCTACATGAAGGAGTTCCCTTCTCCCTTGTTGCTAGAGCAACAGCTTCCTCTGGATTATTTCTACGACGAATCTCTGAGAGGATATTTCGTCCACCAGGTGATGCTGGACAACCCAGCCTTGGTCAAGGCAGCAAAACCTTTCATCACCCCCGAAGGCCTCTCCTTCCCGAAGGGTGCTCAGGCCCTCACCGCCCTGATGGGCGGCTACACACAGGGAGCTGCCCTGATGACCAACAGTGACGAGGATATTTTCTCCTTCCTCACCAGACCAGGCAGACTCTACCCTGACTCCTTGCTCGAGCAGATCAGCTACATCAGAGATACATGGACTGAGATGCTTCCCGACGAACTGAAGGCCCTGTTGCTTCGGACCATAGACTACATCCAGGAAGAGGAGAAGCCCCATTTCGGTGGGCATGGTGGTGGGACTGTTCCTACCTATGTCCCTGACTACAGTTCCATTGATGCAGAATACGAGGCATTCTCAGCTGATAGGAACTGGATGCCCAATGTCATCATGATAGCGAAATCAACCCTGGTCTGGCTTGACCAGCTTTCCAAGGAGTACGGCCACCCTATCACCACCCTCGACCAGATTCCCAACCAGGAGTTGGACAACTTGCATGAACGGGGCTTCACGGCTCTCTGGCTGATCGGCCTGTGGGAGCGCAGCAGCGCTTCAAAGAGAATAAAGAACCTCTGTGGCAATCCCGAGGCAGAGGCATCGGCGTACTCACTGAAGAACTACGAGATAGCATCATCCATCGGAGGGTGGGCAGCCTTGGACAATCTGCGCACAAGGTGTGCCGACCGCAGCTTGCGCCTAGCCAGCGACATGGTTCCCAACCATACGGGAATAGATGGCGACTGGGTATTCAACCACAGCGAATACTTCATCCAGCAGAGCTATCCACCCTTCCCCTCCTATACCTACAATGGGGAGAATCTTTCGGAAAACCCCGATATCGAGATCAAGCTGGAGGATCACTACTACAACCAAAGTGATGCTGCGGTGACCTTCAGGAGGAAGGATCTGAGAAGTGGGGAGACTAGCTATATCTTCCATGGTAACGATGGGACCTCCATGCCTTGGAACGATACGGCCCAGCTGGATTTCCTAAATCCTGCTACCAGAGAGGCGGTTTTCCAGCAGATTAAGCACGTTGCGAAGAATTTCCCCATCATCCGCTTCGATGCGGCGATGACCCTTGCGAAGAAACATATCCAGCGTCTTTGGTATCCAAAACCCGGCCATGGCGGTGACATTGCAGGGCGGGCCCAAAGCGGACTCGATGATGCGACATTCCACTCCCTCATTCCCCAGGAGTTCTGGAGGGAGGTCGTAGACCGTCTCAGTGTGGAGCTGCCCGATACTCTCCTGCTTGCTGAGGCCTTCTGGATGATGGAGGGGTATTTTGTACGCACATTGGGTATGCACCGTGTCTATAACAGTGCTTTCATGAACATGCTCAAGAACCAGGAAAACCAGAAGTACCGCGATACCATCAAAGGGACCATCAGCTTTGAGCCGGAGATTCTCAAGCGGTTTGTCAACTTCATGAACAACCCGGACGAAGAGACAGCTGTCGCCCAGTTCGGTGAGGGAGACAAGTACTTCGGCGTCTGTACTCTCTTGGCAACCATGCCGGGACTCCCTATGTTCGGCCATGGCCAGATCGAGGGGTATAAAGAGAAGTACGGCATGGAATACCGCAGGGCGTATTGGGATGAGAGACCCAACCAGTGGATGCTTGACGAGCACTACAGAAGGGTCTTCCCCCTGCTGAAAAAGCGCTATCTTTTCAGTGGTGTGGACAATTTCTACCTCTTTGACCTTGTTGACGGAGGTCATATCAATGAATCTGCCTTCTGCTACATCAACGGAACAGCTCATGAGAAGGCATTGGTGTTGTACAACAACCAGTACGACAGCGTTCAGGGCTGGATAAAAAACTCAGCCCCCAAGCTTGAGAGGCAAGGCAGTGAAAAACGTACGGAAACACTCTCGCTTGCTGAGGCTATGTGCCTTACAGTCGGTGGCAGAAGGTATGTACTGTATGAGGCCTTCCCTGGGAAACTGACTTATATGGTTCCCTCCCTGAAGGTATTTGACGAGGGGGCACATTTCCACCTCAATGGATATGAGGCAAAGGTCCTTCTGAACATCAGGGAAGTGGAGGATGTGGACGGCACCTATGAAATGCTCTACAACTCTATCGGAGACAGGGGGATTGAGAACATTGAACAGGAGATCCTCGCCCTGAGGCTGAAACCTGTATTCAAGGCTATGGAGAGCCTGCACAGCTCAACATTCAAGAAGTTGCTCTCTGCCTTGCTGAAGGGAGAAGGCACTGCCAAGGTCGAGCGCAAGCTGCTGCTCTCCCTTGCAGAGGCCTACACCCATCTGGGTGTAGCTGCCGAACATCTGCACCCTGTCGCTTTTAAGGCCCTGCCTTCCAAGCCTCGGGAGATCAAGCCATCTGAGATGCTCAAGGAGATACAAAGGCTGACAGCAATCTTTTCCAAAGAGTCCAAGGAGCCGTATTTTGGACAGGGAGTGGCCATCATGGACGAACTCCCTTCGATCGTTGCAGCTTCGCTGTTCCTCAAGCCGTTCATCCATGAGTGGTCTACCATCACCGATGCTATGGTAGCAAGCGACAAGCTCCTGCTCGCCCGATTCTTCGGTGAGGAGCTGCAAGAGGCGGGCTTTGTCGGAGAAAGTGCCAGAAAAGCTTGTCATGGAGCCGCTCTCCTTGCCTGTTCGGCAAATATGGTAAAAACCTTCACCGACATGACACCACAAAGGGTCCTTTCCTCCCTGTTGAAAGACCAGGCAGTGAAGACCTACGCCAATTGCAACGAGTACCAAGGTACTACCTGGTACAAAAAGGAGGCAATCCAAGAGATCATCTATCTCTCCGCTCTCTCTTTCCAGATGGTAGGAGGTATCAAAGATACCCTCTCCTATGTGAAGACACTCACCGAGGCGGAGACGTTGGCGGCATACAAACTGAATCTTCTCCTAGGGGATGTGGGAGATGTTTGATTGACTTGACGCTACCGATAAGATACTCTTGGAAACTATGAAGACGTGGATAACCTATCTCGCAGCTACAGCCTTCGGGTTGGCTGCAACACTCCTATTTGGAGATTCTGGCCTCTATCAGCAGATCATGTATACGGCCACCGCCCTGTTTGTGCAGCTAGGTGGATTTATCTTGATCCCGATTGTGTTCTTTGGATTCTCCAGCGGCGTCGCTTCCTTGCGAAAAGATTCTCTGGGAAGAACCTTCAGCTGGACATCCATCCTATGGAGTATCCTCTCAACATTGCTCTTGGTAATGGGTGCGGCCCTTGTGTTCCGCTTTTTTCCAACCAACTTCCCTGCCAGTAGCAGTGCAGGCTCCGAATCCTCGATCATCGGTGCGGTAGCCCCGCAGTCACTGTCCACGCTGTTCAGCTCCATGCTACCGGTAAATCCCTTTTACTCTCTGGCATCGGCAGAAAGCTTCCTGCTTCCGGTCATCGTCATTGCCCTGATCTTCGGTTTCTTCCTAAAGCCCAATGTGGAGGTCATCCGCCCAGCATATGTGACAATGAACTCCTTGAGCGAGACGATGTTCCGCATAGCCAGCGCGTACAGCAGGTTCGGCCATTTCCTGATATTCTTCACCTCTTCCTACTGGTTTACACGCCTGCAGAACGAGGGTACGATTTTTGTCGCCGGACGCTTTTTACTGATGCTCATCATATCGACACTGTTGGTGTTGCTCGTCCTCCTGCCGTTGCTGTTCGGCCTGCTTACCCGATTCAGGGTAAACCCCTACAAGATACTCTACCGCATGATAGCCCCTGCCATTGCAGCCCTGTTCAGCGGAAGCATCTTCTTCAGCAGCCCGATAACCATCTCCCATACGAGACATAACCTGGGCTGTCAAAAACGTGTCAGCGCAACAGCAGTACCCCTCTACACCCTGATAGGGAGAGGTGGTTCTGCCATGATCGCTACACTGAGTATCACAAGCCTGCTCTATGCTGCACTTGGGACCATGCCCTCCAATACGGTAATCCTTCTGGTGGCCCTTTCCAGTGCCTTGTTCTCCTATGCCAGCGCTCTCTATCTGGGCTTTGAAGTCTTCTTTATCACTATCATAGCCCTGCAGTTTTTGAAGATTGACCTCTATGGAGCTGAAATGACCCTCATTGCCCTCATGCCCATCCTCAATGGATTCGGCACACTGGTAGACTCATACATCGCTGCCTTCGGTGCGGCATACACATGCCAGATCATGGGCGTGAAACATGATTCTTCGTATAGGGACATACTCTAAGAGATATGGCCAAGAACATACGCTTTGTATTTCTGGGCATCCAAGCCCTCATAACCTTCCTGTTTACTGGTTTTTTCGTGCACTCCCTCTTGCTTGCCCAAGTACAGGGGGAGCTCTCTGTAGTTTTGAACCATATGGTTCCCTCACTGATTCATCTCTGGATCACCTTGGTTGCAGCGACCTTGCTATGCATGTTCTATAGGGCAAACATAGGGGCGGAAGCCCATTTCCTTCCTCTGCTCTTTCTCATGATCTGTCTGGGGAACGTCAAGGTTCTCGCCCTCTACTACCACCTGTCCCATATCATGATCCTGAGCCCCTACTGGATAGGCATCCTCTACCACTTTTCCTTTCTTTTCTCGTCATTCCTATTTTTGGCTTCGGGCCTGTTCCAACAGACCATGAACCCCTTGCGTCTCGGACAGTACGCCTTCGTCGGAGGGGCATCCACACTCTTGCTTTCCCTAATGGCCCCCATCTCTACCAATACATCCTCCTTTCTCAAGGAAGCGAGCATAACAAACAATCTCTTTCTGGGAGTCTCACTTTTGGTAAGCGTATTGGCGATCCTGACCTTCATCATCATAATCTTCGAGGAGAGAGGCGGCAGGCAGACTATAGGCAGGTGTTTCTCCTTCATGCTGATGATACTAGGCAATGCTATGGTTACCATCAGCCAGGATCTTCTGTATAACAGCATAGGCCTTGCCCTGTATGTGGCAGGGACAACCCTGCTGATCCTCGTCACCAGGACCTATCATATCTGGGCCTAGACAAACAGAGGCTTCATTCCCTGATCAGAGACCAAAGAGTCCATCTCCTCAGCTGTAGGGGCGAGCAGTGTTTCGCTGGCCTTTTGCAACAACGTCGGCAGGATGGTGATATCTCCGGTACTGTTAAGGAAAACCTCAGGATTCTGCAGAACCCAGCCGACTGCCATAGCTATGGCATTAGGATCGGTAAGGGGGTCATACCAGGTGGCAAATGGATTTACGGCCTCACCGACAGGCCCTCTCGCGAGGGACTTGATAGTCTGGACAGCAACCTTTCGCTGCTTGCAAAGTGCCATCAGCTGATTGACATCCGCACTATACTGGGTATTCTGCATCATCGTGTAGTTGTAGGGAAAGAGGACCGAATCAAAATCATACTTCATCAGGCTTCGATAGTGTGTCCGAGGAGCGACCAACCCATGTCCGGTAACCCCTATGTGCTTGATCAGGCCCTGATCTTTCGCCTCTATAGCCGCTTCTAGGACACCGCCCTCTCCCATGGCTATCTCCCACTCCTGTTCACCGACAAGGAAATGAAACTGCCAGAGATCGATATGATCTGTCTGAAGCTTCTCAAGCGATTGCTGAAGCTCTTCCAACGCCTCTTTCTTGGTGCGCTTGTCGGTCTTGGTTGCAAGGAAGAAGGAATCTCTGTCCCTCTTCATCCAAGGCCCTATCCTCAGTTCGGCATCCCCATAGCTGTGGGCGGTATCAATATGGTTGACCGAGTATTTCTTGAGAACCTCGTAGGTTTCATCAGCCTCTTTCTGTGATACTTGTCCTAATGCAGCAGCTCCAAATATCACTCGACTGCTCATATGTCCTGTTCGTCCGAATTGCATCTTATCAATCATGGCTTGTACCTCTCCCCCAGTATACCACAGGAAAAAGGGGTGCAAAAGAACCGAATATTTTCCAAGACCATTTCATCTATCTGTGTCCCCATATTCAGGGGGTATTTAGATATCCATTTGCAGCCAGCAGTTTTTTAAAGAGCCCCTGATCCTTCTCCCTAATGAGTATCCGGTTTCCCTCAGCACGTATTATAATTTTCTTAAATGCAGGATCCAGTGCAAACATCTTCCTAATGGCAGCATCATCGGGAAACGTATATAAGAAGACAGGTTCCCCATGGGAAAATTGGGTTGCCCTCTGTTCGACCATGGAAAAGAAAGATAGCCAACGCTCGGAAGGATTTGGGTCTATGAGTCTCTTGAACTTCTCTATTCTAGTCCGTATGTCAGAGGGATTGTCGCACCCTCGTATGAATGAGACCTCGCTTATCTTATACCGTTCGCTACCCATTGCATCGCCTATCTGTTCCAGAAAAAGCCGTCGTTCCAATGACAAGCCCTTGAAGGTAACCAACAGGAGGTTAGAATCGGCGATGGTCTCGAACTCCCGTTTTTTGGCCTCAGGACGCTTGTCAGTAAAGCCCAGGCACCAAGCCCCGAAGGGGGTGACTTTCATGCTGCAGATCCCCTCATAAGGAGTGAGAGGATACATTTTCCCATTTTTTTCAAGGACTTGAGGAGCTGGTTTTTCTCCGATCTCCACCAACCCAAGAACTGCAAACAGATAGCAGTATGCTTTGAACAGAGGCTTTTCGAACAACATCCGCTTAAGGACGCCTTGAGGGAAGAAGCCCTTATCATAGGGACTGGAATCATAGGTGCAATACTCAGTCTCTATGGAGTCTCCTCGCAGATAGAGAACCCGGTCCAAGACTTCCATATTCCAGAAAACAAACTCATTCCCATGCAATACAAACGATTGGAACAGGTTTTCTATGGAAAACCAATTCCCATCGACATACATCTGATGAAGCAGCTCCTTCATGCCACTTCGCGCATGTGTCTCGATATCGACAGAGTAGGCATATGCTGATTTGGAGAATTGGCGGAGAAGACAGAAAAACTCCAGTTCAATTCCATTGACATTTCTTTTCTGCAGCGCCGTTGTAAAGAAGAACTTCTGAACCAATCCCTTCACGTAGGCTTCCCCATCCTCGGGCCTTGTGAGCGTTTTCGTTTCCAAGTGGGTCAACGTCTGCACAAACAGTTCGATGGGATCAAGGCCATAGGAGCTGGCTACAGGAAAGGGCTCCAAGGCACAAGAGGCACGCAAACTCTTGATATTCCCTTTGAGCAATCCCTTTCGGAACACATCGTCAAAAGACCTGTATTTAATGACCTGGGAAGCAGCCTCAACCAACAGAGGGACTATCTCGGACAGCTGCTGATTGTCAGACCATAGGGTGCCTTCAATCTCAGAGAGAGGTTGGAGCGTATAGCCTGAGGGTTTGGGAAGCCAGAGTTTGAAATATGATACAAAAACCGGATTCAATTCCAGCTGGAACAGACTGCGTACGATAAAGAGACCCAGCCGAAGGTTCGGATTGGTTTGCAAGGTCTCCCAGTAGGAATAGTTAGTCTTCCGTTTGACAATATGAGGTTCTTCAACAGGGGTCTTCAGTGAACGGACATCAAGATACTGTTCGAAGGTTCCCTTTTGTATTGCCTCCTGCACATGCAGAGGCAACCCTTCAAAATACTGGTCGAACTGCTGTTGGTCTTCAAAATCAAGAAACAACGCCACTTCGTTGCGCAATTCCGGCTTCTCAATGGTAGGTGGTTCTGTTCCTGAAAGAGAGTGGTAGATGCCGGACAAGGCCTCGATACTTAACCCTTGCAGGTCAAAAGCCATGGATTTAGCCTTTTGGGACAAGGCCTTCTTTGTCTTATTTGTTGAGGAACCAGTGGTTTTGTTCTCTGTTTTTTTACTTTTTGCCATGTGCTACCCCAACAACATTTCAATGTCTTTTTCGGACAATGACTTAACCGCATTCGCATCGGAAGTGAGCAAGGAAGCGACAAGGTTTGCTTTCCTCTGCTGTAGCTCCAATATCTTCTCCTCTATCGTCTCTTTTGCTATGAGACGATAACAGAATACAGGATTTTCCTGCCCGATCCTGTGTGTCCTGTCGATAGCCTGATTCTCTGCAGCGCGGTTCCACCAGGGATCCAGGATGAAGACATAGTCTGCTGCTGTCAGGTTAAGCCCGACGCCCCCCGTTTTCAGCGTCATGACGAAAGCTCCTATGGAAGGATCATTCTGGAACCGCTGGACCAGACTCTGCCTGTCCCCCGTCGCGCCTGTCATGACCAGGTGTCCGATACCCATTTCCTCAAGATCCTCTCCAATAAGCTCTACAGTGGCAAGAAAATTGGTGAAGATGAGGCACTTGTGGCCATCGGAGGTGATCGAGGAGACCACCTCCTTAAGATATTTCCGCTTTGCAGATATCCCGTTGAACTCACCATCGGCCTCAGGTACGGAAGCAAGCCGCCTCAATTCTGTAAGGGCTTGCAAGATCATGAAGGTATTCTTTCCCACCCCACCGAGACCTACCGCCGCCGTTACCTTTGCCTTGAGCTCTTCGCGCCTGCGGTTGTAGATGGCCATATGCTTCTCGTCCAACTCGACGTAGGATACCTGTTCGGTCTTGGAAGGCAGATCCTTGAGGACATTCTTCTTGACTCGCCTGAGCATAAAGGGATAGACACGGGTCTTCAGATCCTTGAGCACATCCTTGTCCTGCTTGTCCTGGATAGGACGCAGATAATCGCGGAGGAATTCGCCCTGGCTACCAAAAAAGGAGGGGTTGAGGAAACGGAAGAGACTGTACAGGTCCCCCAAGTTGTTTTCCACCGGTGTACCACTGAGGGCCAGGCGATAGCGTGCCTTCAAAGCAAGAACAGCATTGGTGGTCTGGGTCTCCAGGTTCTTGATGTTCTGCGACTCGTCAAGGATTACATAGTTGAAGGATTTCTTGGAGAGGGCCTTGATATCGTTGCGTATCGTAGCATAGCTGCTGATCACTATTTGGGCCGTGCTGTCTTCGATCATGGAGAGTTCCCTCGCAACCCCATAATACAGCTCACAGTGCAACTCGGGAGCAAACCGTTCCAATTCGCTTTTCCAGTTATAGATCAGGGTACGGGGGACAAGGATGAGGGTGGGTTCCTTACATCCGCTTGCATAGGTACGCCGCAACAGGGATATGACCTCCACGGTCTTTCCCAGACCCATCTCATCGGCAAGGCAGCCTCCCATGTGGTGGTCGCGCAAGTACTCCATCCATTGCACGCCATACACCTGATAGGGGCGAAGCTCTCCATTGTCAATCGCATAGGTATCACGTTTTCTCCCTATGTTGTTGAAGCCTTTGTAGAATTTTTCCGCCCTTTGCCCGCCATTTCCTTCCAACGAAAGAACAGCATCCTTCTGGAGAGCAGGAATGTCAAAGAACGAGACGCGAACTGTCTCATCAAGCTTCGATTTCTGATGAACCAAACGTTCAAACCGGTTTATGCTTCGCATATCGGGATACGCTTTTGATCCGTCATTGAGGACGATATATCCGTTTTGCCGATATTCAGCGAGAAAACGAGTAAAGGAGAATGTCTGCCCTTCCATATCGATATCGGCCGTCCCTTCAAAGTAATCGATGCCATCACCGAGGGAAAGCCTCATTTTAGGTCTGGCAAACTTGACCTTATACTTGCTGAGGACCGAGGACTGGAAGAGGACGAACCGCGAAAGCAGTTGCTGCATGTGGAGAGAAAGGAACCGTTGGGCGAAGTCGGGTTCAAGGATAAAGTACCGCTCTTCTTCAAAAACCGCATGCTTGGCCTCTTTTCCCATCAATGAGAGCAAATCCCTGAACTCACTGTCCGGAGCCCTCGGATAGACGACCTCTCCGACCGCCAAGGTCTTTTCGTCCTGGTCAATTTCGACAACCTTGGTAATGTCCTGGTCCTCAAAAAACCCGGGAGGATACTGATCAAGATGAATAAGCGGAAGGATGTGCAAAAACCCATAGGCATCTATCTCTTTAAAAAGAAGGCTTGAGGAGGCAGTTCTGGGAGCAACGGTATGTACGGTATACCCCTCGAAAGAGAGGGAGATGGTTGGAAATTTGGAGAGGGCAAGGGCAAGGTAGGTGTGCAGGTCCTGCATGAGCACCTTGGTGGTAAGCACAAACCACTCCATCCAGTAGGAGCCGAGATCAGAGACATGGAAGACGTTCTTCCCTACGACCACGAGCTCAGATGAGATGGGATAGGGCTTGCTAGTGCCCAGAATCTCCTTATCGGCAAGAATCTGATCATAGGAGAGGATGATCGGTTCCACAGATACTTCATTATCAGAGATCCTTTCGATTAAGAGCATGGTTTTGGACTCTTGGTTCTGGGGGTGCAGGAGGTTGCCAGACTCATCGAGAAGCAGATGGGAACGCAACGCAAGCTCCATGAGCCTGCTTGAAGGATCGTGGACAGTCCGCCCATCTCTCTGCTGATCGGGAATATCCCAGCGAAGATACTTCTGTTCCTTTTGGATAAGCAGGTTGAATTCTCTCAGGGCGTCGCGTACTGATGAGGTGTATTGGTGATAGTCAGGCTGACAAGGCTTTCCCTTGGAATCATGAAGAGAGAGTCCCCAACCATCCGATTCCCTGGAAAGCCTAAAGTTGAATTGCATAGGGGTATCGGTACCGGTTTTGCCTAAAGAGGATACTTTAGGAGTGGTTGTACGTTTTTTTCTGGGAGGTTTTTCAGTATTTTTCGGAGTTGCGTTCATAAATTCAGAGTATTACATATTGCATAGAGTCAAACAAGATTCATAACTCTCTTATGATGTATTTTAAAACACTTGGACGGAATTTCTTTTAGTTGGAAGATTGTTTCAGCCTGACAACAATTACCATAACCAAAAGTGAGTGTATCGCCTTGGACCTGGAACAAAGAAGCCAATAACAGAACAACAGAGATCTTCTGATCCCTGTTGTTCCACCAATATCTCTTTGTATTTTCTTATATATCATACGTAGCATTACTATGTGTACTGCCGTATTCTAACATTATGATCAGGCCAGAGTTATCACACTCCTATCATACCCCTCTGGAGTCTCAAATCCCAGAAGGTTGATACACGTGGCGGCGATGCTGCTGATACCCAGACCCGTATTCAGGGTCTTGGAGTACTCCCCGTCATAGGAGCTGTCACAGATGATGCAGGGCACAGGATTGAGGGAGTGGGCTGTCTTTGCCTGGGGATCCCCATTTTCCTTGAACTTCACACTCCCATCCTTGGCATGTTCGAACATATCGTCAGCATTGCCGTGATCTGCTGTGATGACCATGATGCCACCAGCGGCCATAACTGCCTTGTGGATCCTCTCAATCTGCAAGTCCATGCCTTCCATGGAACAGACAACAGCCTGGAAGTTTCCGGTATGACCGACCATATCGCCATTGGGGAAGTTCAGCTTAATGAAATCCCAGTTATTGGAATCTATCTCCTTGATGACACGGTCTGCTATCTCGGCACACTTCATCCAAGGCCTCTGCTCAAAGGGTACGATATCAGAGGTAATCTCCACATACTCCTCAAGCTTGGGATCGAACTTGCCGGTCTTGTTTCCATTGAAGAAGTAGGTCACGTGGCCAAACTTCTGGGTCTCGCTGATGGAGAACTGCCTAACCTTGGAAGCGCACAGGTACTCGGCCATGGTCTTGTCGATGGCAGGAGGCTGCACCAGGTATTGGGCAGGAACCTTCAGATCCCCGTCATATTCCATCATACCGGCATACTCAACCTTGGGAACACGCTTGCGGTCGAACTCATCAAGGCTCTCGGCCTCAAAGGCCTTGGTTATCTCAAGGGCACGGTCTCCGCGGAAGTTGAAGAGGATGACACTGTCCCCATCCTCAATGGTCCCCACAGGCTTGCCCTCCTGAGCGATGACAAAAGGAGGAAGGTCCTGATCGATGGCCTTGCTCTCAACACGCAGTGTCTCGATAGCCTCATGTGCTGATTCAAACTTGCGTCCTTCACCAAGGACATGGGTCTCCCATCCCTTCTTGACCATATCCCAGTTTGCATTGTAACGGTCCATGGTGATCTGCATACGTCCGCCACCACTGGCTATCCTTGCATCAAAGCCGACACCATTGAGGGAGGCGAGGAACTCTTCAAACGGATCGAAGTACTCAAGTGCACTGAGTTCGCCTACATCACGACCGTCGAGAAGGGCGTGAATGCGGATGGTGGAGACCCCTTCCTCCTTTGCCTGGAGGATCATGTCACGCAGGTTCTTGACGTTGGAGTGGACGTTGCCGTCACTGAGCAGGCCGATGAAATGCAGGGTGCTCTTCTTCTCCTTGGTATTGGCGATAAGCTTCTTCCATGTGGCGCCTTCAAACATCGCCTTGCTCTCGATGGAGTTGATGACCAGCTTCGCCCCTTGGGCGAAGACCCGTCCGCAACCCATCGCATTGTGCCCGACCTCACTGTTTCCCATATCATCATCGGAGGGAAGTCCGACAGCAACGCCGTGTGCCTGCAGCTTGGTCCAAGGATTATCCTTGTAGAGCTTGTCGAGCGTTCTGGTCATTGCCGCAGCAACACCGTCACCCTCTGAGTATTTGCCGAACCCGACACCGTCCATAATCACCAGGACAACAGGCCCTTTTCGTCTAATCTTTGAATTCTTCTTCAATGCTTCTACCATTATGGTAACTCCTTATACTGTTCAGAGAGGGAGGGTAGCCTGCTTCAGATAGGCCTTGGCCTCTTCATCAACAAGATCCTTCAGTTCTTCATAGACCCAACGATGGTAGTTGTCCACCATGGAGAGCTCAGCTTCCGTGAGCAAGGCCTTATCTATCAACTTGCGTTCAAAAGGACAGATGGTCAATACCTCAAAACTAAAAAACTGTCCGAATTCCGTCTTGATGTCCTCACGCACCGCAACGATATTCTCGATACGGATGCCATAGCGACCTTCCTTATAGAGACCCGGCTCGTCACTTATGATCATACCCCGCTTCAAGGGAACATCTATGGCGCGGGTATTTATGACAGCAGGGCCTTCATGTACATTGAGTCGGAAGCCCAGGCCATGGCCGGTGCCATGGAAGAAGGTCATCCCGTGTTGCCAGAGGTACTGTCTTGCAAGGATATCGAGCTGGTAGCCACAGGTTCCCTCAGGGAAGCGAATGGATGCGAGGGCGAGATTACCCTTGAGGATCAGGGTATAATCCCTCTTCTGCTCTTCGGTGGCCTTGCCGAACAGGATGGTACGGGTTACGTCCGTGAGGCCGAACTCGTACATCCCCCCGGTATCGAGGACAAGCAGACCGTCACCCTCAATGCGAGAAGAACTCTCCTCTGTAGCACTGTAGTGGCACATCGCCCCATGTTCGGCCCAGCCGGATATGGGGGCGAACGACTCGCCTATGCAAGCCTTGTTCCGCTCCCTCTGCTTGCGCAGTAGGGTGGAAACCTCGATCTCATCATAACCGCCCTTCTCGGTATCGAGACGGGCAAGAAAGTTTACCAGGGCAACACCATCAAGAAGATGGCTACGACGCATACCCTCGAGTTCCGTATCGTTCTTACAGGCCTTCAGATCAGTGGTGAAATCCCTGCCCTCCACATGCTTCGCTTGCAAGGTAGCTTCATAGAGGTTCAGATTGAGCTTCTTGGGGTCATAATAGAGGGTGTCATCCTCAGTAAGGATGCTCTCTACGGTTGCTTTTGCATCCTCATATGGGAGAATCTCAAACTCTTCAGCCATTGCCTTCCGTATCTCCTCACTGAACCTTGCAGGATCAGTGAAAAGCCAGGCTTTCTCTACTCCGATAAGCAGGAATGAGAGAAACACCGGAGAGTGTACAGAGACATCGGAAGAGCGAAGATTCGTTATCCAGGCAATATCATCCAGAGAGGATACCAGCGTATAGGTACACCCTTTCTGTACCATGGCAAGACGGGTCATGGTAAGCTTCTGGATGCGAGAGAAGCCCGCTATTTCATTGGGAAGGTCAACTACTGTCGTTGCAGGGATTGCAGGACGATCGAGCCAGATCTCATCAAGATAATCAGGACAGACAACCAGTGCTATATCTCTCTGTTTGAAGGCCTCTTCCATGTCAGTCTTGCCGCTGACAGTGAGGGTCGAGCCGTCGATGCCGACCCTGCTCTTTTCAGAGAGCTCGCTCGCCATCCAGGGAAGAGGATTCTTGAACCCTTCGGTATCGAGCTTCATCAGACGGATGGGCTTCCCCTCGATCTGTTGGGCACCTTGGATAAAGTAGCGGGAATCCACCCACAGCAACACCTCATCCTTGGTAACCAGGACAGAACCGGCGCTTCCGGTAAAAGCCGAGATCCAAGCCCTGCTTCGCCAACGCTGTGAGACATATTCGCTCTGGTGGGGATCGGTCCCATTGAAATACCAACCATCCAAGCCTTCACGCTCCATGATGGCCCGTAAGGCAGCTATTCGTTGCTCCACTGATGACATGTACGTTCTCCTAAGCCCTCTTGTCAGTTTTTCGCACCACCAGAAAGAGGGTTAGTCCGGCAGCTATCATGGCAAGACAGAACAGCTGTCCCATCGAGATATTAAAAAAGGATTGGAACAAGGCAATGTTGTCGCTCTCTTTACCCCAAGCGAGGATATACCCCAGGTTTGCATCCGGAGCTCTAAAATACTCGATGATAAACCTGACGAGCCCATAAAGCATAAGGTAGAAAGCGAGGGCAAACCCATACGGCTGTTTATCTCGTCTGGGACGTATGACAAACCACATGACCAAAAAGAGAAAGACCCCTTCAAACAACGCTTCATAGAGCTGGGAAGGGTGTCTGGGAAGGTTCACCAAAGAGCCGGCGACATAGGGGATGTCAAGCTTGTCAGCAAGAGATCGCACCCACTCATAGTTTGTAGAGAAGAGGGGGGCGTCAGGAAAGACCATTGCCCAACTCTTGGTGGAGACCCTGCCGAACAGCTCGCCATTGATGAAGTTGCCCAGTCTGCCGAAGGTATAGCCAAGGGGAACTGCATACACAACCGTGTCTGCTAGCTCAAAAAAATGCATCTTGTTCTTTCTGCTGAAAACATAAGCCCCTACGATTGCACCGACCAGACCTCCGTGGTAGCTCATACCGGGAAGCCCGACAAACTGTGAACCCCTAAAAGGCCAGAATATCATCCAGGGATGTGTCCAGTAGTAGAAGGATCCGTCATAAAACAGCACGGAGAAGAGGCGGGCCCCGACCACAAGGCCGATAATACAGGCAAGCACCAGGTTCAGACTCTGGTCAGCATCGAGAGAGACCTCATCGTTTCTTGCCTGGACACGTATCAGCGCATAGCCAATGGCAAAGGCTATCACATACATCAGACCATACCAGCGTAAAGGTAAGCCGGGAATGATTTCAGGAGAAATCCAGGCGGGGAAAAGGAGGAATTGAGTCATGCGCCAAGTGTAATGTGCAATAGTGTGGAGGTCAATACAGCAAAGAGTAGCCAAATTTATCATTCTTCTGTATATTTACCTTATGAAAAGAAAAAACTTAGCAAGGCTTAGCCTTTCACTGATACTATTGCTTATCGTTATTCCTCTTTTCTCCTCAGGGTCCTTAGAGGAAATTCTCACCACCCCTGCGAACAGTTCACTGAGCATGCCCAAACAAGGGGACAAGATAGCAACCGACATGGAAGCCTTGGGCAGGCTGTACAGGTATGTCGACAGCATCTACATTGAGGAGGTCGACAAGGAGAAGGTCTTCAACGACCTGGCCTCCGCCCTGGTAGCCTCACTGGAGGATCCCTACTCCTTCTATGTTCCCCCATCAGAAGCAAATGACTATATGGAAGGGACCACAGGGGTATATGGAGGTATCGGCACCTACCTGAACAAACCATCTCCAGAGCGCAAGGATCCCTCTGACCCTTCCTCCTATATGGTTACCATCATATCTCCCTTCCCAGGATCTCCTGCCCAACGTGCAGGCCTTATGGCCGGAGACCTGATAAGTCATATCAACGGGGAGAAGGTCGATGACCTTTCCAGCTACGAAGCGAGCATGCTTCTCAGGGGAGAACCGAAAACCGAGGTCACCATCACCGTATTCAGGAGCGGCACCTCCTTTGACCTGAGCCTGATCAGAGAGAGGATAAGCACCCCGACAGTCGAAGGCAACGTCATTGACGGGGACATCGGCTATATAGTCCTCTCAGAGTTTACTCCCCAGACAGGAGAGCAGATGCTCGAGAGCGTGAAGAAGCTGGTAAAACAGGGTATCAAGGGTATTATCATCGATGAGCGCAACAATTCTGGTGGGGCAGTGGATGGTGCAATGCAGGTTGCAAACATCTTCCTCCCAGCCAACAAGACCCTTGTCACCATCCAAGGGAAGAAGGGTACCAACCGAGACCAGCGCTACATCTCAACCGGATCCACCCTGGTTCCCAAGGATCTTCCCATCGTACTGCTTACCAACGGAGGATCTGCATCCTCTTCGGAAATTCTTGCAGCAGCGATGAAAGACAACGGCAGGGCAACCCTCATCGGGACAAAAACCTTTGGAAAGGGAGTTGTACAGGATGTATTCAAGTTTGGAGAGGGGTATGCACAGGTAACCACTGCCCATTACTACACTCCCACAGGAGAGAACATCCACAAGAAAGGAATAGAGCCGGACATCATGGTGGAGGACATCAAGCTCCAGGATGAGGAGATCCCGGCCTACGAACAACTGATGACCGAGAAAGCACTTGCAACCTTTGCAGAAGAGCATCCAGAACCGACAACAGAGAACATACTCCTCTTTTCCGAGCAGTATTCAGATCGTGGGATAAACCGTGATATCCTGAATATCCTCATGAGAAACGAATATCTCGGCAGGATTCCCTATGACGAACGGCCTGTAGGCGACCTTGTATTTGACAAGCAGCTCAAGCGTGCAGTCGAATTCATCCGTCAGGGCAAATGAGGCAGTACCTTTTGGACAGCTCCTTCACCGGGGAGCAGGATAAGCTCGTCCTCACCGGCAAGGAGAGCCAGTACCTCACCAAGGTACTGCGCCTCAAGGTCGGTGAACGCCTGCTCGGACGGGACAGGGCAGGCAAAGCCTGGCTACTTACCCTTGAACATATAGGAAAGGGCAGCTGTATCCTCTCGGTCTCTCCCTATGGAGAGGACGAGGTGGATGTCGCCACCGATGCCCTTCCCTCCTACAAAGGCAGCTATCCCAGGCTCTTTCTCTACCAGTGTCTCTGTAAAGGCAAGAAGAATGAGACGATAGTCCGCCAGGCGACGGAGATTGGGGTGGAAGAGATAACCTTGGTGCAGAGTGAATTTTGCGTGAAGGACTACTCCCAGAAAAAAGACAACGCCTTAGACCGGCTGGAAAGCCAGATCAAGGAAGCGATCCAGCAAAGCGGATCGCCCATCCCTACCCATCTTTCGGAAAAAGTCCTCACCCTTTCTGACATCCCCAAACAGTGGGACAACAAAGGGCTCTTCCTCTTCTTCCATCAAAAAGAGAGAGGAGAGGACCACCAAACACTCCCGCAAATACTCAGCAAAATTCCCACAGACACTCCAATTGCGATGCTCATAGGATCTGAAGGAGGCCTCTCTGATGAGGAGTGTGCATTCCTGGAAGCCTCGGGTTGTATCCCTGTCATGCTGAAGGGAAATATCCTGCGTTCTGAGACTGCAGCTATCTACGCTCTTTCAACAATCCAGGCACTGCGTATGGAAGGTCAAAACTAAACCGGTAAACCTCTTCTACTTAGAGTAGCGAACGGCAAAAAGGGTTCCTATACTATCAGAGCAGAAATACAGTTTCCCCTCTCTCAGCTACCCTTCAGGAGGAGTTTGCCGATGTCTCTTTTTGTCGTCTCGTCAGATTGGCGTTTCAAAGAACGCTTCAAGAAGCATTTTTCCCATGAGTTTTTGCACGAGTTCAGCATGATTCAAAAATTGGTCACATCTGTAGTGCAAGCAGACACACAAGAGGACATATGGGTCCTTGCAGATGAAAAGCTGGGAACCGGTTCCCAGCAACAGCTCTTAGAAGAACTGCAACATACAGAAAGGAAGATACAGGTAATCCTATTCCTTGACCGTGGGCATATCCCCTTTACACTGCAGAAACTTCCTTTTCCTGTCGAATTCATCCACAAGGAAACACTTGACTATTCCCAGTTCATTTTACGTTTCAATGACAAGCAAACTATACTTGACCACTCTCTCTACACTACTGAAAGCCTCATAGGTAATAGCAAAACAATGCAGAAAGTCCGTTCTTCCCTTGCTCTCTATGCCAAGGGTGAGTGCTCGATCCATCTATATGGAGAGACCGGAACTGGCAAAGAGATAGCAGCAGGCATCATACACAAGATCAAGAACCCCTATAGAAATATGATCAGCGTAAACTGTTCCCTGTTGCATGGACCGCTTGGAGACTCCATGTTCTATGGCCATACGAAAGGGGCCTTTACCGACGGTAAGAGCGACCTGCCTGGCCTTGTCCATGATGCTAACCAATCGACACTATTTCTGGATGAGGTGGAGAACCTCTCCTTGGACTCCCAGGCAAACATGCTCAGACTTTTGGAGAACGGACGCTACAGACAGCTCGGGGACACCAAGGTAAAGGTCTCAAAGTTCAGACTGATAACAGCTTCCAACCAAAACCTGAGGAAACTCATCGAAGACAAACGAGTCAGGAAAGATTTCTACTACAGGATCACCGATGCCACGATCTGTCTGCCTCCGCTTCGCGATCACTTGGAGGACATCCCTCTGCTCTGCCAGCACTTCATCAATGAGCATTTTCCTGGAAAGCAGATATCCGAACAGGATATAACCCTTCTCAGGCTTTGTCCCTGGCCTGGCAATGTGAGACAGCTCTTCTCCACACTGAAAAGAAGCTGTATCCGATCAGAGGAGGAAGAGTTGCTGCACATCCTTCCTGAAGATATTGCATGAGGGAAGGACAGAGAAGACGAAAAAGGTACAGAGTAGCAGCGCCAGGAAGGGGTAGTGCAAGGGAAAGCCAATACGAAAGAAGAGAGAGGACGAAAACAAAAACCTCTCTCTTCAGAACCGATCATACTACTGTTGCTAGCAACCGCTACAACCCGAGCACCCTCCCGTACAGGAGAATTCCTCCCTGCTCTGACGTCTCGACCTTGCCAAGCGGACCTTCTTCACAGTGAAAGAGCCCAAGAACACGATAACCGCTAGTGCTATCAGATAATTAATCATACTACCTCCTACGTATTAATAAAGCTAAAATTAGCTAGATGTTTGGATAAGTTATAATTAGGGGCAGGAAGGGCGACATGCTTTCTAAGCCTTTGAGCTTCCCTAGGAGTCTGCCCCCTATCCCTCCTAGAAGAGCATACTGCCCACAACATTGATGAAGAGTGCCACAATATACGCGGTAAGCATCTGGATGCCAACCTGTCCAAGGGTAGCCCTCCAACTTTTCAGTTCCCGCTTCATAGCCCCGACGGCTGCAAAGCAAGGCATGCAGAGCAGGTTGAAGGCCATGTAGGCCAAAGCAGCCTGCCTAGTCTTGATGTCATCCTTGAGGGTTGGCAGGGCTTGTGCATCACTGCCTGTCATCAAGACCTCATCAGTGTAGATATCTGAAGCCACCTCACTGTCGTACTGGCCATCCTCAAAACCAAATGCAAGCAATTCATCTTCAGAAGCATCACCAAAATACTCAGAGAGGTACTCGTCGCTGATATCATCAGAGTAGAGCTGTGCAAGGGTGACTACGACCATCTCCTTTGCGATCCAGCCTGTGGCTATGCCAACGGTTGGCCTCCACTCACCAAAGCCTGTGGGCTTGAAGATGGGGGCTATGGCCTTTCCTGCAGAGGCCAGAAATGATGCTTCGATAGGAGCCAAGGCAGTTCCATACTCCTTTTGGTTCTGTCCATTGAAAGAGGCGAGGTTGAAGTTTGATAGGGCCCAGATGAGGATGGTCGCCGCAAGGATGATGGTTCCGGCCTTCTGGACGAACCCCTTCACCTTCTCATACCCATGGATTCCTACACTCTTGAGGGTAGGCATCCTATACTGGGGAAGTTCCATCAAAAAGTTCGATGTCTCGCCCTTGTAGGCAACCCTGTTTATTACCAGGGAGACAACAACAGAGACTGCAAGGCTCAGCATGTAGGTGAAGAACAGTACCAGCGTCTTGTTGCCATCACTGAAAAAGGTCGAGACAAACATGATGAAGATGGGCAATTTTGCACCACAGGGCATAAAGCCACAGAGCAGGGTGGTAATCTTACGGTCTTTTTCGCTATCCAGCGTCCGTGTTGCCATAATGGCAGGAACAGAACATCCGAATCCCATGAGCAGCGGTATGAAGGAGCGACCGGACAGGCCGAACTTACGAAAGAGGCGGTCCATGACAAAGGCTACGCGAGCCATATACCCACTATCTTCCAAAAAGCTCATCAGGATGTAGAGCACCAGGATAAGGGGAAGGAAGCCTAGGACAGCACCAATGCCTTCCATAATGCCAAATATCACCAGGCTGTAGGCCCATGTGGCAGCCCCTGCACCCAATAGTGCTGAAGAGACTCCATCAGTAAGGGACCCCCACAAGGATTCAACCAAGGAGGCAAGAGCAATGCCTGGACTGGGCAGTCTGTCAATGAACAGGAAATTCTCACTGAATGTCGCAGCAAACATCAGGTACATGATCAAGGCGAAGGCCGGAAGGGCCCAGAGTTTGTGCGTCAGCACTTTGTCGATCTTATCAGTTCGACTCTCCTCCTGTCCTCCTTCCCTTACCCCACGTCTTACACTTGCCTCCACGAGTTCCGTGATGAAGGAGTAGCGCTTGTCAGCAAGCGTATCTTCGTCAACTTTCTTGCTCAGCTCATAGACCGGCAACCGTTTGGGAACTCGCTTCTCCTCAATGGTACGGGTTACCGCATCCATCAGGGCATCGATGCCTTTACCCGAACGGGCTTCAAGGGGAACCACGGCAACACCAAACTCAGCTTCAAGGCGCTTGAAGTCAATGACATCCTTTCGTAGGGCGACCTCATCCATCATGTTGATCCCCAGAACCGTAGGAATACCTGTCTCCATGATCTGCAAGGCAAGATAGAGGTTACGCTCAAGGGATGTACCATCGAGGATGTCGATGACACAATCAGGGCGTTCATTCACGATGAAATCCCTGGCAATGACCTCCTCTGCGCTATAGGGGGAGAGGGAGTAGGTCCCGGGCAGGTCGAGGATCTTCATATCCTTGTTCTTGCGGTAGACCCCCTCCTTCTTGTCGACGGTCACCCCAGGCCAGTTTCCCACATGCTGGCGGGAACCGGTGAGGGTATTGAACACGGTTGTTTTGCCGGAGTTGGGGTTTCCGGCCAATGCTATGGTATAGTGCATCTGGATCTCCTATGTGTTAGGCAATACTAACTGTTTGCCTAAAAAAATTACTTCTCCACCTGTATCAAGGCTGCTTCACGCTTACGAAGGCTCAACTGATACCCACGAACGGTAATCTCCACAGGATCGCCCAATGGTGCAATCTTGATGAGCTGCACCTGCACATTGGGTGTTACACCCATATCCAATATCCTCTGCCTCATAGCCCCAGTGGTGCCAATGGAAACAACCTTGGCCTTTTCGCCAGGACGTAACTCGCCTAGTGTCATCATAAACTCCTCATATAGTGAAAATTATTAGTATATGTGTATTATGCTACGTTGATTCTGTGGGCAAGCCCCTGGTTCAGGGCGAGACGGACACCTTTGACCGAAAGGATAAGGCCATTGGAGTTCTTTCCAAGGATTTCCACCTGTTGTCCAAAGACAAAACCCAAGTCGAGCAAATGCTGCTTCATGGAATCTTCGCCATGTAGGGAAACAATAGTTTTCTTCTCTCCGACCTGGACCATGGATAATGGCATAGACTTCCTCCGTGTTAGCCATAACTAACTCATACCCCTTTATACTATGCCCTCCTTTTGGTGTCAACAACTTTTTTGAAAAAAGTCATACTGTACTTTTTTGAAAAAAGTCATACTGTTGGACTAGCATGCCCTCTTTTCCCCCCTTTGTTGCACTCCCTTCCTCCGCCACACAAGGCTCTTATCCTATGGAGCACGAAGATGAGGCTCCTCAGAAAAGATACGGTGGCCCAGGTTTTCCCCTCACAAAAGGATTGCACGCAATAGGAGCTTGGTAACTCACGCTACAACGAGAGTTATCATAGCTTCCAACAAAAAGAACAGCCTGTGGATAACCTGTTGATAACTTGCTAAATGTTGGCAACAAACTAGGATAATCAGGCTAATAAAAACAGTACTTTTCTTATATAAGAATTGGGGTATAATCATTCAATTAAGTTGTAAGCAACTTGTTGCAAAGGAGTTAGTTGACCTATTAAGTAGGTATTACCGGAAAATGCATAGAAAAGGGAGTGTGCATATGCACCATTCCTTATCCCTTTCCTAGTATTTTATTGCTTGTGGATAACCTGTGGACAACTTCGGGACTAGCTTGTGGATAGGCCTAGAATTCCAGGGGAAATATGGAGTTACTCGATCCTTTCAATTGCAAGGCCAAGGGCAAAAAGTTTCTCCGAAAGGCGCTCATATCCCCGCTCCACTTGGTAGATGTTCTCTATGGTGGAGACCCCTTCAGCACAGGTTGCGGCAATGACCAAGGCCATTCCCGCCCGTACATCAGGGCTTGTCACCACCGATCCGTAGAGTTGCGAAGGCCCGTTGACTACAGCCCTATGGGGATCGCAAAGGATAATGTCCGCTCCCATGCGGATCAGCCAGTCCACAAAGTACATGCGCGACTCGTACATCTTCTCATGTACTAGGATAGAGCCCTCCATCTGGGTAGCGCAGACGGTGATGATGCTCAACAGGTCGGCAGGAAACCCTGGCCACGGAGCGTCATCGATTTTGCCGGTGTGACCGCCTACCTCCTTATAGAGCTTTCTTGTTTGATTGCGGGGAACCAATATGGAGGATGGGCTGTCCTGGACAAACTCCACCCCTATGCGGGAAAATCCCAGGCGAATCATCCTCAGGTGTTCTGTCTCCACGCCCTTGATCAAAAGCTGTCCCCCTGTTGCACCGGCAAGACCGATAAAGGAGCCAGCCTCCATGTAATCACTACCCAGGGTGAACTCACAGCCATGCAGTCTCTTCTGTCCTCGGATATAGAGCCTGTTCGACCCTATCCCCTCGATAGGGCAGCCCATGCTCACAAGCATACTGCACAGATCCTGGACATGGGGTTCGCAAGCTGCGTTGCTGATGATGCTCGCCCCTTCGGCGAGGGAGGCAGCCATGATGACGTTTTCTGTTGCCGTGACAGAAGCTTCATCCAAGAATATGTTCCCTCCCTGGAGACGGAGATGGTTCGCCTTCAGATGCAGCTTTCCATCATTTTCCAGCATACAGGTGGCTCCAAGGGAGGAGAGTCCGAGAAAGTGAGTATCCAGACGTCTGAGACCGATGACGTCCCCTCCTGGAGGATCGAGGCTCACCTGCCCATGTATGGCAAGAAGTGGCCCAAGAAGCAGGATGGATCCTCGCACAGCCTCGACAAGAGCTTTGCCGAGCAGGCCGGTGCGGTTGCCGCTTCGAATCTCCAAAGTCCGGGTATCGATCTTGGTCACTGAAGACCCCAGGTTCTCCAGGAGCTTGCACATGACGCGGACATCTTCAATATCCGGCACATTGCACAGGCGTACAGGATCATCTGTTAGAAGCGTCGCAGCAAGACAGGGCAGGGCAGCATTCTTGTTGCCACTGATAGTTACTTCGCCTGAGGCGGGGAAGCCCCCTTCTATCCTATATGAAGCCATGCGTCCCTCCAGAAACATGGTACTGTCACAGCTTCTATTTAGCAAGTCGTTGTTGAACTGAGCGAGCTATCAGTGATAGAATGTACGGAGATGAAACAGCTAGAAAAAAAGGTTCTGGGAATAGGGAATCCACTCATAGACATAATAGTCAGCGTCGAAGAACGTGATCTCCTTACCTTGGGCATCCATAAGGGTACCATGGCCCTGATCCACAAGGAGAGGATGGAAGAGCTTCTTCTGTTGAGCAAGACCAGAGACACCACCTACTCATGTGGAGGGTCGTGTCCCAATACCATCATCGCCCTGGCAGCTTTGGGTATAGAGACCACCCTTGCAGGCAAGGTGGGCAATGATGAGAATGGGCACATCTATGAGCATACCCTCAAAAGTCTCAATGTACATAACGAGCTGGTCATTACGGACAAGGAGCCTACCGGCTCCACAGTCATCCTCATAACCCCTGACAGCGAACGCAGTATGAATACCTACCTCGGGGCAAACCGTCTTTATGATGCTGATGATGTCAATGAAGAGAGTGTATCAAAAGCTGATTTCTTCCATTTCACCGGCTATATGTGGGATACCCAAAGCCAGCAAAAAGCCATAACCAGAGCCCTGTCGATAGCAAAGAAGAACGAGACAATCATATCCTTCGATGTTGCAGACCCCTTTGCCGTCGGACGCTACCGCGATACCTTCCTCAGGATAATTGAGGAGGATTGTGATATCGTATTTGCAAACAGGGAGGAGGCACGCATCCTCTTTGACAACTATGACCCCTACGAGTGTTGTCGTTCCATGGGCAAGCTCTGCGATATAGCAATTGTCAAAAACGGAAAGAAAGGCTCCTTCATCTCACACAAGCAAGAGATCTTCAGTGTTCCTGTAAAGGGTCCGGTCGTACCTGTCGATACGACCGGAGCCGGGGATGTCTATGCCGCAGGATTTCTGTATGGACAGTGCAAAGGGTTTTCCATCCTTGATTCAGGGATTATCGCATCCATTCTGGCAGGCCAGATCATAACCCAGAGAGGAGCCCAGTTCAGTAAGGAACAGGCGGCCGGACTACGGGCTCTGCTGGAGACGGGTACCTGGCGCAGCCTGTAACAAGACCTTCGAAAAAGAGAGCACGACTGTGCACCCCAGAGCAGCTATGACCGCCCAGAATACTGGGACAGGGAAGAAGGAAAGGACTGCGATGGCCAACAGGTTGGAGAGCATCCCCCCTCCTTGGAGGGCAAACGAGTTGATGCTCAACACTGATGATCGCACCTCAGAAGGCATGCTTTGGTTATTCAGGACCCCACCGACCACTGAGACCACTCCCAGCACAAGGTAGATGCCAAAGTATACGAAAACAAACTGTAATGGGGTCTTCACCAGCAGGAACAAGGCTTCCAGAGAGAAGGCGCAGAGTATTGCAAGGAGAAAGATGACAGAACTTTTTCCCAATCGCATCAGAACCTTCCCCAACAGGGAACCGAGAATACTTACGGCAAAGACAGAACCCCCTACGAAACCCAGGATCCAGATGTCGGAATCAGAGTGCAACAGCTGCTGCAAAAATGGTTGCCAGTAACTTTCCAGGGAGAACAACATCCCTCCTTGTAGCAGGGAGAAAAGAACATACACCTGCAAAAAGCGATGGCCCTTAACTGCAGCAAAGAATTGTCTTACCTGGACAAGAAAGGTATTTCTTTTCACACCTATTCCTACAGAATCATTAGGAATCAGCAATACGACCAATACCATACACAGACTGAGCAAAGCGACCCTCACCATCAGCAGATAATCAGTAAGAGAAACCCCTTTTTGCCCAAGGGCAAGCAGGAACCCTCCGAAAAATGAACCCAATGCCAAGGCAAGGCTTGTGGTTATCTCCAGTGCCATCATAACCTCCTCAAGAGGTCTGTTGTCCTGCATATGAGTGTCAATAAGCAGGGCATCGAGGCTTCCGGAGGAGAAGGCCTTTCCTATGCCATTGCAGGCAAAGCCTACAAACAGGAGGACCAGCATCCTACTGAAGAGAAACAGAGTCCCTGCCAAGGTAAAGAGCACACCAACCAGGTAGCCTGTCCTCCTTCCTTTTGCATCACAGAAGAAACCGCTTGGAACCTCTAACACCATTACGCTGACAGAAAAGCAGAGCAACGCTATACCAAGCTCTTGCAAGGAGAACCCTTTACTTGTGATGATCAGGGCCATTGCAGGGATGGAGACTCCAAGAGAAAAGTACCCCACAAACAGCACCATCAGGGAGTTGCGCATGGAGTAGGATCTAGGCATGGTAAGCTACCAACGAATAGACATAGGGTTGGGTATCCTCCCCCTTTTTTTCATGGGAAGCGATATATGATCGTACCATACCGATAAGCTCATCGGCCTCTTCGGGCCTAAGGTGCAGGACACCGGTGAGCATATCACCCATAAAATGACCCTCTGTATCCTCAAGGGGGCGATCTTGTGCAAAGAACCCATCCTGTACCTCCTTCAGTAAATTCTGGGCCAAGGCTGCCCTTGGGCCCCCTTCAACAGATCCTATGCTGACAGTTGCGTCAGTTCGCTTGTAGTAGGTAGCTGTGATCCCGTTGATGAGGGCTGTATGGTCAACTTCAACACAACCGAGTCCAACAAGCTTCAGGATATGGTGTTTTGCACTGGAGCTGGTCATTGAAAGTGTGTCAGCTACCTGCTTTGCTGTCATGCTGCCATGTATGGCTAGCAGGGTAAGGATCCTTTGGCGTGCAGGGTGCATGAAGATTTGCAAATCCTTGTCGTCTGATAAGTGTATAGTGTTCATACCAATTTATATAACATAACAATTATTGTTTCGTCAAGAGAGCAACCTCCTCCAAAACAATAGAATCTTTTCCAACCTCCAACGAGAGGCCAACCCCATTCTTGTTTGTTTTTCTAAAAATTGGTAGTATTGGGTTCGATGACGTCGATTTGACAGCCTCCCGGCTTGCAGACGTCAATAAAGATACTTGCTAAAAGGGGAGCACAACACTATGTTGCATTAGGTTCCCCCTTCCGCAGTCTCTAAAGGAAGGGTTTTATGTTAGAAAACGGTACACACATCTTCACCTCAGAATCAGTAAGCGAAGGGCATCCTGACAAGGTATGCGACCAGATCTCAGACGCAGTGCTCGATGCATGCCTCAGCCAGGACCAGTACAGCAGGGTTGCCTGTGAAGTCTTTGCTACAACTGACAGGGTCATTGTCGGTGGTGAGATCACCACCAATGCAGAGATTGATATCGAAAAAATTGTGCGCGATACAGTCAAGGAAATCGGGTACACAGAAAAAGGTTGTGGCTTTGACTACCAGAGTCTTGAGGTTACCAACCTCACCAAAACCCAGTCTGCTGACATCTCCATGGGTGTGACAGCCTCTTCAAGCATGTATGGCCAGCAGGGAGCAGGAGACCAGGGGATGATGTTCGGCTATGCCTGTGACGAGACACCGGCTTTTATGCCGGCTCCGGTGATGTTCTCCCATGCTCTGCTTGAACGGGCAAGCTACTTGAGAAAAAGCGGACAAGCGCCTTTTTTGCTTCCGGACGCAAAGAGCCAGGTCTCTGTTGTCTACAAGGATGGCAAGCCCATCAGCATCGATTCGGTGGTAATCAGCCATCAGCACAAGGAGAGTGCCTCACGCGATGAGATCACTGCTTTCCTTACAGAAGAGGTCATCAAGCCAGTACTCCAAGGTACCGGGATGCTTACAGAAAATACCAAGTACTACATCAATCCAACAGGAAGGTTTGTCATCGGGGGTCCTGCAGGGGACACCGGTCTTACAGGAAGGAAGATCATTGTGGATACCTATGGTGGCATGGGCCGCCATGGCGGGGGTGCCTTCAGTGGCAAGGACCCTTCAAAAGTTGATAGATCCGCTGCCTACATGGCCCGCTTTGTTGCAAAGAACCTGGTTGCCAACAAGCTCTGCCAACGCTGTGAGGTCCAGTTCTCCTATGCCATCGGGGTTCCCTATCCCATCTCCATCTTTGTCGACAGCTTCGGCACCGCCACTATGGATGACAGTAAGCTGGAAGACCTTGTCAGGCACAGGTTCGACCTGTCTCCAGCAGGTATCATCAATACCTTCAAGCTGTTGCGCCCCATCTACCAGAAGACCGTTAACTATGGGCATTTTGGCAAAGAGGGGGCTCCCTGGGAAGAGATTGTGGATCTGAGTATCTGATAAGAAGCATTAAGCAGTAACAGAAATAACAATACCAGAGGAAGAAGAACTTCAAACAAAGAGGGGATAAGGATTTTGCCATACTGGCCAGAACCTTATCCCCAATCTTCTATTACCAAGCAAAAGCTTAGAAATATCTCACTGCACGTACTTGAATCGGGTATAGTATTGCACCATGCATCCTATCCTTATATTCCACCCATTCCCCAGTAGTATTAAAGGGTTTTACTTGTGCAGCAGATAGAGGTTCATAGTTATGTTGGAGGGATTCTGTAGAACTCCAATACACTTGATCTTGCGCAAAATTACCAATTATATCTTGGTTATCGTACAACTTTTTAATCTCGTTCTGAGAAGGCAAGAACCAGTCACTATACGCACCTCCGTTATGACAACGTGCTAGGAATGCTGCATACTTGGTATAACTGGCACCTCTTACTTTGGTAATCTCTTCAATTATCTTGTTGGTGTTTGCTAATCCAGCTCCAAAATTCCCGTTTGTTCCTGTATCCACACCAACCAAAACAAACGGCTGATTACACCAATCGATTCCTACATTCAGGTCGGTCTGATCAGTTTCAGCTGCGATCAGGCCTTGTTTTGTACCTGAACCTATAGCGGTGAAACTTCCAAGATAGGCGATAATTCCACCCTGATAGTAATCTCCAACACTAAGTGCTTTAGAACCTAGAGTAAACTCCCTATCAATTCCAGCAGATACGGTACCTGCAGCAGCTACCCTTACCTTTACTTTCGTAGTATTGGCAATTGCATTTCCTGACAGGTAGATTCTTGCTCTTCCTCTTCCATCTACCGTCAATGCCTGGTAGGTATCATAGGCAGTTCCATTGAGAGATACAGCGGCCTCAAGGCCCGCGGCATTGGGCACGAACCCAGTCAAGTTGATGATATTCTGATCTGAAGGAGATGTAGGGTTATACGCCTCAATAGTACCTGCTGGTGCAGGGGGGGCATTGCTCACGATGATTGCTGTAGAGGGACTGGTTATCGAACCTGTATAGTTTGCACCCCTTGCAGTTGCTGTAACGGTAATCCTCTTTCCTACATCTGCTGCCACCAAGGTATAGCTCGTACCTGTAGCTAAGCTTATATCAACACCATCACGCTTCCACTGGTATGAAGGATTACTACCTGTAACTAGACTTGAACTATAGGTCAAAACCTGACCTTCCTTTGCCGTACCATTGATGGACAGAGTTCCTGTCATAGCAGCTTTCTGGATTGTCAAGGTAGCTGTCTTGGAAGGGATTGCAATATAGTTTGTTGCATCTCCTGTGAAGGAGGCAGTTACGAGATACTCCCCAGAATTAGTCTTGTTATTATTGCTGTAAGAAACTGTTACGCCAGAGGGTAAAGTTCCAGTTATCGCCAAGGAATGTATATTGCCGTCATAGGTGCTGGTTGCCCCAGTAAAGGTAATCCCACTCATATCATAGGTAGCCTTGTAAATCTTTGCCTGCGTCGTAGCAGTTGTCGTTTCAAGCGAATAGTTACCTTTCTTGGCCCCTCCAAGGTGTATATCACGGACATTGACTGTCTTGCTATCCCCTAATTCGGCATTAACAAATTCGAAGGTACCTGTAGCACCTACATCATCCGAACCAACTTTCCCAATGAGAGATATACTTCCAGTTGCATCCTTTTTCCCATCATATGGTTTATTATCAGCTGATACAACAAACGTAAGTGGTTTAGGAATAACTGTTACCTTACCCACAGCTTCAGGTAGAATTGAATAGTTTCCTCTCTTATCCGGACTGGTCTTTTGCCGTATCTCCATGCTGTCCAAACTGGCTACATTATCAATGCCGACATTAACATCAAGCAACCTGTAATGGCCATATACATAGACCAGGTGAGTATCGGCTTCAAGTATCCCTTCAGTAGGCACACTTGTAGAAAATCCAGGGTTACCACTATATGTCATAGTATACAGAGTGTTTGCTGAAATACTGAGAGGTTTTGGAGTGATCGTACCTGTAATACCTGTTGTAGCATCAGGTTTTATGTAGTTGCCTCTATCAGCACCTACCAGCTCATACGTCACGGTGATTGCTTTGTCCTGACCAGCATCCCCATTCGCATACGTCGCAGTAGCATTAGCTGAGACATCATCCTCACCAATGCTATTCAATACACTTGCTGAGACCTCGAGAGTTGTCTTACCGTTATAAACCCTGTCTTTTCCAACTGGGAAAATAGGAATATCTATAGTCAGCTGTTTGGGTGTTATGATACCAGTATGGATCGTCATGTCGGCAGGAGTTTTATATTTGCTGCTATCCTTTCCACCGAGTTCGTACCTCACGGTGATGTCTTTGGGATTCCCTGCTTTCTTGTCCGCATAGGATGCAGTTGCTGTTAGCGTCACATCCTCAAGTCCCGCAACAAAACCATCAAGTGTTCCTGCTGAAGTAACTGCAGCTGCAAGCCCTCCATCATATTCCTTGCTGGATGTTACTAAAGTGCCAGTTACTGAAAGAGCTTTTGGAGTAATTTGACCAGTCTTAATGAGATCCAATCTAGGACGCTCATAGTTGGCGGCATCAGAACCTTTCAATTCGTAGATGAAGAATATTTGCTTATCATCCTTGATATTCTCGTTGTCATAGAACCCTAGCGTCCTGTCTGTATCGACATCGACACTATCTGTCCCACATATCCCAATCAGATTTCCAGCAGTGAATACAATGCTGTTCGTACCATCATACTCCTTACTAGTATTTGGTATTGTAGGTTTTTCTATAAGGAGAAGTTTTTTCTCAATCTTGCCTTGAGAAGTTACAAAGTTATCAGGAGCTTCATATTGACCCTTATCAGCGCCTACAAGAGAATACGAAACAGTTATTGTCTTTGCCGTACCTACACGTTTTGAATCAAAGGTACCTGTAGCCTGGACCTGAACCCTATCCGACTCGGCAATTCCCGTCACAGCATAGCTTGGATATACCTGACAAACATCTGATCCGTCATAGGTCTTTACCGTAGAGAAAGTAGGATCAGCGATGGTCAGCTTCTTAGCTGTAATCACACCAGAATTGAATGAGTACGAAACTGGGGCAAGATAGTTCTTAGCATTCGCGCTGGCTTCATCCAAGGTATAGGAGACAGTTACGGTCTTGCCTGTACCCACGTTCTTGTCAGCATACGTTGCTATAGCTTGTACGGTGACCGTACCCTGTTCACCAGGAAGGATTCCACCTAGTGCCCCTAGGGTAAGGGAACCTGAAACGTTATCTTTGCCGTCATAGGTCTTGTTGAGAGTCGAAAGGCTAGGATTTCCCATGCTCAGCTGTATGGCAGTGATGACCCCTGTATTGGTCGTGTAGGAGATAGGGCCAAGATAGTTTGCATTGGGAACATCCAAGGCATAGGAGACAGTAATCTTTTTGTTGGTCCCTACGTCCTTATCATCATAGCTTGCTGTTGCAGTCACTGACACACTATCACCTGTAAGGACACCATTTAGGCTTCCTTTGGTGACAGGAATACTGGTATTTCCATCGTACTTCTTGCTTGTATTGGCAAGACTAGGCTTGCTTATGGTCAGTTGGATGGGGGTAATCTCACCAGCGAGAACGGTATAGTCAGCAGGCTTGCTGTAGTTATTGCTATCCCCACCAGCAAGGGTGTATTCAACTGTTATCTTGTTATTTCTCATTGCATTGGCAGATTCATAGGATGCTACAGCAGACAGACTGACATCATCATTGCCAAGGACGCCGATGAGAGCCCCTGCAGTGACAGGTAACGTATTGTTTCCATCATACATCTTGCTCGTAGATGCAATAAAATTGGGAACTCCTGCACCAAGAGGTTTTGCCCCTATCGACCCGCCCTGTATGGAATACCCAGCAGGGAAGGTATAGTTTCCTGCATCAGAACCATTGAGGAAATATGTCACTGAAATGCTCTTGCCTGTGCCTACGCTCTTGCCATTGTAGGATGCCCTGGCCTCGAGCTTAACATCCTCACCACTTACTACCCCTACCAGGTTGCCATGGTTCGTTACCTTGGCACTTTGGTTCCCATCATAGGTTTTCGCTGTTTCTATCACAGTGGTTCCAGATCCTACAGTCAGGGCCTTTTTGGTGATCTTGCCGGTCCTGATCGTATGCATAGGAGGTGCAAGATAGTTCTTCGCATCTGTACCAGTCAGACTATAAGCAAAGGAAATGCCCTTTCCACTACCAACGCCAGGTTCCTGGTAATACCCTTCTTCCCTGATCTCTACATCATCTGTACCATAGACTCCGCTAACAGTTCCTGCCGTAAATGCAACACTGCCTGTGCCGTCATATTCTTTGCTCAAAGTAGGTACTGGAAGGTCACTCATTGTCAGCTGCTTCTTCTCTATCTTTCCACTGCGTAAAATGTAGGCTTCTGGTGCGATATATTTTCCTTTATCATTGCCAGTAAGGACATACTGTACTGTTATCGTCTTGTTTGTTCCAAAATCTTCCGTATCAAAGGAAGCCGATGCTGTTACCTGCACATCATCAGAGCCGACAATGCCGGAGACCATGCTGCCAGGAACAACCTGACAAGCAATGGTCCCATCATACACCTTGGTCTTTTCAAGGATAGGGTCGGAAATGGTCAGTTTGGACCCTGTAATATTGCCGGTATAGCTGGTTGCATCTACAGAGGGAGCAAGATAGTTACCGGCATTTGGCCCTTCGATGGTGTATCTGACTGTGATAGCTTTAGCATCACCAATGTCTTTGTCCGCATACGTTGCCTCAGCGTTTACACTGATCCAATCACCTGAAACGACTCCACTCAGGGTGCCGGCAATGACTGGCAGAGATGTTTTGCCATCGTAAGGCCTGTTTGTAGTGTTTGGGAAAATAGGTTTGCTTATGGTAAGGTGTTTAGCCGTGATCGTACCCGTATAGGCCGTAATATTCACAGGGGCAATGTAGTTTTGGAAATCCTTTCCAGCAAGCACATAGCTTATAATGATCTCTTTATCACTTCCCTCATCCTTGTTTGCATACTGGGCTGTTGTCCCTATGGTCACGCTGTCCCCAGACAAGACTCCTTCCAGGGTTCCTGCCTGTACATTCAGGTTTCTAGAGCCGTCATAAACCTTGTTTTGTGAGCCTGGGAAAGTAGGCGAGGTGATACTCAGTTGCAGAGGTAGTATCACACCGGTATAGAGAGTGTAGGGTGCTGGGATCCTATAGTGTGCCTTATCTTCACCTACAAGCGTATATACAACTGTTATCGCCTTGTTGGTTCCTACGTCCTTAGTATCATAGCTTGCTTTTGCAGTCACCGATACACTATCACCAGTAAGGATCCCATTTAGGCTTCCTTTGGTGACAGGGATACTGGTATTTCCATCGTACATCTTGCTTGTATTGGCAAGGCTAGGATTGCCAATGGCCAGTTGAATAGGAACAATTGTGCCCGTATAGACTGAATAGTCAGCAGGCTTGGTGTAGTTGGCAGCATCAGAACCACTGAGAGTATATGAAACAGAAATTGCCTTGCCTTCCCCGATACTCCCAGACTTGTCGGTATAGGAGGCGGATATGGCCAAATGCATGTCATCACCGGCAACTTTGCCGCTCTTTTCCTGATCTACCGTGCTATAGACCGAAGCATTCTTGTCAAACGCTTTCGAAAGTGTAAGGTACGTACCTTCTGTCGTGAGGGCTCTCTTCCGTATTGTCAGCGTCGCTGTCCTATCGGGGATTGTCTCGTGGTTGGCCTCATCAACACTGAAGGTAGCGATGACCTCATAGGCGCCTGCTTTCATTTGTGAATTGTTGCCGCTATACGTGACTCTCACGCCAACAGGCAATATTCCGCCTATTGCCAGTGAATGCGCATTGCCATCATAGGTCTGGCTTTGATCTGCAAAGGAGATCCCGTTCATATCGAAGGTCTTCTTGCTGATGGTTGCTGTAGTTGAGGCTGTTGTCCCTGAAAGTGAGTAGTTTTCCTTCTCAGATCCGGTAAGCTCGATGGCTGTCACAGTGACGACCTTGCCACTGGCTACGGTTTCATCAGTGAAGGTGAATATGCCTGTTGCCCCTACTTCATTAGCATCATCTTCCTGGACGCCTGTAAGGGTTACTGTACCTACGGCTGTAGTATCTCCATTATAGGTCTTGTCATCAGCCTCCACGGTGAAGTACAGGGGCTTTTTTGCAATGTTTCCCGTGTTGGCTGTATTGTCTACAGGCTTGAAGTAGTTTGCAGCATCAGGACCGCCAAGGGTGTAGGTAACGGTAATTGCCTTGTCGCTGGTTGCATTTTTGTTGTCATAGGCAGCTGTTGCAGAGACGGTGACATCATCGCCTTCCACTATGCCTATCAGGGAACCTGCGGTGACAGCGAGGCTATTGGTGCCGTCATACACCCTGTCTTTTGTCTCTGGGAAACTTGGATCGCTTATGGCCAGCTGTTTTGCTGTTATCACGCCTGTGTCCACTATGTAATCAGAAGGAGAGGCATACTTACCTGTGATGGCTGTATCATCGGAATATACCAGCGTATGGGTGACGGTGATACGCTTGCCACTGCCCACACTCTTGTCATTGTATGAGGCCTTTGCCACGACTTTGATCTTTTCATCGCCTGCCACCATGCCAGAAAGAGTACCGGATTTGACAGCGAGGGTGGTAGTGCCGTCATACACCTTGCTGAGACTTGTCAGTATGGGATCGGTAATGGACAGCGGAAGCGGGACAAAGACCACAGGAATCTTCAGATCCATCTTCTGCCCTTCTGTCAGGACTATGTCTTTTGTACCTCTTCCTATCTCGTTGTTGCTTTTGTCGAAAGCGACAACAGTAAAAGCCCACGTTCCAGGGGCAATATTCGGAATGACTACCTCGCCACCGGGGCTCAGGTTGTCAAAGGAGACCGAGGACCTGCTGCTCGCAAGATTGCCCACAATGGAATACTTGTGCACACTTGTCCTGATGGTATCTTCCGGTTCGATCTGCAGGACTATCTCCCCCATCTTGACCATCATGTCGCTACACCCCACAAAGAGGAACGACAGAGTTGCGAGTACTACCAGCAAAATTGAAATATTCTTTCTTATATGTTTCATAGCATCCACCTATAGGGAAATCCGGAGGCCAGCCTGGCATCCGTACATGATTCCAAAATCCTCTTTCTCAAAGAAAAGCACTCCAAGCGGAGCGATGAAGAGCTTGTTCTGTTCATTGATCGCATATGTAAGATAGAGGGCGAGGCGAACCTGCTGGTCTACAAAGAACTCAAGACCATACGTCCCGTCCTTATCAAAGTCCGCTTGCAACAAGTGGAAGATGACCCCATAGCCGATTTCTGGGATAAGCTCGACTCTCTCTGACAAAAGAATAGGAAAACCCAAGCCGATTGCCAGAGCCATAGCCTGCTGTGATCTGACCCAGGCACTCTTAGGCGGGCCCTTGCTGAAGGTAATGCCTGTATATCCAAGCAGTTTTCCCAAAGAGATGTTTGCCTGGATCCCTCCACCCAACAGGTATGAATAGAAGTCACTGCTACAGCCTGTGGGAAGCAGGCCATAGCCCTTCACATCAAGTGATTTGCTCATTTTCTTGGGCTCTTGCTTAGGAACAAAGAGCGACCATCTCTCTTGGAGATAGTCATATCGGTATGTGTAGGTGTCACTCCAGACACTCTTCTCATCCGCCTGCTGGACAAACAGGAATTCCTTGCCACTGTCGAATGACTCTATGACAAGAGCAGTGGAACTGTCTGCTGTTTTCCAAGCCAGGCCCTCCTCCTTGCCATACTGGTAGCGGATCGAATGGGAGACATGATCAGAGAACTTGATGCTGAACCTGACAAGGCCTTTGGGAGGGTATTCTGTACCAGCCCATCTCTTGCCCTGTATGTCATACTGGTAGGCATAGAGCTCTCCCCATGCATTTCCATCCTGTGACTGCTGGACAAATAGGAATTCAGTCTCACTGTCAAAATCGTCCAATACAAGGGTAGAACCGGATATTGGTGCACTCTCCCAAGCTTTGTCTGGAACTGTCCCGCTCTGATAGCGAATCTCCTGTATGGATTCTGCAGCTGGCCTGATCTGAATGCTCACATCTATTTCCGAAGCAAAGACAGATGATGTTGAAATAAGGAACACCACGATGCACAACAATACACGAACTTTTTTCGACATTACGACCCCCCAAGAACGACAACTATGGCCTTGGCATTGCAAGGCAACAAAGAAGAGCTAACAAGACATAGATTTGGTTTTAGCTGCATTTTCAGGATTGAAATTGTGCAAGATAAACAAATCCCACCCATATAGTAAATTGTCACAATGGAAACGCAATAGGCTTGGCATATTTGGTCATCTGGTAGGCATAATTGGTAGGAAGTTCTGAGAAATAGTGGGAAATGTCCTCTATTCATGATCGATGACAGCGCAAATGGATACATCTTCCCCTTATTTTTTCACTACAAGGGAACCATCATGAATAGAGTGGTTGAGGATTTGGCCGATTGTATTGTTGTGCAGAAGCAGAGCCTATTCTTTTCTGTATCTTTTTCTTATTCTTCATTTTTCTTTTTCTTGGCAGAAGGATATGAAGAAGAGCGGGTGCTCTCCCGCTCTTCTTCATATCGGTCAAACCGATATACTCTTCTTTGTGTATTTGAACACTGAAACCAAGCAGTATATTGATCTCCAAATGGACATTCAGTCTGGCGCTTGCCCTGTCTTAGCAGACCTTCTCAGAATACCCCTTGATAGCAGAGGCATTGTTGTATATTTCTGCTTTACCATCCTGTATCACAACCAAGGTAGGGGCTTTCATGACCGAATACTCCTTGGCTAGATCTCGATCAACCTCAGCATCAATCACTTTGTATGTGATGGCCGACTCATCAAGAAAGCGCTTGGCAACCAAACAATTGGGACAGGTCTTTGTGGTAAACAGCAACACTTCGTCCTCTCTCACCTTCTGGTTATGCTCTTCTGCAATGGCATACAGCTTCCTCTCCTTGAACTCCTCAGCCTTTCCATCGTTCCAATTCTTCACCGGTCGGTAGTAGCCTGTTATGCGGCTATAGACCTCAGTGGCCTTGCCACAGTGCGGACAAACAGGCTGTTCGCCTACAAGATAGCCATGGTCACTACAGACCGAGTAGATCGGGCTGAGCGTGTAGTAGGGAAGCTTGAAGTTCTCTGCAATCTTCCTGACCAGGGCCGCTGCACTCTGCCAGGAGGGAAGGCGCTCCCCCAGGAAGGCATGGAAAACCGTACCTGAAGTATACAACGTCTGCAGCTCGTCCTGGATGGAAAGAGCTTCAAAGACATCATCGGTATAGTTCACAGGAAGGTGTGAGCTGTTTGTGTAGTACGGCTCCTTATCAGCGCCTGTTGCTGTCCTAATAAGAGGGAAAGCCTTCTTGTCATGCTTGGCCAGACGATAGGTAGTGGACTCTGCAGGGGTAGCCTCAAGGTTATAGAGATCCCCATACTGCTGCTGATAGAGTGAGAGACGCTCACGCATATGGTTCAGTACTTCCTTGGTAAACTGCAAGCCCTCTTTTGTAGCTATGCCTTTGGCGAGGAAGCGTGCATTGAGACACGCCTCGTTCATACCCACCAGACCGATGGTTGAGAAGTGGTTCTCAAATGTTCCCAGGTACCGTTTGGTATAGGGGTAGAGCCCTGCATCCATAAGTTTGGTTATCACAGTCCTCTTCACTTCCAGAGATCGGGCACTGATATCCATCATCTTGTCCAGACGCCTGTAGAAATCCTCCTTGTCCTTGGCAAGATATGCGATCCTGGGCATGTTGATGGTAACGACCCCTATGGAGCCTGTGGATTCGCCGCTACCGAAGAATCCACCTGACTTCTTTCTCAGCTCACGAAGGTCCAGGCGCAGACGACAACACATCGATCGGACATCACTGGGTTCCATATCGCTGTTTACATAGTTGGAGAAGTAGGGTGTGCCATACTTGGAGGTCATCTCAAAGAGCAGCTTGTTGTTCTCTGTCTCCGACCAGTCAAAATCATTGGTTATGGAATAGGTGGGGATGGGGTACTGGAAGCCACGGCCTTCGCTGTCCCCCTCTATCATGGTCTCGATGAATGCCCTGTTGACCATGTCCATCTCGGCTTTGCAATCCTTGTACGTGAAGCCCATCTCCACCCCACCAACGATGGCAGGAAGTTCGGCAAGGTCAGAAGGAACAGTCCAATCGAGGGTGATGTTGGAGAAAGGTGCCTGAGTCCCCCATCTTGAGGGGGTATTCACCCCATAGACAAAGGATTCGATACACTGCTTGGTCTCCTGGAAGGAGAGGTTGTCCGCTTTGACAAACGGGGCCAGGTAAGTATCGAATGAGGAGAATGCCTGCGCCCCTGCCCACTCATTCTGCAAGATTCCCAGGAAGTTGACCATCTGGTTACAGAGTGAAGAGAGATGCTTGGCAGGGGCACTGGTAATCTTGCCGAATACCCCACCTAGGCCAACCTTGATAAGTTGGTTCAGCGACCATCCGGCACAGTAGCCGGTAAGCATGGAAAGGTCATGGATATGCAGATCCGCATTCCTATGGGCATCGGAGATCTCCTGGTCATAGACTTCAGAGAGCCAGTAGTTGGCTGTTATGGCACCACTGTTGGAAAGGATGAGTCCTCCTACACTATAGGTGACAGTGGAATTCTCCTTGACGCGCCAGTCATCGAGTTTCAGGTAGCCGTCAACCGCATCCTTGTAGTCAAGGATGGTCGACTTCATATTCCTGACTTTCTCCCGCTGTTTGCGGTAGAGAATATAGCTCTTAGCCACATCGGCATAGCCAGCCTGTACCAAAACCGATTCTGCGCTGTCCTGGATCTCCTCAACCCCAATAGTTCCATTCAGGATCTTAGGTTCATAATCGCTGGTAACTTTCAGGGCCAGAAAATCTATTATGTTGGGAGTACACTGCTTATTCTGTGCTTCAAAAGCTTTTGCCAATGCCGATGCTATCTTCGAGATGTCAAAGGGGACAACCGAACCATCACGCTTGATGACTTGATACATGTTCTATCTCCTATACTGCTGTTCACTAAGGATCAGAGTACAGCATATATAGTGTTAGAACAAGTTTAATTACACAATATGTAGTGTTTATCAAGGTTCAATTTCACATCTACCCTCGAATGGATACAATTTCAATATGACTCTTCAATAGGTATCTGAAACTCTCCATCTCCACTTGGGAGAAGGCTGACAGAGGCATTTTCCCCAAGAGATTTCCACTGTCTTCGAAGGTTTGCAAGAAGAATGCATGGCACCCTTGGAGCCATTTCCCTATTGCATGGATATCTGACTCTATATGAAACTCTCGGACCAAGGTAGTCCTGAACTCATAGGGGACGTTGCTTTCCATCAGTATGGCTACACTTTGCTCTACGTTTGTAGTGTCATAGAGTGGAATTCCTATAGTAGAGCCATAGTGTTCTCTGCTGTTCTTTATGTCCATGGCAACATAGTCCACCAGACGGTTTTCCAACAAATGGTGCAACCGGTCGGGAAAACTTCCATTTGTATCAAGCTTCACCAAAAGCCCCATCGCTTTAATCATTTCTATGAATGGGACAAGATCCCTTTCCAGCATGGGCTCCCCTCCGGTTATGCACACTCCATCGAGGAAGCCTTTTCTCTGAGAGAGAAAATTGAAGAATTCTTGTTCTGAAATGCCTTTTCCTTCTGCAGGTGCAAAGACAAGGTCGGGATTATGGCAGAAGGGACAGCGGAAGTTACACCCGCCCAAAAAGACAGTGCAGGCAACCTTGCCAGGATAATCGAGCAGGGTCATCTTCTGTAAGCCAAGTATCTGCATATTCTGCCTCTGAGATGAGTGTAAGGGGTATTGTGAAAAAGGGGAAGGCGATGCCTTGTATGCATCGCCTTCTTCCTTACCATCTCTGCTAGGACAGTTTCCTATGAGCCTTGGCCAGTGCTATATATTTCTCTTTCTCTTTTTTATTCTTATTCGTTCTTGTTCTTGCTTTTGTTCTTGTAACTCTGCCCTCTACTGCATTGCAGGGGAGTTGCCATCAGTGCGTTGGTTTATGATACGGATCTGCTTGTACAGGCCCTCGCCTTCGCTTTTGGTATCCACTCCGCCAAAATCAGTGAGGGCAGTATGGACGAGCCTTCTCTCATACGGGTTCATCGGTTCGAGCAGACGGCTTCTGCCGCTCTTACGAACCTGCTCGGCACTCTTGAACGCCATGCGGATAAGCTGCTCTTCGTGGCGCATGCGGTAGTTTTCGCTATCGACTACGATCTTCAGATCTGGTTCTGTCTTGCCTACAAATACATTTGCCAGCAATTGAATTGCATCCAGGTTCTTTCCTTTTCTTCCGATGATGATGCTTGAGTTATCACTCTCGATATTCAGTCCAAGTTTTCTCTCTTTGCGGAAAGCGATGGTAACCGTTCCCTCATAGCCCATCTTCTGAAGCATGGTCGCTACAAAAACCAGCACATCCTGCTCAAGTTGGCTGTTTACCGGGTCTTTGATGGTTGCCCCATCACCAGGACGAGGCTCATAGCCATCATCTTCGTTCTCAGTCTCGATACCGTTTCCATCATCAAAATGGATCCTGATCTTTACATTGCTCTTCTTAAAAAGGCCCTTGCGGACAGGTTCTACAATTTCCACATCAAAGTCTTCACGTTCAATATGCAGTTCCTCAATTGCCTTTGCAATTGCCTCCTGCTCGGTACGTCCTTCGAATTCTTTCATCATATGTTTACTCCGTGTCGGGAAGGCGACCCCTCCCGAAGTTAAAATTTCTTGTGGGGCTTACTTGCGCTTCCCTCTCGGACCGGGAAAGGTCCTGACGTTGCTCGCCGCAGCCTCTTCTATCCTCTCCGCTTTCTTCTTCCTGTTGGTATACATCTGCTGGAAGATGGATATGGCGTTCATGACCGACCAGTAGAGGATCAGTCCAGAAGGAGCGCTATAGAGGACAAAGAAGAACATGATGGGCATACCATAGGTCATCATCTTCATCATGCCCTGCTGGCTTCCGGAAGTCTGCGCATTCTGCGTAATCTTCATGGAGAAGATCATACTGACTGTGTAGATGATGGGAAGCAGGTGCAACTCATTTCCAATAAAAGGTATAGTGAAGGGGAAGGTGAATACGGTATCAGGCATGGAGAGGTCTGGAATCCAGCCAGGGATGAACATGGCCCCACGAAGCTCAAAGTGCTTGTTCAAGAGGCCGTAGAATGCTATCAGGATGGGGAACTGCACAAGCATGGGAAGACAGCCTCCCATAGGATTGATCTTCTCCTTCTTGTAGAGCTCTGCGATCTCCTCGTTCTGCTTGGTCGGGTTGTCAGGATACTGTGCCTTGATCTCCGCCATCTTGGGAGAGAGTGAGGACATCTTTGCAGTGGACTCCATACCCTTCTTGGTAACAGGATAGAGAACCAGTTTTAGCAGGAAGGTAAGGATGATGATACCCACACCATAGTTGGGGATAAGCCTGTACAGGAAGTTGAGAATCCACTTGAGTATGTTCTCAAGCCATCCGAGCCATGAGCTGCTGTCCAGAGCCTTGTCCAGCTGCAGGTTGGAAACTCCGAAACTGTTGAGGGAGGCATCATCATAGATGCTCATGAAACTCTTTATCTGGGGTCCTGCATAGAAACGGAAGGTATCGGTCTGAGAGGCTCCCTTGATGGAAGGCCTGGAGAAGTACATGCTCGATTCCATGGGGATGCTTCCAGAGGTGTTCTCACTGAGACTGACAGAATAGGAAGTGGCATCGGGGATGGCGATCATGGAGAAGTATTTGCCTGCAAGGGCAACCCATGAGATTGGCTTGGTTGTGTTGTACAGGCCATTGCTCAACTTGATCTGCTTCTTCTTATCAGAGCCGTCTTCCTTGATATAGAACCTTCGGTAGTTGTAGTTGTTGTTTGGGGCGCTGGTGAAGGAAGGCCCGATCTGAGGTTCGAAAGCCAGGGTATAGGCATAGTTCTCAAAGGAGAGGGGAATGGACTTGTTCACACTGTTCTGCAGGTTGATGTCAACCTGAAACAGATAGTCGTTCTCACCGAAGGTAAAGGTCTTGTTTAAGGTGAAGGTCTCACCTGTGGTCTTGCCTTCGGCATTGAGCATCTCAAAATCCTGGCTGAATACAACCCTGTTACCCTTGATAGAGTGTCTGAAGGTCGCATCGATGGGATTGGTCTTGTCATTGCCAGCATACATGAGGAATGCGTCATTGCTCTGGTCACCTTTGAACAGAAGCTCTACCGGTTGCCCTTCATCCAGATGCTTGTTCAGCTTGAAAGAGGAGATCGAAGCACCGACGGGATTGAATTCGATCGTGAACAGAGGAGTCTTGTAGATGAAGGGATTGGCCGTTCCCGTTTCTCCGACTGCCACCAACGAACCTGGTAGACTGCTATCCCAGGCGATGTTTGCCGAGACCATGGCATTCTGTGCAGGGGCCAACAAGGATGAAGAGGCATCTGCCTGTGCAGTGTTTGGAGCCTGCTGCACAGCACTCTGCTGTGGCATGGCTGTAGGGGCTGGGGCAAAGAAAGTGGTCTGCAAAGTCATTCCAACTGTGATGACCACAACTGAAAGGACAATGGCTAGAATGGTATTTTTATCCATATCTGCTCCTGATGGGTTGATACATGAGAAGAAATCACAGGAAAGATAGGATTATTAGAAGGTTTTTCCAAAAAAAGTGCGAGGGGACTACAGCAGTACCTTAAGGCTGAAGGAATACCCCAGCCTTTTCACAAAGAGATACGAGTTGCTTCGTTTGGATTTCATGCTCTGGAACCTTTCCTGGATATACAATAAACGCAAAGTCGTAACCGATTTTCATATCTGGCTTAGCATTGCGCCATATCTCCTTGACCTGACGGCGTATCCTGTTGCGTTGCACAGAGTTTCCGTAGTGGCGAACAGGAATAACTATGATCCTGTTCCAATCAAGGCCATTATGGCTTACTACCAATTTCATTCCCTGGCAAGAGTATGTCTTGCCAGTCTTGAAAATATGATCTATCTCCGGTTTACGTTTTACAATTTCTTTTTTAGAAAGGCTTCTTCTCATCACATACGCTAAGCTTATGCCTGCCCTTTGCCCGTCTGCGAGCAAGTACGAGCCTACCACCGACAGTTGCCATGCGTGCACGGAACCCAAATTTTCTATTTCTCTTAACTCTGCTAGGCTGGTAGGTTCTTTTTCCTTTGTAACTCATGAGATGTTCTCCAATTTTTCATCGCTTTACGCGGATAGTATTCATAGTAAAAGGGAGGCATACTCCCTCGAGTGGTGCAGTATATAGAGCAAGTATCCTTAGGTCAAGTAACTAGACGCTCACAATCTGAAGTGATTTAACTCCCAAGGAAGGGTATTTGCCTTGTATGGAAGCTAGAATCCTCTTCTGTTGCATCATGGTTATCTGGGCCCAGGAAGGGTGGTCCGCTTTCAGCACCAGCGTACTTCCCTTTATATCAATTATTTTAACATGTGGATAGAGTCTCGACCCAATTATATCTTGCCAATTCATCCCGATCGCAGCTTTTGGGTTTTCCAGGCGTATATCAAGGCGATGTAACACCATATCCAGCACTTTTTTGCCTTCTATGGGTTCTCCATCCTTGCATACTCGTTTTTTCTTATCCTTCATGGCCTAGAAAGCTCCCTTCAACCACATCATAGACCAAAGCATCCTCACTTGCCAGATGAGCAAAGTAATGCTCCTCAGGAAGGAAGGTGAAGAATGCCTGGCTATATCCTTCCATAAGTGAGAGAAATTTCTCCCTCTTTGCATGATCGAGCTCAAGAAGCACATCATCAACGAGGATAAGGGGTTTCTTCCCCGTCTTCTTGTGGAAAAAGGCCATCTGGGCGGTACGCAATACCAGCGAGGCAAGCCTGAGCTGACCGGTGGATCCTATTTGTGAGAAGGATCCGGCTTCCTGGACAATGTTGAACCTATCACGATGGATTCCACTTGTAGTGGTCTGCATAGTGATGTCTCTCTGTCTGTTTTTAGCAAGGTATTCGACTATCTCATCCTCTGTTGTGCATCCTGACCAGGAAGGTTGGTATCTGATCGCTATATTGGTATCCGCATCTGACACATTTTTGTACATCTCAGGAAATATCTGGCCAAACTCTGCGACAGCCTTCTTTCGTTCATTCTGGATTGCAAGACCGTACTTTGCCATCTGCAGGTCGTATACAGGCAACAGATTATGCCGATTTTCCTTGATAGCAAGGTTTCTCTGTTTCAATACAAGCCTGTAGCGACGCATGTCATCAAAGAAAAGCGGATCATACATGCTCATTGTCTGATCAAAAAACCTTCTTCTCTGTTCGGGCTCTCCCCGTACAAAGCCTATGTCATCATGGCTGAATACAATGCAAGGGATGTTGTATATCAACTCTTTTCTGTCCTTTATCTCCCTCTCATCCAAAATTACCCTTCTTTTTGCATCCTGGTATTCCAGTATCAGGGTGTGCTTGAGGGTGTCCTCCCCTAGGTACGTACCACTCAACTTGAAGGATTTCTCCCCATGGCTTGCCAGTTCACGCAGTTGGGAAGAGCGAAAGGAGGAGCCATAGCAAAGGGTGTAGATCGCCTCAAGGAAATTTGTCTTTCCCTGTCCGTTCGTCCCAATGAGGAATACCTGTCGTTTGTCAACAGGTATAGCCTCATTGGAGAGATTTCTGAATTGGACTGTCCTAATTTCAGTGAATATCATCAGCCATTGAGCTGCATGGGCATGATGACATGGTAGTAATCACGCTCACTCTCCGCTTTGATGGTCATCGCTCTGGTAGGTTCTGTGAAGTTGATGGAAAAGAACTCTCCTTCCATCACCTTCAGGGGATTCATCAGATAGGTGAAGTTGAGGGATACCTTGTTCTCAGGTCCTTCATACTTGCACGGTATGATCTCCTTAGCCTCTCCAACCTCATTCTCATCGCTGGTAAGCAGTATTCCGGCTTCACTGATATCGAGATATATCCTTCTTGCCTTGTTTTCTACAAGCAGCGATACACGCCGTAAAGCATCAAGCATATCCTGGATTCTCATCGTGCTTGAATAGGTCTGGCTTTCAGGAATTACCCTGCGGTAGTTTGGATACTGCCCTTTTATGAGGGTCGAATAGAACAGTCGTTCTGCTATTTGGGCAAAGATGATGTTCTCTGTGATACAGAGCTTGAGTGTCCCTTCGTCTGTTGAGAGTTTTTTCAGAACTGCAAAGAACTTCGGAGGAATGATGACAGGTGAGAAGGCCGGAATATCTTCATCAAACTTTCTTTCGACGATGGAAAGCCTTCTTCCGTCTGTTCCTACCATGGTCATTCCGGTGGGAGTCCTTTCAAGATAGAGACCGCACAGGAAATAGCGTGTCTCATCCTCACTGATAGCAAAGATGGTCTGGTTGGCCATGTCGTTGAAACTTTTCTGTGAGATGGTGAAATAAGAGTTGTTTCCAATGCTTTCCAAGGATGGGAACTCATCTGCATTGATGGTCCTCAGCTTGAAATCTATGCTCTGGCCTTCAGGTTTGATGGCAAAGACTCCATTGCTTGCCGTGAACTGTATGTTGCCTTCAGGAAGGGAGCGAAGGATGTTCAGAAACTTGTCGCAATAGACCATGGTTTTTCCTGCCTCCAAAGTCTGTACGGCAATCTCTGTGCTGAAGCCTACTTTCTGGTCGGTGGCCCTGATCCTCAAGTTGTCGTCTGAGGTCTCCAAGTAGACGTTTGATGTGACCGAAAGAGAGTTTCTCTGACTCGTAAAATCCATTGAATATATGACTTCATTGAGGATCGATTCTTTGCTGCAGACGAATTTCATCTTAGACTCCTAATATTTAATATAATTTAGTAACAGTAGTAATAGTAGCACGGATTCTGTGGATAACTGAATAATTCATTATACAACCTATCCTTAGTTTTTGTCATCCTGTGGATAACTCTCGTAGTTGTCCACAATTGCTCCACAAGCAAATATGGCTGTCCACAGGTTTTGGAAGATATCCACAACCTATCCATAGGTTATCCACAGGAATTTACCGCTTAACATTCAATAAGTCCCTCTTCAATTTCAACACAGTATTGGTGAATGCCTCATCGCTTTTCATCAGAGATTCAATGCGGTCGTATGAGTGCATCACGGTGGTATGGTCACGCCCTCCAAACTCGGTTCCTATCTCGGTGGTGGAGTACTCGGTTATGTCCCTGGCAAGGTACATGGATATCTGTCGGGGTTGGATGAGGCTCTTGTTCTTTTTCTTCCCTTTTATTTCAAAGGAGCTGACGTTGAAATACTCGCCTACTACCTTGATGATGGTATCGATAGAGAGCGTCTGGTTTGCATTCGCTGCAAGGGAAGGGAGGGTTCCCAACAGCTCCTTGGTCTTGTCCAGGGTAAGCTGCTGGTCAAGCAGTTCGCTGAAGGCTATCAGCTTGGTCAGTGATGATTCCAGATCCCTGACATTGGTACAGACGTTGGTCGCTATGTAGTCCAGGATCTCTTCGCTCATGGAGCTTCCCCTCTGTTCAGTCTTGCTTTTGAGGATTGCTACCCTGGTCTCGTAGGAAGGAGGCTGCAGGTCTACATTCAGACCGCGTTCAAAGCGGGAGCTGAGGCGGTCACTGATGTTCTTCAGTTCGCTGATGGGCCGGTCACAGGTGAATACCATCTGCTTCTTGGACTCGTAGAGGTTGTTGAAGGTATGGAAGAGCTCTTCCTGTGTGCCGTCCTTTCCCTGCAGGAAGTGTATGTCGTCGATGAGCAGGACATCAACCTTTCTGAATTTGTTCTTGAAGCTCTGCATCTTGTTTGACCCTACCGAGTCGATGAACTCGTTGGTGAACATCTCAGCTGTCACGTACATCACCTTCAGTTCTGGGGTATTGTCGATGATGTGGTTGCCAATGGAGCTGAGCAGGTGGGTCTTTCCCAGTCCGACTCCTCCGTAGATGAGGCATGGGTTGTAGCTTACCCCAGGGTTTTTCGCTATGGCAAGGCTGGCGTTGTAGGCGAAGGTGCTGTTGTCCCCTATGACGAAGTTGCTGAACTTGTAGGAGTAGTTGAGGTTGCAGTCCTTCTTTATCTTCATCGTTGTCTCTTGCGATGCCTTCTGTTTTGGTTGTGGTTGCACCGCTTGCGCTTCCTTCGGAGGTTCGATGACCGAGGATGGATCCCCTTTCTTGTGTTCCTGAATTTCAGAAAGTGACTTGACGATGAAATCGACTCCGATTTCCTCACCGGTAAGTTCGCATAGCGTATTTACCAGCAGTTCCCTATATCTTGCTATCACGGTATCGAGGATAAATTGGCTCGCTCCGGCAAGGATTACCTTCTTGTCTTCCGATCCAACATAGACGATTCTGTTGAACCAGGTCGAGTATTCCTGTACTGGCAGTGTTTCCTGTATACGGAGGATTGTCTCCTGCCAGAATTCATAATAGTTACTGTTTGTGTCGCTCATGAGAGCATTTTACTCTGTCGGTCAACGGCTTGCAAGAGCTGTTTGGCAACCTTGGTAGGCAAACCAATAATTTATTGCCCAAAAAGCAGTTATAAATAGGCTCTTTTTTATTGGAATACTTGCAACAAACCCTTGTTTCTGGTATAATCAATAAGGATTGGCGTAAGCCTTTTTTTATTATTACATAAGGATATAACTAATGAGTGAAGGGAGCTTTGACAAAGGAAACTTCCAGCCGCCGCTGCACCATAGCGGTTCGCATATGGAAGCTTCAACAAATACCTATTCTGCCGGGAGCATCCAGGTCCTCAAGGGCCTTGAAGCTGTAAGAAAACGACCCGGAATGTATATTGGTTCCACTGGCATCGATGGCCTGCATCATCTCGTTTATGAAGTGGTGGACAACAGCATCGATGAAGCTATGGCAGGGTATTGTACTGATATCCAGGTTTTTCTCGACCGCAATGAGGAAGGCAGGGAGGTCTGTACCATTGAGGACAATGGGCGCGGCATCCCTGTGGAGATGCATCCGACTGAGCTTAAGAGCTCTTTGGAAATAGCGCTGACCCAGCTGCATGCCGGAGGGAAGTTCGACAAGAACTCCTATAAGGTTTCGGGTGGTTTGCATGGGGTTGGAGTTTCGTGCGTAAACGCCCTCTCCGATTGGATGGAAGTCGTTGTCTACCGCAATGGTGGTATCTTCAAGCAGGTGTATTCGAAGGGTATTCCTCAGACTCAGGTCCTGCAGACAGGTGATAGTGACCGATCAGGCACTATCGTAAGCTTCAGTCCCGACTATACGATCATCGAACAGAACTCCTTCAGCTATGAGACGCTTGTAAACAGGTTCCGTGAACTCTCCTTTTTGAACAAGGGCATCACCATCACGGTCACAGACAGGCGGGAGGCTGAGGTTCGGGAAAAATCCTTCCATGCCGACGGAGGTCTCAGCCAGTTCGTCAGCTATCTCAATGAGTTCAAGCATGTGCTAAACGACCCCCCCATCTCTGTCGAGGGTGAGCGTGATAACGTCAGGGTGGAGATAGCCTTGCAGTACAATGACAAGTACGATGAGAAGGTTCTCTCCTATGTGAACAACATCAATACCCGCGAGGGTGGCACCCACCTTACCGGTTTCAGGACAGGCCTTTCCCGGGTCATCAACGTACAGTTGCAGAAAAACATCAAGCTATTGAAGAAATATGAGGAGAAGCTCGAACAGAGCGATATCTCCGAAGGCCTTACAGCCATCATATCTGTGAAGATTCCCGAGCCTCAGTTCGAAGGCCAGACCAAGATGAAATTGGGCAACTCGGCTGTAAGCGGCATTGTCTACTCCATGGTCTACGAGAAGCTCGGCAACTATTTTGACGAGTTTCCAGCCATAACTGAGAAAGTGCTCGAGAAGATCATCAGCGCAGCCCTCGGTAGGGTAGCAGCGCGCAAGGCGCGTGAGCAGATCCGCAAGAAAAGTGAAGGCGGTGGACTTCCCGGCAAGCTTGCCGACTGTTCGGAGAAGGATCCTGCCAAGTGTGAGGTCTTCATCGTTGAGGGTGACTCTGCAGGTGGTTCGGCCAAACAGGGACGCGACCGCAAGTTCCAGGCAATCCTCCCCCTTTGGGGAAAGATGCTGAACGTGGAGAAGGCCCAGGAGTTCCGTGTTCTGGGAAATGACAAGTTGCAGCCTGTCATCTCAACGCTTGGTGCTGGTATTACCAGGTATAACAATACCGGTAAGGATCTGGAAAACGAGAGCGAAAATGGCATCACTTTCGACATCACCAAGGCCCGATACCATAAGGTCATCATTATGGCTGATGCTGATGTCGACGGCTCGCATATCAGGACTCTGCTGCTTACTTTCTTCTTCAGATATATGCGTCCTCTCATCGAGGCCGGCTATGTCTATTTTGCCATGCCCCCTCTCTATAAGATTACCATCGGAAAGAAGGTGGAGTATGCCTATGACGAGGAAGCGAGGGTGAGGATTCTCGAGGAGCACAAGGTCGGCGAAGGAACAAAGGCCTCCATCCAGAGGTACAAGGGTCTTGGTGAGATGAATCCCGAACAGCTTTGGGAGACGACCATGAATCCTGAATCCCGTATGATCAGCCAGATCTGCCTTGATGATGCTGAGGAGGCCGATAGGGTGTTCTCGATGCTCATGGGTGAAGAGGTTGAGCCGCGTAGGGCCTTCATCGACGCTAATGCCGTGTATGTTTCGAATCTGGATATCTAGGATAAGGATAGTATTGTGGAAGAAGAAAACAAGAGCAGGATAGTATCTGTGGATGTGTCAAAGGAGATGCGCACCTCGTATCTCAACTATGCCATGTCCGTAATTGTAAGTAGAGCTTTGCCTGATGTGCGTGATGGGCTTAAGCCTGTGCACAGGCGAATATTGTTTGATATGTATGAGATGGGTGTCAAGGCGAACTCCAGCTATAAGAAGAGTGCCCGTATTGTCGGAGACGTCTTGGGTAAGTACCACCCCCATGGGGATGGCTCTGTCTATGACGCCCTGGTCCGTCTGGCCCAGGATTTCTCCCTGAGGTATCCTGTGGTCAACCCACAGGGAAACTTCGGTTCCATCGACGGCGACCCGGCTGCCGCCATGCGGTATACCGAAGTGAAGATGAGCCGCATCGGTGAAGAGATGCTCGTTGATATCCAGAAGGAGACAGTCGACTTCGGGCCCAACTATGACGAGTCTCTTGAGGAGCCCACCGTCCTCCCCGGATCCTTCCCCTTCATGTTGGCGAATGGAAGCAGCGGTATCGCCGTCGGCATGGCCACCAATATGGCTCCCCATAACCTACAGGAGATCTGTGATGCTGTCTGTGCTGTCATTGAGAACGCAGATATCACCATTGACGAGCTGATGGAGCATATCAAGGGGCCTGACTTCCCTTCTGGTGCGATCATCTGCGGGACACAGGGGATCAAGGACGCCTTTACCACAGGTAAGGGCAAGATCGTCCAACGGTCTTGCTATGAGATTGAGTCTTTTGACAATGGGCGCGACCATCTCGTATTCAGTGAGATTCCCTACATGGTAAACAAGGCCGACCTGGTCAAGAAAATCGACGACCTGCGAAAGGATGGGGCCATCCCCTCCATTTCTGTGGTTCGCGATGAGTCAGACCGTAACGGAATCCGTGTTGTCGTTGAGCTGAAGATGGGAAGCGAGCCGATGGTTGTCGTCAACCAGCTTTTCGCCCGTACTGCTCTGCAGACAAATTTCAACGTAAATAACCTTGCCCTGGTCAATGGAAGACCGCAACTGCTTAATCTTAAGGATATGCTGGTCTATTACATTGAACACCGCAAGGAGGTGGTGACACGCAGGACCCGCTATGACCTGAGAAAAGCTCAGGAGAGAGCCCACATCCTCCGTGGCCTGAAGATCGGTCTGGACAATATTGATGAGGTCATTCGCATCATCAAGGAGTCTCAGGACAACAATGTTGCAGCTGAAAAGCTCATTTCCCGCTTTGGTCTGGATATGCTCCAGGCACAGGCCATCATCGACATGAAGCTCGGACGTCTCAGCCATTTGGAGTCTTCCAAGATTCTTGACGAGCTGGCAGATCTTGAGCAGAAGATAGCATATTACCAGGATCTGCTCGCTGATGAGAGGAAAATTCTTGCTGTGGTAGAGAGCGAAGTACGTTCACTTCCGGCAAGCCTCGTCCCCAAGGATCGTCGTCTGACTAGGATCACACGTGAGGAGATTGGCCAGTCTACCATGCAGGACTTCATCAAGAATGAAGAGGTGGTCGTCCTTATCAGCAACAAAGGCTTTGCCAAGCGTATCCCTACCGAGGAGTATGACACCCACGGAAGGGCTGGCAAGGGAAGCAGGACTGCCAAACTGCAGGATGGTGATTTCGTCGACCATATGTTCGTCGCTTCGACACACGAGTATGTGCTGTTTGTCACCAATGCAGGAAAGGGGTACTACACCAAGGTCTTTGATATTCCCCAGGCTTCCAAGACAGCCAAAGGTATCAGCGTTAAGAATATCCTCCAACTGGAGACAACGGAGAGAATTACCTCAATCATCAACTTCAAGGAGTTCAGTGATGATCAGTACATCATGATGGCAACGCGCCTTGGTGTAGTGAAGAAGGTCTCTCTCTCTAATTTCCGGAATGCAAGGGCTCGAGGCATCATCGCCATCTACCTTGACGAGGGAGATGAGCTGCTGCACAGCGAGTTCGTCCAAGTAGGGGATGAATGCATGCTCATCACCAGAAAGGGGCGTGCCCTCAGGTTTGCCCAGTCCGATGTACGGGCGATGGGACGTGCTTCCCGTGGTGTACGTGGCATCAAGCTTCTTGGTGATGACGTGGTTGCAGGTCTGCTGAAGGTCGATGATACCAAGAGAATCCTCATGGTCACTGAAAATGGGCAGGGCAAGCAGGTCACTTTCGATAGCTTCTCTGTCCACAGCAGGGCAACCCAAGGCCAGAGGATATACAAGCTTGGTGGCAAGGCGGACTTCATAGTCGGTGCCCTGTCAGTAAACGACGATAATGACGTAGTCTGTGTGACGCTGATGGGCCAGACCCTTCGCTTGCATGTGAACAATATCTCCATACAAGGTAAGAATGCCGCTGGGGTGAAGGTGGTCACGATGAAGAGTCCAAAGGACTCCATTGTAGCCATAGCCTCCACAGGAAATGAGGGAGAGGATATTGAAGCGGATGAAAACCTCGAAGATAGGCCTGTCATTATGGCGGAAGGGACTGATTCTATTGAAATAGAGGAAGAAAATATCGATGTAGAGGATGTTTCCACTGGTGAGGATACTGAATAAAAACATTTGTATAGTACTTTAAAGAAGGCCGTCCTAGTTTCAGGACGGCCTTCTTTTTAGGCAAAGAATACAATGATTTTCTCAAGCAAATCTGTATCGTTGTATAGAAACAAAAAAGAAAAACCTGTAAATGAAGCACTGAGATCAAGTTTTTAAGCCTTTTAGATTTCTCTGAATATTTTTTGGGAAAAAACCAACCAAAAACAAAATCATATAATCTGAAGGTCAAGTGCAGAGATATATAACACATACTTCTTGAAAAATTTCCCGATTATAGAGATACAAGAATGGGTGCAGTTCGAGCTAATATGGGCCTATTGTTGGAATTGATAATCATGTAATGCTTATTGATTGTTTCACGTGAAACAGCAAAGAAGCAAGTATTGTTTCTCTTACAGTATAGAACTGGGTAAGATAAAGGTTAAAGAGAATGAAGAATGATGAATTGAAGAGGTGGAAAAAGATAGAGGAGATTATCAAAGTTGGAATGGCAATGGTATAAGATTGACTTTTGGTTTCACGTGAAACAATTGGAATGATCAATGGTAGTCTGATACAGTATCAAGGAAGAAAAGTGTTTCCGATGTTGCTAAATAGGTGGAAATCAGAACAAAACTCCCCTCTCTGCCAATGTTTCACGTGGAACATTGGCAGAGAGGGGAGTCTTGTACTATGCAAAAAGACTGTAACCCCTCAAGGTTCTCCTATTAAGTAAGCTGTTCTCTATTCAAATCTATGTCCGGAGGGCATAAAAAAACGTTTCACGGAGTATATGACTCGTGAAACGTTTAGTTCAGAAACGGATTTGTTAGAGTTCTGTGCCGTTTATCACAGTAAGTTTAGGATCAACAAAGTTCCTAAGGTATCGTTCGACACCACTTTTGAGCGTCATCTGGGACATTGGGCAGCCTGCGCAGGCACCTACCAGACGTACTGTCACATCAGTGCCGTCCAAGCTGATAAACTCGATATCGCCTCCGTCATTTTGCAGTGAGGGTCTTATGTCCTCAAGTGCTTTTTTGACTTTATCTTCCATGTTATTTTCCTCCATAGGGTTATATAAAGATACAATAGTGAGGCATAAGGGTCAAGGAGTCACCCTTTTTAGGTGACAAGTGACTTGCTTTTCCTTATAGTAGATACATGAGTGTGAAAAAAATCATCTTTTTAAACCAAAAAGGCGGTGTAGGAAAAACTACAACCGCGGTTAACCTTGGATCCGCATTGGCTAAGATGGGAAATAAGGTTCTGCTGCTCGACCTTGATTCGCAAGGGAATCTGACTAGTGGGATAGGCGCTGACGGCAGAGGCCCCGGGATGTATGAAGTCATAGCGGGAACGTGTTCAGCTGATGATGCTTGCCAAAAGACAGTGGTCGACAACCTCTTTGTCATTCCAAGCAATATCCATATGGCTGGACTGAACATTGAATTGGTAGCCCAGTATGAACGGGAGCAGTTCTTGAAGAGAGCCTTGGCCACCCTTGATGACAGTTGGGACTATATCCTAGGGGATTGTCCCCCTTCCCTGGGGCTGGTTACCGTCAATGCGATGACTTGGGCCCAGCAGGTGATAATCCCCATGCAGTGTGAATACTACGCCATGGAAGGGCTCAACCTCCTGATGAGGACTATTGGCAACATCAAGAAATCCTTGAACCCCAATCTGGAAATCCTGGGAATCCTTTTCACCATGTTCATCAAACGGACAAATCTTACCACAGAGGTAGTGGATGACATTTCATCGTACTTTCCTAACCTGACCTTCACAACGGTCATCCCTCGAAACATCAGGCTTGCCGAAGCCCCGTCCCATAATCTGCCAATAGACGTGTATGATGGTGGCAGCAGCGGTGCCAAGGCCTACGAAGCGCTCGCAAAGGAGGTCTCAAACCGTGTCGCAAAACTCAAATAAGAAACATGGGCTAGGAAAAGGTATAGGGTCATTGATGAATGACTACTCGTTTGACTCGGTCCTTGAAAATGCATTGGGGCTCGCTTCAGGTCAGGGACAACAATCAGATGGTGTGTCCGTCCTGACCATACCCTTGGGAAATATCCGGGCTAATCCTCACCAGCCCCGTAAGGAGTTTGATGAGGCAAGTCTCAGGGATTTGGCGGAATCCATAAAGAATCAGGGTGTGTTGCAACCGATCCTTGTCGAGGAGATCGCCCCTGGTGAATACAGCATTGTTGCAGGAGAGCGACGTTTTCGGGCATCTAAGATGGCCGGTTTGGAGACAATACCTGTCCTGGTGAAGGATTTTTCTGATCTGCAGCGGCTTGAGGTCTCCTTGATAGAGAATATCCAGCGTGAGAACCTCAACCCCATAGAGGAAGCCAAGGCATATGCCTACCTCATTCAGGAAGCTGGGATTACCCAGGAAGAGCTTGCCTCTCGGGTAGGAAAGAATAGATCTACGATAAGCAACAGCATGCGCCTGTTGCAGTTGACCGGTACCATGCAGCATGATCTTCTTTCTGGTAAGTTTACCGCTGGGCAGGCAAGGGCCCTTCTCTCCGTAGTGAATCCTGCCGACAGGGAGATCCTCTATCGTACCGTGTTGGAAAAAGATCTCTCTGTACGGGCAACCGAACAGCTTGCATCCCAGTTTAACCAGGGAAAGCGAGTTGCTTATCAGGATAAGAAAAAAAGAATTCAGAAAAGTTTGCCTAAAAGCCCGGATATTATTAGTGTTGAGGATAAGTTCCTCCATGCAGTAGGTTCTCAGGTGGAAGTGAAAGGTTCGTTGGAGAAGGGTAAACTAGAAATTCCCTATACCTCCAGCGAAGAGTTGGAAAGGCTGTACCAGTTGCTGGCCCCAGGGGCCGATCTGTTTGAAGTATAGGTAGTAGGAGATTTGTTGTAATGGAAAAAAGTAACCTCGCTGATGGCTTGTACGCTATCATGCATACCGTTAAGGGTGATATCACCCTTCGTTTGGAGTTCAAGAAAACTCCCATGACTGTCGCCAATTTTGTAGGATTGGCTGAGGGTCCATTGAATATCAATGGAGATAACAAGCCCTTTTATGATGGGCTCACCTTCCATAGGGTCATTGAGAACTTCATGATCCAGGGTGGTTGTCCCAAAGGTACCGGTACCGGTGGCCCTGGATACACCTTCCCTGATGAGTTTGACGACGCCTTGAAGCACTCAGAGCCAGGGAAACTCTCTATGGCCAACTCCGGCCCTGGAACCAATGGCAGTCAATTCTTCATCACCCACGTCCCTACCCCATGGCTTGACGGCAAGCACTCCATCTTTGGAGAAGTGGTTGAGGGTCAGGATGTAGTGAATGCAATCGCCCAAGGTGATAAGCTCACGAGCGTGGAGATCGTACGAAAGGGTAGTGAGGCCGAAGCTTTTCAAGTTTCACGTGAAACTTTTTCCAACTTTGTTGCAGAATCTGAGCAAAAGGCAAAAGATCGTATTGCAGCAAAAAGGGAAAAGCTCGAGCTTGAGCTGAATGATCGTTGGCCTGATGCGATTGAGACTGATAGTGGTCTTAAGTATGTAGTCAATGAAGCTGGCGACGGAAAGAAATCACCCAAGCATGGGCAGAAGGTTACAGTGCATTACACAGGTACCCTTCTCAATGGAAAAATGTTTGACAGCTCGGTCAAAAGAGGAGCTCCTGCCGAGTTTGCGATTGGGGAAGTCATTGAAGGTTGGAATGAAGCCCTCAAGACAATGACTAAGGGTGAGAAGCGAACCCTCATCATCCCACCGTCTCTTGGTTATGGTACTCAAGGCTATCCAGGCATCATCCCACCTGATTCCTATCTCGTGTTTGATGTTGAGCTAATCAGTTTCTAATCTTTACAATGTAAGGGGATATAAGTGAAAGACAAGGCTTTGCAATTCGTTTGTACCCAGTGTGGCCGCATAGAGAGCAAGTGGTTAGGACGTTGTCCCGACTGTGGTAGCTGGAACTCTTTTGAAGAGGAGAATGTCCAGATCCCACAAAGCAAACCTGGGAAGACGGCGCAGATAAGCACTGAGACAAAGCCTGTTTCGCTCGAGGATATCCAGGTTGAACCTGGGTTCAGGTATGAGAGCGGTATCTCCGAACTTGATCGCGTCTTAGGAGGAGGGGTCATGCGTGGCTCCTCCATCCTGTTAGGGGGGGAGCCTGGGATAGGCAAATCGACTCTTATGCTGCAGATGATAGAGAAATGCTCGAAAGAGCGGACTGTTCTCTATGTCTCTGGTGAGGAGTCGCCTTCCCAGGTCAAGCTCAGGGCACAGCGCCTTGGTCTCTCCCTTTCCAAGATCTCAATTTTTTGTGATACGCGCGTAGAGGTTCTGGTCAATATCCTTGAGAAAATGAAACCGCAGGTAGTGGTTGTGGACTCCCTGCAGACCCTCTCCAGCAGTGAGGTCGCCTCCCCTGCAGGATCGGTAAACCAGATACGTTTCTGTTCCACCGAGCTAGTGGGCATCTCTAAACAGCTTGGCATATCCCTGTTCCTTGTTGGCCATGTCACCAAGGAAGGGGTTCTCGCCGGTCCTAAGGTCATCGAGCACCTTGTGGACACCGTGCTCTATTTTGACCAGGTGGGAAGTGGCGTCCGTCTCATCAGGGCGGCGAAGAACCGCTTCGGCTCTGTCGATGAGATAGGCATTTTCCATATGGGCGAGAAGGGTCTTACTGCTGTGACTAATCCCTCCTCCTTCTTCATCACCGATAGGGAAGGGGAGAATGCTCCTCCAGGAATCGCATATACTGCCGTAGTTGAAGGGTCGCGTACCTTCCTTGTTGAGATCCAAGCCCTGACTGTCCCGTCAAAAAATGGATTTTCACGAGTCTACTCCGACCGTATAGACACTGCCCGTGTCACGAGGATCGCAGCAATCCTCGAACGTCACGCTCAGGTCCGTCTTAATGACCAGGACATCTATGTTAATGTTGCAGGAGGCATGAAACTTAATGAGGTCTCCATTGACCTTCCTCTTGCCCTGGCCTTGTGGTCTGCCTTGAAAGGGGTCTCCCTACCCTCTTCCCTTGTCTCCTACGGAGAGATGAGCCTGGCAGGGGAGGTTCGTACTGTCGGCTTTGCAGAGAAGCGAGAGAAGGCCTCCAGCGAGCTAGGCTTCCAGAGGGTACTGCTTCCCAAGAGCAACAAGACCAAGGGAAACCTGAAGGTCTATCCTGTGGATACCATCAAGAAGGCTCTGGGAGTCTGTTCCACTCTTACATGACAACAAGTATCTGAAGAAAACAAAGTAAGAAAATGGTCTGAACGATTAGGAAGGGTTCCTAATTATTGAAAACCTGCAGTTTGTTTGCATCATAGTGCTTTTCCTTGCTTATCCATTGTAGATAGTGATACGTAACCAGACAAAGAAAAACCTCCGCAAGGGAGGTTTTTCTTTGTCTGGAGGAGGGTTTCTATTTTGATTTAAGGGAGATGGTGACAATGGTGGAGTATTCCCCGGCGGGGGCGAGAGCTGCATCACCTGCGGTCTTTTCCATTACCTTGATAGAATGGTTTTGAAGGGTTCCGAACTTGCTTTTGTCAGCAGATTCGATGGAAGTAGTGTACTCATTCAAAATCAGATCGACTTGGTTATCACCTGACTTCAGGGGTTCGATGGATATGAATAGCTTCACTGGGCTCTTGGTGTTGTTGATGCCTGAGAGAAAGCCTACTTCTACAAATTTATTCAAATCGAGCATTTTTACAGTATCGTTATCGACAGAAGATTGCACAGATCCCTGGAATGAAGCGATGGAGTTGAAACTACTTGCATCGAGTCTTGCGAGTGATACGCCGAATGCGGAGAAGTCTTCGACTTTGGTAGTGATGTTGATGGAAGAGTCTTTCTTATCTTCAGGGGAGTCTGCGGGTATGGCGAAGATACCGGAAGCGGCGATGACCAGGACGAGGAGGATTGCGATTGTCTTTTTCATGGTAAGTTCCTTTGAAGAGCTCGATGGCTCTTGTGCAAGATTTTTTAGTGCCTTTTTCCTAAGCACATCTGTACAATACACCACCCTTCGACTTATGTCAATACTTTTTATTAAAATTATATAAATATTGCAATACATTTAATTTTTATGAGTAAAAGCTTATAATATAAGTAAAAAAAATATTTACAGATTGTTGTACTTATGACATTCATATAAAAATATGTTGAAAACTATAGCAAAAGTTCATACAGACGAGACCATAGTACTATGTCCTATGGACTCACTATGTTATAGGTATGGCCCATGCATCCTTACCTCTGTCAACCCTTTAGGAATCCTTGTACCTGGTGTTTATCACGGTTGGAGATATCTGTTATGGGTTACTGTGATCCTTGGGGTGAAAGGACAATCTCTTTGGAGCTGTACGGAATACCTTCTACACCCTATTGACCATCAGAAATATGGAAGGGCTGGTTTTTTTCGTAAAGGGATTGAACAAGAAGATATTGCTCGAGATCGAGGTGCTAAGGGGTATGGCTGAAACCAACTTTACCTACAGGGAAAGCCATGATAGTTTTTCATCATTGACAAGAAAGGCGCCCTCACTGGGGCGCCTATAAGTAGTTTGTTTGTTAGGATGCCTTATTTATTTTGTTTGCTGAAAAAGACCGGCTTGTTATAGCATCATCTTTAGAAGCATGGGGAAAACCACCACATTTCCGATGGATGCGCCGAAGCTTGTCATCAGGAATACCAATAGGATATGCAGCACACGGTTCTTATACCATCCCTTGAAGGAGATCGCATCGTCGCTGAGGTTTTCAAAGTCCTTTACCTTTGGTTTGCGCAGCGTAGCTTCCATCAGGCCGCTGACCATCCCGATGCCAATGCCTGGATGTAAGCTTGTTAGGGGTGCTGACAATATGCTTACCAGGGTATTCAGGGGGTGGGCGAGGGAGAGAATGGCTCCTAGGGCCGTAAAGGACATGTTTACCGCTAGCCAGTATCCGAACATCCTGATGCCCTCCTGCTGGCCGAAGTTGATGAAGCCGTAGAGCAGGAAGCCGATGATGAGGATGGGGAATGCCCAGGCAAGTATTTTCCCTGCCTTTCCTGGTGGAGGTACGTCGGTGATATCGTCAAGGTTGGTCTCTAATGCACCGCTCTCCAGTTTTTCCAGTGTCTGTATGATGCCACTCTGGTGGCCTGCACCGATGACGGCGAGCTTCTTATCCCCTGGGGCAAGGTAGATGCTGGTTGCAAGATAGCGATCGCGCTCGTCGATGAGCACTGCCTTTACAGCAGGAAGTTCCTTGGCCATCTCATCCATCATGTTCTGCATAACGTCGCCTTTCTTCAGCTCCTCAAGATCCTCTTTGGAGATCTCCTCATTGCTGAAGACAGCGGAGATGATGGTGGCGATGAGCTTTGCCTTGTTCCAGAGGTTGGAGAGTCTCCAGGCACGCTTGAATGTGATCTGGATGTCACGGTCGCACAAGGTGTAGGGGATCTCCCTCTCCTTTGCAATGCGTGCAGCTCCTAGGATCTCCTCCCCGGGGGCACTGTCTGTCTGGTTACCCATGCGCTTCTGGAAGGAGGCGAGAGCCATGTTGGCTACCAACAGGAAGCCCTTGCCCTCCTTGAGCACCTTCTTGATGTCCATATTGGACCAGGAGCTTTTCTCTTCCTTGTTCTTGAATCTCCCGTCATCAAGCTCGAGGCAGATATGGTCGGGCTCTTCACTGTCGATATAGGATGAGACCTCATCTACACTCTCTTTAGAGACGTGTGCGGTTCCCACAAGGATTATTTGCCGACCATCTGAGAAGGTGAGCCGGTGGAATGTATCACTCAGTTTTTCTGCAATCATGAGAACAACTATACTCAAGAGAAGGCTGAGAAACAAGGGAATTTGACACAGTGCAAGGATTACTATACATTTTCCCAACATGGACACCTTTATCTACCTTGGGAAATTGGCTCTTGCCCTCCTTTGTGGCGTAATCTCCTCCCGCTTGCTTGGGAAAAAACGGTTCGTCAGAACCGCTTCCCTCGGACAGACCATCCTTGTATGGCTGTTGCTCTTCTTTATGGGAGTGAATACAGGAAGCATCGAAGGGATAACCAGAGAGTTCGGCACCATCGGGTGGTCAGCACTGGCTCTGACCATCATCAGCGTGCTGGGAACCATTACCTTCGCTCTTTTTGCCTCACTGTTTGTCTCTTCCCAAGAGGTGGGCCTAGGTATCGACATAGCCCCCCGGAAAGAGCAGAGCGAACTCAGGCGCATATGGGATATTTTGAAGGAACCGCTGTTTTTGGTTGGTATTGTGCTGTTGGGTTTGTCCCTGCGGCTGCTGACCCCCCTGTTCGGATGGTATGACAGTTCTTTGGTCAGTTACCTGTTGTATGGGATGCTCTTCTTTGTCGGTATGTCCCTGGTTCAGAAGAACATCAGCTTCAAGGGAATCCTATCAGACAAGGCAGTGTTGCTGTTGCCCCTGTTCACCATAGCCGGAAGTTATCTCGGAGCCCTGCTGACTCCGATTGTTACCCCCTATACCATCAAGGAAGGCCTGGGCATGGTCAGTGGCTTTGGCTGGTACTCGCTTTCGGGCATCCTCATCAGTGACTTGGGCTATCCGATCTTGGGCTCGGTATCCTTTCTGGTGAACCTTTTGCGCGAAAGCTTCGCCTTCTTCCTCATCCCCCTTCTGGGCAGGTTGGGCAGGCGCTATTTCTACCCAGCCGTCTGCACTGCAGGGGCGACAAGCATGGATGTGACGCTGGTGTTGCTTACCAGCCACTTCGGGGCGAAGGTCATCATCGCCAGCATCTACCATGGGGTGGTGATGAGCCTGGTAGCCCCCCTGCTTATTCCGCTCTTCTTCTAGCGCTTGAAAAGAAGCTGTACGGTCAATTCAACCACACTCTCCTTGAGAATGCGCAGATAGATAACAGAAGGACCGTCACTGAGGAGCTCCTCAAGCCTTTTTGCTATAGTTGCAGCCTGCGGCTCTATGGGAAGCTGAAGAAACTGGTAGTCACCGGCTTCGATGCTGAAGTCACCCTTGGCATGGGGGTGTATCGCGCCCTTTGCCACTGCCAGGCGCATCTCCTCCCCCGGAGGGTCCTGATACCCGCCCTCCAAGGGGGTAAGGACACTTGATATGTGCAGGCATGCTTCACTGCCAGCAGGAGAGCTGTCCAGATGGGTGAGCATCATGGCGATGGCTTCTTCCCCATCGCGGGGGAGAGAGGGAAAAGAGACGTATGGAATATCCTGAAGCAAATGGAGTACCATGGGGTGTATCGTATGCATAGGAGTTACTGTACCAAAATGGAATCAATCGGTAAAGTGGGCACGATCACCTACACCTTGTCCCGCCTCAGGCGGTGCAAGAACATAACAGTACGGGTGCTGGGCAATGGGGAAGTCAGGGTGAGTGCACCCTTGAGGGAACCTATTATCTCAGTAGAGAGGGTGATCAGGGCCAACCAGAAAAAGCTTGAGTCTACCATCGCAATCCAGAAGGCAGAACACGAGCTGCATGGTCACACATGGCAGGATGGGGATACCTTTCTCTTCCATGGCAAGCCATATACCCTTTCCATCCTCCCTGGCTTACGGGACTACCTCAGTCTTGAGGATGGGGTGTTTGCCGTCACTTATGTGGGCTTTCCTCCCAATGCCGAGACCCTTTCCCATGCCTTGAAGGAACTCTACCGAGAGGCTGCAAGGCATAGGATAGGGCCTATGGTACGATCATGGGCAGAGAAGCTCAAACTCAAGGTTCCCCCCTTTACCATCAGGGACTCGAAAAAAAGGTGGGGAAGCTGTTCCTCTCGGGGAAATCTGAACTTTTCCTTGCGATCAGCGTGCCTCTCTGATGAGGAGCTCTCCTATCTGGTGTTGCACGAGATGGCCCACCTGGTGCACTTTGACCACAGCCCTCTCTTTCACGCCTTCCTTACAGAACATCTGCCGACATGGAAAGAACACCAGCAGAGTATCTTCGCATTGCAACGCAGAGCTGACCTTACTCCCTAGGGTTGCGACCAATTCCCTTGAAGCCGTTTATGGTGTATCTTTGGATATGAAGGAGAATACTATGAAACCTGACAAATTAGCTGATGGAATATATCGCGTCGCCGCAAAAGTGGGCAACAGGGATCTTTTTGAAGGCATCTGGCCAATTCCCTATGGAGTCATGCTCAACGCCTACGTGGTAAAGGGTACTGAGAAGAATGCCATGATAGACCTGGTCAAGGATTGGGACGGTGCAGTAGAGACCGTTGATGCAGAGCTCAAGGAGCTCGGTCTTCCCAACGGCCAGCTTGACTACCTGATACTGAACCATATGGAACCAGACCATACCGGTGCCATGGCCTCCTTTGTGGAAAAGCATCCCAATGTGGAGATTCTCTGTTCAGAAAAGGCCGTACCGCTTCTCAAGCATTTTTATGCTATTGAAAAGAATGTACGCACCGTCAAGGATGGCGATACTATAGACCTCGGGGGAAAGGTCCTTCAGTTTTATATGACACCGAACATCCATTGGCCCGAGACCATGATGACCTTTGCCGTAGAGGATGGGATCCTTTTCAGCTGTGATGCCTTCGGCTCGTTCGGCAAGTATGATCACTGCTTCGATGACCAGCTCACCAAAAAGGAACTGGATCTTCTTTCTGGGGAGACCGAACGCTACTATGCAAATATTGTCTCATCCTTCTCACCCTTTGTGCTCAGAGGCATAGCCAAGCTTGAAGGCCTTGCCATCAAGCAAGTCGCCCCAAGCCATGGCGTGGTCTGGCGGGAAGAGCCACTGAAGATCATCAACTGGTACAAGAGGCTTGCCACCTATATGGCGGGTCCCCGGGAGAAGGAGATCACCGTCGTCTGGTCCAGCATGTATGGCAATACCGCCGCCTTGGTACCTTACATTGTTGAAGGTGCTGAAAGCGAAGGTCTGCCCGTGCATGTCCTGGAGATTCCCCAGACCCATGAGTCGTTTGTCCTGGAGAAGGTCTGGCGTTCGGAAGGGCTGGTCATCGGCATGCCTACCTATGAGTACAAGATGTTCCCTCCGATGTACCACATCCTGGACATCCTCGAACGTAGCCATGTGAAGGGCCGAAAGACCATGCGTTTCGGATCCTTTGGCTGGTCAGGAGGGGCACAGAAGCAGTTTGATGTCTTCAGTGAAGCGATGAAGCTTGAGTGCACAGGGGTCGTTGAGTATCAGGGCTCTGCTTCAGAAGAGGACAAGAGACGTGCATATGAGATGGCCAAGGAGATGGCAAAGCAGATTAAAGAGGCCTAGAAACCTCGACGAAAGCTGAGAACAGTGGCAACATCACCTTGGAGGCCATCATCATGGCCTCAGGGTGCCATTGTACTCCAACACACCAACGCCTGTCTTTCAGCTCAATGCCTTCAATGAAAGCATCAGAGCACAGGGCGGTTGCTACCAAGCCCCTGCCCAGACTATCAACGCCTTGGTGATGAAACGAGTTCACCTCCAAGGCAGATGTACCGAATATATTGGAGAGCTTGGATTTTTCCTGCAAGGTGACAGTATGGGAGATGGGTATGCCTTTGTGCATCTTTGCATGGACAGAGCCCTTCTTCCCGCACAGGGATAGGTCCTGATAGAGTGTCCCTCCGAAACCCACATTGATAAGCTGGCAGCCCCTGCAGATTCCTAATATCGGCATTCCTTTCTTATAGGCCAATGTGAGCAGTTCCAACTGGAAGAGGTCGGATTCTCGCACTGTTTTCTGACAGAGCGGGGATTTTTCCTGTCTGTAGAGATCGGGCTCGATATCAAAACCACCGGGAAGCAAGAGCCCATCACACAAAGCTATGAGGCTTTCGGCTTCCGACAGTATAGAAGGAAGAAGGATCGGAGTTGCACCTGCCTCTACCAACGAGGCGGTATACGCCTCATTGGTAAAGTCACGCTTCACATCTTTGAAGGCAGAGGATAGAGGAGGGTCTGATAATGTCCCTGCAATTCCAATAACCGGCTTTTTCACTCTGTATTGCTACTCAATGATAGAGAGTAGATGGCGCAAGAAGCCCATGATCCTCTCAACTGAGGAGAGGGAGAGCCTCTCCTTCACCGAGTGCACATCATGCATATTTGGCCCGAACGAGACAGAGTCCATACCTGGGACCTTGCTGTTTATGATGCCACACTCAAGGCCTGCATGAATGGCTGTTACCTGAGGCTTCTTTCCAGAATACTCCTCATACGCCTTGGCACAGAACTGGGTGAGCTTTGAGTCTGGATTTGGCTTCCAGGAAGGATAAGCCCCTACATACTCTACAGTAGAGCCCCCACTCTTCATCGCCTCTCCCATCCGATGGGCAATGTCATCACGGGAGGAGAGGATTGAAGACCTATGGCTGCTGGTCACAGAGAACACCCCTTCAGAGAAAGCGAGGATTGCCAGGTTGGAGGAGGTCTCCACGATCCCTTTGATGGTCATGCTCATTGCATCGACACCATGGGGGGCGATATAGAGGCTTCTGATAAAAGCCTCACTCTGCTTGGCAGAGGTGGCTTTTGTCGGAAGGTCGGCATTTCGCAACTCAAGCACAATACAGGGATCGCTGATAGAGTACTCTTCCTGCAGATCCTTCTCACATTTCCTGATTGCCAGCCCAATGGTTTTGGCATCAGAGGAGGGAGAGGCGAAGCTTATGGAACAGAGGGAAGGGATGACATTGCGCTTGCTTCCCCCGGAAGCGGCGAAAAGCATCTTCGTCTCTACAGCAGAAAGGGCCCTTGCCACTGCTTTGATGGCATTGGCTCTCTGCTTGTGGATCTCCCCACCGCTATGCCCGCCCAGCAAGCCGCTTGCTGTGAGGGTAAAGCCTTCATAATCAGCAGGGATGGCCTGCATGTCTGCCTTAAGCTTTGCATCGACCTCAAGACCTCCTGCACACCCTATGTAGAGCACACCTTCCTCTTCACTATCCAGATTTATCAACAGCCGGCTCTGGATGAGATCCTTCTCGATGTTGAAAGCCCCGGTGAGACCGGTCTCCTCACTGACGGTGAAGATAGCCTCCAAAGGTCCGTGCTTGGCATTGGGGTCTGCTAATATGTCCATGGCCATAGCCACGGCGATGCCATTGTCGCCACCGAGGGTGGTGTCCTTGGCACGCAAGGTATCACCTTCCCGTACCAGGTGGATGGGGTCGGTGGCGAAGTCGTGGTCGCTCTCTTCTGTCTTTACACAGACCATATCCATATGCCCCTGCAAAGCAACAGAAGGGCGGCCTTCATAGCCTGGATAGGCTTTCTTGCGAAGGATTACATTGCCGATGGTATCGACAACAGCTTCCAGCGTATGTTCTTTTGCAAACTTCAGGAGGAACTGGCGTACCCCTTCCTCATTGCCAGATTCCCTGGGGATCTGGGAGAGTTCATAAAAATAGTTCCATAGGTCCTGGTTCTTCAAACCTTCAAATAGTGGTTGCATGCATATGGCTCCTTGGGTTATGCGAAACGGTCGCGAATGAGTTCTCCATCGATAAACAAGCCTTTCATCTGCAGGTTCTGATCCAGGATCACAATGTCTGCCTTGTAGCCGGGAACAAGCATCCCTTGTTTGGTGAATGAGTAGATTCTCGCTGGGTTGGTTGAAGACATCTGTGAGGCCTGTTGAATGGGAATCTCCCACTCAACGACATTTCTGAAGCCTTGCAGCATCGTGAGTGCCGATCCCAGGAATAGGGTAGGATCCTCTATGCTGACAAATGACCCTTCAGGGCCGATGACGCAGCGAATCCCATTGGCTGTCTTTTCTCCCGAACGTTGTTTGGTTGGTTTGAGAGAGTCTGTTATCATGACGATGTTATCCAAGGGCTTTTCCCTGAGAAGCATTTTTACCAACTCCTGGTGCACATGGACGCCGTCACAGATGATCTCACACTGCATGTCCCTTTGGATCAGGATGGCACCTACCGTACCTGGGTTGCGGTGATGCAGTCGGCTCATCGCATTGAAGAAGTGGGTGGAGTGGAAGATGCCGCACTGCATGCCTTCCATGATGTTCTCATAGGTAGCGTCAGTGTGCCCGGCAAGCAGAACGATGTTCCTTTCACGGGCTAACAAGGCAAGTTCACGCATATGTTTGAGCTCTGGGGCTACTGTCATACACAAGACCTTTCCTTCCCCCGCATCGATGAGCTGGTTGAATACATCCAGATTTACAGGTTGCACCCCCTTGGGGTTCTGGGCTCCGATACGGGCAAAGGAGATGAAGGGGCCTTCTAGGTTTATCCCCATGATCTTCGCACCCTTTTCCTTGCCCATCGCTTTGGCAATGGCTTTGGTGCTGGCGATCATGACATCCAGCTCGTCCGTATAGACGGTGGGCATGAAGGCGGAGACTCCAAAATCAGCAAGCCTTTCGCTCATCGCAAGGATCGAGTTGGGATCACAATCTTCAGTTCCATACCCACCGATCCCATGGAGATGGGAGTCGATGAAGCCCGGCATGACGTAAGAGCCGCCCATGTCGATCATCAGGGTGTCAGGGGGGAATTTTTTTTCTTCGAAACGTCGCATGTTGAAGATATCGCCAATGAGCCCATCTTCATTTATATATAAAGCGCAATTCTTGAGTTTTGCATATCCCGTAACAACTGTGCCATTCGTGAGAACTGTTCGTATACCCATTCTCTGACCTCTCTTTCCCTAAATATACGTTCATATGCTCGTTAGGTCAATGAACAGTAGTCAGGTCTGTGATCCACTTGCCGCGCACAACGCGCACCATGCTGATAACCAATTTGGTCAGTTCTTCCATGCCCAGTAGCAGGTAGATCTGCCAGATGTTCAGGTTTAGGACCAGGACACCAAAGAAGGCCAGGGGAACCCCAATCGCCCATACACCGAACATCTCTGCAAACATTGAGAAGCGGGTATCCCCACCAGCTCTGAGGATGCCGACAATGACTGCCATGTTGATGCTCTTGATGGGAAGCATCGCAGCATTGACCAGAAGGCAGTAGATGGCCATAGTCCTTACTTCGTCAGAGATGTTGAAGAGGTTGGCAAACCAGGGGGCTAGAAGCCCCTGCATCGCACCAGCCCCAATACCTGCAAAAAGGGCTAAGGTGACGAACCTTTTGGCATAGAGTTTTGCCAGATCGGTCCTTCCTTCTCCTATTTTGATCCCGATCATGATGAGCGTAGCGTTGCTGACACCCATCATCGCGACAAAGAAGAGATTCGCTATTGCCTCGTTTACATTGACAGCGGCAAGGGCGCTGATGCCGATCCTGCTGAAAGCTATCTTGTAGGTGGTCATACCCAGTGACCAGAACATCTCGTTGAGGATCACAGGCAGGCTGGTGGGTATGACAAGACGGAGGAATTCCTTGTCCCATTGGAAGGAGCTCTTCTCCCGTATCGCCAAGACCGGGTGCTTTTTGTAGGTTACGTACAGTAGGAGGGCCACTTCCGCCAGACGACTTATGGCTGTGGCGATGGCGGCTCCGCCAACACCAAGTTCAGGGAACGGCCCGATACCGAAGATTAGCAGGTAGTTGCCCAGTGCATTCATGGAAAGGGAGAAGAGTGCCACCCCAAGAGGGATTCGCGCATGACCGATCACCCGAAGTGCTGTTGAGAGGACCTGGCTTATCGCGGTAAATACGTAGCTTATCGCTACGATCTTGAGATAGGTAACGCCAAAGGTGACAACGCTCTCGTCATAGGTGAAAATGTGCATCAGTTGCGTCGGAATGAAGTAGGAGGCCAGGGCGGAAAAAGAGGCACCGATAAAGGCGACTGTTACCGAGAGGCCAATGACACGCTTGATGTTCTTCTCATTTCTCGCACCCCAAAATTGGGAGAGGAAGATGGAGGAACTGCTGGAGATGCCAAAAAAAAGCAGGCTGATAAGGAAGAACATCTGGTTTGCAAGCCCGACTGCTGCAATTGCCTCTTCTCCCAACTGCCCTATCATAAGAGTGTCGACAAATGAGAGGGAGTTGGTCAAGAGCCCTTGGAACATCACAGGAAGGGCTATGGAGAACATCCGCTTGGCAAAATCCTTGCGGTTATCTAATTGGGGTTTCACGCTGTCTACCGTCTTGCCAAAAGCACCCTTGACAACTCCTTTCTGTTAGTTTTTTCCAGGGCTTCGACAACCATCGAGCGGTTTTCAGCCTTGTTGTACTGCAGAAGTGCTCTCTGCAGGTGTCGTTCCCTACCTTTGGGAATGTAGATGGGAGCATAGTTTTTTTGGGGCCTAGGGTCTAGTCCCGTATAGTACATACAGGTGGAGACCGTACCTGGTGTGGGATAGAACTCCTGGACCTGGTCGGGGACAAAGCCAGTCCTATGCATATAGAGGGCAAGTTCAATGGCGCTGTCCAGTGTACTGCCCGGGTGGGCGGCAATGAAGTAGGGGATGAGGAACTGTCTTTTTCCCAAATCTTCATTGGTTTCTTTGTAGAGAGAACTGAACCTGTCGTACAGCTCCGCCTTGGGCTTGCCCATCGCATCAAGGACCTGGGGATCAACATGCTCGGGTGCGACCTTCAGCTGTCCGCTTACATTGTTAAGCACCAGATGCTTCATGAATCTCTGCCTGGTCTTTTCGCTTGCAACTTCCAAAAGATAGTCATAGCGGATTCCTGAACGGATAAAGACCTTCTTAACGCCCGGGACAGCTTCAAGGGCTTCAAGGATAGCAAGGTAGTGCTCATGTGAATCCTTGAGATTGTTACAGGGGTCCGGCCATAGGCACTCCTTGGTAGGGCAAGGGCCATAAGTATCCTGCCTGTCACAAGCCCTGCCCTGAAAGTTTGCCGTCGGTCCTCCCAGATCATGGATATACCCCTTGAAGGAGGGGTGTCTGACCATTCTTTCTGCTTCTAGAACCAGGGACTGTTTGCTACGGGTCTGAATCATTCTGCCTTGGTGGCTGGTTATAGCACAGAAGGAGCAGGAGCCGTAGCATCCCCTGTTGCTGGTTATGGAGAAGCGGACTTCTTCCAAAGCAGGGATGCCTCCCATCATCTGGTAGTCAGGATGGGCGTCCAGCGTAAAGGGAAAGGAGTAGAGCTCGTCAAACTGCACATCGGTAAGCGGGTGTGCAGGAGGGTTCTGGACAACAACCCTGTCCATACACCTCTGTATGATCCTCTCGCCCAGGATCGGGTTCTCATGGGTCATCTGCAGGTTGAAGGCTTTGGCATACGCTCTCTTGCCCTCTTCTGTAGGAGTGTTGGATACTTTGTCCCGTTCGCTTACCTCCTCAAAGGAGGGTAGCGAAATACTATGATATGAAGTGTCCAACTCATCGAGACTTTTCTCCGAAAGGGCAAATACCGTACCCCGGACATCTTGGATGTCCTTGATGGGTTCCCCTTTTTCCAGACGTGAGAGTATCTCAAGGGTCTGTAGCTCTCCCATGCCATATATGAGCAGGTCTGCCTTTGCATCGAGGAGGAACGGCTTGCGCACTTTGTCGGTCCAGTAGTCATAGTGGCTCAATCGCCTGAGGGAAGCTTCAAGGCCTCCTATGATGATGGGAGTCTCCTTCCCATATGCTTGGCGTGAGCGGCTTGTATAGGCGAGGGTGGCCCTGTCGGGACGGAACCCCGCTTTTCCTCCGGGGCTGTACTCGTCTTCGCTTCTGGGTTTTGCATTTGCTGTGTAGTGGGAGACCATGCTGTCGATATTCCCACCGCTTATCATGCAAGCCAGACGAGGTTTTCCCATTTTTAGGAAATCTTCAGTTGAATCCCAGCGTGGTTGTGCAATAATACCTACACGATATCCTTTGCTCTCCAATAGTCGTGCCAACAGGGCGGTCCCGAACGAAGGGTGGTCTACGTAGGCGTCAGCTGAGATGAAAGCTATGTCCAGCTGATCCCATGACCTCTGTTGCATATCTGCTCTGGTTGTAGGGAGAAACGCGTTTCTTGGTTGGTGTTGTTGATGATTCACATCGCCATAATAGGCTATTGCTTACAGGGTGTAAATAGGATACTTTTTACTGATGAAAGGAGCTTTATATGTCAGATAAGAAACTCTTTATATTGCTGAACCCACATGCAGCCAAAGGAAAAGGAATAGTTCGCAAGAAAGAGATCTTGAGCCTATTCAGCCAAGCTGGCTATGAAGCGACCGTCATCATGACAGAAAAAGGGGTCGGAGCCTCAGCTCTTGCCTATCAGGCGACAGTCGAAGGGTGGCAGACCATCATAGCCGCTGGAGGGGACGGGACAGTCAATGAAGTTGTTGACGGTATCTTGCGGGCCGTTACCGAAAAACAGATCCCCGCTCCCAACTTGGGGGTGCTTCCTGTAGGACGGGGAAATGATTTTGCCTGGGGTATGGACATCCCTATGGATTTGAAAAAAGCGAGTGACCTTATCATAGCGGGGAAGACCCGCACCATCGACGCTGGCATCACCTATGGCGGGAACTACCCTCAGGGAAGGTATTTTGTCAATGGCCAGGGCATGGGCTTCGAACCTCTGGTAAATTTCATCGCCAGTGATTTCAAGCATGTCTCAGGGACTTTGAGCTATGTCCTTGCCCTAATTAAAATCCTTGCTGACCATCCTGAACCCTTCCATATCGAGCTGACCCTTGATGGGGAGAGCCGGTATGTAGAGACCCAGCAACTGAGCATCTGCAACGGACGGCGGATGGGCAGCGCCTTCATCATGGGCCCCGATGCCCTGTTTGACGATGGCTATTTTGATGTGGTGTTTGCCAACCGCCCGATAAAGAACTCCAAACTGCTGTGGATAGCCCTTAAGTTCTTCAAAGGGACTCAGGTGAAGCTCCCGTCCTTTTCTGTTGTCAGGGCAAAAAGGGTCAAGGTGGTTTCAGAAAACAATCCGATGCCTGTGCATGTCGATGGGGAGGAAATATCCAAAGGATGTGCCCAGTTTACTACAGAGTTGTTGCATTCGATACTACCTGTTTTCATCCAATAAAAGAAAACCGTGTCTAGTGGGGGGAGAGAAAGAACACAAAATGTCCTAAATGTTGCTGTGTTAGTGTAAAAAAGTTCTTTCCTTTTCGGTTTCAATTGACTATTATATATATGATTAGGAATCGTTTTCAGTTTTACGGTTCCTAAGTTTTATATATTTTTCCGCTTTGCTTAGGTTCAATCAAATCTGGTTGACTTCTCAGAAAAGAGAGTATATTCTAAAAAATGCGCGTCTTTTGATGTTTTACCAGCAATGGCACATATAGTAAGGAGTCCCCAGTTGATAAAGGATTTGGTACCGTTCGTACATTTTTATGATCAGGATTTTGTCGATATGTATGACAGGTCTTGGGTATGGATTGACGAACTTTGGAAGCAAGGCAGTGAAGACAACGGGTTTTCAGGGTCTTATCTTTCCTATCCCGACCAGACCACATTCAATCAGTACTTGTCATGTTTTTCCGCTCTTTTTCTCGTATACAGCAACCAGAACAACTCACCGTTCCCGTTGATGGATTTTTTTTATCAGAAACAGGAAGAGAACGGAGCTATCAGAGGTGATTACTCCATCGAGAATGGTTCACCGGTTTTTACCGCTGCAAACCCCGAAGGAATCTCACCCCCATTATTTGCGTACGTTGAATTCGGATTTTACCATAAGGTAGGAAATAAGAAGAGGCTGAAAGAGATCGTCCCAATCCTGGAGAAATATTTCTCCTGGATCCAGACCACCTTCCAGAAACCCAACGGGCTGTATTCAGTTCCCATCTCCTCTTGTGAAAGTGGAAACATTCCTCGTGACAGGGTCTACTATCCCCTCGACTTCAACGCACAGCTTGCGGTGAATGCTCTCTACATGTCGGCTATAGGTGATATTCTCAACGACAAGGAGCTGAGCTTCCGGTATAAGAGGCTGTACTTCTCCCTGAAGACCAGGATCAACTCACTGATGTGGGATCCTGACAAGAATTTCTACTTTGATCTTGATATCAAGGAGAACAGGGTCAAGAACAAGTTTATCGGTGCCTACTGGGCCATGCTTGCTGAGATTCCCAATGACGAACGTGCCGCCCATATGATCGAAGACCTGCACGATCCGAAGGAATTCGGTACAGACAACCCCTTCCCAGGAGTCCCTGTCTCCTCTCCCGCTTTTAGCGAGAAGGGAAATGGCCACTGTGGCGGAGTGCTCTCTGTAAACACATTCATCGTTATCAAGGCATTGGAGAAGTTCAACCAGTTTGTCTTTGCAAGGGAGTGTGCTATCAGGCACATGTACTATCTGCTTGATACCCTTCATCCTGATGCGGAGACCATTGGTGATGTATGGGAGGCCTATCTTCCCAATAAGGAGGGGTACTCCACAACCAAGGAGATCCCCGGCTTCCCCCGTAGGCGCCTGTTGCCTTTTGCAGGGCTTGTGACCATCACCCTGATGATAGAGAATATCATAGGGCTGGACATATCCCTTCCTCGCAAGACGGTCAACTGGGTCATGCCTTCCCTTGAGGCGATGGGTATCGAGAACCTCTCATTGAAACGGAATATGATCACAATTCTCAGCAACAAGACCGAACGCGGTTGGGAAATTCGCCTTGAGTCTGAAAAGCTCTACTATTTCACCATTGAGATTCTCGGCGAGAACAAGAAGAAGACCCTTCCCATTCCCTCCGGAAAATGCTCCATGCTGATCGATAAGTTGTAAGCACTATGGCGTGGATGGGAAAACTCTTCGGAGGAACCCTGGGGTTCATGTTTGGTGGGCCGTTGGGTATGATCGCTGGAATTGCCTTCGGGCATATGTTCGACAAGGCCGGGTCTCTGGCCCCTGGGGAGCAGTACCATGCTTCCCAGGATCAGTCACAGATGATGTTCTTTGTGGGAGCCTTTTCCATGCTTGCCCGCATTGCCTCTGTCGATGGAGCAGTAACGGCAAGTGAACGTCAGAAAGTGCAGGAGTTTATCAGGGGCGACCTTCGTTTGGGCTTTCGAGAAGAAGAAGCCGCTTGGAAGGTCTTCGATGCCGCCCTTATCGGTGAGGGGACGTTCGAGCAGTTTGCCTCCCAGTTCCATCAGAATTTCGCCCATGCCCAGAACATCCTCCAGCTTATGGTGGATATCTTCTATCGGGTGGCTGCAGCCGATGGGAGGGTGACCTCCAGTGAAGAATCCCTCATACGACGAGCTGCCCTAATATTCAGGCTCCCTGCATCCTTTGTCGATGCCTTGAGCCGCAACTATGGTGGTTTCGCCTCAGCAGGGGAGCGATCGTATGCAATCCTAGGCCTGACCAAAGATGCAACCAACGAAGAGGTGAAGCGTGCCTACAGGAAGATGAGCATTGAGTTCCATCCTGACACCCTGGCTGCCAAAGGGTTGGGAGAGGAGTTTCTCACCCATGCCACAGCCAAGTTCAGGGAGATCCAGGGTGCGTACGATTCCATCAAGCAAGAGAGAGGTATGCGCTAGGGGAGTACCATGTGGCTAGATAGGAAGCTTGAACAGCCTAAACCATATCTAATGCCAAAACTTTAATCAAAAGAGAGAGAGGAATCGATTCAATGTGAAATGATTCCTCTTTTCCACTATGAATCACTTAAAAATTCTCATTATCTCCAGGGGAAGCGAAGTACAGATTATTTGTTTTCCAACGTTGAAACCTGCAGGCACCCCAGGGTGCATACAGCCCTAAGGTAATGATTGTTAGGATGATGATGAGCAGCCAGGTCCCAAAAAACCCTGCTCCTGAGCCAGTGAATACCAATTGGTTGTTATCCACGTATGTGTGTTTCGCTTTCCATTTCTCAATCGCACAGGCTGCCCAAGGATAAAACAGAGAGAGGGTGACGACGTTCAACACAGTTGTCCAGATAAGCAACCAGAAATACGAACCGCCTTTACCCCTGAAATCAAAACTTCCATATGACATGCAAGCCTCCAAATACTGATCGAATGTCTGCATGATATGACTGTCCTATCCGAATAGCAAGGAAATAAACTAGAATAATATCTTTTAGCATGCATAGGAGAAAGACTAATCCCATTGATATAGGATTTGGTTGTATCAATCCACTTAGAACACCACCCGTCCCCGTAATGACCTTGCAAGGGTGATCCGGTCGGCATACTCCAAGTCGCCACCGATAGGAAGGCCACTGGCCAGTCGGGTGATTGAAAGTTCCGGATGACCTTTGAGGATATGTCGGATATAGAGGGCAGTGGTATCGCCCTCCTCTGTCGGATTGGTTGCGATGATAAGCTCGGTGAAGGATCCCTTATCAATGCGCTTGAGCATCTTGGAGAAGGAGAGATGCTCCGGCCCCACTCCATCCAAAGGACTAATCGCACCCCCGAGCACATGATAGAGCCCGTTGTAGGCTCCACTGGACTGCAAGGTCACAATGTCCTGTGGCTGTTCGACGATGCACAATAGGCTTCTGTCGCGTGAGACATCGCCGCATATGGGACAGGGATCGACCTCGGTGAAACTGCCGCATATGGAGCAGGGAAAGATACGTTCCTGGATAGTCGCGATTGTATCGCCTAGCAACCTGTTGTAGGTAGGATCTGTCTTGATCAGGTGATAGGCAATTCTCGAAGCGCTTTTCGGTCCGATGCCAGGGAGTCTTGCAAGGGTTTGGATCAGTTGTTCCAGTGCTGTCATGCTCATCCCTGCGGCATGAGAGAACCAAGGGGTCCGGCAAATTTCAGGCCTTCGTTCTTGATCTTCTCCTGTATCTTGTTTGATGCGTCATTGAAGGCAGAGGCGATCAGGACCTGGAGCGTACCGACATCCTCGGGATCGACCATCTCCTGTGCAATCTTTACATCAGTGACAACAAATTTCCCATTGATGGTGATATCGACCATCCCGGCTCCAGCGCTTCCTGTAGCCGTTATGTTGTGAAGGTTCTCCTGCATCTTCTGCATATTCTCTTGGAGACCTTTCATATTTTTCATCAGTTCAAACGGATTCATATCCATGCATTACTCCTACTAATGTGTGTTATTGTTGTATTTCGCCGCGAAACAGTGATGCGATGGAACTGAGGACAGGGTCCTCAACCCCCTTGTGCTTCGGTTGTTCTGTCTCTGTGCAAAGGACTATGAGTTTCCCGGAAAAACCTGAAATCTCCTGTATCAGGGAACTGAGTAACTCGATATTCTCTTGGGCGGTATCTCTGCAGAATCCTGTAGAGAATATTAGTTTCAGGCTATTGTTCTCTTGTTCAACCGATTGTATGGAGAGTGCTACTTGGCTGAGAATGGGTGTTTTGGAAAGCTTGGCAACCAAGGCTGGCACATCACTTTTTACAAAAGGCCGTACTGTGGCAACCTCCTGCTTCTCAACCGGTTTTGCTGGTGGTTGTTCCTGTACCGAAGGTGTCTGAGCAACTCGCTGGACAGGGGCAGATTCAAAGACTTCTTGCTGTTGAGGTGCTGACTCTACAACATTTTGTACAGGTGTTGGTTGTGAAACTCTTTGTTTCTGCTGTGGTGTTGCCATAGCTGCCTGAGGGGTGGTTACAATCGGGCTTACCTTACCGCTGAGTAGATCCTCCTTCAGAGCGGCAAGCTTACGCACCAGCTCTGTGGCCGAGGCAAGATGGGGCAGGGAGCCAAGGCGGCTTATCGCAAGTTCAAGCTCGAAGCGAGGGTTCAGGGAAAAACGAATGTCCCGGTAGAGCTTGAGGAACATCTCCAGGGCTGCCTCGAGCTGTTCCTTAGTATAGGCACCTCGCACTACCAGCGGTATGCGGTCGGTCTGAATCCCTAGGATCGCCTCCTCGGTGATGCCCTCCTTCATAAGAAGCAGGCTTCTGAAGAAGGAGGTGAAGTCCTTGATGCACTGTTCGATGGAGATTCCGTTGTCCAGCAAACTCTGCACAGAGGTGAGGGCTTTGTGGTTCTTCCCGGAAAGCAGGGATTCCACTATTTCGGTGACCTGGTCAATGCCGACCAGACCAAGCTTGTCGCTTATCTGGGCCAAGGTGATGTGGTCTTTGGAGAAGGAGAGTACCTGGTCAAACAGGGTATATGCATCACGCATCGAGCCTGTCGACTCCTTGGCTATCCAGAAAAGGGCGTCATCATCAGCTGTAACCTCCATCTCCTGGGCCGCTTCAGACAAGCAGGCCTTGATCGTATGCAGATCGATGAGTTGGAAGTGGAACTGTTGGCAACGGGAACGGATGGTTGCAGGGACTTTTTGTGGTTCGGTGGTGGCAAATATGAATATGATATAGGCAGGGGGTTCCTCAATGGTCTTCAGCAGTGCGTTGAACGCACTGGTGGAGAGCATGTGGACCTCGTCAATGATGTATATCTTGTAACGGCTTGTCTGTGGGGGGAAAAGTACCTCGTCCTTGATCTGGCGGATGTCATTGACGCTGGTGTTGCTCGCACCGTCGATCTCTATGACGTCGACGCTGTTGCCTCGTGTGATCTCCTTGCAGTTAGGGCAGATCCCGCAAGGGACAGGGGTAGGCCCCTCCTCACAGTTCAGAGCACGTGCGAGGATACGGGCAGAAGAGGTCTTACCGACTCCACGGGGACCGCTGAAGAGATATGCATGAGCAATTCGCTTCTGTTCGATCGCATTTTTTATGGTTGAAACTACAAACTCCTGACCCACAAGGTTATCAAACAGTTGGGGTCTTTTCCTTGTAGCCGTTACTTCATATGCCATTGGATCTCCCTTGAAAATGTACTGGACAAGTATAGCACAAATCACCATGAACGGGTACCAGTGACTTGCCCTTCACCTATAGGCTTGGAAGAGGGGATGGAGGAAGGGTTATTTCGGGTTTCATCTTTTGGACATGCATAGACAACTCGCCCAGATCCTCCATAGACAACCCTACCCTAAAAAGATTCATCCTGCAATTATATATCCATGTGAGGGTAATACGTACTTTTTCTCATACTATAACCTATGTAATCTCCCATGCTATTTGCTATATTTCTTTTTTCATTGCTTCATGGCCTTCTTTGGTTTATAGTTATCCTCGGGCGTGACGTACTGCTAGAATTTTCTACTCATACTCAGCGTTACAGTGTTGCAAGAAAAACCTTTGGTTTTTCCTGCATTTTGTCATGTAATTAGAGGGGATTTTGTATTGGTACAGGAACAGCAACAGAAAATCAATTTTAAGAACCTAGTCGCTAACCTTGCTGATGGTGTCTATTTCACAAATCCGCAAGGGCGTGTCATGTATGCCAATCAAGGGTTGGCCCACCTATTGGGATATGAGGATCCATCATATTTGATAGGAGAATCCCTCTATGAATTCCTCAAGGATGAGGATGTTGAAAGGGTCAGGAATTTCTATCTGCACAGCACAGAAAAAAATATAGCATCCAGCCGGTTTGAAGTGCAGCTCTTGCGCTGTGACGGCTCACTAGTCTGGGCTGAAGTGCGACCCACCATCAAGATTCCCAAGACTTGCCCAAAAGGGAGTTTCGGAGTGGTAAGGGATATCACTGAGTTCAAACGCCTGGAAGAGCGATTGCATAACCTTGCCATTACAGACGACCTGACAGGTCTGTATAACAGAAGGGGGTTTCGCCTCATGGCGGAGCAGGAACTCAGACATGCCCAGAGGATCAACGCAGAGACTATCCTGCTGAGTATTGATGTCGATGACTTCAAAAGTATCAACGATACCTTTGGCCATGATGAGGGTGATAAGGTACTGAAGCTTGTAGCAGCTACACTCATCCAATCATTCAGGGTAACAGACATTACCGCCAGATGGGGAGGGGATGAGTTTGTCGTACTCGCCCTTGACGCCCCATTAGGCTTTGTGCCTTTGCTCTCAGACCGCTTCCAGCAGAACCTTGCACGAAATGCAATGCATGAGTTGCTTCCTTACCCTCTGAGCGTGACCATAGGGATGGATAGTACTGCTCTCTTTGAGGATTCGACCCTCAACAGTTTGATACTGGGTGCTGACCGCCATATGTACCAACTGAAAAAGGTGAAGCGTAGCCAATAATGAAAAACCCAGCCGACAAATCACCTGCGTCTCATGCATAGTTCACTTACCGCTGCTACCTTCCGGTCCTGACGGGGTTGGGTGAATACACATAGCACAGAATCTGTCGACTGGGAAACAAACGGAGAAGGGGGGATTCGAACCCCCGGTGCCTTTCAGCACACACGCTTTCCAAGCGTGCACCATCGACCACTCGGACACCTCTCCAAACGAACGAAACTGACGAACAGTCTGACACCATAAAAATAATCCAAGCTTTCGGAGAGAGAGGGATTCGAACCCTCGGTACCGTATACGGTACAACGGATTTCGAGTCCGTCTCCTTCGACCACTCGGACATCTCTCCCGGTGTGATAATGAACGTAAAAAAACAATGAGACCAAAAGGATTCGAACCTTCGACCCTCAGTTCCGCAAACTGATGCTCTATCCAGCTGAGCTATGGTCTCGTAACACTGTAAAAAAACAGATTCGGAGAAGGGGGGATTCGAACCCCCGGACCCGTTACCAGGTCAACTCCTTAGCAGGGAGCCCGATTCGACCGCTCTCGCACCTCTCCAGAGTAAAACATATTCTCTCAATAACCTAACAGGAACTAGAAATGAGCGGAGAGAGAGGGATTCGAACCCCCGGGGACTTGCGCCCCAACAGTTTTCAAGACTGCCTCCTTCGACCGCTCGGACATCTCTCCTACTAACAGCCATGGCAAAACCCAGGCAATTCTCAGGTTGCTTAGCTACCAATCGGTTTTTCACTATATTGAGTGGTTCACTCTTTGTCAAGCCACTATCAGAATCAATCCATCTTTCTTGACAGTCCCAACCTATCTCGGCATCATGAAAAGAACATGAGAATCCCCATTTTTAGGAAAAGAAAGAAAATAGCCCCTCCTCTGGTGTCAGAAGAAAGTGAGCAGAAAAGGCCTAGGCTTGATACATTAAAAGCAGGCAGGCTCGCCCAGTTGGCACTGGATCTCACTTCCTCCCTGATAGAAACGTTTGGCCCAAGGGTAGCTGGAACGAAAGAGAGCAGGGGTTGTGCAGCAATCATTGAAGAACATCTGAAAAAATATTGCAGCACGACAAAATACCAAGAGTTTACCTTACATGGCAGAGCCTATACCCTCTGGCTGAAAATCATGGTGGTAGCCTATCCGGTAGTCTTGGCCTTTCTCTGGTTTGGACTTCCCCTTCTGGGGACTCTTACCTATCTGCTGTTCTGCATCTATGTGTTCCTGGAGTTTTTGATTTTCAAGCCCTTTTGGGAAAAGTATACTCCCTCCTCCCTCGGTGCAAACAGCCATGGTTGCATAGAGCCTGAATTGGAGGTCTTGCATACGGTAGTCTTCAGCGGACACCATGACAGTGCCCGTCTCTATCGGTATAACAAGCTCGACCGAAAGGCCTATTTCAAGAAAGTGTTGGCACCTTTTTTTCTCTTTGCCCTGTTGGGGTTTTCTTCGGTGGTACAGCTTATCACTGAGATAGTGAGCTTGCGCCTGTTCATGGTGAACCTCCCACCCCTGGCGAACTTCATTCTCAACTTCCTGCTTACCCTGGGAATACCCCTTCTTTTCCCCTTGAAGGACTTTGTGCTTGAAGAAGGCTCGCCTGGGGCTGGGGACAACCTCGTCTCCTCCTGCATGGGTGTCGAGCTGGCTAGATTTTTCGACTGGAAGAGAAAGTGCGGGCAACCTTTGCAACATACCCGTCTGGTATTCTGCTCTTTTGATGGGGAGGAGGTCGGCCTCAGAGGCTCGCGCCACTGGTTCGACCAGAACTTGGATCTGCTTGAGGATCCCATCCATCTGAACTTTGACTCTCCCTATTATGAAGATGAGCTGACTTTTCTCGAACGGGATGTGAATGGGTTGCAACCACTTTCCTCCAAACTTGCCAGACGTTGTGTCCAGATCGCCCAAGGTATGGGCTATAAGGCACAGAGTGCAGCCATCCCCATTCTTGCCGGAGGCACTGACGCAGCCTCAGCAGCAAGGTGTGGTATCGATGCCACCACCCTTACGGCTATTGCCTGGGATGACCGTAGTAAACCCGCTGTCTACCACACCATCGACGACACTGTCTCTGCTATAGAGAGCAAGACAGTGGAGCATGCCCTTTCCATAGCCATACGCCTGGTGGAGCTCGTCGATAAGGATGAGCTCTATCAGGAATCGGAAACGATATTCAAGGATGACAAGCCTGACAGTGATGACGGCCCTGACCTTACGTTCAGCAAGTTCTCCAGCCGTTGACATACTCCCTCTCTTAACGTTTGTGGAATTTTCTCTATTGTGTAAAAACTATGAGGTCCCGACCATTGGAGGTCTCTGTTACCTCACTAGCCACTTGTTCCTTTTCACTGATCGCAAGGGTTCCTCCGATACTGACATCAGTGGCAAACTGTTCGTCAACGATAGCGGCATTATGCTCTGCAAGTATCCTTTTTATGGGTTCGTACAGGTGATAGGATGTTGTTATGGAGAAGTTGCATTTCTCTATTAACTCCTCTGTCTTGAGAATCTCTAGCACACTTTTTGCGCTGTCCCCATAGGCTTTGACCAGGCCCCCCGTTCCCAGTAAGGTACCCCCAAAGTATCGGACTATAAAGATTGCCACGTTGGTGATGCCACTGCCTTTGAGAACTTCAAGGGCGGGTCTTCCTGCCGTGTTCTTGGGCTCGCGGTCATCGCTGTAGCTAAACTCATCCCCTCTCTCCCCGATCACAGCAGCATGCACCACATGGTTAGCACCAGGATGCTCGGCCTTCAATGTGCTGACCATCTGCTTTGCATCTGAGAGGGAGGTGCAGGGAGTTGCAAAGGCGAGAAATCTGGATTTTCTCACCTCAATCTCTGTCTGTGCACTCTCTAAAGGGATTCTCATATTCACCACCTGTGGCCGAACAGATTATCCTGTTCCCATGGGATTGTTGCAGCAAGACGAGTAGCGATCCCATCCAGGATTGCACATTCATCTTCACAAAGGTCTGTTGTCCGGGCAGTCAGATTCTCCTCCAGTTGGGTCTTGTTCCTGGCTCCCAGGAGCAAGACATCAAAGCCTTGGCTCATCGCCCATCTGAGGGCTATCTGTGCTACAGAGCTGTGGTGTTTCTCACCTAGCTGTATAAGTATAGCATAGAGCTCCTTGTAGATGGGGTAGGCCTTTTCAGTGAAAACATAGAGGTCTTTTCTGCTGTCGGAGGGGGAGCTCAGATGGTTTCCATTAAGCAGACCCAAGCCCAAGGGGCTGTAGCCCACCATCTTGATGGACTGCTTTTTGCCGTATGATACAAGGCTCTTTAGATCCTTTGTCCACAACAGCGAGCAGGAGCTTTGGATGTAGGAGATGGGATATTGTGAAAAGGAAGGTAATAGGGAGAGAGGGAAGTTACTCAGGCCCAGAGAGCGGACGAGGCCTTCGTCCTTAAGGTCACTCATTGCCTGTAGTATGGGAGGGAGCTCAATGGTACTGCTGGGCCAGTGGAGGTAGAGGATATCCAGATAGGAGGTGCAGAGCCTGGAAAGGCTCTTGTGCACATCCTTCCTGACAAGATCTGGCCTTTTGGGCATAATCTTTGTTGCAATGGTCAGCTCTTCCCGTCCGATGGTTCGTGAGAAACGCTTTGTCTGGTGGCCGAGCAGTTGTTCGCTACCACCGTTCCCATAGGAGGCGGCGGTATCGAAATGCCGTATGTTCTCTCGTAATGCCTTATGCAGGACACGCACAGACTCCAATTGATCCTGGCCGTCCCAAAAACCGAAAGAAGGGCCGAACTGCCAGCACCCGAGGCCTAACTCACTCTTGATCATCTTCCTCAAAGGTCACAAGCTTGTCGAGCATCTTCTGGTCGTCAAAAATGAAGAAGCCTTCAAACTTTTTACCCTCTAGAGCCTGGGGCAACCAGTGGAGATCATCTTCCCACATCTTGTCATAGGGAATCTCCTTGATGGGACACCAGAAGGGTCTGGCCTCTTCAGTCTCTGTAGGAGCACCGCTATAGGTGTCTGCAAAGAAAACGTAGCCGCGTTCGGAAAGTCCGTCCTTGAACTGGAAGTTGAGCTTCCCAACCATCCTGGGGTTTTCAATGGTAAGTTCGGTCTCTTCCTTGAACTCCCTAATTGCCGCTTCGGTTGCTGTCTCGGCAAGCTCTATGTGGCCGCCGGGGGCATTGACCAGACCGGTTCCTAATCCGCTCTTCTTGTCGATGAGCAGCACGTTGTCGCCATCGAAGAGGTAGGTGATGACACACACTTCCTTGGGATCCCACAGATCCCAGTCAATTTCGGCGACGGTGTCTGGGCAAATAAACTCTTCGGCTTCTTCTGCCACCTGTGCAGGCTTTGGTTTCTTGGCAGCTTCGGCGGCGGCTTCCTCCGGATGATTCCTATTGTAGCAATCGCTGCAGAGATTGTCGTCGTGGCCTATGATGTGGTTGAAGTCCATTCTGGTACCACACTCGACACAATGGATCCTGAAGGGCAGGGCCTTCTTCCTGAAGAGGTAGAAAAGCCCGATGCAGAGGGCAAGCACAAGCCAGGCGAGGTTGTGGTTCAGGTCCCGTGAGAGGATAGTTACGATACCTACCTCAAACACCAGGAGAATTGCTGCCAGATAGATGGTAGCAAACCGTTTCTTTTCCGTGCGGGGAATCTTTCTTTGCGTGAAATTCACCAACAGGATGGCTATCAGTGCCCATGTATAATACTTTTCTATGGTTTCTAAAATCATGAGACTTAGGGTATAGTGCTCTGAAGCCTTCGTCAAGCTTTGTCCTTCAACCCACTTCGCATAATTCCGTTGATAGGGATAAGGATTTGCAGTAAGCTTACTGTGTACCTTAAGCAATGGAGGTTGCCATGATAGTAGAGGATGTCGCCAAGTACATCGACCACACGGTTCTTGCGCCTAATGCAACGCGCGAGAAGATCGAACAGATTTGTAAAGAAGCCCAGCAGTGGCATTTTGCATCAGTTTGTGTGAATAGTTGTTGGGTTCCCCTTTGTGCCAAGATTCTGGCAAAAAGCGAAGTTTTGGTTTGTACGGTTGTAGGATTCCCCCTAGGGGCAATGTCTACTGAGAGCAAGGCCTTTGAGGCTAAGCGTGCGGTGACAGACGGCTGTGATGAGGTAGACATGGTCATCAATATTGGGTGGTTGAAGAACCATGATGATGATCTGGTTTTGGATGATATCGCAAAGGTAAAGCAGGCTATCGGGAAGAAGACCTTGAAGGTCATCATTGAAACCTGTTTGCTCACCGATGAGCAGAAGGCTCGTGCCTGTCGTCTTGCCAAGACTGCCGGAGCTGATTTTGTAAAGACCTCCACAGGCTTCTCCACCGGAGGGGCTAAGGAAACAGATATCCGTCTTATGCGTAAGACTGTGGGGCCCGAACTTGGGGTCAAGGCTTCTGGTGGGATCCATACCTATACAGAGGCAATGGCGATGATAAAGGCTGGGGCTACCAGAATTGGCGCTTCCAGCGGGATAGCCATCGTTGAGGGGCAGAATGCCGCGAATTGACCCTCAAGGTGAGGGGAGCGATTTTCTCAAGAGCCTCGGATTCCCCACCATCGATATACATACTACCTTCTCACATTTCGACTTCACCAATCCTGGGCGCAGGGTCCTTCTCATAGGACCCATGGGCTCGGGCAAGACGGAGTTTGCCGCCAGGGTCTGGCGTGATGCCGCCATAGCGCAGAAGAAAGGGGAGAAGGTACGAGCCTTGACCAGCAGCGGTGAGGTCGACCGCAGAAAGGTCTTTTTCATCCGTAGTGAAATCGACGGACAGCGTTTTTCCGAGTATCCGGAAGATGCCCTGTGCTATCGCAGTGGCTATGTGAGCTGTGGTACCAATATAGCAAAGATACGTGACTCCTTCGGTCTGGAGGAGGTCCTCAGGGACAACCCAACTGTGGGTACCTTCATCATTGACGAGGCTTCCTTCTTCGATGAGAGACTTGCCTATGTTGTACGTAACCACAGTTTCGAGCGTGGGGTCATGTTCATATTCCCTACCCTGATCCTCAACTTCCGCAGGGACATATTCAATTCGACTGCCCGTCTTATGCTTGACGTCGCCACCGATGTCATCCCCCTAACTGCGTATTGCGAGCATCCTGACTGTATGGAGGATGCCTTCAATACCTATCGGTACTATCAGGTCGACGGAAAGGAGTGTCCTGCCCTCTATTTCGATCCTCTGATCATAGTCGGCGGGGATGCTTTCAAGAGCAGCACCCTGGAACCGAACTATGCCGCCAGGTGTGACGACCACCACTACCTGCCAGGTAAGGAGTACACCTTCTTCCATCTCAAACCCCTAGGGGAGCAAGCGGCAAGAGGGGACGAGAAGCCTCTGCGCAAAGAACTCTACGCCCTCAAGCACGATATGGAGAGTTCCATGCTGTTTGGCAATATCCTGGGCAGGTATGCCGGAAAACCTGATGAGGAGATCTATTTCAACTCCCTCAAACCCGCTAACATTGCAGAGAAGGCTCTCATCTTCCTGTTCTGTGAGCATAACCTTGTTCCTGAAGAGCTGTTGCTCAGGCTGGTTGACGACCTAGAGCTCGATAGGGTGTACATGGAAAAAGTCCTTTCTGACAACAAGCGCCCTGTATCGTTTGCACAGCCTTTCCTCTTCTAGTCCTGTATAATACAAAAACTGGTCATCAAAGAACCTTGCCACCACCGGTGGCAGGGTTCAGTATGTGAGGGAGCGAAACACATATTGCACCTGAACACTACGACGCAGCCCAGGAAGGGATGATTCAGGGCCTATAGCAATCGGAGGTGATGGCTTTGCAGTATTCCATGAAGAGTTTCGGGGGCATCGGTGATGCCCTCTACGATAACAGCAAAAGCTTTGCCTTGGCCTTTGCCGCCCTGCAAAGCGGGGATAGCCTGGTAATAACAGAGGGGGTATGGAAGACCGGACCGCTTACCCTCAAAGAAAAGAACAACATAACCCTACATTTGGATAAGGGGGCAAGGATACTGTTCAGTGATGACGAGGCCCTGTACGAACCGGTCTATTCCCGCTGGGAAGGGGTCAACTGCCACTGCCTGCAGAGCTGTTTTTCGATCGTGAACTCATCCCATATCCGTTTAACAGGAAAAGGGTCCCTCGACGGACAAGGTAAAGCTTGGTGGGAGGCCTCCTCCTACAAGCGGGAGTATCAGAAGGGTCCTGTAACTCCAAAGGAGAAACTGCTCGCCCAGCTGAACCCCGGCTATGAAAAGCAGAGTGGAGGGGGTGGGGGAAGGCTTTCACAGTATTTACGCCCACCCTTGCTGCAGGTCTTTAAGAGCGAGCATGTGAGCATTGAGGGCATCACCCTTACAAACAGCCCTTTCTGGACCCTGCATTCTCTCTACTCGAGCGATCTGCTCTTCAAGAATTTGACCATCACCAATCCCAAGGATGCCCCCAATACTGACGGCATCGATGTGGACTCGTGCCAGAGTGTCCATATAACAGGGTGTGTCATCGATGTCGGTGATGACGGCATTGCCTTGAAAAGTGGCAGTGGTGATGATGGTATCACCACCAACATTCCTACAAACGATGTCCGTATTGATCACTGTACAGTCAAAAGTGCACATGGGGGGGCTGTAATAGGTAGTGAAACGGCTGGGGGGATCTTTGATGTAAAGGTCTCTAATTGTCTTTTCGATGGTACTGACAGGGGGATAAGGATAAAGACCCGAAGGGGCAGGGGTGGGAAGATTACAAACCTGCTGTTTTCTGATATAAGGATGCATGACAACCTGTGCCCCCTCACCCTGAACATGTACTACCGATGTGGCTCTGACAATGAGCAAGACTTCTCCTTGGAGAAGCTAAGCCGCTCACCAACAACTCCCTCCCTTTCCGATATCACTATCCGCAATTGCACAGCAACTGATTCACGCTCCTCAGCGGCCTTCATTGTCGGTCTGCCTGAAGAGCCGATAACTGACCTGCGCATTGAGAACTGCTCGTTTGGTGTTGCAACAGAATGCCTCGAGCCTGTTGAGGATAGTGAGATGACCCAAGGCCTTCCTCTGATAACAGAACGAGGCATACGACTGAGGAATGTCGAGCTAAGCGTACAAGGCCTTGTGGTTACAGGCCTTGGGAAGGGAGAGACAGGGCAATCTCTGTTCATAGAAGAAGGCGTAGCGCTCACCAAACTGTAGTTTCTCTCAATTTGGGGCAGATATTGGACAAGGTGGCTTTTGCCACCTTGCCAGAATACTCAAGCTTAAAATGCCAGTTGGGAAACGATACTCAATTTGCTATTCAGCGATCAGGACAATGGCATCATCGGCCTTGAGAACAACCGAGTCTGTTACCAATCTACCTGTATTGGTCACTGTATCAAGCCTACCGGAGATACGCCTGATATTCGTCCTTCCCAGCTCTCCCTGTATCTGGGAGAGGCTCACAGTCTTCTCTTCATTTGACGAGTTGACCAAGACTATCCCATGTTCGAAGTCCCTTCGATAGAGGCCTGCATCTGCTTTGCTGATCGTGAAGTTGGTGATCTCCACACTTCCCTTCCTTGCGGCATGTGCACTATAGATGAGCTCCTTCTTAGGATTCAAGGTGGTGTGGAAGGCTATGTGCCCACCGGTTCCCACCAGCAGGGAGTGTAGCGAGTAGAAGTCATGCCACTGGTCATCCACAGAGGTCACAATTACTGGATGTGAAGTGCAGGTGGAGAGTATCTTCCAGTCGAACTCGACGAGGTATTGCTCACGTTCTGCACTCTTGCTGCGACCTCTGTAGAGTTCCTTGGATTTAGGACTCCTATCACCCAGGATTATGGGTTTCTCAATGGCAAATACTTGTTCCTTGTTTGTGATCATATGTTCTGCATCACCAAGGGCCTTACCAAGCCAACCCTTTCCTGCGAGAGAGGTGGTGCTTGAACCGTTGGGATCAACGAGCATCTCATCAAAGAAATAGGGGGCGCTTCTGCCGTCAACCAGATCATATTCATAGAAGGCATCGGTCAACAGCGCAGTTCCCAGGGCAAATCTTTGTAAGGCAATATCCTCAGCTGTTGGTTCTCTCTTATCATCTGGAACCGTTTCCCCGAACACCGGTGATGCTTGCAAAAGCATGAAAGAGGGGTCATGGTACTGTTTCGCCACATCCCAAGTCTGGTTCACTGTCCAGCACCACTGGGCCTCTGCAAACCGTTTGGTGTCACGGTCCAGATACCAGTTCCCATTGAAGAATAGCAGTGCAGATCCATTGACCAAGGCTGCAGTAGTACTGTCAAAGAAGTTGCTGGTGACGATCAATTCATCGAACCCTACCTTCTCCCTCATATTTCGGATCATCGTTAGCGAGGCAGCTGCGGTCATCTCATGAATCCAAGGCGGAGTCTCATCCTTGATCTGGTTCCTGTTGTAGTCGGCATCGACCTTTGATTTGGAATAGACTCCAGCGATCAGGTCATTTCCTCGATTGTAGAGGTCCATGAGATGCAGGCCATCCCAGGTTCCATCCTTCACATGAAGGTCAAAGGCGCTCTCTGCCCAATACTCAAGATAGGATTGGCCTTTCTTGTTCGGTGGACAGAAAGGAGAGACGTTGAGCGGGATAATGCTGTACCCATCCTGTAGGTTGATAACCTTGCCCTTTGTGGTTTGCAGCTGCCAATCCTTTTCAATGCCCTTGAGCATCAAGAATTCAGCTGTTGTCAAGGGATTGGAAAATTCCTTCTTGAAATCAGGGTGGTTTTGATGATGGTGGGTATCGACCCGGGGTAGCAGTACAATATTGGGATTAAGGGATCGAAGCCTTTTTGAGACACTCGCGTCATTGAGACTGTACATCGGGTGTAGGCCTACCACCACATCACTGTAGGCTAGAAGGCGTTCAAGCTCTGCGAACGCCATTACAGGTTTCTCCCCGTTAGCCGATCCGCTTCCATCATGGGCGACCCATTCCCCATACTCTGAGAAATAATTCCCAAGGCGAGGGAATTGTGCATCTTTGAGGTGTTGGGCTGGGTTTTCGGCTATCGTTCTGGGAACTGGGTCTTGTCTGGTTATCGTGAAGTTGGTAATCTCCATCTCAAAACCATCATTGATGCCTATCTCCAAAACATACAGGTCATCGACCTCTCCTGTTTTCAAGGCACCACTATAGTGGCCTTGTGTAACCTCGAAACCTGGAATTTGCATGGCACTACGGCCTTGGTGGGGTTTCGCTGCTGAATACAGCCTGACCCACCCCAAGTGCTCAGGATCCTTTGTACGCTTCAAGACCTTGTAGTCAAATTCCAACCCGATGATCGTGTCCTTGGGAAGCTCGACAAGCTGGTAGTTGGTCCACAGTTTCGTAAACCCATTGGTAACGATGCTGAAGGCTCCTTCTTTGATGGTGCTTGGCTTGACTTGGAATTCCCCTTCCCCTCTGAGCATCAGGGATTGAGTATGGACAACACTTCTACAATCCTCACGGGCCACGATTGTCCCATTGCTCAAGTCCTTTATCTGGATATCCTTTACGGCAATCGAACCTTTATTGATGACATTCATCAGCACCTGATAATCATCATACTGTTTCAGGGTAGCCTGCATGGAAGCCCTGCCTTCGCTGCCAGCAGGTTCGTTGATAAAGATACTCGCCTCCACCCAGTCATTTCTCGAGGCCCCGGTGTTGGAAAAGAAAATGGTCTCAAACCCCTTGTCAGGAGTCTCGAGCACCTTGTAGGTGAAACTGATCTCATAATTACCTTTTGCTTTGAGTGGAAGGGTTTTATTGTCGGTTACATAGTATTGCAGATATTGTTTGTGTCCCTCTGACCTTCCTACAATCCAGTAATCATCTGATTCGACAGGAAATGTCCCTCCTTCTCCCAGCTTGAAGCCAGGGGTAGGACCTCGATGGACTGTAGAGAAGTCCTCCATCCCCAATATTTCATACTTCCGTCCATATCCAGTGGCCAGAGGTGGAACGGAAACGGGCGATTTCTCCAATTCCATGAAGGTTGGAGAATACGACAGGGCCTCTGTGGTTTCTTGTTGGGTGTGCGAGCAGGAGTTGAAGGACAGCAACAGCAACAGGATGAAGACCACGACCAAGGGATGCATCCCTTTTCTCACGTGATGTTCCATACATCGCTCCTTTAAACTATCTCTAGGGTAAGTATAGGCATGTATCTAAACATCTGTCAAAAGGATTAATATCCTAATAGAATGCTTGTAAATACTTTTAGCTACAATACTTAGTCTTATAGACGATAAAGTTTTCTGAAATAAAAAAAATCCCCAAGCTAGGAATAGAACCCGGGTAAATGCAAGATACTTTTCCTTTCTACATTCTAGGATGATCAAGGATTTTTGCAGGTAACAGGAGCATAGCGATGTAGCGAAAAACCCAAGGGTGCCGATTCGATTGGCACCCTTGGGCTTTTGAGAATTTGCTATGAGCACTGAGGACGTACTACTAGTATCAGGCATTGAGGATTAAATCCTATTTGCCGAAAAGCCCTACTCCTCATCCTTGTTCAGCAGTCTTACCCGGTCAGGGGCGAAGTCGATGGAGATATCAGAACCCTCAGCATAGATCTTCTTTGCATGGGGGTCGTCTATCTGCACCAGAACCTCTCCGAATGAAGTGTTGATGAATGCTTCCAGGCTGTTTCCCAGGTAGACATTCATGCGGACCTTTCCTTCGATATGGCCGGCTCCCGGAGCCACTACCCTCAAAGACTCTGGCCTTGCCATCAGGACGGCTTCCTCTCCGACAACAACGTCGTCCCCAGCCTGGCTGACGACAGCTTCCTTGCCTCCAAGGTCACAGATCCAGTTCTTTGCCTCTTTCCGCAGTATTTTTACAGGAAAGAAGGTTGCCTTTCCGACAAAGCCTGCAACAAAGCGGGAGTTTGGCTCCTCATAGATAACCGAAGGAGGGCCTATCTGGCGGATAAAGCCGTTTTTCATCACCACGACACGGTCTGAAAGGCTCATTGCCTCCACCCTGTCATGTGTGACGTAGACAGCGGTTATGCCAAGCTCTTTCTGGATCTTTCTGATCTCCACGCGCATTTGCTCCCTGAGCAAGGCATCGAGGTTCGACAGCGGCTCGTCCAATAGCAAGACCGAAGGGGTTACTATCAGGCTTCTGGCAAGGGCTACGCGCTGTTGCTGCCCACCCGATAGCTTGGAAGGGGCCCTGTCCCCATAGTCGGCAAGACCGACCATGGCGAGGGTCTCGTTGACCCGCTCCTTGATCTCGTCCGCGGGAATCTTGCGCAGCTTCAGACCGTAGGCCACATTGTCAAACACCGTCATGTGGGGAAACAGGCCATAGCTCTGGAACATGGTCGCTGTGTCGCGCTTGTTTGGCGGCATCATTGTGACCTCCTCATTGCCGATGAAGATTTTCCCTTCAGTGGGGAGCTCGAAGCCTGCGATCATCCTCAGTGTCGTGGTCTTTCCACATCCGGAAGGACCGAGCAAGGTCACCAGCTCCCCCGGTTCGATGACCAGATTTGCTTCATTGACAGCGATGACATCCTTCTTTCCCTTCACATCCTTGAACCGTTTTGTCACTTGCTCAAGCGTTACTGATACACTCTTTTTTTCTACCATGGAAAGCCCCCTTATCGGGTTGAAATAGTTTTTTGTGTGAGCTTGTCATCCTTGACCAGCACCTGCATCAGAGCCCATACGGAGAGCACGATGACGATGAGGATAGTTGACAAGACGCTGGCCAGACCGAACCTGAGGTTCTCTGAGAAGTTGAAGATGAGGACGGTCAGATGGTTCCAACGAGCCGATATGAGGAAGATGATGGCACTGACTGCAGTCATCGAGCGAACAAACGTGTAGGACATGCTCGACAGGAATGCAGGACGAACCAGTGGGAGAACGATTGTCCTGAACACGGTCGTTACATCGGCTCCCAGGTCAGCAGCAGACTCCTCGATGGCAGGGTCTATCTGATGGAGGGCCGTTATGCCGTTTTCCACTCCAACAGGCAGTTCCCGTATCACATAGTTGATGACGATGATGGCTCCGGTTCCCACCAGCAAGAGAGGCGGCTTGTTGAATGCCAGGATATAGCTGATACCGATCAGGGTTCCTGGTATTGCATAGGGAGTCATTATCACCACTTCCAGCAGGCGCTTGCCTGGGAACTTCTTGCGCACGAGCAGCATCGCCGTCAGCATGGCCAAAAGGCCTGCTGTCGGGGTTGCTATCGCTGCAAGGGTGACCGTATCGCGAATGGACGTCCAGCCTCGCGAGAGGGCCTCGCCCCAGTTTGCGAGGGTGAAGGAGTAGTCAATACCCCAGTTCACCACAAAGCATCCTGCTACAATGGTCAGATAGAGGGCAACTATGAAACCGATGAAAGTCCATGAGATAACTTCCAAAGAGAGGCGTACCGGCTTGTTGGTAAGCTCGGTAAGGGTTGTCGATGGTTTTCCTGTGACTGTCACATAGCTCTTCTTTGCTACCCATTGGCGTTGGATGAGGAAGGCTGTGATAGTGGGCATCAATAGCAGGAAGGAGAGGGCCGAACCGGCACTGAGGTTGCTGCGTCCAGTAACTAGCATGTACGCTTCGGTCGAGAGGACTCGGTAGTCACCACTGAGCAACAGGGGGTTGGCAAAGTCCGCCAGCGAGTTCGTGAAGACCAGCAGCCATGCTGATACGATACCAGGGGCAGAAAGGGGAAGCGTAATCGCCTTGAATGTCTGCCACTTGGAAGCACTGAGATCCAGTGAAGCATCCTCAACGGTGGAGTCTATCTGTCTGAGCACTCCGCTGATAGTCATGAAGGCGATGGGGAACATTCCTATCACTTCAACGAGGGTCAGCCCTGCCAGACCGTAGATGGAGGTATTCAGGTGCAACAGCTGTTTTGAGATGAGTCCGTTGTTTCCGAACAGGAGGATGATGGAGAGGCTGAGGGAGAAAGGAGGGGAGATGACAGGCATGGTAGCCAGGATACTCATCACCTTTTTCTTCCTGAAGGAAGTCCTTTCGATAAGAAAGGCAAACATATACCCCACGATGGTAGAGATGGTTGCAGTAAGTACTCCAAGTCGTAACGAACCCCACAAGGCGACAAGGTAGGTAGGGGAGAGGGTCTCCTTCCAAGTCTGTAGTGATACGACCCCATCCTTCATGAAGGAGAGCCTCACCGCTTCCATAAGAGGGTAGGCGATGAAGATCAGCACAATGCCGAAGAGTGCAAGAACCATGAAGCCTGTAATGGGGTCTCGGGTAAAGGTAATTACCAACATAATGCCGAGGAAAATTACCGCAGCAGAGATAAAGATTGTGCGAAGCAGGTTCATATATCCGGTAGCTGTGCTGTTCGGCACAAGGATCATGATGGCCCCATTTGCCTGATAGCCGTTCTCATTGACAACTGGTACGAAATATACCTGGGAGTCTATGATCCCATTGCTATGCTGGTCGGCATCGAGGGTGTAGTCGGCCTTATAGGAGCCTGAAAGTTTCATTGGTTCGAGGTAGTAGACACTCTCCATGGCCTTTTGGAATTCTGGTGAGTTCTTGTTCTCGTCCCAAAGCCGGTAGTTTGTCTCTGACCCTGTGGATGGGACAAAGTCCCCTTGCATCTCGTCAAAGGAGAAGTAGAAGGCACGGGCGCCGGCAATGATATCCTTGACTGTGGGAATCCACTTCTCGTAGGCATTGCTCTCCTCGTTTTCAGGGGCTGTCTGGGAGAAGAGTGCGATCTCATTAAAGTTTCGCAGCTCCTCATAGCTTCTGAAGTTTGTGGCGAGGGTATTGAACATCCATAGGTCAAGGGAGAGAAATATCAGGGCGGCGACACAAAACTGAATAATACGTTTTTTTGTAAACATCTAGTTTGTCCATTATTGACACACACCCTGCAAGAGTAGCTTGCAGGGTGGTATGAAAGCTAGAATTACCAAGGGTAATTATCTCTTGTTGCCGATCTCATTGGTCCAGCGGTCAAGAAGACGTGTCTTGTTGACATTGTCCCCGTCCCAGACCATGTCCTGTACAACAGTCTTGATGTCGCTGATAGCAAGGGCATCAGGATGCTTCAGGGCTCCATCAGCAACAAGTACAACATACCATTCGGTAAAGGTTGCCTGCGCCTTGGGACTTGAAAGTACCCAGTCATACAGTTTCTTTGCATTGACGCTGTCCTTGCCGCCTGCAACGAGGGACATGGAAGCCAACTCATAGCCAGTACCTTCGGAGGGAGCTGTTATGACAATGTTAGATCCTGCTGCCTTAAGCTTGACCTGGTCGTGTGCATAGCCGATTGCCACGGGAATCTCACCGGTTGCTACGCTCTTGCCAGGGGCAGAGCCACTCTTGGTGTATTGGTCGATGTTTTTGTCCAGGGCCTTCATGTATTCGATCATCTTGTCTTCAGTCCCAAAGATATCAAGGATGGTGGTCAGCACGTTATAGGCAGTTCCTGAAGAGTTGGGGTTTGCAACTCGGACATAGCCCTTGTACTGGGGTTTTGTAAGGTCAGCCCAGCTTCGGGGAACTTCAAGGCCAAGTTCCTTTGCCCTGTCAAGGTTGGTTACAAACGTAAGGGGCCCGACATAGAGACCGATATAGTAGTTGTCGGCATCTCTGAACTGTGCAGGGGTCTTTGCAGCGTAGCGACTCACATAGGGCGTGGTGAGGTTTTTGCTCTTGGCAGTGATGTGATCGAGGCCTACACCGCCAACCCAGATGGATGCCTGGGGATTGGAAGCTTCAGCTTCCAGTCGTGCTACAGCTTCGCCACCGCTGAGGCGGACAAAGTTGACTTTGATGCCTGTCTCCTCTTCAAAGAGCTTGAATAGCTTTGCGGCAAGGGGCTCTTCAAGTGTCGTGTATGCATTGACACTTCCGGTACTTGCAGCGGGAGCAGCAACAGGTGCTGCAACTGGAGCTGCTTCAGGAGCACCAGTGGCAAACAGAGCAGGGGCAAGAAGCAACAGAACCATTAGGACTGCTAGTGATCTTTTCATAGTTTCCTCCAAGGATGAATCTTTTCCAAACGGAAAAGTTGTGTGTGTAAGAGTATGCTACCCTCACCTTATGATGGCGTCAAGAAAATAAGAGCCCAACAAAAGAGAGAGCCAAAGAGTTATAGCTAAGACAAAATCAGACTATGGTAGTCAACTTGGAAGTCAATTTCAAATCCTAAAGCGCAATATAGTCCAAAGGCAGTGGGGTTTTGGGAATCAACTTCCAGCGAAAGGAGATCACACGAAGCAAAAAAGGTATCCAATGCATGGGTGATCATAGCCTTGCCATGGCCCTTGCCACGATATTTTTCATCTATGGCAATCCCATAGAGCATGGTAAGCTTTTCATTTTCCCTACATTTCTGTAGTACCCCTATCGGTTTGTCCTCGTAGAGATAGAGATACCCTTTCCGTTCGGGATCGCCCAGCATGCGCTGGAGAAACCCCTCTTCCTCCTTAAGAAGGGAGGTTGCTGTCTGTACAAACAGCTGATGATATTCTCCCGTTGCCTCAACAAGGGAGCCAGGCATGAGAGCCGTTTGTCTTGTGTCTTGCCAGCGGCTTTTGGAAAGCATCAGGCGGTACTCGCTACGGTCGATATGGGGATACCTTTCCCTTACATATGCCTTGCCGCTCTCTGAACAGCTCTCCGCTTGAAAAAGCATCTGATGGAAAGACAGAGGTGCATAGATTTTTCTAGCTTCGGTGACCAGGGAGGAGAAGATCCCCCTGAGCCTATACTCAGGGTGAACAAATCCATTGACCTCAACCTCTTCCACCGTAGGAAAGAATGCTGCAAGGAATCCCACAAGCTTATCCGCTTCGTACTTAAGGAAGAAGCAGGGAAGTGAAGGATCAGTATTGAGACTATTGGAGAGAAAAAGCTCGTTGGCCAACCCTTCATACTTAAAACATAGGGTTTGGAGGTTTATGACCGATACTTTCTGTTGGGCATTGAGCGTATTGGTTTGAATACTATGCATTGTCATCGAGAAGAGAATACAAGAGAGAAGGGCCCTCGTAAAGATACGAAGGCTCTTCTCCCTTGTACAATTGCATGAACTGTAGGAAAAATATGAGAGACAGCCTACCGCAAGGTAAGCTAACTCTTCTGGTTGTTATGCCTTGATGAGGTGGATGGCAAAGCCGCTGAGATCCTCATTGAGGTAACAGACCTTGATGGCCCCCTTGGCATCACGGGCAATGGTCTCTTTGTTGACGGTAAAGCCATGCTGTGCGAGATAAGAGAGGGTGCGCTCGATGTCAAAGCAGCGGAAGCCGATGTGACCGTTTTTTCCCAGGTAGAGCTTGGGAAGCACTTCAATGAAGGGACCCATGAAGGTGGAGGAAGCGCCACGCTTGGTTGGCATTCCCAAGGCAGCAAAGCCTGTGATGCTTTTTTCAGCCTCATCGACTCCATCATTGTTCAGCCCCATGTGGGCAAACTCAAGACCCTGAAGGGCTATCACAGCATCACTGCAGAGGGCTCTGATGGCGTCCCAGTCCTCATTTTCAATGAGGTCGGACTTGACCATCCAGGAGCCGCCGACTGCGAGCACATTGCTCTGCTTGGCGTAGGAGGAGAGATTAGCCAGGCTGATGCCCCCGGTAGGCATGAACATCAGGTTGGGGAATGGGCCTGCAAAATTCTTGAGCATGTCCACTCCACCTGAGGCTTCTGCAGGGAAGAACTTGAGGGTGGACAGTCCACGTGCAAGCCCCTGTTCGATGTCACTAGGGGTACATACGCCAGGTACGATGGGAACACTGTTCTCCAGGCACCAGTCCACCACTGTGGGGTTGAAGCCGGGTGATACGATAAACTTGGCTCCTGCTGCCACGGCTTTTTTTGCATAGTCGAGGTTTGTCACTGTCCCTGCCCCTACGAGCATATCGGGGTAGGCTTTGGTAATGTTCTTAATGGCCTGTTCTGCGGCATCGGTACGGAAGGTGACCTCAGCACAGGGGAGGCCTCCCTCGATCATGGCTCCTGCCAGTCCGACGGCCTTTGATGCATCGTCTATCTTGACGACAGGGACAAGTCCAATGTCATGGATTTGAGCAAATAATTGTTCATGCATGGATAATTCTCCTTATTGGTTTCAATTATGAAACGTTGTTTCAAAATAATGTTGACAGAGCTCAGCATACCCTCTATGATTCCAAATATCAAGAGAATAATGAATGTTCACTAAATATTTTAGGAGGATTGTATGGGTAAGAAGTTTGTTACCTTTGGTGAGATCATGTTGAGGCTGAAATCTCCCGGACATGAACGTTTCTTCCAGTCTCCTGCCTTGGAAGCTACCTTTGGTGGTGGTGAGGCCAACGTAGCAGTATCACTCTCCTTGTTGGGTAAGGAAGCACAGTTTGTCACTGCCCTTCCACAGAACGCCATCGGCGAAGCTGCCCTGAGAGAGGTAAGGAAATATGGTGTTGATGTCTCAGCGATCAACAGGACAAAGGATGGTCGTGTAGGAATCTATTTCCTGGAGACCGGAGCCAACCAGCGCCCCAGCATGGTTGTCTATGACAGAGCGGAGAGCTCGATAGCCCTTGCAAAGCCTGCAGACTTTGAATTCCCTGCAATCCTAGGCGATGCCCAGTGGCTGCATGTCACCGGCATAACTCCTGCTATCAGCCAAAGTGCTGCCGACTGCACCCTTGAGGCGATGAAGGCGGCCAAGAAATCCGGTGCAACCGTCTCGATCGACTTGAACTATCGCAAGAAGCTTTGGCAGTATGGCAAGACAGCTGTCGAGGTCATGCGAGGCCTTACCCAATATGCCGATGTCATCGTAGCAAACGAAGAAGATATCCAGAAGTGCCTTGGCATTGAGGCAAAAGTAGACGTTACCAAGGGTGAGCTTGACCTTGATGTCTATCAGGAGCTTACAGCCGAGGTGAAGCGCCAGTTCCCCAATGTCAGTGTGGTCAACGTAACGCTGCGCGAAAGCAAGAGTGCCGACCATAATGGCTGGCGGGCTGTCATCAACGGCAAGACAGGTTTCTATGTATCCAAGCAGTATGAGATAACCGATATCATCGACCGCGTTGGCGGTGGTGACTCCTTCTCAGCGGGTATCATCTATGCCTTGAGTGAGTATCCCACCGATGAACAGTATGCGATCAACTTCGCAGTCGCTGCCTCGGCTTTGAAGCACTCCATCGGAGGGGACTTCAACCTAACCTTGAAGAGTGAAGTTGAAGCGCTTGCCGGCGGTGATGGTAGCGGACGCGTCCAGCGCTAGGGTAAGAAAAAACCCAAAAAGAACATAGAGATAGAAATAAAGAACAGAAATACAACAAAAAGGCTGTCACTCTTCCTACTAGGAAGACGACAGCCTTTTTACATGGGCGTATAGCTCCTCAGTTGCCAAGGCTATCTTGGTGACTGAGAAAGCTCTGCTTTGGGTTTTCCGGTACGTTTGGCATAGACATATCAAACAGGGTGTTGGCCCTGCTGAAAAGAAAGTGATAGGGGGAGCGAAAAGAGATAATGCAACAGATGGTAGTCCAACTTCATTGGACATGCTCCCTTTTTTCTGTATGATTGGGTGTGGAGGCACTGATGGAAACCAAAGCGTTCTATTCCCTTATCAAAGAGTACCAGGAAGCCCTAGTCGATACGGTCTTTTCTGAGAATGACCTGTTTGCGATAGAGCTGGAGGACAAGAGCCCTGCCTATGTCTCGATAGTGGAGGACGCCCTTGCCCTCTACCTTGGGCAGAGGGGAATAACCGGCTACCTCCGTCTCTGCTTTCTCGATCCTGATGCCACTGCTTTGGAAAAGAATGAAATAGAGAACTCCCAGGAGTGCTTTATCCTGACCTTGAACAATGCAAAGGAAGAACTGGAGCCTGAAGACCTGAAAGCCATCGAAGAAAGTGGTATTGCGTTTGATGAAGGCTTGTATCCCATGATCCGGATCAAGCGGCAGTATCGCTTCCCCTGGTTCCTTTCAGAGGAAGAACAACAATCTTTCGCCTTGGCACTGAGGGGAATCCTGTTTGCCAAGACCTATGTTGCCCAGTTTGGCAAGATAGGCAAGACCAACTCCCTTACCCCCTGGCTTGAGAGCCTAGGCCTGGATGACATCGAGAAGCGGGAGTACTATCCCTACTTCAAGAACGTGAAGGGTGAAAAAGAGGTTTTTACCGTTGAGGCCAGAGAGCTCAGTGATGATGACTACGGGGTGGAATACCCACAGGCAAGACTGACCAATGAGGAGAAGCTCACTCGCTACAAGAGGATGAAGCCCAAGCCTGGTAAGATCCTGTATGTTGCGACCTTCCTGCTTTCCGAGCCCTTCAAGGATGCCAAGGGAGGATCACCTGTCTTTCCTGTAGCCTATATGCTTTTCGACCCCCAGAAGCATGCCTTGGTTGACCTGCACCTGGTGGATGACTACGAGGGGCAACATACCACATTCGTCTCTCGCCTGCTTGAGAGCTTTGACCAAGTAGGAAAACCCCAGGCTATTCATTGCTTTGGGGAGCGTACCTTTCCCTTGCTCGCCCATCTGGGAGACCAGATCAACATCATGATGGCTCGAGGCAAGCAGAATGATGAGTTGGATGCGATCATCGAGGAGTTCCTCAGCCAAGGCTTCAATGGTGAAGAGGAGCATGAGCATGATAATCATGAACATGTGCATGGACCTGGGTGTGTTCACCATCATCATGAGTAAGGGGCTGTAGATAGAAAGAGAGAGAACAAAAGAAGACCAGAGAATAGTGAAGAGGGAAAGGCCTTATTCAGCCTTACCTGATAGTAGTGATAGGGCCTTCAATCGAGCTGTTCTATGCCTCTTTCTTGTTACTTGCATAGGCGCTTGTTCTCCCGCCCCCGATCTTCACTATGGAACCGTCCTTCACTAGGCGGGTGAGTGTCCTTTCGACCGTAACCTGGCTAATATCCGGACAGATATCCAGTATCTCCTTTTTTGTTATCTTCCCCACAGTTTTCTCTATCACCGCCTTGATACGGTCAGGCTTGGACATCTTTTTGTATTTCATATGTTCAACCCTGTCCTCAAAGTCATTGTATGCACCGATCAGGATACCGAGATAGTATTTTACAAAGGGTTCATACGTACTTGTGCTTTCATGCCAGTTCAGTGATGAATCCTCTAGCGACTCGTAATAGGTTTTCTGTGTCTTTTCGATCAGCAACTCGATGCTTATATATTTCCCTACCATGCATCCTGCTTTATAGAGCAACAACAAGGTAAGGAGCCGGCTCATTCGGCCGTTACCATCATGGAACGGGTGTATGCAGAGGAAGTCCAATATGAACATAGGAATGAGCAGAAGCTTGTCAAAGCTTTCATCTTCCCATGCCTTCAGAAATGCATCACACAAACGTTGTATTGCATCAGGGGTCTGGTAGGCTGGGACAGGGGCGAACCTGATCTTTTCTTCTCCATCGGAATCAATTTCAGCAATCACATTGTCGGAATTCTTATAGGATCCACCAGTTGAGGATTCGCTAAAGTGATAGAGATCCCTATGCAACTGGAGGATGACATTTGGTCTTGGCGTGATATGGTCATAGCTGTCGTGGATGGTTGTCAAAACCTCACGATAGCCTGCTATCTCCTGCTCTGAGCGATTCCTTGGTTCTGCATTATCTTGCACAAGAGAGCGAAGCCTTTTGTCTGAGGTGTAGATGCCTTCAATTCTATTGGATGCTCCAGTACTGTGTATTTTTGCAATTTCAAGAAGATTTGTTAACTCATCTGCATGTGCCCCAATGAACAGTTCCTGTTTGCCTTTGTGCTCATGGATACTTGTGAGCAAACGGACTATCTCAGGTGTAAGCAGTTTTATCGGGGCATTCTGATAATCAAAGGCTTTCATAGATAATCTCCATCATTCTCTAATAATATACATCATAATTACCATAAATGATGGAGATTGCAAGGAAATAACGATGATTTACTGTGACTTTCTTGGATAAAGAATAAGAATCATGATGATGCTTGTCTTGAACTACGTCCTGCTATTCATGGTATGGGCCTCTTTTTTTCAAAATGAAGTATCCCTACATCTATGCTATACTCAACTATACATATTCATGATGAATCGATTACCAATGAATACATAGTGATATTCTGATGTGAAGTAACAATCTTCTAGGGGACAAACATGCTGGCAGAAAATACTGAATTATGGGATGAGTTTCTAAGAGTCTGGCCTATTTCAAGAATAGAGACAATGACGATTGATGAGTACACGAATGTAGGTTCCAAAGACACCTTCACCTACTGGATTGAATCAAAACTTGATAGCTTAGGATCAGTTTGGGGTGGATCATCATTCAAATTTGGGGTGTACAATCGCAATGATAAGAAACCCATGTCCGATGGTAACGGTCGTTCGTATTCTGATGAGTATGCTTGGTATACAAAATACGGGACAACACCTGAGCAAGCCTTTGGAAAAGTAAAAGAGCTCATCCTACAGGTAATTGCAGATGTGCGATCAGATAACCTGCGTGAAATTGATACTATAGATCTCGGCGATGCATATAAATGGAAGATCGCCTCATTATATCAAGATAGAAACAACCCCAGTATTGCCTTAGTCTTTTCCAAAGATGCACTGCTGGTGAATGTTGAAAACTCAACCAGTTCAGCTTCATACTCAGATTTATACACCCAGTTGCTAGCTGATAAAGAGGATGAGGTATCACTTTTTGATTATTCGAAAAACCTGTGGTCGACTTATGCCAAGCAACTGCGCTTTTGGAAAATATCACATGGTAAGAAAGATTTTAAGCCAATTGAGCGACAAGGATACTTAAATGATAGGAAAGTAGCGGTATTCAATGATACAGGGAAAAACCAAGGACAGGGATTTGAAAAAGAAATCAAGAAAGGAGATTTTTTCTACTTGTGCCATGGCAATGACGAAGGGTTGGTCCTTATAGGAAGAATCACCTCTGATGCACAGGAGGAAAAGAGTGATGGATGGCTCTATAGGGATTATGAACCAGTCATTGAACTAGAAACACCTGTAGTCTATACCGGTAAAAAAAAGGGTTGGACTCCTAACTATAATTCTACCTGTAAAAGAATCCCTATTATTGAACTCACGCTCTTTGAGCAAGAAATTCTCACTCCTGTCTTTGGAACCACACTTGAAAGTCTTGCAACGGGAACTAAAAATCTCTCTATACCAATAGACTCACTAGTACGAGAAAATAGAATCCTGTTTGGCCCTCCTGGAACGGGAAAAACCTATACGTTGGTACACGAATACTTTCCAAAATATACAGAAACGATTGAATCAATTTCAAAAGAGGAGTACTTGGAGAGTCTTGTTGAAGAGTATCCTTGGTGGAAGATTGTTGCCGCAATAGTATATGAAATGGGCCCTTGTAAGGTAAAAGATATCAATGAGCATGTCCTGTTGAAGACAAAAGACGACATCTCCAATCAGGAAAACACGAGGGCTATGATCTGGTCTATGCTGCAACAGCATACAAAAGAAGAATGTACTTTGGTCAGGTACTCCAAAAGGAATGAACCTCTATTCTTTGAGAAGAGAGAGGGATCCATCTGGTCAATCGACAAAGAGATTGCAGATGAAGCTACTCCGGAACTTCAAGATCTCTTAGCAAAGTATAAGAAGTATGAGCCAAAATCTGAGATAAGGAAAAGATATAAGAATGTAACTTTTCATCAATCATACTCTTATGAGGACTTTGTAGAGGGCTTGAAACCCGAAGCAAATGAAGACGACCGGTCGATTATTGAGTACAAGGTAACACCTGGTGTATTCAGGTTGATATGTGAAGAAGCTTCGAAAGACCAAACCCATGCCTATGCACTATTCATCGATGAAATCAATAGAGGAAACATTTCAAAGATTTTTGGGGAACTGATTACGCTTATAGAACCAGATAAGCGAATAGGGCAAGATAATGAGATAATTGTTACGTTGCCTTACTCAAAAAAGCCTTTTGGAGTACCAGCAAATCTACATATTATAGGTACGATGAATACAGCCGACAGGTCAATCGCTCTCATGGATACAGCACTGAGACGAAGATTTTCCTTTGAAGAAATGATGCCAATACACGATCTCCCTCAGATTTCTACCGATATTGAAGGCATCAACTGTCAGGCATTTTTACAAGCAATAAATAAAAGGATCGAATACCTGTATGATCGCGATCATACTATTGGTCATGCGTACTTTATGAATATCAATGATAAGCAAAAGCTTGATAGCCTCATGAAGAACAAAATCATTCCTCTCCTTCAAGAGTACTTTTATGATGATTGGGAAAAAATACAAATTATTCTTGGTGACCACCATAAGCAGTTTGAAGAATCTGGTCGAGAATCATTATCGTTCGAAGATACAGTTAATCGAAACCGGTTCATCCAAAGTACGATAACAGAGGAGATGGAGATATTGGGATTTGATTATGCAGGAAATGATGACAAACAAGTGCGCTATCGGGTACATGACGTGTTCCCTGTAGCCTGCTTTCAAAAGGTGTATGATCCATCTGCATACAAAAATTACTGACACCATGAAGACTATGCCGCTTACATTGATAGAGCATAAATCCCTATACATATCACCCACTGGTAAAATCATAAAAACGGATGGTGATCTGGGAATTCCTGAAAAATCATTCGCTGATATAGAAGCATATATCTATACCAATAGTGAAGAAGCCTCTCAGTTACTTGTTCCTGGGTTTTCCTCTAGATATGGGGGAAGAGTTCTTAAGGCAAAGCAGTATGTTGGTGTCCTTGAGACTAAATCAGGACTATCTATTGAAATCCTACCTAAAATAGCCAGGACTGATACTACAGAAACAAGAGCCATATTCCTTACGATGCTTAAGGCGCTAAAAGTGTCGCCTTTTAAGCACTTCAACAAAGCCACTCTCAACTTTGAAAAAATGCATATCCTTGAGATTTTCATTTCTATGTTTTGTGAAGAGCTTTCGGCTCTGATCAAGAGGGGGATCAAGTGTGACTATATCTCCAATACTGATAACTCATTATTCCTCAAGGGCAGATTAAAAATTGCTGAGCATTTGCAGAAAAACATCATCAATCGAGAGCGATTCTACATAACCTTTGATGAGTACCAGAAGAATAGGGTAGAGAACCGTATCATACGTACAACCCTAGAATTTTTATACAGCAAAAGTACTAGCAACCAAAATAAGAAACGACTAAGAGAGTCCCTTTTTGCCTTTGATGAAGTTGAGCCTGCTACTGATATAAAAAAGGCTTTTGCCAGAGTTCAACTGAACCGGCAAATGAAGGATTATGCATTGGTTTTGGATTGGTGCGAAATATTTCTATCCTCCCAATGCACAACACCCTTCAAAGGGTCAACGCTTGCATTTGCACTCCTCTTTGATATGAATCGTATTTTTGAAGACTATGTTGCTTCATGTTTGCGCCGAGATAATCCAGATAAAGATATAAGCACCCAGGTCAGTCGTAAGTATCTGATAGAAAGCCCTAGGAAAGAGTTCAAGCTCAAGCCTGATATCATAATAGATAATACCGTGGTTGCAGATACGAAATGGAAAATACTTGATTCCTATCTTCCTCATAACGGTATCAGCCAATCTGATATCTATCAGATGTATGCATATGGGAAGAAATATGAAGTAGAAGAGATTTTGTTGATATATCCGTATACACCAGCTTTCCCAAAGGTAACTGACACAACGTATACCTTTGAAGAGCATATAACATTGAGAATCCTAGCATTTGATTGCAAAACGGGTACATTTGTTGAATCTGTCTAGTCTCTACCTGGTTGAATGAACCTTGCCTTAACTTCCCTTGATGACGCTTGTAGATTCAGTCAGATCAAAATGATTACATATTGAAAAAGAGTGGCAAATTGGGCTCTGTCTTGCTCTCTGGGATTTTCTTTTCGATATCCTTACTATGCTTACCAGATTGGTATATACTATTTTTATCTAAGAGATTGAGATATCAACCTATCCTCAATCAGAAAAAGATGCTGAAGGAATCGATTAATGAAAGGTCTTACCAGTGGATGTATTGGAGACGACTATGATTGAAAGTAATGACATAGAGGATTGGGCCTCTCCACCGGGAGAAACCATCCTTGATATACTGGAAGAGCGGGGCTGGAGCCAATCAGAGTTTGCCCAGACGACTGGGTATACCCAAAAACATCAGCCAACTGGTAGAAGGACATGCTTCCATTACAGAAGAGATTGCTTTGAAACTTGAGAGGGTTCTTGGTAGCACAGCTGACTTCTGATTGCATCGGGAAGCTCAGTATAGGGAATTGACAGATCGTCAATTTCTTTAGGTCTTCTTCATTTTAGAGCGTCTTTCACCAACCATCTATCCAACATCCTTTCTGCCAGCTTAGAAAATGTTATTCGGTTTGTGTTGGTAAGTCTGAAGGCTTCAGTGTAAGGGGTTTTTCCCTCAAAGACACTTTTATACAGTAGGCTGAAGAATCTTCGGTCTACTCGGGAGGAAAGTGTTGCATAGTAATTCCCTCCAGATGTCAGGGAGCTTTTCTTTTCCCTGTAATGTCTGATAGCCTCTTCAGAAATATGCCTATATTGGGAAACGTCTATTTCCCCTGCATCTAGGGCCTTGCGAGCGATGACTACAGGACCACAACTAAAATATAAAGCCAATTGCTGTATTCGATCCTCTAAGGAGGCCTCATATCTTTCATTTTCTTTCCACTTATACAGGAATACATTGTTGGGAACAAGGATTTCTGCTGCTACAGCATTGCAGAGGCGTTCAATGGAACTAACGTTTTTCCCTGTGCCATATCTATCATTAAAGAGACTATTGACTCCTAGGCAAATATGAACAAATTCATGAAGAAGAGAAAACAACCTGCCATTGATTGAATCAGTTACATTGATAAAAATCAAAGGGGCATATTCATCAATAATGGTAAAAGCACGGAACTCATTCACATTCAGAGGCCTGTGAGTATTACCTCGAACAGTGCCATTCATCATTACTACAATACCGGCATCACTCAATGCAGTTCTCAATTTTCTAAAAGAGTCTTCAGCATTATTGGTTTTTTCAAACCAGTCCTCTGCCAATCCGAGAGTATTCCTGATGTACGTGGAGATAGTGCCAATATCTGTGATATTCCTGAGCTTGCCAACAATAGGATTAATTTCTGCCCCTTCCGCTTTGAGATTATTCTTCGTCCACTCAATGACCTGTTCCATTTCATGAATGGTATCAACCAAATCCCTACTTGGTTGATCAAATTCCTGGCTCTTGATCGTTCTGTATTCTAGCAAGGTTATTTTTTCCACGGGTGGAGTCTTAAGGAAAAAATAACCCAATGGAATACGAGTATCCCTACTGGCTGCTTCAATCTGATTGTACGTTGGGATCTTAGTTCCTCTTCGCCATTCTTGAATCATGGGCAAAGTTTTTGGCAACACTATATTGGAGGAGGTCTCTTTAATCACCCAATCGAGGATATCTTGGGAAATGGAATACTGTACTGGCATGTAAAACTAGCTCCATTGCATTCAGGATAAACAGATATGAAACCTGTTTATTTGGGGAAGATACCCACAACAAATTTATTCTTCTTCTTACAGTAATATAGCATACTTTGGGCTTATTGAGGAGAAAACAAGCGATGTGCATGGACGGATGTCAATGGTATATCCTTGAAGCATATGTCAGAAACATCTTTTGTACAAAGATAAAAAATCAAAAAGAATACAAGGGAGCCCTTAGAAAGACTCCCTCGAAAAGACTATTACGTCCTCATACTATTTTAAACTTGTCTCTGTTGTGTTTCCTACTTATCCCCAATCTCCGGCACTATGCAGATGAACACAAAAGGATCTTCCCCTGCCTGGGAGATCTGATGGAGGATATCAGAGGGGACATAGGCCGTTGAACCTGCCTTAAGAGGGTATTCCTTGCCATCCATAAAGAGCATTCCCTCACCTTCTACACCATAGATAATGTGTTGCCAAGGATGGGCATGACGGGGTGCAAAGCCTCCCTTGCCCAGGGTGAACATCCTCATCACATGGTCCTTCCATCCCTGATCAGGGCCGACGAGTACCTGCTTGGTAACCTTGTTGGAAGAGGGACTCTCTATCTGCTTTTTCTCAATCTCATCGCGATGTGATACAAACATACTGTTTCTCCTATTTGCCTTGCAGCTTTTCCATGACCCAATCGGTCCTCGATCCACTCTCACCTGTACTGGGGCAGGTTCCCTTTCCCAAAAGCTCATTCACCACAGTCTGGATCAGGGGTTGGGCGATATGCTCGGGGGGCGTATCTACTTCTATTCTCTGTTCGCCCTCTATTGTTTGTATTCTGATCGGCTCTGCATTGGCGAAGACAGAGAAGGAGAGTTCCCCTTTGCTTCCGCAGATGATGGTCTTATCTTCATCCTTGTACGCATTGAAGCAGAAGATGCCGCTTCCCATGACATTGTTCGCATGCTTCCAGCTACCACTGACAATATCTTCAGCAGCATATGCCATGCTCTGGTTTGCTGCAAACCCTTGAGCTTCTGTGATGGGACCGAAAAACCAGTCTAGCAGATCCAGGGCATGTGATCCTACATCTAAAATGAGCCCGCCACCAGAGACCTCAGGTCTGACTCTCCATGAACCACCGTTCTTTCTGTCCTCTTCTGCTATGCTCTGGTGCATTGAAACCTGCACATACCGGATCTCACCAATGATACCGCTTTCAAGCAGCTCCTTGATCTTCAAAAACTTGGGAAGTGCCCTACGATAGTAGGCGCTGAATAGGGGAACCTTCTTTTCCTTGCAGAAGGATACCATCCTTGTGCTCTGTTCGCTGGATATGGCCAGGGGCTTCTCACAGTACACAGGCTTTCCAGCCTCTGCAGCCCTGATGGTGTACTCCATATGGGAGGAAGGAGGGGTGGCGATGTAGATGGCATCCACCTCAGGATCGTCGATAAGCTTTTGGGCATCATCATACCAGCGTGGAACAGTATGCCTTTTTGCATAGTCAGCAGCCTTTTCACTGTTCCTACGCATGACTGCAACCAGGGAGGAACCCTCGGCTTTCTGTAGGCCCGGACCGCTTTTCTTCTCAGTCACATCCCCACATCCTATGATGCCCCAACGGATAGTCTTCATATGTTCCTCCTTATTGTCTTTTTTTATTCAGTTTTTTTCTTGGCTTCTCTTACTTCTGTTCCCAGCCAAGCAACTTCGAAAGATTGTTGCATTCAGCCAAGATAGAAGCGACAATACGCTTTTTGTCCTCCGGATCGAATCTGAACAGGGGCCAGGAGACACTCATCGAAGCGATCGCCCTTCCCGTATAGTCCCTGATGGGAGCACCTATGCAGAGCGTTCCCATCTCATGCTCCTCATCATCGGAAGCCCAGCCCTGAACCCGAACTTTTTCAAGTTCCGCTCTCAGTACCTGCTCATCCCTGATGGTATTGGGGGTGAAAGGCTTGAGAGGAACCTTGCTAAGGTACTGCTGGAGCTCGCGCTCAGTCATGTCGCTGAGCAAGACCTTTCCTATGGCAGTACAGTAGAGGGGGATGGTCTTGCCCACTCTGCTGTACATGCGGATGGTGAAGGATGACTCCTTCTTCAGGACATAGACAGCAGTCTTGCCTTCGAGGACACCCATATGGACGGTCTCCCCTAGTTCAGTGCAGAGCTTCTGGGCGACAGGGTTGGCCAGACTGATGAAATCAATATGCTCCAACCCATGTGAACCCAAAGAAAACAGCTTCAAGGTCAGACTATACAGATCTGTGGGGTCACGATAGACATACCCAAGGCTGACAAGTGTGGAAAGAAATCTGAGTAACGTTGCCTTGGGCAACTTTGTCTCCTTGGCTAGGTTCTCAAGATTGATATGTTGGTATTGTGAGAGCGTCTCCATAATGGCAATGGTCCGTATCACCCCACTGGTCAGCTGTTTGTCACCCTGTGCTTCAGATCCTTTGTCACCCATCTTCTTATCCTTCAAAATATACCTTTGCATTCTCAAACGAGATATTCTTTACGACACTGCCCAGCATCTCCCTGTCAGAAGGAATCTCTCCCTCCTCAGCCCAGGTGCCGAGTATGTTGCACAGGATTCTCCTGAAATACTCATGCCTGGGATAGGAAAGGAACGAGCGGCTGTCAGTGAGCATGCCGATGAAGCGTGGGAGGAGTCCTAGGTTTCCCAGGACCTTCATCTGTTCTTCCATCCCATCCTTATGATCAGCAAACCACCAGGCCGAGCCGAGTTGGATCTTGGCTGGCATGCCACCCTGGTAGCAACCCATCAGGGTGCCGAGGGTATAATAATCTTTGGGATTGAGGGTGTACAGGATAGTCTTGGGTACTTCCCCTGTCGCAGAGAGGGCACTGAGGAAAGCTGAAAGGCCCTCTGCGATCTCCTTGTCATGGGATGCATCGAAGCCTGTATCGGGGCCGAGGGTTTTGAACATACGCTCGTTGTTGTCCCTAATGGCTGCAAAGTGTAGCTGCATGGCAATGTCACGCTTTGCATAAGCTCTAGCAAGGTGTGAGAGTACAAAGGTCTTGTAGGCTTCAACCTCCACATTGTTCAGCGTTGCCCCGGCAAGTTTCTTGCCAAAGATGGCATTGACTTCGCTCTCGCTTTTGAACACAGAGGGGGCGGTAACCAAAGCGTGGTCGGAAGCCTTGCACCCATGTTCGACAAAGAAGTCCAGCCTTGCGATAAGGGCTTTGACCACATCAGTTGCATTGGTGATGTTCATTGCTGAGGCTTTGGCTAGCTGGGAAACATACTCGGTGAAAGTCTCCTTCTCTATTGCCAGAGCCTTGTCTGGGCGATAGGAAGGAAGCACCTTTGCAGGGAAGTCTTTCTGTGAAGCTATATCCTTGTGGAAAAAAAGGTCATCGGCAGGATCGTCGGTGGTACCCACTGCATAGACCTTGAACTGCTTCATGATGCCCTTTACCGAAAGGTTGGCATCGGTAGCAAATTTTCGGTTGGTCTCCTCATAGATAGCCTTGGCACTTTTTGTGCTCAGCGGTTCGTGGATATCGAAATAGCGCTGCAGCTCCAGGTGTGTCCAGTGGTAGAGGGGGTTGCCCAAGGCATTCTCCATGGTCTGGGCCCACGCGTAGAACTTGTCGAAAGGATCGGCATCCTTTCCGGTGATGAGCTCTTCGGGTATCCCGTTGGAACGCATTGCCCTCCACTTGTAGTGGTCGCCGCCCAGCCATGCTTCGGTGATGGTGGTAAAGCGCTTGTCAGTTGCGATCTCCCGAGGGATAAGGTGACAGTGGTAGTCGAAGATCGGTTGGTCCTTTGCAAATTCATGATAGAGCATCTCAGCTGTCTTTGTTTGCAGGAGGAAGTTCTCATCCATAAATTTTTTCATAGCAGTACTCCTTTCTAGAGGATGACCCCATCCTTGAATAGGGAAATCTCGGCATAGCCGTTTATTTCATTTTTGGTTAGTTCCTCACCAGAGGCAACCCTTTGCATCAGGGCGATGAAGTCATTGAGCACAACCTCGTTGTCTTCTCTCAGCAAACGCCCTGCATCAAAGTCGATCCAGTTGCTTTTCTTTGTAGCCAAAGCAGTGTTTGAGGCTATCTTTACCGTAGGAACAGGAGAGCCTAGGGGCGTCCCCCTTCCTGTGGTAAACAGGATGATGTGTGCACCGCTAGCAGTCAGAGCCGTAGTCGAAACTATATCATTGCCAGGACCGGAAAGCAAATTCAGCCCACGCTTAGTAACCCGCTGCCCATAGTCAAGCACGGCCACAACAGGGGCTTGGCCGCCCTTCTGGATGGCTCCAATGCTCTTGTCCTCCAAGGTGCTGATGCCCCCCTCCTTGTTTCCCGGGGAAGGATTCTCATACACGGCCTGGTCATGCTTGACGAAGTAGTCCTTGAAGTCGTTGATAAGCTTTACCGTCTCTTGGTAGACTTTCTCGTTTACTGCTCGGTTCATTAGGATCTGCTCAGCTCCGAACATCTCAGGAACCTCGGTAAGGAGGGACGTCCCTCCCATGGCATTGAACTCATCGCAGAAACGCCCGACCAGGGGGTTTGCCGTGATGCCGCTGAAACCATCAGAACCACCACACTTGAAGCCAATGACCAGCTCCCCCATAGGGACGCTTTCACGCTTGTCCTTGGATATGGTCTCTATCAATTCGGTAAGCAGGGCCTTACCACTCTCCAGCTCATCATCAACCTCCTGGCTAGTGAGGAACTTGACCCTTTTTGGATCAACATTGCCTACCAATGCCTTGAAGGAGGCTGGGGTGTTGTTCTCACATCCCAGTGAGAGAACCAGGACACCCCCTGCATTGGGGTGGTGCACCAAGTCCGAAAGGATCGTCCTTGTTGCCTCATGGTCGGCACCCAGCTGGGAGCACCCGTAAGGGTGGGACCAGACATGGATGCCGTCATAGTCATAGGAGGCAAAGGCGTCCTTCGCCCACCTGATAAGGGTATCGGCAACCATGTTCACGCATCCGACTGTGGGTACTATCCACAGCTCGTTGCGAATCCCTATCTGACCATTCGCTCTCTTATAGGCTTGGATGGTCGGGATCTTCCCTTCCCAGGCTTTACGCTTCTCTTCGGCCTTTGCCATGTAGGAAGCGCTCTCCTGCTTGTCATACTGGTATTCTGCCTTTTCACTGAGCAGGGTAGTGATGTTCGTGGAATGAACATGACTACCCTCTGGAATATCCTCTTTTGCCTTGCCAATGGGAAAGCCATATTTGATGATCGGCTCGTCCCTCTTGATATCCTTGAGGGCGAACTTGTGCCCTGCAGGGATACCACTGGCGATAGTGACCTTCTTGCCACCCACCTCAACAACCTCACCCTTGGTAAGGGCTTTGATGGCAACAGCTACGGTATCACTCTCTGCTATTTTCAATGTGGAATATGTCTGCATACTATAGATTCTCCTTTAGAGCGCTCTTCATTCCGTCCTTCCAGATGGAAAGAAGGTTTTCAGCTACCTGCTTGTATAGGCCTGGCAGCAGGGTAAGGTCAGTTCCCCACCAGGAGGTGTCACTGAGCACTGCCTTGGCAATTACCTCTGCATCCTTAGTCTTGTTAAGCTTCGCAAATGTTGCCAGCACCTCAGGACTGTCCTGGATGAGATAGGTCTCTGCTCTTCTTTTTCCAATAAGTGCTGGTCCTTCATACTCGGTGCCCTCATAGAAGCTGATAAGGGCGGCGAGGGAGAAAACAAGGTGTTTGGGAAGCTTCTTGTACTTTTCAAAATACCCTAGTAATGAGGGCAGGTCACGGGTCTTGAACTTGCTTACCGAGTTCAGCGAGATGCTGAGCAGCTGGTGGGGATTGAACGGATTTTCGAACCGTTCAAGCACATCGGATGCATATGCCTCCAGCATCTCCTTCGAGCCGTCCATCGAGGGGATGATCTCATCAAAGATACCCTTGCGCATGAAAGGATAGACAAGGTCCTTGTCAGCAATGCACTCCTGCACGGTGTCGAGGCCCGCCTGGTAGGCGGCAAGGACGGTGAGGGTATGTGCCCCGTTGAGGATACGCACCTTGCGCGTCCTGTAGAAGCTCATGTCGTCGGTCCAGATGACATTCAGGCCTGCTTTGGCAAAGGGTAGCTCGTCCTCGTGAAATTCCTTGTGACATTCGATGACCCAGAGGTGGAAGATCTCAGCTGAAACCAGAAGGTTGTCCTTGTACCCAAGCTTTTCGCAGAGAGCCTCAGCTTCCGCCTTGGGGTAGCCGGGTACGATGCGGTCGACCAGGGAGTTACAGAAGTCACACGCCTCGTCGAGCCATGTGGTGAAGGTCTCTTCAAGCTTCCACTCAGTTGCATACCTCTTGACGATGCGCTTGAGGTTGTCACCATTCTTGTCGATGAGCTCACAGGGGATGATGATCAGGCCTTTGGTGTTGTCTCCCTTGAAAGAGAGGAAGCGCTTGTACAGGAATGCACACATCTTTCCAGGAAAAGAGGTCTGTGGCTTGTCCTCAAGCTTGTCTCCCTCGTGGTAGGCAATGCCCGCTTCTGTGGTATTGGAAAAGACAAAACGGAGGTCTTCGCTGGATGCAAGTTCCATATAGGCCTTGTAGTCATCCTCATGGTAGGGGTTGAGGCAGGCCTCAACACTGTTGATGGTCCGGTACTCCTCGACAGTCTTTCCGTTCTGCACCCCTCTGAGGACTGTGGTATAGAGGCCTTTCTGCTCGTTGAGCATATCGCCGAGACCGCGTTCAAGAGGCTGGACGATTACAACGTTGCCGTTGAAATCGGACTTCTCATTAAGGATATCGATCTTCCAATCTACAAAGGCTCGGAGGAAGTTCCCTTCCCCATATTGGAGGACGCGTACTGGTCTGGCAACTGGTTTTTTGACGGTTGTGATTGCTTGCATGGCTTGCTCCTAAGGTTTTTCGACGACACGAGTTTTTTTCCAAATAGGAAGTACCCCATAAAGGCACATATGGTCTGCTGGAATACGATTCCAAATATTACTGGTAAAGCAGTTTGTGCTGGAAAGAACTCGATGGAAAGCACAAGGGCTGCGCTGATATTTCTCATGGACGAGGCGAATGTAATGCTTATGTTGTCCTCATAGGGTATCTTGGCCAGTCTTCCTAAGGTATAGGCTATGGGGTAGCCGCTGGCAGCTAGGATGGCACACAGCAGTGCAATGGGAAGGTAGGCCCAGGAGGCGTCTGCAAGCAGGCGCTCAGAGACAAGGGAGGTGTTGATGATGATGACAAAGAAGAGCGCAATTTTGGAAAACGGCTTCAATGAAGGTGCCACATGGACAGTAATCCCCCCTTTGGTAAGGCTGTTCAGCGATATGCCCACCAGCGATGGGATGACAACCATCTTCAAGAGGGAGATCATCATGGAGGTGCTGTCGAGTGCGACGGTGCTTTGGGTAAGAAAGCTAATGGTAAAGGGGGTCAGCAGCGGTGCCATGACCGTCGACACGAGGATCAGGGTCAGCGAAAGGGCCCCGTTTCCCTTATAGATGGCACTCCAGATATAACCTGAGACTGCCGTGGGTATGGAGAGCAACAGGACATATCCGGTAACGATGGCAGGGTTAGATCCAAAGAAGAGGGAGGCAAGTGTCCAGGCGATTATCGGCATGATGATATTGGTGCCCAGGAAGAATACAAGGATGTTCTTGGGTTTCCTGACCACCTGCAAAAAGCTTGAGGAACTGATACCCAATGCTCCACTGAAGGTAAGGAAGGCGAACAGCCAAGGGACAGAGGGTTTCAGCGGCGAGACGCGAGAGCCCAAGATAAGTCCGACGAGAACCCCTAGTGGGGTAAGTATCGGCATCAGACGTTCCAGAGCCTTGTTCAGTCTGTTAAGACCTGTCTCGATGGTTTGAAAATGAAACATTGTTCCAATGATATCCTTGAGTAAGTTGGACTGTCAAGCTTAGTGTTGTCCTAGGAATTGTATTATACAGGGTGAATAGTGGACAAAAGAGCATGGACCCTCATGAGATACAACAAAAGAAGAGGAAATATCTTCTCTTCTTTTGTTGTGATTTGACCAATACTAGGGTACTTCGTACATAAATACTTGAAAAACACCCGTAATGTGCAGAAATCTTAGCATTGAAAAAAAGGATCCATTTCATTCTCTTCAATACCGGAAAAGAATATTGGTATCTCTGGCAAATGGGTGATACTGTATCAAGGGAGGAGTTACGATTGGAAAAAGAAGAGAACAGGAGAATAGGGCTCGTGCTCGCATCAATCCATACAGGGGCTTCCAATGCCCTCTGGTCTGATGTTGCCCGGTTTTCCCAAGAGAGTGGGAGCAGTATCCTCTTTGTCTTCCCTGGAGGGAGACTTGAGTGTCTCCAAGATCATGAGCATCTGCGAAACTCACTCTATCCTTTGGTCAATAGTGGCAATCTCGACGGCATCATTGTCTGGGGGTCATCTTTGGGAGGGTCTGTAAGCATTGAAGAGGTACAGCAACAATATCGAAGGTTTGGAACTCTTCCCTGTGTCACCCTTGGCCTGAAGCGTGAAGGTTTTCCCGATATCGCCTTTGACGCCTATTCTGGAGTGATGGGGCTTCTTCAGCACTGCATTACAGTCCATGGGGCCAAGCGCATTGCCTTTATCCGGGGGCCTGAGAATCACCTCTCCTCTATGGACCGGTACCGGGCTTATGTCGATACCCTTCAGCAGATGGGTTTTGCGTTCGACCCCCTGCTGGTGACCGATCCCTTCCCCTGGACTGAAGGGGACAAGGCTGTAGAGCAGCTCGTGCAGGCTAGGGCCCTTCAGCCCGGGGTGGACTTCGATTTCCTTGCCTGCTCAAGTGACATGATGATGTTTGCCGCCGGCAAGAAGCTGGAGGAGCTGGGATACAGCATACCCCATGACATCAGGATGGTCGGATTCAACGATAGCAGTGAAAGCCACCTTTTGAGGGTACCTTGCACCACAGTAAAAATGCCTGTCATGCAGATGGCCCTCATGGCATGGAGCATGATAGATCAGATGGTGGAGAAGGAGAGTGATTCATCCCCTGATATCCTCCTGCCTTGCGAGCCGGTTATACGCCAGTCCTGTGGATGTGAGTACTCCTTGGGAGGGGCAGACCGTGCCAAGATGCTGTTCTCCTCCTCTGAAGCTTTTATCGCTTATCTTTCTGATACCTTTTCCCTCGATCAGAGAACATCGAAGGAGGTATCCGACCTCTTCGGCCTATGCACAGGCCTGTCGGAACATTCGGATGAAAAGACTGCCACAAACATCCTATCCAAGCTTGGGAGTCTGGTATATGCCTTCCTTGACAAGGGAGGGGATCCCAGCCAACTCAGTGAGGCCTTGCACTGGTACACACTCTTCTATGCCAGCGATACCTTCTCACTGAGTATGGGGTCCTCCATCAGAGACCTCTTCTTGCGCCAGCTATCCTTGGTATCGCATGAACATGCCTACGCTCTTTCGATGCAGACCAAACGGCTAAATTCGTTAAAATGTGATCTTCTGGGAGTCCGTACCCTCGGCTCCCACCCCCAACTCCTTCAAATGCACCTTCCCCCCTTGGGTATCGGCGGGTGTCTGATAGTCCTCAACGAAGATGAGGAGATGAGTCGGTTTGTCGGGGGTTTTGAGGACGAGCAGCTCTATGAGAAGGAGATCCTTTTCAACAAGACACTCTTGCTTCCTCCCACGATCAACGAGAATCTCAAAGCAGGTGTCTTTGTGGTAGAACCGCTGTTCATGGAGAACCAGCCGCTTGGGTATCTGGTCATTCGGACAACGCTGTTCGAAGGAAGTCTAATGGAAGAGTTGCGAACTGCCCTGAGTAGCTCGATACAGGCATCATTCCTCCTCGATGAGGCGAACAGGGCGAAGGAACTTGCAGAACGTGCCCAACGCTCGCGCACTGAGTTCTTCGCCAATGTAAGTGAAGGGCTGCGTAATCCCCTTGAGGAGATACAGGCACAGGTGGAGGCTCTCCAAGGGGAGCAGTATGCTGTTTTGAAAAGCGCAATACACGAAGAGGTTTTCCAGGCAACCCACCTGTTGGACCTCTCCCTCAGCGAAACTGGAGAGCTGGAGCTTGATCGTCTGGTCCTAGACCCCACAACCCTTGTTGAAGAGCTCGTATTCCAACGTGGTATTGCCTATACAGGCCCCGATAGCCTGCCGGCCGTCATAGTTGATAGCTTTCGTCTGAGGCAGGTATTCACCATACTTGCCAACCACATGCAAAAGGAGGGGGCTCATGTCAGCCTCAGCTCCTCTATCCTTACAGAAGGGCTGGTTTTCTCCTTCACATCCTCCTCCTCTGGTTGGCAGGCATCACTGAGCAAGCAGGATCCTGGCATCAGCTTGACAGAGAGCATCATACTGCTTCATGGAGGGTTGTTCTGGTTCCAGCAGAATGCTGTCTCTTTCAGGCTGCCTTGGCCCACACTCTCCATGGAGAGCCCCGTTTCCAGTTCCCAGCCTTTTGTCTACATCGCCGATGAACAGGAGTTGGTCATCCCTTCAGAGTTCTCCTTCATACAAGATGTGGCCCTTTTGTCTGCTTCCTCCCTTTTGCAGAAAAATGAAACCCTCTCCAGGTTTGGGGGAATACTGTGGAATGCCCGCAGGAAGAGCCCTGCCCTGATGTTGCTGTTGCATCAGATGGTGCATGCTAAGAAGGCAAGCCCTCTCTCTTTCGTCTGCCTAGGCTGTCCTAGCGGAGCCCCATCTCTGAGGGACGCCCTCAACTTTGCAAGCGAAGAGCTTATGGTCATCTCAATCGGACAGATGCCGACGGAGATTGCCTCCCTCCTCTCACCCACAGAGGGTTTGTCCCTACAAACAGAAGAGGAGTACTGGCGCTTGGAAGGGGAGAGGGAGCCCTCGCTGTTTGTGACCGATACACTCTCCATCGAATTTTTCAGGGAGATTCGTAAGAGTAAAACCGGCTCTTCCACGCCCATCGTACTTATCAGGGACTCCTACACCTCAGCCGAGGCTGACGAACTCAGTCTTATGCCCAACCTCCTGATGGTACACTCCTCAGTTGTAGCGAGCAGTGAGTTCCTTTCCCGACTGATCGTCTTGGGAGGAGGGGATGACCTTCTTCCTCCTCTGACCTCCGCTCTGGTAAAGAGAGCCCTTGTCTATATTGGAGATCATGCTACAAAACAGTTTTCCCGCTGGCAGCTAGCTGAGGCCGTCAATGTAAGCGAAGATTATCTGACCCGTATTTTCCGTAAGGAGATAGGACTCTCCCCTTGGGATTATCTGAACCGTCATCGTGTCCATCTTGCAACCGGGCTGCTTAGGCAGACTACCCTCACCATCAATGAGATAGCAAGCAGGACGGGCTTCCAGGATCAGGCCTACTTCTGCAGAGTCTTCAAGAAGATCAAAGGATTTCCCCCTGGAAAAGTGCGTACCGGCGAATAACGAATGACTGAAAAGTACAAGAGTCTCCCTGCATTGTTTCCTGAGCCTGCCATATGCTTTAGAAGCGAGGAGCAATGCTTGTATGTCACAATTACCTGTCATAAAACGAAGATCACAGCTAGCAAGGGATATAAGGCGACATAGGTCGGTCTATCTTCTTCTGCTCTTTCCCTTGGCCTATTATATCATCTTCAAGTACATCCCCATTTTCAATGGGCAGATTGCCTTTAAGGAATATATGGCCCTCGATGGTGTGCTTGGCAGCAAATGGGTCGGTCTGAAGCACTTCAAAACCTTTACCGGTTCCTACTATTTTATCGAACTCTTGCGAAACACCCTGATGTACAGCGTAGGAAAGCTGCTGTTCAGCCTTCCCTTGGCCATCATCCTCTCCATAACCATCTATGAGTGCAACAAGCCCGCCTTGCGGAAAATGGTGCAGACCCTTGCGTACCTGCCACACTTTCTCTCATGGGTTATCATGTATGGAATCCTGCTCGCCCTTCTTGCTCCTGGCGATGGTATCATCAATGACATCATCAAGCTCTTCGGGGGGAAACCCATTGATTTCCTGACCAATACCAGCGCATTTCCCTGGATAGTCATCTTCAGCGATGCCTGGAAGGAGATGGGCTGGAGTGCCATCATCTTCATAGCCGCCCTGATGGGTATCGACCCCTCTCTCTTTGAGGCGGCTCTGGTGGAAGGGGCCTCATCCTGGCAAAGGGTGCGTTACATCACCCTGCCTTCGATCCGACCTGTCATCATTATCGTCGTCTTGCTCCGTCTGGGAACCATCCTTGATGCTGGCTTCAACCAGATCTTCATGCTTTACTCAACCCCCGTCCTCTCTGTAGCGGACATCATCGATACTTGGGTCTATCGTCAGGGACTGTTGGAGTTCCAGTTCGGTCTTGCTACTGCGGTAGGCCTATTCAAGGGTTTTATAGGAATGTTCCTTATCCTGGGCTCGAACCGTCTTGTCAGACGATTCGGCGGAAACTCACTATTTTAGGAGTCGGTATATGCCATTGAACCTACGAAAAAAACAGAGCCGGTACCGAAGAGTGGGAAACACCTCCGTTGCTATCAGGCCTAGCAAGTCCGATCATGTGTTCAACCTTGTGGTCGATCTCTTCCTTCTGGTTCTGCTTGTCATCATAGCAGTTCCCCTATGGAGCACCATCACACTTTCTTTCAGGCCGAATGACTATATCGGAAACAATCTGCAGGGGATGTTCCTTGTTCCTTGGGAATGGTCAAACGCAGCCTACAAGGCCCTGTTGGGCAACCAAGGCTTTATTTTGGCTTTTAAGAACAGTTTCCTTATCCTTATCGGAGGAGTCTCCTCTGCCCTGGCTCTGACCATCCCTCTTGCCTATGTACTCTCCATTCCGACTTTGCCAGGGAGGAAGTACCTCAACTTTTTGATCGTAGTCCCCTATGTCTTTAACGTGGGAATGATCCCCTCCTATCTCCTGGTGACCAATATAGGGCTTATAGACCACCTTGCTGCCATCTTCCTTCCGGGTGCCATTAGCACCTACAACTGCCTGATCATGCGATCCTTCTTTGAAGGGTTGCCCCATGAGCTGAAGGAGTCGGCACGCATCGACGGGGCCAGTGAGATACAGGTACTCATCAGGATTATCCTGCCCCTTTCCAAGGCTATCATCATGACCATCGGCCTGTTCTACGGGGTATCCTTCTGGAATGACTTCTTCCATGCGATGCTCTATCTGAACAGCAACCAACTGCAGCCCCTTCCCATCCTTCTGCGTAACATCCTGATGGCCAGTGGCATGAACGAATATGTGGAGGTAAGTGCATTCGGGGATGCCCCCATTGCCGCCATCAAGGCAGCATCGGTATTCATGAGCGCCATACCGATGATTATCGCCTATCCGTTCATCCAGAAATATTTCACTAAGGGTACATTGCTTGGTAGTGTGAAGGGCTGACCTTCCCTGCAGGCATGATCATAGAACCGAACGTCAAAACACTTCATGTAAGGAGGATTTGTCATGAAGAGACATTACACACGTAGCATGATGGCCCTAGTTGTCCTGCTGCTTTCGCTCTCCTTGTTTGCACAAGGGACTAAGGAGCCTACGGGCCCTACGACCATCGAACTCTGGTACGGGGCCGCCGTCACTGAAGCTGGGCCACCACCATCAGACTGGGTTGGTTTTGACATCATCAGGGATAAGCTGGACATTGACCTGAAGCTGACCGCCCTTCCTTCGAATGAGAGCGACCAGGACGTGAAGATTCAGGCAGCTGCCGCTGCAAACAACCTTCCCGACCTCTTTATGGTAAGGCGTGATGTCTTGAGCCGTCTTGTCCCTCAGGGGCTGCTGGCTCCTGTAGACGACCTGTATGCCAAGATGCCCGTCAGGACAGCTGCCCACTATGATGAGGTAAGCAAAAGTCATGCCCGCATCGGTGGCAAGAGCTATGGACTCGCCGATCCCGGCTCAATCATGAAGAACGAGGGGTTGCTTATCCGCAAGGACTGGCTTGACAACCTTGGTCTGGCGATTCCCAAGACAATCGATGAGCTGTGGGAAGTAATGCGCGCCTTCACTTTTGACGATCCCGACGGCAACGGCCGCAATGATACCTGGGGCTATGGAGCCTTTCAGGAGATCAACAACTACGAAGCATGGCCCGGCAGACGCCTGGAGCCCCTGTTTGGAGCCTTCGGTGTTGAGGGTACCTGGAATATGGAAGAGGCCAATGCAGGTCTGAACGTCATGAAACCTGCATTCTATGATGCCATGGTATTCCTGAAGGGAATAGTTGATGAAGGCATCATCGACCCCAACTGGCTCTCCTACAAGAAGGACGACTTCAGGGCAGCTTGGAAGCAGGGCCGGTTTGGTATCATGCGCGAGCAGAACGCCGCTTATGCCGCACAGTCAAACTATGCACCGTTTGACAAGAACTTCCCCGATGGCAACTGGGCCATCATCGATCCTCCCAAGGGACCGGCGGGCAAGGCCTCCATCGGGCCCTATACCGCAAACTTTCGCATCTATGCCATCAGTGCAAAGGCAGCCAAGGAAGGCAAGGCTGATAAGATTGCAGCCCTGTTGGAGTGGATGGCATCTGATGAGGGGTACTATCTGCTTGGATGGGGCGTCGAGGGAGTCAACTATACAAAGGATGCAAACGGCATCCCTGTTGCCAATGACCTTCCCAATGCTGACCTTGCCTTCTCTGCCCCTGGTGGACAGACAGTCACTCAGCTGAGGAATATGGTGTTCTACAACGGTGATATCGAGCTCTATGCCCGTTATCCCAAGTACACCACCGATGTGAGCAAGAAGGAGATGTCGGCTCTGGCAGTGCTTCGTGAGATGCAGACAAAGACTTGGACTGCCCAGGTCGGATCGGATACCCTGCCCATTCCCAATGCAGATCTCAAGCGTTTCTACGAACAGGGTCTGAGTGAGTTCATCACTGGCAAGAGAGATTTGACACAAGCAAACTGGACAAAGTGGCTTGATGAGTTCAAGCGTCTTGGCGGACAGGATTGGAACGACAAGGGCGTTGCCTTTGCTCGGGAGAACAACCTGCTCACCAAGTAACGTAGAACAGTGGTATGTGGCCAGCCGAATGGCTGGCCACCTCTTAACCTGAACAGAAGTACAGTAAGGAACTATAATGAACTCTGCTGAATATCTCTCCCTCGCCATGGCTCGGAGTGTGAAAGGGCGTTATTCCAAAGGTATGATGCGTTGGCACTACGAGCACGGCTTGGTGATACAGGCCTGTCTTGCCGTGGGACAACACTATCAGATGGAGGAGTTCTCCACCTGGGCCTATGGCATGTATGACCCTCTCATTGCTCAGGATGGGGCTATCGCAACCTATCGTCAGGGAGAGTATAACCTCGATCAGATCAATGCAGGACGGAACCTGTTCACGCTGTATGAGGAAACTGGGGAAGAACGGTTTCTGCTAGCGGCAAACATGCTAAAGGAGCAGTTGGCTCATCATCCCAGGACTTTCAGCGGGGTGTTCTGGCATAAGGAGATCTATCCTTGGCAAATCTGGCTCGACGGGTTGTATATGCAAGGGCCATTCAATGCGCAGTTTGCCAAACAGTTTGGAAAGGAAGAAGACCTTGATGACCTGATCCGGCAGGTTCAAACCGTATACCAACTGCTCAGCGATCCTGTGACAGGATTGCTCTACCATGCCTATGACGAATCCAAGGGTATGCGATGGTCAGATCCAATGACCGGGCTCTCACCACATTTTTGGGGACGTGCAGTAGGGTGGTTCTGCATGGCTTTGGTTGATATCTACGAAATACTCGATCAAGGCCACCCCCACAGGAAGGTTCTTGGTAGTATTCTCAGCAATACATTGGATGCTGTCTTGTCCTTTCAGGACAGCTCAGGCTTATGGTATCAGATACTGGACAAGGGAGGCGAACAGGGCAACTACCTGGAGTCTTCCTGTTCAAGCATGTTCGCAACGGTCCTCTTCAAGGCTGTCAGGTTTGGTATCGCCATAGGAATCAGAGATACGGAGCGCTACCTCTTCCAGGCAAGAAAGGCCCTGGATGGACTGAACAAGAAGTTTCTTCGTCAGGATGAGCAAGGTCAGTTGCACCTGGGAGGGATCTGCTCTGTTGCTGGTCTTGGTGGTAATCCCTACCGCGACGGTTCCTTTTCCTATTACATTTCAGAGGCTGTAGCTGAAGATGATTTCAAGGGTGTAGGGCCTTATATCCTTGCCCTCCTTGAGGCTGAACGGGCTTGATAGTTGTGTATTTTCATAGTGTACGGCAGGACTTTCTGGCCAGAATGTCCTGCCGTTTCTCTATTTTTCAGAAACCTGATGATATTTCCTTCCTCCATATCCCATATCTGTTGAAGCCTTTTGCCTAGGTATTTCAGATATTGGGGGGTAATTGGCTGTATTGAGGGAAAATATCAATTGAGTCATGCTTCATATACGCTGTTTTCTTTATTTGACAACAGCAGGTGGGGATTGTAGAATGGAGGAGTAACGACTCTTTGTATCACGTTCGAAAATAGGAGAAACTGTAATGAAGAAACTCACTGTTGTTGTATGTATTTTTCTGATGCTCGGTTCCATGGCATTTGCCCAAGGATCAGGCGAAGCCGCAGGAAAAAGTAATCTTCGTGTAGGAATGGTAACTGATGCAGGTACTATTGATGACAAGTCCTTCAACCAGGGAACCTGGGAAGGTATCAAACGTGCAGGTGCTGACTATGGTCTGGACATCAAATATCTGAAACCCTCCGGAACAACCGAAGCCGATTATCTGAAAGAGATCGGTAACCTTGTAGATGCTGGGTATAACATGATCATATGTCCCGGATTCAAATTCGAGACCACTCTTTTTGAAGCACAGGACAAGTACCCCAAAGTAAAGTTCGTCATCCTTGACGGTGAGCCCCACAGTGCAGACTACTCAACCTTCCGCATTGAGGACAACGTAGTAGGTGTCTATTGGGCAGAACACGAATCCGGTTTCCTTGCCGGGTATGCAGCAGCTCTTCAGATGAAGGACGCTGAGTTTGGTTTCGTTGGTGGTATGGAGATTCCCGCTGTACAGAAGTTCAACTGGGGCTTCCAGCAGGGCGTAAAATATGCCAACAAGAACCATGGTACCAAAATTGTCATGAAACAGGAAAACAACCTCTACCAGGGTACGTTTGACAACATCAGTGCAGGGCAGCAGATTGCAGCATCCATGTATGACAAGGGTGTGAAGGTCATTTTCGCAGCAGCTGGTGGTGTTGGCGTTGGTGTCATCAACGAAGCGAAGAACCGTGTGGCCAATGGCCAGGATGTATGGGTCATCGGTGTTGATGTCGACCAGTATCCTGAGGGTTTGATGAGTGCCGGTGGAAAGTCCATCATACTCACCTCCGCCATGAAGTACCTAGACCGCGCTTCCTATGATATGATCAAGGCAGAGCTCAACGGTGAGTTCCCCGGTGGTGAGATCCTTCATCTCGATGCTACTAACGATGGCGTTGGTATCCCTGTAAATAACCCGAACCTCTCAAAGAGCGTCACAGACGAGGTTGCCAAGATTTATGCCAAGCTGAAGAGTGGTGAGGTAAAAGTCGCCGCTTCTAAGGAAGGCCTTTTCAAATAAGGTCTGTTCCAGTCCTCATTGCAAGGGTCACCGCACAAAGGTGGCCCTTGTGTGCTATTATAGTCCCATCCTACATTACACGCGCTGCGTGTCCTCATAGGGAGTCCACCAATGAGTCATGTTATTGAAATGCTAAACATCCGAAAGGAGTTTCCCGGTATCGTCGCTAACGATGATATCACCTTGCAGGTAGAACAAGGGGAGATTCATGCTATCCTCGGCGAGAATGGTGCCGGCAAATCTACCTTGATGAGCATCCTTTTCGGTCTGTATCATCCCGACAAAGGGCAGATTAAGGTTAGGGGTAAGGAAGTTACCATTAACAGCCCCAATGATGCCAATGACCTTGGCATCGGAATGGTTCACCAGCACTTCCAGCTGGTACACAACTATACAGTTACAGAGAATATCATCCTCGGCAAGGAAGGGAAGTTTTTCCTTGACCGCAAGTCAGCATCGAAAACCATCAAGGCCCTCTCCGAAAAATATGGGCTGAACATCGACCCTGATATGGTGATCGAAGATATTACCGTCGGCATGCAACAACGCGTTGAGATACTCAAGATGCTCTACCGCGATGCCGAGATACTCATACTGGATGAACCTACTGCAGTCCTTACCCCTCAGGAGATTGAGGATCTGATGCAGATCATGCGCAACTTGGTCGCTGAAGGAAAGTCGGTCATCCTCATTACCCATAAGCTCAATGAGATCAAGGCTGTGGCCGACCGGTGTACCGTTATCCGCCGAGGCAAGCTCATCGGGGTGGTGGATGTGAAAAAGACCTCACAAAAGGAGATGGCCTCCATGATGGTCGGCCGTCCTGTTAACTTTAAGGTTGACAAGAAACCTGCCCAAGTGGGTAGGGTCATTCTTGAACTGTATGACCTGAAGGTCATGAACAACAAGAAGATGCTAGGAGTGAAGGGTGTCAACCTTTCGGTCAAGAGTGGGGAGATAGTCGGTATAGCAGGGGTAGATGGCAACGGTCAGACAGAACTGATCGAGGCCATAACCGGGCTCCGTCCTGTAGAGGGCGGTACCATTGTCCTCGATGGCAATGACATCACCAACGCTCCCGTACGAAAGCGCAACGAGGTCGGATTAGGGCATATTCCTGAAGACCGGCAGAAGCGTGGTCTGGTCATGGAGAGCTCTCTGTTCAACAACATCGCCATAAAAGAGTTTTATCATCCTCCTTTCAGCAAACGGGGGATCCTCGATGCTGAGTATTTACAGCAATATGCCCAGGATGTGGTGACCCAGTTTGATGTTCGTAGTGGTGAGGGTATCTTCTCCCTTGCCGGAAAGCTGTCGGGAGGCAACCAGCAGAAGCTCATTGTAGGGCGTGAGGTTGTATCGGATCCGGAGCTGCTCATTGCAGTACAACCGACCCGAGGTCTGGATGTCGGGGCCATAGAATATATCCATTCCCAGCTGATCGCACACCGCGACAAAGGCCATGCGGTTCTGCTGGTTTCCTTTGAACTGGATGAGATCTTCAATCTTTCTGACCGGATAGCTGTCATGTACTCAGGCGAGATCATCGACGTGGTGAAGACCGAAGATGCTGATGAACAGTCAGTCGGTCTGATGATGGCAGGCGTCAAGCAAAAGGAAGGTGCACGATGAGTGATATAGAGAACAAAGAGATGAGAAGCAATGCCTTCCTCATTGCTGTCAGTGCAGTCCTGCTAGGGCTTTTGGCGGGAGCATTACTGATGGCCGCCATTGGAAGCAACCCTTTCACAGGGTTTTGGTATCTGTTCCGTGGGGGCTTGATGAACATCGAGCGTATCGGCAATACGCTGGCTACGGCAACAAACCTCATGTTGGTAGGGCTCTCTGTTGCCTTTGCTTTCAGGACCGGTCTGTTTAATATCGGAGCCTCCGGGCAAATGCTGGCCGGTGGGTTGTGTGCCACCTTGGTAGCACACAATATCTTCCTTCCTCGTCCTCTCTACCTGGCAGTCCTTATCCTCTCAGCATTTCTCGGAGGAGCTGTCTGGGGTATCATCCCAGGATTTCTGAAGGCAAAGTTCAATGTCCACGAGGTTGTCGCAACCATCATGATGAACTGGATAGCCTATTGGTCTGTCTACTACTTTGTCCCTGCCTATCTTAAGGGGCCTTCGCTTGAGACCGAGTCTGCAAGTATCGCAATGGAACAGACCTTGCGTGCCCCTTGGCTTACCAGTATATTCAAGGGTTCCTATATGAATCTGGGGTTCTTTGTAGCAATAGTCTCTGTGATCATCATCAAGTTCATTCTGGACAAGACCACCCTGGGCTTTGAATTGAAGGCTGTAGGGTCGAACAGGGATTGCGCTGAGTATGCAGGTATCAAGGTCAATAAGAATGTGATCCTTTCCATGATGATCGCAGGAGGTCTTGCAGGACTTGCAGGTCTTACCTTCTACACCGGGTATTCGCGCAACATGCAGATCGGGGTGCTCCCTTCCCAGGGCTTTGATGGAATTGCAGTCGCCCTGCTCGGGGCGAGCAATCCTCTGGGGGTATTCTTCAGCTCGCTTTTCTTTGGTATCCTGCAGTCGGGCAAAGGCTTCATGAATGCCATGACCAGTGTCCCCCCTGAGATCGCCGATACCATCATTGCTGTCATCATCTACTTCACAGCGACCAGTGTCCTGTTCAAACGTATCTGGGGGGCCCTGTTCAAAAAACTCTCACGAGACAAGAGGGAGAAACGTGAACAGGCTGTCTCCGATGAAAAAGCAACCAAGGAGGTGAAATAATATGTGGGTAACCCTTACACAGATATTTCCGTATGCAATAGCCTATACCATACCTATGCTGGTCACCTCCCTGGGAGGACTGTACAGCGAACGAAGCGGTGTCACAAACATAGGCCTGGAAGGCCTCATGCTTGTCGGATACTTTGCTTCGGCCATCACCATCAAGCTGACAGAGGCTACCCTTGGTATCAATGCATTGCCGGTAGGGCTGCTTGTTGGCGTACTTGCCGGGGCAATCTTTTCCCTGCTGCATGCATTCGCCTCCATCAACCTTCGGGCTGACCAGATTATCAGTGGTACTGCCATCAACATGTTGGCCGCGGCCCTTACTGTCTATCTTGCCCGTACCATTTCCGGAAGCGGAAACGTGCGCATCTTCATGGGAATCGTTCGTACGAACATCCCGTTCCTTGTGAAGATACCTATTCTCGGCCCCCTGTTCTTTAGCCAGACCTACTGGACAACCTGGCTGTGCCTGCTTATCTGGGCCCTCTCCTGGGTGTTACTCTACAAGACCTCCTTCGGCTTGCGTCTCAGAGCTTGTGGTGAGCATCCCTCAGCCGTTGCTTCTGCAGGTGTCAATGTACACTTTATGCGGTACTTTGGGGTTATCATGAGTGGAGCCCTTGCCGGCCTTGGAGGGGCGGTCATCCTGATCACCTACTCCGGCGAGTTCAATGGGACTGTTGCCGGCCTTGGATTCCTCGCTCTTGCTGCATTGATATTCGGGCAGTGGAAGCCTCTTGGCATCCTTGGTGCGACCTTCTTCTTCGGGATCGCCACGACCATTGCCAACGTTTCCCAGGTTATTCCTTCCTTGAATGTGATACCTCCGGTAATCTTCAAAGTCTTCCCGTATATTGCGACTTTGCTTGCCTTGGTGGCCTTCTCGAAGAGGTCGGCTGCCCCGAAGGCCGTGGGAGATCCGTTCTAGATCCTGTGCGATACCAGTATATATAGTGAAAGAAATTGAAAATGGAGGATATATGGAAAATCTGAACGAGAAGATGCAAGAAGCGGCGATGTTCATTACCTCGCGAATTGGAGACGAACCGGTGGTTATCGGTATGGTTTTGGGTAGTGGCCTGGGTGATCTTGCCGAACAGCTGGAGGACCGAATCTACATCTCCTATAAGGATATTCCGTTTTTCCCTGTCTCCACCGTCTTCGGACACAAGGGACGCTTGGTTGTAGGGGTCTTGGAAGGCAAGCGTGTGATGTGCATGCAGGGGCGTTTCCACTACTATGAAGGGTATGGGATGGACCAGGTGGTGTTCCCCATCCAGGTGATGCACGCCTTGGGTATCAGCAACCTGCTGGTCACCAATGCAGCCGGTGGGGTGAACACTTCCTACAAACCTGGCGACCTCATGTTGATAACAGACCATATCAAGCTTATCGCAGACAGCCCTATGCATGGGCCCAACAATGACAAGTTGGGTTCTCGCTTCTTCGATATGACCAATACCTATGACAAGGCCCTGATGGCCATCGCCCGACAAGAAGCCACTTCCTTGGATCTTAGTTTGCAGGAAGGGGTCTACATGTTTTTTGCAGGTCCCTCCTATGAGACCCCTGCAGAGGTACGGGCCGCCCGCATCCTCGGTTCAGACGCTGTGGGCATGTCTACGGCCCCTGAAGCCATTGCGGCAAGCCATATGCGCATGAAGGTGTTGGGCATAAGCTGCATCACCAATATGGCCGCAGGTATCCTGGATCAACCTCTCAACCATGATGAGGTGATGGAGACCAGTGAAAAGGTCAAGGAGAGCTTCGCACTGCTGATCCGTGGGGTGACCCGCTCATGGCCACTGTGAATGAGGAAGCCCGTGCTTTGATCAGCAAGCTTGGGCTTGTACAGCTTGAAGGGGAAGGAGGATACTTTCGCAAGTACTATACCCATAGAAGTGGCTCTACCATCCTGGGAGGGACTATCTACTACCTGATGACGGAGGAGAGCTTCTCCAGTCTGCACTGGTTGCCTACCGAGGAACTCTGGTATTTTTTGCAAGGCTCGCCGGTTGAACAGCTTGTGCTCTATCCTGACGGAAGGCACTCCCTTTCGTTGCTTGGGCCTGTAGGGGAGGGCATCGCCCCTCTGTCTGTCGTTCCTGGCGGCTGTTATCAGGGAACCAAGCTGATCGAGGGAGGGTATGCCCTTTGTGCCACCACCATGTGTCCCCCCTATGACCACAGTCGCTACAAACAAGGGACTATCTCCTTGATGCAGGACTATCCCACCTGCAAACGACTGGTTGATTTCCTACGAGAGGAGGATCGATGAGAACAGTCCTGGTGACCGGGGGCACAAGTAATTTGGGGGCGGCAATTTGCCGGTCCTTCATACGCGAGGGTGACTTTGTCATCGCTACCTATGCCCATAACAGGGAGGGTGCAGAGAACTTGAAACAGGAACTTGGCGATAATCTGGCTATTATGAAACTTGATTTGCTTGAACAGGAGAGTGTTCTGGATCTGTTTTCTCAGATACACAAGCTTGATGTGCTGGTGAACAACAGTGGCCTGTTTACCCTTTCCGACCAGGCTAGTCTTGCACCGGATGAGTGGGATCGTGTCTTTGATACCAATGTGAAAGGGCTTTTCTTAGTTACCAAAGCGGCCCTTCCCCTTCTAAAGGTCTCCCAGGATGCTTCTATCATAAACATAGCCTCCATCAACGCCCTACACCCTGGCTTTGGCCAGACAGCCCACTATGATGCATCCAAAGGGGCTGTAGTTGCCTACACCAAAAGCCTCGCCCCTGAAGTGGCTCCCATCAGGGTCAATGCAGTTGCCCCTGGCTTGCTTGATGCCCCCTATCTCTCTGACCCTGCAAATCCTGTACGGGCCATGTTTGAGAGCCGGGCTCCTCTTAAGCGGATGGTAAAGGTGGAGGAGGTTGCCTCCTGTGTCATGTTTCTCTCTGAAGCAAAGGCGATGACCGGTCAGGTTCTCGTCGTCGACTGTGGATACCTGGTAGGATAGCGATGAAAATACTCTGCATTTCCGATGAGACAGACCCCCTTATCTACTCTAAGAACATAGCATCGCGCTATGGTGATGTTGACTTAGTGCTGGCTGCCGGCGACCTTCCCCTCAAGTACTATGAGTTCATTATCTCTTCGCTGAACAAGCCTCTCTACTTTGTGTTCGGAAACCATAACCTGGAATATTTGCATCAGTTCTCCTCCTCATCCTCAGTTGTGCAGTATGGTTATACGGACACCAAGGGGGACATGCAGCTGCTTCCCGCCTTCGGAGGGGATTTTGTCGATGGGAAGGTTGTCTATGACAAGCGTAACAAGCTCATCATAGCGGGCCTTGGTGGGGCTATGCGATATAACAAGGGTAAGCACCAGTTCACTGAGCGGGAGATGGCCTTCAGGATACTGAAGATGATACCCCACCTGTTGTTTAACCGGCTGTTCCGCGGCAGGTACCTGGATATCCTTCTGACCCATGCCGCCCCCCTTGGTCTGGGGGATGAGTCTGATCGTTGCCACCAGGGTTTTGCCGCCTTTCTGACGTTTATGGAGTGGTTCAAGCCAAAATATCTTCTGCATGGGCATATCCACTTGCATGACTTGAATGCAAACAGGCATACTGTGTTCAAGAAAACAAAGATTATCAATGTCTTTCAGAACTATATGTTGGAAGACCCTTCACTGGGAAAGGATAGAGACAGTGGCAATTGATATGTCCAACCAGGCAAGAGAGGATTTTGAGAAGGCGCGTACACGTGGAAGGATGCAATCCCTGCTAAGTGGGCTTGCTTGGAAGAATACGGATCTGCTCTCCCTCTATGCTGTCACCGAACTGATCAAACCAAAGAACGAGACATACCTTGGGATGAAGACCATCCCTGTGGATAAGATCATAGGAAGCGAAGGCAGGTACCAGGACTTTACCCTGGCCTTTTACCCCAAAAAAGAGATGTTGCGCTCCCGGTGGCAGAGTATAGACAGGGCTGCGATGGAGTATGTGATCCTGCCCCCGATATCAGTATATAAGGTAGGGGACTGGTATTTCGTCCGTGACGGAAACCATCGGGTGTCGGTGGCGAAAACCCAGGGCATTGAGTTTATCGATGCTGAGGTGGTCGGCCTCGATACTGAGATACCCCTTGAAGCCGGACTGACAATGAAGCAGCTGGCAAGGCGTGTCGTCGAGTATGAGCGCGAGCGCTTCATCGCCCAGTATACCCCGACATTCCTTCCGATGGATCAGATCCAATTCACCTCCCCAGGATCCTATCCTGAGATGGTTAACCATATCCTTGTTCATAAATACTATATCAACGAGGGCAAGGCCGAGGAGCTTAGCTTTGAGACCGCCGCCCGTTCGTGGTACCGTACTGTCTACTCCCCCATCATAGATGAGGTTCGCCGATCAAAGCTGCTCTACTCGTTCCCAGGAAATACCGAAGGGGATCTGTATATGTGGATAGTGCGGCACTGGGATAATCTCAAGCATATGAGCGGCAGTCACGAGGTCTCCATCGAGAGCGCCACCAGTGACTACAAGACGCGCTATGGTAAGGGAAGGCTCAAGCGTTGGCTCTACAGGATTAGGGAGTTCTTCTCCAAGGATTCTGATGCGAACAAAGAGTATAAGCCTTAAGACACTGATAATCTAAAGCCCAAAAGGGTTTTGAAGAAGAGCATAAGAAGTGCAAAAAAAGAGAGGAAGCAACCAACAATCGCTTCCTCTGCTACAGTATCCTTTGCCAAGCCTACGCTTCCTCGTCCTCCTGGATATAGGCACTCAGTATATCGGCATAGGTCTCCATCTCCTTGCCAAGCCTGTCGCTTGGGCGGATGGAATCCTCTCTGCCTGCCAGATGGACAATACCTGCAACCGGTTGGTCGTAGCTGTCGTTCTCTTCATGGACACCATAGGGAATGTGGAGCATTCCCATGCTCTGTGCCCAGTAGATCATGGCGCTGAGGGTATGGGCTCCTTCACAGGTGGAGTGGGAGCAACTGGTGAAACATGCGAAGAACTTGCTTTCCAGACTCTGTTCCTTGCTGAGTGGCAGGGTAGTGTCCAAAAATGTCTTCATTTCTGCTGAGGTGTTACCAAAGCGTGTGGGGCTCCCCAATATGACCATATCGCTTTTCAGGAGGGTTTCGGCGCTTGCCACAGGAAGGGCAAGGATGTCCTCGTAAAAGTCATTGGTGGTTTCCTGGGTATTCGCCCAGATATGCAAATCGGGATCTTCGACTCGGTAGAGCCGTGCATCCACATTGCGATCGATCATGAGTTCCTGTAAATAGGACCCGATTATGTAACAGTTACCGCTTACACTGTGAATTATGATGGAACAACGCTTCATAGCAGACCTCGCTTGTATGTTCTTTCCTAAAATATACTACAAAAAACCTCTGGTGTGTGAAAAATTGGCAATTCGTCTTTAGCACCATGCTGTGAAGAGCCCTTCACGCTGGTCGACAAAGACTTGAGAGCCGTACACCGAAGAAAGGATCTCTTCGGTGATGATCGCATCTTTAGGCCCATCGGCGACAATCTTCCCCTTGCTCATGACTACCACACGCTGTATCGCCGGGATAATCTCACTGAGCTCATGAGTGGCGAGGATAAGGGTTTTTCCCCTCTCTGAGAGTTGCTCTAACGAAGCCCTGTACTGGTGGCGGGCAGGGAAGTCGAGGTTTGCCCCGGCTTCATCAAGCAACATCACTTCTGGGTTATGTACACTGGCTCGGCAGAGCAACACGCGCCTTGCCTCGCCAGAGGAGAGGCGGTTCATCTGCTTGTCCTGAAGATGCCATACCTCAAAACTCCGCATGACCTCTTCAACCTTTGCAAGATGGGCACCGGTCACCTTGTGATGGAAGTCTAGTCCTATGGAGCTGAAGAAACCTGAGGCCACGATTTCCCATGCCTTGTAGGTGCTGTTGCACAGGTACTGCAATGATTGTGAGACGATGCCCAGCCTCTTTCTCAGTTCAAGGACCTGCCAGCGTTGCTGTCCAAAGAGAACTCTCTTGGATTGAGGGTTATAAAGGGGATGAATCTCCTCGCTGATGACTTGGACCAAGGTCGATTTGCCTGCACCATTCGGTCCTATAATGGCAACATGCTCGCCGGAATTGACGGTAAAGGAGACATCGTCAAGAATTGCCTTGTCCTGTCTCCTGACTGTTGCATGGACTATTTCAATAATAGGTCTGAGCATAAAGAAGCCTCCTCGGTGGACTATACCACAGGGGAGGCTTCTTGCAAAAGGACAGGGAACGTCAGGCGTATGCTATTGCACTCTCATCAGGATAGCGGTCATTTACCTTGTTCTCCAAGGTGGTGAGGGTTACTAGCACCAAGGCTACAGCAAGGTCTGTCTGACCGTTTTGCAGGGCCTCACAGAGGTACATATAGTCCCTAGCGCGTTTTTCAATCTGCAGAGGAGTGAATTTGATGGCATTCAGAGCAGTGACCAACATGGGGGCGAGGTTGTCATAGATGCTGCAGAGGATCTGATTGCCGTTTGCATTGATGAGGATATGGTGGAACTCATTCTCAGCATCCTGGAATATCTTCAGCCCTTCGGCATCTTTCTTGAAAACCTTGGGAACGGCTGCATCCATGGTGTTGCTTGCCTTCCAAAGCTGAGCAAGGTATGCCTCCCGGTTTTCGAGGCGGGTAAACTCTCTTGCCGCACTGGTTGCAACGGAGATACGTACCTGCATGAGGTTTCTCATAAGCTTGCCTGTGCTTATAGGGCTGTTGACAAGTTTGGTGGAGAGAGATCCAACATACTGGTCAAGACTGTTACTTCGTATTTCGGCACGTCGGCCTTGGGTAATGGTTACCAACCCTTTTGCTTCAAGGAGCTTCAGTGCCTCCCTGATGGGGCGGCTGGATGTTCTGAACTGATCGGCAAGTTTCTGCTGAGAGGGCAGGAAGCTTCCTTTTTTCAGTGTGTTGTCCAATATCATTGCTTCAAGGGCCTTTGCGATTTTGGTCGATTTAGTTTCAGAAATATAATTCATTCTGATATCCTTTTTTTGTATAAAAACTTTGCTCAGCGTTTAGGTGTCATAAGTTCTATGTTGTAAGCTACATATAAAATAACCCACTTTGTATCTTTTTGCAATAGATACATATCGAAAAATATATATATGTCACTAGTTATATCTAATGTAAGATATTATCCACTTATATCTTACATTTGACATAGGAATTATATAAAGAAATTGATAAATACTTGTGTGATTTGTATTTCTGCAGATAAAAAAAACAGAGAAGCCGAGACTTCTCTGTTTTTTTGAAATACTCTCTCTCTAGAATTTGAGAGATTCGAACTTATCCTTGATGTTGGTCAGGCTGACCAAAGTGAGTGCTACGGCAAGGTCTGTCTGCCCGTTTTCCAAGGCCTCTACGAGGTATCGGTATTCGTTGACCTTCTTTCGCTGTTCGTTGTAGGACTCAGGGAGGCGATCGAGCGCCATATAGAGTTGGGGAGCAAGGTTCTCATAGATGCTGGTCAGGATTGCGTTGTCATTCGACTTGATCAGGGTAGCATGGAATTCGAAATCCACCTGCTTGAACTGATCGATAGCATCGGTATCCTTCCCGCTTTCAAGGGAAGGAAGCAGGTGCTCCATCTTGGTGCAGCACCTGTCGAGGGACCGTACGATAAGCATTCTGCTGGGATCACGGGAGAGCTCCCTGGTAGCGGAGACCTCAATGGTGGTGCGAACCTGCATAAGGTCGGTGAGAAGCTTCTTGTCCGGTGTCTGGTTTCTGATCATGGAGATGGAGAGGGACTCTACGAACTGGTCAAGGTTATTGCTCTTTACCATTGCCCTTTTCCCCTGCTGCACCTCGATGAGCCCCTTTGCCTCAAGGTTCTTGAAGGCTTCACGGACGCTTCTGCTGCTTGCACCGAACTGTGTGGCGAGCGTGTGCTGGCTTGGAAGATTCTCTCCAGCCTTGTATTTCTTGTTGAGGATCATTTCCTCAAGCTGGTTGGCTATCATGGTTGATTTGGTTTCTGAAGCGATTGGGAGTATCATTATATCTATAACCTCTTAATTGTTGCATCCTTGAGGGGTGCTGGTATTGGTAACTTCTTACAAATGTAAGCTCTACTCTCAATAATAGCTGGTAAAGCAGGAAAAGACAATACAAAACCCATGTAACATGTAAGAAGTTTGGTAAGTGTTATGCAATAAGTAGATACTTTATTTTGTGATATATAATAATACAATTCTATAGGTTTAAGTGTTTTATATGCAAATATGTATATTTTACATAAGTATACAAACAGCTTCACTTCTTTCAAAGTGACATAAGGATAGAACTGGAAAGAAAAAGAGCTGCGGATGAATTGTCATGGTAGGGAGAGTCTAGAGCAAGGGTACGATAATACGATGATAGGTGTCATAAGATGGGAATATACAATTATATACATTAAAACAAAATATATGCGTACAAGTAAAAGCTACTCAAATAAACCCATAAAACGCATCTCGTTCTTGACATAAGTTTCTGAATGGCGTTATAGTTGTAGTGGAATGAGAATGGAACGAGCTTGCACGCTTTCTGAGGAGGACACCCACGATATGAAAAAATATCTTCTTATACTATATATCCTATTACTGGCACTGACCCTTGGGGCAGATCCTGCCCAAGTGAGCATTACCCTTACTACCTCAGTTCCTGGGTATCTGTACCATGGGTTCCTTACTGCACCAGCAACACCCACTTTTGAAACTAACCCTTCCGTAAACGATGCATTTAACCCTGCAGGTGCTTCTTTGAACTATGGGATTAAGACCAATGTTGGGTTGCCTCTCACTGTAAAGGCAACAATTGCACCTTTTGAGGAGCAAGATGTTGCAGATCCTGAATATATAGCTATTGATCAAGTTCAAGTAGATGGAAACACGATTACACCAGCTGGTGGAAAGTATCAAATATTATCCTTTACCCCACAATCGGGAACTATATTTTATGCACATGAGCTTACAGTGTTGGTAGAACAGTCCCAATTGAGCTCTAAGCCGATAGGAAGTTATAAGTCGACAGTATCAATCGAGATAATGCCATAAGCCATAGATGTGTTAACAGATTGCTTTGAAATGAGGTGTCCTGATGGGCACCTCTTTGTTTTAAGTAGCATAATACAGCCTTTGGGTGTGACAAGGGTATGGCAGAAGATTCTAATATCCCTTATTTTACTAGGAATTAAAAATAAGCTATTGATGCTTAATAGTAGCTTTTACCCTACTTGCGTTATAAGTTGTGTAAGAGTTAAATATATATAATACATGTAAATATGAAATATTAAACAATAAAAAGAAAATATTTCCCTTTAAAGGTGATTAGATATTGACATAAGTCTGAGTAGGGGATATGCTATGTGCATAGATGAGAGAACCCATCGGACGGCTCTCACTAAAGGAGAATTTTATGAAAAAGAGAGCTTTGGCTATATTGATGATTCTGGTTCTAGCAACAGCAGGACTGTTTGCAGCGGTACCTAATCCAGGTACTGTGACTGCAACCTTGAGAGCAAATATTGGTGAGTATCTTGTCCATGGTTTTAATGTAAATGGAACCAAGTATCAGCCAACTGCAACTATTGACGATGCGTTTGGAGCTACTTCCCCTTCTTTCAAGTATGGGTATAAGACCAATGCTGGTGGTACTTTTGACTTCTATATGAATGTAGGTAACTTCATTAACCAGACTATCGCTGGAACCGTTAAGATCGCATCAGTTACTAGTAGCAAAGGTGCTATAGTCTATAATTCCACTACTGGGTATAAGATTTTTACCAATACTGGTGCAGCATTGAGTGCTGAAAGAAATGATGAGGCAACGATTACTGTTAATCCAGCCAAGGCTACAGGTTTTGATCATACTGGAGCTTCGATTACTAATGCTGAACAGGTTGGATCTGGCACAACCGCCACAGCAGGTGCGTATGAAGCTGAAATTATCTTCTCCATCGTTGTTTCATGATGTTAATCATCTAATTTATTGAGAGTTTGGCTGTGCAGGAAACTGCACAGCTTTTCTTTACTCCTCTCTTTCCTCACTGCATATTACTTGGTATGATAGATATATCAACAAGTATTGATATGGGAGACTATTATGAAAAAACTACTGGGAGTAATGCTCCTATTATCTATAAGCTTTTCGCTGTTTGCAGATGAAGCTGTTCCTATTTCAACAACCCAAGCTGTTTCTATCTCTCCAAACCAGGCTGTGGTCTATCTAAAGGGCATGATCGGAAGCATCTCCACACAGATCAAGGCCTATGATGAATTTGGTGTGGAGCTCGATCAAGATACAGCACTGCTGACCTTTGATTTTCCTTCTACTGAAGCTTGGGAAGTCTCCAAGTCTATTCACTTCAAGTATACCTCCAACTTGTCCACAGGCACCTATGGCAAGCTGAGCTTTGCAATTGCTGACCTGCAGCTCAATGAAGACAATACCCTGCGTACATCCCTGGAGCTCGAATCGGAGCATCTCATGACTCGTGTTGAAGGGGGAAATACTTTCACCATTACCTTCCTTCCCGGTACTCAGAAAGATAGGGATATTGGGAAGCTAACCGTCAGGGTCAACAAGCAGGCCAATGATATCTTTACTGCAGGATCCTACAGGGGATCATTCTCCGTTAATTATACCGATGGGTTATAATTGTTGTATTTTTCTTTGCTAATGGCCTTTCTGTCCATGCTATTTGAGTTTTTTGACAAAATTTCTGTGTATTTTGTTTTACATCGCCTTGAAACCATGTAATAATCATGAGTGTCGTTGCTCAGAGTCCATTCCGAATTTTCCAGCGGGTGGACAGGTACTCCAGGGGAGGGATCCTGGGGTTTTCAAGGAGGTTGCCGCTATCTAGTCTATTCTAGATAGCGGTTTTTAGTTGCCTTGCTCCTGCATCATTTCCAGCAATGTATGGTTGAACATCCACCTATCCAAAGCAATGGCAATGCAGCCCAGGAGTGTCTGCTTCTCCTTGAGAGGTGAGCATACAATGGGAATCTGCTCCCTATTTGAATGTTCCCTATAGAAATCTATCAGAAGTTGCAGATACTCATCATCGAGGTTGGCCAAGCCACCACCGAGGATTATCTTGTTGCATCCAGTTATGGCACTCGCTGCAACAAGGGCCATAGCCATAGCCTGTGAGGCTTGTCTCAGCTCTTGATGTATGGTTTTGTCGAGTTCTTGGCAGAGTTGCTTGACCGTCCTTCCCTCATGTCTCTCACTGAGGGCCCAGCCAGCAGCCTTGCTCTCCAGGCACCCGATCTTCCCACACCTGCAAAGGCCCGTAGAACTCACTTTCAGGTGACCAAACTGCGTATTGCCTCCTGTAATGGAGTGTTTGCTGACCCAGGCACTCTTGATATGCTCCCCCCAGTTCACAAAGAAGAAGTTCTCTTCCTCCTCCTGGGCAATCCAACGCTCTGCAAAGACCATCGCCTCTACATTGTGTGTGATGAGGGTTGGAAAGGTAGTGTTCTTCTCTATGATGGCTGCCAGAGGGATGTCATCCCAGTTCCAATGATCGCTTCTGATCAGGGTTCTTCTGTCTTCACTTACCTCGCCGTCGAGGGCTACCACCACCCCTAGGATGGGGGAGGTGACCAGCTTTGCCATCTTCCTCAGTATCCTGATGATTTGTGAGCAGAGCTCCTTTACTTCAGGTCGGTCTGTAGTGGGGAAGCGTTCAAAGCGCAGGATGTTCCCCTTGAGATCGGAGAGGGCTACAGAGGTATTGCGACTTCCCATGTCCACCCCCAAGACCATGGCAGAATCAGCGACGAGGGCAATGGACACAGGTCTTCGTCCTGAAGTGGTCTCCCTCTTGCCTGTCTCCACCACCAAGCCGTCCTTGAGCAATTGCTCCACTATCTCGCTGGTCGAAGGCTTGTTGAGCTTGAGGCTTCGAGCGATATCGGCTCGACTGTATTCTTTTTCTTTTGCAAGCAGGTTCAGCACCCTCAGGCGGTTTATCTCTCGTGCTGCTGCAGGTTGGGTGAACTTCATTCCTTGAGCATACTCCACGCGCATCTTTTTGTTAAGGAAAGATTGCCGTTACCCAAAAAAATCATTATGTTAGCCTATATCCCTTTGGAGGTATCTAGCAAACATGGAAACGAAAAAGTTTAAAACTGAGGTATCAGAGTTACTTCAGCTCATCATTCACTCGCTGTATTCAAACAAGGAAATATTCCTTCGCGAGCTCGTCTCAAACTCTTCGGATGCTTTGGATAAACTCAAATATCTCGTGCTTACCGATGAGAAACTCAAGGGTTTCGACTTTCAGCCGAGAATTGATATCTCTTTCACCGAAGGTGATAAGAGAACCCTTACCATCAAGGACAACGGCCTTGGAATGGACCACGATGACCTTACCAACAACCTCGGTACCATTGCATCAAGTGGAACCAAGAAATTCCTCGCTTCCCTTACCGAAGAGCAGAAGAAGGACAGCAACCTCATCGGACAGTTTGGCGTAGGGTTCTACAGTGCCTTCATGGTCTCCGATAAGGTTGAGGTCATCAGCCGCAAGGCAGGAGAGGAGGTTGCACACAAGTGGAGCAGTACCGGTAAAGGGTCCTACACCCTGGAAGAGACCACCCGAGAAGACCAGGGAACCACCATCATCCTCTACCTCAATGAAGAAGGCACTGAGTATGCCAACCGCTGGCAGATCCAGCAGCTGGTGAAAAAGTATAGCGACCACGTCGCTTTCCCCATCTTCCTCTCCTATGACCAGCAGTCGGTTGACGACAAGAAGAAGGACAAGGAAGGTAACCCCCTCAAGACGATCGAACACAAGGTGGAGCAGATCAACAACAGCTCGGCTCTCTGGAGAACCAATAAGAACGATATCAAGGTCGAAGAGTACAACGAGTTCTACAAGAGCTCCACCTACGACAGTGAAGATCCCCTGTTCTACATCCATACCAAGGCTGAAGGTACCATCGAGTACACGACCCTGTTCTTTATTCCCGCCAAAGCTCCCTTTGACATGAATAATGCGGACTATCGTCCTGGTGTGAAGCTTTTTGTAAAGCGTGTCTATATAACCGATGATGATAAGGAACTGCTTCCTACCTATCTCAGGTTTGTACGCGGTATCATCGACAGCGAGGACCTCCCGTTGAACGTCAGCCGAGAAATCTTGCAGCAGAACCGTGTGATGTCCTCTATCCGTAATGCTTCGGTGAAGAAGCTGCTCTCTGAGTTCCAGAAGATCAGCGAACAGAACCCTGAGATGTACACAAAGTTCATCGAACAGTACAACCGTCCATTGAAGGAAGGCCTTTACTCTGACTATGCAAACAGGGATGCCCTGCTTGAGTTGGTCAGGTTCAAGTCTTCTACCGAGGAGGGGTATGTCAGCCTTGCTTCCTACAAGGAACGCATGAGTCCCGATCAGAAGAGTATCTACTACATCACCGGAGGCAAAGAGTCGACCCTGAAGGCTAGCCCCTTGCTGGAAGCCTATCGCAAGAGGGGCTTTGAGGTCCTGGTCATGAGCGACGATATCGATGACATCGTTGTCGGATCGATCGGAACCTACAAGGAAATCCCCCTGAAGGCCATCAACAAGAGTGGTGCCGTCGATGACCTCAAAGGTGATGACGATCCTGTCGAAAAGACCAAGGAATCAAAGAAACTGGTCAAGAAGATCAAGAAGGCCCTTGGCGACAAGGTCAAGGACGTTGTGGTCTCATCCCGTCTGGTGGAGTCCCCAGCTGTTGTGGTTGTCGATGAGAATGATCCTTCAGTGCAGATGCAGCAGTTGCTCAAGAGCATGGGCCAAGGCGACTTTGAAGATATCAAGCCGATCCTCGAGATCAACATCGACGATCCCATGGTCAAGAAGATTGACGCCAGCGAAGATACTGAGTATGTCGCTGACCTGTGTTCGGTCTTGCTCGACCAGGCCCTGCTTGCAGAGGGCGTCATGCCCAAGGACCCTGTAGCCTTTACCAAGAAGCTGCACTCCTTGCTATCACGGTAACTGAATAACACTGGAAGAAAGCAGGGGAAGGGTAACCTTCCCTTGCTTTTTTAGTATGCTGGTGGTAGGGTTTTTGTAACCACTCTCTATAAGGATGGAATGTAGATGCTTTCAACTATTATGGCTTTTGCAAGTGAGACAGCCCCTGAGGCTGCAGCAAAAAGTGGCAGTTTTTTCTCACAGTTTTTGGTGAATTTCCATGAATGGGCCCAGTTGGAACCCGTCGCTTTTCTCATAAACCTCGGTGGAGGACTTCTGATAGTCCTGATAGGTAAGATCCTCGTCACCTGGTTCAAAAGAGTCCTCCAGCGAGCCTTGGCCAAATCCAAGAAGATTAACGACCTCATGGCACGCTTTTTGCTGCAACTGGTGAACATCGTCGGTTGGATATTCCTCCTGATCGCCTTCCTGCAGCACATGGGGCTGAATATGGGCCCGTTCCTTGCAGGCTTGGGCATCACCGGTGTCATCCTTGGTTTTGCTTTCCAGGAGACCATCGGAAACCTGCTCAGTGGTGTGATGATCGTCATGAACGCACCCTTCAGGATCGGCGACTATATCGATGCCGGCTCATATTCGGGAACGGTACGGGATATGGATATGATATGTGTCATCCTTGCTACCCCTGACAACAAGAAGATCACGATGTCAAACCGTCTGGTTTGGGGAAGCCCCATTGTCAACTACTCGGACATGGAAAGAAGAAGGGTGGACCTTGTGGTAAGCGTACCCTATGGCTCGGATGTGGCGACAGTGAAACAGGTGATATCCTCTATCTTCGCAAAGTATGAGGAGATCCTCCCCGAACCTGCACCTACCATCGAGGTGAATAAGCTCAGTGCCTCTTCTGTTGACTTCATTGCCCGACCATGGACAAAGCCTGCAGACTACTGGAAGGTTTACTGGCGGTTCCAGGGTGAAATCGTCTCTCGCCTGGCAGAGGTCGGCCTCGAGGTTCCATTCGACCAGCTGGACCTGCACATCATCGATACACCTAAGGTAATCGATGCTCCGAAGAAAGGGGAGCAAGAGAGTAGCTAGATCCAGGAACTCCCTTCTGATTTCAGCATACGGGAAATGTGCTGGCAAATGACAAAGCGACCGGGTTGACCGGTCGCTTTGCTGTTATTTCAGGCTCTGAACCCTTTTTGTCCCAAAAGGTCCACACAGGTGTCCTAGGGTCACTGTATGTTGTATCGAAGCAGGTCTCAGCTTGTAGCCGAATCTGCTGTCCCTTCTTGTTCGCTGCCTTGGTCTTCCTTGCAATACTTGTTGACAAAAGAGGCGAATTCCTTCGCATCGTTGAGGATGAATTTGGCCAGGGTCGATTTGGGCTTCCAGAAACGTGATCCGAACAACAGGGTTATGACCTGGTCCTTGGTCTCCAGCTCTACGGTGATATTCGTCCATTTCCCATTATCGAGGGTGTCGTGCCTGGCTGTACAGGAGACTACCTGGTCAAAGTTGATGAGGTAGAACGCATCCTTGAGTGTTATTCCCATCTTCTTCTTCTCATGGTCGAAGGTAAGCAGGATCCCCTCATTGAGATCGTTGATGTATCCATGTTTTTCGCTGAAGAAGAGCTGGCGTTTCTTCATCTCTTTGAAGGTCTTGTTTTCAAGCTCAGCAAGGGTCTGCTTGAATTGTGCCACGGCCTGCTTCTTTTTCTTCCTCCCAATGGTTAGCGAGTAAAGGTTGAAGAGGGTCAGCAGGACAAGGAATGCCAAAAGGACAAATTGCAACAGGTTCATGAAAAGCCTCCATGGGGACAATAGCAAGACAGGCTATGGTTTGTAAAGCCATGCCTGCTGAAGATGTATGCCGCTCCTAGCTTCTCATCGATACGCGCCTATCCCCATGGGATAGACCTTGGCAGTATCATTGTATACAATTTACCCATAAGGAAAAGGTGTTTCTGCGATGCCAAATGACAAGAAGCTGAACATCCTACCTAACATAATCATTCCTTTTGGATTATTGTATATCTCGAAAAAAGGATATATATGATTCCAGCAGAGGTAGGTTGCGATGTTTACCATTGAATTTATAGTACCGTACAGAAATCTTGTATCGGTTGTAGAAGAGGCCTTTGCAGAACACCCAAAAAGAAATGAGATACACACTGTCGTGAACTATGGCGGTGTTCCGGAGATACGCAGAAGCAAGCTGGTTGGGGATGTCTTCATTGCCCGAGGCTTGACCGCCTCCTATCTCAACCTGCTGTGGAAGGATGCCACCGTCATTGAGCTTCCGATGAGTGGCTATGACATCCTGCGCGCAATGAGTACGGGGGTGAAGAAATATGGAGCAAGGAGGATAGCCCTCATTGCAACCGCTAATGCTGTCTACGGTATCAATAATTTTGCCACCAGTTTCCTTCCGACCATCACCACCTATGAGATAGGGCACATGGATAGCATAGAGGCTTTCATCCTCAAGGCCGTTTCTGAGGGTGCTGACCTGATCATTGGAGGGGACTCAGTTTCCACCTGTGCCGAGCAGATGGGCGTTCCGTGTGAACGGATCGAAGCTGGTAAGGAGAGTGTGAGGCAGGCTATCGACGAAGCCTGGAGGTTATGGCATTCCAACATCGAGGAGAGGGTACGGGTCCAACGGCTGAATGCACTGGTTGAGCATGTGCATGAAGGGATAATAGCAGTGGACCAGGATACACGCATAACCATCTGCAACCAGTTTGCCGAACGGATGCTCCAGGTCAGAGTGGAGGATATTCAGGATAGGAAATTATCAGAGGTTATCCCCATTCTTGACAACCCCGACCTCTCTTCCCTCAAGCAACCGGAGATTGGTGGGTTCATTGAGGTCCATGGTAATCACATTGCAGTGAACAGGGTCCCTGTCCTTGTGCAGGGAAAGTTCTTCGCCGGCATCATCACCTTCCAGGAGCTTTCACAGATCCAGAAGATTGAAACCAGGATCCGAAAGGAGGTTAATCAGAAGGGATTGGTTGCCTCATACGATTTTTCCCAGATGCTCGGGACCAGTGAAGCACTGCAGGAGGTGAAGAAGTTGGCACTGGATTATGCAAAGGTCCAGTCGAATATCTTGTTGGTAGGTGAAACCGGTACGGGCAAGGAGCTCTTTGCCCAGAGTATCCATAGGGCAAGTCCCCGATGCCATGGCCCCTTTGTAGCCATCAACTGTGCGGCTTTGCCTGAATCCTTGTTTGAGAGTGAGCTGTTTGGCTATGTGGGGGTGCTTTTACCGGCGCTTCGAAAAACGGGAAAATGGGATTGTTCGAGCTGGCTCATGAAGGGACGCTGTTTCTTGATGAAGTTTCTGAGATGAGTCCCCTCCTGCAGGGAAGATTGCTTCGGGTCATTGAGGAGAGGGAGATCATGAGAATCGGCCATGATACGGTTATCCCCGTCGATATTCGTATCATTGCCGCCACCAATAGGGACATAGAGGACCAGGTTTCCCAGAACAAGTTTCGAAAGGACCTCTTTTACCGCTTGGATGTCCTGCGGCTGAATATCCCTCCCTTACGGGAACGAGGTAAGGATGTGCTGATCCTCATGAAGCATTTCCTGCGTCAGTTTGATGAGCGCAACAATTCTTCCAGCCATATGCTCGATCCACAAGTCTTGCCGATAGTCCTTTCCCATCATTGGGATGGAAATATACGGCAACTGAGGAACCTGTGTGAACGAATATCAGTGGTGGTATCAGGGAGTGTGGTTTCCGCCCAGGACATCCTCACGTGCCTGGGGCGAGTAAACGAATGTGTTGAACTGACGGGCTCTCCGCAGCAGCAGGATGAGTGTGCAAGGATAGTAGAGGCTCTCAGAAAGACAAACAACAACAAGAGTGAGGCTGCAAGAATCCTGGGAATAGACAGGTCCACCCTCTATAGGAAGTTGCGATCCTATGCATTGGACTAGGTGTGGTGACACACTTCTGTAGCAATGCAACACTTCTGGTGCTACAGAAGAGAGATACGGTTGACCGACAGTTTCCTTTTTGGAATTAGATAAGTATAACAATCATAAGTAAATATCTCATTTTAAGAGAGTGATGCCTGTTTTTGGCACGGTAGTTGCATTGTACAGCTAGAGACTAGGACCGTATGGCCCTGTAACCACAAGAGGGTCATGAGAAATGTAGAAAGGAGAAAATGATGAAAAGAATTACTGTTTTGCTTGCGTGTGTTTTCTGTTTTGCCGGAGCTCTCTGGGCAGCCGGTAGTGCTGAAGTGAAGCCCTATCCGGATCGTCCTGTTGAGTTTGTTATTCCCGGTAGTGCTGGCGGTGGTAGCGACATCCTCGGTAGGACCATTACCGACATCATCCAGAAATACAACTTGGTCGACCAGACTGTCACGGTGGTGAATAAGGGTGGGGCCGCAGGCTCTGTCTCCCACGGGTATGTGAATGCGAAGTCCGAACCGGACTACTACCTGCTTACCTGCAACTCTGCAAACATGCTTACCATGCATGTGAACAAGAGTATCTCTCCCAAGGGACCCTTTACTCCGCTGGCTAACATGGCAATTGACAATATTGTGCTGGTGGTCCGCTCTGAGGGAAGTTTCACCAGTTGGGCCCAGGTCGAGAAAGCCATCAAGGAAAATCCAAAATCCTTGACCATCGGATTGGCTGATGACCTCGATGCAATGGCCTTGGCCTTGCTGGAGGAGGAGACCAATACCCAATTCAACACAACTGCATACTTTGCTTCCAGTGGTGAAGTTGCAACAGCACTGCTTGGCGGACATGTTGACCTGGCAGTCCTTAACCCTGTCGAATGTGTTGGACTGGTTGAAGGTGGTCGTCTCAAGGCAATAGGGTCGTGGGCAACTACCAGAAGTGAGGCTCCGTTTGACCAGACTCCTACATTCATTGAACTTGGGTATCCTAATGCAGTACTGCAGATGTCCCGCTCAGTGATCGGACCTGCAGGCATGAGCCGTGAGGCGCAGATGTTCTGGAGTGATGTTTTGGGTAAGGTTTCCGAGACAGAAGAGTGGAAGACCGGTTACATCAAGAGAAATCTGCTTGAGGACAAGTATCTGAATGCTGATGACTTCACTGCATACTATGCAAAGCTTGAGAAACAGCTCTTGACCTTTGCCAAGAAGCTGGGGATTCTCTAGGACCCCGATGCATTGGGGAGACTGCCCGAAGGGTCTCCCCATCACACTATGTAGGAGCAATTCATGGAAATCGCAATAAACATACTCATTTTTCTTGTAGGTGGGTATTGGGTGCAACAAGGCATCAGTGTATATAAGTTTTGGCTCAAAGGTGTGCCGGGAAGCGGTTTTATGCCTGTACTGTTTGGCGTGCTCCTGATGGTCTTCTCTGGGTATCTTCTTGTGCAGGCAGTGAGAAAGCTGAAACAGGACCCTGGTTCTGAAGCCAAAGAAGGAAAACCGGCAACAGCAGAGGGAAAATATCCGGTTTGGATACGACCGTTGGTTCCTGCTGTCTATACCCTGCTGGCGATAGGGCTGATGGTGCTTACTGGGGTTATACCCGCCATGTTCCTGACCGCCTTTTTGTGGCTTTTCTGTATCAGCAAGGTCAAGTTGGGCAAATCGTTGCTCATTACAACAATTGTCACGTTGTTTGTATTCTTGGTATTTATCTTGTGGCTTAAGATCCCCTTCCCTAGGGGCGTGTTTGGAATTTGATGATTGAGGAGAACTTGGAATGAGCAATCTAGAAATGTTGATGCAAGGCTTCTCAGTAGCGTTTAGCTTTGTAAATGCGACGGCAGCCCTTGTTGGGGCCATACTGGGCATTATTGTTGGTGCGATGCCAGGCATCGGTGCTGCTGCTGGAGTCTCTTTGTTGTTGCCGATGACCTTTAAGATGAACCCGACAACCGGAATCATCATGCTTGCCGGTATCTATTATGGAAATATGTACGGAGGTGCCTACAGCGCAACCCTGCTGAACATCCCCGGCGATACTCCTGCAGTTGTTACCGCCCTTGATGGGTATCAGCTCACCAAGAAGGGTATGGCAGGAAAGTCCCTTGCTGCAGGTAATATTGCATCCTTCATTGGAGGGACCATCGGGATCATCTTCCTGACCATATTTGGCCCCCTGCTTGCGGAGATTGGCCTGAGTTTCGGCCCCACTGAGGTCGCTGCCCTCATTTTCATGGCCTTGACCTCCATTGGCTGGCTATTGGGGGACGATCCCGTAAAAGGTCTTGTTGCAGCGGCGATCGGTGTCCTCCTCTCCACTATAGGCATCGACGGTGCTTCGGGAGTAGCACGGTATAGTTTTGGCAATCTCAACCTGATAGGGGGTCTTTCCTTTGTACCCCTGGTCATAGGAATGTTTGGATTCAGCCAGGTTCTCGAGATGATGGCCAATAGGGAGGAACTTGAGGTAGATGGGATCAAGAGACTTTCCATCAGGGAAAGTATGCTGACCAAGGCAGAATTGCAAGAGATCTTCTTGCCTTGCGTCCGTAGTGCTGTGCTGGGAAACTTCATCGGATTTCTCCCTGGGGCAGGTGCTACCACAGGGTCCTTCCTCGCATATATCCTGGAGAAGAAAATTGGGAAGAAGGGAGAGATGCTCGGTACAGGGGAAATTACCGGTGTTGCTGTTTCAGAAGCAGCAAACAATGCGGCTGCAGTAGGCTCCTTTGCTCCGTTGCTCTCGTTGGGAATTCCCGGCTCTTCCACAAGTGCGGTCCTTCTGGGAGGACTCATGATGTGGGGCCTTCGCCCGGGTCCTCTCCTGTTTGAATCAAATCCAGAGTTTGTCTGGGGTCTGATAAGTTCGATGTACTTTGGGAATATCCTATGCCTGATAGCAGGGATGGGAATGTTACCCTTCCTCGTATCGTTTTTGAAGATTTCCAAGAAAGTGCTGATCCCCATCATAATGGTCATCTGTCTGGTTGGTTCGTATTCGGTAGGCAACAGCATCTTCGATATGGGTCTGATGTTGGTCGCTGGAATCGTAGCCTTTTATCTCAAGAAGCAAGATTTCCCCATCTCTCCTATCTTGCTGGCCTTTGTCCTGGCTCCCCGTCTTGAGATATCGATGCGGCAGGCACTGGGGATTTCCCAGGGCAGCGCCTGGATATTCTTTCAGAAGCCAATCTCCCTGGGGATACTGCTCTTTACATTTGCCCTGTTGCTCTTCCCTGTCGTACGAAGTCTGGTGAAGTTCATTCATGGTAAAAAACAGCAACGCCTCTGATATTTCCCCAGCCTGTATCCTGGTCGTCTGTCGGGCATGGATGGGAAATCCAGGTGGATCCCCACCCATGGTGCATTGTATGGCCTCCTAACCAGAGATTGTGTTAGGAGTGCCTCGCGAGGTGTGTCCTAGCAACTCCCTCCCAAAACCATAAAAAGAGAGATATGTACAATGAATTATTCTGCTGTATTCAAAAAAAATGATGTGAAGTCCCGGGTCGGGATCATAGGTGCCAATGGTGGCTTTGGCTACTCTTTTCTTGCTCAAGTGCCTCTGATGAGCGACTCGCTCTCCCTGCGCTCCATCTGTGATCTTGATGCAAACGTCTCGATGGAGCTGCTGCAGGGCCTTGGGTATGATAGCAACAGGTTCTGTCCTTGTACAACGAAAGAAGAGATAGAGCAACACATGCAAAACGATGAGGCCATCATTATCCTTGAAGATGGGATGCTGTTGCCATACTGTGGTATTGATGTGCTGGTGGAGGCTACCGGTGTTCCTGAAACCAGTTCTATCATGGCAGAGAATGCCCTGATGCACGGTATTCATGTGTGCATGGTTTCCAAGGAGGCCGATTGTGTTTCCGGCCCCTACCTGTACAAGCTGGCAACATCCAGAAACCTGGTGTATGCGATCGCTGCAGGGGACCAGCCAGCCAATCTCATCCAGTTTCTGAGCTGGATTGCACTTCTCGGGCTGGAGGTTATCGCAGCAGGCAAGTCCAGCGAATATGATTTTATCTATGACCTCGACAGCGCGGAGTTCTCTTTCCAGGGCAAGAAGGCGAACATTGCCGAACTTGCCCAGTATTGGCATCTGGATGGAATGGCGACCCTCGAGGAGCGTAGCAGGGTATTGAAGGATTTCCCCCAGTTTGCAGTCCCCGACTATTGTGAGATGAATGTGGTTGCCAATGCTACCGGTCTCGTCCCTTCGTGTGACAAGTTCCACTACCCTATATGCCGGGTTTCAGAGTTGGCTGACATCTACATCCCTGTAGAGGATGGTGGTGTCTTGACAAGCACCGGTGTTGTGGATGTGTTCAACAACTTGCGTAGGCCAGACGAAGCGAGTTTTGCAGGTGGGGTCTTTGTCATTGTGAAGTGTCATAATGAAAAGGTCTGGGACCTTCTTGCAGAGAAGGGGCATATTGTGAGCCAGAACGGCAAGTATGCCTGTATGTATCTTCCGTATCATTTCATGGGTGTGGAGGCTCCTGTCTCTGTAGTGAATGCCTTGAGGCTGGGGCTCTCCACCTACAGCAGGTGCACCCATGTCGCTGTGATGAGTGCTACTGCAACAAGGGATTTCAAGGAGGGGGAGACCCTCTGCCTCAACGGTCATCATCGGCTCATCGATGATGTTGATGTCTCCCTGGTCTGCAGGGACTCTCTTCCTGCTACTGCAGCCCCTTTCTATCTCCTGGCAGGAAGGACCCTCACCAAGGATGTTGCAAAGGGGAGCCTGTTCACCGTTGATATGCTTGACCTTTCACAGTCTGAACTCTATCGGATGTATAAGGATTCCCTTGATGGGTAGATGCAAGGGCTTGAGCACCAATCATGTCGGACTGGTTGTGGAGGACCCCGATAGGTTCATCACTATCATGACAGGGTTGTTCGACTATACCCTATTGGATAGGGGGACCCGCGATAGGGTGGTGCAGGCCCAGGCATACGGCCTCACGGAAGTGGGGCAGATGGTAGTGGTCAATGCAGGTCCCCACAAAGGAAATAAGATCATCTCCCTTGCCACAGCTGAGGGTGTCATCATCGAGCTGATACAAAAGGGTATAGCATAATTCTTTTAGGGACAGTACGTTTTACTCTGAGTTCAATGGGCAAGGGGTTCTTTCAGGTCCTTTCACTACATTAGGATTGACGGGCAGCCTACTTACCGGTATAATCATATTAGGTTGATAAATCAACCTCTAAAAATGCTAGCTGAGAGCCATGATGTCGGCCTCTATATATAGAGACTTTATTCATGGCTCTTTTTATTGTATTTAATATAATCATAGATCTTAATCAGTTTTTTTAGATAACTTCTCAATTGCTTTTGTTCTGGTATGACATCTTTTAATGGAAGATTTAATATATCAGGATACTTTAAAAATATGGATTGAAGAAAGTTTTCAAGATCGGATAATACTATTTCACCCTCATACAAGTATTCCATCAATCTGCATTGTGTTCTTATTGAAGAAATCTCAGGATTCACGGCTTCACTGAAAAATTCTGGAGGATAGTCATCAACTATTCCTCTAACTGACCGATGCTTAGGTGTTGCAGCAGAATCTCTATATTTTTTTGTGGAGCTTGTGATTAGATCATCATACTCTTTTGCATAGTTGACATCTAATGGAATTACAGAAGTATCCCACTCAATTTGGGAGAGATATTTAAAAATTGGCTGTAGAGCGTGATTTGATGTTTTTGAAATATCTGGAAACGTTTCACAAATCAATCGCATTGGATTAAAAGTGCAAGTATCAAGTACGATATCTTTATATACTTCATTTGCTTTTATACTTTTATATCCCAATGAATCAATTTCTACTGTTTTTCCAATATACAATCCTAAATCATAATCCGACACATCTTCACTATCAATGCTTGCAACTTTTACTCTTTCTGAAGGGTTATTTGTAGCTATGAATTCGACAAATGCTGCTTTTAGCATACGTAATTTCTTTACAGGAAATCTCGGCTTGTATGATTTCAAAGCCGAGTATAATAATGAAAAGTCATTAATCTTAATATTTGTCATACGAAGAGGTGCAGAAGAACTTTGCAATGAATAAGTTTGAGGCTCAATAGAAACGATGCTCTCCTCCGTATATTCAACAAAAAACAGCCTTTTTTGCAATCGTTCCAAATCACTTGGCTCAAGGCATTCAATGATAGAAGCTAATATTCCTTTGATGTTTGAATCGTTTAAAGAATAACCAATAAATATTATTGGATTCTCTATGAAAATAGTTATCAGTTTGGCAGAAAGACAAAGCATTCTCTCCTTGAATCGATTGTAATCTTCTTCATCCAGAACAATTGAGCTTGGAGAAGTTGCTGAACCATGAATTTTATAAATCTCACCAATTCCTTGGACAGTGGTAGATAAAATACCTTGCTGGCCGATGAAAGTTTGGAATCCTGTTAACTTATCTAATAAGCAATCGTAGTTAGTCGTAATTATCCCAGCAATCCGATCAACACAAATATCCTTAAAAATTGCGATTTCATCATCATAGGTAGGATCAGTTACATTCAATGTTCTAAAGAATGCTGCGACTTCGGCATGGAATGGATCTGCATGATTTTCTTCGACAGCTTTTTCTACCTCCGGGTCAGAAGTATGGAAAGATAGATCATCAAACCAACGTTTATTGAAATCCAAACGAATCAAAGATGCAATTAGCGGGTATAATTCAGCATTATTTTTGTAATAATCAATACCTCTTTTCTCACATTTTTCTTTTGCCCTTGATTCATAATATTGGTAGGAATAGGTTGGACGAATTTTTTTTGCAAATATTACTAGCAACTCTTCCCAACTTGGGGCTTTTAAATATCTTCTAGATACGCCTGATCCTATAAACAAAAAAGGAGCAGAAGAAAACTCACCAACTATTGATTGTAACTTTTCAATGTTTTGCCCTAATTTTTTCTTTTCTTCTGAATGCATAAATATACTCCAGTGTTTTCCTATTACTGAAAACCATTTATTACGGTAAGTTATTGCAGGTAATTTTGCAATGAAATATTTCAAACAACCACCAAAACAACCACCAAAACAACCACCAAAAATACAGTAGCGGTCACACTATAAGACTAGACCGGAAAGTACCGCAGGCAGAGAATAACAAAAAACTAAATATCATCATATATGAATTCTATTTGCTGAAAATTATGCTATTAGAGCAGATTCTATGGTCTGAGAAATTAGGGAACATGTATAGTATCCCCCCTTGAATAAAACCTTTCAGGGTGAAATGGGTGATGCCTTGCATGGGATAGGGGTGAATTGCTGTTTCATCTATTACTGTAAAAGTGGAGAGCGATGGTCTGTAAAGCCATAATGCTTTATGCTAGTGTTGTACATAGGAGTAACCAGTGATCAAGATCCTTTTTGTCGTCCCCTATAGGGAGCTGCAGGATGCCTTCGAAGAGGTAATTACCACCTTTGAACATGATGGCATCCAAATAAGTACCACCCATATTCTCGGTACCGACCCTCACGTCATTGCCGGCTTGGATGGCGATATCATTGTGGCTCGGGGAATCACAGCCAGTGCAATCGCAAAGTACAGGCCGACAACCCATGTAGTTCCCATCGCCTTGGGTAGTGGGGATATGCTAATGGCCCTCTCACTTGCAAAACAGCAAAACTATCCCTGTAGCATCGGGATCATCACCAATGAGGAGCTTTGCGATAGTGATAGGATAGCCTCGCTTGTGGGATGTCCGGTAACCGTAGTGAAGGTGCACGACCAGAAAGATGTCAAGGATGCGGTTTTCTCCCTGCGTGATAGGGGATGCACTGTCCTTGTTGGCGGCCTTACTATGTCCAATCACTGTGAAGAGAACTCCATAGCCTATGTCCATGTGAAGACAGGCTATCAGGCTGTAGTGCACGCGATCGAGGATGCAGTCGCCACAGCCCGCTCTCTTGAGCGGGCCAAGACCCGTGGAAATCTTCTGGCTACCCTTCTGAATAATGCTACCTATGCCCTTTTTGCCATTAACAGCTATGGGGTAATCATCGCAGCAAACCATCAGGCAGAACAGCTATTTTCCCTTTCACCTTTGGAAGGGAAGTCCATTGATGTGGTCTATCAGGGAAGCAAGTGGTCCCAGACCGTGCTTACAGGTTCTTTGGTGGAGGCGTTGCAGAGCATCGGCGGCCAGCAGATACTGGTAAGCCAACAACCCATCAGAGTCGACGAGCAGACCTCCGGGGTGCTATTTACCTTCCAGAATGCAGAGGCAATCCAGAAGACAGAACATAAGATCCGCACAGAGCTGAACCGCAAGGGTCTTGTTGCTCGGTATGGCTTTGCTGATATTGTCACCCAAAATACCCATATGCTCCAGCTCGTGGAGAAGGCCAAACGCTTTAGCGTCGTCAATGGGGCGGTCTTGCTGCTCGGAGAGACAGGGACGGGAAAGGAGTTGTTTGCACAGAGTCTGCACAATCACTCCCCCCGAAGCAAAGAACCGTTTGTAGCTGTCAACTGTGCGGCCCTTCCTGAACAGCTGCTGGAAAGCGAACTCTTCGGCTACAGCGAAGGTGCCTTTACCGGAGCAAGCAAAGGGGGCAAGGTAGGACTGTTCGAACTAGCCCACAAGGGAACGCTCTTTCTCGATGAGATAGGGGAGATGCCCATCGTCTTGCAGGCAAAACTTCTGAGGGTCCTTCAGGAGAAGGAAGTGCGCAAGATAGGGGCTGACAAGGTCATCCCTGTCGATGTACGGATCATAAGCGCTGCAAACTGCAATATCATGGAGCGGGTAAAGAGCGGAACCTTCCGCCTCGACCTCTTCTATCGCATCAGCCTGTTGAGCCTGCAGATACCCAGCCTCCGCGAGCGTAAGGATGATATAGGCATCCTCTTCAGATACTTCGTAGAGCAGTATTGCAAACGACACAGCCAGCCCATTCCTACCATCACGGTCGTTGCCACTGAAGCTCTGGAGCAGTTCTATTGGCCTGGGAATATCCGGGAACTTCGTAATGCGGCAGAGAGACTGGCTATCCTGCACTCCTCAAGTGAAGTTGGCTTGTTGGAGATCGAGCAGCTTGATATCGGATCGACCAGTCTGCATGGGGAGGCAATGCCAGCAACGTTTCCGGTAAAGCGCCGTTTGGCAACCTCACTCTCAGATGAGGACCTGTATAGGGAGTTTCTCGCCAGTGGGATGACTCGGGAAGCCTTTGCCCAGCAAGTGGGACTGAGTAGGACCACCTTGTGGAGAAAACTGTCCAAGTTTGAGGAGTAGTCTCTTTGTATGTTTCAATTATGTTTCAAATGAAACATGAAACATATATTGAAACAACTAACCAATAAAGCAAAAAAAGTACCAAAAAAGTAAAACTTCACCATACATTTCCCTATGTATTGCCTCTTACTAGAGTTATGTGTATACAAATATTATAAAAATGATTCATTGTATACAATATAAAAAAGTTGGCACGCTACTTGCTACCTTATCCCCGTTGGCTGCACTCTGTGCTGCTTGCGACTACGAGATAAGGATATGTTGATGATAAAGAAACCTGTACTGGGAATATTGCTCGGCGATGGAGCCGGGGTCGGACCTGAAATTGTGGCGAAGCTTGCCGTCTCTGATTTTTATGCAAAGCATTGCAAGCCTGTCATCATAGGTGATGCAAGGATACTCTCCCGAGCCTTTGAGATCATCGGTTCCTCTGTTCCCCTACAGATACTAGATTCAATAGATCATGCAGACTGGTCCAAGGGTTTGCCTGTACTTGACCAGAAGAATCTTGACCCCAAGGATGTCACTCTTGGCAAGTTGCTGACCAGCTGTGGTGAAGCTAATCTTCGTGCCCTTGAGCTGGCTGTGAAGCTATATCAGGAGAAGAAGTTAGAAGGGTTCTGCTTTGCTCCCCTGAACAAGGCGGGCATGAAAGATGCCGGATGCAAGTTCGAAAGCGAACATCACTTCATGGCAGAGCTGTTCGGGCATACCGAACCCTTTGGAGAGATCAACGTGGTGGGAGACCTCTGGACTACCCGGACCACCAGCCACATCCCCATAAGCGAAGTAAGCAAGCATCTCAGTGTGGAGAGCATCCTGCGAGCAGTACGCCTTGCCAATGCATCCATCCGTAATAGCGGTGTGGAGAAACCCCGCCTGGCCCTTGCTGCCCTCAATCCCCATGCAGGGGAGAACGGCATGTGCGGACGGGAGGAGATCGACGTCATCATACCGGCTATCAAGGCGGCCCAAGCGATGGGCATTGATGCAAGCGGGCCCTACCCAAGTGACATCACCTTCATAAAGGCGTTTCGTGGGGAGTTCGATGGCGTTGTCACCATGTACCATGACCAGGGTCAGATAGCCCTCAAGCTCAAGGGCTTTGATGAGGGAATCACCATTGCAGGCGGCCTTCCGGCCCCCATCGTGACCTGTGCCCATGGAACAGCGTATGATATCGCAGGCAAAGGTATCGTACATACCCTAGCTTTTGAAAACGCAGTAAAGATGGCAAGCAAGATGGCAAGCCATATCTCTGCTAGAACTTGAGGAGTCGTACAGGTATGCAAAAGAAGAAGATAACGAGCAAAATGCTGATACCGGTTTTTACGGCATTGGTTGCTGTGCTGTTCGTCTCATTTGGATATGCCAAATATGGATTCTGGCATCCTACAAGGGGACCTCTCCCAGGATTCTTCCCCGTCATCATAGGCAGTGTCCTGCTGGTGATGAGTGTCTTGGGCTTCATTACCTCCTTGCAGGAAGAGGGTACTGACTATCCTTTGGAAAACTGGTACCCAGCCTTTGGTGCTGTCCTGATCATGCTCTCTACCCTAGTCATAGGGATGCTGCCCTCTCTGGCTATTTTTGTGGTGCTCTGGTTGAAATGGTATGAGAAGTACCCCTGGAAAACAACTCTGATCGTCTTTGTTGTCATCATGGGGATTGTTGTGGGTGCTTTCGTATTCTGGCTTGGTGTCCCTTTTCCAAAAGGGCTCGTCTACGACATGATCTTCAACTAAGGGGTACTAGATGGAAAATTTTTCAATGCTGTTGGAGGGCTTTACCATAGTCCTGACAGTACAGAATGTATTGGTGGTTCTCCTTGGGGCAGTCCTTGGTCTTATCGTAGGGGCAATGCCTGGTATCGGATCTCTTGCAGGTGTAGCTCTCTTGTTGCCGCTTACCTATAAGTTCAACCCCACCACAGCGATCATCATGCTTGGCTCGTTGTACTATGCAAACATGTATGGTGGTGCCTTCAGCGCCATCCTGCTCAATATTCCCGGAGATTCGCCGGCTGTCATGACTGCCCTTGACGGGTATCCCATGGCAACCAAACGCAATCGCCCAGGCCAGGCCCTGTTCACCTCAAACATGTCCTCCTTCGTTGGAGGGGTCATAGGGATGATCATCCTTACCTTTACCGGTCCTGCCTTGGCTAACCTTGGCCTGAAGTTCGGACCTGCGGAGATGACCGCGTTGCTCCTGGTCGCAATGACGAGTATCGGCTGGCTGGTAGGGGAGAACCCGACAAAGGGTGTGATACTTACCCTGGTTGGTATCCTTATCGCATCGATGGGAATGGATACCCTCACCGGTAGCCCCCGCTTTGATTTCGGTAACATATACCTGCTTGGAGGGATTCCCTTCACACCGTTTGTCATCGGTACAGTCGGTTTCTCGCAGGTGCTCAAGCTCATGCAGGATCGAAACAAGAAGATTGAAACCTCCTTCACCCAGAAACTGACTATCAAGGGCTCGATGCTTACCCTGCATGATATCAGGCGCCTGCTTCCCCCTGCCATCAGAAGTGGTTTCCTGGGAACCTTTGTGGGTGTCCTCCCTGGTGCTGGTGCAACCACCGGCTCCTTCATGGGATACGCCATGCAGAAGGCGTTCAAGAATGAGGATGAGCTGGGAACCGGAGCCATCGAAGGGATCGCAGCCTGTGAGTCTGCAAACAATGCGGCCGCCGCCGGATCGTTTGCTCCACTGCTGGCCCTTGGAATCCCCGGTTCCGGTACAGGGGCAGTCCTGCTCGGCGGCCTGATGATGTGGGGGCTCAACCCTGGGCCACTGCTGTTCAGCAGCCAGCCTGAATTCTGCTGGGGCCTCATCGCCTCACTCTTCCTTGCTAATCTGCTGACCCTGGTCATAGCTGTGGGAATCATCCCCTTTATGATCAAGATCCTCACCGTCCCTGTAAAGATTCTGGTGCCTTGCATAACAGTCGTCTGTATTGTGGGTAGCTATAGCACCTCAAACTCCATGTACGGAGTGTTGGTAATGTTCTTTTCCGGTCTGTTCGGGTATGTCCTTGACAGGAACGGATACTCCACGGCCCCGATGCTGCTTGCCTTTGTCCTGGCTCCCTTGCTTGAGTCAAATATGCGCAAGTCGTTTATCAGCAGCCATGGAAGTCTTGATATCTTCTTCCAGAAGCCGATCTCAGCATTCCTGATCCTGGTCCTGTTCGCGATCATCCTGACCCCTGTCGTCAAGTTTGTGCTGAAGAAGATACGATCTGCTCAGAAGAGCAATTAATTTGGTATTTTGAGACAATTGGTGTCTCGGATAGAAAAAAATAGGAGAGAAAGTATGAAGAAATTCGCAATCGTACTGGCATTTGCCCTGTTGCTTACCGTTCCAGCCTTCGCTGCTGCTCAGAGTGAAGTTGCTGCATCAGAAGGATTTGTTCCCTCAAAGAACATCGATTGGTATGTTACCAGTTCACCCGGTGGTGGTTCTGATATCTTTACCCGCACCTTGATGGACATCATGGTTACCGAGAAGTTGGTGAATGACAAGAACATTGTCATCCAGTACAAGACCGATGGTGCCGGTGAAGTCGGACGCCTGTTGGTTTCCAACCTCAGGGCAGGTGACCAGGCTGACCACACTCTGTTGACCTTCAACAGTGGTGACCTCATGCCAATGGCCAAGAACACTAACAACCGCTTTGAGAACTTCCAGCCCATCGCTCACCTTGCAGTAGACAAGCACCTGATCTTCGTAGGTGAAGGTTCTGCGTACAAGAACATGGAAGAGGTCATTGCAGCCCTCAAGGCTGGGGCGAACATCACTCTCGCTGGTTCCAAGGGTGATGACATCGCATGTCATGCTGCCCTCGCCAAGGAGCTTGGTGTCTCTGTAGACCAGTTTGCCTATGTGACTCACGACGCTTCAAGTGCCGCAATCACTGCAATCCTGGGCAACCACTATGACCTGCTGATCAGCAAGCCCGCCGCTGCTTCCCAGTATGTCGAAGCTGGCAAGATTAAGCCGATCCTTGCTCTTTCCACCAGTCGTTTTCCTGGAAACCTCGGTTCTGCCCCCACTCTGAAAGAGCTTGGCTACAAGAACGTTGAGGTCCCCAACTGGAGATCTGTTGTTGGTCCGAAGAACATGAGCGCAGAAGCAGTTGCTTACTGGAGTGATGTGTTCAAGCAGGTATCCCAGACCGATGCCTGGACCAAGGGCTATATCGAGAAGCAGAAGCTCGTACCTGATTTCATGGACCACAATGCGTTCAAGGCATATGGTGCACAGTTCCAGGCCGACTACCTTGCTTCAATCGGTAAGGACAAATAATCGTATTGCAAGCTAGCACAGTTTAGACGTATCATGATTGAGGGGTGAAGGGGAGAACCCTTTCATCCCTCAATGCTATTCAGTGTGCAAGCAAAGAATGTTTCATGCTCAAGCCCGCTCATTTTCATGTAAGTCAGGGCACCCATTCACTGTTTCTCATCTCTATCATTCCTGCAGGAGGCATCCATGAAAAAAGTTGCAATCATATACACGGTACGGCCAATACTGGCTACCTTCCCTGAACTGTTGGAAGAGGTTGTTGGGGAAAAGCTGAAGATCTTCAATTTACTTGATGATTTTCTTGCATCAGATCCCGGTGAAAGTGGCATATTCTCCATTGAGAACCACAACCGTCTCTTCAATGACCTGAAATCTTGCGAACTTACTGGGGCTGATATCATTGTGGTGACCTGCTCGACCCTTACCCCTGCAGTCCAGCGCATACGGCCCTTTATCAAGGTCCCCATCATCGCTATCGATGATGCCATGACCGAGAAGGCTGTCCGTCTGGGGCAGAAGATCAAGGTCGTTGCCACTGCAATGAGCACCATAGGGCCGACTGTGGCAAAGCTACAGCAGGAGGCCGCGATAGCTGATGTGAATGTGAGCATCGATTCTGAGGACAATGAGACAGCCTATGCCGCTATGAAACGCGGAGACCTGGCTACCCATGACAAGCTGGTGCTGTCTCAGATAGCTAAGGTCAAGGACTATGATTGCATCGTGCTTGCCCAGGCATCTATGGGACATCTGCAGCAAGAGGCTGAGAAACTGGCAAACATACCGGTCCTTGCTTCCCCAAGGCTCTGTTGCGAGCAGGTGAGACAGGTACTGAAGGAGAAGGCACTATGAGAGATCCCATCCAGAACTACTGCCGGTTCGGTATCGTCGTGGGCATGGCATACCCGGAGTGTGCAACCAGTGAAGAGGCATATCTCGCCTCATTGAAGAAGATCCTGGTCGATCCTTTCTTCCAGGTAGTGGAACTGGGCTCCCTTCCCTTTCCCTCTATCGAGGAGAAGGTCACCTCCATGGTCAAGGTCGCACACTGCGACATGACCTATAGCGGGCACTCCCTGCTTTTCTCTCAGAAGCTGAACATAAACAGCCTTGATGAAAAGGAGAGGCAGAAGGCTGTCCGACTTCTGAAACAAGGTATCGACCAGGCATACAGCTGGGGATGCGAGGAATTTCAGTTTCTTTCCCGCCAGTATGAGCAGGGTAAGGAGGATGCATACCTACAGCAGCTGATCACCTCCACCAAGGAATTGTGCACCTACGCCAAAGAGAAGGGTGATATGAGCGTATGTCTGGAAGTCTTTGACCATACCATCGACAAGAGATCCTTGCTGGGACCTGCCCCCCTCGTCCGTAAGTATGCACAAGAGGTGTGCAAGGACCATGATAACTTCGGCATCATGGTGGACTGTTCCCATATCCCCATGATAGGGGAGAGTATCGATGAGGCCATTGATCCTGTGAAGGAGCATATCCGTCATGTCCATGTCGGAAATACCTTCCTCAGTGATAAGAACCATCCTAGCTATGGGGACTATCATCCACGATTCGGTTATCCGGGTTCGGAAAATGATACGGAATACCTCACCTCCTTCCTCCAGAAGATGAAGGATATCGGCTACCTATATGAAGGAGGGGAAAACATGCTCTCCTTTGAGGTGAAGCCCCAAGGGGAAGAGGATGGGGACCTGGTTGTTGCGAATGCCAAGCGTACGTTGCTATCAGCCTGGAAGAAGGTCAGATAAATACTAGGGGATAAGCTTTCGGTCAAATTGCAGGTATACCGGTGTTTTGACAGGAAGAATTCTTTCCCGTAGTATGGAAACATAGGCAAGCCTGCTCAAGGCCAGGAAAAGGGGAATTTATGAAACGCATTGTACTGATTCATACGGTAAAAAGTGTCTATGACACCTTTGAGAAAGATCTCAGATCTGTGACAGGCGACATCAAGGTGTATAACATGGTGGATGAGTTTCTTGTCGCTGACCCCATAGAAAGAGGTGCCTTTACCGTTGACAATCGGATGCGTCTGATGCATGACCTCTCAAGTGCACAGCTTACAGGGGCCGATCTCATTGTGGTCACCTGTTCCACCCTTACCCCCCATGTGGTTGCAGCCAGACCTTTCTTCACCACACCGATCATCGCCATCGATGATGCAATGTGCTCGTTGGCAGTAAAACAAGGTAGTAAGATAACCGTACTGGCAACAGCTGAATCAACGGTAAGCCCTACGTTGAAGAAGCTTGAGGAAGAAGCTTCCCTGCAATGCAAAGAAATATCGCTTTCCTCCCTTTGTTGCCCTGAAGCCCTGGTCCATCTGAAGGCAGGCCAGAAGGCAAAGCATGACAAGCTGGTCCTTGATATGGCGCGAGAGGTCAAGGATAGCGATACCATTGTGCTTGCCCAGGCATCGATGTCACACCTACAGGATCTGGTACAGGCCCAGACCAGGATACGTACCCTCTCTTCCCCACACCTATGCATCCAGGAAGTGGCCAGGCAATTGGGGAAGATACGCTGAAACAGAATAGCGCTTGTGTGATTGTTTAGGGTGATTGGGCAGATAGGTTTTCTTCTGTCCTCGATTTGACCTGGATTGTGGTGTAGAATAGGATAAAAGGAGCAGTGCATGCAGTACAAGCTATTGGGAAATACCGACATACGCATTTCAGCCCTCTCCTTGGGAACGTGGGCAATGGGTGGTGGTATGAGTTGGGGACCTTCTGATGAGAAGGAGTCGGTTCGTACCCTCAAGAAGGCTCTGGAAGTCGGCATAAACTTTCTCGATACCGCCCCTGCCTATGGCAATGGCTATAGTGAAGAGATCCTAGGTCGTGTCATTTCAGCCAATAGGAACAACTATATCCTTGCAACCAAATGTGGCCTTGTCTGGGGCTCTGACGATGAAGGCTCTGTGCACAAAAGTCGTGATGGAGTCACCATACGCAGGAACCTCTCACCGAAGAGCATCAGAGCCCAGGTGGAAGGGAGCCTTGCAAGACTCAAGACAGACCATATCGACCTGCTCATTACCCATTGGCAATCCATCGAACCTTTCTTCACCCCTATTGAAGAGACGGTCTCTGTTTTGGAAGCGTTGAAAGGCGAAGGCAAGATACGCTCCTACGGAGCGTCCAATCTCACTTTGGAACAGATCAGGGAGTACCAGAAGTTTGGCAGTCTCTCCCTGGTACAGGAGCGGTTCAGCCTGCTCAGCAGGCAGAACCTGCAGAAAGCCCTCTACTGTGAAGAAGAGAATATAACCTTCCAGGCATACAGCCCCCTCGAACGGGGTATCCTTACTGGAAAGGTTTCCCCCGACAGCGAGGTCGTCGGTACAGCCAAAGCCTCCATTCCCTGGTTCCAACCAGAGAAGAGGGCTCACGTGCTCAAGATGTTGGACAAGCTCACAGAGATGGCCATCCGATACGGCTGTTCGGTAGGTACGCTGGTTCTTGCCTGGACACTGGAGCAGACAATAACCATGAATGTACTCTGTGGTGCACGAAAAAGCGAGCACCTTGAGGAGAACGCCCAAGCTGCTTCCATCCATCTGAGCCGGGAAGATCTCACATTCATTGACCATTTGGGCACTGCGTTACAGTAAAAAAACCTCCATATGATCAGCTTTTCTGATTTTTCTGCAACAAATTAGTAGCATAAACAGCAAATTCCATGCTATTACAGACAAGTGGTAGTTTTTGGAGGCTCATATGTGTGGAATCGTCGGATATGTTGGCTGTGATCAGGCTTCTCCTGTATTGTTGGAGGCTCTTAGGAAACTGGAATACCGTGGATATGATTCCGGTGGCATTGCAGTGGTGGAAGAGAGCGAGAAGCTGCAGGTGCGCAAGATCAAGGGGCGGCTCTCCAATCTGGACCTTCTTGTTGCACAACAACCGGTACAGGGCTCGTGCGGAATCGGACATACCCGATGGGCAACCCATGGGGAGCCGAGCGATATCAACAGCCATCCCCACACCGACGTATCAGGAAACATAGCAGTAGTACATAATGGTATCATTGAAAACCACGCTTCCTTGAGGGAGTGGTTGGAAAAGCACCATGTCGTCTTCAGAAGCCAGACTGACAGCGAAGTGATAGCACATCTGGTTGACTTCCACTACAACGGGGATCTGCTGCTCGCTGTGAGCGAGACGGTTAAGAGGTTGGAAGGATCCTATGCAATTGCTGTGATCTGTGAAGACTATCCAGACAAGCTGGTCGTGGTCAGGAAGGACAGCCCTTTGGTCATAGGACGGGCTGACTCCTATAATCTCATAGCCAGTGATGTCCCTCCCTTACTTTGCCATACACGTGAAGTCCAATATTTACATGATTTGGAATTGGCGTTGCTCACCAAGGATGAGGTCACCATCTATAATCTTGAGGGAGAGATTCAGCAACGGGAATTGGTCCATGTCGATTGGGATATTGAGTCCGCTGAGAAATGTGGCTACGAGCATTTTATGCTCAAGGAGATTTTTGAGCAGCCGAAGGCTTTGCGTGATACCTTGAACAGCCGCATCAAGGATACCAAGATAGTGATCAATCCAAAAATACAGGAGGCTTTGGTCAATTGCACCAACCTGCTGATTACCGGGTGCGGAACCGCCTATCATGCTGGGATGGTGGCTAAGTATGTGATCGAGCACTTTGCCATGGTACGCGTTGAAGTTGATATTGCCAGTGAATTGCGATATAGGACCCCTATGTGCAAAGAGGGGGATGTGTGTATCCTTATCAGCCAGAGCGGTGAGACTGCCGATACTCTTGCATCCTTGCGCTTGCTCAAGGGTCTTGGGGTGGTGACCATCGCCCTTACGAACGTTGTCGGCTCGACGATCAGTCGGGAAGCGGACATGGTGATGTATACCCAAGCCGGACCCGAAATAGCCGTAGCTTCGACCAAGGCCCTTACCACCCAGCTGATGTGTCTGTACATACTTGCCTTGGTGATGACAAAAAATGAGACAGGACCTCTGCTCGAACAATTGCTGCTTATCCCTTCACAAGCACAACTGCTTCTTGACAAGCAGGAAGATATCCAAAGGTTTGCCGCAAGCCAGTTCAACAAGGATAAGGTTTTCTTCATGGGGCGCCTTACCGATTATGCCATCAGCTTGGAAAGCGCTCTCAAGCTGAAGGAGATCAGCTATACACACAGTGAATCCTTTGCAGCAGGAGAACTCAAGCACGGGCCCATAGCTTTGGTCGACGAATCGACTCTTGTCGTTGCCATGTGCACCCAACCCTCGCTCTTTGCCAAGATGGACTCTAATATCAAGGAAGTGAAGGCACGGGGAGCTACCGCATTGGCCATTACCTTTGACTCGGTACAGGATTTCAATGCCACCGCTGATGAGGTGTTCAGAATCCCTACAATAGAACCGTATTTTTCTCCGATCCTCACGGTGATCGTAAGCCAGTTGTATGCGTATTACTGCTCGGTGTTGAAAGGAAATGATCCTGACAAACCAAGGAATCTGGCCAAATCGGTAACAGTGGAATAGGCTTGTAGTAGGATTCCAGAGATTTTTCTTTCTAGTCCTTACTTACTGAGATCCTTGAGGAAGGCTATCATGTCGATTGCCTTCGGAGGGCATCCTGCTAGGCTCTTTCCCAAACCCCGTGTGCAGATGCCCACGCCCACCTTGCTTGGATCCTGTATTCCTTTATAGCCCTGCCCGATACAGATAGGTACAGAGACGTCCCCCAGACGGGCCACCTCATCCAAGCGCTTCAGCGCATGGATGAGATTCCCATAGCACGCAGAGCAAGCAGAGTCAGGCACTGTATGTTTTGCTAGGTAGGAGACCCTGCCACTTGGCTTTGCCGGCTCTTCATCACTGGGCTCGTTCAGTTGTATGATATGTGCCTGAGAAAGATCAGAGCTACCGACTCCCCCTTCTTCAGCCAGGCTGATATAGGGAATATCCCTCAGCTCAAAGCCCAATAGGGATGCACCATAGCTGTCACAGAGAACGCTGTCCCTAGCGGCAAACATCCTGTTTGTCTCTACAGGGTTTCCCCCTTCCTCAAAGTCCAAATCCCCATTGAGACTGTCTACAATGACCAGGTCTGCCGATCGTACGACGTTGAGGACAGCGATGGGTTTGTGCAGGCCCAAGGTATGGAAGAGCCGTTTGGATCGGTCGGAAATGCATCCTTTCATATTCTTCAGGGCACAGGTCATAGCCGTCTGACAGTGCCCTTTGAGAACTGGTAGGCTGATGAGAAAATCTGTCTCAAGGATTGTCTTGCTCACTTCCATGGTGATCTTTCCGACAGTCTTCTTTACATACTGGTCATCCTTCACATCAATGAGGGGTACAGAATAGCGGCTGCTTATCTGGTTGTATCCATTGACTCGGAAGCCTTCCTTGGTGGAGTCTCCGACCCAGGCGCTCTCCACTATGCTGATGTTCCTATATCCCAGAGCCTGCAGATGCTCAATGATGGCGATACCTATTTCAGGGTGGGTGGTTGCCCCGCTGTCGGAAGTAACCGCCACGACCAAGTTGGGCTTGAGGGCGATCGAAGCATCTTTGTTCGGTATGAGGGATGCAAAGTCAATGGAGGAGAGAAGTGACTTGGTCATCTTCGAAGGGTTCGAGCCGTAGACGGTGAGTATGTCGTTCTTGTTCATTGATTTCCTTCTTGGGTTACATGGCTGGTCAGGTCGTGGGTGATATGTTCGTAGAGCAGGCGCTTGCATGCATCTTTCTCCCCATTCTTCAAATGCTGCATGAGGGTCGAATGTTGGTGCAGGTAGTAGGACAGTTCATCCTCAGGGAGGTTCTGTGCTATGCGCAGTTGTTGAATCTTTGCATCAAGTCGTTCGCAGATATTGATCAAGGCTGAATTCTTTGAGGCCTTGATGAGGGCCATATGAAAGAGGCTGTCCTGTTCAAAGACTGTAGCCCTGTCCCCTATACCCATGGCATACTGGCAGTCAGCTGCATAGCGGGAGAGTTCCCGTACATGCTCGGCATACGACTGTTCATTGATGCTGTCAATGGCAAGCTGTTCCAGGGTAACCCTGACCCGTGCGATGTCATTAGCCTCTTGGGGGGTAATGACTGAGACTGTAGCAAAGCTTCTGGGCTTGATGGTTACCAGGCCATATTCGCTCAGACGTCTAATAGCCTCTCTGATAGGGGTACGTGATACGCCGAACTGTTCTGCAAGCAGCTCCTCAGGGATTTTCATCCCTCCCTTGAGCTCTCCAGACAGGATTTGCTCCTTGAGCATGGTGTAGACTTGGTCAGAAAGACTGTTTTGTACACATTTTGCCATAGTATCCCCCTAATTCATCCATAACTCTAGGCTGTATTTTCTGTTTCGTCAATATTTATACGAGCAAAGAAGAGAGTTTTGTGAGTATATCCCATTATTGTATACAGAATAGAGGTTACATTATTTATTATATAAAATCTAATTAAACAGCATTTTATAGTGAATAGTTCAAATTTTTACTAATTGTATTAAAAAAACAGTTTTCTATTTGACAAGAGTACCTCAACATGATACTACTATTGTATACAGTACACAATGCTTACTTATCTTCGTATCCACGTATGAATACAGGGTGAGCTAATGAGCATGAGGAGTTTCCTAGATGAAAACAGGTGTTACACAACTGCTCTCTGATACAGGGCGCACGTTCAACGCGAAGGAACTGGCAGCACTTGCCGCCTATTTTAGGGTGGTCATGTTTGATACCCTTCACGACAGGGGTACCGGTCACTGGGGCGGTTCAGCCTCAAGTGCCGAGCTGACAACCTCCCTTTACTTCAATCGGATGAATATCAAAACTGATGAGAGCAGATGGGAAGACCGTGACCGTCTCATTCTCTCCAAAGGGCATGCATCGATGAACCTCTATACCATCCTTGCCCATAGGGGTTTCTTTCCCGTGGAGGAGCTTGCCTCATTCAGGAAACTGGACTCAAGACTGCAGGGTCACCCTTGCATGCAGAAGATCCCCGGGGTGGACATGTCCACCGGAGCCCTTGGCCATGGGATTTCCATTGGCTTGGGTATGGCTATGGCTGCAAAGGTAACCGGCAAGTCCTATTGGACCTATGTGATAGTGGGTGAGGGGTGTCTCAACGAAGGGCAGAGCTGGGAAGCCATCATGAGTGCAGCCAAGTTCAAGCCAGAGAACTTTGTCCTTATGGTCGACTACAACAAGGTGCAGCTTGACGGAACCGAAGATGAGATCATGCCTCTCTCCTGCCTTTCGGACAAGCTGAAGGCCTTCGGGTGGAATGTATGCCCCCACCTCTATGACGGAAACAACACCGAAGACATTCTCTCTTCCTATGAGTGGATGGATGAGGACACTGTGTGGCCGAAGGCTGTCATCTATGACACCATCAAGGGGAAGGGCGTCTCCTTTACAGAGGGTAAGAGCAGCTGGCACGGGGCTGTCATCGATGATGACTCCTATGCCAAGGGAATTGTAGAGCTGAAGAGAGACCTTCAGAATAAGGAGGCCGTGCTATGAGCGTAGCTATGAGAGAAGCCTTTGGTAAGAAACTTGCTGAGCTTGGTTCATCGCACCCCGAGCTTGTCGTCTTGGATGCAGATGTATCCTCATCAACAAAAAGTGCCCTGTTTGGCAAAGTCTATCCTGAGCGTTTCTTCAACGTAGGGGTTGCTGAGGCAAACATGGTCGATATTGCAGCAGGTATGGCAACTGCAGGCCTGCATCCTGTGGTAAATGCCTTCTCCATCTTTCTTGCCCTGAAGGCTACCGACCAGATCCGCAACACCCTCTGCTATAACAACCTTCCTGTAGTCATCGCAGGTGCCTATGGCGGGCTTTCGGACTCCTTTGACGGAGCCAGTCACCAGTCCATCTGTGATATCGCCATCATGAGGGCCCTGCCCAACATGCAGGTGATAGTACCCTCCGATGCTGCTCAGGCTGAACTGGCCCTTGAGTATGCCCTGAAGCAGACAGGTCCTGTGTTTATCCGTCTCAACCGCAACCCCATGCCCGACCTACCTGCAACTGATGAGTTAACGACTGTGGTATGTACAGAGGGCAGTGATGTTACCATTGCAGCGAATGGCATCACAGCTTCCTTTGCTAATGAAGCGGCAGCTTTGCTTGCAAAAGATGGCATCAAGGCAGAAGTACTCAGTGTTCCCATGGTGAAGCCCCTGGATGTCGATAGTCTGAAAAAGAGTGTTGCCAAGACAGGGAAATTGCTCTGTGTAGAGGAACATGCCCTGATGGGAGGATTTTCCTCTGCAGTAAGTGAGGCCTTTATGAAACAGGGCATCCATTGTATATTTGATGCAATTGGAATTGAAGACAGATTTACCGAATCGGGTCCTTACGAACCCCTTTTGGCAAAATATGGAATTAGCGCAGAGAACATTGCCGCTAGGGCGAAAGAGCTCTGCAAATAGGAGAAAAACATGGACCAGATGAAAAAAGCGTATGAACTGCTCAATGATTGGAAAGGCGATGCCTATGTGCATGGTCTTGGTGTACTTGATCAGATTGGGACCATCGCCAAGGGCTTTGGAAAGAGGGCCTTGGTAGTAAGCAATACCACCTATATGAAACCTGTTGCCGATCGAGTAGTCTCATATTTGAAGGAATCTGGCGTTGAGCTTGCAGGAGGCGTCATCGCCCCCGATGCGAAGCCGAATGCCCCCCGTGAGGATGTCTACCGCCTTGAGTCCTATATCCTGCACACCAAGCCCGATTGCATCATAGCCATTGGCGGCGGTTCCTCCATTGATGCATGCAAGGCAGCCAATGCCCTTGCATGTCTCGGCTCAAAGGTTACCCCGGAGATCGACCACTACTTCGGTACCGATGTGGTGACGGGCGCCCTCAAGGAGACCGGCGTCTCCTTGATCCCTCTTATTGCTGTGCAGACCTCCGCTTCCAGTGGAGCACACCTGACCAAGTACTCCAACATCACAGACCCTGTAGTAGGGCAGAAGAAGCTCATCGTTGATAATGCCCTCAACCCGACCGTTGCGATGTTTGACTACGAGACAACTGTCACCATGCCTCTTTCTGTGACTATCGATGGGGCCCTTGATGCAATCGCACATACCTTTGAGGTATTCTGTGGTGCCAAGGAAGCTACCTATGACAAGGCTCGTGAGATCGCAGAGTGCGCCATTAACCTGGTTGCCGAATATGCCAAGGTCCTAATAAACGATCCCAAGAATGTGAAGGCACGTGAGGCCATCGGTCTTGCAACCGACCTCGGTGGCTATGCCATCATGATCGGTGGTACCAGTGGTGCCCACCTTACCAGCTTCTCCCTTGTGGACATCGTTGCCCATGGCACTGCATGTGGAATAATGAACCCCTACTATGCGGTTCTCTACTCCAAGGCAATCCAGAAGCAGCTGAGGGTGGTTGGTACTATCTTTGCTACGCATGGGTTTGCTGAACAGGGTATTGCCGATCTGAAGGACAGGGCCCTCGCAGTTGCCGTTGCTGAGGCTATGATAGCGTTCAGTGCGAGCATCAAGGCTCCGACCAAGCTTGATGATATCCCCGGGTTTGGTGAGAAGCATGTCCAGCGTGCACTCTCCGCAGCCAAGGATCCCCAGCTTGCAATGAAGCTCAAGAACATGCCCGTTCCCATGGCCACCTCTGATGTCGACCTCTATATGGAACCTCTGCTTCGTGCAGCTTCCAATGGAGACCTCTCCCTGATCAAGGAGATGTAACTAAGCATTTGGTAATAAGGCACTGGGATTCCCAGTGCCTTATTGCAAGGAGAATATCATGAACGTTCCTAACCCTTTGGGCAGTCAGTATGATGATCTCATCCTGCCTGAGAATACATTTTCCATACACATGCAGGCTCCTAAGACCCTCGACAACGTAAGCCAAACTATCTTGGATTCGTTCGAACATCCTATAGAGAGCAAAAGCCTCAAGGCCATTGCCCAGGAAAAACTTGCAAATAATCCAGTAGCCAAGGCTGCCATCATCATAAGCGACAATACCAGACCTGTCCCGTACAAGGGAGAGGAGGGTATCCTCCTTCCTATCCTGGAGACGCTGTTCGCTGTCGGGTATAGGAAAGAAGATATCACCATCCTTATTGCTACAGGAACACACCGAGCAATGAGTAAGGATGAGATAGCGAAGATGGTCGATGAACGTGTGCTTCAAAGCGGAGTGACTATAGTAAACCATGACTGCAAGGATGAGGGCAATCTTGTCTATCTTGGTGACAGTAGCCGCGGGACACGCATCATGGTGAACAAGACCTATGTGGAGGCGGACCTGAAGATCGCCACAGGTTTGGTGGAGAGCCATTTCATGGCAGGGGCCAGTGGTGGTCGCAAGGCCGTATGCCCAGGTCTCATCGGAGAGGGCTCTACCTTTGTTTTCCATGGTGTCACCCTTATGGCTGACCCTGCATCAAGAGACCTCAACATTAAGGGCAACCCAGTCCATGAGGAAAGCCTTGAGGTCGCCAAGTTCGTGGGTGTGGACTTCCTGGTCAACGTGACACTCGACCATGCCTTCCACATCACCGGTGTTTTCAGTGGAGACCTCGACAAGGCTCATCTTGCTGCGGTAAAGAAGATTTCTGAGACGGTGAAAGTGCCTTCTCCCAAGGCTGCTGATATCGTCATCACCCATGGCGGCTTTGTTGGAATGAACCATTACCAGTGCGCAAAATGCGCAGTCTCCTCCCTTGGGATACTGAAGAAGGGTGGGTACCTAGTGATTATCGCTGATACAACTGACGAGGGAAATGTTGTCGGTGGCATCAACTACAGAACTACGCTGGCGTTGTTGAAGCTTCAGGGTGCGAAGGGGTTTTTGAAGACCATAGGCTCTCCTGACTGGACATTCCTACCCGAGCAGTGGCAGGTGCAGATGTGGGCAAAGGTATTCGATAGGATCGAGCCCGAGCACATGCTTCTGTACAGCCCCTCCCTGGATGAGCTCTGGTGGCCAGGACTTCCTGGTGTAAACGGCAAGCGCTTCCTCTCTGAGGCTGACCAGAAGCATCCCGGCCCTGACTGTTTTACCAAGATGGTAGAGGGTGCAATACAGTACATAGAAAAAGAGACAAAGAAGGAAGCAGAGGACCTGTCTATCGTGTATGTCAGCGATGGTCCCTATGTGATCCCCTATACCGAAGAATCATTGGAGAAATAAGAATGAAATTATCAGTAGCCATAGCAGGGTCAGAGGCGATGCCCAATGCCTTTGTCGTATTTCGTGGTGTTGGAGAATCGATAAGAAAAGCCCATCAACTTGGTTTTGATGGTGTTGAGCTTGCACTCAAGAGACCCGATGAGGTCAGCAAGGGTGAGTTGAAGAAGCTTTTGCAGGAGAACAGCCTGGAGGTGAGTGCCATCTCCTCAGGTCAGGTCTTTGCAGCGAGGAATCTTTACTTCACCGATGAGAATAAGGAGAACCGCAAGGAGCTGTATGATACCTTCTGTGGATTCATCGACCTTGCCTCTGATTTCGGTGGGTTGGTCAACATCGGCCGTACCCGTGGTTCCATCAACGGACGGGATCCCAAGCTTTGTGAAGACCTCTTCCTGGATATGGCTCACTCTGTTGCAGACCATGCTGAAAAGAGGGGAGTTGAACTGATTCTCGAGCCGGTAAACCGCTATGAGATCGACTTCATCAACAACTTGGATGAGTGTTCGGCCCTGCTGAAGAAGGTAAACAGGAAGAACTTCTCCATGATGCCCGATGTGTTCCATATGAACATTGAGGATGACCACATTGGTGAGAGCCTGATCCGTAACAAGGAGTTTGTGCGCTACATCCACTTTGCCGATACCAACCGGTATTCTCCAGGTGATGGCCATATGCTCTGGGATGAGATTTTCAATGCACTGACAACCATCGGCTATGATGGGTGGACAACTGCTGAAATCCTTCCCTTTCCTGATCCTGAGACTGCAGCAAAGAGAACGGTTGCATTTCTGAAGGGCAAGTACGGAAAGTACTATAGCTGAGGATAGAGATGTTTCTTTTTGCTTTGGTTGAAGGGAAAGGACAGAGAGTCTGAAATCATAGTACAGTAGAACGCAAAAAGGGAAGCAAGAACAGGTCAGGCTACCAAGGGAGAGCAATCTCCCTAGGTAGCCTGATCTGTTCCATAATGATTCCTATACATGTGGTTTCCTTGATTGTTGGTCTGTTTCTAGAGCTTCGTGGGTTTTGTCCTGTCTAATGTGCCATTTCTTTTAAGAGGATAATAGACTCCTTCCACGCAAACGTATTTCTTCCCGTTTTCATCCAGGACAAAGGAATCATACCCGTCGACTGGTACAGGGGGGTCAGTTTCTGATCCATATATTGGTTTCCCTAAGAGATTGGTTCCAACTATCTTCAATTTCTTTTTAGCCATCCATATCCCCCAAAACATCATTGGAAAGTTTAGCTACAGGTGAAAACATGAAAGGAAACAGCCAATGAGAAGTCTCCCCCTTGGTAGCCTGATCAATTCTACCATGGTTTCTATGATCGTGGCAGAATTGCCTTCAGATAATCCTCTGTGAGGATATATTGGGGTTCTCTGTTGTTCATCTGTTTCATCAGGGGAACGACTTTTGTTCTTACTCCCATGCCTCTTGCATCAACATAGCCATAGTCACGCATTATCTCAACGATCAAAGGATTCCTAGGGGTCCTCTGGCCAGCTAGCATTTTTTCTACAGTCATGGAGGGAGGAAGCTTTCCGGGACTGGGTATCTCCATACGATCAGAATATAGCACAACTTCAATATCAACACTTTGTGTCCAGTCGCGATGGACCAAGGCATTTTCCACACTAGCAAATGGCGAGATAGGTTTCATTTCAATAATTTTTGTTGTAATGTCCAGTCATCCAATCTCTTGACAACTGGGTCACCGTACCTTACTATACATTATATTTGAAATTCGGGACAGCAAAGTACTCTTGTACTAAACCTTTTTCACACATTTGCATTATTTAAGGAGGCTTCAGGATATGGATCCAACAAGCATTGGCATAGGTGTATCATTTACACCTTATGAAAGGGCAGATTCAAAACCATCAATTTATATAGTGGTAGATGTTATTAGAGCGAGTAGTACTATAATAAAACTATTTGAAAAAAACTGTCAGAGAATTTTTCTTACTGATAATGCTCAAAATTTTTGTAATACCAGAGACATTTCCATGAAAAACTTTAAAGTCTGCGCAGAAGATGCGGTAGGCAGAAAAATGGAATGTGCTGACTTTAGCCCATCATTAGGCGAAATAGAAAAGAACCCAGAAATTGATGGCTCTCACGTGATAATTCAAACCTCAAATGGAACTGCCGCAATACATCTGTTGGCACGTCAAGGAGCTTCAACCATACTCATAGGAAGTATGCTTAATGCCAAGGCGATAATGGAAAAGGCAGTAGAGTTGGCTGTAAAAAACTGTCAAAACATTAGTATAGTTTGTGCCGGTCGTAACGGAGGCACTTGGGCTACTATTGATGATGTATACTGCGCAGCCAAACTTGTAGAATATGCAAAAGAACAGGCAAAAGAGCGTTCAATAGAACTAATCATTTTTGATTCTGCAAAAATTGCTATGGCCCAATTGCCCCTCTATACGGACACAATACAAGCTTTCCATGCCTCTGCGAGTGCAGAAAACTTGAGAAAAATTAAATCAACCGAAGATATTGAACTTTGTGCTGAAGATAGCATTAGTGATATTACCCCTATTGTAGCGACCAAGAGCGAATTCCCATATATAGAGATTATAAATACTACTAATAGCTTTAAAAAAGGAGAAATATATTAATGAGAGAATTAATTACCCAGCTGACTGACAAAAGGCTCGCAGAGATAATCCCACATATTGATTATACAGCTGCATTATCACCCTGCGAACCGAGTGCGACTGTAATCCAAGCTTGTAAGGATGTCCGTGAATTTGGTTTTGCTACTGTTGATGTTTATCCCACATGGGCTAAACTTGCTTCAGAACATATGCAGGGTAGCGATATCGGCATTCTTGTTACCATAGGGTTTCCACATGGATCTACAGTGACCGCTTCTAAAGTGGCAGAAACCGTACAAGTACTCAAAGATGGGGCTACGGAAATCGATATGGTAATGAATTTGGCACGCTTTTTTGATAAGGATTATGCATTTGTAAAAAATGATATTTCTGAGGTTGTCAAAGCTGCTGCTGATTTTGGACGCACTGTTAAAGTAATCATCGAGACAGGCTATCTTACTGATGAGCAAAAAATTACTGCTGCCTCATTGGTTGTGGAATCCAAGGCTGCCTATGTAAAAACTTGTACTGGTTTTGCACCTGGTAAAGCTACTCTACATGATATTCTTCTATTAAAATCTGTCGTTGGAAACAATGCCAAGGTCAAAGCCAGCGGAGGAATAGCAAGTCTAGAAGATCAATTTGAATTTTTGCGTTATGGAGCCGATCGAGTTTCCGGTAGAGAAAATATTGTTTTCCAACTACGACAGCTTGGTAAATAAAAAAGGAGATAACGATGAAAAAGAGACTAATTACTGTATTACTGGCAGCTATGGTCATCCTGACCCTCATTACAGGATGTAGCAAAAAGGATGTCAATGAAGTGGCTGTGAAAACAGCTCCAGTTGAAGAGGAAAATATTGCACCCGCTAAGGTTGCATTGGTTCTGAATAACTTGGGAGATCAAGGATTCAACGATGAAGCTTTTTCGGGCATGGAGATGGCAAAAAACAAGCTAGGAATTGATTTTGATTACGTTGAGGCCCCTCAAAGAAGTGAAGTAGAAACCCAAATCCGCATGTTTGCTGATACTGAAGAGTATGACCTGATTATTGTCATTGGTGCAGATAAGAAGGATGCCATTGAATCGGCAGCAGCTGATTATCCAGAACAAAAGTTTTCTCTGGTCGATTCGAAAGTTGCTGACATGCCCAATTTGCATGGTGTCGCTTCCCGAGACCCTGAACAGACCTTTCTAAGTGGAGTAATTGCGGGTTTAGTTACTGTAGATCCAACCATGCCAAAAGCAAACCCAGAGAATATTATTGGATTCTTGGGTGGAATGGACTCCCCTGCTTCTCGTGCTGGCGCTGCTGGTTTTCTTTCTGGAGCAAAATATGTCAATCCGGAAGTCCAGTTGATTTATACAATAGTAGGTAGTTATGCAAATCCAAATAAGGGTAAAGAAATTGCTACAACTATGTATGAGCGAGGTGCCGATGTCATATCCCATAATGCTGGGGGAAGTGCATTAGGTCTCTTTAACTCAGGAAAGGAGCTTGACAAATACTTTATTGGCAGTAGCCTAGCCACAGTAGATCCTAACCAGACACTGTGTACTTCTATTAAGAGAACAGATCTCTTTGTCTACCAAGAAGTAGAGAATCTTGTTAATAAGACTTGGAAACCTGGCTACACAGCTAAGGGAATCAAGGAAGGGGTTTGCTATTATGATATTACTGGGCTTAATACTAAGTTAAATCCCCAAATCATTGCTATTGCAGACGAGATCAAGCAAATGGTCATCGATGGTAAAATTGAGATGTGTTACGACCCTGCTGATTTGGATGCTTGGTCCGCCAAATATCAATACGCAAAAAAATAAATCATAATAGGTGTAAACAGTATGCTGAAAATGCAAGGTATTACAAAAAGGTTTACTTCAACACTTGCTCTTGACGAGGTGGATTTCCACCTTCGTCAAGGGGAAATTCATGCCCTTCTCGGAGAGAATGGGGCAGGTAAGACTACGTTGATGAAAATCTTGTATGGAATGATTACTCCAGATGCAGGAAAAATCCTATTGAATGGGAATCTTGCCACAATAAAAAAATCCACAGATGCATTAGATCTCGGGATATGTATGGTTCATCAACATTTCATGCTAATACCTGCATTTACTGTTTTAGAAAATGTCATTTCAAACAATGAACCGCGAAATGGGATCTTTACTAATACGAATATTGCGAGGCAAGAGGTAGAAAATTTAATTGAGCAGTTTCAATTTGGCTTGAGCCCAGATGATAAAGTGGAACAACTTTCCATAGGAGAACAACAAAGGGTTGAAATCTTGAAGGCCCTCTATAGGAAAGCAAAGATTCTGATCTTGGATGAGCCAACCGCTGTACTGACTCCTCACGAAGTAAACAATTTCTTCAATGTCTTGAAACTGCTACGTGAACAGGGGAAAAGTATAATAATCATCACACATAAACTGAAAGAAACATTTGCTATTGCAGATAGGATCACAGTTTTGCGTGACGGGCGGATTATAAACCACGATGTGGATCCTCTTGACACAAATATTGAGAAATTGTCTTGTATGATGGTCGGTAGACAAATCAATGTGCAAAAGAACAAGCATTTGGGAACTAGAGGGCCAGTTTGTCTTCAAGTTAAAAACATCTCCCTCAAAGATCATGATAAAATGAAATTAGTAGATCTCTCTTTTGATGTGCATAAAGGAGAGATTTTGGGGATAGCTGGAATAGAAGGTAACGGACAAACTCAACTACTCGAAATTCTCACCGGGTTACAAAAAGCTTCACATGGTGAAATCATGCTAAACGGAAAACCTGTAAAGGGTGATGCCTTAGATTTTCTACGTTCAGATATTGCTCATGTACCTGAAGATAGAATTGGTATGGGTTTGGTAAAGGAAATGAGTGTTCAGACCAATCTAATTCTCGGTTATCACCATGAAAAACATGTCTGTACCTGTGGGCTTTTAAGAAATAAGCAAATATTATCCAGGGCTAAGAATTCTATCCAGAATTTTCAAATTAAGACACACTCTGTCAACTCTCTGGTAAGAACACTCTCAGGGGGAAACCAACAAAAAATTGTCATAGCAAGGGCTTTGGCTCATAATCCTGAAATACTAATTGCAGCTCATCCTACTCGAGGTGTAGATGTCGGAGCGATGGAGTACATTCATACAAAGCTTCTTGAACTACGTGACAAGGGAAAAGCAGTTCTATTGGTTTCTGCTGATCTTGATGAAGTACGATCACTAAGTGATCGTATCTTGGTTCTCTATGAAGGTCAAATTGTGATGACAAGCGTTGCTGGACAACATTCAGAAATGGAACTGGGGTTGATGATGACTGGTGCTTCTCTATCAGATAAAACAGGAAACTGCGATGAAATTGAATAAAACAGGTTACTGGAAAGCCGGGAATTGGCTTAAGACTTTCCAAACTTCGGCTCTGGCACTTATTTTTGCTTTAATAATAGGGGGTATTATTATTGCCATAGCTGGTTACTCCCCTGTCGAAACTTATCTGACGATGTTTAAGGGATCGTTGCGAACAAAGAAAGGGATCATCCTTTCACTAACTCAAGCAACGCCGCTAATCTTTACTGGACTTTCGTTTGCTATTGCCTACAGAGTCAAATTGGTAAATCTTGGAGCAGAAGGGCAGTTGTACATGGGTGCTATGGCTGCAGCAATAGTTGGTTACTCGCTATCTGGATTGCCAGCCCCTATACATATTGCCATTACTCTTTTAGCAAGTGCAACTGTTGGAGGCCTAGTTGGTTTGTTCCTTGGCTATCTTAGGGTCAGGTTTGGTGCTCGAGAAGTTATTACTAGCATTATGCTCAACGAAATCATTATCCTCTTCACTTCTTTTCTGGCAGCAGGCCCATTAAAAGGTTTAAACAGCGTGACGGTGCAAACAGAGAAAGTATTAAGTAGCGCTCTACTTCCTGTGTTAGTTAAACAATCACAACTTACTATTGCTTTGATAATTGCCATTATTATCGCAATCATTATGCAAGTAGTGCTAAATAAGACTGTTTTAGGTTATGAGATGAGGGTAACAGGATTCAACAAAAGAGCTGCTGAAACTGGTGGAATTAAGGTTTGGAAAATCTATCTCCTAACCATCTTCATCAGTGGTGCTGTAGCAGGTTTGGGAGGAGCTTCACAGGTCTTAGGTGTGAACAAGCGCTTTGTAGAAGGGTTCTCCGCCTCTTATGGATTTGCTGGAATCTCTGTTGCTGCACTGGCTGTATATAACCCTGTAGCAGTAGTTTTCTCCGGTACTATATTTGGAATATTGAAAGCAGGGGCAATGACAGTGAGCAGAACTACATCAATACCTGTGGAATTCGTAAGTATAATTCAGGCTCTTGTGGTCGTCTTTATGGCAGCCCCCAACTTAATCACAGATTTTTTTGAAAAAATCGGATTTATAGGAAAAAAAACCTTAGGACTTTTCCACCTTATAAGCAAACAACTTACTGATCATGTCAGTGTAAAGGGAGATAGTCATGAGTAATGCTGCCAATATGATGTCAATTATTATTGTCTCCTCTTTGAGAATGTCTATCCCCATGGCACTCACCACAATTGGAGCAGTATTTTCAGTCCGTTCTGGTGTAAGCGAGCTTGGGGCTGAAGGCATGATGATTATGGGAGCCTTTTTTGGTGTCCTAGGATCATATATGAGCCAAAATGTATGGGTAGGATTAGTGATAGGTATGTCTGCAGGGATGCTCATCTCTATGGTACATGGAGTATTGCATATCAGTTATAGAGTCAACCAGACTATTAGTGGGATGAGCGTTAATCTTCTGGGGATTGCAATTCCTCCTATAATCATGCAGTTAATATGGAATACCAAGACCCTATCCCCTTCAGTGCCTTCTTTCAAAAAGCTTGATATGCCATGGATTAGCAACATTCCAATTTTAGGTAGGATCCTATCTGAACAGAACGTAATGTTTTATCTCACAATTGTGATAGTGATTATTTCCACCATATTTCTGAAAAAAACAGTATTTGGGCTTCGAATGCGCACTGTAGGTGAAAACCCTACCGTAGCAGGTACCCTTGGGATACCTACAAAGAAATATAAGTATTTAGGAACACTTCTGTGTGGAGCACTTAGCGGAATGGGAGGAGCCTATCTTTCATTAGGGCAGATGGATCTATTTGCACAGGGGATGACTGCAGGAAGAGGATATATTGCAATGGTTATCAACGCCTTTGGCAGGTATAATCCGGTTGGTGCATTGTTCGGAAGCATTTTCTTTGGGTTTTTTGACTCATTACAAATAATTTTCCAGGATTCTTTCATCCCCAGTGCAATTATGATGATGATGCCATATATTTTTACTCTTGTTGTTTTGGTGTTTGGGCTGAGAAACCTTCACACACCAGCAGGCATTGGTAAACATGAAGATGAAAACTAAAAGGAGGTAGGAAATGATTGGAATTATTGGGGGAACAGGCCTTTATAACGTAGATTTTTTCGGTGAAGCGGAACAAGTGCAAGTTACCACACAATTTGGTAGGGTAGATTTCTGGAAAGGACACCAAGGGAATCAGGATATATTATTCCTTCCCCGTCATGGGGCTAATCATGAAAGGCTAGCTTATGAAGTACAACATAAGGCCAATATAATGGCTTTTTATAAAATGGGTGTAACGAGAATTCTCGCCACTGTTGCGGCAGGAGGAATAAATCCAGCTTATGGGGTAGGTAACATGGTTCTTTTGGATCAATTTATCAGTTTCCACACAACAATGTATACCTATGGGAAATACTCAGTGGATATGACCGAACCCTACTGTCCTGAGCTTCGTGTATTGCTGAAGAAAACCGCAAAATCACTGGGCTATCCTCTCCATGAGAGTGGAACCTATATTTCCTTTGATGGACCCAGATATGAGACTGCAGCAGAGATTCGTGCCTTCCAAATGATGGGCTCTGATATGGTTGGTATGACCAACGGGGCTGAAGCTGCTTTGGCTCGAGAGTTGGGAATATGCTACTCAACCATTGCCTTGATTACCAATAGAGCAGCGGGTCTCTCTTCTCAAGGCCCCGATCTTAAGCAGCACAGCACCGTAAGCAAAGAAAATAGTGGAAAGATATTACATATTTTTAGCGAAGTTGCTCAAGCTATAACATCGGACCAGAGCTGTTCATGTCACCAACATTTGGAGAAAGCCTTGCAAGCAAGAAAGTTTTCAAGCGTAGAATCAGCCTTCAACCTATAAAAATTAGAGATACAAATTATGAAAAAACTAGAGAGACTGACTGATAGTTGGAGGGAAGAAAAGCTCATGCTTCCCATTTGGTGGGAACAAGGTAAAATCTGTCTCATCGATCAAAAAGCACTTCCTTTCAAAACTATTGTATTGGAATGCAAAACAATCAACGAACTTGCAAAAGCAATAACCAATATGACCATACGAGGGTCTGGAGCCATAGGTATAGCTGGGGCATACGGGATGTTACTCACATCAAAGAAAACTTCAGCAACATACGCCGATATGGTTGATACTGCCAATCTTCTGACAAGAACGCGTCCAACTGCTATTAATTTGAGTAAGACAATTACTGAAATCCTGCAAAAATGCCACCAGAATGAGAAAAATATCCAAGATATCGTTGAGAAAACAGTCATGGAGATTCTTATCCGACAACTGCAATTTGAAAAACAGTTGGGCGCTTATGGTGCAGAGATTATCAATAATCATGATTCCATTCTAACTCATTGTCACTCGGGTGCTATGGCTGGTTCTGGATTTGGAGGAAGAGCATTATCAGTCATACGCACCGCCTTTATGCAAAATAAAGAAATCCATGTGTTTGTCAGTGAAACTCGTCCCTATCTACAAGGAGCTCGCATAACAGCCTTTGAATTGGATGCTTTAAAGATTCCCTATACCTTAATAACAGACTCTTCCTCAGGATTTCTTATGAGGCAGGGGAAGATCCAAAAAGTCGTGGTGGGTTCTGACCGTGTTGCTGCTAATGGAGACTTAATCAATAAGGTTGGTACCTATATGCATGCACTTGCTGCTTCCCAATATGATATTCCTTTTTACACAGCCACCTCTAGCCACACCATCGACTTTAATCTCGCTACTGGGGATGAGTGTGAAATCGAATATAGAGACAGCAAAGAGGTTAAAGAAATATTTGGGAACCCAATAACTCTACAGTCAACGCAAGCAATATACCCTTCTTTCGACGTAACACCACATGATCTTATCAAAGGAATCATTACAGAGAAGGGGATCATTGGAGCTCCTTTCATTACAAACTTACTGAAGGTTCAGTAAAAAATACAATTGGAGGATTATTATGTCACTATTGGCACCAACTCATCACATTTCTGCCCAGAAGGGTGATTTTGCAAAAACAGTACTTATGCCGGGAGATCCCTTACGGGCTCAATTCATAGCGGAAAACTATCTTGAGGATGCACGCCAGATCAATGCAATCCGTTGTATGTATGCATATACAGGGACATATAAAGGCAAAAAAGTCTCAGTAATGGCTGGTGGTATCGGAGTTCCTTCCACGGCAACCCATGCCTATGAGCTGTATAACCTCTATGATGTAGAGAACATCATAAGGGTTGGAACTACTGGAGGTATTGCTGACGGCCTGGAAATCGGGGATATAATTCTAGCGATGGGAGCTTGCTACAACTCAAGACTAGTTGACCAATACGCCCTACCTGGTACATTTTCAGCCATTGCCTCATACCCTCTATTTCAAGCCGCTGTTGATAAGGCAAAAGAAAAATCCATTAAACTGCAAGTAGGAAATGTAATTTCAAATGACGTTTTCTATCCAGAAGAAATCTATTCTACTCTAAAATGGAGAAATATGGGTGTTCTGGGTGTGGAGATGGAGGCGGCGGCGTTATACACATTAGCAGCACGTCACGGAAAACAAGCATTGGCTATTCTTACAGTCTCTGATCATCTGGTAACAGGAATAAAATCAAGTGCTGAAGATCGCCAAACATCCTTTAGAACTATGATGGAGCTAGCATTAGATATCGCATAGATGTAATTTTTACTATTCAAATTAGATACAGCCTTGGTTAGGTTCTCCAAGGCTGTATCTCTATTTGTGTAGCAGTATGCCCTAAAGGGTGTTTCTAATAATACTAAAATCAAACTTGTTACTGAGATAATAGCTATCCGAGTAGAGAATTGGAAATCCTTTAGAGGAGAAGTGAGTTTGCTGCAACAAAAGAAGAGCCTGGCATTTGTCAAGTTTAAGTTTATCTTGAATCCTTTCATCGCTCATGATTGCTTGGATTTTACAGTTTACAAATGCTATCTGTTGTCCGTATGAACTGAGAAACTCGACGAGAGACTCTCCTTTGAACTTTGAGTACCGTTGCTTAATATCAGGCATTAGCGGAAGATAATCTTCTATATATATAACTGGAATACCATCGGCCGTACGCACTCTTTCTATGTAGAAGGTCTCACTGTTTTCAGTTTGAAGCTGTTTTTGAATATAAAGAGGCGTTTTTCGCACATCAAAAGTAACTCCAATCGTTTCAGGACGATAATTGTGGTCAATCAAAATTTTTGTGGAACTGTCAAAAGTTGATAGATTATATTTGATGTTTTGAGGATCCTGAATTACAAACGTACCTACTCCATGACGAGTAGATACATAGCCTTCATTTTCCAAAGACTTTATAGCTTCACGGATAGTATTTCGGCTTACACCAATATATTCCGAGAGTTCCTTCTCTGTGGGTAGCTTTTTCATAAAGGTATAATCATCATGGATAAGCTTCATAATCGCCTCTCGTACTTGCATATATAAAGAACGATGAATAATACTCATGTATAAACCTCTAATACTAGTGATAAATAATTATACCAAAATAAAACCTTTTTGGAAATGCTTAGACATCCTGTCTCCCTATCACTAAACAACTCCATAGCATATTTCCTAGCTTAAATACGTGAATACTTGAATGATTGGTGAACATTACTCAAAAAGCCTAGTTAAATATTACATGATGAATTATAAGTTCTTTGGAAAGCAATATCAGGCTACCAAGGAGATATCTCCCTAGGTAGCCTGATCTGTTTACAAGAACTTCTGCAAAAACTGTCCCTAATATGCACCAGATGAAAGATGCAACCTTCCTCAGTCAGTTCCCATAGGAAGTTTCAACAGAGCATCAATATTCTGTTGCACCATCTTCTGAAGGCTTCCCCTTTCCACTGTCTCAGGGAAGTTCCTCCAGACAACCAGCTTGGTATTCGGTGATACATCCAACAGGGGGGAGGCAATGGGATTGTGCACATTGTCGATGATGATGTCATACCCACCCTTTGCAACCTCTGCTATCTGACTTGCTGTAAGGGGGCCGGGGCCGAAGGTGCCGCCTATCTGTAGACCAAGGTCCTTTGCCAGGAAAACTTGCATTTCATGACAGTAGACCTTCAGCTTGTCCATACCCTTCTTTGCAACAGCTCGTTTGCCATTCTCCACTGTCTGGACATAGTCGTAGACCCTGTCTTCGCTGTAGTACTGGCTCTTGAGTGCTGAGGCGATGAGAGCGGCCTGCTTTGTAACGTTCTCTATGCTGTTGTCTGTGGTGATCTTGATCAGATCCGTATTGGTCTTTCCTATAGCATCGCCCATGCTCTTCATCATCCGCTCATACCCTGCATAGATGAAGTAGTCAGCCTTGTCTATCTTTACCACATCACTAACGGTGATCTCATACTCTGGGGGGTGTATCAAGGATGCTGGGGCTATGACCTGTACCATATCAGCTCCACCGAGGTCTGCAAAGGCAGCTGTCCAGGAGGTCGAGGCGATGACAGAGATAGTCCTGGATGCGGAGGACATGGACAGCTGCTCAGGAGCTCCTTCTGCAAAGAGGGCGACACTGAGGATGAGAAGTGACAAGACGATGAGCATTTTTTTCATGATTGTTTCCTTTTTTTGATGGTTGTTACTATGAGATAGAGGGCAGCCGAGAGCAAGGCGATGGTCCCACTGGGAGGAAGATCGGTTGCGACTGCCGCGATAAATCCAAAAAATGATACGAATACACCTGCCAGGCATGCCCTGATAAAGAGCTGACGGAGGCTTTGTGCATGACGTGCTGCGATAAGGACTGGAAGAATAAGCAGGGCATCGATCAGAAGGGCCCCGAGCAGTTTCATTGCCAAGGCAATGACGAGGGCAATGACGATGACCATAGCTGTATGGTGGGCCTGTACGCGCATGCCCAGCGATTGGGCAATCTCCTGGTCAAAGAAGATGGCGCTGATGCTTTTGAAGTTCAGCACCACATAGAGGGTGAGTGCTATGGCGATGGCAAGCAACCCCAGTACATCAGAAGCCCTCAGGGCAAAAGGACTTCCCCAAAGCAGTTGGAGGGTGTCCTTTGCCGGAACGTCAAAGACATGCATGACTATGGAAGCGAGAGCCATGGTAAAGACCATGGCAGCTGCGCTACTGACGCCAAAGCCTGCTGAGGAATCCTTGGTAAGCTTGAGCATGCCAAGGACCAACAGCAGGTTCAGGGCAATGCTGACAGGCAGCAGGGGTAGGGAGGAGGCGAGGGAGATGGCTCCTCCAAGGATGACCCCATGCATGAGCATGTAGCGCATCGGGACAAGGTCCAGGCGTAGGACCATTACCCCTGCTGCTGGAAAGCAGAGCCCTGCTATGGTCATGGCCAGCAACCCTTTGGCAACAGGGGCCAGGCTGAGCATGAAAAGGAGATCACTCATCTTTACCCCCTAGTCTCTTTTCTCTTCTCCCTGTTTCTTGTAACCCTAGGCTCAAGGTGGGCCAGGCGAGATCCTGTTCCAACTGCTTGTCGTGGGTAACCACGATGATGGTGGGCATCTCGTTGAGTGTCAGGGCCCTGATGGTCTCAACCAGTGCCTTGCGGCTCGTTGCATCCAGGAAGGAGGTCGGCTCGTCCAGAAGAAGAAGCCTTGCCTTCTGACAGAGACAACGGGCAAGGGCCACCTTCTGTCTCTCCCCTCCACTGAGCGTATAGAAGTTACGTCCCTGAAGCTCTTGTATTCCCACCCTCCTCAAAGCTGTGTCGATCTCCCACTTCTGCCGCTCCTTGGATAGAGAGCTGTCTGTGGCCATGCTTACCACTTCCCTCACCGATACAGGGAATTGCTGCTGGACCTGCTGTTGCTTTATGTACCCTATGGTCCGGTTCTTTATCTGGGAGGGGGGGACCCCATCGATAAGGACTTTTCCTCTGGTGGGCTCAAGCTTTCCCATCAGCATCTTCAGCAAGGTGGTCTTTCCTTTACCGTTGTCGCCTTGGATGAGCAGTCTCTCCCCCTCGGGTAGCGATATATTGAGGTTGGAAAAGAGAAGATTGTCACCATACCCAAAGGAAGCATCCTGCAGCTCTACAGAGACCCCTGTTACCAGTTTGGCCCGCATCCTCAACAGGCGGTACATCTCATCGCTATCGGTGAGTGACTCCAGCAAGGTTTCAGTCTTGCATGCAAGCTTCTCTATCTTCTTCTCATAGGAGGTCACTACTCCATTTGCCTCATAGTAGGTGAGGGCAAGCTCACTCATCAAGTTGATATGCACACGCTTGATGCCCATGCGTACCATGAGGATGGCAGCGGCTTTTCCTGCTGCCGTATCATGGGCTGCAAGGTTGCTCCTATCCCCTTCGTAGGTCTCCAGGAACTTCTCCAGGGCAAAGAGCGGAGTCAGCCACCTTCCCTCATCAGAGAAGATGAGCTCCTCATTGTTGTAGACACAGAGGGTAAGGCCATCTTTCAGCGGTTGTTTGTACGGTTCCACAGCATCTCCAAAGACAAAAAATAGGCCACAAAAGCAAAAGGAGATATTTCCTTTTAGGCCTTCATGGCTATGTATATACGGTCATATGTATTGTTGGTCAGTAATTCTAGCAGTACCTGTCGGTAACCCCTTCATGGGGTTGTGTTGCTAGTATCTTACAGAGGGAGGGGGAGAGTGTCAAGAAATGAAAATTAGGGCACATCAATGAATGGGAAAGCAAACGGAGAAGGAAATCAAAACTCAATGGGCGATGATTGCTTTTCCTGTTTTGATAGAAACCAGCTTCTTGGGGATTTTCCAGTTCGTTGGCGAAAAAATCTTGAGAATGCTGATACTTCTGAAAACCCACATGCAAAAGAGATTTCTTTGATTGAATGGGTTTTAGAAACCAATAGGACTTGGGCACGATGCAACTTTCTTGCAATGAAGGCTTCTTGTGGGGAACAGCTGCTTACTTCATGAAAAATTCTTCGAAGTGTACTTGTAGAAATATTGAACTCTCTGCAGATTTCTTCTACTCCGATATTTGAAGCCATACTGCTTTCATAATAAGCTAAAATTCTATCTACAAGTTCATGAAAAGCCATCTCATGCGAGGAAATTGAATAGAGACCTAATTTTTTTGCTACCAACAAGGACAATTCAGCAGTTACAAGGTCTGCATACACCATATTGACAGGGTTTACTTGTGAATATGTTTTGTTAAGCCCGTGATACAAGAATTCGAGTTTCTTTTCATCCTCTTCATGAATATCTAGCTGCACCCAAGAGTCTGGTTGTATCTGTGAGGATAATCCTGTAGGGACACTGTCAAAATGGAATACAAGGACTGAAATATTCTCGTTGGTATGTGAAGTCCATCCATGGTTGCATTTTGGCCCAAATAACCATAAATGCCTGCTTGTTGATTGCTGCAAGGAGTAATCTGGAATCGTACATTTGCATTGGCCCTTAAGGATGACTTGGAACTCCCACAAATCTCGAACATACGGAAGAACTGGTTGCAAAGCATAATTTCGTACGCCACTACCCAAATAACGAATCATACCTTATTACTAAACCTTTTTGATTGATAATGTCAAGTCTCTGATTGGTTTCGTCATTTCGGAATACATATTTTGGCTCTACTATTATATCAAAACCATTGGAGTGAAATAAGAAATGTCTAAGGAAAAACGATATGCGATTGTAGGATCAGGGTCAAGATCATATTTATATCTGACATCACTAGCAAGCGATTTTAAAGAATATGGAAACCTTGTAGCTATATGTGACACAAATAACACAAGAATGCAATATGCAAAAGAAGTATTGAATGAAACATACAGCTACACTGATGTTCAAACATATTTTGCTGAAGATTTTTTGCAAATGCTTACAAAAGAAAGTATTGATACACTTATAGTAGTTTCAATTGATAGAACTCATTGTAAGTATATAACAGAAGCTTTGTATGCAGGATGTGATGTTATTACTGAAAAACCTATTGTGATTAACGCTAAACAAGCAAAAGAAATTATACAAGCTGTAGAGGAAACAGGAAAAACTGTTAAAGTTGCATTTAACTATAGATATACTCCAAGAAATACAAAAATTAAAGAACTACTCGCCAAAAACATAATTGGTAAGGTCAACTCTATTCATTTCGAATGGCTTCTTGATACTTCTCATGGTGCAGATTATTTTAGGCGATGGCATCGTAATAAACGTAATTCTGGCGGACTAGCTGTACATAAAGCTACTCATCATTTTGATCTAGTCAATTGGTGGATAGATTCAAGTCCTGAGTTGGTTTTTGCGGCTGGGGATTTGATGTTCTATGGACGTGAGAATAATGAACAGCGGGGAAATTATCAGAACTATGATAGGGCTACAGATAACCCAAATGCTAAGAATGATCCCTTTGCCTTGGATTTACATACATCTGACTTGATGCAACGAATGTACCTTGATGCAGAACATGAGGATGGATATCGTCGGGATGAGAATGTGTTTGGTGACTACATATCTATTGAAGATGATCTGGCGCTTGCTGTTAAGTATGAAAGTGGTGTTCTGATGTCGTATCACTTGACTGCTTATTCTCCTTGGGAAGGATTCAGGATCATGTTCAATGGATCTGAAGGACGATTGGAATATGAAGTAAGAGAGAATACCTATGTTTCTGCAGGAGAAAAGGATGTTAATAATCCTTTGGCTAACCAGGAAGCACATAAACAACAAGAACAGGTTTCAATCATTCTCCATAAGCATTGGCAGAAAGCAGAATCTATTCCCATTACTGATTCAACTGCAAAAGGGCATGGTGGTGGAGATGAGAGATTAATGCATGATTTATTCGTAGGAAATGAAGATGATCCCTATGGAAGAAAAGCTGATCACCTCGCAGGAATAAGAGCGGCATTGACTGGTATTTGCGCAAATATAAGTATGAAAACTGGACAATCTGTCGTATGTAAAGATGTTATTGAACTTTAAACAGGGTGGTATAGTAGATATTTATTGGAAAAAAGAGTCGTTGACTCTTTATATATAAACTTTCGGAGGTTCGAAATGAAAAGGAAATTGTTCATCGTAGTACTTGCAGTTCTGATGCTAACACCTAGTATTATGCTCTTTGCTAAGGGAGCAGAAGAGGTGAAAGCTAGTAAGGATGTAGTAAACCTAAAGGTTCTCACGGTTTGGTCAGAAAGTCGCTTTCCCACATGGGCAGCTTCAATTGATGAATTTAATAAAACACATCCCAATATCCATGTAGATTTTGAGATGGCAGGAACTCAAGCCTCAACAACTCGTATGCAAACAGAGATGCTTGGTAACAACCCACCAGATGTTATACATTTTTGGAAGTTTATGTTGAATGAGTATGCTCAAAATGATCAGCTAGTTGCCTTGAATCCATATCTTGAGAAATCAGGGAAAATGGAAGGATACTTCTATGATCCGGTTCTTGTGTGGAATAGTCCTGCCGAAGAGGGTGTGGTGTATGGTCTTTCAGACTTTCTTGGACCAAGCGTATTTTTCTACAACGTAAAAATGTTCAAGGATCTTGGATTGAAAGTTCCGACCAATCTTGATGAGCTACTTGCTGTCGTTGATAAATTGCCTGCTGATGTTCTTCCTATGGTTGGAGATTGGAAGGAGCCTGTCAATATTCTTGATACATTGGCTAAAATTCAAGTGCAGACAACAGGGAGAGGCCCTATTCTTGAAACTGTAGAAGGTAAAAATACCTTCCCGAAAACTAAGGGATTGCTTGAAGCCGTCACTATTATGAAGAAGATTGTTGATAAGGGCCTGATAGTACCGAAAGCCCTTGCCTATGATCAAAATGGCGCAACAAGTGCCTTTATCTCAGGTCGCGCAGCAATCTATTCGGATAAGAGTCATGCAACAACAATCATTGATCTGATTAAGCCAGATGATTTTGAATATGCTATGTTTACGGTTGACTTTGTTGAGAATCCTGTAAATCGGTATTCAAGCACATTTGGATCTGACTTTGCAATTCCAAAGAAGAGCAAACATCCAGATGAAGCTTGGACATTCATGAATTGGATGTGGAGCAAAGAGTGGCAACAGGAGAATGTTGTAAATCAAGGACAACTCTCAAGTATTGCAACAGCCAACAAAGAAATTAGCCATCCAATTGCCAGAGAAGTGGCGGAAACTATTCTTCCTTACCTGACTGATGATTCTTTCTACCTGGTTGACCTTCTTCCTCAAGCAGCTTTGAATGAGTTTGGAACTAGGATGCATCAGCTAGTACTTGGTGAGATTAATGATCCTATGTTTATTCTCCAGTCTGTTCAGGATGCAATGGATAGGTAGGATACAAAAGTATCTGTATAGTTTTACACAGATACAGTACTAGGTAGGGCGGGTTTAGATTTACTTCTGTCCCGCCCTATCTTTACCATGTTGTGGTATGGTTTGGTAATAGTTCAAGTTTGTAATATCTATGTAATGAAAGGGTAAAAGGGAAATTATAACTATGGGGAAAAAATATATAAAGGTAAAATCACACCTTCAGCCCTCAAAGCTCAAACTGTTTTTATTCTGTGTTCCTGCAATAGTACTCTATCTTCTATTCTGGATTGTTCCGAGTATGTCCAACATATTCCTAAGTTTGACAGAATGGAGAGGGACAACATCAATATTTGATGCTGAATTCATTGGATTAAAAAACTATGCACAGTTAGGGAAAGATCCGCTATTCTGGAATGCATTAGGAAACAATTTTACGTATGCTGCAATTACTGTTGTCTTTACTGTAATTATTGCATTATTTTTAGCGGTTGTCATCGAGCGGGTAATCAAACGAGGGAAACCTGTTTTCCGGGCAGTCCTTTTTATGCCAATGATCATGCCCTGGGTTGTAGTCTCCATGCTTTGGACATGGTTGTATGACCCATCAATTGGATTGTTGAATGTAGCTTTGGAAAGTATCGGACTAGGATCCTTTACTCAATTATGGTTAGGTGATCCTAATATCGCCCTATATTCCGTCTCAGCTGTTGGCATTTGGAAGTCATTTGGTTTCCACATGATTATCATTATTGCAGGGCTACAAGGAATTCCTAAGAGCTTGGAAGAACAAAGTTATATTGATGGAGCAACTCCATTTCAATCATTCATCCACATCACCTTACCTCTATTGAGACCAATTCTAGGTATTGTAATAACTTTGACTCTGATTGATGCATTTAGAGCTTTTGACGCAGTATTTATCATGACTCAAGGAGGACCTGGACACTATTCCACAGATATTCTCTCCACCTATATTTATCGCTTAGGATTTAGTTACCTAGAACATGGTTATGGTGCGGCTATTTCAATAACTTTGTTTATTCTAATTGCCAGCCTATCGCTCATCTCATTTCGAATATCAAGCAGAGAAGCATATGAATAATATAATGAATAAAGATAAACAAGTGAAAAGATTTTTTCATCTTTCAGTAGGTAAGGTTGTAGTATTCGCACTATTGGGATTTTTGTTGCTGATTACCGCTTATCCTGTATTTTGGATGATTATCTCTGCAATGAAGCAAACCCAAGAGTTTTATGTAAGTCCATGGGCGTTGCCAAAACAATGGCAGTTTAATAATTTCATAAAAGCATTTGTAGAAGGCAAGTTTGCGGGATACTTTTATAATAGTATAAAAATCACATTCCTTTCTGTTACAGTGATGATTTTCCTCGCTTCAATGGCTAGTTACGGTATTGTTCGTAATGGTGGATCTTGGTCCAACCCGTTACTTTTCTTCTTTCTCGCTGGCCAAATGATACCTGCACAGGTTGTTATTATCCCCCTGTTTCTCCAGCTGAATTGGCTAGGATTTATAAATTCACATCTTGCATTGGTTTGTACGTATACCGGCTCTGGCTTGGCATTCACCACATTCCTCCTCCAAGGATTTTTTAGGGGAATCCCAAAAGAATTATATGATGCAACAAGGATAGATGGTGCTGGAGAGTGGCAAACCTTTTGGTCAATTTCACTTCCATTGGTGAAATCCGGTATTTCTGCAGCAATCATCTTTCAATCCTTGTGGGTATGGAACGAGTTCTTGCTTGCCCTTATTGTTCTTCCCGGTCGAGCAAAAAGAACTCTTCCTGTAGCGCTTTGGCGTGTAGTTGAAGGTTGGGTCCCAAGATATAACCTTGCCTTTAGTGCGCTAACCATTGTCACAATCCCAGTAATAATCGTATTCATAATAAACCAACAACGCTTTGAGCAAGGACTAGTCCAGGGTGCAGTTAAAGGTTGAATTCTAAGGAGCCGTATATGAAAACAATAGTACCAGAACAAGGCATTATACATGCGTTTACACCCGATACACCTGCAGTAGCACATGTTGAGCTAGGAGAAATCTTTCAGATCAAGACCATTGACGCATTGAACGGAGAGGTGACCCGACCCAACGGCTTTACTTCTGAAATAAATATGACTTCTACTAATCCTGCTACTGGGCCAATCCATATTAACGGTATTGAAGCCGGTGATATGGTAGGTATTGAAATACTTGCGATAGATGTTGACCCAGAAGGAATTGGCCTTTCATTGGATAGATACAGGAAAATATCAATTAAAGATGGATGTGCAGTATTTAATGACTCACTTTTTCTTCCAATAAATCCTCATATCGGAGTAATTGGCCTAGCTCCTGCAGAAGGCGTTCATAAGTGCCAGATACCAGGAGAACATGGGGGAAACCTTGATACAAAAGAAGTATGCCCTGGTTCTATGATACTCATTCCAGCTTCAGTGAAGGGTGGCGGATTGGCTGCAGGAGACGTGCATGCAGTAATGGCTGATGGTGAAACAAACGGGGCAGGGCTTGAAGTTGGGTCGACAGTAACGTTGCGTGTCACAAAAATTAAAGATCCAAGTCTAGAAAAAATACATATACTGACTGATGATAAGTTGATAGTTCTAGCATCTGCACCAAGTTTAGAAGAAGCGTCCAGGTTGGCAATGTCACGAACATCTGAAGTTCTTATGAACCACATGCACATAGACAAGTATGATGCGGCATTACTCAGTGGGTATTGTTGTGATTTAAGAATCAGTCAAATTGTAAATCCACTGAAGACTGTAAAAATACTCATTCCTAGAAAATTTCTTACAGTGACAGATTCAAGTAACTCGATAAAGAAAGAGTAGAGGATGCTTCTGCAAAATTGAATTGTTAGGGAGATTTGTACATGAAAAAAAATAGCATACAAGTATTAGATGAACATTTTGCCCAGTTTGAACTGGGGTGTTTTTCTCCTGCTGTCGGGCCTCAGACTGAATACCATTTCCTTCCCGAGGCAATGCCAAGAAAAGGGTGGAGTGTTGCATGCTTTGCAACTGGTTTAGGTGCTGATTCAGCTTGGGATATACAAGATACTGGCAATGGTAAAGCAATGGTCCAAACCCATCATAATGAACATCAGCATACGCATCCAATGGTGATCACAGGTGATTTTCTCTGGACTGATTACATGGCGACTACGACATTTCAACCCAAACACCACTCTAGAAGTGGTATGATGTTCCGTTACCATAATAATCGTTGTTACTATTTTGTAGGTTTTGAGAAAGATGCTATTAAAGTTCTTGTAGTAAATCATGAAAAAGATTTCCTGGTTCCTAATGAAATTGAATTGGCAAACTACCCCATAGCTTTTGACCCAACAGTTTCTTATACCATGAGTGTTACCGTACACGGTCCATCCATTTTTGTTGAAGTTAAAGATGTGGTCAGCTTTCACCTTGAAGATGATACTTTCTTATCTGGGAAAGTAGGTTTTTTGGCTGATGATGAGACAATATATTCTTCTGTATCCGTCAGCATGGATGAAGAGGCATACAAAACATTTCTCAGTCAAAAGCAATTAGAAAAAGAGCAAATAGCAAAAGTTACGGAACGTCTGCCGGAAATGAAGTTCTGGAAAAAGATTGATACAGCAGGTTTTGGGACGGGACGGAATATTAGGTTTGGAGATGTTGACAATGACGGTGAGATTGAAATAATAATTGGCCAGGTCAAAGTTCATGGTCCCCATGATGCGTATAGTGAAGTCGGATGTATCACTGTCGTAAAACTTGATGGTTCCCTTGTTTGGCAATCAGGTACTCCGGATAAAGATGCCCATAAACTGACCAATGATGTTGCGTTCCAAGTTCATGACATAGATGGCGATGGTCATCTGGAAGTTGTATATGCACGTGACCAGATGCTTGTAATAGCTGATGGCATGACCGGGGAAATAAAAAAATCGGTACCTACTCCAATTAGCAAACCAGATGGACAGAAATTTGAAAGGATATTGGGCGACGCCCTATATTTTGCTGATTTCAGGGGGCTTGGAAGAGCTGCCGATATCGTAATCAAAGATAGATATTGGAATTTTTGGGTATATGATGATTCTCTCAATCCTTTATGGGAAGGAACGTGCAATACAGGACATTATCCTTATGCAGCTGATATTGATGGAGATGGAAAAGATGAGCTGTTGATGGGATACTCCCTGTACGATGATGACGGTTCATTACTATGGAGTCTTGATGATACGCTCGAACAACACGCCGATGGTGTTACCGTAGTTGCCATGGATGATAATCCTAGTACAGAACCAGTAATTATCTATGCTGCAAGTGATGAAGGATTTTTGTTCGTCAGTCTAGATGGTAAAATTTTTGTTCATCATCGAATTGGGCATGCCCAAAACCCCACCGTAGCAAAGTTCAGGGCAGATCTTCCAGGACTGCAAGCAGTATCTATCAATTTTTGGGGAAATCAGGGATTGATGCATTTCTATGACTCGAAAGGGGCCATTCTGTCGGATGCAGAGCCCATCAATATTGGGAGCATCTGTGAGCCGGTCAATTGGACCGGTGAAAATAGCGAATTGTTTATTCATTCTGCAAATGTTGAATATGGTGGCCTTTATGATGGATTTGGGAGACAAGTACTACAGTTTCCAGATGATGGGCATCCTGAAATGAGCTGTGCTGTGCTTGATGTAACTGGGGACTGTCGTGATGAGCTCCTCGTATGGGACCCAAATAGTATTTGGATCTATACACAAGCGGATTCCCCTCTGTCTGGACGTGTATATAATCCGATACGGAATCCCTTGTATAATCGTTCAAACTATCAGGTTAATATTTCTCTTCCTCGATGGAATGAAGGATTTGAAAAAGAGGTATAGGATCATACGTGATGGTCTGAGAAAATTTCAGTACTACCAGGATTTCCTTGTTAGTAGATGTTAAAATGGGCTAGGGGCCTTATTATACAAGCTGATGGTTGTATGGTATTGGGGTTCCTAGCAATATTTTTGACCTTCTTCCATAGCATGATTTTCAGTGTAATAAAGAAAGGATACTGATTGGAGGAGATATGGATTTCTATCAGAAATTGGGTATTAGGAAAGTAATAAATGCTTGGGGCACGATGACTAAGCTCGGAGGGTCTCTGATGGACCCACGTGTCCTTGATGCGATGAGAGAAGCGGGATCTGCCTTTGTTGATATGGATGAGCTGCATGAAAAGGCAGGGAAATACATTGCATCGTTATTAGGGAGCGAAGCGGCTTGCATTACTTGTGGAGCCAGTGCAGGCATTGCTATCAGTGCCGCCGCCTGCATGACAGGGACCAATAAAGGGTATATTTTACAATTGCCCGATACTACGGGGATGAAGAATGAGATACTCATGCTCAAGGCCCACAGGAACCTGTATGACCAAGCTCTGATGTTGTCCGGGGCGAAGATTGTTGAATTGGGGTACACATCCTTCAGCAACGTGGAGATGCTTGAAAATGCAATCTCTGACAAGACAGCCATGTTTTTCTACTCGTCTGAAGCTGAGTCCATGAGGGGATCGTTGCCTGTTGAGGCACTGCTTCCACTACTGAAAGCACACGGCATCCCCTTGGTCGTGGATGCTGCTGCAGAAGTGCCCCCTGTCGAGAATATCACAAAATACCTCAAGGCTGGTGCCGACTTGGTTGTGTTTAGTGGGGGAAAGGAGATCCGTGGTCCCCAGGCCTCTGGTTTTATTCTGGGACGCAAGGATTTGATCAGGGCTTGTGACGAAAACTGCTGTCCCCACCACTCGATTGGCAGGTCAATGAAGATTGACAAGGAAAACATAGCTGGAATTGTACGCGCCATAGAGCTGTTCTGTGACAAGGATTATGAGAAGCAAATGAAAACCTGGCATGCATGGGTTGAGCGGCTATATGAGCAAACCAAAGACCTGCCGAACTTCAAGAGCAAGATAGGGTATCCTACCGAACCAGGGGTACAGCCGGATATCATCCCCAGGTTATATGTTGATGTTGTCGGTATCGGACCAACAACAATGCAAGAGTTGCTGCTTGCATCAGAGCCTGCGGTACGCGTGGGTATTGAAGGCGGATGGGTGGCAGTGAATCCCCAATGCCTGGTGGAAGAAGAGCTTGATAGTGTTGTATCTGCAATAAGACGAACAGTAATTGGAATAGAAGGCAAATAATGGTAATTGAAAAAAGATTGGAAGAACTGGGTGTTGTGCTGCCAGAAGTACCACCACTTGCAGGTATGTACAAGCGTGTCAGACAAGTTGGGAATCTCCTGTATGTCTCAGGCCAAGGGCCCACCCTCAATGGGGAAGCCTTGGTTTCTGGGAAAGTGGGTGATACACGAAGCATTGCAGAGGGACAGGAGGCGGCGAGACTCTGTACCATCAACGCTCTGAGTGTCTTGAAGGATCATGTAGGTGATCTGGATAGGATAAAGGGGTTCGTCAAGATACTTGGATTTGTCGCATGCACCACAGATTTCCGAGACCCACCCAAAGTTATCGATGGGGCTTCCTTGTTCCTGTACGAGTTGTTCGGGGAGTCCGGAATAGCGGCAAGGTCGGCGATAGGGACAAATCAGTTGCCTGGAGATATTACTGTAGAGATTGAGTATATCGTAGAAATTGAGTAAAGCGCCCATTCGGAGTCTTCCATTTACCGTAGCAACTCCGTCAGCTCCTCCACAACAAGTGCTATCATCTCCCCAAGGGCAAGCTCCTGCGTTCCCACTATGGAGATATTGCATTTGCTGATGGGAATGAGAATCTTATGTGCCTTGCTCTGGGAGACTGCAGAAGCCATGATCGGGGTAATCTCCCCATGCAGGGAGTCTGCAGCGATGAGGCCCAACGGCCCTATGATGATATCAGCATCACGGGAGGCAACCACTACAGGGTTCTCCCCTGCGGCAGTGGCGCTTGCTCCGCTACGGAGCATGGCACTTGCTGCCATGCTGTTGGTTCCTATGGCAAGGAGCTCGAGACTCGGGTGCACTTTTCTGATCGCTTCAACCAGGGCCTTTCCCAGGCTTCCGCCCTGACCATCTATGATAACTACTTTCATCACTCTCTCCATTTCCCTGAAAGTATAGGACAGATAGACTCTTTCTTCCAGATAGGGAAGAGAGTGCGCTCTTGCATTGTCTCATTACTTGCAGATATCTTCACTTCCTTGTACGATGGGGCCATGCAATCCTTAAAGAAAGAACGATTGTCGGTCATGGTGACCGATGCCATCAAGAAGATGATAGTCTCTGAGAATCTACAGCCTGGTGACAAGCTGTTTAGTGAAAAACAGCTTTCAGAGAAACTTGAGGTAAGCCGTTCTTCCATTCGGGAAGCACTACGCATGCTAGAGGTCTCAGGCCTTATCAAGGTCTATCAGGGCAAAGGGGTATTTATATCCGAACCCGTACACGCGGACAAGCCAGTCATGAGTTGGGTTGTGGAGAACGCTGACTCGTTACGTGAGCATTTTGAGGTTAGGCTCCTCATCGAGCCCCATGCTGCAGAGCTTGCAAGCACAAGGGCTGACGAGAAGGATGTCAAGACGCTCAATGAGCTTTTTGTAGCATTTAAAGAACACGTGCGGTCTGGTGATGTACACCAAGCTATCGCCACAGATGGTGCGTTTCACCTAGCTGTTGCCAAAGCGACTCGCAACAGGACGCTCATCGTACTGATGCGAACCATGGAACAAACCCTCAATGAGGGATGGTATGCTAGCTTGCATGTTCCTGGGCGCCTTGAATCTTCTGTTGAGGAACATGGCGCCCTCCTTCGGGCGATAGAAACCCATGATGCACATGCTGCATGCCAGGCGATGGATCTGCACTTGCAGAACGCCCTTTCCGATATCCAAAGATATTTTGGAACTCTGTAAAATATAGTTTGACAAATGGTAGGGAGAGGGTGTAGAGTGAACCCAACTTGTCAGACATCTGATAGGTTAATCCACTTTTGAAGGGTTCCTATGCCGATACAAATAACCACACTAATAGAAAATAGCATTGGAGAGCACACCGGACTCAAAACGGAACACGGGCTCTCATTTCTCATAGAAACAGAGGACACTTCGATCCTTTTTGATCTTGGGCGTAGCGAGGCTTTCCTTCACAACGCTGAAATACTATGCAAAGACCTTTCCCACGTCTCTGATGTGGTACTCAGCCATGGGCACTATGACCATACAGGTGGCTTTCGTCCCTTTGTAACAAAAAGAGTCAACCAGGACTTCACCCTTTGGACTGGCGAAAAGTTCTTTGAAGGAAAGTATGGTGCAGTCAACGCCTCCCACCAGTACTTGGGAAATGACTTTGATAGAGACTACATCAAACAACAAGGCATAGTGCATAAGTCCATCACCAAAAACCGTGTTCAGATAGCACCTGGCATCTGGGCAGTGACAGGCTTTTCCCGAATCCACGCTCAGGAGACGCCAAACCCTAGGTTTGTCAAGAAAGCAGAGGGATCCCCTCTTTTTGTAGCCGATGATTTTTCTGACGAAGTGATGCTGGTCATAGAGACAAGAAGAGGCTTGGTGGTATTGGCAGGGTGTGCCCATCCAGGAATCCTGAACATGCTTGACTTTGTTGAGGCGACGTTCGGGAAACCCATCTATGCGCTTCTTGGAGGAACCCATCTGGTAGAGGCAGATGAAGAACGTACCAAATATACACTGGAAAACTTCTTCAGACGAGGCATTGTCTTGCTTGGTCTTTCCCACTGTTCGGGGGAGAGGGCGATAGCGTTGTCGCTTGAACATTCATCTATCAATTTTCGTAGCTGTACAGGGTCAACAATTATCCTTGAGGGATAAAGAATATATAGTGCTGAGGAGGACAAACACATGGCAGGTTGGTATCTGTTTCTTGTAATTATTGTTGCTATCGTAGGAATGGTGCTCTTGATTTCCAAATTCAAGTGGCACCCATTCATCGTTTTATTGCTCGCTGGGTATTTTGTAGGTGTCCTGAGCGGAATTCCCGTTGATGACCTGATAGGTATCCTGACTTCTGGATTTGGATCAATTCTGGGAAGTATCGGTATCGTCATCATCTCCGGAACCATCATTGGAACAATTCTGGAAAAGACCGGAGCCGCACTGACGATGGCAAACACCATCCTGAATGTGGTGGGAAAGAAACGGGCACCCCTTACAATGAGCCTTACCGGCTACATCGTAAGTATCCCTGTTTTCTGTGACTCAGGCTTTGTCATCCTATCGCCCATCAACAGGGCTCTTGCCGCAAAGTCGGGCATATCGCTGGCTGTCATGGCAACCTGTCTCAGTTCCGGCCTGTATGCTACCCACTGCCTGGTTCCCCCGACACCCGGGCCGATTATCATGGCAGGGACTTTAGGTGCAGACCTTGGCCTGGTTATCATAGTCGGTAGCTTGGTATCAATTCCTGTTATGCTGATCGGATACCTGTATGCTCTAAAAATTTCCAGTAAGTTTGATATTCCGGCCAATCCTGAGGTCTCTTTGGAAGAACTGGTAGAGAAATACGGCAAGCTTCCCAATGCCCTGAGATCATTCGCCCCTATTTTGCTTCCAATCATACTTATCGCCTTGAAATCAATAGCAGACTTCCCTTCTGCTGTCTTTGGCACCGGTATGGCAAAAAGTTTCTTTGACTTCATCGGTAACCCAGTGACTGCACTTCTGTTCGGTGTAGGACTTGCTGTCACCCTGATCCCAAAATCAGAGAAGAAGGGAACCGCCTTCACCTGGATCAGTGATGGAATCCATAATTCTGCAAGCATCCTCGCCATTACCGGAGCCGGTGGTGCCTTGGGTGCTGTGCTGAAGAGCCTTCCAATAGCTGAGATTCTTTCAGGCAGTCTGGTGCAGATGAATGCTGGTCTGTTGATCCCCTTTATCATTGCCGCCCTGCTCAAGACAGCAATGGGAGCCTCCACTGTCTCCATGATCGTGACATCAGCTATGATGGCCCCTCTGATGGGACAACTTGGCTGGACCAGCGAGATGGCAAAAGTTCTTACCCTCTTGGCGATTGGTGCAGGTTCGATGACTGTATCCCATGCAAATGACAGCTACTTCTGGGTAGTATCACAGTTCTCCGACATGAATACCGCAACAGCATACAAGACTCAGACCGGTGTTACCTTGGTACAGGGGATAACCACCATCACTATCGTGATGATACTGGGTGTCTTCTTCCTGTAGCAGATGCTATGATTGTCTCTATGGTGTCGGCAAGTTTCTGCCGGCACCATATTCTCATACAAGGAGTAGGGGTATGGATCCAATTGGTTGGTACTATCAGAGAAGAACACTGAACGCCATGGTGCAGAACAAATGGGAAGAGGCCGAACGCTTCCTTCTCAAGCAGATATCACACAAGGGCACTTCAATGGGGCTCCAGTACAACCTTGCCCTTGTCTATCTGGGTCAGGACCGTAAGCAAGATGCATATGATACCCTGCTCTCCTGTGTTGATACCTATGGGGAGAGCATTCGCCTCTGTAGGATGCTTGGCGATATTCAATACATGCATGGCAAGCGTCTTGATGCAATACGGTGGTATACAGCCGCCATTGCTGATAATCCCAATGAAAAGGAATCAAAACTCATCTTAAGGCGAATAGAGATTCTTGGTGATGAGAATCGCTACCAACAGGTCTTGGTGAACCAGGAAAAAGTGGAACAGGCAAGACTGCTCTTCGCTACAAAGCCTGAGCAAGCCTTGGATCTGTATCTGAGTGTGGTCAAGGACGATCCTACCCATGTGGAAGCCCTGAACAATCTAGGATCACTCTATCTGGATGAGTTCCATGATGCCGAAAAGGCTGAGTCTTGTTTTATGCTCGTGCTGGAACTCGTCGAAAGCAGTGCGGCTGCACAGAACCTCGCTAAGGCAAGAAAGGCAAAACAGGCAAAGAAAAAAGCGTAGGCTTTATACACTACACCCTCTTCTTATCCAAACCTATCAGATAGATCTCAAAGGAGTCATCCCTGCAGGCCTTGGGCTTGAAGGGCTTCACCTTGGTAAAGAAGGTGCGCATCTCCTTGATGATGGCAACCTCTCCTCCCCCCTGGAATATCTTCACTACCAGATTCCCATGTTCCTTCAGATGCTGCTTGGCAAGGAAGACCACCTGTTCGGCAAGGTATTCGCTACGGGTTGTATCGACTGCACGATTTCCCATCGTCATAGGGGCGACATCACTGATGATGGCGTCATACGGACCGTTATCAACCAGCAAGGATCGTATCTCCTTGCTGAATGCATCGCCTACAAAAGCTGTTACGGTAGGAGGCACTGGATCGAGGTTTAGCGGGTTGAGGTCAACAGCTATGATCCTACCCTTTCCTTTCAGCAGTTCCTTGTGGGTATAGAGGGTCCACGACCCTGGAGCGGCTCCGACATCGAGCACGTTGTCCCCGGGCTTTACGATCCTCAAGGCTTTCTGGATCTCTTCCAGCTTATAGACTGAACGGGCTGGGTAGCCCTCTTTATGTGCACGTTTGGTATAGGAGTCTGCACGATCTCGTCTGCTAGTTGCCATGTATAAGACTATAGCAAAAAAATGAATGACTCGGAAGGGCAAAGAGAAGGTGCCAGCGAATTATTATGGGGTGGGGAGAGAGGTTCGCTGGCACCTAAGAAATCACACTTTAAGGAGGTTTGAAAAAACTGTTGCTCTATTCATCAATCAATATGCAATAGCCGTGCCAACTTATCAATTCAGACCTACAAGTAAGCATATATTGCTTCGAGCAAGAGTCTGTCGCTGAATACGCCAAAACACTCTGTGCAAAAAAGTAACACTCTTCCCTTTCTTCACACCTTGTTCCCTGTCAGGTTGTGAGGAGCTCAGTAGCCTCTGACAACTCAATCCCAGCCAGGTTGCTGGTTTCCTGGAACAGGAGGGTACCATCCTTCTTTGCAAGGCTCACCTCAACAGTTCCCATGATGCTTTCCAGGATAAGGCGATCCATATTGCCTTGGCGTGGTGCACTCAGATGAGAAGCCGGGCCAAGGGTGGCTTCAAAGGTGATGAGATACTTCCTTTGACGGATGGTGATGGTGGCATGGGTGCTGTCCTGCTCCAGCTTGATAATCTTTGCTCCTGTATAGGTGCCGAACCTGATGAGCTTACCCTCTATCTGCAGGAACCCCAGAAACCCCTGGAACTTCATGCCTAAGAAGGGAATATTAGCTACAGAGAGCATGCAGGAGCTTTTAGCAGAGGGAAAGCAGTTGCCCTGTATCCAGATCCAGGCGGAAGGGAAGGAGGCTCCCCAATCCTTTTCAATGTAGCCTGTTCCGCCAGTGAAATCAGTTTTCGCTCCATTGAGCTCTACAGAACCCTTCAGGGTATGATGGGTTGATACCACCCCATGGAAACACTCCATAAAGGGGACATAGGCATACCACCCCATGATACCAGGGGAAGTAAGGGTCACCGGGAATGGAGTGGAAGAAACATTTTGCACCTCAGCTGTGAGGCAGAGGTCCTCAAAGCTGAGATCTATAGAGATACCCTCGATAGAGAAGTGATTGTCCCCTATGGACACGGAGAACTTCTTTTTCTCAGCGGCGAAAGCCTCATAAGGGAAGCGGACATACCAGCTTCTCCCCTCCTTGCTGCTGATGACCTGGATGAATGCGTGACGGTCAGATCCCATGGAGATGCCAGGGATCAGGGCAATGACCTCGTCCTGTATGGCCATCTTGAAGTACCAGCCTTCAAAATAGTTCTGCCTTGTCTTTCTTCCTTGAAACACAGGGGGATGGAAGAGTGTGTAGAAGCTCATCTGCTTTCCTTATCTATGGACTTCCCATCTATTTTTGAAAAAGCCAGGGTTCTCTTTGCTATTGGTGCATTGTATCAATTATTAGGGATGAGCGAAACCAAAAAGAGTCATGGGTTTTGTGTGTGATTTATTTTAAACAGAGAAACACCTTGTCATGGGTGAATATTCGCTATCCCCACTGAGCCTTGATTCCCCAACGAAGCGAGAGTAGCAAAAGCATTACCATGGTTCCATTACCGAGCGAGTGTCGGGAAAGCAAGGTGAGATACCCCGTCCCTTAGGGGGAAAAAAGGCGACGCCTCCTCTTTCCAGGGCTTGCCCTGGGGTATTGATACCTTTCATTCTTTATTCTTTATTTGAGACTGCCTTTTCGAAGAACTGCCTAGACAAAAGTAGGGTGCCTGAAGTGGATTGGGATATCTTCTAGGCACCCTGTCGTTGTAAAAGGAGGAGTATGAAAAAAACTGTTGCTCTGTACAAATATACATGCAAGGAGCGTGCCAACTTTAATATGGCTCTGAAGCTTCCTATTACAGGTTGTAATCTGTTTTGCTGTGTAAAAAATTCACACCTAATGTATTTGCGCAGTTCTTACACAATTGACGAAGCCTCATTTGCTCTATATTTTATGTGCATGAATAAGAAAAATATCCTCAACCGGAGATTTAAGAATAACTCCTATACGAATGTGACCCTCAAGCTGGTAATCATCAATGCCTTGGTATACCTGCTTACCAGTGTGGTCTATCCCCGTAGTGCCTACTATCTTGCCATGATCCCTTCCTTTGTATTGGGTGGGTTCATCTGGCAACCTTTTACCTACATGTTTGTCCATGGGGGATTCTCCCATCTGCTGTTCAACATGATAAGCCTCTATCTGTTCGGCACGATGGTCGAGCAGCGTGTCGGCAGCAGGGAGTTCCTTCTCTTCTATCTCCTGGCAGGACTGTTCAGCGGTATCATAAGCTTTATCAGCTATCTGTTGGCAGGAACAAACGTCATTCTCGTAGGGGCTTCAGGGGCCATATACGGGGTGTTGCTGATGTTTGCCGTATTCTATCCCTTTGCAAGGATTTTTGTCTTCGGACTCATACCTTTGCGCGCACCCACCCTGGTCATTATCTATACAGGTATCGAGCTCTATAGCCAGGTTTTCAGCAGAGGCGGCAACGTAGCGCACCTGACCCACCTAAGTGGGTTGCTGTTTGCATTCCTCTATTGCAGGATCAGAATGAAGATCAATCCGATAGATGTCTTCAGGCGTACACGCTAGTCCAGGATACCGTACTGTGCACGGACTTCCTGATACCCTTTCTTGATCATTGTATATATGATCTCAAGCTTCTGGTCATGGTGTATGAAGGCTGACTTCATAGCATTGATGGTTACTTTCTCCAAATCCCGCAGGGTCAGGTTGTAGTACTCGACAGCAATCTCCATCTCGCGAGTGAGGGTGGTGTCACTCATCAGGCGGTTGTCGGTGCAGAGGAATACCCTAAACTGGTTGCGGAAGAAAATGGGGAAGGGGTGGTGTGCATAATCGGTTGCAACTCCAGTGCCGACATTGCTGGTAAGGCACATCTCCATGGGAATGCGTCTGTCTCGGATAAAGTTTGCCAAGGATCCGGTCTCCTCGATATGATTGCCTTCGAGTGTCATATCCTCAATGAGGCGGGTGCCATGCCCTATCCTATGGGCTCCGCAGAGCTGGATGGCTTGCCAGATGGACTCTACGCCAAAGGCCTCACCTGCATGGATGGTGATGTTGAAGTTCTTGTTACGGATGTACTGGAAGGCTTGGAGGTGTTTCTTCGGTGGATAGCCGCTCTCATCACCTGCCAGATCGAATCCTACAACCCCCCGGTCACAGAATGCGACTGCAAGTTCAGCAGTTGCAAGGGAGAGGGCCGGACTCTGGTTGCGCATCGCACAGAGTATGAGCCCTGATGGCATGCCGGTCTTTTTCCTTCCACGATCCAGGCCATCGAGGACAGCCTGGACGGCGTCTTTGGGGGTAAGTCCCTTTTCAAGGTGCAGATTGGGGGCAAAGCGAATCTCAGCATAGCAGACATTCTCTTTGACAAGATCCTCCACAGCCTCAAAGGCGACACGCTCGAGTGCTTCCCGGCTCTGCATGACACTCGTGGTCACTGCAAATGTTTCTAGGTACAGCGAAAGGCTTTTCTGTTTGCATCCCCGTACAAACCATGATTGTAGTTCCTGCTCGTCTTCAGAAGGGAGGGAAACATCGTACTTTTTTGCCAATTCCAGGATGGTCTTGATCCTCAGTCCTCCGTCAAGATGATCGTGCAACTCGACTTTTGGTACTTGCTGGATAATTTCTTTTGTCAACATAGCTTCATCATACAACAAACCTGTATTGCTAAGCAAATTGAAAAGCATACATTTTCTGTACAAATCCTTGTTAATTGTCAACTAAACTGCCCTGCTCTGTACAATAAGGGCGATACTTGAGATAATACAAGCAGATAAAGGCAATTGAACTAATGAGTAAGGAGATTTTTTACTATGGCTAAAAATATTGAAAGTCTGAACAAGAAGCTGCTTAGTGCCGCTATAACAGCAACAAAAGTCAAGGAGATCAAGAACCTTCTCTCAGAAGGTGCTGACATCCACGCTCAGAATGAGTGGGGTCTCACCCCTATCATGCTTGCAGCCCAGTACAACCCTTCAGTGAATGTCCTCAAGGCATTGCTTGAAGCTGGTGCAGACATTCAGGAAGCTGAGCCAAAGTACCGCTCCAACGCCTTGCATCTCGCCGCCAACAAGAGCACGAGTCCGAAAGTGATCGCAACTCTTCTGGAAGCAGGAGCCGACCTCAATGCAAGAAACTATCTTGGCGAGACAGCCCTGATCCTTGCAGTGAATTCCAATGAAGAGACCCGCGTTATTTCTGAGTTGCTCAAGGCAGGGGCTGACATCAATGCACGTGACTACCAAGGCCACTCGGTACTCGAGTATGCCAAGGCCGCCAAGCGCACCTACATCGTAACCCAGCTGAAGAAGATGGGTGCACACTGATAGGGTAGCGACTTTTTGATAAGGGATACCAAGTAGGTGGAGCTATGATGGTAGAAAATGCATGACACAATTAAAAGAGATAAGAAGGGGGATTCAATCGAATCCCCTTCCCCTTTCAGTTTTTTCTCTCGTTTCCTCTTGCTTTCTACAAGCTGAAAAACCCCTTGTTATTTGGCATCTTTGTCCCACTCGGGCTCAACAATCTTCTCATTGATGGAATCGGTGAGGCTCTGTATCAGGGCCTTCATCTCAGAAGCAATACCCTTCAGGTCATAGGAAAGTGTCTCATCCAGATTGCTTCTCAGCTTTACCTCGACCTTTCCTTCTTTCAATGAGCGGTTACCCACTGTGATGCGGATGGGAAGTCCGATGAGGTCTGCATCAGCAAACTTCACTCCGGCAGACTCCTTGCGGTCATCATAGAGCACCTCAATACCGTTTGCGGTAAGATCCTTATAGATCCCTTCCACCACTTCGGCATCCTTTACCAAGCTCACCAGATGGATCTGGTAGGGAGCTACGGTTATGGGCAGGGCAAGACCCTGCTCGTCGGCATACTCCTCGGCAAGGCAGGCAAGAAGCCTTCCGACTCCAATGCCATAGGATCCCATGATAACAGGCTTCCTGACTCCCCCCTCATCCTGGTAGTAGCAGTTCATGGCCTCGCTGTAGCGGGTTCCCAACTGGAATATGTTGCCGACTTCCACCCCTTTGGAAGAGGTGAGGGCGCTACTGCAGTTCGGACAGGGCTTTCCCGAGGTGGCACTTGCAAGATCTGCTACAACGCCTGTGTAGTCACGTCCAAAGTTGGTGTTGAGCAGGTGATATCCCTCTTCGTTTGCACCGGCGACGAGATTGTTGCTCTTTGCAACCGAATCATCAACGATTACCAGGACATCTTCAGATGCACCGATTGGCGATCCGTAGCCTGGGATCATCTTCTTTGCCACGATCTCCTCTGGGTGAGCTGGCCTAAGGGCATTGGCCTTAGCCGCGTTCTGCAACTTATTTTCCTCAACATCCAAATCCCCGCGGATGACGCCGACAATGAGTTTTTCTTCCTCTTCACCGTTCTCGTCATCGATGAAGGTGCCTACCATAAAGACAGCCTTCGCCGTCTGGGTTTTCTCAATCTTGAGGAACAGGGCAAGGTCTTCGATGGTCTTGCATTCGGGGGTAAGCATCTTTTCAAGGGGCTTTGCCTCTTGCTGGTAATAGTTCTTCTTGAAGGTCGCTATCTGGCGGTTGGCTGTGTAGCCACACTTTGCGCAGGTGATGATGGTATCCTCACCGATGGAGGAGAGATACATATACTCATGGCTAACCTTGCCTCCCATCATGCCACTGTCGGCACTTACTACTATGGTAGGAAGGGCGCAACGGCTGAAGATCCTGAAATAGGATGTGTAGTGCTTGGCATACTGGATATCGAGCCCTTCCTGATCGCGGTCAAAGGAGTAGCTGTCCTTCATGGTGAACTCGCGCACCCTGATGAGACCTGCACGGGGGCGGGGGTCATCCCTCCATTTGGTCTGGATCTGGTAGACAAGCTGGGGAAGGCGCTTGTAGCTGTCGATCTCGCCTCGTGCGATATCGGTTACCGCTTCCTCGTGTGTCATGGCAAGGACCATGTCGCGGCCGCTTCGGTCGATGAAGCGGCTCATCTCCTTGTCGATGCTGTAGAAACGACCGGTCTCTTTCCAGATGTCAGCGGTGTTAACCAAGGGCATCAGTAGCTCCTGGGCCCCGATAGCATCCATCTCTTCGCGGATGATCTGGCTGATCTTCCTGGTCGCACTGAACCCGAAAGGTAGCAACGAGAAGATTCCGGCACCCATCTGCCGGATAAATCCTGCACGAAGCAGATATTCATACCCCTTGCTGTCTGCACCGTTTGGTGCCTCACGAAGGGTTCTGGAAAATACATTGGACATGCGCATATACTTACTGTCTCCTCTATTGCTTGAACAGGGCCCATTGTAACAAAACAGCCTTTCCTCCTCAAGGTATATATCCATGGAAGCTTTAACAGTTGCCCCGATGCATGCTATACTCGCCATACTATGAATATCAGCCAATATGAGAAGGAACGCACTCAAGTTGCCGCGTTCATGACCCGCCTGTATGACCGCCAGCTCACCACTGCCAGCGGTGGAAACATCAGCTTGCGCATAAGCGAGGAGCTGTTCTGTATCACCCCTTCGGCCTTGGACAAGGGCCTTCTCACCTCTAAGGAGATCGCGGTAGTGACCATGGAAGGAAAGAACCTGACACCGGATTTGCCCCTGAGCATCGAGACGGAGATGCACCGTCTTTCTCTGATAGCAAGGCCTGACTGTCGTGCCATCGTACACGCACATCCTACCTATACCTCAGCTTTCACCGCCATCACCAAAGACGGCAAGTGTGCCATTGACACTACCATGATAGCAGAGTCCTACTTTATTCTAGAAAAGCCTGAAATGGTTCCCTACCGCCTGATGGGAACGGTCAACCTCGCAGAGCAGGTTGCCATAAAAGCTTTCGACCATACGGTGCTCCTATTGGAGAACCATGGGGCCGTGGCCTTGGGAAAAACGTTACTCGAAGCCTTCGATAAGATGGAACTGCTCGAACGGGCGGCCCAGATGACCACCATAGCGATCCAGATGGCAAGTCGTGGCTATGATGTCTCTACATTGGATGATGCGCGATGTGAACAGCTGATGCGTATGAAATATGGAAACAAATAAAAGGAGAAAGCAATGCTTGATGTAAAAAAACTGAAGCAGGTAGCTTTGGAGATTCGGAAACTCACCATCGAAGAGATCGGCAATTTCGGATCAGGCCATATTGGAGGGAGCATGTCTATTGTGGAGATGCTTACCTACCTTTACTACCACGAGATGAGAATTGACCCTTCCGATCCCAAGAAAGAAGATCGTGACCGTTTTGTCTGTTCTAAAGGTCATGCAGGTCCTGCTGTCTATGCAACGCTCGCAACCAAAGGCTACTTTCCTCTTGAGGAGCTGAAGACACTCAACCAGGGCGGAACCAACCTCCCTAGCCACTGTGACATGAACAAGACCGTTGGAGTAGACTTCACCGGCGGCTCCCTTGGCCAGGGTTTCAGTGCAGCAATCGGTATTGCCTTGGGTCAGAAGATCCGCAAGATAGAAGCGAACACCTTTGTCGTAATCGGCGATGGTGAGAGCCAGGAAGGCCAGATATGGGAAGGGGCGGCAACTGCTGCACAGTGGAAGCTTGGCAACCTGATAGCCTTCACAGACTTCAACCGTCTCCAGCTTGACGGCTATACCTCCGATATCGTTAATATGGAGAACATAGATACCCGTTGGCTCGGGTTCAACTGGCATGTGCAGCGTATCAACGGACATGACTTCAATCAGATCGACCGAGCTGTCCAGATCGCAAAGGGTGTCCTTGACCGTCCCAGCATGATCATCATGGATACGGTGAAATCCTATGGTTTCATCCCAGGTGAAACTACTACTGCCAACCATAGCATGGCATTCGATTCGAAGGTTGCCACCAAGGCAATAGAAGACCTCTATGCCCGTGAAGGAGGAAAGATATGAGAGATACCACTACTATTGACAATATGAGAGACGCCGTCATGGCAGCTGTCAACGACCTGGCAAACGAGCATCCCGAAGTGGTCATGCTTGATGCGGACCTTTCTAGTTGCATCGGTTCCACCTCCTTTTGCAGCATCCATCCTGATAATTTCTTCAACTGTGGAATCGCTGAGGCCAACATGATCGGCGTGGCTGCAGGCCTCGCCTCCATGGGACTGGTTCCCTATGCCCATACATTCGGTTGCTTTGCTACCAGAAGGGCATATGACCAGTTCTTTCTTTCAGTAGGATATACCGGGCAGGTAGTCCATGTAATCGGCAGCGACCCTGGCATCACCGCCCAGCTCAACGGTGGAACCCACATGCCTTTTGAGGACATCGCCCTCATCCGGCAGATCCCCGGAGTCACCATCATTGACCCGAGTGACGCACAGAGTCTGTACGAGCTTATGAGACAGGCCTATGACCTGAACAAGAGCTCCTACACCCGTGCTGCTAGAAAAGGCGCGAGCCATCGTTATCCCGTTGGCACCAAGATTGAACTTGGCAAAGGCATTGAGCTCTCCCAGGGCGAGGATGTGGCTATCATTGCAACAGGAGAGGTCATGGTCAATGCAGCGGAGAAGGCAGTACAGGCTCTTGCCAAGAAAGGCATCAAAGCCACTTTGGTTGACCTGCATACCATAAGACCTCTTGACTACGAGCTCATCACCAAGGTTGCCAAGCGCTGTAGGCGTGTCCTCGTATGTGAGAACGGACGCTATGCTGGTGGAGTAGGCGAGGCCATAGCCGGGTTCCTGGTTAAGGAAAATCCCGTCCCCATGGATTTCGTCTCTGTAGGAGAGCAGTTCGGTGAGGTCGGAAAGCTCGATTACCTGGCTAAGGTATTCGGCTTTACTGCTGAGAATATCGAACAGAAGGCTGAGGCTCTTTCAAAGCGATAGGTCTGTGAGGCACTACAAACATAGGCGATTGGAGATCTGAGAAGATACTCCGACGCTCCTTTGCTGTACAGCAACAGAGCTTAAGTGCTGAATGCTAGAACGCTGAAATGCTAAGCACAAACAAATGCTAGGCCAGAGGATCATGCATGTTCCTCTGGCCTAGCTTTTTGTCTGTCGAATACAAAGATTGGAAGAATACCAACCTTGAGCAGATTCTATATGGTATGACTCCCTTGAAGATACTACAGTAAATATGAAGGAAGGATTCACTACAGCTTCCATCCTGGAGGTAAAAGATAGAGGAAAGACGGTCAAACTACCTTATTCAAAACCTCCAAACTCCTCTAGAATATTTTTTCTTGACTTGTGGCCCTCATCCCTTCACCATGTAATGGAACGGATGGACATACTCGATCCGGCATGCATTATTCTATTGATAGAATGAATGTACACACTGTCTAGAAGGAGAAACTTGTGAAAACACTCAAGATCATTGTTCTGACTTTGCTCACGATTGTATTCGTCGTGTATGGAATGGGATTCATGATGTATCGAGGCATCAGCAAGACGTTGTTGGATCAGCAGTACTACAACACAGTCGTAGGTGAGTATGAAATTGCCGCTACAGCTCATAAAGCGCTTGGAGATATGATTCCTCCCATCGTACGTGAAGGCCTGACCGGAGGCTCCCCTGTAGCCGATGCCAAGGAGAAAGCTGCAGTGGACAAACAGGTGGCACTCATCTCAACAGCAATAATTGATGCCCTGGATGAGGCTTGGATCGAGGAACAGGCTCTGATGGTCACATCTGATGTTGTGGGCATGCTCAATGCTGAGAAGGCCTCCCTCACCGCGGTCATAGATCTCAAGGGCAAACTCTCTGAGATTGAAAAAAATATCGCCTCTGGTCTGGAGAAGCTCTCTGATGCAGAACTGTTTGCGATGTTTGGAGCTCCACGTGCCTACATCCCTGTTATAGCACAACAGATAGTAGGCAAATTGGGACTTCCCGAATCATTGGTACTAGCCGACCTGGTAGATGAGAGTGCTCCTGGAACCTTTGAGATGGTCTTAGGGTACCTTGGAACTATGGATTCTTTGTTTGGTATCCTTGTCTGGCTCGTCATCATTGTATTCTTTGTGCTCTGCTTGCTTTTCTGGAAAATTGGTGGAGGTTTGCAATGGTTTGGTCTGAGTGCTGCTTTGACAGGGGGGCTTTTCCTCGGCCTAATCAGCTTCATGTCAAATTTGAAAACTATCGAGAACTATTCAGGAGCTGACTTTGAGTCCCTCCCCATCGACTCTTCGACACTACAGAATATCATAGGCTTCACGTTCTCCGAGATGAAACTGATGCCGATCCTCTTCCTGGTAGGAGGGGTTTTGCTGTTTTTCCTTGGGTTGGTGGTACGTAAGGCTGACCGATAGTGCTTTGAGCGGAAATTTCTTCAGACCGTACAGCTAGGGCAAGGAGGGTGATGCTTCCTTGCTCTTGTTTCCTGTTGCTATGCATCCCATCCATGCTACAATCAGCACTATGAAAATTCAATTGGAAACCATCCCCGTCTGGGACGGAGTAAAAAGCAACAGCGAGTGCTATATCTGTGATCTTATGGCTCAGGCACAGCATGATGCCATCGCCTTCTACCTGGGCAGTTCAGTCATGAACCCTGAGACTCGGGTACGGGTCAATGAACATGGATTCTGCTACAAGCACTCCCAGATGTTGGTTGCCGCCAACAAGAGCCAGGGTGTTGCCCTGATGACAGATACCTACCTGGCCAGGAGCCGTGAGAAGTTTGAGCGCTCTTTCAATGAGCTGTTGGGTGCAAAGAATCCAAAATTGGCCAAGAAGGCCATCGAACACTTCAGTGACGACTTGGAAAAACGTGAGGCGGGGTGTCTTGTCTGTACTTCGATGCAGGACCGCCTCTTGCGCTACTACTACACCACAGCCTACCTGTGGGGTGAGGACCCTGAGTTTCGGGAAGCCCTGTCAGAAAGCAAGGGGTTCTGCATCCATCATTTCCAAGGGTTGCTCAAGCAGTCCAAGGAAGCTCTATCTTCCTTACTCTTGCCCGAGTTTGTCCGCTCCCTTACCCAGTTGGAGCTGGCCAACCTGGACCGTATAGCCAAGGATGTCTACTGGATGACCCAAAAGTACAAGTCAGAAAATATGGATAAGCCTTGGAACGGGTGTGAGGATGCTCATAAGCGTGGTATGAATAAGATGACAGGGAGGAGCAGGGTTATTGATCCTCTGAAATAGGTGATGGTACCCCAACAGGCTTTGCCTGTTGCTTCTTACGTTTCTTCTTGTTCTGGATATCTAGAGAGAGCTGTAAGGGATTTTCCCTGCCAGCGAGCTCACGCTGCTTGAGCAGTGACGAGGTATGGGCGGTCCTGCTGAAGTGGTAGTAGTCGAGCTTCTCCCCATTTGCACGATAGATGAGGATGTACTCTTTCTGGCTCAGGAAGGCTACTCCCAACACAAGGGAGCAACCTTCCTTCTCCAGTTTGTGCAGGACTTCAATCTGTTGCTTACTCAGGTAGTCCTGATTGAACAGGATGGCCAGAGGCCGGTTTTTCGCCCTGTCATGAAGGAGGATGTCTGCCTTGCTTTCCTGGGCAAGGGCAAAAAGGTCGACCTTCATGTTCTGGGGAAGGGAGAGGTAGCTCTTGCTGCTGGTATCCAAGGAGAGGCCGAGGACCTTGCACAGTGTCCTATGCAGATGTGAGGCGAAGGTGTGGGCAATACTCACTTTGGCTTTTGGCCAAGTGAAGAGCTGTGCATCATCCTCGATGAGGTATTCCAGAGCTTCTTCAAATGCTTCAAACAGCTGGGTGTTTGTGTATTGCCTACTCATCGCCTCTCCTATTGGAAGTCCACTGACCAATGCATCTCACTTACTTTGGAGATGGTCTGGTAGATGGAACAGTACCTGGTTGCAGTTTCAAAGGCCTTGAGGAACTTCTTCTCATTGTCGACCCCGGTTGCAATGGCGGCTACTGTGCATTGTTCGAGGGTTGTGGGACTCTCCTCACGCTTGGTTCCGTCGACTTCCAGGGAGACATGCTCCCAGGATACTTTCATCTTTACAGCCAAATCGACAAAGGTGGCGAAAAGGCAACCTGAAAGGGCTCCCAGGAGATAGTCATAGGGGGCGGTCGCCCCTATCTCATAGGTTGCTCCCTTATCGGTGGTAAACTGGTAGTGATCTGGTACAAAATCGGCACGTATATGTTTTTTGCTCATAGTTGACTCCTTTGTACCCTATACTATAGTAGTAAATATCATTTCTTTCCAGAGGAGACTTCCCTGTAGGGGTTCACATGTACCATACAGTGCTTTACCTGGGGGAAGTTGATCTCAATGGCATGGTGCACCCTCTCTGCGATGGCATGGGCCTGGATGAGGCTTTGAGTCCCCTCTGCCGATATCTCCACATCAACATAGGCCCTGGATCCGAACATGCGTGTCTGCAGGACATCGACGCTCATCACCCCTGTCTGCTCTTCTGCTACCTTGCGGATTTTCTTGACCTCTTCATCAGGACAGGCATGGTCTACCATCTTGTACATCCCATCCTTGAAGATATCGAGTCCGACCTTGAAAATGAACATTGCAATGACAATGGCTGCGATTGAATCAGCTACAGGAACTCCCAGCCTTGATGCCACTATACCGATGAGGCCGCCGGTGGTTGCCAGGACATCGCTTTGCGAATCCCAGGCAGAGGCCATCAGGGCTGATGAGCCTGTCTTTTTGGCAGCGCTTCTTGTATAGAGGAACATGATCTCCTTGATTATGATGGAGGCTATGGCAGCTATTACCGCTGCCACTCCAGGCATCGGGAGGTTTTGGTATGACCCGTTGTAGATCTTTCCAATCCCATCAAAGAACAGTCCGACACCAAGGGCCATGACGATACCTGATACCAGGATGGAAGCGACGCATTCAAGCCTTTCATGGCCGTACTGGTGGTGCTTGTCCGAATCCTTGGCTCCTTGTGATACTCCAACTGCAACAATGACAGAGCCCACGACATCACTGGCGTTGTTGATGCCATCGTTTATCATGGCATTTGAGTGGGCAAAGACACCTATGGCAAGTTTTGATAGAGAGAGGAAGGCATTCATGAAGATGTTGGTCCTGGAGATGTTCATTGCCAGCTTATGATTCTTATTCTGATCCACCGTGTTCCCTCTCTTAGGTGCTAGAGTCTCTGCTCAGAGTAGATTTACCGTACTCGTTGGCCATTGCTTTGTCAAGCAAAGGCCGGAAGTGCAAAGAACTATCCCCATATATTTCCCTTGTGTTTTACCCTTCCCATGGTATAATCCTAGGTGAGTGAGCACTCACTTACCTGGTGATACAGCATGGGAAGGGTTTATGTGATGGAAGAGGACAGACCGAAATTTACCAAAAAGACCTTTGACCGCCTGCCAGAGGGGAAGCAGCAGCTTATCCTGGCAACTGCAACAGAGGAGTTTGCCAATAACGGGTATGAGAAGGCAAACATCAACATCATTGCAGAGAAAGCGGGTATCAGCGTCGGCTCCCTCTACAAGTACTTCACATCCAAGGAAGATCTCTTCCTCATGGCAGTGCATGAAGGTTCAACCTTCCTTGCCAAGACCCTCGAACCCATCATATCCAGTGACCAGAGCCTCCTCGAGAAGTTATATGCCATTATCAGGGTGATCCAGAGCACAAGTAGGGAACATCAGAGCCTCATCAAGCTCTATGGTGAGATGACCTCTGTGGGAAATGCTGAGTTGGTTCAACGCCTCTCCCTTGAGATAGAGAGCATCTCTTCTGATGCCTATGCAAAGCTATTGAAAGAGGGCCAACAGCGGGGGGAAGTCCGAAAGGACATTGATCCCCGCCTCGGCTCCTTCTTTGTAGATAACCTGTTCATGTCCCTGCAGTTCTCCTATGTGAACGGGTACTATATCCAACGCTTCAAGACCTATGCAGGAGAGAGCATACTACAAGAGGATGAAAGGGTAGCTCGCCAGATGGTGGCCTTCATCCAATCTGCATTGCTTGTATGACAGGAGGTCTTTCATGAACAAAGCAGCCTATCTTCTCTCCTATGATGTGGGTACCACTGGGGTGAAGACCTGCCTGTTTGCCGTCCAGGAAACCCTGGTTCTGGTTGCCTCTGAGCTGTGTGGCTATCCCCTATATATAACTGAGGACGGTGGAGCTGAACAGGATCCACTCGATTGGCTCTCTGCAATGGAGAAGAGCACCAAGGAGGTGCTTTCAGAGTCCTCTGTCGATCCTGCAACAATAGCAGGAATCTCCTTCTGTTCTCAGATGCAGGGCCTGGTCCTTGTAGACGAGCAAGGGACGGCGTTACGCAATGCCTTCAGCTATCTCGACCAACGCGCAACAAAAGAGCTCAAGCAAGGGCTTGCCCATGGCCCGCAGATTGCAGGAGCCAATGCCTTCAAGCTGGTTCGTTCCCTAGCCATTACAGGGGCAGTGGCTGCAAGTGTGAAGGATCCCGTCTGGAAATACCATTGGGTGCGAAACCATGAACCTGAAATATTCTCCCGCATCCACAAGTGGCTCGACGTCAAGGAGTATCTGATAGCCCAGATGACCGGATCGTTGATCATGACTGAGGACTCTGCCTTTGCCACCCTGCTGATGGATGTGAAGAGGCGCCAATGGAGTCCTTCCATCTGTAGGATGCTGAAGGTCAACATGGCCCATCTCCCTACGATAGTGCACTCTACTGACCAGGTCGGCACTGTTACTGAGAAAGCGGCAAAGCGCTTGGGCCTCGCTGAAGGAACCCCTGTCTTTGGAGGTGGAGGGGACGCTGCGGTGATCGGGTTCGGGGCGGGTTCCACAAAACCTGGCGATTGCCACATCTACATGGGAACATCGGGGTGGGTCTCTACTGTAGTTTCCAAAAGCATGGTCGATGCAGCTTCCAAGACAGCTGCCATCGTCAGTGCAGTGCCTGGGATGTTTGCCTACTTCTCCGAACTGGAGACAGCAGGCAAGTGTCTGGAGTGGGTGCGTGACCATCTCGCCCTCGATGAGATCAACATATATCTGGACAAGACGATGGTAACTGACTCTCCAGAGGCAGTCATCAGGAACTTGTATGACTATCTTGATTCGGTGATCAGCAGCATACGACCAGGGGAAAACGCAGTCATCTTCACCCCTTGGCTCCATGGGAACCGCTGTCCTTTTGAAGACAGCAAGGCTAGGGGGATGTTCTTCAACATCGGTCTCGATACAGGCAAGACTGATCTGATCAGGGCAGTCACCGAAGGTGTCTGCTTCCATCTGCGTTGGTTTTTGGAAGTGCAGGAGAAGAAGATTCAGACATCGCCGACTATCCGCTTTGTCGGAGGAGGCTCGCTTTCTCCTGTTACCTGCCAGATACTCTCTGACATACTTGGGCGTAGGATCGAGACCATAGAGAATTCTCAAAATGTAGGAGCCATGGGGGCTGCCCTTGTAGCTGCCTTGGGCCTTGGCATCTTCGCTTCAGCCGACCAAGCCGTTACAGCAATCGCTACAAATACAATCTATGAGCCGAACCTAGAGGCAAAGAAGTTATACGACAGAAATTATGCGATATTCAAAGGCCTGTACAAGAGTAACAGGCAACATTTCTCACAGCTTAACAGCAAAGGATAAGGAGAGGGCCATGCAAGCACCCGAACAGGAAAAACTGTCAGGTAAGGAGAATGTTACACAGGTTACCAAGTTTGTGCTCTTCTCCATCTCTGCCGGCATCATACAGGTGATAGTCTTCACCTTCATGTTGGAGCTGCTGCACATACCTTACTGGGGTAGTTACCTGACGGCTCTCATTGCAAGTGTCATCTATAACTTCACCGTCAACCGTCGTTTTACCTTCAAAAGTGCAAACAACATCCCCCTGGCGATGACCCAGCTGGGGCTTTACTATGTTCTATTTACACCGTTATCGACATGGGGCGGTGACGTACTGGTCGGGATAGGGTGGCCAGAGTATCTGGTTCTAGGGGTGACTATGGTCACCAACCTTGTCACTGAATTTTGTGTCAATCGCTTTATTATCTATCGGAACTCGATGAATACCAGAGTAATCAATACTACTGAACATACACCACAAGGCACACGTTAGGAGGTCAAATATGAGTACAGGATTCGCCATTACACACTACCCAGATGCAGATAAGGTCACAGCACAATTGGATGATCTGATACAAAAACCCATTTACAGTATCAAACGGGATGCCTTGAAACAGTATGAAGAGGGTTATTTTGACAAGAAATGCAGCAGGTCAAAAGCTATGATAACAGAGGCCAAGGACTCAATTCCCGGAGGAGTCCAGCATAACCTCGCTTTCAACCACCCTTTTCCTCTGGTAATAACCAAGGCTGAAGGTGCGTATTTGTATGACCTCGACGGGAACAAGTACTTTGATTTCCTGCAGGCAGGAGGCCCCACTGTACTAGGGTCCAATCCTCCTGAAGTACGAGAGAAGGTTCTCTCCCTGCTTGAGGAGTGCGGCCCTTCGACAGGACTGTTTCACGAATACGAATACAAGCTGGCAAGAAAAATCTGTGAAAGCGTACCGAGTGTAGATAAGTTCAGGATGCTCAATTCAGGATCAGAGGCATGCATGGCCGCCATTAGGGTGGCAAGGCTTGCAACCAAGAAGAAGAATATCATCAAGATGGGCGGAGCCTATCATGGCTGGAGTGACCAGCTTGCCTATGGGATACGTGTCCCTGGTTCCAAGGGAACCCAGGCACACGGGGTGCCTAGCTTCCTGTTTAGGCATACCCAGGAGTTTTTCCCCAACAGCATACCCAGCCTGAAAAGACAGTTGAGGCTGAACAGGCTCAGTGGAGGAACTGCCGCTGTCTTCATCGAGCCGGTAGGGCCCGAGAGTGGGACCCGTCCCCTTTCCAAGGATTTCAACAGGCAAGTTCAAGAGCTTTGCAAGGAATACGGAGCCCTCTTGATCTTTGATGAGGTGGTGACCGGCTTTAGGATCGGCATGTCGGGAGCCCAGGGGTATTTCGATGTCAAACCCGACCTTACAGTCTTTGGCAAGGTCATAGCCGGGGGCTACCCCGGAGCCGGAGGGCTGGGGGGTAAGGATGAGTACATGCGCTACCTTGCTGCAGGAATCCAAACTGGGGACAGGATACACAGGGCCTTGGTCGGTGGTACGATGGCCGCCACGCCGATAAGCTGTGTGGCTGGCTACTATACCCTTGAAGCCATCGAGAAGCATAAGGCGTGTGAGAAAGCCGGAGACATGGGAGACCGTCTCACTGTCGGCCTGCAAAAACTTATAGAGAAAAAACACCTTCCCTTTGTTGCCTTCAACCAAGGTTCCATCTGTCACCTTGAGACTGTAGGAACCATGCACTTCTCCATCAACTGGAACAAGCCATGGTCTATTCCTTCTGTGATCAAGGAGACTTCAATCCGAAAGAAGGAGATGGAGTATATGGGAGCCGCCTATATGGCCGAGGGGGTGGTTACCCTGGCAGGAAGCAGGCTTTATACCAGTGCCGCCTATGATGAGGTGATGATTGATGAGGCCCTACAAGCTTTCTCAAGGGTATTTGACCATGTCGCCGAGATTGTCTAGAGGAGTCAGCTATGGAACTGGAACAGGCTAAAGATGCGGTGATGGAGGCGAGCAAGCAGCTGGTCAAGCTTGGACTGGTTGCCCGGACTTGGGGTAACGTCAGCTGTAGGGTAGGAGAGGATCATTTCCTCATTACCCCCAGCGGAAAACCCTATGAGCACCTGAACAAAGACCAGCTGGTCCTTGTTGCCCTTGCAGACCTGAGTTATCCCAAGGGGATGAAACCCTCTTCAGAGAAAAAGCTCCATAGGGAGGTCTACAGGCAGAAGAAGCATGTAGGGTGTGTGATCCACACACATCAGGAGATGGCTTCTCTTGCTGGGTTGCTTGGCAAGGATATTCCTGTCAGCAAACAAGGCAATGCCTTGCTTGGAGAGACCATCCCCGCAGCCAGATATGGGCTGCCGGGAACCAAGACACTGGTAAGGAATACAGGTGCGGCCATCGCAAGCAAGAATGCCACGTCTGTCCTGCTAGCCAACCATGGAGCCCTTTGCTTTGGCAGCGATGAGAAGGAAACCCTAGAGATAGCACAACAGTTGGAGGTGGAGTGTAGGGCTCATGTTGCAAAGCTTGTCTCTCTGTTCGGGGAAGAGGATGGGGAAAGGGTAGAGACCTTTCCTGTGGTACTCACCGAATATGAGAGGGATACAAGACAAGCCCAGGAGCTAAAAGAGGCACAGGGACGAACTCCTATGCGAGCTGCCAAGATTGCCTCGTTGCTTGCGACAGGCGAGGGAATGCAAAGGACTGTCCTGCTCCATACCTCTCCTGCGGTGCTTGAGGTGAGCAGGAGACTTGAGAAGCTTCCCTCCTATCTTGATGACTTTGCCCAGATAGCAGGAACAAAAGTCGTTGTTATCGGGCCTGTTACTGACCCGACAAGCATAGTCAGGAAGGTGGAAAGGAAAAGTAATGCCCTACTGTTACAAGATGTTGGCTCTCTTTGCTGGGCAACAACCCGATCTGATGCTGAGGCAGTTGCCATGATCATGGAGAAGAACTGCAAGGCAGCCCTGCTCGCCCTAGAGGACCCGACGGTAAGGCCCATTGGTTGGTTGGATACCCACCTTATGAGGTTTGTGTATCAGAAGAAGTACTCGAAGATTGCAGAGGGGGGAGAGACTTGATGTGAAGGAATTTGTTATCTCGTCTCAAGATAAATAGTTTGTTCTATGCTGTTTTCATGCTATGCTATCATGCATAGGCGAGGTAGCTATGGTTATTGATTCATTTACGATTTCTGGGTACAAAGGGTTTCAAGAAAAGGAGACCATCAGGCTTGATCCGCATATGAATGTATTTTTTGGGGAGAATGGCTCAGGAAAATCAAGCATTCTTTATGCAATGATGATTGCCCTTTCGTGGTTACCCGCAAGAATTGGAAGCCTTTCGACTAATGGTAGCCTTATTGAATTACATGATATCAATGTGAATACCTCATCAGCAGAGCTATGTATTACCTGTGATATAACTGGACATCCGACTGTTTCTTGGTTCTTGTATAGGGTCAAGAAAGGGCGTCCAAGTACAGCAAAAAGTGATTTTTCTGATTTAAACAAATATGCAAAATTATTGCAGGTAAGAATCGAAGAGACTAAGGAGCATTGTAATGTACCTGTAGTTGGCTTGTATCCTGTCTCAAGGGCAGGGATTGTTTTCCCTTCTCGAACGAGAAAGCGCCACTCTTTTGGTCTCTTGTCAGCTCTTGAAAAAGACCAAATCTGGAATGCAGACTATAAACTGTTTTATGAGTGGTTCAGAGATCACGAAGGAGCGGAAAATAAAGAGAAGCTAGAGAAGGGAAAGGCATTTGTAGACAGACAGCTGGATGCTGTCAGACAAGCTATTTATACCTTTATTCCAAGTTTTCCAATCTGCATTTTCAGTGGACATCCCCACAAGGCTTGATGGTTACGAAAAAAGATTTTGGAGATTTTCGCATTGAACAGCTCTCCGGTGGTGAGCAATGCCTTCTTGCTATGGTTGGTGATTTGGCCCGAAAACTTGCTATAGCAAATCCTGAAAGAATTAATCCTTTGGAAGGGGCTGGAGTTGTATTTATTGATGAAGTAGATCTTCACCTGCATCCCTCTTGGCAATCTTCTATCGTAGAAAAGTTAAAAAAAACATTTCAGAATTGTCAATTCAATATTTCTACACATTCTCCATTCGTTTTATCACATGTGAGACCCTTCCAAGTATTTTCCTTGCAGGCTGATTTTGGATCAATCCGTATCACACAAGGGAAAAACACGTATGGAAAAGATTCGGAGTCGATTTATCAAGATTTCATGGAAATGGACTATACTAGACCAGATGATGTTGAGAAAATAATAGAAGAAATATATACATTGATGGATACTGATTTGGAGAAAGCAGAATCAAAGCTAAGAGAATTGCAACAAGTAGTTGTCAATGATACGGAATTGCACAAGATGCAGCTCATTATTGATAGAAAGCGGTTGCTCGGTAAATGAAATATAGTAAATAACAAGTGCCTCCCCAAGTACTTATTGAATAAAGAGAAAGGTGATCGCTAGCGGATTTTCCTTTATCATTCTTCTCCTGCTGTGTTTGAAGTTGGAAAACAATTAACATTCCCTAAAAGCTTGAAGATCTTCCCGGATTATAATAACAGATATTTGAAGCAAATTTTGATAGTTCCCTTCTTATACTGGTGAGCAGGAAATGTAATGCCCATTACATAATTACTGTTTTCGATCAAAAAGAGGTGCGGTCAACTTATAGTAGTAACTTATAGTAGTAATTAACATATAGTTGACAATATATACTTATATGTGTATAGTATTACTACGTGCTTTGGGAGTTTATCTATGCCAATGACAGGGAAAGAAATGGTTATATACTACAAGAAGCACGGTTGGACCCAGATAAGACAGACAGGAAGTCATGTCCTTATGCATAAGAAAGGAAAAGGTTCCCAACCTATTCCTGTGCATAGTGCAAGAGATCTTGGAAAGGGCTTAGAGGCAAAATTGCTCAAGGAGGTTTGATATGAAATATCATTTTAGGATACATCAAGATGAGAATGGTGGATATTGGGCTGAAGGGATTGAATTGCCTCGTTGTGTGACTCAAGGTGACACCCTAGCAGAGCTTACAGCATATCTGAAGGACGTATTGAATCTTTACTTGGATGAACCTCAAGGATCTAATGTAACATTTCCTCTTCCAGATGAGTCTATTGAAGAAAATGATTCCATCGTTGCTATTCCTGTCGATAGCAGGATTGCTGTTTCCATTATCATGAAAAATTTCAGACTGCAGAAAAAACTGACCCAGGAACAAGCCCAGCATATAATCGGCCTGACCAATAGAAATAGTTATGTGAGGTTAGAGAATACCGGAAACCCTACGCTTGAGACTCTTGATAAAGTGGTGCAGGCATTTCCAGACTTTCCCATTGCCAGATGTTTTTCTGCACGGGTGTAGATGTGTAGATGCTCATATCCCTTTCAGAGAAGTGTGAGAGGATTTTTATTTGCACCTTATAGACTTTTTCAGTCCATATGAATCAGATCTGAGCTCAATTCCAATGGATGTCATGACGATCAATAGCCAAGGGTAAGCATGCAGTATCTGCTCAGCCTTGTCTGGAAGTGTAGACCCACATAGGGGTCTGTATTATCTGAACTCTGTCACTTCTGAGACTGCACTATGGCTAGTGAACCAACCTTGGAGGTTTTCAGGCTTTTCTTTCAGGGTGTGATCAAAGAATGTCAGGACGAAGCTTTGTTGGATCTCTGCATTTTCCAAAGGATCCAACTTTCCAGTTTCTCCGATGATCCTGGTAATCGGCAGGTACATGTAGAGCATGGAGAAATCCTGGTGCTTGCCCCCCTGGACTTGGTAGATACTGGGTTGTGCGCTCGTGTTGTCAAAGAGTTGCTTGAGAAAAATATTGTTTGGTCCTGTCTCCCATTGTTCGCTTCTGAGAAAAGCGCTTGGAATATCCAGGCCTTTGGTAAGGATATCAGCTTTGATTGGTTCAACCCAGGCATCAAAACCCAGCACCGCCTTAATACGTGGATCCTGTATGGCAAGGCTGACCAAGCCGCCACCGCCAGTGGAATGTCCCATGGCACCGACTTTTTCCTTGTCTATCCTGTCAGCAAAGAAGGCGTTGGTTTCCATGAAATCGAGCACTTCAAGGGCATCGTTGGCAAAGGTGCCTACCAAGGCTTGGGAGTAGGTGTGGAAGTCGTCGACCTCGGCTCTGTCAGGAAGCGCCCCTTGATCCACATATACCACCTCTCCATCTTCGAAGACACTTACAGCAGCCCCATAGGTGTGATTGATGCTTACTGCAATGTAGCCATGGCTTGCTAGCATCTCTCCAAGGTCAGAGTGGAGGCTTGAAAAGCCTGTCCATCCGTGGGAGATAATAACGAGTGGGTAGGTCTGTTCCTTGCCACTGATCGCAAGGTCGCTGTAGCTATTGGATGTGATCAAGGCGGTATGGTCGAGGAGAAAATCGGGAAGGTTATACAGTACCGGGATGCCTGAGGCTACTTTTCTGCCATCAATGAGCCATTTGGTCAGTTTTCCACCTTTGTTGCTGTCTGCAGGATACCAGACCTGGAATCTGATGTGTCGATCCTTACCAGGTTCTGACCCGTACAGTTCAGTTCTTTCTTGTTCGGTCAGTTCATAGCTTGTAGTCCCGATGGAGTAGGGGCCTGTGGGTTCTGGCATGGTGTTTACTGGGAACAGGTACAGGGCTACTAGGGTTCCCAGCAAGCAGGCTCCAGATAGGGAAATCAGAAAGCTCTTGTTTTTCTTGGTAATACTCTTCTTGCTGAAGAGGAAGACGAGCCACAGCACAGGCAGGGCAAGGTAGACGCAGGCCATCTGAAGCCGCAATCCTTCAACAATCCCATGAGCAAGGAAAAGAATGCTGGAAAGAGTGAGCACAAGGCTTTGTAGTCCTTTGTGCTTCTTATCGCTGGAAAAGGCCCAGATAACCAAGGCCGTTGTCAGGACCAGCAATATTAGTTCAAGCACCCTCATGTTAGCCCCTTATGTAGGGAAGTGTTTTGTTTCATGGAATAACTATAGAGCTTGTCAGGGGTTTTGCCAAATATATTGACCAAGAAAGAATGCGTTTTCTAAGCAAATAACATAAATAATCATCCAAAAACTGTGCGGTGAGCCATCTCTCTGTTCTTATAGGGAACTAAGCAAGTAATCCCCATCGGGTTTGTGTGCTAATGCTTTGCAAAAGTCCTGTACGTATATTTTCAAGTTTTCTAATTATCATTTCTCTGTTTCTCCTGTTTAGGATAGTCCATTTCCGGGAGATTGCAACATTGATGTAGCAATCTTACGGAATTAAGCGTGTTGATGCTTCTATCTCTTTACTCCTCAAGACAGTTTGGTATGTTTATTGTGGGTTCTGTTGTGATCGTCTTCAACACCTCTTCACTATCAAGAGGTAAGTATTGGGGTATGGTATTCACCCTGAGGCAGGGCGAGCCCGCAGACCTTACTCTGCAGCAGTGCGAGGGTACTAGCGTAAAAAAGGACTTGGTTCTTATGAACCAGGTCCTTTTCTACGCTTACCTACTACATTCTGATTTACTTTGATCTTATTCGATCAGATTGGAGTAGAATGAATTGGAGTATCTCATTCCTTGGGTTTGGGATAATCAATGATCAGATGCAGGTCATCCAGCTGCTGTTGGTCAAGGAACGAGGGGGAGTCATCCATAGGACTGATACCCGCCGTATTTTTCGGGAATGCGATTACCTCATGGATTGAGGTCTCCTCACTCATGATCATAAGCATCCTGTCGATACCAGGGGCGATGCCGCCATGAGGGGGGGCTCCGTACCTGAATGCATTGAGCAGGAATCCAAAGCGCTCTTCTGCTGTCTCGTCATCGAAGTTACAGATACGGAAAATACGCTTTTGCAATTCCACATCATGGATACGAATTGAGCCGCTGGCTACCTCGTATCCATTGAGTACCAGGTCGTAGAGGTCTCCCTTCACGCTGCCTGGATCAGATTCCAGGGTTTCAAGGTACTGGCTCTGAGGCATGCTGAACATATGGTGTGCAGCCTCCCAGTGGCCGCCTGTCTCGTTGTACTCAAAGAGGGGGAAGTCGATGATCCAGCAGAATTCAAAGCTCTTGCGGATCAGGTTGAGGTCCTTGCCCAGTTTCGATCGTACGGCACTGAGGCTGGCACAACAACGCTTCCAGTTCTCATGGGCAACAAAGAGTATGAGATCCCCTTCCTTTGCCTCCATCTGGGAAACCAGTTCATCTTCAAGCCCTGTGAAAAACTTGCTTACCCCACCAGAAAGAGAGTTCTCTGCTCCTACCTTGATCCATGCAAGGCCCTTGGCCCCGTAGATCTTGGCAGCATCCTCAAGCTCGGTGATGAACTTGCGGCTGAACTCCACCCCTTCAGTCTTGGGTGCGCAGAGTGCTTTCACATATCCTCCAGCAGCAACAATATCCTTGAAGGTTGCGAAGCTGCTCTTCTGGGCAAGTTCATTCATATCGGAGAGGGGGAGGTCGAAGCGGAGGTCCGGCTTGTCATTTCCATAGGTATTCAGGCTGTCTGCATAGGTGAGCCTTCTGAATGTTAGCGGGAGATCTACATCCATGACCTCTTTGAACACATGGCCGAACAGCCCTTCCATAAGGGAGAGCACATCGTCACGCTTCACAAAGCTCATCTCCAGGTCCAGCTGGGTAAACTCAAGCTGACGATCCCCACGGGCGTCCTCGTCACGGTAACAGCGGGCGATCTGGAAGTACTTGTCAAAGCCTCCGACCATCAGGATCTGCTTGAAAAGCTGAGGACTCTGGGGTAGGGCATAGAACTTGCCGGCATACAGGCGGCTGGGCACCACAAAGTCACGGGCCCCTTCAGGGGTGCTCTTGATCAGTGTTGGGGTCTCTATCTCATAGAAGTCCTTGCCGGAAAGATACTTCCTAATGGAGAATATGAAGTCATGGCGAAGCTTGAGGCGCTTTTGCATCCCCTGGCTACGCAAGTCAAGGTACCGGTATTTGAGGCGCAGATCCTCACGAGTCTCCTTGCCATCATCAAGCTGGAAGGGAAGGGGTGCACAGCGGGAGAGGATCTCGATATTCTCCGCCTTGACCTCGATCTCACCTGTTGTCATCTCTGGGTTGATCATAGTATCAGGTCTGAGCCTTACAACACCGGTCACTGCAATGCAGAACTCCATCCTCAGCTCGTTGGCAGTGCTCTGCAACTCAGGCGAAGCATCGTCATCGACCACAACCTGGGTGATGCCATAGCGGTCGCGTAGATTGATGAAGTGTAGGGAGCCATGGTTTCGGTCCCTATGAACCCACCCGTTGAGGACAACGCGCTTGTTGTCATCTGCCTTGGTCAGTGCTCCGCACGTCACTGTTCGCTGTGAAAATAATTCTTCTGCCATACAGGTCCCCTATCGTTGAAAAGTATTCCTATCCTATACTATGGATGTCAAAAAGACAATTGCCTGTTACTGGGGAAGTTCTCTCACCATAACTCTTTTTTTCAGTAGGAATTCTATGGAATCGACAGCTGCGACGGCCGCACTGGTTGTCGTGGTATAGGGAATCTTGAGGCGCATCGCCACACTCCTTATCTCATCATCACTGGCATGGGCAAGGTATCCCATCGGAGTGTTTATCACCAGGGCTATGGACTTCTCCTTAAGATAGTCTGTGAGGTTGGGACGCCCTTCATGCACCTTCTGCACCACTTCACATAGGATGCCCTCATCGAACAAGGATCGTGCTGTTCCCTTGGTAGCTGCTATCTGGAAGCCCAGGGTCTTGAGCTTTTTCACAACAGGAAGAATGGTCTTTCGGTCTTTCTTGTTGACGCTTACCACAACCTTGCCCGAGGTAGGCAGGTTGTTCCCTGCACTGATCTGGCTCTTGGCAAAGGCTTCCCCGAAACTCTTTCCCAAGCCGATGGACTCCCCTGTCGAACGCATCTCAGGCCCTAGGGCCGGGTCGACATTGCTGAAGCGGTCAAAGGAGAATACAGCCTCCTTCACAGCCCATCCGATCAGGCATTTCCCTTCCCCTATGCCACCTCGTTTGCTTACCAGCTTTTGTTGTACAAGGTCCTCGCCTTCCCACACCCTGACCGCCACCTCAACGAGGTTGACCCCTGATGCCTTGGATATGAAGGGTACAGTCCTTGAAGCTCTAGGATTTACTTCAATGAGGTAGAGCAAGTCATCCTTGACAGCATACTGGATGTTCATCAGTCCTTGCACCCCAAGGGCAAGAGCCAGTTTATGTGCCCACCCTTTCATCTCGGTGAGGATGGCGGGATTAGATTTGTAGGGGGGGAATACGGCAGCAGAGTCGCCGCTATGGATACCTGCAGCTTCTATGTGCTGCAGGATGCCGCCGATATAGATGCTCTCTCCATCACTGACAGCATCAAGGTCATACTCAAAGGCATCCTCAAGAAACTGATCCAGCAGGATGGGAGCATCCTTACTTGCCCAGATGGCTTTCTTATCAATGAGATCCTCTATTCCTTTGCTATCATATATGATGAACATTCCCCGTCCACCCAACACATAGGAGGGTCTGACAAGTACAGGATAGCCTACTTCCTCAGCCAGAGGGATAAGATCCTTCTGGCTGTAGGCTGTCCTGTTCTTAGGTTGACGGAGACCAAGATCAGAGACAAGGGCAGAGAACTGCCCCCTGTCACCAGCTTTCTCCAGTCCCTCCAGGGAGGTCCCCACAAGCTTGGCCCCGCTTGTCTTGAGTTTTTTGGCAATATTCAGGGGAGTCTGACCCCCAAGTTGTACGACAATATTGCTGGTACGTTCACGAAGCAGGATCTCTTTCGCTTCCTCCGATCCCAGCGTCTCAATATAGAGACGGTCGCTGATGTTGAAGTCGGTGGAGACAGTTTCCGGGTTGCTGTTGACCATGATGGTTTTCTTTCCCAGCTTCCTGTAGGCAAGGGAGGCGAGGGTGCAGCAGGTATCGAACTCCAGGCCCTGGCCTATCCTGTTTGGCCCGCTGGCCAGGATTACCACAGCTTCCTCCCCTAGCGTAGGAGCCTCATCAGCTTCTCCGTAGGTTGTATAGAGGTAGGGTGTGATGGCCTCGAACTCCCCAGCACACGTATCGACATAGTGGGTGACAGGGTGCAGCTCGTACGCGTATCGGAGTCGTTCGATGGAGCTCTCTTCGGTGGTGAGGAGGGTCGCGATCCTCTTGTCACTCATGCCAGCTTTCTTTGCCTCCAGGAGAAGGCTCCTGTCGAGGCCCTGTCGCAGGCGTCTGTCCAGTCTGCATTGTTCCACCAACAGTTGGACAAACCAAGGGTCAAAGCCTGTAATGCAAGAGAGCTCTCTAGCCATGGATTCACCCTCTCTGCACAATACAGTGTAGGCAGCAAGGAGACGCAGCGGATGTGCGCTTCTGAGTAGCACCTCTACCTCACTGGTGCTATAACGATCCTCTTCAGTGAGGTCTGTGAGTCCCTCAATCTTCTGCTCTGATGATCGTAGTGCTTTGTTCAATGCCTCAAGGGCGGTCCTGCCCAAGGCGAGGGCCTCACCGACGCTGCGCATCTGTGTCCCCAAGGCCGAGGGAGGTAGGGGGAACTTCTCCAGTTCGAAGCGTGGGACCTTCACTGCACAGTAGTCGAGTGCCGGTTCAAAGCACGATACTGAAGAGCCTGTTATCTCATTTATGATCTCATCGAGTGTGTAGCCCACGGCAAGCTTTGCAGAACAGCGTGCTATGGGGAATCCTGTTGCCTTGCTGGCAAGGGCTGAGGAGCGCGAGACCCTGGGGTTCATCTCGATGACTACCATCTTGCCGCTTGCAGGGTCGAGTGCGAACTGGACGTTGCTTCCCCCACACTCAACCCCTACAGCGCGCAAGATGGCGATGGAGGCGTCACGCATCTTCTGGTACTGGCCTTCATCAAGGGTCTGGATAGGGGCTATCGTTATGCTGTCCCCCGTATGGACTCCCATGGGGTCGATGTTTTCGATTGAGCAGACGATGATGGCATTGTCCTTTTTGTCTCGCATCACCTCCATCTCAAACTCTTTCCACCCGATGAGGGACTCCTCTATGAGGGCCTCATGGGTGGGGCTTGTAGCCAGGGCATGTTCCAGAAGCAGGGGAAGCTCCTCATGGGTGTACGCTATCGCACCTCCCATTCCTCCCAAGGTATAGGAGGGGCGGATGATGAGGGGCAGACCCATGCTCGTCTCCAGGGCAAGGCCCTCTTCCAGAGTGTGGATTACTGTGCTGTTTGCACTTTCCAATCCAAGGCCCTCCACTATCTTCTTGAAGGCACCACGGTCTTCTGCGAGTTCAATGGAGGCAATGGAGGCCCCTATGACCTCAACCCCGTACTGCTTGAGCAGTCCCAGCTTTTCAAGTTCCAAGGTAAGGTTCAAGGCGGTCTGCCCTCCCATGGTGGAAAGGATGGCATCAGGTTGCTCTCGCTGGAATATCTGCTCGATATACTCGGGCCGCAGTGGATCCATATAGATATGGTCAGCGATGCCCGCTGTTGTCATGACAGTTGCAGGATTGGGATTGACCAGAGTTACTTCGTATCCCTCTTCCTTGAGGGCCTTCACCGCTTGGGTTCCGCTGTAATCGAACTCACAAGCCTGGCCGATGACTATCGGCCCGCTTCCCACTACGAGAATCCTTTTGATGTCTGTTCGTGCGCTCATGCTTTTTCTCCCTGTGCGACTGTGATGAACCGGTCGAATATCCACGACCCGTCATGGGGCCCTGGAGAGGCTTCGGGGTGGAACTGGACACAGGCGATGGGCTTCTCCTTGTGCCACAGCCCTTCTATTGACTGGTCATTCGCGTTGATGAACCAAGGAATGACACAAGAGGGTAAGGACGAGGCCTCACTCATGAAGCTGTGGTTCTGGCTGGTCACAAAGGTACGTCCTGTGAAAATGTCCCTGACAGGGTGATTTGCGCCATGATGACCAAACTTCATCTTGGTGGTCTTTCCTCCCAGTGCGAGGATCAGTATCTGGTGGCCGAGGCAGATGCCGACAGTGGGTAGGACTTGCATCACTGCCTTGGTCATGGCCACTGCCTCACAAAGCCTCATGGGATCTCCCGGTCCATTGGACAGGAAGAGCGCGTCACAGCCTTGGCTCAGGACTTCTTGTGCTGTCGAGGTGCTGGGAAGGAGCGTAACTGCAACATTACGCTTGTACAGTTCGGCTATGATGGAAGCTTTTATGCCGAAGTCAACAAGGGCGAAGCGGAGGATGGGGGAGGATGGGATGGGTAGGGAAGATGGGGGATCGACAAGAATCTTCCTGACAGACACCCCTTCGATGAGGTTACGCTCTGAGATGGAGGGTAAGGAGAGAAGGATCTCCAATGCGTTTGCCTTCTCCTCTGCAGTAAGGCTGGTATGCTCGCTTCGCAGCAACAGGGCATTGCAGGAGCCTCTAAGGCGAAGGTGGAGAGTCAGGGCCCTGGTATCGACTCCCTGTATCCCACAGACTCCGTTTTCTTTCATGAAGGCATCTAAAGAGACCCTCTCCAAGGGAAGAGGGCCTTCATACAGTGATCGGATAATGAGAGCCGCAGAGGGAACTTCCATGGGGCAGTGCGTGCTCTCAGAGAAGAGAGGCTCACACCCATAGTTTCCTATGTGCGGGCTTGTCATGACTACCATCTGTCCATGGTAGGAAGGGTCTGTGAGGATCTGCTGGTAGCCGCACATGCTGGTGTTGAAGACCACCTCCCCAAAGAGGGGCTCTGTGTTCAGTTGCGCAGCGAGGGGAGCTCTTTTTCCGAACCCCTTGCCAGAGAAGGTAGTTCCATCTTCTAGGATGAGAAAGGTTGTTTCCATTGTTGCTTCCTTAGTCCAAATTGTAGGGAGAATATCCAATTATAGGGATTTATGCAACATAAATATGCAATAAAACACCATAAATATGAATAAAAATACAAAATGCAACAAAACTGGAAGTATATGCAACAAAATAACCACCAAGATATTGGTTTTCTTTTTTCCATGTAGGTTGAAATTACTCCTTTCCCATAACGAATACTTCTTATGATATTTTTGGAACTTGAAGCGTTCAGTATAGAAACATCCCTTAATTGCAGAGGAGGATGAAGTATGGTAGGGTACAATCTGAAAGGAAATATCAAAATGGCACGATTAGATTCACTATCAGTCCGTGGGTTTAAGTCAATACGAGAGATTGAATCGCTAGCCTTAACTGACCTCAATTTTCTCATAGGCGCCAATGGATCAGGTAAAAGTAATTTTCTCGAGTTGTTTAAACTTCTTCGAGCAAGCATGCAGCTTCCTCTACCGGGATTTACAGAAACAAATCTTAAGAAGTATGTTTTAGATTCTGGTGCTGCTGCGGATTTTTTATATAAAGGGAAGCCCGAAGCGACTCAGATATATTTCAAGCTGGATTTTGGAGAAAATGGTTATGGGATGGTATTAGTCCCAACTCAAGATGATTTGCTTCGTATAGAGTCGGAAGGAACATATTATAAAGGTAAGGATCGTTGGTATAGCTTACATTCTCCTGATGGTTTTACTCCTGCACTATTGGATGATAAGGATACAAGAGGAGTCTATGGAAAGCGTGGGGTTGGTTATTATGTTTATGAATCAATTAGGAACTGGCAAATGTACCATTTCCATGATACAGGAAGACTATCTCCAATAAAATCTTCTCAAAGTGTGTTTGATCATAAGTATCTGCGTTTTGATGGTTCAAATTTGGCTAGTTATCTTCTTTTCCTTAAGGAGCATCCTAGTTATCAATTCTTTTATTCCCAAATTGTAGAAGCTGTACGCCAGGTAGCACCCTTTTTTGATGATTTTATCCTAGAGGCGAACCAACAGGACCTCGTGAGACTGCTTTGGAAACAAAAAGGTTCCGATTATCCTATGAAACCCCAGGCGCTTTCTGATGGGACTCTTCGCTTTATCTGTTTGGCTACGGTTCTCCTGCAACCAAAACATCCAGATACCATTATCATCGACGAGCCTGAGCTTGGGCTTCATCCGTATGCAATTGGCCTTCTGGCAGAGCTCATGCAATCACGATCTACGGATACCCAACTAATTGTAGCAACACAGTCCCCTTCTTTGATTAGTCATTTCGAACCCGAAGATATTATTGTTTGTGACCGAATGGAAGGACAGTCTACCTTTACCAGACTTAATACAGATTCATTGGATGTTTGGTTGGAAGACTATTCACTTGGAGAGTTATGGACAAAAAACATACTCTCCGGGGGGCCTATACATGAATGAGGTCATTGTAATTGTTGAAGGGCAAAGCGAACAATCGTTTTTGAAGTCTGTCTTGGCACCCTATCTAGGCGAACAATCATGTTTTATTCGAGCACAACTGATAGGTACTTCAGGACATAAGGGTGGTGGTGTTTCTTTTGAGCGTTTTTCCAAAGATGTAGGAAATGCCTTGAAACAAAGAAGTGACACAAACATCTCCTCAATGATTGATTACTTCAGGCTTGATAATTCTTGGCCAGGTATGGGCGAACTGAAACGGGCAACAAGTTCTGGTAGGACTCTAGATAAGATTTTTGTGTGTGGGACACTGGAGAAATATACTGTATCTAAACTCAAAGTGATGTTCCCCCAATATGATGTTGGCTCACGGGTACTTCCATATTTTTCCATGCATGAGTTTGAGGCTCTGCTCTTTTCAGATATTCTCAAACTCAGTGAAGGATTACGTGGAAATGTACAGGATTTGCAGCGAGTGTTAGATTCATTTGATGGTGATCCGGAACTGATTAATACTGATCCTTCACAAGCCCCTTCGAAAATTTTGAAATTTCTGAATCCGCAATATAAGAAAGTTCTTCACGGAACTCAAATAGCTAATTCTATTGGTATAGCTACAATAAAGGACCAGTGTACTTGCTTCAACAGTTGGGTAACCCGATTGTTGGAGCTTTCTTGAATTGTTACAACCACGCATCTCACTTCATTGGATTATTTTTTCATGACACTTCTAAATATGCCAGCAAATCTCTTAATGGCATCACAAGAAGTGTATAATCTAAGGTTTATACCTAGAATGATTCTTCATTCCCTTATATCTTTCCCGACTTGTTTGGAACCTAAAACGACTTTCTCTCTCTTTATAGGCGAGCATTGGTACCAATGTTCTTTCTTTCCAATGAAAAGACGAGCAGCTTGCGGATGCCACCTTAATTCTCCAAGCCCTTGTTGCCTTATGCCTCTATTCCATGATATCTTTACTATAGTCTCATTTGAGACTGTTAAAACTGCTATCTAGGTGAATTATCCGTGTATACTCGGGTATTGTACCAGTAATGGTAGCTAGAAGTTACTGAGGAATGGTATGCAAACTGCATTTTCAACTGAGCACACCCTACTGGAATTGTTACTCGATTCCAAAACCCTCACTCCCTCATCACTGCTGCGCACCTCCTATCCAAAGGGACAGGAAGTGGGCGACAGTGATGGCTCAGCATCCTTGGCTGTCTTTGTGGAAGAGGGTGAGCTTGATGTGTTCAGTGTAGCCCTCGATGGTACGAAGATTCTCGTATCTACCTTGTCCAAAGGAGAAGTGTTTGGCATCAGCAACCTGTTCGAGCAGCAGGAGCTACGTACCCTGTTGCAGTGTCGGACAACTTGCGTGTTGCTCTCTCTACCCAAGGAAGAACTACGAACGGCAATACTCAAAAGTCCTCTTGCAATGGTCGAATATGCAAAGCTCTGCAACCGTAAGATTCAGTTTCTGATACAACGTATCGAGCAACTGAGCCTTACATCCGCCCGCCTGAAAGTTGCCGACTATCTGCTGGGCAACACCACCGTTGAGCAACCTGAAGTACCTCTGGTCTCCAAGGCCGCCCTAACCCTTCCCTTGGGCATTAGCAGGGCCTCACTGTTTAGGGAGCTCTCTGCTCTGGAGAAGATGGGGGCTGTGTATAGTAACGGCTCAACGGTTCGGGTGATAAACCGCAAGATTTTGGAGAGTATTCTCCAGAAATGAAATATGTATGGTGTCTGTATGGCACAGGAGTGATTTGTATGAAGAAATTCAGTCTAATGGTACTGGTTTTGGTTTTGGGAATTGTTGCCCTCTTTGCAGCAGGAACAAAAGAGGGAGTCTCTGTTGACCTCTCCAATCTGGCACAGAGTGCACAGGCCCCTGTTGATGTCAGGGTATTGGCCATGAAAGGCCCTACTGCCATGGGAATGGTCTCCCTGATGGAAGAGGCAAAGAAAGGTGTGATGGATGGCAATGCTTACATCTTTGACGACTTGGCTACCATTGATGTGGTTGTTGCCAAGCTGGCAAAGGGAGAGGTAGACATCGCAGCAATTCCCGCCAACCTCTCTTCTGTGCTGTTTAACAATACCAAGGGTGCCCTGAAGGTTTTGGCCATCAATACCCTGGGAGTCCTGTATATCATGGAAAGTGGTGATAGCATCACCTCCATCGAGGATCTTGCCGGTAAGACAATCTTTTCCACAGGCAAGGGGGCTTCCCCTGAGTATGCCCTCAAGTATCTGCTGAACGCCTATGGTGTCAAAGATGTGACCATCGAATGGAAGAGTGAGACAACCGAGTGTGTGGCTGCCTTGGCTCAGAAGCCCAACAGCATTGCAGTGTTGCCCCAGCCGTTTGCCACCGCTGCAATGATGAAGGATCCTACTATCCGCACTGCACTCGATATGACCAAGCTCTGGGAAGAAATCCAGGGTACACAGCCTTTCCCCAGCACCATGATGACCGGTGTTGTGGTTGCCCAGACTTCTTTTGTTGAAGAACAGCCAGGGGCGGTCAGTCAATTTCTTGACCACTATGCCGATTCGGTAGCCAATGTACAGGCTAATCATCAGCAGGCATCTGTTCTTATTGGTGATCTTGGTATTGTTCCAACGCCTGTTGCCTTGAAGGCTCTTCCTTTCTGTAATATAACCTATATTGATGGTGCCGAGATGAAAACCAAACTCTCCGGGTATCTCAAGGTACTGTATGATCAGAATCCCAAAAGCGTAGGTGGAGCACTGCCAACCGATGATTTCTACTTCATTCGCTAAAAAACGGGGAACTATCAGGATATGGTCCGTACTTCTCTGGCTGGGGATATGGCAACTTGTTGCCATGACCCTTGGTCAGGATATCCTGCTTGTCTCACCCTTAGCAGTTTGTTTGCGCCTTTTTGAGCTGGTACAGACCAGCTCGTTTTGGCGCTCGATCGCTTACTCCTTCACGAGGATTGCGGGGGGATTTTTCCTGGCAACCTTCATGGGGGTGCTTTTTGCTGTTTTTTCCTACCGTTATAGGTGGGTTGAGGAGTTTCTAGCCCCGCCTATCCAGACTATCAAGGCAACACCTGTCGCCTCCTTTGTCATCCTTACCCTCGTCTGGATCGCTCCTCAGAACCTCTCTGTCTTCATCTCCTTTTTGATGGTATTACCCATCATGTACACTAATGTCCTGATGGGCATCAGAAGCACAAATGAGAAACTGCTTGAGATGGCACAGGTATTCCGTGTTCCCACTTATAGGCGTATTCGCTATATCTATCTCTCCCAGGTGCTTCCCTTTTTCCGTTCGGCATGTTCGGTTGCCCTTGGGCTGAGCTGGAAGGCAGGTATCGCCGCTGAGGTGATAGGGCTTCCCCAAGGCTCGATCGGAGAGATGCTGTACCAGGCCAAGATATACCTTGATACTCCGGACATGTTCGCCTGGACGCTGGTTATCATCATCATTAGTGTCTGGTTTGAGAAGTTCTTTCTCATACTTCTGGACAGGGCCATGCTGAAGATGGAGCACCTATGAAAAAACTGCATATCCAAGACATCTCCAAGCGCTACGGAGATACGGTCGTATTCGACCGGTTCAGCAGTACCATATATCCAGGTGAGGTAAATGTCCTCTTTGGTGCTTCGGGCTCAGGTAAGACGACACTGCTTCGCCTCCTCATGGGCCTCGAAGAGGCAGATGAGGGGACGATACATATCGTTGAGGATCTACGTATCAGTGCCGTCTTTCAGGAAGACCGCTTGTGCAACAACCTATCGGCCTTTTCCAATGTGAAGCTTGTAGTGGAACCTTCAGTCACATCGGGCCAGATAAAGGATTCACTTTGTGCCGTAGGTCTGAAAGATGCTATCCGTAAGCCTGCAAAAGAGCTTTCCGGAGGGATGAAGCGAAGGGTCGCCCTCGTGCGTGCCCTGATGGCCACATACGACCTGCTCATACTTGATGAACCCTTCAAGGGCCTTGATGAGGCGACTAAAGTCCAGGTTGTTGCCTATACCTTGGAGAAGATCAAAAACAAGACGGTACTTCTTGTAACGCATGACGCAGAGGAAGTGAAGATGATGCACGCCGAGCATGTCATCAGGCTTGGGACATAAGAAGCTAAGGTCTAGTGTTCACTGAAGTCGTAACTATTCGGTTTTTTTATCCAAGGTAAAGTTCTCAGGCTTGAATGCATCACTACCCAGCCAAAGGTCTATCTGCAGTCCACTGTCTGAGTTGGAGACACTAGCTTGCTTAATCTGCCACCCAATGAGTTTGAGCCTTGCCCCCCATGTCATGTCGTGTCCTGCCATCATGCCATAGTATTGGGCAAGTTCAGGGCGTGGGGCCTTGGGATTGAGGGATTTGCGAATCTGTTCTAACTCTGACTCAGATCTAGGGCGATCGTCAAAGAAACTGATATGTGCTCCATCTTCTTCCTGATGCAGGGAGACAACCAGCCTGAGCGGGTTGGTTTCCAACATGTAGTTTGTGAGCTCTCCGATGAGACGGCCTAATATTTCTTTTCGTTTCATAGCTGGAAATCCTCCTTGGGACGGTTTGTCCTGTACCATTGCATGACTGCCATCATAAGGCTTGCAGTAAGACCTCCGGCAAATCCGTTGTTATAGAGATCCATTCCTCCATGCCAAACGGCTGTTGTCTCTACCATGAACAGGTGTATGAATCCCGCAACTATGCCTGCCAGTATGCCGAATTGTCCGGCTATAGGGGCTAGAGTGGTGCAGAAGAGGGCGGCGAGGATAGGCCCAGGGGCAGAGAGATCCTTACCGAAGACCAGGGTAGCCAAAATAACGCCAACCACTACTGGCCAGACATTCTTTAAGGTTTTACCAAATCCACCAAAGCCCATTACTGTCAATATGCCTCCGATAACAGGTCCGTTGCATGGAGCCTTGACGATCCAGACATACAGAGAAGATCCAAGTCCCAAAAGTCCCATATTGATCAAGGTAGATCCTGCAGTCCCGGCGTCGAACATGTCGGTGGGCAGTCGTCCAGGAAGCTTCTGTAAATCGATAAGACCTTTCAGGGTTCTTTTGATATTGGAGAAGCCGTCGATAACCACGGCTGAAATGATAAGAAAAATTGATAAGATAGGGATAATGAGATAGAGTGCTGGTTCTGCTGTACTATTCCAGATGATGGTAATCGGTTCCATCTTATTGGATGCTATGAGCAACCCAGAAGCAAAAAGACCGATGAAGCCACAGCTGAAGCCTGTGTTGTAGAGGTTGTACCCCTGATGGAGCTGCAGCATGGTTCCGGCAACGCCTGGGAGGATGAAGCCTGCTACCAGGCCGCTGATTACTCCCAAAGGGATGGAAAGTATGAGGGGCAACCCAATCTCGAACATAATGAACGTCACAAGAGGACCTAAGGCCGTACCGAAAAGTGCTATCAGGCTGTAGGATCCCAGGGTGTTGTTTGCAATTTTTGCAGCGATCCAGACTCCTGCTATAAGAGGAAGGATATTGAGAGGAGTCTTGCCGAAGAACCCGAAGCCTATCATCGTAAAGATAGCTGCAATGGTAGGTCCTGAGAGGCTTATGGTTGCAAAGAATACGATGATGAGCCCTATCAATCCAACAAGGGCTGCATTGAACATCGCGGCACCCACCCCCGCCTGGGTAAAGTCGTTGATCAGGCGCGCACCCCTGACTTGGAGGTTCAGAAAGCCTTGCAGTGTCGTTACAGGGCCTTCAAGAGCCAATCCCACCCCGGCAAGTCCCAAGATAAAGATTAGCATGATCGTATATAGGCTTTTTTCAGTGCGTTCCATATCTGGCCCCTTCTCGTATGCGATCGGATGGTCTCATGCTAAAGGCTAATGAAGTGTTGCGCAAGAAGTTTTACCCCAGAGATGAAAAAGGAGGGATAAACTGCCTCATTATTCACCCGATAGAAATGCAGTTTCTTCCTTTTTGCTTGCTTTGGTACATCAATTGGTCTGCCATCTGGATGATCAGATCTTTTGAAAAAGGTTTGTCAACAATGACTGATCCGATGGAGACCGTAACTTCGATTGTCTTTCCATCCACCTGCAAGGATGATGATTCGACAAGCATTCGTATTCGTTCGGAGACTAGCTCCAAGTTCTTGCTTCCTATAGATGAGAAAATCACAAGAAATTCATCGCCTCCCCATCGGGAGACAAGATCATCGGAGCGTACAGCATTCACCATGCTTTTGGATGTCATCTGTAATATCCTATCTCCCATACCGTGACCATAGGTGTCATTCACTCCCTTAAAACAGTCTATATCGATCAATGCTACTGCAAATGGAGCCTGGAAATCCTCTAACTCTATCAGTTTGTTAGCGAGGTAATTTTCTGCATATCTTCTGTTTGAGAGTCCTGTAAGCTGGTCTGTCATAGCAAGAATCTTAAGTTCCTCAATATCCTCTATCTCATGCTGCAATTGAGATGAAGTCTTTTTCTCAGAGAACAGCTCGATTGCCCCGATGATTTTTCCCTTATCAGACATGGGAAATGTCCTTACAACTACAGGAACCCTGTGACCATTTTTATGGTGCAGGTATACTGACGCTTCACGTTTGATGCCGTCATCTATTGTTTTATGAAGGGGGCACCCTTTTATGCACAGGTGTGTGCCAGCATCGTCAACATGATTGAGGATATTGTCATAGCAATGGCTGTCGAGGACTTCTGATGCAGAAAATCCTGTTATTTCTTCTGCATAGTCGTTCCAAAAGGTAATTTTGCGATTTGTGTCCACAAAATACACCCCTTCCTTGATGCATTGCAAAATCTCGTTGTAGATCAATCCCTTTGGTAGTTTTTCCATATCCTTTACCTGTTTCCCTGTATATTACACTAAGATTGAAGGCTCACAGGAAGAAAGTCAACTCAGAATTGAAGTGTGAACCTGTGGGTAATCTGTTTTTGCTGCAGGGGAGAGGAAGGTATAGCGGATTTTGGATGCGTATCAGCCAAGGATTGGACCGGATTTGAAAAGCGGGTCACAATAGTGTGTTTCTCAGCTATCTCCAAGATATTCAAGCTCTCATCGAGGAGACATCTGGAATTGTTGGAAAACTTGGTAAGTGGACTTCCCTCCTATGGAATACAGTGGAGCAGAGCTGATACCCTGTTTTCAGTGGTTTCTTGGTATGGAGATTCTTTGCTGTAGGCCATCTTTGTATGTTTTTTCTGATGTCTGTGTGAAAGGAATCTCATTGTCTTGAAGAAGTTTCCTCAGCCCCGGAGAAAGCTGACGAGCGATTCTACAGAAGTTGCCGGAGGGTACTAAGTTTCTTTACAACAACACCCTCTCTTGCCGTGAGGCAGGAGAGGGTGTGTTCATCCAATCTCTTTCTTCGTTCAATCCCAACACGATATGGCATCAGAAGTTTCCCTAGAATCGAATATCCATATTCCCACTGACTACTGAAAGCTTAACCACCGCTTGTTTCTTCCCCGTGCTGGCAAGAGCGGGGGAGCTTTCCTGCCTTTGGTTATTGAAGAGGATGGTTCCGCTTGTCTTGGTAGCATGAATATCCAGATCCTCTGACTCGCTCAGATCCAGCTCAAGATCCCCGCTTGTGGTGGAGCCTTCCAGGCTACCCCCAGGAAGGATATGTACTTGGCCTTCTATATCGCCGCTGGTCGTGTGCAGCGAGATGTTCTTGCCTTCCAAACTGTTGACCTCGAAATCACCACTGGTGGAAGTCAGGGAGAGTAGTGCCTTGCTCCTGGCAGAATACCCGCTGATATCACCACTGATGGTCTTGATATGGAGATCGTCCTTTCCCGTCAGGTTGAGTATATCCACATCACCACTGATGCTGTTGACCTGAATCCTTTGTGCCTCAAAGTCCTGCATGAATAGGATGTCCCCACTTGTTGTCCTAATCTCAAGCTGGTCAACTAGTGCTTGGGGTAGGGTAACTACTAAAGGGGTCCCCTGGCTGGTGAAGAAGTTGAGGAAGCCTCTGGAGAGAGGGGAAACAACTATGGACAACTCTTTGCCATTTTTTTCAACTTTCAGGTAATTCTTGTCGTTTTCCCCGATGCTGACCAAGGCCTGTTTGGCTTTTGGATCTACTGCCAGGACCACATCAGTGCTGACCGTGTTGATCTTCACCGAGTCTGAAGCAGAAAAGGAGTAGGATTGTTCTGATCGGTTCTCCTTGCCCCGCTTCTGCCAGACAAAGTCCATGGAGAAGAGGATGGCAAGGATGCCGATCACTACAATAAGGAAGATCTTGTTTGCTTTGGAATCCTTGAGCATGTTTCTATCCTTTGTGGAATCGGTCGTCCCAGTCACGTTCCTTATTGAACATATCGTTTTCCATCTTCTCGACCTTCTTCTTCAGACGGTCATACTCCGATTGCAAGTCCTCATCACTTCGGCTGTCCTTGCCGGACGTGTAGTACTCACCTTCAAATGCCTGAGGGCCGGGGTTCATCGGGATGATGAGAGCAGCTGCCAAGTAGATGAGCGCTCCTGGGAAGAAGCCGGTTGAAGCGACTACAATAAATACGATGAGCCGCACCATGTCAGGGTTCAGATCTCTCCACTCAGCCAAACCTGTCGCTACTCCGAAGACTTTTCCCCGTGGTGATCTGTAGAGTTTTTTTGTTGCCATACCAATCATTCCTTATTTTCCTTTTCTTGAGCCTTACGGCTTTGCATAATTGTTTCAATATTGTCCAGACGTTGCTGAAGATCATCTATGCCTTTCTTCAACACTTCCCTCTGGGATTCCTTGTTGGGCCCTGCATTGGAGGATAAGTCAAAGTCATAGTCATCATTCTTTGACCGTTTACCCTTCTTATGTTTTGGATTGTATCCACTGTAGGTCCCTGGTGGATACCCACTCTCCATTTCCCGCATCCTCAGAGCCGCGTCCATCTTTTTCTTTTGCATCTTAAACTTTTCATCAAGGGTGGTGATAATGATGATAAAGGAAAAGATGACTATCAGAATAAATACCGCTTCCATTCAATAACTCCCTTCTCTGTCAGAGACCTGCACGCTTGCGAAGAGCAGCTATCTCAGCATCGATATCATCCATATCTTCCAAATCCTTGAACTTGTCATCCAGCGAGCTGCTTTCGTACTTGTTCAGATCATTGGCAGCTTTCATCCTGTCAATCTTCTCTTCCATGTTCGAAAAACGGTCATGGGTTGCTGATTCAGCAGCACGCCTCAGTGTTTCTTGGGCAGCCTGCTCTTCCCGCGCACGTTTAGCACGCTCAACCATCATCTGATATTTCTGCTTGACTGTCACCAGCTTGTCCTCGATCTGGTTGATCTCGTTCTTGCTGACCTTGATGGTCTCATCGGCAACCTTCAAGTCTGAGGCAAGCTGCTTCATAACCTCAAGGGACTTTTTCTTCTCCAGCAAGGCTTCCCTTGCAAGATCTTCGCGCCCTTTGCTTATAGCGAGCTCAGCTCTGCTCTGCCAGCGATTGACAGCACTCTCCTGCTCCTTGTAGGTCCGCTCAGTCTTTGCCCTGCTTGCCATCTTGGCCGCACAGGAGCTCTTGAGCTCGATCAGGGTATCTTCCATCTCCTGCATCATCAGCTTGATCATCTTCTCAGGGTCTTCAGCCTTGTCGAGAAGTGAGTTGATGTTTGCATTTACAATATCCAAGAATCTTGAAAAAACTCCCATATTACTCTCCTTAGGTAGTAGTACCACCTGTTCTAGTACATATCAAGATGCACAAAGCATGCCAACTATCAAAAAGATTTAAAAAAAGTGGTAAACCCTTTCCCTGCACCCCATAAGCGATTGTTACTTCACAGGTGCTTCCTTGTATGGTATCTTGGAGTTGGTAAAACCTGCCAACATTGGTACATTTTACCAAAAAGGAAGAAACCATGGAAACCGATCGGATTGGATACAGTCAGCAACTTCTCGGGGAAAGTGAAGTCTTTCTTGACTTTCAGGCTCAGCTTAGCCGTGCGGCCAAAGTCAACCGTTCGGTGCTGTTGGTAGGAGAGCGGGGAAGTGGTAAGGAAGGTGCCGCACGCAGGCTTCACTTCCTCTCCCCCCGATGGCAACAGGCTCTGGTTACAGTCAATTGTGCCGCACTTCCTCCTTCCCTCATTGAGACCGAGCTATTTGGATATGAGCAAGGAGCCTTCACCGGAGCACAGAAAACAAGGAAAGGACGGTTTGAAGAGGCAGAAGGAGGAACCCTCTTCCTTGATGAGATAGGCCTCATCCCCTTGGAAGTCCAGGAGAAGATTCTCAGGGTAGTGGAGTATGGCACCTTCGAGCGGGTCGGCTCCTCAGTCACCCATGAAGTTGATGTCAGGATCATCGGAGCCACCAACACCGACCTTCCCCAGCTCTGCAAGGAGGGTAAATTCAAGGAAGACCTTCTGGACCGGCTCTCCTTTGAAGTACTATTTCTTCCCCCGCTCCGGGAACGAGCAGAAGACATCATGCTTCTGGCAAATTATTTCAGTTCAAAGATGGCCTTGGAGTGCGGAAAGGCTGAGATGCCTCGCTTCAGCAAACAGGTTGAAGCAAGTCTCATGGCATACAGCTGGCCTGGGAATGTGCGTGAGCTGAAGAATGTGGTGGAAAGGGCTGTCTACCGTAGCGACACTACTAACATCCAAGAGGTACAGTTCGATCCTTTTGCCAACCCGTATGGTGAGCAAAAACAAGAACTCACTGCCCCTACCCAAGAACTTGACCTTACACGGTACGAAAAGGCACGAGAAGAGCTGGAGCTCTCCTATTTGCAGACCGCACTTACCCGAGGCGAGGGCAACCAGAAGGAAGCGGCAAAGCTGCTCAACCTTACCTATGACCAGTTTCGTGGGTTGTATAGGAAATATAAGGACCAGCTATAGGCAATAGAGATTGGTCGGAAACCAATAGGGAAAGGCTCCCAAGCACTATTTCTTACAATTGTTTCTGCTTGCAACAAAAAATAAACCCAGTGTTCGTTCATCATTCTTGTTTGTCCCAAATGTCGTATAGTATTTGGGACAGCATTGCAGGTTTCCCCTAGACTCTTATCATCAATATTTACCCATTGCAAGTATGCAAAAGAAGAACCAGGGCCATCAAATGATGACCCTGGTTCTGAGTACGGTACACTACACAGCTATGATTGCATATGATCCCCTACGATATTTGGACTCTCACGTCAAACCCTGGTTCTTGTTCTCTTATCTTCCGGGCATCAGGACTGCTGCTCCGAGGTAAGCAAGCCCTATGGGGACAAAACCCACCTTGAACAGAAGGATGACCGCAACAATGCGTAAGGCAATGGCCGGAAGCCCTGACCAGTTTGCCAAGCCTTCGATGACGCCCAACACATACCCTGTGTGCTCCCTATAGAGCCTGTGGGTCTCCCTGCGTGGATATTCCATTACTTCTTCTCCTTCATGGACTCTTTCAAGGCAGCAAGCTCCTCATCAATGGCAGTGTCTGTCTCCATCTTGTTGAACTCGTCGCTGCTTGAAGGCTTTCCATGATAGCCTGCCATCTCGGCATCAGCTTCCATGCGCTCGATCTTACTTTCCAAGTCACTGAATTTGCGGGCAAGGTCTGTGCTGTCGCTGCTCTGCAGTGTCCTGGCCACCTGCTTCTTCTCTTTTGCACTGGTTGCGCGCTGGACAAGGATCTTCTGCTTGTCCTTGACCTCTTTCAGCTTGTCAGCTATCTGGGTCAGCTGTACTTCCTGGCTTGCAAGGATACTGTCCAGGCTCACCAACTGCTCGTCTATGAGTCGGATCCTCTCACTGCAACCCTTCTTTGCAGAGAGAGCTTCTCTTGCCAAATCCTCACGCTTGTTCGTGATGGCAAGCTTAGCACGCTCTTCCCAACGCTCGATGGCCTTGGCAAGCTCGGCCTTCTCATTGGTCAGACTGACTTTTTCAGCTTTGCGTGTAGCTGCAGAAGAGCGGGCCTTGGTAAGGGTATCCTGCAGTTCTGTGATCATGAGGTTGATCATCTTGGCGGGGTCTTCGATTCTGTCTAGGGCACTATGTACATTTGAATTGAAGATGTCTGCGATTCTTTTAAACACGTTCATATGGTCTCCTTCTGCCACTTGGTGGCTCTTTGTTGGTACGCTAATCTGTATGCATAAGGCGTGCCAACTTTGAAGAACTGTTGTTGAATAGTCACATGATGAGGTTTTTTTCTCGTAATCTTGCTTTCTTTCATAAAAAAACCAGAGCATTGGTAAAAAATACCAAATACTCTGGATGAATTAACCAACAAGGCTACAAAGAGGAATACTGGTATGTATATCCCTTTCTAGCTTGACAACGCCTTCATGAAAAAGAACACTATCATTCGACCGATGCTTCCCTATCTTTTTCGCATGCGAGGGGCTTAGTGCTATGGGAATCTAGAATCTCCTCATTGCACGACTCTTGTTCTTGAAATCTCTGTTTGCATCACTGGTGCTGCCGTTTGCCGCAGTCATATACCATGCTGACGCCATGGTTTGTTCATTGGAACTCCAGAAAGAGTGCATGTTAGGATCGGCAATATCACCTAAGTCCTTGGCGATCAGATTGGTATACACCAGTTTGAGTTCCTCAATGGAGGGAAGAAACCAATCGGAATACCCGTTAAAGTCAAGGTCATCGCACATCTTGGCAGGATAGTTGTTCTCTCTTTTTGGTTCTTTGGAGCCAAACACGCTCACTATGCGTCTGGTGTTTTCCAAGCCGGATCCAATATCCTTTTTTAGCTCTCCGATCAACGTCCCGCTACCACCCCATTCGATATACTCAAACTCGGTCTCTGCAGGTGCTAGCTCAAGATACCTCCAACCATCGGTTTTAGATCCCTTGTCGTAGACGATGGACCCTCCTGCCGGTCCCTTTGATCCTACCTGATATGTCTTCTCAGGAGCAGGCTTTGGTTCTATAACAGGTTGAGGCACTGGTTTGGGTTCGGCTACAGCTTTAGGGGCAGGCGCCGGTTCAACAACAGGTGCTGGTGGTATTGCCTTAACCATAGCCGCAGGTGCTACTTTTGTAGTTCCTGAAAGTCCATCAGCAGTTGTGCAGCTTGTTGCCATCAACACTATGGCAACAGCCAATAATAAAGCGATCATCTTCAGTTTCATAAGCGTCCTCCAAATTCATTTGCAAGATACCTGATGCAAATACTTTGCATCTTAAGATTTTGTGCCACGTATGCTGTAGATGTTTTGATAGTACTTGACGAAAATTGTTCTGTAAATGTTTGCATGATCGATGCTGGAAGATTTTTACGGGTGTACTTTGTCGTCCTCCATCCTTCTTGTACCCCAGTGCCTAAGCGTGTAAACTAGGGCGCATGAGTACCTTATATATGGTAGCCACCCCCATAGGAAATCTTGATGACATCACCTACCGTGCAGTGGAGACGCTGAAGAGCGTAGATGTCATCGCCTGTGAGGATACCCGGCATACACAGACACTTTTGCAAAAGTATGACATCCAGAAGCGCCTCATTGCCTGTCATGCACACAATGAGAGCAACTCCGCCCAAGGGATTGTTGCCTTGATGGAAGCTGGTAATGACATAGCCTTTGTCAGTGATGCCGGAACCCCCGGCATAAGTGACCCAGGCCTTCGTGTGGTAAAGGCTGTACGGGATGCCGGCTTTACCGTGGTTCCCATCCCAGGCCCCTCCGCTGTAGCCACCTTGATAAGTGTTGCAGGCTATGTGGGCAAGAGCTTTACCTTTGAAGGCTTTCTCTCCCCCCGCAAGGGAAGAAGAACCAAGCGTCTTACCGAGTTGCTTGGGCGCAACGAAGCCTTTATCATCTATGAATCCCCCTTCCGCATCGTCAAGACGTTGGATGAGCTATCAGCCCTTGACCCCTTGCGACAGGTAGTGGTGGGCCGGGAGATGACCAAGAAGTTTGAAGAGTTCCTGGTTGGGACAGCTGGGGAAGTCTCCTCTGTCTTGTCTGCCAGACAAGCGATAAAGGGAGAGTTTGCCCTCTGCATAGCCCCTATTGAGGCATCTGACAGCGATGATAACGATAGCGAAGCTTAAGACACTCAAAGATCGCACCTGCGTGCGCAAGTGCGCCCTGCTTTTTCATGAGCAGGCCCAGCGTATCATACAGGGCAATGATCCTGACTATCCTTATATAAGGGAGCTGTGTTCGCTCTTTGATTCACCCCAATTCCTCTCAGTATTGAGTGATGAACAGAGGCTTATCCTTCAAAATCCCACCAGGTCCCTGTTCTCTGCATCGGTAGCGTCTCTTCCCTTTTTTCTGGAAGACCTCCATCATGCTTTGTTGTCTGCACTGGGAAGCGAGCCCTCGGACTGGGACTTCGTTGACGAAGAGGGAGCTTTGGATCTTTCCAAGCGTGTGATCCTGCCCCATATTCTCATACTAGACCGCTTGCGTTCCCCTTTCAATGTGGGGTCGATCTTTCGCAGCGCCGACTCGTTTGGCATCAGGGAGATTTGGTTGGTGGAGGGTACGGCTGCAGTTACACACCCCCGTTCGGTAAAGTCAGCCCGTGGGTGCATAGATACTGTCTCGTATCAGTATTTCTCTGAACCGGCTCTCCTTGAGAAGATACGTTGCTCATCCATCGCCCTCTTTGCTCTTGAACTGGGAGGCTCTGACCTGGAAGGCTTTTCTTTCCCCCGGTCGGGAGCTGCCGTCATAGGGAGCGAGGAGATGGGGGTAAGCCCCGCCTTGTTGGCCTTGTGTGACAAGAGCCTTGGCAGGGTGTCCATCGCCTTGGGAGGAACCAAAGGATCTCTGAACGTTTCAGTGGCCTCGGGGGTCATGCTACAGAAGTGGTATGCTACGACCTGCTAGAGGTTACCGCCTGATACATCTTCCTAAGCCTGTCCTCTATCTCAAAGTTGAAGTTCCCCGCACTGAAATTTCCCTTGGCATTACGTATGCCTACAGGCCTGCCTGTAAGGATGCGCATACCCTCATCGATGGTCGTGATAGGGTAGATATGGAACTTCTTCTCCTTGATGGCATCCAGCACCTCATAGGAAATAATCAGATTGCGTACATTCTGGACCGGGATGATGACCCCTTGCTTACCGGTAAGGCCGGTAGAGAGACAGGTCCGGTAGAATCCTTCGATCTTCTCGTTGATGCCACCAACCGGCTGGATCATACCCATCTGGTTAACAGATCCCGTGACGGCAATATCCTGACGCACAGGCAGCTCCCCTATGGCAGAAAGCAGGGCATAGAGCTCAGAGGATGAGGCGCTGTCCCCATCGACCTCTGCATAGGACTGCTCAAAGGCGATGCCTGCATAGATGGACAGGGGGAAAGTCCTTGCATAGTGCTTACGCAGATACCCTTCCAGGATAAGCAGGCCCTTGTCATGGATCTCACCACTGAGGCCCGCCTCATGTTCGATATTGACAATACCTTCGCTACCTGGGGCGACACTGGCGGTGATGACCGTCGGTGTGCCAAAGGAAGAGGCTCCCCTGTCCATTATCGCAAGACCGTTTACCACTCCAATTTTGGATCCTGTCAGGCTGATGAGCATCTCTCCGTTGAGGATCTCCTCATTGATTCGCAGCTCGGTGATATTGCTGAAGTAGTCTCGTTCCTCATTGGCCTTGAGGATAAGAGCCCTATCTATGGTGGTCTTCTTCTCAACCTCTGCCCAGTAGTCTGCCTCTATGATGATGTCATAGAGCTGGGAGAACTGGGTGGTGAGCTCATTACGGGATTCTGCATACCATGCGCTGTAGCGCAACAGCTGGGACAAAGCGGAAGTATCGAGCTTCCTTGTGGTGTGCTTCTCAGCAAATGCTTCCAGATTGGCAATACTCTTGGCAATATTTTCCTCAGTCGAGGGCATGGAAAAGTCAAACTGCGAAGAGACCTTGAAAAGATTCAGGAACCTCTCATCGTGCTCAGTCAGTGCATCGAAGGTGTCCTCATTGCCCATAAGGATGACCTTCACAGGGATCGAGGTCATCTGAGGCCGGACTTGTGCCTTACGCAGCTCGCCTTTTACCAATAGGTCTGGCTGCAGGGCCAGAGCCGATGCATCGAGATAGCGCTTGAGGGAGTCCCAAAGGCCTTCCTCAGAGAGCAGTTCCTCAGCATTGATGACGATGAAGCCGCCTTCCGCTTCCAACAGGGATCCTGCATGCAGACCCAGGTGGGCATAATCGGCCTTCTCATCAAGGGTGCCGAAGAGGTTGGAGAATGTGGGGTAGTTTTCTATTACCAGGGGGCGTTTGCTCGTCCTGCTATGGTTTACCAGGAGATTTACCCGGTACTTGCGGGCAAAGGGATCCTTCTTGAGCTGGTCGTCACTGAGGTCCTGTATGTGGGAAGCCTGTCTTTTCAGGTCAGAGTGGATATGGTTGAACTGCACCCTCAAGGAGGGGGTGCTGAACTCCTGCTCCATATCCTTGAGCAAGGCACTTGCCTGTTCCAGGAAGGTTGCCCTGTCTTGGGCAAACAGGGCGACTTTCTGGCTGAACAGCTCCATGGCGTCTGAGAACTTCTGTCCCTGGGAAGGGGGAAAGGTGAGGGCGACAGGGGAGTCCGGCTGGAGGTAGTTGTAGGCATAGACAATGTCCTGCAACAGGGAGGTATCACCCCTAAACCTTTCCACACTCTCCTTGATGGCATCGAGCCTGCCACTGCCTGAGTTGCCGCTGACAAAGAGGTTGTATCCCCCCTTCTGTATGGCGAGGCCCATTTCCAACGAGCGCAAAGCCCGTGGTTGGCCCACTATAGAGGGTTTCATAGCAAGTTTCTTACATTCCAGGATACGTGCATCTGTAAAGTCAAAAGCAGCTTCCTCATACGGAAGCCTCTGAATCTTCGTTACTTTTTCAACCATGCCCGAACTATAGGAGGTGGAACAAATCAAGTCAACTCTTTATACTATAGCAATGAGACGCAACGAACTGGTTAGATACCTTGACGAGTACCTTTCTATCGGGCTTTTTTCACCCTTTGACCCATCGCTCAACTCCTTGGTTGTAGCAGGCCCTGACAAGGAGATCTCCAAGCTTGCCTTTGCTGTCGATGCCTGCCAAAAGACCTTCGACTTGGCCTTGGATTGGGGGGCAGACATGCTTATTGTCCACCATGGCCTCTATTGGGGGAGACCCATGGCCATTACAGGTGCGCACTACAGGCGCATAAAGACGCTCCTTGATGGCAATCTCGATTTGTATGCTGCACACCTACCCCTCGATGCACACGCATCTGTCGGCAACAATGCTGTCATGGCCAAGATGCTAGAGCTTCTGGACATACAGGGGTTCGCCCCCTTCAAGGGCATGGAACTCGGCTTTAAGGGAAACCTGCCAAAACCCCTCACTGCCCAGGAGATTTCAGATGTTCTGGGCTTTACCAAACCCGTCATCCTGCCCTTCGGCCCTGATAGGATAACAAGCGTCGGCATTGTCAGTGGAGGAGCCAGTGACGATGTCCACATTGCCCTTGCTGAAGGCTTGGACTGTTTCATTACCGGTGAGTGTGAGCACCAGGTATATAATGACTGCCTCGAGCAGGGCATCACTATGATCGGGGGCGGACACTACGAAAGCGAGGTCTTCGGGGTGCAGGCTCTCTCTGGGCACCTGCGCTCATTGTTTGGGGTGCAGGTCCTCTTTCTTGATAATCCCACAGGCCTGTAGGCAGAGGGAAAAGAGTATAGTATAGTGACCGTTATGGATACCAAACACCCAAGCAAGGCGAAGCCTCTGCTGCTTACCCTAGCGGTCATACTTGCCGATCAACTTTCCAAGGCCTGGATAGTAGCGAACATTGCTGAAAACAGCGTGGGGTTCCGATTTCTAGGAGATTTTCTAGCTATCGTGCATGTGCGCAATACCGCCATTGCCTTCAGCATGGGGGTGGGCTTCCCCACCTTGGTAAAGCTTGTGGGATTCATTTTTCTCCCAATTATCCTCCTGATCGGGGTAAGCGTGCTATACTTCTCCAAGAAAGTTGAGTTCACCCGCCTGCAGAGATGGACCTTGGCGCTCTTTTTGGGTGGTGGTATGGGTAATCTTATCGATAGGATCTTCCGCTCTTTCAGGGTGGTGGATTTCATCAGCGTGAAAGTCTATGGCTTTTTGGGTTTTGAGCGATGGCCTACCTGGAATATTGCCGATGCTTCCCTGGTCATCAGTGGAATCCTGATCGCCCTAACAATCCTACTCACTCCTACAAAGAAGAAGGAAATAAACGATGTCTAAGAAATCAAACACTATCTGGTTCATGTTGGCGGCAACGGTGCTCAACATTTTGCTCATGCTTATCCTATTTCTGGTCTGCTTTGTCCTTATCACAAGATTTGTGGACCCTGCAAGCTCCCTGGTGCCCCTGTGGCTGGGTCTCTCCTTCCTCGTGAGCATCGGAGGAAGCTTCTGGCTCTACTCGGTCGTCATCAAGTGGATGACCAAGCGCTTTGAACTTGAGGATAAGTTGGCTCCGCTATTTACCAGAAAGAGAAAAAAACCCCGTCGTGAGGAGTAGTCCTGATGCCTCCATCGATCGCCGCCCTAACCAGGATCTCCTGGTTTCCCTTCAGTGACAAGCCGGTAATTCAGAGCCAGTGGTATATGCCAAGGCTCTGCGACCCCTTTTTCCTTTTTCCTGAAGAGAGTCCCGACGGCAAATGGCATCTGTTCGGCCATACCTGGGTGGGGATAGAACACTTCATCAGTGAGAATGGCATCTCCTGGGAACCGAGAAAAATGATCGAAGTCCGAGGTCACTCCCCATCGATCTTTCGTCATGACGGGATGTGGTACCTGCTCTATGAGAAGCATGATGCATCATGTCCTTCCCTGAAAAAGAGGTTGAGGGGAAAGAGACGGGACAAGAACACCTCCAGTCGCTTTGAGATACGCTCGTCCAGCGATCTCATCCTCTTCAGTGAACCCAAGGTTATCCTGGACAGCAAGGATGTCCCCTTTGCTGGGGACGGTCTGAAAAGGCCCAGAATCTCCCGACCCCAGCTGTTCAAGGAGAGAGAGGGGTTCCGCCTCTATTTTGGAGCCTCCCATGTGGTGCTTGAAGATACCAAACAGAAGGCCACTAGGCATTTTGCCCTGGCAATGAGTTCCTCCCTGGAAGGGCCCTATGCCTTGGCAAACGAGAGTGAGCCTCTTCTTTCGGCGGATCCTGACGACCCTTTCCGCAATATGGCGTGTGGCTCCATCAAGGTGGTACAGGCTGCCGATGGATACGTAGGCTTTGAATGTGCGATGCATTGGGACAAGAAGCGGGCCAAGACCACCTCTTCCCTGTTGCAGATAGAGAGTCCTGACGGCATTCAGTGGAAGAGCTCTTTCCGTCCGGTGGTGCTGCCGACCCCCGAACGTGGTTGGGCAAGCCGCTACCTTGTCAGCTGTGATCTGCACTACAAAAACGAAGAAGGGTGCTGGTACTGCTACTTTTCGGCAAATACCCATTCGGGCTCAGTTTTTGTGCGTGAGTCCATCGGCCTTCTCTTGGGCAAGGATCCAAGTCTCAGGAAGGTGTTCCTCTGAAGGAGGAACGCTTCTCCCACCTGGTTGTCCCTTCCCAGACAGTGGTAATGCTCCCGTCCTTCTCCTTCCTCACTATCGTATGATAGAGCAACCCTTCATCACCAAACAGTATTTTCTCATCTTCGCTGCCTGTTACGACGGTAAGGTCATCACCGCTGAAGGTCTGACGTATCCAGGAGACATCGGCTTCGGCTACCTTCGCGCGGTTGCGAAACTCCGAGGGGAGGCTTTCCAGTGCCCAATTGAGGTAGGAGATGTTGTTGACATGCAAGTTGCTGTCAGTGTCGAGGTATTGGATCTTTGGCTTGTAAGAGACAAGGGTGGTGCAACCCGACTCTTCATAGGAGAGGCGAGCTGTCAAGGAGAGATCCATCTGCATCCCTAAGGGGGGTAGGCCAATGCGTTCGACCATGGTGGCGGGACGGCAGGGCCTACCCTTTTCCAGGTCGATGAGTGCCCAGTAGGTCTTTGCCGTGAAGATGGGCGCTCCCTCCTCGTCAAAAGAGCGGACGACCCTAGGGAGATGGAGCCTGATGGGCTCTTGTGCCCAGGTCTCGACGATGAGTTGGTCCGGCCATTGGGTATATTTTTGCACTTCTATCTTGGTTCGGGTGATGACCCAGGTCTTTCCCTCTTCATGGAGAGCGGGAACTGAGCAACCGCGCACAGCGGCATGGTTTCCCGCCGCTTCCTGCACGATTTGGAAGTAGAATGCAAGTCTTGCATCAAAAAAACTGTCAGTCTCGTAGCTGTAGGTGGTGAACTGGCTATGCGCTATATTATGGTCATCGATATTCAGTGTCTCATTCTTCATCTCTCTCTCCCTCTTTGTCTCCCTCTCTCTCTTTTTTCTTGTAGAAGCGAAGCATGCTGCGTCCATACTTGCGTTCATCGTTGTATTCCAGATTCCCTATCTTCTCAGGCCAACCCTTTCTCTCCTCAGAAGGGTAGTGGATGATGAAGAGGCCCCCCTCTGTGAGCAGGTCTGCCTTATCCACTGCCTTGGCAAGGTCGACCTTGCCGCCCATGGGAAAGGGAGGATCTGCGTAGATGATGTCATACTGACGCTTGGCGGTGGGGATGAATCGGTTGACGTCGGTCATGAAGAGTTTGATCTCACTTTCGACCATCGAGAGGTTCTCTAGGATGGTAGCCTTCTTCTGCCGGTCCTTCTCCACCACATGGACAAGACTAGCTCCCCGTGAAGCCGCCTCGATGCCTACACACCCGCTTCCGGTGAAGAGATCGAGCCAGGAAAGGCCCTCAATGTTGCCCAATATTGAGAAGAGGGACTCCCTCATCATATCCATGGCAGGTCTGATGATCCCTGGAGGACAGGTCACTGTCCTTCCCCTATAGATTCCTCCGGTTATACGCATAGCTTCTTCCTCATCCTACCCATAATAGGTATTCGCCCTTGTTTGTGCAAGTTGGGGTGATATCCGTGTCCTGACTGTATGACTTAGAATTTCCAATTCAGTCGAAAAACGTAAGACCAGAAGTCCAATTATAGGTTTCTGGGTTTTTTTTCTAGTTGGCCTCAGCTGTCTCCAAGGCAAAGGGTGGGGCCTCTGCAAGGGTCCTTCTGATGACTGCGTTTTCTGCAGCCAACAGGGCTGGATCCTTTCCTAGGATCCTATCGGCTTCAGCTCTTGCCAACTCGATCAGCGGCAGGTCTTCGGTAAGCGAAGCATAATGCAGACGCAAAAATCCTGACTGCTTGGTCCCTGTCATCTCACCAGGACCTCTGATGAGCAGGTCCTTCTCCGCAATGTAGAATCCGTCAGTTGACTCCTTCATCACCAACAGGCGCTGTTTTGCCTCATCGGTGAGCTGGTCTCCGAATACCAGGAAACAGTAGGAACTCAAACTGCTTCTGCCGACTCGTCCGCGAAGCTGGTGTAGCGCTGAGAGGCCGAACCTGTCCGCATGCTCGATGACCATGCATGTTGCATTGGGGATGTCGATGCCCACCTCGACTACACTGGTGGAGACCAGGTAGGAGAGCTCGCCACTCTGGTAGCGCTTGAGTATGGACATCTTCTCTTCATCATCAAGCTTGCTATGGATAAGCTCTGAAGGTATTCCCGGGTACTCTGCCTTGAGAAACTCGTACATATTCGTCACATCCCTAAGTTCGCTCTCCCCGCTGTCATCAATCCGTGGATAGACAAAGTACGCTTGGTGACCTCGGGAGAACTCCACCCCTACAGCCCTGTACATCCGTTTACGGCTCTGTTCATTTACCAGATGGGTGACTATGGGTTTCCTGCCCGGGGGCATCGTCTTGATGGTCGATACGTTCAGGTTGCCGAAGACTGTCAGCGAGAGGGTCCTGGGGATGGGGGTCGCCGTCATCAGCAGAAGGTCGGGCACCTCGGCCTTTTCCATAAGGGCAAGACGCTGTTCCACCCCGAAGCGGTGCTGTTCGTCTATGATCACATACCGCAGGTTCTTGAAGATGACCTCCTTGGAGAAGAGAGCGTGCGTGCCCACAATAATATCGACTTCCCCATTTGCGATGGCTTGCAACAGGTGTTTGCGATCTTTGCTCTTCACCGAACCGGTAAGGAAAGCCATCCTGACCCCTAGGCTTTCCAGCAGTCTTGCCCCTGACTCAGCATGCTGACGCGCTAGCAGTTCAGTGGGGGCCATAAAGGCAACCTGGGCATTTTGTGAAAGGACATGCAGGGCTGTGATCCAAGCAACCAGGGTCTTGCCGCTACCCACATCCCCTTGCAGCAGGCGATTCATGGGAACAGCGCTGGCGAGATCCTTACGAATCTCATGGAGGACGGTTATCTGGTCGCCTGTCAGGGCGAAGGGAAGACTCTCTATGAGTGCCAGCTCTATCTTTGTGGGGTTGGCAGCTCTCTGTTGTACGCCTCTTTCTTGCAAGCCTTTTCGTCTTCGGGCGATAAGCTGCAGGTAGAACAATTCGTCGAGGGCAAGGGTTCTTCTCGCCTCCTCATGCTGTATGAAGGAAGGGGGGAAGTGCCAGATCCTGATGGCTTCGTCCATAGGAAGGAGCTTCTGGCTGGTAATGAGATCGTAAGGAAGCTCCTCCTCAAACATCTCAACCGAATCGAGCACCTTGCGGACATTTGCCCTGATGAGTCTCTGGGTAAGGGATCCGCGTAAGGGATAGATGGGGAGGATCGAACCGAAGGATTCGGGAAAACCTCCCTCTTCAGAGGCAGGATGGAGTTCGAACTGGGAGCTCTGCAGCTCGCCCCTGTTTAGGGAGACCTGGGCATAGATGTAGTAGATGTTTCCAACTCTGATGGTCTTTTCCAGGAAGTTCCGTCCGAAGCAGAGCAGGGATAGTCTACCGTCTCCCTCTCCGGAGACATCACGCAGGAGGATTTTCAAGGTGCGCTTCTTTGCACTCCTCTGGCCGAAGTAGGAGTGGGCAAGCACCTCTACGAGGGTGTTCGCCATCTCAGCGTCCTGTATTCCTCCCAATGGCCTGACACGGCTACGGTCTTCCCAAGCCCTTGGGGAGAAGAGCAGGAGATCTGAATAGGTGTTGATGCCCAGCTCTGCATATGCCTTGGCGGAGGCAGGGCCTACTCCCCCCAGGGTCTTGATGCTTGTTTGCAACGCCCTAAGGTAAGCCATGATCAGAAGGAGAGTTTTGCGAGAAACGAGACCAGCACTCTGATCAGGGCAGAGGAGCCAAGATAGACAACGGCAAAGAAGATGAGGCTGGTCAGAACCAGCTGACGGTCATTGATGGCCTTATCCCTGTACAAGAGTCTCTGCACCCAGTTGAGAACTCCCCCTACCAGCGAGTCTATCATCTTGATATATGCAATGGTATTGGGCCCACGTTTGTAGCAGAAATAGAGCCTGACCCCCAATAAGGCCATGACAAACCAGAGGATCGGGCTGAGAAGGAAGGACCAGAGCGTGTTGAGTATCAGGGCAAAGACCATGCCGACGGTAATCTTTCCGTAAGATCCGAACAGCCTGAGTATGCTCTGCACTACAGAAAGGACTGCCAAAGCTATAAGCGGGGTGAGATCTATATGACTGCGTCTGAGGGTGCTTATCCCCTTGAACCAGTTGAGATAGGGGTCGACGATCTTTCCCAGATAGTGGGAAAGGGGGTTTTCTGCACCCTGGCCGGGTATGCGTATCCACGTAAGGATGATCCTCACCCAGATCACCAGCGAATAGAGGGAGATCAGAGCGGCAAGGAAAGAGGCTATGCCCATCAGCCATCCGGGAGCGCCGCCAAGGGAGAGAAGTCCGCCATTGTAATAGGTGTCATCCATAGTAATCCTCCGTTAATAAGATACCCAACATTTTCCTGTTAGTCGAACCAAATATCCATAACTGCCGTATTATCTCGAACTTCTTTTTCAAACGCATCACAATAGCGAACTTTGAACTCTCCACCACAGGCAATGATATCCCTAGGTGAGCCTTCCCCCTCGCGGATGATCAGCTCCACCTTGCAACCCCCCTCCCACGTGAGGAAGGAGTCACGAAGGGCCGTCATCTTCTCAGGCTTGCAAAAGGATTTTTCAAGTACGATATGGCATTTGGTCACAGCCATGGGGGTGAGATCCTCAGGGTTGGTGAATATCGATTCTATCAGGAAGGATACTTTGCCCTCTCCTCGTGAGTTGTCGAAGTTGCCAGTGAAGCCATAGATGCCATCGACATGCAGAACCTCCTTGAACTGTTCGAACGTCTTGGGAAAGAGGGTGGCGTCAAAGGTGGCGTTCAGGTCTGTAAGCTGCAGGAACGCCATCACATCCCCTTTTTTGGTAGTGTAAGGCCTGATGCTGGCGATCATGGCAATGATATTGGTCGGCCTTCCGAAAGGAAGGTCATCCTGTTTTGCCGTGTTTACCGTCACCCTCTCTGCGATCGCCTTCTTGTAGGCATCCATAGGATGGCCGGAGATGTAGAAGCCCAGCAGGGCTTTCTCCGTCTCCAGCTTCTCGTTGATGGCCCAGTCCTCGACCTCTGTCATGGTGAATGTGTCCATCTGGGCCTCAATCTCCTCATCAAAGAGGGAGAACTGTCCGAAAGCACGCTCTTCACGACGCTTCTGCACATAGGTGACAGCCGCACCTACATTTGCCAACAGAGTAGGGCGGTTTATTCCCATGGCATCGAATGCCCCTGCCTTGATAAGGGACTCAAGAAGCTTGGAATTGCTCGAACGGGAGTCTATGCGGGTGAGGAAATCCAAAAAGTCCTTATACAGGCCATTCTTTTCCCTCTCAGCGACAAAGAGCTCGACAACCCCTTCTCCCACATTCTTGATACCTGCCAGCCCATAGACGATCTTGTTCCCCACAACGGAGAAATGCTTGTCCGAGTAGTTGATGGAAGGGGGCATGATCTCAAGACCCTGGTCCTTAGCCACCTGCAGATACTCGGAAAACTTGTCCGGGTTGTTCATCTCGTTGGTAAGGTTTGCAGCCCAGAACTCGGAGGGGTAGTTTGCCTTGAGGAATGCGGTCTGGTAGGCGACTACAGAGTAGGCGACCGCATGGGACTTGTTGAACCCGTAGCCTGCAAAGGGCTCCAGCATCTCAAATATTTCAATGGCGTGCTTCTCGGTTCTTCCCAGGGCCTTGGCCCCTGCTATGAACTTGAGCTTCTCCTCGGCAAGGGCGGCTACCTTCTTCTTGCCCATGATACGCCTGAGGATATCAGCATTGCCAAGCGAGTAGCCGGCAATGATCTGAGCAACCTTCATGACCTGTTCCTGATAGACAATGACGCCGTAGGTGGTCTTCAGCTCCTCTTCCAGTTCAGGGTTCGCGTAGGTGATGGGCTGTCTTCCACGCTTACAGCCGATGAACTGGGGGATGTATGCCATGGGACCGGGTCTGTACAGGGCGTTGAGGGCGACCAGATCCTCTATGTCCGAAGGCTGGGCATCCTTGAGGATGCCTTGCATACCTGCGCTCTCAAACTGGAAGATGGCCGCACTCTCCCCACGGGATAGCATGGCAAAGGTCTTGGGATCCTTCTCGTCGATATCAGCAGCACTGAAGGAAGGTTCGCGTTTTTTTATCAGATCCTCGGTGTGCTTGATCAGCGTCAGGGTTTTCAGTCCCAGAAAATCCATCTTTACCAGGCCGCACTCCTCGATGAGGTCCATCGTGTACTGCGTAGAGATGGCACCGGTCTTGGCATCTCGGTAGAGGGGGACATAGTTGACCAGGTCCTCCTTGCCGATGACCACTCCGGCGGCGTGGGTTGAGGTGTGACGGTTCAGGCCCTCAAGTCTTCTTGCCGCATCAAAGAGCTCGGCATAGATTCCTCCCCGTTTCTCCAGTTCGACCAGTTCCTTGCTCATCTCAAATGCCTTGGTGAGGTTCATCTTGGGATCCTCGGGGATGAGCTTGCAGATGTTGTTCGATTCGTCGTATGGGATGTCAAGCACGCGGGCGACGTCCTTGACCACAGCCTTTGCCTTCAGCGTCCCGAAGGTGGCTATCTGCGCTACACGTTCGGTGCCGTAGTGCTCGGTGACATAGTTGATGACCTCCTGCCTCCTCTCGTAGCAGAAGTCGATGTCAAAGTCAGGCATGCTGACACGGTCGGGGTTAAGAAACCGCTCAAAGAGCAGGTTGTACTTGATGGGGTCGACATTGGTGATACCCAGGCTGTAGGCGACGATCGAGCCTGCACCGCTTCCTCGCCCGGGGCCCACTGGGATGTCATGGTCCTTCGCCCACTGGATGTAGTCCATGACGATCAAAAAGTATCCTTCGAATTTCATGTTGATGATGACATCGAGTTCAAAATCCAGCCGGGTCTGCAGCTCCTCAGTGATCTCCTTATAGCGTTCCTTGAGCCCTTCGTTTGAGACGTGGCGCAGATACTCTGCAGGATTGGCGAACTCTGGCGGTACCTTAAAGTCAGGCAGGAGGGGCCCTGGCAAGTGGAGCTCGATATTGCATCTTTGGGCAATCTTTTGGGTATTGGAAAGTGCCTCTGGACACCACGAGAAAAGATCTTGCATCTCCTGATAACTCTTCATGTAGAATTCAGGGCTGGGGAAGCGCATACGGTCGGGATCGTTCTTCTTGGAGTTTGTCCCGATGCATAACAGAAGGTCCTGGGCATTGGCATCACTTTTTTCGATGTAGTGGATGTCATTGGTACAGACTAGGGGTATGCCTGTCTCATCGCTGAGCTTCTTCAGCAGGGGGTTTGTCCTCTTCTGTTCGGTAAGGCCGTGATCCTGCATCTCAAGGTAGTAGCGCCCGTCATCAAAGACTGAGGCGAACCAGAGCGCTCGCTCTTTTGCCTCGTCATACTGGTCTCGGAGCAGGTTCTGCAGGATCTCCCCACCCAGGCAGGCTGAGAGGCATATCAGGCCTTCGTTGTATTTGAGAAGCAGCTCGTCATCGATCCTGGGCTTGAAATAGAACCCCTCTGTATAGGCCAGTGAGTTGAGGTGCATGAGATTGTGGTATCCCTTCTCATTCATTGCTAGGAGGATAAGGTGGTACTGGTTGGGCTTCTTGCCACCGACCATGGTCTTATCCCAGCGGCTGGTGGGGTTGGCGTAGAACTCACACCCTATGATGGGGTTGATGCCCGCTTGCTTGGCGGCAAAATAGAAGCGAAGGGCACCGAACATGTTGCCATGGTCGGTGATGGCGAGGCTTTTCATGTTCAGCTCTTTTGCCTTGGCCATGTATCGCTCGATGGGGGCGGCTCCATCAAGCAGGGAAAAGTCCGTATGGTTATGCAGGTGGGTAAAGGGCTCGTATATGTGAGCTTGCTCTTCGCTTATACCTACTTCTTCTATCAGTTGTTCTTCCATGAGAAATGCTCCAAATAATTACGTATGCAGGGACTTTGAGTTCAATCCATGAAGAACCGATTCAAACATTCTTCGTCCTCTTTCAAGCTGCAGTTCGGTGATAGTGCTGTGTAGCTTCTTCAGTTCAGCAACAAGCTCATACGAAATCGTGTTAACCCGCTCAGGGTGAATAGGCAAGGTCAGCGAGGAGAGTTTTGACTCTATGTCCTTGCTCATATGAAAAGCCTTCATCGGAAAGTTCATACAAAACTGCACCTTGCTCAGCGAGTTCTGTGTCCGTTTCGCCTGGAAGGCGAATATAACACACTTGTCGGTGTTTCGGATAGGGTCTTCAACGGTCATGAACGAGTGGACATCCCCATAGTCCAGACCGATGCGAATCCTTGTCAGCAGGGCGTTCTCCACCCCGAGGGCGAGATTGCCCTGCTTGTCGTACATCCTTGCTACAGGGATCCAGTGAGTGGAGACCTTACCCCCCTGGTAGAACTTGAACTCAGCCGAAGCGTCGAGGATGGCTAGAGTCGTGGAGAGTGCCAGTCTCACCCCGGGAATGCATAGGGACCCTCCGATGGTAATCTGGCGCCTTACTATCTGTGATGCCAGAGTCTCCAAGGTCTCCTGCAGAATTTCGGGGAGGATGAGCTTGCCTGCATAGAGCAGCTGAGATGCGCTTACCATGGAGCCGATCTCCACAAAACGGTCGTTTCTTGTGATCTTCTTCATCTCCTCCATCCCGCCAAGGTCGATGATAGCATCCTTGGAGTCACTTGGATAATACTCCTTCTGGCTCATGATATAGGTACCCCCTGCCCATATCTGGGCGTTGGGGTACCGTAGGATGGTGGTATTGAATTCACTTTGCGACTTTGGCGTATGGATGACCGGGGACCTAATTCCTTCGTACACGTTTTCGCCTCCTGAATGTGAGTGCCGTCTCGACAATCTGCACGAGCTCACTCATGTGCATGCACTGGCAGGTGTTCAGGGAGAGTTCCTGTATGATGGCACTCTCATCCAACGCATCGTCTGTGGTAGGGGCGAGTCTGGGACGGCTCATCATGGGGGACTGTATCCTGGAGGAGCGAACGTTGGTAAGACCTTGCAGGATGGATTCAATGATCAGGGTCTTGGAAGCGTAGCAGTTGGGGCAGGGGGTGTTGCCGTTTCTCTGATAGGCTCGCTCGATATCCCTGCAAAGGCGTGTCTTCTGGTAGCTTTCGAATGTGCTTATTGTAGCATCTTTCAGGCGGAAAGCAGGGACGACGCAACTGAGGGTTGCCTCTTCATTGAGCAGGACTATACAGTTGCCGCACGCTTGACCTTTGCAATGGCAAAGGAGCGAGCGATTGCCGACATCCTCCATAAGGATGAGCGAGAGCGGCTTGTTGGAATTTACCGAGAGCGAAAGGGCTTTGCCGTCGATGGTACACTCTATCTTCATTTGTTTGACCTCATCACTTCAAGAATGGTCTCCCCTGTCACTGGTATCTTGGGGATATGGGAGCCCAAGGCCTGTTGGAGTGCCGATACATACGCCGCAGTGGCAATGCCCTTCAAGGCACTGGTCACCGAGGAGGATATCAGATCCCCCTCTGCCTTGATGACAATGTCTATGGTAAAGCTCTTGTCACTGGAAAGAAGGGCACCACCCTCTCTGAGGGTGCTTACGATGGTATGGCGGATCTTACTGCGAAGGGCATGTTCATCAAAGACCCTGCCTGTGGAGATTGAGACCCAGATGCTACGCACAACCGGTTGGAGGGTTACAGTCTGTATCTCCAACTCCAAGGCCAGGGCAACCCAGCTGTTGGAGAGGAACAGGGATCCCTTGGCCCCTCCCATACGGGAGTTGAGCACACTTTCACAGATGGGCAACGGCTGGACAAACCTTTTCTCCTTGATCTGGGTGCACGCTCTCTGTATCTGTTGGGGCATGCGCCCGCTGTTTGCCGAGAGCACCGAAGGGCCGCTGTCCAACAGTTCCTGCTCGTCATGGGGAAAGGAGATGTTTCCCTTCTCTACACCAAGCTCTTCACAGATGATCTGCTTCCAGATCTCCACACTCGCTCCATTGGTATAGAAGGAGGTGTTGCAATCGACCTTGTTGTTGGGATTGAGCTGTACCTGCACCGACTGCTGGGAGAGGCCTTTGCACTCGCTGCTGAAGCCGCTTATGCCTGCTGCACATGCCAAGGCGGCTCCCCTGCTGTAGTTGAAGAATGTAGAGAGCCGGATCTTCATGGTGTGCTGTAGCTCGTAGGCTGCACTTTTTCGCTGGAAGTCGGAACGGGTGGCGACATCGGTGATGACTTCCTTCAGCTTGGAGAGCTTGTCGAATTTGATCACCGGCAGATGGGAGGAGCTTTCAGAGGCGAACTTCAGCCTCCATGCATAGGAGGTATATCCGGTAAGCCTTGCCATCTCATTGTAGTGGCTCTCTGTCGATGCAAGGGCATCACAATAGCCGAGGTCTCCAAAAAAGTGTGCTGGGGCGTTGTTGCTCGTCTTGAAGGTGATGGAGACAGAGACAGCTTCCAAGGGGTAGATGGGTACCAGAGCCGCTATGAGCTGGTTGGAAAACTCCTCGGTGAACAGGGGGGTGCTCCCCTGGTCCACACTCACAGAAATGGCTTCTGCCTGGGGTTTGCCATCAGGGAAGTACCAGCTTTTTCGCTCGATGGTTACCTCTGGTCTGTAACTCTCTATCTTGCACTGCAATTCAACAGGGCCTTTGGCCTTGATGGAGGCGACAGCGGCAATGGCTGCCAGATAGGTAGGCCCCAGCAACATCTCATCATGGGGGGCATAGAAGGGAAGGCGGTGGATGATGATTCTTTTTTTGGGAATGGAGGTGACCTCACTGAGGGTCTCGCGCACATGGGCCGGCCATTGGGTCGGCAGGTAGACATGCAGCTTGTCATCCTCGAGGTCGACGCTTATTCGTGTGATGTTGTTGTTGTTATAGCCGTTGCCGCTGAAGGTATAGGAGCGCTCCATGGTCACAAGTGTTTCGTCTGTTGTGGCCGCTTCCATGTTCCCATAGCGGTACGTGTAGGGAGCGGATACTATCTGTTCGGATTTGGTGGAGATGTTTGATGAAGGCTCTTTGATCGATGGCTCTTCGTAGGAGATCGCTATCTCCCTGCCCTTGAGTTGGACTGATTCGCTGTCATAGCCGAACAGGGCGAGGATGGGCTGGCCCCGATAGGAGATTTGTGCCGATGTCAGAAGCGTCGTGGCGTTGTCCAAGACCCGTACGCGGTTGGTCCCTGGGATATCTCGGGCCGCTACCAGCACATAGTTGTTGTCCAGAGAGGGCATCTTGATCTCGCTGATCTTGCCGACATCGATGGCAGAGGTTATGACTATGCCGTGAAGCAAGTTCGCTTTGTAGATGGGCTCTCTCTTGTCTGCCATGATGGGTCTTCCTCTCTCGCTAAGAAAGATACCATGTTGGCCAAGTATCTGCAATGAGAGAAAGCTCGCTCTCTGCTTGCAAAACAGGGGGGAGGGAGGGTACCATAGGTGCATGAACACCCATGAGACAGACCCTCGTCAGGAGATAGAAAGCCTCTCTGACAAGCTGAGAACCTATCAGAGGGCCTACTATGTAGATGCATGCCCTCTGGTAAGCGACCTTGAGTATGACCGCCTCTTCGACAGATTGCAAAAGTTGGAAGATGAACATCCCGATCTCAGATTTGCCGACTCCCCCACCCAGCGGGTGGGAAGCGACCTGAACAGCGAGTTCCCTGAAGTGAGGCATACCATCCCTGTATTGAGTCTGGACAAGGCGTACAAGAGTGCAGAGGTCTCTTCCTGGATGAGCAAGACAGAGTCCAAGGCAGAGCAGGAGCTCAGCTTTGTGGTGGAGGAGAAGATGGATGGGGTCTCCATCGTCCTGTACTACGAAAAAGGATTGTTAGTCCGGGCTGTGACTCGGGGCAACGGTCTGGTGGGTAACGATGTGACGGCAAACCTGAAGACCATCGCCTCCATCCCCCTGAGAATACCCACTGAAGAGAGTGTTGCCGTGCGCGGGGAGGTGTTCCTTCCCAAGGAGGATTTCCTCACGTTGAACAAGCGTATGGAGACCCCCTACGCCAATCCGCGTAACCTAGCAGCCGGAACCATCAGGCGAATAAAGAGTAGTGAAGTTGCCAAGATTCCCTTGAGGATATATGTCTACGAGGGGTTCTGGGAAGGGGAGCACCCCTTTACCGACCATATCTCCATACTTGCAGAACTGTCTTCGTATGGGTTCTCTCTCAACCCCAATATTGCCCTCTTCTGCAAAGATCAAAGGGATGCACACAAGAGGTTGGAGAAGGCCTCCCTGGAGGGGAAGGCCCTCTCCTTTGCTGACTTTGATGCCTATGTAGAGGAGCACACGGAAAAGAGGGCAAGCCTTCCTTATGAGATAGATGGCCTGGTCATGAAGGTCAACGAGCTCTCCGTACGCCAGACTCTGGGCTATACTGTTCACCATCCCAGGTGGGCCTTGGCATATAAGTTTGAGTCCCCCCAGGCCCAGACGGTAGTACAGAACATAGAGGTGCAAGTGGGGAGGACCGGAAGGATCACCCCTGTAGCCAGGGTGGAGCCTGTCCTGGTCGGAGGCTCGACCATATCCAACATAACGCTCCACAACCAGGACTACATAGACATGCTGGAACTCTCCATCGGGGACAGTGTGGAGATATCAAAGCGCGGGGATGTGATCCCGGCAGTGGAGCGGGTGATAGAGAAGAACGAACAGGGAAACAAGGTCTGGACCCTGCCTGAGACCTGTCCCAGTTGTGAAACGAAACTTGTTGTTCGAGGAGCGCACACCTTCTGTCCCAACCCCTCCTGCCCAGACCAGGTACGGGCGCGCCTGAATTTTTTCGTGGGGAAAGCGCAGATGGACATCGACTCCTTCGGACCTGAGACCATCACAACCCTCATCGAGCTTGGCCTGCTCAAGGATGTCAGTGACATCTACGCCATCGACTATGATAGTGCCCTCAGAGGGGTCCCGGGCTTTGGGGAGAAGAAGATTGCCGCCATCAAGGCTGGGGTGGAGAAGAGCAGGAGCCAGGGCTTTAGGCGGGTGCTCGTCTCCCTTGGCATAGGTGAGATAGGCAAGAAGGCTGCCGATCTGCTGGTTGACAGTGGGATCACCAGCATGGATGAACTGCTGAAAATCGCAGACAGTGATGATGAGCAGGCCCTTACCTCCATCAAGCAGATCGGGCCCAAGAGCGCCCGTCTGCTTATCGATGGACTCAAGGATCCTGTCATGAGAGTGCGTATCGAGAACTTGCGCCAAGCAGAGTTGCAGTTGGAAGAGGAAGAGTCTGATACTCCTGATCTTGAACAGAACTTTGCAGGGCAGACCTGGTGTGTGACCGGCTCGTTTGACCATTTCAATCCACGTTCCCTTGCCTTGGAAGAGATAAAAAGACGGGGAGGGCGGACCACTACTTCCGTCACTGGCAAGACCACCCATCTCCTTGCAGGCGGTGGGGCTGGAAGCAAATTGGCCCAGGCGAACAAGCTTGGCGTTACGATCGTAGACGAAGAGGTGTTCCTATCTATGCTAAAAGCAGAAAACCCAGCAAAAATGAGCGAAGATGTACAAGGGGAATTCTCTTTCTAGTGACATTATAGCAAAAACCCTATATATAGGAAGCAGCACCAACGGAGGAATCAGCATGCATGAACTAGCCAACGAATTGAACACCGCATTGAAAGGGACCATAGTAGACGAGATGTTTTCGGCTGTAGGGAGGAGAATGTTCTTTCCCAAAGGCATTGTGGCGCAATCTGCTGAGGCCAAGAAAAAGGCCACACGGTTCAATGCGACCATTGGGATGGCCACCACCAAAGGCAAGCCTATGCATCTGAGTGATATCTACAACCAGTTTGCAGAAAATTCCCTAACCCCTGGCCAAATTTTTGCCTATGCTCCAGGCGGTGGGGACCCAGAGCTACGTGAGCTGTGGAAAGCCGAGATGATCAGGAAGAATCCGTCCCTAGAGGGCAAGACCTTCTCCCTTCCCATCGTTACCGGAGGCCTGACCCATGGCTTGAGCCTGCTTGGCCAGCTCTTCTTTGAGGAGGGTGATACCCTTGTTGTCCCCGATCTGGCTTGGGACAACTACGAGCTGATATTCTCCCATCAGGTGAATGCCACGATCAAGACATTCCCCCTATACACAGAAGATGGTTCTTTCAATGTAGAGGGACTTACAGAGACACTCTCTGCCATCCCTGAGAAGAAGGCTCGCATCCTGTTGAACTTCCCGAACAACCCCACCGGCTTTACTCCCAGTAAGGACGAGATGAAGAGGATCCAAGAAGCCCTCGTCGAGCTTGCTGAATCGGGAATGAAGCTGATGGTCATCTCTGACGATGCATACTTCGGCCTGTTCTTTGAAGAGGATACCGAGAAGGAGAGCCTGTTCGCCTCCCTCTGTGATGCGCATGAGAATATCTTTGCCGTCAAGGCTGATGCAGCCACCAAGGAAGAGATGGTCTGGGGTTTCCGTATCGGTTTCCTTACCTATGGGAGCAAGGTCTTGAAGGCTGAGCACTATGATGCTTTGAACAAGAAGACCCTTGGTATTATTAGAAGCACGGTCTCCAACTGTGACCGCCCGGGTCAGAGTCTGGTACTCAAGGCTATGCGTGATGGAAAGAGCTACCAAGCTGACAAGAGTTCCGCTTTTGCTGAAATGGAGAAGCGTTACCGAACCATAGCCAAGGTTCTGAAGAAATATGAGGGCAACCAGTTGCTCAAGCCCTATCCGTTCAACAGCGGCTATTTCATGGCCTTCAACTGCAAGGGTAGTTCTGAAGTTTTGCGCAAACATCTGTTGGATACCTACCAGGTCGGTTGTATCAACATCGCCGATACCACCTTACGTCTTGCCTATTGCTCGGTAGAGTGTGATAAGATAGAAGAGCTGGTGGACTTGGTCTATCAGGCGGCAGGAGAAGCATGGAACTAAAGGCAAAGCTCTATCTGGTCGATGAAGAGGGCAACAAGTTCATGGGAATAGGGGTGCTGTGGCTCTTGGAGCACATACGCGAGCACAAGTCCTTGCGTAAGGCGTCTTCTGTCCTGGGTATCTCTTATTCCAAGGCTTTTGCCATGATCCGGAATCTGGAAAAAAGTCTTGGAGTTGCCATTCTCGATCGGAAAAAGGGTGGGGCCAATCGCGACGGGGCAACCCTGACATCCTTTGGTGAGCGATTTATTGAACTGTATGATACGTTTGAACAAGAGGCGAAGCGTACTCTGGACAAGCCATACGAGCAGTTCAGGGAGAATCTTTCCCTTTTGTTAGACGAGGAAGAAGACCACGGAGGTGTGTAGTGAATTCCAAGAAGATTGATTTTACCATTCCTAACTTGGGCGAGGCAAAGATTTCCTCTCCCATCCTGATGAGCTCAACCCATAATGACGGGCAAGCGGATTATGTCTCTGATGGAGACCATATCCTCTATAGTATCGATACTGATATCGATGACAAAGGTCGACCGGTACCCCGTCATGATGAGACTGTGGAGCTTGCAGGGCCCCGTGAGAAGATTTATTACAATCCTGCCCATACCCATGCTGCGATAACAACCTGTGGAGGCATCTGCCCGGGAATGAACAACGTCATCCGTGCTGTCGTACGCTGCTTCTGGTACCGTTATGGTGTCAGAAGGATCAGTGGTGTGCAGTTTGGCTATCAGGGGCTTCTGGAAAACAGCCCGTGGCCCCTTATCCCCCTCGATCCCGATGTGGTGGACGAGATCCAGGAGAAGGGTGGTACCATCCTTGGTTCTGCCCGTGGTGGTGGTAAGAAGGTCGGTGAGATCGTCGATACGCTGGAGAAGCTGAACATCAACATCTTGGTTACCGTCGGTGGAGACGGGACGCTCCGGGGTGCTTCTGAGATAAGTGACGAGATTAAGAAGCGTGGCTTGAAGATTTCCATCATCGGTATCCCCAAAACCATCGACAACGACCTCTCCTTTATCCAGAGCTCCTTTGGCATGGACACCGCTGTGCAGATGGCTGTTCCCGTTGTCCGCTGTGCACACATTGAGGCTAAGAATGCCCTTAACGGCATTGGTCTGGTAAAGGTCATGGGCCGCCATTCTGGCTTTATTGCAGCAAATACCTCGCTCGCCCAGAGTGATGTGAACTTCTGTCTGATCCCTGAGAGCCCGTTTGACCTTGAAGGTCCCATGGGCTTCCTCACCAACCTACGCAGGCGAATACTTGACCGCAGGCATGCGGTGGTTCTGGTAGCTGAAGGAGCTGGCCAGGAGCTTGTCACCACCACTGGGGAGACCGACGCTTCGGGCAATGTGAAGTTCCAGGACATCGGAGTATTCCTCAAGGAGAAGATTCTTGAGTATTTCGCCAAAGAGGGCATCGAATGCAACGTCAAGTATATAGACCCTTCCTACATCATCAGAAGTGCTCCCGCAGACTCCTTTGACTCGATCTACTGTGCCCGCCTGGGAGCTCATGCTGTGCATGCGGCCATGGCAGGCAAGACCAAACTCCTGATAGGCTTGATGAACAACAGGTTCGTCCATCTTCCCATTGACGTTGCCGTAGGGGCCCGCAACCATGTGGACCTTGAGGGCTCCCTGTGGAGGGATGTATTGGAGAACACCCGTCAGCCCTTCAGTCTGAAGAATCCCAAGGAAAACTAAAGGCGCTAGGAAGAAGAACTTCCCAAGAAGGGATTCGGAAACTGAGACAAGATACATAGGTGGGGAGGTTGCAGTGCAGCCTCCCTCTCTCCTGGGTGTTTGTCTTTGGTTTGACTTGGTGATGATGCAAACAAAGAATGGATTATCCTGTTCTTCTGGGAGGAATCTTTCTCCCCAGTTTTCAATCTTTTAGGCATCCGATCGGTACTATGAGTACACCATCATCACGACGATAGGCAAATTCTGTTCCAGTGAGAATCATCAGGAACGAAGGTTCTTTCATCTTGTCGGTGTTGACCTTGGCCTGTAGTTCCAGCAGCTTCCTCGATCTCTTTGGCTCCAAGTTTAACCTCGATCGCAGCCCATCTGCCATCGTTGAGACATACCACAGTATCTGATTCTAGTCCGCTTGCATCTCGATAGTGGAAGACCTGCCCATCGATGGCTTCAGCGTAGACACGCAAGTCCCTGGTGCATAAGGACTCGAATAAAAATCCAAAATACGAAAAATCTTCAAGCAAACGGGAAGGAGTGAGCCTCATTACAGCGGTAGCGATTGACGGATCCACAAAATGGCGTTTGACTGATGTCCTAATTACCGTTTTGGAGTGTAGAGCTGGATTCCAGGCAGAGAGATGTTCTGTAACGAATATGCGGTCAAGTGCTGTCATGTACTGACTGATCGTATTCTCTGATATGCTCGTATTGGGAATCATTGCAAATATTTTATTATTTTTTTCTTGACATCTCCCAGAAACAAGGTAAAATGTTTTACATAGGGTTTGTTTGGCTTTTTATTTTATTTTACTTAGACGTAAAACGTTTTACGAGCACAGTGACATTCTGTATTTTTACCATCCAATGGAGAGCACGTATGAATATTGGTACCGTCCTAATTACAGCAAAGAACAATAACAATGATCCGACTTTGGTTCCCTCGTGTGAAAGATTTGTTACCAGCATTTCAGATGCAATGAAAGGCCATACTCTAAATCTGACCAGCCTTGAGGCTATGGCAGAACAACCTATTTCAATCTTCCTTATAGGTTCAGGAGGTACTGCTACCCTTTTCAAACAGTGCTTTCGTTCTGTGAAGGGCCCGTATTTCCTGTTGACGACCAAGACCCATAACTCTTTGGCAGCTTCCATGGAAATCCTTTCCTACCTCCAAGAACAAGGTCTTGTCGGGGAAATCTTGCATGGTACGGAGGATGAGCTTGCCCTCAGGCTGGAAAGGCTTATCCAGGTATTCTCCCTCAAGAAAAAACTCTCAACCATGCGTCTAGGAGTATTGGGTGCCCCCAATATGCTGATCGCAAGTGAAGCTGATCCCACTGTATTGAAAGACGAGAGTGGTATTGAATTGATCGATATTCCAATGGAATCCTTTTTCAGTGAAATTGAGAAGAAACAGTATGAGGACAATGAATTTACCCGTGACATCAAGAGACGGGGATACGACAGCGTGGAAGTGGAGCATGCCCTTCACATCTATGGAGCCATACAGCGGTTTGTCACCCGCCTTGACTTGCAGGGAGTCGCCGTACGTTGTTTTGACCTATTGGTACCCTACAACATTACCGGATGCCTTGCCCTCGCCATCCTGAATGCTGAGGGTATATATGCAGCCTGCGAGGGTGATTCCCGTTCATTGCTTTCCATGGTCGTCCTTGGCGAGCTTTCTGGAAAACCTATCTTCATGGCCAATCCCAGCAGCATCGATACCCAGACAAACTCCCTGGTGATCGCACACTGTGTGCTCCCTCTCTCCATGCCCAAGTCCTATACACTGACTACCCACTTCGAAAGTGGTCTTGGTGTTGCAGTCAAAGGTGAATTGGCAGAGGGCGTCTATACAGTATTCAAGTGCAAGGAAGATATGAAGACCTACATGGTCCAGAAAGCGGTGTTGGAGGAGAATCTTTCTGATCCGAATCTATGCAGGACCCAAGTTCGTCTTTCGGTCGATGATATTAGGTACTACCTGGAACGGCCCATTTCCAACCATCATATGATTTGCGAGGGTGATCATGTTGCCCTTGTGGATGAGTTTTTTCGCTGGGCCTAAAAACTGTGAATCATACGTACGAGTACGTATAAGTCTTTGATACGATATGGAGGAATGTATGAAAATGAATTGTAGAACTATGTTGCGTAACGTGTTTGTTGTATTGCTGGTGATGACCTTTTCCTTGGCACCCTTAGTTGCAGGTGGTGCTTCGGAGAAGGCTCCAGGTTCAAAGAAAGATGCTCCCCTCAAGGTTGGCATGATCGCATTGGTTTTCGGAACACAGAGTTTCAATGATGACATCAAGTTTGGCATTGATAGAATTCAGAAGGAATTGGGAATTGAGACCATCAGCATGGAAGTACCTGATGTAACTGATACAGAGAATAGCTTGAGAACTCTAATTTCCCAAGGATGTAACTTTATTGTCGTCTCTTCTTCCGATTATGGTGATGGTATGATACAGGTTGCTAGTGAGTATCCCGATGTAAAGTTTCTCTATCTTGCCGATGTAGTTGTAGGATATGACAACATCATGTCTGTAAGTTATGCAGAGAACGAAGGAGCCTTTCTGATCGGGGCTCTTGCGGGTATGCTTACCAAAACCAACAACGTTGGAGCTGTGGTTGCTATTCGTGGGGATTCAGTTCAGGAGAAATATCGCAATGGGTTTACAGCAGGTGTGCAGACTGTTAATCCTGATTGTGAAGTCCAGGTTGCCTATACCAACAGTTATTCTGATGTCAACAAAGGCAATGAGATTGCAACAGCCATGTACTCCCGTGGTGCCGATTTGATCGGAACATATGCAGGTGCTTGTAATCTAGGGGTATTCAATGCCGCAAAGACAGCAGGAGCAGATAAGTATTGCTTTGGTGCTGCCAAGGGACAGTTTGAACAGTTACCTTCAAAGATCATCGCTTCTTTAGTCAAACCTGTTGATGAAGCAATATTCACCGTAGTGAAAAACTATATGAATAATGGAGAATTCAAAACTGATAAACCCCTCAAGCTCGGTCTTGCTACCCGTGGAGTTCTCATGAAATATACCAACTTGAACCCTGAGCTCAATGCCATGGTGACTGCTGAAATGAGAAAGGTACTCGACAAGCTTTCTGCGGGTATCATTGATGGAAGCATCAATGTCCCTGGAACTGAGGATGAGCTGAAGTCTTTCTCGTACTCCCTCTAGTAGGGAAGATGGCAAGAAAGTTCTCGATAGGGTTTTCTGAGGAGAAGAGATACAATGGAACATGCCATTGAATTGAAAGATATCACCAAACGCTTTCCTGGTGTTGTAGCAAATGACCATGTGTCGTTTGCTATCAGGAAAGGGGAAATACATGCACTTGCCGGGGAGAACGGAGCCGGAAAATCGACGTTGATGAATATCATTTTCGGCTTGTACCGTCCAGACGAAGGGCAGATCCTCATTAATGGAAACCCTGTCGAGTTTCAGAGTCCACGAGATTCCATAAAAGCTAAAATCGGAATGGTCCACCAGCACTTCATGCTGATACCCAAGATGACCGTCGCTGAAAATGTTGTGGTAGGGGATGAGACAGGTACTTGGGCTAAAGTTGACCGTGAAGAGGCTGTGAGAAGGATCCAGGAGATTTCAGACCGCTATAACCTGAATATTGATCCCAGGGCCCGGGTCGGAGATCTCTCGGTTCCAGAGCAACAACGGGTGGAGATCATCAAAGTCCTCTACCGTGAAGCGGAGATACTTATCTTTGATGAGCCAACCGCAGTCCTGACACCCCAGTTGATCGACGAGTTCTGTGACATCCTGCTGGGACTGAAAGCGAAGGGCAAGACCATCATTTTCATCAGCCACAAGTTGGCGGAGGTCATGAAGGTTTCCGATCAAGTCACGGTTCTCAGAAGAGGAAAAGTTGTTGGCACCAGAAATATTGACGAGATAGACACTGAGATACTGACACAGATGATGGTAGGTCGTTCTGTTGATTTTGGAAGGAAATCTCGAAAAATGATCACTTCCACCAAGCATGTCTTGGAGATTAAGAATCTCTCCTATACGAATATTGAGAAACGGACCAAGCTGAACAACCTCAATCTATCTGTAAAAGAGGGAGAGATCATGGGAATAGCGGGGGTTGATGGAAATGGCCAGGAAGAGTTTGAAAAATGTCTGCTTGGCATGCTCTCTCCTAATTCCGGCTCAATCCTTCTCAATGGGAAAGAGCTTGTGGGAACATCAATTCGTTCCCGTAAGGAAGCTGGGCTTGCGTATGTAGCGGAAGACAGGCAGAAAGAGAGCCTGGTCCTGCAATATCCTGTTTCGTACAATCTTATCCTTGGTCAGCATTATCACAAGCAATTCTCCAAGAACGGGAAGTGGCTCAAAGCAGATCAGATCGACGAACATGCAAGAAAACTCCGTACTGAATTTGATATACGTTGTGTAAGTATTGGCATTCGGACTGGAACCCTCTCAGGAGGAAACCAGCAGAAGATTGTAATCGCTCGTGAAGCCTATAACAATCCTGAGATTTTCGTGGCTATCCAGCCTACCCGAGGTTTGGATATCGGTGCGGGGGAAGCAGTCCAAGAGACGTTGATCGCCATAAGAGACCAGGGGAAGGGTGTCTTGCTCATATCCATGGAGTTGGATGAAATCCTTGCAATCAGTGACAGGATTGCAGTTATGTTCGAAGGCAAGATTGTTGATGTCGTGGATGCAGAGCATACTTCCAAAGAAGAGTTAGGAAGGATGATGTTGGGGACTATGTCTGCCAAAGCTGCAAATTCTAACGCAAATGAGGATAAGAAGCGATGAAAGATCTAAACCCCATACAGGAGAGTGTGATTCAGGATACAGTTCTTGCAGATGTCGCAAAACGTGAGAATCTGCGAATCATGGCTCAGAACGTCCTAATTTCCTTTCTCTCTGTTTTGTTTGCCCTTATCGCCGGAGCTATCATTATACTCTTGATCGGTTTTAACCCATTACAAGCGTATGGAGCTTTGCTCAAAGGCTCGGTGGGGACACTCACCGCATTTACTATTTCATTAAAGAAAGCTGTCCCTCTGATCTTCTCAGGTCTTGCTGTAGCTATTGCCTTTAGATGTTCTGTATTTAACATCGGGGTAGAGGGGCAGCTTGCCTTTGGCGCTTTGACGGCGACCTTGGCAGGTATATATTTGCAGTTGCCACCAATCTTGCATATCCCTGTCGTTCTCCTCTGTGGGTTTGCAGGAGGGATGCTTGCAGCCTTGTTTCCAGCTATCCTAAAACAGTATTTCAATGTAGGGGTTGTCATCAGTACGATCATGTTCAACTACATTATCCAATTTCTCATCCAATTTTTAGTCATGGGACCACTTCGAGGAGCAACATCTGCCCCTGCGACCATGCCTATCCAACCAACAGCCTTGTTGCCCCCTATTTTACCTCGTCCTTATCAGATGAATCTTGGGGTGGTTATACTGCTTCTTACAGTGGTTGCCGCCTATATGTTGCTCAACAAGACCTCACGAGGGTTTGAGATGAAGGCCGTGGGATTCAATCCCCTTGCTTCTCAGACCCAGGGCATCAATCCGAACTTGAACATGTTCCTTGCACTTCTGATCAGCGGTGGGATTGCAGGTCTTGCAGGTGGTGTGGAAGTCACCGGGACCATGAGAAAAATGATCAATGGGTTTTCCACAGGATACGGCTTTTCAGGAATACCTATCGCTTTGATAGCCAGGAACAACCCGTTTGCCATCATTCTGACTGGGTTTTTCTTTGGGATGATGCGATCAGGTTCTCTGCTTATGCAATCAAGTGTAGGTGTCTCCCCCAATATAGTAAATATTATTCAAGGCTTGGTCGTTGCCTTCTTGTGTACTGAAAATCTGATCCGTTACTACCTCAATCGTAAGGGTAAGAAAAAAGGAGTTTCGTTATGATATCATTTTTGTCATATATCATTCCCACAACCTTACGGATGGGAACTCCCATAGCTTTTACTGCGTTGGGCGGTGTAGTTTCTGAACGTTCCGGAGTCAATAACATCGGATTGGAAGGGATCATGCTTGCTGGAGCATTCGCTGCCGTTCTCGGTAGTTACTACACAGGAAACCCGTGGATAGGGGTTGTATGTGCCATGCTCATGGGGGTCTTCATCTCTGCAATCCATTCTGTACTGACTGTTACCATTGGTGCCACGCAGGCAGTCAGCTCCATGTCCTTGGTACTCCTTGCACAGGGTGCTTGTGGTGTAGGTCTGCAAGCTCTGTTTGGCAGACAGGGCAGTTCCCCCCAGGTTCCAAATTTGCCCAGGACTGAGATCTTTGCAGGCATACCAGTGATTGGGACGTTCCTTTCTGCCCAATCCCCGTTTATATACCTGGCCTTTCTAGCACTGTTGCTCATAAGCCTTTTGTTTACCTACACACGTTTCGGCCTGAGAATTTCTACTGTAGGGGAGAATCCCACTATGGCTGAGACTGCCGGGATAAATGTCCATAAGGTGAGATATATCTCTGTCCTTCTCTCTGGTGTCTTAGGCGGTTTGGGAGGAGCTATGCTCTCAATTGGACAGATGAACCTGTTTCAGGAAGGTATGGTTGCAGGACGTGGCTATCTTGCTCTTGGTGCTGTATCCATGGGTAGGTGGACTCCTCTAGGTGCTTTCGGGTCTGCCTTGATTTTCGGGTTTTTTGATGCTTTGCAACTGTATGTGCAGACGATGCCCTCAAATCCGATCCCCAGCGAATTCATTCAGATGCTTCCCTATGTTGCCATTGTGGTCATTTTGGCCGCCACTTCCAGAAAAACGAAATATCTTGGGGTTACCGCCGCAGGAAAACCCTATACCAAGTATGCTCTAAATACATAACAAGAGAGGATTCCTATGAAAAGTATAAAAACCCCCGTCATCATTGATTGTGATACGGGCATTGATGATGCGATGGCTCTGGTGCTTGCCTGTTCAAGCAAGGCATTGGATATTGTGGGAGTGACCACCGTCGCAGGTAATGTTGACTGCGACAATACCACACGAAACACCTGCAACCTGTTGCACCTGTTGGGTAGAGATGACATTCAAGTCGCCAAGGGCGCAACGAAGCCTTTGGAACGGAAAAGCCTGAAAGCAAGTGGTGTTCATGGGATCTCTGGTTTGAGAGGGTATACATTTGATAAGAACTATACCGATTCTTTGTTGCAAGGTATCAGTGCCTGGGATTTCCAACGCCAGTTGCTGATGAACTCAGAGACAAAGATTTCTATTATTGCCATCGGGCCTGTTACCAACTTAGCCATCCTTCTGGAAACGTATCCAGAGGTGAAAGATAAAATTGAGAAAATCATATTTATGGGAACTGCCTATCACACCGGCAACCCCACACCCATATCTACGTTCAACGTGCTGGTAGACCCTGAAGCCTTTCGAAAGGTCATTTTCAGTGGGGTCCCTTTTTATGCCTGCCCCTTGGAAGTCACCAAACAGGCTACGGTAAAGAAAGACGAATATGAGATGATCGCCCGTATGCCAGGTAAGGTAGCTGATTTTGTCACCAAGATTATGAGCGGCTATGGTCTTTCAGGGATGAAGGACGATGAGGATATAGGAGGGGAAGGCGAAGAGGTCATTACACAAGCTCGTATCGAGCAGTCAAAGCTTGGGGACATCGACATGCATGACCCGGCAACAATTGCCTATGTCATCAAGCCTGAACTCTTTACCAAGGCCCTCTACTACTGTGATGTGGAGTGCAAGGGCGAGCTTACCACCGGCTTCACCTTGATAGACAAGGCTGATTACTATGGTAAGAAGGAAGAGGAAAGAAACCTCCATCTTTTGGAATCGATCGACAGAAAGGGTTTTGTCTCTTTGTTCATGCAGGCGATCAGTGATTATGGGTTCTAGCATGCAAAAGAAACAAGAAGCAATACAAGCTAAGCCAAACATTATTTTTATCCTGCAGGATCATCAGGCATATCAGGGTCATGGCATGTATGAGGGAGGGGTGAAACCCCTTCGTCCCTGTTTTGAGGACTTTGCGAGCACTGGAAAGGAGTTTGTCCAGGCACGGTGTGTTACCCCTATGTGCGGTCCAGCAAGGCGATCCTTGCTGACAGGCCTGTATCCACATACCCATGGACAAGTACATAACGAAAATGATCCTCCATATAATCGTGAAGTGTATCTGAATACGTTAGCCGAGGGTGGGTACCGCAACTTCTATTTTGGAAAGTGGCATGCGGGTCCCGGCTCTGCAAGCGACCATGGCTGTGAAGGGTTCTCGCATACCAGTTATGGCAATCCCTATATCACAGAGGAGTATCAAGCCTATTTGCAGAAGAACAACTTGCCCCCTGCCCGACATCGGATCGACTTTGCCTTTACCACTGACGACTATATCAAGCAAGGGTATTTCCCTGGTCTTGAAGAAGGGGTGGAATACCAGTGCAAGGATCGTTGGTGCGGGGAACATGCAGCAGGTGTGACTGTCACCCCAAAGGAAACTCATGAGGCATTTTTCCTTGCCTCCCTGGCTTGTGAGAAACTTGAGCAATTGGCCAAGGATGACTCACCTGAACCTTTCTGCTTGAACCTGCATTTTTGGGGTCCTCACCAGCCTTTTTTCCCGACTCAGGAGTTTCTTGACCTGTATGATGCTTCATCAATTGGTCAATATCCTTCCTTTGATGATCCTCTGACTGACCAGCCGGATGTGCTGAAGGCAGAACTGAGCCGCCCTCTCACCGAAGATGGAAAGCATATCGCCCATCCCAATCCTTTGGCCTGGGAGAAGTGGCAACAGCTTCTTGCCTACTGTTATGCCCATATCTCCATGATCGATGCCGCTGGGGGGATATTCATTGATAAAATCCGGGAGCTTGGGTTTGATGAAAATACTTTGATCATCTGGGGAACTGACCATGGTGATGCCATTGCCTGCCATGGGGGACACTTTGATAAGGATTCCCATATGGCTGAAGAGGTGATGCGTATCCCGTTGGCATTGTCTTGGAAGGATCATGTGGAAGCTGGGTCACTAGATGACAGGCTGGCGTTTACCTGTGATATTCCAGTAACCATCCTTGATGCCGCAGGTACTGCGTTTACAGGCCGAGTCGATGGGCAGTCCCTGCTCACTGGAGGAAAAGAATCTTGGCGGACAAGCCTCATGTGTGAATCGTATGGGCATGGGTATGGGGTTACAATCAAGTCACGGATGGTAGTTAAGGGGTCTCACAAGTATGTAGCAACCGAAAACGATTTGGAGCAACTGTATAACTTGCAGGAAGACCCTTTCGAATTGAATAATCTTGCAAGTAATCCATCCTATCAAACAATCAAAGAGGCCATGCGTCAAGAGATGAGGATACAGCAGAGTCTCTCCCATGATCCTGTCAGGTTGGATGAGCTTGTGCCGCATGCAGGAGAGGGGGATATTTCATGATTGAGGTTTCACCATCCCTTGCTTGTGCTGACTATCTCAATGTAGGTAGGGATATTAAAATATTGGAAAGCTCTGGTGTCGATTCCTTTCATCTGGATGTGATGGATGGTAATTTTGTCCCCAATTATTGCCTGAACTGGGATTATATCAGGCAAGTGAAAGCTTGTACCAGGCTACCGCTGGATCTGCACCTGATGGTGACCTATCTTGAGCGAGATATATCCATTGCTCTTGATGCTGGGATCGACTCGATCAGTTTTCATTGTGAAGCAACTATAGCGCCCATCAGGATGTTGCAGATGATCAGGAATCGGGGACGAAAAGCTGGTTTGGCAATCAATCCGGCAACAGATATATCGCGTCTTTTACCAATGTTGCCATATGTGGATTTTATCCTGCTCATGGGAGTGGAGGCTGGGTTTTCCGGACAACCCTTCATGGAGTCTGCCTTCCAAAGGATCGAATTTCTCGATTCCTACCGGAAGGAGCATACTCTTTCCTTCCTTATACAGGTTGATGGAGGCCTTACCACTGAAAGTGCCATTGCGTGTGTGCAAAAAGGAGCAGATATTCTGGTAGCAGGAGCCCTATGCATCTTTGGTCAGGAAGAGGGACTAAAGCGCGCCGCAGATCAGTTTGTACAAGCAGTTCGGAATGCAACGAAATGATGGTTTTCCATCAAGGAGTAAATGTATGATTGCAATGGGAGCAGACCATGGAGGATTCGCACTCAAGGAAGCTATCAAGCACCATTTGGAAGAAAAAGGATATGAAGTATATGACTGTGGTGTTCTTGATGGTAGCGAAGTCGATTATCCAGATGTTGCAGATCAGGTCTGCACTCGGGTCATCCAAAATAACGAAAATATCGGCATCTTGATTTGTGGGACAGGTATTGGTATGAGTATCGCTGCAAATAAGCATGCTGGAATCAGGGCAGCTCTCTGTTCCGATACCTTTTCTGCACGTATGGCTAGAGAGCATAACAATGCGAATGTTATTGCTCTTGGAGGGAGAACTCTGGGAGACAACCTTGCCTTGGAAATAGTAGATGCCTATCTAGAAGGCATGTATGCAGGAGGCAAACATCAGAAGCGCGTTGATCACCTGAACAGCTATTTGAATTAGGATACAGGTATCCATTGGAATGGGTTTATTGGTCTCAATCATCATGTTTGAGGAAGGAAAGGAATACCTCATATTTGGGCTGGTACCACGAGCTATACGCACAAGCAAAGAGAGCACTAAGAAGAAAATTGTGCTATCATGGTGATTTGTAATGTGCTTTGGTGGTTTTGTCTGATGCTGGCAAGCTGGGGTCTGTGGATGAAAACTATTTTCCGAGATAGATGAAGGCACTGTGCCGGTAGTCGAGAAGTGTGGGAGTTGAATGATGGGGAAAGTAACGATTCGGGAAGTTGCCGCAAGGGCTAAAGTGTCTAATACTGCAGTATCCATGGTACTGAATGGTAAGAAAGGTCATGTAAGTGAAGAGGCTTGGGAACGAGTCCTCATTGCTTGTAAGGAGCTTGATTATGTTCCTAACCATATTGCGCAAAGTCTTGTGACCAAACATTCGCGGATCATTGCCTTGCTTTTTCCAGATACATACAATCCCTCCAATCCTTTTTATATGGAGATATCCAGCACAATCAACGAAGTGGCTTCACGACGAGGATACTTAGTCATGCATCTTTCTATGAAAGGTGAAAAACGTGAGGATTCGTTCCGTCCAATCTTTCAGGGGGATTTGTGTGAAGGGGTTATTATCATCTCACATCGTCTCCAGCCCGGAGACAGGCTTCTCGACCCTTTTTCTCATATGAAGATTGTTCTGCTTGATGATCCTGTGTTTAAGATCAATAAGGGTGAGATTTTGGTAAGTGGTGATAATGAGAGGGGCGGATATCTGGCAGGCATGACTTTGATAGGGCAAGGACATAGGAAACTAGCTTGTGTCAAGGGTAATGACTATGCAGCAAACTCCAAACGAAGGTGGGAAGGGTTTTTACGGGCTTGTAAGGAATCAGGGATAAGAGAGGATGAGATAATTGTCCATCGAGGCAATTACAAGTATGAAGAATCCTTTGTAGCGGGTACAAAGATTGCCCACACCCCTTGTACTGGGGTGTTCTGTTTCAACGACTTATCTGCATATGGATGCATCAAGGGGTTACAACAGGAAGGAAAACGAGTCCCGGCAGATGTATCTGTCATCGGGTATGATAATCTTTCCATGACAAAGTATCTGGATCCTGAACTTACGACTATTGACCAGCAGTCAACTCTGATAGCAGCAACTGCATGCAACGCCATCATTGATATGATAGAGGGGTTGCCAATCTCTAAAGAGGATCGTTATATAGAACCTCTGCTAATTCTCAGAAATACGGTTAGGCAACAGGGTTCATAATACCAACTTCAGAAATTAGCAATGTTCTGCTTCCGGCTTTGCCCACCATGAATGGCGATTGATTGTGAGGTCATTCTCTCCTATTACAGTGTCTATCTTGAGATAAGAGTCTAGATTTCTCCTTTTTGTTTCAGTTTATATGGAGGAATAGATAGGATGGGAAATTGGGCCGGCACATTGAAAACACATCTTTCGGATGATGCGGTATACCAGTCGTTTGTTCCTTTCCCGCTTTCTCCCCAATCTCCCATTGAAACCGATTGAGAGATGTTGGAATTGCTCATACAGGCAAATAGGAGGGGGCAGGTTGGAGAGAATCTCTTCTTTTTTCCCGCATGTAGCACTTTTTATCAATGTATGTTTGCAAGGAAGCCTTGATGTCGTCACAGATTGAAAGGACACAGTGAACATTGGAAGATGTACTTCATCCGATGCTGGAAGCGAACACAAATCGGGATGTCGCTGATGTCATTAACTACATAGTGGCTACGGATTTTGCGATTGAGCGTCTGAAGAAAATGCCCCTGCGCAATCGCTTAATCAGAGAGACTCATGCAGTTCTGATGGAAGGGTTCGCGGCCAGGAGAACAGTCCTGAAGAATTTCGTATATCCCAGAACTGGATAGGGGGAGAAGGACTCTCCCTCAAGCGTGCACGGTTCATCCCTCCTCATCCTGATGACATGATCGTGGCGATGTCTGACCTTGAGAAGTATATAAATGGTGACGGTGGACTTGATGTGTTGGTCCAGGCAGCTTTGATTCATTATCAATTTGAGACGATCCATCCGTTCCTGGACGGCAATGGTCGAATAGGGCGCTTGGTTATCACGCTGTTCCTCATGGAAAAAAGAATCCTGACGACACCTGCTCTGTACATCTCCTATTTCTTGAAGAAGAACAGGGTCAAGTACTACGATCGGTTGCCCGAGGTTCGAACCAAGGGAGACTACGAGCAGTGGATAAAGTTCTTCCTCAGGGCTCTGGGCGATTCTACTGAAGATGCTCATGATACTATTATCCGCCTGGCAAGGCTTCACGACACACATATTACTCTGATCAATACTCTTGGGCGTGTGAGACTTACCGCACATCTATTTTTTACATATTTGGAGCACAATCGTATCATGAAGATCAACAAGACGGCACATGCCTTGCAATTCTCGTTCAACACAGTCGCAAGTGCGGTCAAACGTTTGATTAATATTGGCCTCCTTGTCCAGTCAAGCGGGAACTTGAGAGGAAGAATCTTCGTCGATAAGGAATATCTGGATTTTCTGAAGGAAGGGACGTGATTCTCTCTTTCTGAAGTGGTGATGACCTGTGAGATTTGACCGATGAACGAATTTACTCTTCCCACGCTCTGTTAGCCTATGTATTTTTTACGTGACATGATTTGGTGGATACAGGATATCCTTAAATTTGGCAACTCTCCACTCTGGTATAGATGTAGTGTGCTAGTGATGCCTTGGTCTTTTGGTTGGATAGGTATCTTTAGGGATTTCCAATATATTATCTGCCTGCACAACATAATTTTTCAGTTAGAAATCCGAAAATAGGCCTTTTGTCATTCTGGAGGGCCGGCATATTCAGCCGTTCTGTCAGGATGCTATAGTAAATTCAAGAGGAATTCTCATCAATCAAGTATTGAATAAAAGGTAGTAAAAAAAATGCTACTGTGCAGATGGATTTTTCGGCCTTACTCTTAATTTGTACAAATTATAGGAGTAACTAAATGTTTGTGAAAAAAGGTAAATGGTCGGAGATCATATCAAAGATTCCAAATTGGGCTTGGTCTTTATTGTCTTTAGCCGTTGCCGTTTTGGTATGGCAAATTATTTCAATGTCAGAAAGTGGTGGTATGGTCTTTGCTTCACCATTCTCTGTCATTTCTGCACTCATAGCTTCAGCTTCCACCGGGCAACTGTCGAAGCATTTCTTTGCCAGCTTAGGACGTATTCTTGTAGGGTTTAGCATCGCATTTGTCTTTGCAATACCTGTTGCGTTTATTCTTGGATGGTATAAGACAATCTGCCGATTAGTGGAACCTTGGATACAATTTCTTAAGAACATACCTCCTATTTCGTATATTCCTTTGGTAGTTGTTGCTGCAGGAGTAGGTGAAGAAAGTAAAGTTGTTGTTATTTTTATCGCCTGTTTTCTTACTATGACGATTACTATTTTCCAAGGTGTTAAAAATGTAGATACTACCTTGATCAAGGCAGCTAGAGTATTGGGAGCCAATGACTATGTTATATTTACCAAAGTAGTAATTCCTGCTTCCTTTCCCTTTGTCATGACAGCAATGCGACTTGGTCTGTCTTCGGCGCTTACAACGTTGATAGCTGCTGAGATGACTGGTGCAGCGAAGGGGCTGGGGGTTCTGATTCAATCAGCAAGCCAATATTTCAAAATGGAAGTTGTATTGATGGGTATTTTAGTAATTGGTGTATTAGGGTTATTCTTACAGAAAATCGTAAGGACTCTCGAAAAACATGCAACCAGCTGGCAAGACACGATAGAGGGTTAACTTTATGGATAACAGAGCGATAAAAGTAAGAATACATGACGTCAAGAAAATCTACAACAGCTCAAAAGGTGATGTAGTTGCCCTAAACGGAGTCTCTCTGGATATAAAAGAGAATGAATTTGTAAGTATAGTTGGCCCTTCTGGGTGTGGAAAATCAACACTGCTCAATATCGTTGCAGGTTTGTTTCCTCCAACTGGTGGAACCATTACTGTCAATGATAAAATTGTTGAGGGAACTAGTGTTGAGCGCGGTGTAGTGTTTCAACAATATGCACTTTTCCCTTGGCTAACTGTGCGAAAGAACATTGAGTTTGGTCTGAAGATCAATGCAATTCCTGATCCCGATCGCCAGGGAGAACTCAGGAAGTTGACCAAACTTGAGATTAAGGAAAGGGCAGAAAAGTATATTGAACTGGTGCAGTTGGAAGATTTTACTGATTCCTATCCAAAAGAACTTTCAGGTGGAATGAAGCAGAGGGTGGCAATTGCAAGGGCATATGCAGTAAATCCTGAAATTCTACTGCTTGATGAACCCTTTGGAGCTCTTGATGCACAGACCAGAACTCAACTGCAAAGTGAATTGATACAGACATGGGAAAAAGAGAGAAAAACCTGTCTGTTTATCACCCATGACATCGATGAGGCCATTATCCTCTCTGAAAGAATTGTCATCATGAGTGCAAGGCCTGGAAGGATCAAAGAAATTGTTGATGTAAATATCCCTCATCCAAGAGATCAAAAAACTAAAATGAGTGATGAATTTTTGAAATTGAAAAACTATATTTGGGGTTTAGTCTACGAGGAATACCTTGCAGTCAGAAAATAAGCGAATTGAAAAGGAGTCTCTATTATGAAAAAAATGGTTACGGTATGTTTATTGATCGCATTAATTGCGTCTTCGATGGTGTTTGCCGCAGGGCAATCAGAGCTAAATGCAGCTGGTGAGAAACTTACCAAAGTCAAAGTAGCTCATCACCTTGGGTATTCTGGGGCAGCTGTAGTTGCTGTAGGAACAAAGATGGGATATTTCAAAGAAGCAGGACTGGATGTTGAGCTTGTGCCTTTTACCTCAGGACCTTCTGAAATTGCAGCCTTAGTTTCTGGTGACTTGCAGTTTGGATATATCGGCTCTGGAGCTACTACTCTTGCTGTTAAAGGTGATGTTGAGATCATATACTTCCAAAATCTTGGTGATGCCGAGGCAATAATTGTAAATAAGAAGTCTGGTATCAAAAGCATGCAGGATCTTGCTGGAAAAACACTAGCAACCACACTTGGTACCTCAGGTGAGAACATCGTCAACCTTGCAATAGAAGAGGCAGGTATGAAACCTGGTGATATCGAGGTAATCAACATGGATATGGGCGGATGCGTCACAGCTATGGTTGCTGGTAAAGTCGATGCCGTTTGTGTATGGGGTTCTTACAAGGTGACAGTTGAGAATATGTTGGCCGAAAATTATGTGGAGTTGGCAAAAACCTCTGATTTTTCTGATAGATATGCATCAGTATCCAGCTGGCTTGCAACTCAGAAGTATATTGATGAAAATCAAGAAACAGTACAGGCCTTTGCTAATTCTCTTGCCAAATCCATGGACTATTGGAAAGATAATGAGAAGCAGGTTGCCGTTTGGGTTGCAGAAATTGTGGAAAGTGATGTTCCTACCATTGAAAGCCAGATTGGAAGTGTATTCTTCATGAATTCCGAGCAATTGAAAGTAGCTCTCGATAATGGAAAAATTCAGAAATACTACGAAGTACAGCAGCAGAGCATGCTTGACTCTGGGAAGATTGATGCTATTGTACCAGTAAGTGACTATGTCAATTGGCAGTATATGAAAAATGCCATCGCTAACAGATAAGAATGACTATACATGCCTAGGGTGGAAATTCCATCCTAGGCAGTGTATCTTGCCTGGACATACGACAACAAAGGATGGCCTAGGGAGAAATGCTTTTTATAATAGTTATATTGCAAGCAGTTACAATAGTTTTGATGGTAATCTTTTCTTCATGGAAGAAAACCTTGTTACCTATTTTTCAGACCATATGTTTTATAATTTTACTATCAGGCCTATATGTTTACTTTCTTAAGACTGGAGGGTTCTCCATAGCTCAAAAGAAGTTCTTATTGGGAGGGAGCTTTTCCTTTTCGTATTTTACTCCTCTTGCGATTAGTTTCAACAAGCTTGCCTCGTTTATCATAGCTGGCCGAATGTTTTTTGCTCTGTTTTTTCTGCTGCATGCAATAACCCATAACTTACATTCAAAAAATACCTTTCGTGAAAAACCCTATCTCTATCTGGTAGTCATTCTTCCGATTGTTGCGTCGTATTATATCGTACAGCCCAGAGTTTTCCTTCATTTATTTGCTCATAAGTATATTCAACAAAATATTATTTCTCGTACTATAGAAGCTTTGCTTCTCATATATCTGATTCTGGCATTGATACTGCTGATGTACGAATATTTTGATATTCAATTGTCCTATATCCGAAAACAACATCGAAATCTACTGATATCACAATTTTTGATAGCCTTGCAATACACATTCTTTGCTCTGTTTGAGCCAATTACCATCTACCAGAACTATTCAAGCATTAGGGTGAGTACGAATTTTATTGCCACAAGGGGCAGTCAGACGAATACTGTTTGGACTATTCTTTTGTCCTTATGCATGATATCTACGATTATAACCATTTTCCAAACCTGGAAGTACTACAAAATTGATTATGATCGGATTAAGAAAGAACTCATCATCAATGAGAAAATAGATAGTGCAAGTGTCTCGTCATATATTTTGATGCATGGATTGAAAAATCAGCTATTGAGTTCTGAGATTCTTCTCAACAGACTTGGTAAAGAGATCTCAAGCTTGCCTGAAAGCCAGGTTAGAGATACTTTAGTATCCACGAATAGTCAGCTAATCTCATCAAATGAATTTATCAAGTCTAAACTTTCAATACTGTACAAGTCTTTCATAAAGGTGAATACAAGGCTCTCTTCTGAAAGCAGCCTAGAGTTGGAAGCATTGCTTAGAAAGAAAGTGCAAGAAAAGATCCAAGATACCTCTCACATCATATATGCGTTTGACGAGTGTTCGATTCTCTGTGATAAAGACCTCATGAGTGAAACCCTGTATAACCTAATTATCAATGCTGATGAAGCAGTATCGATGAAAGAGCATCCTGTTGTTAGGGTAACGTTAAAGCAGTTACGTGCTAAGACAGTGATTACTGTAGAGGATAATGGTGAAGGAATTCCCAAAGCCATCCGAGGTAGTATTTTCCAACCTTTTACGACTACAAAAAATAGCCTGACTAACTGGGGAGTAGGGCTGTGCTATTCCAATATAATCATTAAGAAGCATATGGGTGAAATTCGTTTTGATACGCATGATGGACAGGGGACGATCTTTCTCATAACTTTGCCCAAATATAGCAAAGGACGATCACATGAAAAAAATTAGGGTTCTCATTGCCGAGGATATTGAAATCCTCAGAAATAACCTCAAGGAAATATTGGAAGAGGACCTTGAGATAGAGGTGATCGCTGAAGCTGCTTCAGGAGAAGTGGCTGTTGCCTTAGCGTTGCAACATAACCCTGAAATTGTGCTCATGGATATTGAGATGGAAAATGCAACAGCAGGGATCAGCGCAGCCAATAGGATATTTGCCTTCAATCCTGCCATAAAAATTATTTTTCTAACGATGCATGAAGACGATTTTACAATAATCAATGCCATGGCTACCGGTGCTGTTGACTATATTGTTAAAACTGCCGATTGCAAGAATACTATCGAACATATTAAAAAAGCCCATAGGGATGCAATCGAGATGGATCGTGTAATCCAAAAGGTTGTACATGGGGAGTTTGTCAAACTCTCAAAATCCAAACATGACCAACTGGATTTTATTCGTAAGGTTATGCAGGTGACATCCTGCGAAAAAGAGATAATACGGTTGTTGCTGGAGAATAAGAAAATATCTGAAATAGCCACTGATCGTTTTGTCGAGCCTGTGACCATAAAGAAGCAGATAGGAATGATCTTGAAGAAGTTCGGTGTCAGGCGTTCTAAAGAAATTGTCCATACTATCCGAGATTTACATATGGAATCTCTGTTCTCAGAGTAATGAACTCTGCGCTCTCTTACAAGAAAAGCTTACAAACAGAACAGATTCAATCATAGGTAGTATAAAAATTGCTACTATCGAATATCACATTTCAGACGTAAAATTTTTATAGGGGGCATGATACCTTGAAGACTCTACCAAACGTTTTGCTTATTGTTCTTGACCAACTTCGTTTTGATGCACTTGGCTATAGCTCAGAAGGAAAAATAGAAACGCCAGCTATTGATTGGATTGCTAGTATGGGCACCGTATTTTCTTCTGCATATTCTCCATCACCTACATGCATTCCTGCTCGATCCTGCTTGTGGACAGGACAAAAACCCTGGTCTACTGGGGTTTTGTTTACTGGAAATTCTGCTGGCCCTCATGTGCCCGGAGGCGTTATGGGCTGTAACTTTGCTCATACTTTGCCTGGAGAAATGGTTAAAGGGGGATATCATAGCGAGGGTATCGGTAAAATGCACTTTTTTCCCCAGCGATCAAGCATGGGGTTTTCTCACACCTTATTGGATGAGTCAGGAAGAGAGGAAGACAAGAGTTTCATATCTGACTACAAAGAGTGGTTCTTGAAATGCAATCCCGACCATCAGGATATTACCGACCACGGAATCCATTGGAACTCATTTGGAGCAAGGCCCTTTCATGCTGACGAGTGTTACCATCCTTCCAACTGGACAGTGAATGAATGCTTAAAGTTTTTGAAGAGAAAAGATCCCACCTCCCCCTTCTTTTTGAATATGTCTTTCTCACGTCCTCATTCTCCTTATGATCCCAGCAAGTATTTTTATGACTTATATTATGGTAGGAAGGATCTTCCAGAGCCTTTTGTCTCTGACTGGTCAGAAGAGTATGCAGAGAATAAGTCTGCAAAATCACTTACAGGGTGGTGTGGGAGGAAAAGCCGGGAGGAAATAAGACGAGCTCGGGCCGGCTATTATGGTTCCATAACCCAAACCGATTACCAGATAGGGAAGTTCCTGACAACACTGAACAAGGCCAGGCTCCTAGATGAGATGCTCATTATATTCACCAGTGACCATGGAGATATGCTCCAAGACCATAACCTCCTGCGAAAGAGCTATGCCTACGAGGGCTCAGCACATATACCTTTTATTATTAAGCTTCCAAAGTCGCTCTCCCAAGGTGCTGTGGCCCAATCAGATGTCCCTGTCTCTCTCTATGACGTGATGCCTACAGTACTGGATATCTGTGGCCTTGAACTCCCTGATACGATGGATGGCATTAGCTTGGTTGGGGCATGCAAGGGGGAGAAGCCTAATCGCCCTTATGTGCAAGGCGAGCATATTCAAGGGTACTCCCATGAAGAAGACAACTATTTTCTTACCGATGGCAAGTTCAAATATATCTATCATTTCAAGACAGGAAGGGAGCGCTTCTTTGATCTGCGCGACAACAAGCGAGAAGAAAAAGATGAGATACTCAATCCTGAATTCGTTGAAACCATCCAAGCGATGCGTCAGTTTGCCATTGCTGACCTAAAGCAGCGAAACTCTGATGGTCAGGTGTTTGTAGAGGATGGGAAGCTTGTGCCCATTGCCAAGGACCATTTGATCACTTCTCCCTCGTACAAAAATCGCTTGCATTCCTCTTCATACAAATGGATGTAACATCCTCAAGAATAAGGGAACCCCAATGAAAGCTGTCACGATAATGTATGATTCCTTGAACCGCCGATATCTGCCCCCGTATGGGGCTCGTGATGTCATTGCGCCAAATTTTGAGCGTCTTGCAAAAAAAGCGGTAACATTCGACTCGTTTTACTGCGGGAGCATGCCGTGCATGCCTGCAAGAAGGGAGTTGCATACTGGAAGGTACAACTTCCTCCACAGAAGTTGGGGGCCATTGGAGCCTTTTGATGACTCAGCTCCTGAATTACTCTCTCAAAATGGTATATGTACCCAGTTTGTTTCAGACCATTGCCATTATTGGCAAGATGGGGGTCTTACCTATCAGACTCGCTATGCAGGCTTTGAGTTGGTTCGTGGCCAAGAAGGGGATGAATGGCATGCAAGGAGTAAAGGCTTTACCACAAAACGAAATCCAAGAAGACAAGATGAAATAAACAGGGAGTATACACGAGAGGACAACTCTAGTCATGCTCGCTGTTTTGAGTCAGCAAAAGATTTTATCATGCACAACAAAGATGAAGACAACTGGTACCTCCATCTGGAATATTTTGATCCGCACGAACCTTTTGATGCGCCTGAACAATACAAGAAGCTCTATACCGATGAGCCAGTACCCATGGACTGGCCACTGTATGGAGAGGTGGAGTCCCAAGAGCAAGTTAGGCAGGCTGTGATTAACTATAAGGCAACAGTGAGCATGTGTGACGACTATCTTGGGAGGCTATTAGATCTCTTTGATGCTCACGATCTATGGAAGGATACCCTTCTTATTCTCAATACTGACCATGGATATATGCTTGGCGAACATGGATACATGGCAAAAAATTATATGCCTTGTTATCAGGAACTGGTCAATCTTCCATTTTTTATCTATGATCCCAGGAATCCTGAAAACGGTGGGGACAGAAGGCAAGCCCTAACCCAAACCATTGATATTGCTCCTACGCTTTTGGAGTTTTTTAGTATTGAGATACCCCCTTCCATGCAGGGAAAATCCTTGTTGAAGACCGCTTCTGATGATACAAAGATTCATGATGCCATCCTGTTTGGATATTTTGGCAAACACATCAATGTCACTGATGGACGATATACCTATTTTAGAGCAGCAAGGGACAATACAAAACTCTATGAATATACACTTATGCCCACACGTCTAGCAAGCTTGTTTACCAAGGATGAGTTACGAATGACTGAAGGTTTGACTAGGGAGTTTTCCTTTTGTGGCTATGTGCCGATGCTCAAGATACCTGCCCATACCAAAGATGTCCCTAAAGGATCTCACCACCAGTATAACGAACACCTCAAATACGGTGATATGCTTTTTGATTGTAAGGCTGATGTACATCAGAAGAAGAACTGCATAGCTGAAGAGAAGGATGTCGTAGAGAAGCTTACTCTAATGATGGTCGACTTGATGAAACAAAGCGATGCTCCATCAGAACAATACGAAAGGATGGGATTACCTCTACATGATGCACATATTTGAAAATGATAAAATCTCTATAACTGTGAATTCATTGGGCGCTGAATTATTCTCGCTTAAGGATAAAGAGGATTGTAGAGAATATATCTGGCAAGGGAACCCTGAAATCTGGGCAAGAAGAAGTCCAAACCTATTTCCCCAATGCGGAGCTTTCCCTGAAGGGTATGAATATAGAGGGAATAGATACGTTCTCCCCCAACATGGGTTCTTGCGCGATCTTGAAGCTGAAGTACGAGGCAACTCCTTCATTTTTTCGTCATCTACAAGAACGAGGGAGGTGTATCCTTTTGATTTTACTGTAGAGGTACAGTATATCCTGAACGATTACTCACTGGAGCAACGCTACCTCATTACCAATGAATCTCATTCTCCTTTGCCATATTCTCTAGGATTTCATACTGGGCTTGCTGGAAAATGGGTGTCTCTTGATTGGGAGGGTAGGACAATTCCTCTGGATTCTTCCTGTCTTGCAGAGGTAAGAACCTTCTTTGATCTGAATTGTACTCGCTTTGTCCTTACTGATGCATATGGGACAAAGATACTGCTGGAAAGCAAGGACTATACAACGCTTGTTCTCTGGTCTGCAAAAGGCGGAGCAGAAAAGTTCGTGTGTCTTGAGCCACGCATTGATACTGATGCACATCGTGAAGATGGCCCCTTTGAACGTACTATTCCACCAAAGGGAAAATATGAGTTTTGTCAAAGGATAACCTTAGACTACTTCTCATTCACAAGTTGAATATTTATGGGAGCAAACATGAACCGTATTATACGTAATTTTACTTCGAGCCTTTGCAAGAGAGACAACCAACGAACATGGTTGGAACAAAACAACCTATTTCTTGGAGATATTCATAATCATTGCAACATCAGCTATGGATATGGAAAACTGGAGGACGCAATAGAGTTTGCAAGTCAACAGTTGGACTTCTTTACCGTCACAGGACATTTTGCCTGGCCGGATATGGAAACCTTTCCTGATCGCACCATACCTTTGGAGGTGATCGACTATCATAAGAAAGGGTTTTCAAAACTTAGAGAAAACTGGCCTGCATATCTGCAACTGATGAAGCAATCTGAGAGGAAAGATTTCATCCCTTTGTTGTCATATGAATTTCATAGTTTTTATTATGGTGATTACACCGTAGTGTGCAAAAACCTCAATGAAGATCTTCCTGCTGAAGTCCCACAAGGGGAAGATGATACTCGCCTACAAGAGCTAATAGGGCATAATGATGCTCAAAAGAGTAATCTGCTTCCTATTCCACACCATATTGGGTACAAGAGTGGCTACCGTGGGATTAACTGGGACGAGTTCAATGAAACATCCTCCCCTCTGGTGGAAATATGCTCCATGCATGGTTGTGCAGAGAGTCATGAAGCACCCTTGGAGTATTTTCACACAATGGGGCCTCGCAGCAAGTTCAATACCATGCAGGGAGGACTGGAAAAAGGGAAGGTTTTTGGCGTTACCGCATCGACAGACCATCATAACGCCTCACCTGGAAGCTATGGATTTGGAAGGACTGGCTTGTGGATAGGGAATCTTGACAGGGCTTCTATCTGGGATGGTCTACTAAGGAGAAATACCGTTGCCTTTACTGGTGATAAGATTGAAGTAGCCCTTTTTGTTGATGACATGCCCATGGGGACAGTGCTTGAACATCGGGGAGGGATCCATGCTCTTGATGCCTATATCGCAGGGCTGGATGAAATTGAAAAGGTTGAAGTCATAAGGGATAATCAGGTCATCCATACCGCCAAACCAGACGTATCATCTTTGTCGGGAGATGATTCTCTTCATGGGTTTGTAGGTATATCTGTAGGGTGGGGTAAAAAGCATGTCCATTGTGATTGGAATGTACAAGTAACAATAAAAGATGGAGAGATGCTATCGTATTCCCCAAGGCTTAGGGGCAAGGATATGGTCGATCCCCTGAATATCCCCAAAGATATTTCCAAGCCACATTGTTTTAAACACGAGGGAGGGATCCATCTCACGTGCCAGACGGAAGGAAACCTCACGCCCACCACCAATAGTAACCAAGGGTTTGTTCTTGAAGTCCAAGGATTATCTGATAGCGTAGTCTCTGTGCTGATTGACGCTGTGTGGAACAGTGAGGTAATTACTAAAGAGTACAGGTACAAGCTACAGGATTTGCAGCAGGGCCCAGAAAGTGAATATATCAGGGGCTTTGTGTCTCCTGCCCTCTTTGTTTCAGAGTTTGTGCCAATTGCAAAAAGTGTAGTGGAGATCCATGAACCTATTGCAAGCGAAGGCAACTCATTTGTCTATCTGCGGGTGTTCCAAAAAAATAAGGATGTGGCGTATACATCACCCATATGGTTCTGAACCGGAACAAGGGGTTTCATTGGTTTTTTGAGATGCATAGCAGATGGGGTTTCTTTATATTTTCCCTTCGGGAAGATGTGAGAAAGGAAATAGGATTTAGGCTGGCACAAAAAGTTTGTGCGAGTGCTCTATTCTGAGAAAAGGATTTCCAAATGAACATCTGGTAGCTTTCAGCTTATAGGTGTAAAGAAATTGTTTTTATCCAAATATTTGGACAGTTTTCTCTATGTTCCCAATTTGTTGGATTCCTATTGCTTTCCCTAAATATGCATGATATCCTTTCTCTGTAGAACTTTCACTGAATAATATTCATCCAAATATTTGGATAAAAGGTATTGATAGCATGGCAGTTAAGCTGAAAGACATTGCACAGAAGAGTGGAGTCTCCATCTCGACAGTATCCCGGATACTCAGCAATGACACCACACGCAAAAGTAAGCAGGAGACCATTGACAAGGTGGTGCAGGTTGCACGCGAGATGGGCTATTTTGAACAGAGGGCTTTCTCTCCCGCATTAGGCGCTTCAGTACAGGTCTTTACCCTGGGATGCATCTTTACTTCTGACCATGAAAGCTTCGTGTCCCCTTTCTTCTCACAAATACTGGCAGGTATCCAGAAAGAGATCCTCTCTTTGGGCGACCGCTATCAGATAGTCTTCTCGACCTTCAACATCGCTGATGCAGGGTACAGGCAGGCAATTTCCCAAAGCCACCTCAATGGCGCCATTGTATTGGGTCGGACTACCTTGGAGAATATCTCTTTCATCAAGGCTCATATCCCTTACCTGGTCTATGCAGGGCTCAACAGGATAGGAAAGGGTTTTGATGAGGTGCTCTGTGATGCTCGCAAGGGTGTCATCAGATCTGTCGAATACCTCCATGGCCTTGGGCATAGGGAGATGGGTTTCATAGGCCCGACCTTGGAAAAGCATCCTGTGTTCAACGAACACAGGTATGCAGGCTTTATCGACGGGCTTGCCTCCTTCGGCCTCAAGGCTGATCCTGCTTTTGTCTATGACTCCTTCCTCACTGCCCAGGACGGCTTTGAAGGGATGAAGGAGATGATACGCAAGGGTAGGCTGCCCAGTGCCATCATCTGTGCTAATGATACAGTGGCTACCGGTGTGCTGAAGGCTCTTGGGGAAGGGGGTATTCTTGTTCCTTCCCAGGTATCGGTCATAGGCTTTGACAATATCGACAATGCCGCCTATCTCACTCCTTCCCTGACTACCATTGATGTACCGAAGGCTGAACTTGGGCGCTATGCGACCAAGATTCTGCTGGACAGGATACTCGACAAACGGACCTATCCCCTGCAGGTGACCCTGCCCTTTACCCTGATAGAGAGGGAAAGCACGGGTCCTGGTCCTGATCATACTAAAAAAGAGGTCAACTCATGAAAGGTAACTTGCTCATCATGCATGGTGGAGCCCCCACAGCTGTGATCAACGCATCACTGTATGGAGTCATAGAAGAAGCTAGGCAAAATGATCTGGTCAACCGCATCCTCGCCTCAGACGGCGGAACCGGAGGCTTCCTTGCAGGGGCGATACTCGATTTGACTGATGTCCCCCAGGAAAAGCTGGACTTGCTTGTCCAGACACCCGGCTCTGCCATCGGGACAAGCCGAGACCACCTGGAAATGGAAGATTACTCCCTGATGGCAGCAAAGCTTGAGGAGCTTGGTGTTTCCTATGTCCTGATGACCGGGGGCAACGGCACGATGGATACCTGCAAGAAGCTCTCTGATGCATGCCGGGCGAAGGGCATTGTCGTCTGTGGAATTCCCAAGACCATGGACAACGACCTCTCCAAGACTGACCACAGCCCGGGATTTGCCTCGGCTGCGCGCTATCTTGCCGGCTCAGTCCGTGAGGTTGCCCAAGATGTGAAAGGCCTTGCCATCCACGTGGTGGTGGTTGAGGCGTTCGGCCGTGATGCAGGCTGGCTTGCCGCATCCTCCGTATTGGCGCGTGAGAAGGAAGGGGATGCCCCCCATATGATCCTTTGCCCTGAGACACCCTTCGATGAGGAGGCTTTTCTTGCAAGGGTGAAATCTCTCTATGAAGAAAAGGGCGGGGTGGTTGTCGTGGCAAGCGAAGGCTTGCGCTACAAGGATGGCAAGCCGATAGTGGAGCCGATCTTTACCGTAGGGAGGGCGACCTACTTCGGGGATGTCTCAGCATATCTGGCACAGCTTATCATCAAGAAGTTGGGCATCAAGGCAAGAAGTGAGAAACCTGGCATCTTGGGCAGGGCATCGGCGGCCTGGATGAGCAGTGTCGATAGGGACGAGGCCATCGCCTGCGGCAGAGAGGCCGTCAAGGCGGTCACCTCAGGCAAACATGCCCATATGGCGGCCATTGAACGTGGCAGCACAGACCCTTACGAATTCAGAATTATCACAATCCCTATTGATGAGGAGGTCATTAAGGCACGAGTCCTTCCTGACCTTTACATCGATGCCGATCATTTTGACATAGACCCAACGTATGGGACATGGCTCTCGCCCCTGGTCGGGGGAGAGCTTGGCTCTTTCATATCATTCAGAAAAAATAAGGAATACCACTATGGATCATAGCTACTTTCAGAAGGAACCATCGGGCCTCACCACAGATAACAAAGTCAACGTCAAGTTGCTTGGTGATAGCGGCGAAGTGTTCTATGAGATCGCAAAGGAGATGGTCGAGACCATCAAAATACATAACAAGTCGGGCAAGAAGACGGTCTTCATCATCCCAGTAGGCCCTGTAGGGCAGTACCCCATATTCACCCGTCTGGTCTCTGAAGAGCAGGTGAGCCTCGCCTCCTGTCTTTTCATCAACATGGATGAGTATCTCACCAATGACAAGCAGTACCTTCCTCTCGATCACAAACTCTCCTTCAGAGGCTTCATGGAGAGAAACGTCTATTCCAAGATTCCCTCTCATCTGACTGTCCCTGTCGGACAGCGTATCTTCCCTGACCCCAATGACCCTGGCAAAGTGCAGAAGCTCATCGATGAGGCGGGTGGAGTGGATATTGCCTTCGGAGGCATTGGCATCAACGGACACCTGGCCTTCAACGAACCGCAGGATCTTCTCTCGGTGGAGGAGTTTGCGCAATTGGGAACCCGCGTCCTTGAGATAAGTGCTGAGACCAGGGTGGCAAATGCCATCGGCGATCTCAACGGTGCCATCGATGCGATGCCACGGTATGCGGTTACCCTGGGGATGCGCCAGATCCTTGGAGCCCGAAAGATTCGTCTGGGTGTGTTCAGGGCCTGGCACCAGGCAGTCCTGAGACAGACTTTGTTTGGTGAGATGTCGACCCATTTCCCTGCAACCCTGTTACAAAATCACCCCGACTCTGTGATCTACAGCAACAACGTTGCGAGCCTGAGGCCCTTCTGATGCGAATAGATAATGCAAACATCTACCACCGGGGCAAGTTTGCCCTCGCTTCGATCCGATGGGAGGGTAAGACCATCACTGCCATAGAAGAGCGTGTCAAACCTCTTGTTGGGGAAGAGTCTTTTGATGCAAAGGGAAGGTACCTTGTCCCAGGATTCATCGATGTGCATACCCATGGAGGGAAAAACATCGACATCAATCACATCAGCTCAGCCGATATGATTGATGAGCTCTCCCTCTTTTTCGCCTCCAAGGGCATTACTGGTTTTTTGGGATCTGTGGTGACCGACACAAAGGAGAGGACCGAAGAGATCCTGAGGCTTTTGTCTTCTTCCATTGCAAAGGGAACCCCCGGTAGTGAACTGTTGGGAATACATCTTGAAGGGCCTTTCATCAGCTGTGAATACAAAGGGGCCATGCCTGAGACCCTGCTGCTCGACGGTGATGCAGCCCTACTCGAACACTACCTTACTGTAGCGGACAACAATGTGCTCTACCTCACCGTAGCCCCGGAATTGCCGGGGGTCATCCCCCTAATCAGCAAATATAAGGATAGGCTGGTCATTGCAATCGGACATAGTGGGGCTGACTACGAGACAAGCATGGCCGCCATCGAGGCGGGTGCAAAATCCTGTACCCATATCTTCAATGCGATGAAGCTCTTCCATATGCACCGCCCGGCCATTACCGGTGCTGCCCTGGAAAGCGACATCTACTGTGAAGCTATCTGTGATGGCTTCCATTTGGCACCCGCCACTGTCAGGTTGTTGCTCAAGACCAAAGGCTACGACAAGGTGGTTGCGATCACCGACAGCATGATGGCCGCAGGCCTTCCTGACGGTCTGTACAAGCTGGGAGCCATGGATGTGCAGGTAACCGATGGTGATGCCAAGCTCCTCAATGGTGTGCGTGCCGGAAGCACACTCACCATGGACAGGGCACTGTTGAACCTCATGGCTTTCACCGGGAAAAGTCTTGCGCAGGTACTTCCTCTGCTGACAGAAAATCCTGCCCGCATGTTGGATATGTTTGATACGAAAGGAAGCCTTGAGGTCGGCAAGGATGCTGATTTCACGTTGCTTGATACTACACTACAGATAGAGCGCACCTATGTGTGCGGCAACCTTGCTTATGCAGGGAGAGGAATAACCAAATGAGCTTGATACCTTTGCGACCGATACTGGAAGCAACCGACCGCCTGTCCTACGCCCAGGGTGCTTTCAACGTGAATGCAGTTGCCCAGGCGCAGGCCGTAATTGATGTGCATGCAATGTTCCGTGCCCCTGCGATTCTTCAGGGGGCTGACCTTGCCAATGGCTTTATGGGCGGGAGGACAGATTTTCTCCATGCCACCCTCGAGAACAAGATAGCAGGTGCAAGGAACATTGCAAGTGCCGTAAAGAAACTTGCTGCAGATGCACCCATACCCATTGCCCTGCACCTTGACCATGGGCGCGACCTTGCAAGTGTGAAGGCCGCTATTGACGGAGGATATACCTCGGTCATGATCGACGGATCGTCCTTGTCCTTGAAGGACAATATCGAACTTACCCGTGAAGTGGTCAGATATGCACACCCCTTGGGTGTCACAGTTGAAGGCGAACTTGGAGTCCTTGCAGGCATAGAGGACCATGTATTCTCCGATACCAGCTCCTACACCAATCCCCTCGACGCCGTCAGATTTTTCAAGGAGACTAAAGTTGACGCCCTTGCCATAAGCTACGGCACCATGCACGGGGCCAACAAGGGCAAGGATGCGAAGGTTCGCAAGGAGATTGCCATCGCCGTCAAGGAGTGCCTCCGTCATGAACATATCTTCGGGGTTCTCGTCAGCCACGGATCCTCTACCGTCCCTACGTACATAGTTGATGAGATCAACGCCTTGGGTGGGGACATACGCAATGCCTATGGCATCGCGCTCTCCCAGCTGAAGGAGGTTGGCAAGCTCGGTATCGGAAAGATCAACGTCGATACTGATATCCGCCTTGCTGTGACACGCAACCTCAGGGAGTACTTTGTGAATAACCCAGAGCACCAGAGAGAGAGCTCTGTTGCAGCAATCTGGAAGATCATGGAAGCCAATCCCCAGGCTTTCGACCCCAGGGTTTTCCTCACTCCCATCATGGATACTGTCATGTATGGCACCATCCCCAACGAGGGGGTGAGGGCCATTACCGACTGCATTAGGCGTGGGGTAATGGAAGTGGTAGGGACTCTTGTCGTACAGTTCGGCTGTGTCGGCATGGCAAGCCAGGTTGAGCCCAAGAGCCTTGACTGGATGGCAGATTTCTATACGAAGGAGGGCATCTGATGCAACATATATACGTAAACTTCAAACGGTTTGACATTCCCCCAACCTCGGGAGGGGTCAACAGGCTCGCTAGTGGTAGCCAATGGGCAAAGTCTATTGTCTCTTCCACCCTACCGTATCTCAATCAGTATGATTCTGATGAGGTGTCATTCACCCACTATTATCCCGAAGCGCATATCATCGGAGCCCTTGAGGCAAAGGGTGATTCACACGCCCTTTCCATAGGATGCCAGGGTGTATACCGGGGTGATACCTCAGTGGGAGGCAACTTTGGTTCCTTCACCACCAATCGTCCTGCCAACGCCATGGTCGCCCTCGGGTGTAGCGATACCATCATAGGACACTGCGAAGAGCGCAATGACAAGAATGAGCTATTGGCCCTCGGTGGGAATACTGACCGCGCAAAGGTGAATGAAATCCTGAACAAGGAGGTCCTCTGTGCCCAGAAAGCCGGCATGAAGGTCCTCTATTGTATCGGGGAAAAGGAAAGTGAACTTGACGACTGGAAAGCGGTGCTCTCCGAGCAGCTGACCATTGGTCTGGCGGGATGTGACCTTTCGACTGTCACCATAGCCTACGAGCCGGTGTGGTCCATCGGACCGGGCAAGAAGCCGGCGGACAAGGCGTATATCACCAAGGTCGCACGCTTCATCAAGGAGACCATCGGCCCTATCCCTGTCGTCTATGGTGGGGGCCTCAAGGGCGACAATGCGGCGATGCTTGCTTCCATTGAGGAGATAGACGGTGGCCTGATCGCACTTACCCGCTTTTCCGGTGAGATAGGGTTCTATCCGGACGAATATTTGGAGATCATACAGACCTATATGCAGGCAAAGAACAGCAAAGGAGTAACAGCGTGAAAGTAGAATTGGAGTATGGAAAAGGAACGATGACGGCAAACCTGCCTGACACTACTGATGTATTCATCCCAGGGGTTACCATAGCAGACCCTCCCTGCATAGCTGAGGACAAGGTTGAGGCCGAGACTCTGAAGAGCCTGCATAACCCCATCGGCATGGATCCGCTTTCCAAGCTTGCCAAGCCTGGGCACAAGGTTGTCATCATATTTCCTGACAGGGTCAAGGGAGGGGAGCAGGCAACCAGCCACCGCAAGGTCTCTATCAAGCTGATCCTGGAGGAGCTGTATGCTGCAGGGGTGGCAAAGAAGGATATCCTGCTTCTCTGTTCCAACGGTCTGCACCGAAAGAACACCGACAAGGAGATTCTTGGAGTCTTGGGTCCCGACCTGTATTACCAGTTTGCCCCAAGCCATCAGATCATGAACCATGACAGCGAGGATTATGAGCATCTTGTGGACCTGGGAGTTACCGAAGCCGGCGACCCTGTGATCATGAACAAGTACGTATACGATGCTGACCTTGCCATCCTGATCGGGCATGTGCAGGGCAATCCCTACGGAGGATACTCTGGTGGGTACAAGCATAGTGCAACCGGTATCACCCACTGGAGAAGCATTGCAACCCATCATGTCCCGAATGTGATGCATCGTGATGACTTCACCCCGGTGAACGGACACAGTCTCATGCGTACCAAGTTCAACCAGATCTCCATGCACATGGAAGATCGTATGGGCAAGAAGTTCTTCTGCTGTGATGCAGTGCTCGACACCAAGTCCCGACAGATCGCCGTCTACTCCGGCTATGCAAAGAAGATGATGGAGCTTTCCTGGATCGAGGCTGACAAGAGGACCTATGTGCCCTTTGCAGAGAAGAAATATGATGTCCTGGTCTTTGGCATGCCCCAGTTCTTTCACTATGGTGAGGGTATGGGAACCAACCCTGTGATGATGATGCAGGCCCTCAGCGCCCAGGTCATCAGGCACAAGAGGATCATGAGTGACAAGTGTGTCATCATCTGCTCCTCACTGTGCAACGGGTACTTCCATGACGAGCTCTGGCCCTACACCCGCAAGATGTACGAGATGTTCCAGAAGGACGAGATGAACACCCTCCCTGATATGCACCGCTATGGCGAGTACTTTGCCACGAACGAGGAGTATATCCGCCAGTATCGGTACTGCAATGCGTTCCACCCTTTCCATGGATTCTCCATGATAAGCTGTGGGCACATAGCGGAGATGAACACCAGTGCCATCTACATGGTAGGTGCTCAGGAGCCTGGCATTGCAAGAGGTATGGGTCTGAAGACACGAGCTACCTTTGACGAGGCCCTTGAAGATGCAAAGAAGAAGTTTGTAGGGGAGAACCCAAACATCCTTGCCCTTCCTCTTGCCTTCAAGACGGCTGCTGTGCATCTGTGTATGAAGGACGAGCCTACTCCTGCCACCTTCCACTAGGAAGGGCAGAAGAAGAAGGGAAAGAAACTAGAGAAACAGGTAAGCGTACAAGAAATGCTTCAGTGGCATGGACAATCAAGTCCTCTGAAGCATTTCTTCCATTTTTCCAACTCTTCTAGTATGACTTCTTGTAAAGAAATGTCAGAAAAAGCAGACTGACAGGGCCTCTATTGTTTCCTTATGGTATCTTTCGGTTTGACATGCTGGGCATCCTCTTCCTATAGTTAGGATAGTGAGGATAGTCCCTATGAAAAAATTCGTATTGCTCTGATCGGGGAAAGCACCGTCGATGACGGGCAGTGGTTCGAGAGCATGTACACATCCTTGCTCCAGGTGCAGCAGAGGCGGGGTGACATCATTGTCGGTCTCAGTGAAAAGCAGAACCCAGTTGCAGCAGGAACCTCCATTATGCAGTTCATCGCCCAGGGCTATGACATCATCATCGCCCATGGGGCGCAGTATGCAAACATAGTAAAGGATCTTGCACCCACCTATCCCTCTGTCTCCTTTGCCTATGGCACTGGTGAGGATACCAGCTTGGAGAATGTATTCACCTATACCCCAAGAAGTGAACAGACAGGGTACCTCAACGGCATCGCAGCCGGCCTTGGTACCAAGACCAATGTCATTGGGCTCATAGGCTCTGTCGACGGTGGTGATGCTGCAAGGTATGACCGCGGCTTTGTCCTTGGGGTACGATCGGTCAACCCGAAGGCTGAGGTCAAGCTCGTCCATACCGGTACCTATACCGACTACATCCGCTCTTCCCAGATGGCACACCTCTATGTGAGGACTACAGGTGTTGATGTGCTCAGCGGCTCTTCCCAGCAGTCAAGCGGTGCCCTTCGTGCAGTAGAGGACTACCCGGGTGAAGATGTTTTCTGGCTTGGTACCAATCCCAACAGCCCGAAGGTTCTTGCTGCCCAGGCATACAACTGGGTCCCCATGATAGATTCCCTTCTGGAGCATACGAGCAGAGGCGTACGGGGTGGGGTAAACCTCTCCTTGAGTTTTGAGAACGGAGGCTTTTCCTATACCATCGTGACTGACCAGCCTGAGATTCGCGATGCCCTGGACAAGGCAAAAGATGCGCTGTCCAAGGGAGAGCTTACCATTGACTGGAGGAGTGTGATACTGTAAGAGTTGTGGGCGGATGAGGTTTGTCGGCAAGCCTTTCAAGACACTCCGGATTTACATCAGGTCTCTTCAGAAAGGAATATCTGGTGCAAAGTAGCAAAAACCTGCAACTGGAGATTCCAGATGCAGGTTTTTGTTGGAATTAAGAGTTTTTAGCCATAAACGTTGGATCCCCATATATGGTATGCCAAGTCATTCCTGATTGTTATTCGTTATCATCGATATACATGCCACACTTGTTCTCTGATGCTTGTTCAGCTTTCTCCAATATCTTTTGGATCGTACAGGCTTCCTCGAAGGTGCACACTCCAACACTTTTTTTTCGTATTCCGTCAATGAAGGCACTATCCTGTGCGTAGATGAAATCGGTCATGAAGGTCTGCTTTTCTGTAGGGATCCTCTGGACGGTGGATGCGTATCCTCCATCCTTCTTCTTGGGAAGGAATTCAATGAAGCTGTCCCTCAGGGAGAGCTTTATGAGCCCCCCTTCGCCATTGACTGTAAGGCGGAACTCGTTAAAGCCCACACGACTCAAATGGAAGCTGCACAGCTCGCCCTCTTTTCCTACACCTGTGATGACAGCAGAGTCATCGTTTTCAACTCTGGTCTTCTGCTTAAACCCTGTAGGGCGAAGAGGGATATGGGTCTGTGTCGTGCAACTGACCTCTGTAAGGGTGATGCCACATGCAAACCGGGCAATATCGAGCACATGGGAACCAAAGTCCTGCAGGGCCCCAAACCCGCTCTCCTTCTTATCCATCCTCCATTCAAAGGGGGTCGATGGATCTGCCAGGCGAAGACCTCCATAGGTGATGCTGAGGTCATATACCTTTCCTATCGTCTCTGTGATAAGGCGCTTCAACTCCACCACCTGATTGGAGAAACGAAGATCATAGCCAACCATATTGAAGACTGGCTCAGCTTCCAAGGCTTCCATAATGAGAGCACAGTCGCCATATGTGGAGACGATGGGTTTCTCAACCAGGATGGCCTTCTTTGCCTGTATGGCTTGAAGGATGAACTCAGTATGGACATTGGACGGGGTGCAGATGATTACCCCATCGACAACATTCAAGAGTTCAGCATAGGCGGTGCAGGCTACAGCCTGTTCTAGATTGTGCTCTGCTATGAATGCTTCGCTCCGCTGCAGGCTCCTATTATAGACTCCTGTCACTTCAACACCGTGTATCCTTTCCAATGCAAGGGCATGGAATGATCCTATGCTGACAGTGCTTCCTGTCCCGACGATTCCGATCCTTATGTGCATTGCCAGTCCATCCTTTATGCTCTTGCTATTGTACCATTTGTCATATCCCCGTTAGCAGGCAAGCACCCAAAGAGCCAAACCTCGGAAGAACCTGCTTTCTCCGTAACAAGGTGCTTACGTATGGAATATCATGCATTCTCGTGAATAGGCTCTTCGGTTTTTACGGCGTCTTCATCATTCCCCATGAGAAAATCCTCAAAGTCCTCTATGTCCGAAAACTCCTTCTTCATCTCTTCATTAACTTTAGCTAAGGGAAATTCAACGATAGAGAGCCCTTCCAAGGGGAGACTCATGGTATAGGGACCATCATCAATGGTCACTGTATTTGGAATGATCCCAAGCTCAAGGTTTGTGTACAGGGTATAAGCCGAGGTGAAATCATAGAGGGTATAGGACTCCATGCTTCCGTCAGCATAGAAGATACGGAGGCCGGAAGTAAGTTGCAGTATAGCCTCCTCATCGAGGTTGTGCTCTTCCACTAATTTCTCTACTACTGCTCGTAGGTCTTCAGAAAGGGTGTTGTCAGGATTAGGATCTTTGCCCAAATAGTCCTCGAGCAGGTATACTTCCAGGGCATCAAATATTTCTGGTGATGCAAAGCCGAACTCATGCCAAGCGACTTCCCAGTCATTAGGAAAGGGGTCTCCAGCATCATCAAGGGTGACTATGCGTTTGATATGCTTGGGGTTGATGAATACCAGTTTGTTGTTGAGGCTTTCAAACATGAAGGGTTCTCCCACTTCAATCTTGCCAGAAAGGGCGCATACGGTTCCCCAGGTTATCGGATACCAGATGGATTTGGTTCGATGGGGGGTGAGGATTCCAACGTTCCCCCAAAACCCATCAAGCCCGTCTTTTTCTTCTTTGAATATCAGATGGTAATGGGAGCTTTGCCGTGAAGCGAAGGGTTCTCCCAGAAGGGCAGCGGTTGTGGTGCCTAATTTGAAGGCCAGATCCCGAAGGTTTGACAGGCTTGGTTCAGAGGTCCCATTTTCCCATCTTCCAATTGTCTGTTGGGTAGTATTCATCAAGGTGGCAAGATCTTTCTGGGTTAGGCGAAGCTGTGTTCTAAACTCTTTGATTTTGTTCATGGGAGACTCTCCTTGTGTTGAGGAAAGCATACAATAACACATTTGATGTGTCAATACTCATATTATGTGTTTTCAGAAAATGTGATGCCATTGGGACAGAGAGTAAAACAGAGGGTATGTCTACTTCAGGGTATTCAAAATAGGGGAGTATGGCATATTCGACATCCATCTGGATTGAAGTGAAATGAGCATGGTCACTGATAGGACATTTGACTGGCACACATCCTATAAAATTGGTCAAGAAAATCCACTCACCTCTTCTCAACATGCCCCATTCTGGAAAAGCTCGACTCCTCGATCCTTTTTATAGCCAGAGCATAATTTCTGTACGGTGAGAGGAACCTGTTAATGGGATGGGTCAGGAACCCGACGAATACGAGAAAATCATCTCTGAATGATTTTGACCCTAGTTGCAATGATTTTGCGAAATAGCCACTAGACAGTATTTAAGTAGTGACAATGTAAATAAAAGCAATATAATTTTTTTTAGAAAAACATAAAAATGGCTTGATTTTTTTCCCTGTTGTTTGTACTGTTCATTTCAGAAAGAGAACGACATGCTTCTGCGTCCGTCGGACCTGATAGCACAGAAATCGGATTTTTTCTAACCTCCTTTTGTTCCCTCTAGGGTTTAACCTCCTTTTCCCTAGGGGGTTTTTTTGTCTTCATGCCTAATGATGTGAAACTGGGATGATTATCTGGTTTCCCTTGATGTGAAGTGATCCCATGTCTGTGACATCAAACCACAGGATCCTGATTTATGCCGAATTCCTGGCTCGAATCAGACATAGCTGGTTGTCATAGGGAAACACCGGCCATCACCATGAGAGGTATTGGGTCCTCTTCTCCTACACAAACCTACTCCAAGAGCATAAGATGAGTGTAGACAGTCTGGGACTGGCAAAAGCAAGGGCTTATCCCTCTGGATAGGTCACACAGCGACGAAGGTGTTTCTCAGTTCTGCTCTCACCGGACGGTGCTTTGCAAGGTAGGAGAGCATAGCATCAATGGCGTGTTCAGCATGTGTCTCACGCTGGGTCCCATATTTGCTTGAAACGCCTTGCTCGGTTACAAACGCAACATAATACGAACGCTTTGGGTCGAGCTCTTCCTTGCCCACAAAGACTTGCTGGATGCGCTTTCCCTTTGGATTTTCAATCTTCAGGTATACGGTGAGACCGAGACTCCGCTTGACATACCCACCCATCTGTTCGTAGGGATCAGAGGCGAACGTCCTTTCCAGGTTTTCCTCCAACATTGCCAGCAGTTCCTCACCAGATATATAGACCGTTGAGACCGGTGGGTTCATAGGGATACTGTTGTACAGGTCGTTCAAGGTAACCTTTCCAGGGATGACAGGGGCGCCATAGCGCCATCCATTGGAGAAAGCCATTTCAGATCCGGTACTTTCCATAAGAGCCTGCAACAGGAAATTATCCATTGTCGATTCCAGCATGGTTGAGCGGTTGAGAGCAGTCTCTGTTTCACCCACAACCTTTGAGAGTTCCTTCTGGAACGGCGAGAGAGCCTTTTTGACCATCTTATCTACCACAGGATCAGCTTTGATTCCCTCTTCGACCTCGATCAGCTGGTGTTGATAGTCTACGATCTTCCCCTCCTGTATTTCCACATCCAGGCGACCCAAAAAGGAACCATGGCAACCTGACTGTATCACAAGCGTTTTACCTTGGAGAACAGGCTTGTACAGACGATTATGGGTATGGCCGCTCAGGCAGACATCGATACCATCAACTTCCGAGAGAAGCTTCATATCCTGGGCAAACCCTAGATGGGAGATGAGGACGATGAGATCCACCTTCTCTTTCATGCGCAGGATATCGACAAACGTCGGCAGCTCTTCTCTCCCTAAGGTAAAGCGCACCCCTTCGCTGAAGGAAGGCGGCATGGTCTTGTCTATGATGTTGGAGGCGATACCCACCATGCCGATACGAATACCTCCGACCTCCTTTACCCTGTAAGGTGGGAAGATTAGTTCTTTAGTAGCCTTGTCATACACATTGATGGCAAGAGTCGGATAGCTAAGTTGTGCTGCGAGCTGCTTGAAGGTCGCAGGACTGTAGGCAAATTCCCAATGGGATGACATTGCATCGAACGCTAGTTCGTTCAGAATTGGGATCAAAGCCTGACCCTGAGTCTGTAGGGCAGGGTAGGTGCCGTGCAGAGTATCACCGCAATCACAGAAAAGAACACGACCCTCAAGCTCTGATCGAATCTGTCGAATGATCGTGGCTATGCGGGCATAGCCACCCGCAAGGCGATAGACAGCCTTGTCAGCTTCCCAGAACAGTTCCTGGTGGAGGTCTAGGTACGCATGACTGTCGTTGAGCTGGACAATGGAAAGTGTAGGGTTGTCTGTCATACTCTAAGCTCCTATAGGTCTGTGATTTATACCACGGGATAAACGAACACTGCCTTGTGACCTTTTGAAACCTAGGGCCCAAAGAAGGCCACAACGACTATATCGCAATACTATCACCCAGTATCTGTACTGTGAAGTGAACACCTGATGCCAGAACGAAAATATGCAAATGCCTCTTCATTGATGTTAAATATGCTAAGGAAAAATGAATTCGGATAAGCAAGAGACGCACCCATTGTCGGGTACGTCTCTTCTCTACATCTTTTGAAGCTTTTTTCCAGGTGATATTTTTGAAATGTCATGATCCTTGTTTAGCTTCCTGACGAAGCTTTCCTTTTTTGGATCTTTACCTTATTCCAGCTCAAACACACCGGTATAGAGCTTCTGGTACTGGCCCCTCTTGTCCATCAGCATCTGGTGCGTTCCCCGTTCGATGATCTGCCCTTGCTCGAGCACCATGATGACATCGGCGTTCTTGATGGTAGACAGCCTGTGTGCAATGACAAAGACCGTCCTGCCGTGCATCAGGGCATCCATGCCCTGTTGTACTATCGCCTCTGTCCTGGTGTCGATGCTGCTGGTCGCCTCGTCAAGGATGAGTACAGGTGGGTTGGCAACGATCGCCCTGGCAATGGAGATGAGCTGTCTCTGTCCTTGCGAAAGGGAAGATCCGTCTCCTGCAAGCTCGCTCTCGTAGCCCTGGGGAAGCAGTTGTATGAAGGAGTCGGCGTTGGCAAGCTTTGCCGCCTCGATGACCTCTTCGTCTGTTGCATCGAGGCGGCCATAGCGGATGTTCTCCATGACAGTGCCTGAGAAGAGGTTCACATCCTGCAAAACTATCCCAAGTGAACGCCTCAGGTCATTTTTTTTGATCTTGTTGATGTTGATGCCGTCGTAGCGTATCTTTCCGTCAGCCAGGTCATAGAAGCGGTTGATGAGGTTGGTGATGGTTGTCTTGCCTGCTCCTGTTGCGCCTACAAGGGCGATCTTATGGGTAGGGCGGGCATACAGCGATACATCTTTGAGTACCAGCGTATCCTCGTTGTAGCCAAAGTCGACATTGAAGAACTGCACATACCCGTCCAGTTTGGTATACCTCTCGGACCCTGACTTGTGGGGGTTCTTCCATGCCCAGATGTTGGTCCTTTCTTTGGTTTCAATTATTGCACCACTTTCATCATAGGCGGCGTTTACCAAGGTGACATACCCTTCGTCTACTTCATGCTCCTGGTCAAGCAGGGCAAAGATACGCTTTGCCCCTGCCATGGCCATGACCACGCTGTTGAGCTGCTGTGCCATCTGGTTGATTGGCATGTTGATCGTCCTGCTCAATTGCAGGAACGTTGCGATAGCACCAAGGGTAAGGACCCCTCCCCATCCGCTGATAGCCAGCATCCCTCCTGCAATGGCTACGATGACATACTGGATGTAGCTGATGTTGCTCATGATGGGCATGAGGATGTTTGCAAACCTGTTGGCCTTGTTCGCATTGTTGAAAAGCTCATCGTTGAGCTTGTCGAAGGCTTTCTCAGCCTCCTTTTCGTGGGTGAACACCTTTACAACTTTCTGGCCATGGATCATCTCCTCGATGAAGCCGTTGGTCTTTCCCAAGGACTTCTGCTGGTCGATGAAATACTTGCCGCTCTGCTTGGCTATCTTGGAGGTGACCCAAAGCATTCCTGTGAGGGAAAAGATCACCACCACTGTCAGTGGCAAGCTTGTAAAGAGCATGGCAAAGAATATGGCTAGTACGGTAAGGGACGAGGAGAATATGTTGGGTATGCTCTGGGTCACCATCTGGCGCAGTGTATCGGTGTCGTTGGTGTAGAGGCTCATGAGGTCGCCATGGGAATTGGTGTCGAAAAACCTGATGCTGAGATGCTGCATATGGGCGAACATGTCATCCCTGATGGTTCTCAGAGCCCCCTGTGCGATGGTGATCATCAGACGGTTGTACAGGAACGTTGCGATGACCCCTGCAAGGTAAATGCCTCCCATCATGGCCAGAGCCTTGAGCAGGGGAATGAAGGAAGGATTTGCTTCTTTGGAGAGTGGGACTATGAAGTCGTCGATCAGGATACGTAGGAACAGTGATCCGCCGACTCCTGCCAGCGCACTTACCACAATGCAGAGCAGCACGAGTATGAAGCGCTTCTTATACGGGACAAAGATGTATTGCAGGAGACGAGTCATCGTATGCTTGTCAATTTTACGTTTTCGTGTCTCTTTCTTGGTAGTCATCATTATGCCTCCTCCCTGCTCTGGGAGTCGTAAATTTCGCGATACATCTCGCTTTGGGTAAGCAGTTGGTCGTGTGTGCCTACGGCCTGGATCGCCCCTTCGTCAAGGACCACGATCATATCAGAATCCTTTACGGAGTTGATCCTCTGGGAGATGATGATCTTGGTGGTGCCCTTGAGCTCGTTTCGGAAAGCGCGCCTGATGAGGGTATCGGTCTTGGTGTCGACAGCACTGGTCGAGTCATCCAGGATGAGTACCTTCGGTTGTTTCAAGATGGAGCGGGCTATGCTGAGTCTCTGTTTCTGACCGCCTGAGAGGTTGGATCCGTCCTGCTCGATATGAGTGTCATAGCCGTCGGAGAAACTTCGTATGAAGGCGTCTGCCTGCGCGATCTTACACGCTGCGACGATCTGTTCGTCAGTTGCATCAAGGTTTCCCCATCTGAGGTTATCCTTTACAGACCCTGAGAAGAGCACGCTTTTTTGCAAGACAATGCTCACTGCATTTCTGAGGGCATCTAGCTGGTAGTCCCTGACATCTAGGCCACCGACCTTCACCGAACCTGAGTATACATCGTAGAGGCGTGGTATCAGCTGGATCAGGCTGGTCTTGCCGCTACCTGTGGAGCCGATGATGCCCACGACATCCCCACTTTGTATGTGCAGTTCGATATCCCGGAGGCAGAGCTTGTCCTCCCGTTTGGTGTAGCTGAAGTTCACCTGGGCAAAATCAATGCTCCCATCAGCGACGGATGTGATGGCGCCTTCCTTGTCGAACAGGTCGCTCGTTTCAGCGAGCACCTCTTCAATGCGGAAAGCCGAAGCCCTGCTGATGGTAATCATGACAAAGACCATGGAGAGCATCATCAGGCTCATGAGGATCTGGGATGTATAGGTGATGAAGCTCATCAGCTGTCCTGTGGTCATGCTGTCACTGACGATGAGGCGCGCTCCCAAGTAGGAGATGGTGAGCAGGCTGATGTACATAAGACCCTGCATCAGGGGACTGTTGAAGGCTACGATCTTCTCCGCCCTGCTGGTGTCCTCGTAGATGGAGGTCGATACCTTCTTGAACTTATTTGTCTCATGCTCCTCGCGTACAAATGATTTTACCACCCGCACTCCCCTGACATTCTCCTGTACCACTGAGTTTAGCTTGTCATAGGTCTTGAATACCCTGACAAAGAGGGGATAGGCATTTCTTATGATGATGAACATCCCAAGGGCCAGGAGGGGAATTGCACCGAGATAGACCAGCGATAGCCTTGCATTGAGCCTGCTTGCCATGAAAAAGCTGAAGGCAAGCATGAAGGGGCTGCGAACCGCTACCCGTATCAGCATCTGGTAAGCTCTCTGCACATTGGTCACGTCAGTGGTCAGGCGGGTGATGAGGCTCGATGAGGTGAACTTGTCGATATTGGAAAAGGAGAAGCCCTGTATGGAGTAGTACATCTTCTGGCGCAGGTTCTTTGCAAAGCCTGTTGAGGCTATGGCTGCAAAATACCCGGACAGTACGCCAAAAACGAGCGCGACAAGGGCACATCCGAGAAGGACCATTCCCCAATACCAGATACGGTCCATATTGTTCGCATCAATTCCCTGGTCAATGAGGCTTGCCATCAGGTAGGGGATGAACACATCCATGACCACTTCCAGGACTACAAAGAGTGAGGTAAGAAAGCCGGGGATCCTATAGCCTTTCGTCTGTTTTCTTAGATTCTGTAACATAATGTGTTCACTTTACTCCAAATTCTTCTTGAGCTTTTCGGTTATAATGAAGAACTGTGCAAGCTCTTCTTCTGTCAAGCCGCTTTGCAGGGTCTGTTCGAACTCCTGGAAAAATGCCAGGTGCTGCTTGCATAGGTCTTGTGATGTTTCAGTCAGGGTCACCATATTCTGTCGGGCATCAGTTGCTCGGGGTGAGCGGGATATGAGATGGTTGTTCTCCATCAGGCGAAGGATGTTGGCAGCGGTGGAACCGCGTATGCCAAATTCCTTTTGGATCTCCCTCTGGGGTATGGCCTTTCTCTGTGTCCTCCCGAAGAAGCTGAGTATCTGGGCCTGTACCGGGGTGATGGGATTCTGTACCTCAGTGCGTATTCCCTCTTCGAACTTACGGGTAAAGAGGTTAGTGAGGATTTTTAAGGTCAGTACAATATGCTGGTTGTGATGAGGCACAGGTTCTCCTTCAGAAAATTTGTTAGCTTGCTAACGATATTAGTGAAAAAAGCTCTCCCCGCCTAGAGTATGGGAATGAAAAGATGAGAATACCCCGGCATGAATGTCTTACAAAGGGGATGTGTACATACTAGTGACCTCTAGTGTCTATATATGGGTATGAATTCTTGCAAGAGCTGAGGCGAAGTCTGTCCTAGTATCAAATGATAAGGCTAGGACGATTCCATCATAAAAAGAATTCAAGAATATGGTACAGGAAGAGTTTTTCATCCTCTATCTGAATTCAGCCCCTTATGTTCGACCGCACTTCTCCTGACCTTTAGCAATTGGGAAATGTAGTATTTTATCTTGTGCAAACATGCCAGTGTGTGTATAGTTACTTATGGTATGTGTCCCAAAATACAAGATACGTGTCCGTGATATTGTATCCTTAGATAATGGTATGGAAATGTGAAAAGATGAAAAAAAAGAATGTAATCAATCTGATAAAGTATTATACAGAAAGAAATGATATGGCTTTCCGTGATGAAGCATATGCAATAGCCGTAGATTTTAACAGGACTGATGATAGCGAACTTGGTGATTATATTATGGCTTTATTGTCTGATAAGAACACTTTTATTCCTCAGGTGCTGAATGGTAAGATGGATTATCTTCGAAAAGTTGAGTATTCAGCTACTACTCTGCCTCTTCCAGAATGCATCAAGGATGAACTGATGGGCATCGTTAATGCTGTCAGCTATGGAGCTGGGGTTAATAAGTTCCTATTCCAGGGAGCTCCGGGTACAGGGAAGACAGAGAGTGCGAAGCAACTGGCACGAATCCTCAATCGGCAACTCTATGTTGTGGACTTTGATTTGCTTGTAGATAGCAAGATGGGTCAGACATCAAAAAATATTGCCCAGCTGTTTGCAGAAATAAATAACGTTCCTTATCCTGAGCAGATGATCATTCTGTTCGATGAACTTGATTCTATTGCCCTAGACAGAACCAACTTGCGTGACATGCGCGAAATGGGAAGGGCTACATCAGCTGTATTGAAAGGGCTTGATGGCCTCAACAGCCGTATTGTCCTACTGGCTACTACAAATCTTTTCGAATCCTTTGACAAGGCACTTATTCGTCGTTTTGATAAAGTTACAGACTTCAATCGCTACAAAGAAAAAGATCTTCAGGAAATTGCCGATATCATTCTTGAAAACATGTTGCAGCAGTTCAAATTCCAAGGGCGTAATATAAGGTTGTTTAGAAAAATACTAGCGTTGATGGATCCAATCCCCTATCCTGGAGAGTTGAAGAATCTCATTAAGACCGCTATTGCATTCAGCAATCCTAATGAAGAGTTTGATTATCTGTCACGACTTTTCAAGCAGATAAAACCGGGCTTTTCTGGAGATTACAAGGAGTTCCAGGCACTGGGGTTCTCTGTGCGCGATATAGAGATCCTGTCCAAAGTTTCAAAAAGTCAGGTATCCCGAGAGCTGATGGAGAATAAGAAATGAACAAGGTGTTGGAACTGAAGGGCATGTTTAATCAAGCTCCTAATCAGAATCGTTTCGGTTCGCCTACTCTCCCCAAGGAAGGAAAGGTAAGCGTTTCCGATATTGAAAGATTGATACGTTCCCTTGAAGAGGTCCAAAGTTATTGGACAATAGAACGCAGGTTGTTCAAGCCCGTTGTCGCTGTCTATTACAAGGATGTCGTTGCAAAAAGCAACCGAATGGGCTCAATCCTCGTTGATGGATCAGTACCTGCCAGCACTACTATTGTCGGTGCAAAATTCTCAGATGAGAGAAGTCCCAAACATGTCATCACCCATTGTATCAATATTCGAACCCTCGAACGGGGATTGGAACAGTTGTCGAAAGTTCTCTCTATATTGAAGGATGGTTTTAATTCTCTCCTCACTGCTGAAGGGATGAATATCTTGAATAATTCTCAGATTCTCAAGAGAAAGCTAACTCCTGATGAAATGCAACGAAAAAAACAGGGAGAACGAGTTCTTGCAGCTCTTGGCATGAGTAAGTCGGTATTTTGCAGTATCATCAAGGATGCTTGGTATATAGACCATTTTGGAGTTGAAGAACGAAAAAATTCCATTTCAGGAAGTCAGATAGTAACACTCTTTGATACTGGTCTGAAACAGGAGGAAATTCTCAGGGTATTGGGATTGCAGGATGAGAACATCAGGATATTGGACGATGTTACATGGTTGGTGACACCCGAACAGTACAGCAAGATTATCTCAAAGGCTCCTTATCTGGTTGCGATGTCGGTCTCAGATTTTGGAAGGATTGGTGCACTTCTTGATGATGGAGACCCTGAAGCCATATCCGGGTTTTCTATTCCAGATCCAACGAATGAGCCCGTTATAGGTGTCATCGATACCCTTTTCGACGAAAAGGTCTATTTCTCTTCATGGGTTGATTATACGTGTATGATACCCCCAGACCTAATCGAAGGTGATGATTACGCACATGGTACGGCCGTATCATCCATTATTGTTGATGGGCCCTCTCTGAATAGCTATCTTGATGATGGTTGTGGACGCTTTCGTGTCCGACATTTTGGAATTGCAAAACATACGAGAAACAGTACGGCAAGTCTGATGAAAAAGATACGTTCCATCGTTGAAACGAATAGGGATATCAAAGTATGGAACCTATCCCTTGGTTCGCACCTTGAAGTTGAGCTAAATTTTATTTCTCCCGAAGCGACGCTCCTTGATGAGCTGCAATTCGAAAATGATGTCATCTTTGTGGTGGCAGGGACAAACAATCGTGACCGCTATGCGTACCAACCCAGAATAGGAGCTCCGGCAGATTCCCTCAATTCCGTAGTGGTGAATGCAGTGTCTTTGACAGGAATGCCAACCGAATATGCTCGTAAGGGCCCAGTGTTATATTTTTTTAAGAAACCTGATGTTGCTGTATTCGGTGGTGATCGTCAGGATGGTATGGTTGTCTATTCCAGCAGAGGAAGAGTCAAGGAATACGGGACATCTTTTGCAGCCCCTTGGATAGCGCGAAAACTGGCTTATCTCATACACACTATGGGCTTTACCCGAGAAGTGGCGAAAGCCCTGATTCTTGATTCTGCAATAGGGTGGGACACCTCTGTCACAGAAAGAGGTCTTTTAGGCTTTGGCGTTGTCCCAAAAAGAATAGAGGATGTCTTGCATACACCAGATGGAGAGATTAAGTTTGTCGTACAGGGAGTATCCGAGGCATATGAAACCTACGCATACACTATCCCTGTTCCTATGAATAAGGATCAGTTCCCCTATGTAGCAAAGGCTACCCTTTGTTATTTTCCCAAGTGTTCCCGTTCCCAGGGAGTCGACTATACAGATACTGAGATGGACATACATTTCGGAAGAATGGACAAGAGAAACAAACTAAAATCAATTGACAATAACTTGCAAGGTGATGATGAACCACACGCTCTGTTTGAGAAGGAAGTGCGTTCCCGATATCGGAAGTGGGATAATGTGAAACACATATCTGAAGGAATGAAAGATCGTAACTTTCCAAAAAAACGTCTAAGCCCATCATCTCCCAACTGGGGTATCAATATCAAGACAAAGGAACGCCTCCCTACGAAATCCGGCCAGGGGTTGCATTTTGGAGTGGTAATCACATTACGGGAAATTTCAGGAGTAAACCGTATTGCCGAATTCATGCAGCTTTGCCGTGCTAATAACTGGTTTGTCAGTGAAGTGGATATCCACGCCAGAGTCGAATCATATGCAAAAGCCGAAGAGGATGTTGAGTTTGATGATGATGAAGAAATGTAAGCAGATCAAGCCTCATCCAAGTCATGGGTGAAATGGAACGCACTGTGTGTTTGGAAATGAAATCCCGATATCGGGATTTGAAATATAACAAGCCATGTAAGCTTGTGGAGAAGAATAATCAGTGTCAGTGTAGCCTCTTGCCTATTCTGAACAAACTGGGCCCCCCTGAAAGGGAGCCCAGTAAGTGATTATGCTAGTATCGCATGCTGCATGGTACCGCTCTCTGATTGGTAAGCATAGGTAGCTATCGACAGGATTCCTTCTTTCTGCTTTTTAGAACAAATCGGCATACGCCTTGAGCACTTCATCACCCTCACAGCCATTGAGCACCTTGGTTGCAAGGACCTTGCCAAGCTGTACCCCCTCCTGATCGAAACTGTTGAGGTTCCAGGCAAAGCCTTGGAACATCACCTTGTTCTCAAAGTGGGCAAGCAGGGCGCCGAGGGTTCTGGGCTCCAATTTCTCAGCAAACAATAAGGAAGAGTAGCGGTTACCCTCAAACTGCTTGTTGGGATTTGCATCCTCCTTACCTTTTGCAAATGCCACTATCTGGGCAACAAGGTTTGCATTGAGCTTGGTCTGGCTTGTGGAGCCTTCCACGACGATGTCATTGCCATACTGGGAGGAAGAAAACCCGATGAACTGCAAGGGGATGGTATCGGTTCCCTGATGCAATAGCTGGTAGAAGGAGTGCTGTCCGTTGGTTCCCGGCTCTCCGAAAATGATGGGTCCTGTGCTGTAGGAGACAGGCTCTCCCTTCCGATTCACATGCTTGCCGTTGCTCTCCATGTCCAGCTGTTGCAGATGGGCAGGAAAGCGTGTCAGGGCCTGGGAATAGGGAAGAATCGCAGTGGTGGGCAGATCCAAGGCGTTTCTCAAGTAAAGCCCGATCAGGGCATCAGCCAGAGCAGCGTTCTTTGTAATATCAGTTTCCAAGGCAAGGATGTCCGCCTCATGGGCGCCGTCGAGAAGCTGGGCAAAGACGGGATAGCCAAAGGCAAGGGAGAGGATCACACCCCCCACTGCGCTGGTGGAGCTGTACCTTCCCCCTATGAAGTCATCGATGTAGAAGGCCTCAAGCAACGAGGATGAGGCTGCCAAGGGACTGGTCTTGCTGGTGACTGCAACCATATGCTTTTCAGCATCGATACCCTGTATGCCACTCTCCGTTATTGCCTTGAGCACCAGATCCCTATTGGTAAGGGTCTCCAGGGTGGTTCCGCTTTTTGAGACCAGGATAAAGAGGGTGGTCTCAAAGTCCAGGCCATTGAGGACTTCGGCTGCATCGTCGGGGTCGACATTGCTGATGAAACGGGCCTCAAGTTGAGGGAGATTCTCTGCTGTGCACCAACCCTTGAGGGCGAGGTAGAGGGCGCGTGGACCGAGGTCGCTTCCGCCGATGCCGATCTGCACAACGGTCTTGAAGGGCTTTCCGGTCGATCCTAGAATCTTTCCTTCTCTGACCTTGGATGCAAAGGTTTCGATCTTCTTCAGCACTGCAGCGTAGAAATTCCCTTTATTCTCCCCGTTGGCCTGGATAGGGTCGAGCACCTGTCCGCGGGTAAGATGGTGCAGTACCAGCCTTTCTTCTCCGGTGTTCATGACCTCCCCATTGAGGACTGCGCGATACTTTTCGATGAGCTGCTGCTCGTCGGCGAGTTCCTGCAGAACTGCCAGGCTCTGCTTATCGACAGGCATTGCGGCATAGTTGTAGGTCAGACCTCCTGCGGCGGAGATCTGGTAGGCCTTGATGTGTTTTGCATCCAGCACCGTTGCAAGGTCTTTGGGCTGGATGGTCAGCAGGCGTTCATATGCATCTGTCTTGTCAAGATTCTTGAATTCCATAGGTTGGCTCCTTATACAAAAAAACACCCCTCCATTGTACTGGGAGGGGCTTGGTAGCGCAAGGCTGTACTACTCTTCGATTTCTGGGATGCGGGTCTTGAAACTGTCCTGAAGATCTTCCTTGTTCATCCCTTCACGGAGGATCACAAAGATAGTGTCATCTCCTGCGAGGGTTCCCAAAATCTCAGGGAGGGCAAGGACATCGAGGGCGATTCCTACGCTGTTGGCATGGCCGGGGCGAGTTTTTATGACACCGAAGTTCCCTGAGAACTCAATGGAGAGGATTCCCCTTCTCACATCTTGAATGTAGCTCTTCTCCGATTCGCTGATCAGGTCGTTGTCGGGCAGTGCATAGTAGTAGCCTGACCATCCATCGGAAATCTTGCCGACCTTCAGCATCTTGAGGTCTCTGGAAAGGGTAGCCTGTGTCACTGTGTACCCTTCGGTCTTCAGCATCTCAAGCAGGGTATCCTGATTGTCTATCCTGTTACTTTTTATCAGTTCCTTGACAACAGTAAGACGGTTATGTCGTTGCCTCATTGTTTGGCTTCTCCTGTCTATCGCATCGAATTGGATATTTATGCGTTATATACGAATAAAGATACAGTACTATCGCAAGCAATGCAAGATTGAACGCTTCTCTTTTTTGGATGCAACGCTTGACCGGGGGCAAAGAGTGTAGCATGCTATCTTCACTGAAAAGGAGTGACGTATGGTAATCTTTCTCATTATTCTTGGTATTGTAGTGGTGTTGGCTCTCTATTTTGTGAGTGTATACAACCGTTTGGTCAGGTTGAGAAACCAAGGCGAGGAGGCCGAGTCGGCCATAGACGCCCACCTGAAACAACGCTATGACCTTGTCCCCAACCTTGTTGAGACGGTCAAAGGATATGCAAAGCATGAGAGTGAGACTCTCACCGCTGTCATAGAGGCAAGGAACAAGGCAATGAGCGCCACAGGTACTGTAGAGAAGGATGAGGCCAACAAGGGTTTCACCTCTACGCTGAAATCCCTGTTTGCCCTCAGTGAAGCCTATCCCGACCTGAAGGCAAACCAAGGCTTTCTTGACCTGCAGAAACAGCTGCAGAAGATCGAGGAGCAGCTGCTGTCGGCACGCAAGTACTACAATGCCATCATCAAGCAGTTCAATACGACATGTGAGGTATTCCCCTCCTCCTTGGTCGCTTCGATGGCCCATTTTACCAAGAAGCCGTATCTGACGATTGAAGATGAGGCGCGATCCAATGTAAAGGTGAAGTTTTGATGAAGAGAAAAAGAGTTCTGATCCTCGTCCTGGTATGGGTAACCGCCCTTTCCCTGTTTGCTGCAGATTATGTCTTTGAGTCCTATCATCTGGATCTTGATGTCTCTGCGAGCAATGTCTACTCCATACAAGAGAACATTGTCGTCAATTTCTCTGCTCCCCGGCATGGTATCTTCCGTGAGATACCTGTACGTTTCGGCAAGACGCGCATCAAGCTGGAGAACCTGGCGAGCAGTGACCCCATCATTGAGGATTCAGTCTCCAAGGACTACATCACCTTCCGTCTCGGCTCTGCTGACAGTACCATCATAGGCCGGAAGCCATATACCATCTCCTATACCTATGATATAGGGGAGGATGGCTATGACGATTATGATGAGCTGTACTTCAACCTGGTAGGGCCGGGTTGGCAGAGCACCATAGAAGAGTTCACCTTTACCATTACCTTTCCCAAGCCGATCGAATCGGACATGGTCTGGCTTACCGGAGGCACATATGGTTCCACTGACCAGAGAGGGACCTATTCTCTTTCTGCAGACAGGAAAACCCTTACCGGTAGGGCAGAGAACCTTGCCCCAGGGGAAGCCCTTACCTTACGTGTGCAGATGGAACAGGGCTACTTTACCGGGATGACCGTCCATAGGGACTATACAGTTGTTGCCTCCATCCTTGCGGTGTTGCTTGGCATAGCCGCAAGCATCTTTGCAACCATGCTCTTCAGACGGTATGGGCGCGAGGATCTGTTCGTTCCTGTCGTTCGTTTTGATCCCCCTGAAGGGTTTTCCCCCTTGGAGGTCGGCTTTATTGCAGACGGACGGGTGGACAACAAGGATTTGACCTCCCTGCTCTTCTACTGGGCGGACCAAGGCTGTCTTACCATTGAAGAGGAGAGCAAGAAGAAAATTACCTTTACTCGGATCAAAGACCCCCAGGCAAGTAAGGCTCACGAGAGAAATCTCTTCAATGCCTTCTTTGCTGCAGGTGATGGGACAACGGTCACCCTCAAGGATTTGGAGAAGCAGAAATTTGGCCAGGCTATGGATAAGGCCAAGATGCAGACCCAGAGTTATTTCAAGGGTGAGCGTCGGCTCAACGATCCTGCTGCCGAAAAGAAGCGGGTAATCATATTCCTTATGGCTGCCCTCGTTGTGGTGATCAACGCACTGGCAGCCAGTATCAGCTACCTTGCAGAAGGCACCGTTGCCTTGCTGGTAGTCGGCTTATTCTGCATGGTGATAAGTGCTCTTATCGCATACCGGCTGACTTCCAACTGGGAGATGCGCGGGAAGTTTACGAAGTTCATCAAGATGGTGGCCTTAGTGCTTGCCTCCATCCTTGCCTATGTTGCATCAGTGATCATCCTGTACGGGATGGTGGATACCAGCGTGACCTTTGCAATGCTGATGGCAATTGCTGTCGTCGTCTTTCCCGCATACCTTGCCTTCTTGGGCGTGGTTACGGCCAAGCGAAGCTCCTATGCACACAAGATGTTGGAACAGACCATCGGCTACCGTGACTTCATCAGCAAGGTGGAGGTGGACAAGCTCAAGATGATGATCGATGACGATCCTGCGCTTTTCTATCACGTGCTTGGTTATGCCATCGTATTGGGTCTCGAGGACAAGTGGGCAAAGAAGTTCGCTACCATCGCCCTTGATCCTCCCACCTGGTACTATGGGCAGAACCTTGCTTTCAATGCCCTTTTCTACAGTTCTCTGTCCCATAGGATCCATTCCAATGTCATGGAGCACGCCATCTACTCACAGGCCAAGAGCGGCTCATCAGGTGGGGTTCGTTCCTCATTCGGTAGCAGCGGCTTCAGTGGTGGGGGCTTCGGAGGCGGAGGCGGAGGTGCATGGTAAGGCAGAAGGTCGAGAAAAAAGAGCTTAAGAAGGGGTGGTACAGACATTTCAAGGGAGGGCTGTATGAGGTGCTCGATACGGTTATCAACAGCGAAACCCTCCAGACCATGGTGCTCTACCGCCCCAAGGACTCTTCTGACCTCTGGGTACGTCCCTATGAGATGTTCATTGCCACAGTCGTAAAGGATGGTTTGCCTGTCAGCCGGTTCTCTCTCTTGGAGAATGAGAAAGGGTAGGGAGAGAACAAAGCGCCCATCCCTGCAGAAAGCCCTTCGCTTGGGTTTCAATCTGCAGCCAGAGAGTAATGCATGGCCAGGCTCCTACAACGAAGAGCAGTGAATATTGAGAAGAGAAGAAAGAAAAAACGGAGCCACCGGCTCCGTTCCCATTACTGAATCATTTTGGCGAAACTGCCCTAACCTAGTTACGGTAGTTATTACGTTCCGGGCGAGGTTTTGCAATAGCCTCGTTCACACGAAGATTACGGCCACCGAAGTCAGTCCCATCGAGCTGGGAGATAGCTGCCTCTGCTGCAGAATCTTCTTCCATCTCTACGAAAGCAAAACCCTTTGGGCGACGAGTCTCGCGGTCAATGATGATATTAGCACTAAGTACTGTACCGTACTGTGCAAACAGGTCCCGAAGCTCTTCTTCGGAGGTGTTGTAACTCATGTTACCAACATAGATTTTCTTTGCCATTAAAGCGTCCTTCACAGGCTTTGCCTGTCTACTACAATAATTGCTCTATTTGGCGCAGGCTTGTACTTTTACCTGTCTGTAGGGAGCGATTCAGTAACGCACACGTACGGGTATAGATAACGGACCAGCTGCAACACAAAAACTAAAGCAAATTAACGGTACCATGAGCCTGTTGCCCTGTCAATTCTCGGCTACTACATTTTTTTGATATTCATAACGTATTCGCCCCTTGCATTTCTTTGCCCATATCATCATTATACTTGACATGAATACAAATATTGTCGGATTAATTGCTTCCTTCGCTTTCCTTGGATTCGTTATTGCTTTTGCCTTTTATTTGGGCAAAAAGACAACTATCAGCAGTGAAACCATGCGTAAGATTATTCATATAGGCGTATCTAACTGGTGGTTTTTGGAGATAACGTTGTTTACCACCCTTTCATATGCCATTGTCGGCCCTATCTTCTTCATTATATCCAACAGCCTTTTTACCTTCCTTGATTGGGGCCGGTTCGTTGGGATGAACGACAAAAAACGGAACTATGGACTCATTTATTTCCCGGTGACTCTCTTGCTGATGGTCATAATCCAGTATCAGGGGGTACTGCCTACCATTGCCTGTACCATCGGGGTACTGGTTATGGGCTATGGCGATGGCCTTGCCGCCCTGATAGGCCGCAAATGGGGTAAGCACAAGCTGAATATCCCCAGCGGGGGCAAGACATGGCTCGGTACATTGGTCATGTTCCTTGTGAGCTTTCTTGTCACCCTCATCGGTCTTATGCTAGTATCCCTTTCCTTGGGTAGTGCATTGGCAATCGCGCTGCTTGTAGGAGTGGTATCGGCCTTTGTAGAGGCGATAACCCCACTGGGGTTGGATAATCTCACCGTTCCCTTGCTTGCCGCCTTCATAGTAGGAGTTTTCGTATGAATCTCGTCCCTGCTTCCGGATCCTTCACGAACATGTTCGACCTCTGGTTCTTTTCCCTGCCGTACTCCTTCTGGTATCTGACCCTGATTATGCTCGGGTTCTCTTTTGCCGCTTACAAAACAAGACAACTTACCCTCAGTGGTTCTATTGTCGCTTTTCTTGTTGGATTTGGCATCACCTACTTTCTAGGCTTTGGGGCCTTGACAACCATGTTGCTCTTTTTCCTTTCTGCGGGTGTTCTGAGCAAGTTTGCAAAGGTGCGTTCCAAATTTGATGTACAAGGGATTCAGAAGAAGGGAAGCCGACGCGATGGGATGCAAGTGTTCGCAAACGGCGGCATGGCCCTTATTGCCGCAGTCCTGTATTATTTTTCCCCCTCCACTGTCGTCTTGGTGATGTTCGGCTCCAGTGTGGCTGAGGCCGCAAGCGATACCTTTGCAGGTGAGATAGGGATTCTTTCCAAGGGACAACCCATCTCCATCATAACTGGGAGGAAGATGAAGAAAGGTCTCTCAGGTGCTGTCAGTGCCCTTGGCAGTATTGCAGGGCTGTTGGGAGCGCTGGTTCTTGCCCTCTATTGGATGAGCAATTTCTTCCCCATTGAAGCAAAAAGTTTTGCATATGCCTCGATAGTCGCGGTCAGTGGGTTCTTTGGCTGTCTCATGGATAGTGTGCTCGGAGCTACCGTCCAAGCACACTATTATGACCAGGAACGTGACTGTCTGACCGAACACTCCACCTCCAAAGGAAAGAAGTTGCCTTTGGAACGTGGGTTCAGGTGGATAGACAACGACCTGGTAAACCTGATGAGCAATGTGATCGCAACCTTGCTCGGAGCATCGCTTGTCCTGGTTGTAGGATAAAATGTTCCTTTCCACTTGCTTCTCTCCATTTTTATTTGTATGTTATTTCACGGTGGGATTGAATATGGCCCTCCTAGTATATTTTAGACCACATATTCTTAAGAGAGGATATACAGTATGGCAAAACAATTGCAGTTTAACGAAGAGGCACGCAAGTCTTTAGTCGCAGGTGTCGAGAAGATTTCCCGTGCAGTCATGGCAACGCTTGGTCCAAAAGGCCGCTTGGTTGTGATCGACAAGAAGTTTGGTGCGCCTACCGTCACCAAGGATGGAGTTTCGGTTGCCCGTGAGGTCGAGCTTGAGGATCCCTTTGAAAACATGGGGGCCCAGCTTCTCAAGGAGGTAGCAACCAAAACCAACGATGTTGCAGGTGATGGAACCACCACCGCTACTGTTCTCGCTTGGTCCATTACCAAGGAAGGCATGAAGAGTGTCGCAGCTGGCGTAAACCCGATGGGGATTCGTCGTGGTATCGACAAGGCCGTAACAGATGCTGTTGTTGAGATCAAGAAACAGGCGAAGATGATCAAGGACAAGGAAGAGATCGCACAGGTCGCCTCCATCAGCGCCAACAATGACCGGACCATCGGCGACGAGATCGCCAATGCAATGGAGAAGGTCGGTCTTGACGGTGTCATCACTGTCGAAGAGTCCAAGACCATCGAGACCACCACTGACTTTGTGGAAGGTATGCAGTTTGACCGCGGATATCTATCCGCCTACTTCTGCAACAACCGTGACACCATGACCACAGTCATGGATGATCCCTTCATCCTTATCTACGACAAGAAGATTTCCAACATGAAGGAACTGCTTCCTGTCCTGGAGAAGGTCGCACAGACCAACAAGCCACTGCTTATCATTGCAGAGGATGTCGATGGTGAGGCTCTTGCCACCTTGGTAGTTAACAGTGTGCGTGGAATTCTCAATGTTGTTGCTGTCAAGGCTCCTGGCTTCGGCGATCGCCGCAAGGCAATGCTCGAGGACATCGCAATTCTCACCGGAGGTGAGGTCATTAGCGAAGAACTCGGCCTGAAGCTTGAGAATGCAGACCTTACACAGCTCGGTAGGGCAAAGAGCATCAAGGTTGAGAAAGAGAACACCACCATCATCAACGGCAATGGCAAGGCATCTGACATCAAGGATCGTATTGCTCAGATCAAGGCTCAGATCGGCGACACCTCCAGCGACTACGACCGCGAGAAATTGCAGGAAAGACTTGCAAAGCTTGCTGGTGGCGTTGCTGTGCTGAATGTCGGTGCTGCCACTGAAGTCGAGCTCAAGGAGAAGAAGCACAGAGTTGAGGACGCCCTCAGCGCCACGCGTGCTGCCATCGAGGAGGGAGTCATCCCAGGCGGTGGTGTCGCACTTGTCCAGGCTGCAAAGGCTCTTGGCGAGTATGACCTTGCAAAGCTTACCGATGAAGAGCAGGTCGGATACAGGATCGTACGTCGTGCTCTTGAGGAACCCATCCGCCAGATTGCGGAGAATGCAGGTCTTGACGGCTCGCTCATCGCTGACAAATGTAAGCATGAGAGTGTCGGAATGGGCTTCGATGCTGAACGCCTCAAATGGGTTAACATGTTTGAGAGCGGCATCATTGACCCGGTGAAGGTCACCCGCAGTGCGTTGCAGAATGCTGCATCCATCGCTGCTCTGATCCTCACCACCGAATGCGCCATCACCGATATTCCTGCTCCTGCACCTGCAATGCCCGCAGGTGGAGACGGCATGGGCGGCATGATGTAAGGTTGCTTAGTGAGGAAGGCCGCAAGGAAGTGATTCTTTGCGGCCTTCTTCGTGTCAGTGGCATGCATTTTTTGCTTGTATGGTAAAACTTGACTACCATAGCTTGAACATGCTACTTTAACCGGTACTTGGAAATTCTGCTGTAAAATACCCTTTGCATCTGTTTCCTACATCCGTGTTCTATCAAAGTGAGGATATATCCATGTTGTCATTACTTAGCGCTATGGCCGCCCCTGAGGGTGCTGCAGCAAGTTCATCTGGTTCCATGATGACCACGTTCGTAACATTCGGGCTCATCATCGTCATCTTCTATTTCCTGATCATTCGTCCGCAGAAGAAGCGGGACAAGGATACCAAGGAGATGCTCGCATCGATCAAGAAAGGTGACAAGGTAGTTTCCATCGGAGGAATCCATGGTACTGTTGTTGTTGTCAAAGAGACTTCCGTAGTGGTCAAGGTTGATGACAATACTCGCCTTGAGTTCTCCAGAAGTGCGATCAGCAGCATTGTGAACCGCAAGGCTGAAACCGCTTCTTCCAAGAAGAAAGCCCAGGTAGAAAAAGTTGCCGCCCCTGAACAGGAAGCAGCTGAAGAGACCGTTGTCTCCGAACCTAAGGCTCCTAAGGCACCACCTGCCTCCAAGAAGAGCAAGGCAAAGGCGAAGAAAGAAGCTACTGATGCGACCGTTGTAGAGACGGCCCCCGAAAACGACACTAAAAAATAAACTATAGAGACAATCTGGAGAGTATCATGAAAAAACGGAGTCGTCTGGTGATTGTTCTGCTGGTGATCCTGATGTGTGGGTTCTTTTTGTATCCTACTATCATGTGGTACGGCGGGGTACCTCAGAGCACCAAAGAATTGGCAACAGGCTCGAACGTGCAAATCAAGGAATATTCACGCGGACAAGCTTCGCGGGACCTTCGTGCATTAAAGGAATTGGTGGCGAAGGATCCCCTTGCCACTCTTCCTAGCGAGTATGGATATCTGAAAGCAGAGGCAAAGGCCAACTATAAGGCCATGAAAAAACCTGTGCCCAAGACATGGACAATGGAAGCCCTGTTTGGTGGGTTCTACAATGAGCAGGATCTCTTTGATACCTGTGAAGAGTATTACCGTACTGAACTTCTCGGTCTCAAGACATTGAGCGGCAAGGCTTTGCAGCTTGGCTTGGACCTTAGGGGAGGCATGAGCATCCTGTTGGAAGCTGATGTCCAGTCCTTTGAGGCTAAGAGAGGCTCATCGGCCACTGCAGCCCAGGTCAGCGCAGCTGTCAAACAGGATATCGAGATCCTTGAGAAGCGTATTGACCAGTTTGGTGTCAGTGAACCTGTCATCAGGTTGCAGGGAACAGACCAGATCCTCATTGAGGTTCCCGGTGCCGCTGACCCTGAGAGGGTAAACTCCTTCCTCAGAGGCAAAGGCTCCTTGGAGTTCAAGATTGTCGACACTGCCCTCACCGATGAACTTGCGGCTTTCTATAAGGCCAATCCCTCTGAAGTGTACACCGATACCGGCGCCCTGAAGCAACCCGAGTTCCTCCCTGCAGGTAAGATTGCAGCAGGATACTATGTGAGCGACAGTTATGGCATCGATGAATTGGAACGCTATGTTGTCATTGAAGAAGAGGTAGGACTCGACGGCAGTCACCTGGAGAGTGCAACCACCAGCACCGATGGCATCACCGGTCGTCCTGTGGTCAACTTCCAGCTTGATAGCGTCGGTGGTGATATCTTCTACAAGCTGACCTCCACCCACGTCAACGATACCCTTGCAGTGGTCATGGACGGCAAGGTGAAGGCGATGGCAACCATAACCCAGGGAATTCGTAGTTCCGTACAGATTTCCGGGTTCAATGCTGCAGAAGCCAATGACCTCGCTATTGTCTTGCGTACCGCTGCCCTTCCTATCGAGCTGACTGTTTCCAGCCAGCAGGCTGTTGGTGCGACCCTTGGTGAGGATGCGGTTACCGCAGGTCTGAAGGCTATCGCCCTCGGTCTTGTCCTGGTTGTCATCTTCATGTTTGCTTACTACAGTCTCAGTGGCCTGATAGCCAACCTTGCACTGCTGTTCAACGTGCTTATCATGATCTCTGTGCTTTCCGCCTTTAACTTTACCTTGACCCTTACCAGTGTGGCAGGTCTTATCCTGACCCTCGGTATGGCTGTTGATACCAACGTAATCATCTTTGAGCGTATCAAGGAAGAGATGCGGATGGGCAAAAGCGATATCGCTTCCATCAAGGCAGGTTTTGGCAAGGCTTTCTGGACAGTCATGGATGCGAACATCACGACCATCATAGCAGCCCTGGTTCTCTCTCAGCTTGGTACCAGTTCTGTAAAGGGCTTTGCCAACACCTTGGCAATTGGTATTGTCAGCTCAGTCTTTACCGCCCTGTTTGTGTCTCACTTGATTTTTGATGCGACTGTCGCCGACCGTGAAGGCAAGAAGTTGCACATCAGCTGGAGGAAAAACTAAATGCCTAAGAAAGATATTCCTGTCATCAGATACCGTTGGTTTGCTTGGGTTCTGGCAATAGTCCTCCTGCTTGTCGGAGGTGGTGCTTTTATCGTCAACGGTGGGTTTAACCTTGGTGTTGATTTTGAGAGCGGTCTTAGCCAGCGCATTCAGGTGGCACCTGCCGGCCTGACAGTCAGCTATTCCGGCAGTGAGGATGCAGTCCTTTCCATCTCCGGTTCCGCCCTCTCCCTTGAGGTGCGTGGTGCTGAAGGTGTTTCGGTCAAGACGTTCAAGTCAGCATCCTATCCGACTGCCGCCGATCTCGCTGCAGCACTGAATGCCGTCGATAAAATCGATGCGGTCATTCTCGATGGGACTTTGGAAACTGCAGACCTGCTCTCAGGCTATGGATTTCCTGCAACCCTCAGCACTGATCCCACCAAACTGAACTTCAAGGCCTCAGGAGATGTCTCCATTGAGAACATTCGTACGGCTCTTGAGAATCTCGGTAATGTGAAGGTGCAGACCATGGGTGCTTCTGATGCCCAGATGTTCCAGGTTCGCCTGGGCATCAAGGATGATGACACCCAAGCTTCCATGGAAGAGGCTGTCAGACTCGCACTTGATGCTCATTTCGGCGAAGGCAGCGTTGTTGTCCTTGCCAGTGATTACATCGGGGCAAAGTTCAGCAAGACCCTCGTATCCAGTTCTATCCTCGCCATTATCGTGGCCATGGCTCTGATCTTGGTCTACATCTGGTTCCGTTTTAGGATCGCGTATGCAGTATCCTCTCTCATTGCCTTGGTGCATGACGTGCTCATGTTGCTTGGAATTATCGCACTATTCCAGTTCGAGTTCTCCAGCACTACCGTCGCAGCACTTTTGACAATCATCGGATATTCGCTGAACAACACCATTGTAATTTTTGACCGTATCCGTGAAAATGTCAGCCTGCACCAGGAAGTCAGTCTTGCTGCTCATATCGATAAGAGTGTCACCCAGTCGTTGTCCCGTACCATCATGAGTGCGCTAACAACGTTGGCGGCAATTTTGCCTTTGGCGATATTCGCCACCGGTGACATCCGGATGTTTGCGGTGAACATGGGCTTTGGAATCCTGATCGGTACCTTCTCTTCCAATCTGCTCGCACCTGCGATGCTCTATTGGATCAGCAAGGCACAGAAAAAGGGTAATGTAGTTGTAAAGGTAGAAACGGCTAAGTAATTAGCATATTGTATGCAAATACGCCGCCGTGAGTTCTTCTTGCGGTGGCGTTTTTCGTTTAGGGGGTCAGTATGGAACTTATACTCTCCGATACAATGGGGTACTGTGGGGGCGTCTCCAGGGCTATCTCCATGGTTGAAGGTGCTATTGAAGAGGCAAGACAAAAGGGTGTCCCTGTCTATTCCCTAGGCAAGGTCATCCACAACAAACAAGTATGCGCCTCCTTTGCCGCCCAAGGGCTCCTGACCATACCATCCCCATCCGGCCATCGGCCAGGACTTGTTGTCTTGCGTGCCCATGGCATCCCTGATGCACTCAGAGCCGAGTTTGTCGAAGCTGGCTTTACGATCGTGGATGCTACCTGTCCTGTAGTCTCGCGCAATCTCAATCTCATAGCCCAGAACCAGAAAGAGGCTGAGATCATCATTGTCGGACACGAGAACCATCCGGAGACCCTTGCCATGCAGGGTGTTGAGAGAGGGGGAAAGAGCTATCCGTCACTGTTCATAACCCGCCCTGCAGATCTTTCGCTTCTGAAGAGGGATAAGGCATACGCCGTCTTTGTGCAGACTACCTTCGACCGTCTCCTCTGGAGGGAGATCCGTTCCGCTTTTCAGGATTTGAAAAACCAAGGCTATCGGATTGAGTTACAAAACGAAGTCTGCCCCAGTTCTGTGAATCGTCGTGATGCTGCCTTGCGCCTCTGCTCGAAATGTGACGCCATCCTTGTGGTCGGGGGAAAAGAGAGTGCCAATACCAAGGCCCTGTACACCCTGATAACCGATCAGGGGAAAAAAGCCTGGCACATAGAAACTGAAGAGGAAATTACATCTGAGATGAAAGGCTATGCTATACTAGGAATAACTGCAGGGGCTTCGACGCCCTCCCATACCATAGATGCGGTTATAGCGAAACTTAAGGAGACATGAGCATGGATATACCTAACAGAGACATACCGATACCCACGATAAAACGACTTCCTTCCTATCTTCGCCTGTTGAAGCAGTACCTTGAGGAAGGGCAGAAGATGGTCTCTGCTACGACGCTTGCCGAGGAGCTTGGTCTCAAACCCATCCAGGTACGTAAGGACATTTCCTGTACAGGTATTGAAGGCAGACCAAAGGTGGGCTTTACCATTGCTCGCCTCATTGACGCCATCATCCATACCTTGGGATGGGACAACTCCACCGATGCCATTCTGGTTGGGGCTGGACATCTCGGTTCTGCCCTTGCCCGTTATGAAGGTTTCGATACCTACGGACTGAAGATCGTGGCTGCCTTTGATATCGATGAGGTCAAGTGGGGTGCCAAGCTTGGGGATGTCCCTGTTTACTCCATCTCCGACATGAGGGAGTACCTCAAGTCGAACCATGTGAACATCGGAGTCCTTGCCGTGCCGGCCATGCATGCCCAGGAAGTGGCTGAGCTATTGGTCAGCTGTGGGATCATGGCAATCTGGAATTTTGCCCCGAAAGATCTCAAGCTGCCGGAGAGGGTGGTTGTGCAACGCACCGATCTTGCCACAAGCTTTGCTGTGCTCTCTGCAAAAGTGAAGCGCAAGATTTCTGATGAGGATCTTGCAAGCGAAGTTGATGAGTGGTAGATATTATTGTAAATATATCCCTGTATCTGTGAAAAACCCATAATAATATTCTTTAAAGAATATTATTATGGGTTTATTATTGTTTTAGGCTAAATAATAAGAATAAATACTACATTTAAAATTCCTTTTTCTCTATTTTGTTGACTCTCGCAGGGCAAATGGATACCATACCGGTAGAGATGAACAAGAGGGATGTAATTATGGAAAGATTATCAGTTGAATTGTGTATGGGAAGCTCTTGTTTCGCCCGGGGAAATGCTCGGACGCTGACCATGCTTGAGGAGTATATCGCTGAGAATACCCTTGGCGACAGGGTTGAACTGGTCGGCCATCTTTGCCTTGGGGCCTGTTCTGCAGGGCCTAATGTCAAGATAGGGGAGGTTACCCATAGCGGTATCTCCTCGGAGTGTGTAATCGACCTTGTGCGTGAAGCCCTGACGGGAGCAGTATAATGATATACCCGATCTATACAGAACTTACCGAGTGCAGGGATTGCTACAAGTGTGTCCGCTCCTGTCCCGTAAAGGCGATCCAGGTTCGGGACGGATCCGCTGTCGTGGTAAAGGACCGCTGTATCTATTGCGGCTCTTGTGTCGATACCTGCCCGTCCCATGCAAAGAAGATTCGCAATGATCTGGGTAGGGTAAAGCAGTTTCTCAAGAGTGGGCGCAAGGTGTTCTGCTCGCTTGCCCCCTCTGCCTCCTCAGAATTTCCCAACAGTGTTGACGCTGTGGTTGTTGCGCTCAAGCGTCTGGGATTCTTCGCTACCAGCGAGACAGCCATCGGAGCTTCCTTGGTCAATGCAAGTATTGAGGCCTATGCTAGTGAACATGACGGGAGGTGCGACTGGATCTCTACTGCGTGTCCTACCGTAGTGCAGATAGTCAAGAAATATTATCCAAGCCTAATTCCTTCTCTGAGCAAGGTGCCATCCCCCCTTCAGTGTCACAGCGCATACCTGCGCAAGCTCTATGGGCAGGATATCGGCATAGTTTTTATCGGCCCCTGCATTGCCAAGAAGATTGAAGCTGATGAGACTCCCGGCTATCCTGACTTTGCCCTGACCTTCGGAGAGTTTCGCACCTGGTTGGAAGAGGAGGGCCTCGATCTTGATGCGATGACAAGGGATTTGGATGCAGGGGCTCAGGCTGTCCCTCCCTTCCTTCCCAGTGCAGCAGGAAAGTCGACCCTCTACCCTGTGGAAGGGGGTATGATAGCATCCCTGTCCTGGGGCAATGATCCGTTTCAGACCCATGCTGTTGCCATCAGCGGATCTGATCAGGTGGTAAGTACCTTGCAGGGGATGGTGAACGATAACCAGAACACGGATTTCCTCGAGCTGCTCTTCTGTGAAGGAGGATGCATCAACGGCCCGGGTAGTGCCACCGGTCGTTCCTCCGCCTCCAAGAAGGGTCTCGCTTCACGCTATACCCGATCAAGGATCACCTCTGACCAGCCGGTCTTTACAGGTGACCCGAGCTTTGTATCCTCCCTGCTCAAAGCAGGGTATTCGCTGGTGGAAAAGGCGGGGCTTGCAGGAGATCCTATTCCCTCCCTAGGCTCTTCCCATCCCAACCCAACTTCATCCTACAGGTTTGGATCCCTGCATAGTGAGGAGGAGATCGAGCAGGCCCTGCATCTCCTGGGCAAGGCTGACAAGCGTGAGGAGCTCAATTGTGGCGGTTGCGGCTACAATAGCTGCCGGGAGATGGCCATTGCCTATCTCGACGGCATGGCTGAACCTGAGATGTGCGTCACCAAGATGCGCAAGGAAGCCCAGAGCAAGATGGATGTGCTGCTTCGCACCATTCCCATTGGGGTGGTCATCGTCGATGACAAGCTGAAGATAGTGGACTGCAACAGCGGGTTCCTGCGTCTTTTCTCCGAAGTGGACTTTCCTCTGGAGGAGACTGCCCTCAACATGGTGGCAGGCCTGCCTTTGGAGAGGTTCGTCCCGTTTCACGAGAAGTTTAGCGAGCAGTTCACCTATGCCAAGGCAGAGCAGTACCGTCTGCACTACCAGGACAAGTTCTTGCGTGTCACCTTTTTCTCTGTGGAGAAGCAGAGGCTTGTAGGCGCCCTGTTCGAAGATATCACCACTCCGACGGTTCGTAGGGAGACGGTCATCAAGAAAGCTGAGAGTGTCATCCAGAAGAGTCTGGAGACCGTCCAGCAGATAGCATCCCTGCTAGGGGAGAATGCCGCTGATACGGAGATCATGCTCAACAGCCTAATCGATGCCTTCAAGGTTCCGGGTAACGGAGAGGTCGAGGGCTTTACCAAAGATGATCGGCAGGACCTCTCGTGAACGACCTCTTCATTGATGTTGACTACGCCCAGATTTACAAGAGTGGGCAGAAGATAGGCGGAGATGTCTTCTTGCTGTCTCGCAACCCTGATAGGGAGCAGATAGTCTGCACCCTCAGTGACGGCTTGGGCAGTGGGGTAAAGGCCAATGTGCTTGCCAGCCTGACCGCCCATATGGCACATAAGCTGAGTTTCAGTGAGATGGATCTGACCCACTCTGCAAAGATCATCATGAACACCCTGCCTGTGTGCAAGGAACGAAAGATCAGCTATGCGACCTTCACCATCGTAGATATCCGCCACCCCTCTGTCGATGATATCCAGGTAAACCTGGTCGAGTATGACAATCCCCTGGCCCTGCTGTTTAGGGATAGCAAGAGTGTTGGGTGGGAACGGGAGAAGATAGAGCTCCATCGCGAAGGGGCCTTCAAGAAGGAGGAGCTCTCACGCTCTTCCCTGCAGATGGCTGTGGGTGATCGTCTGATAGTCTTCAGTGACGGGGTCACCCAGGCGGGGATGGGCAAGGCCCTACCCCTTGGATGGCGCCTTGGTGGGGTACGAGAGTATGCCCAGCAGCAGATAGAGAAGAACCCAAGCATATCCAGTCACGAATTGAGCCGCAGTATTGCACGCAAGGCAAATGGATTGGACAGGCTGGCCTCCAAGGATGACATCACCGTCATGGTGGTCTATGTGCGCCGGCCCAGACGCACCCTTGTCGTTACAGGCCCTCCCTTTACCCAGGAGAAGGACGTGATCCTCGCTGACAAGATACGTGCCTTTGAAGGACGGAAGATTCTCAGCGGAGGAACCACCGCCCTCATTGTCTCCCGCCTGTTCAACAGGAAGCTGAAGGTCGACCTCTCCTGCTGGTCGCCTGAGGTTCCCCCTGTCTCGATCATGGAGGGTATAGATCTGGTGACCGAGGGGATGCTTACCCTCAGCAAGGTGGCTACGGCCCTTGAGCAGAAAAAGCCTGTACGCACCCTTCCCAACGATGCGGTACGTAAGTTTGTGGAGGTCATGCAGGACAGTGACCAGGTTCACTTCATAGTTGGGACAAAGATCAACGAAGCGCACCAGGATCCCAGCATCCCCGTGGAGATAGGGATCAGGCGAACGATAGTCGGCAGACTGAGAAAGGCACTTGAGGACAATTATCTGAAAGAGACCTCACAAGAGTACTTGTAGGGAGAGGAGCATACCATGGCTAAGAGAGAGAAAGTAAGTGTAAGGATCTGTGTGGGGACCGCCTGTTTTGTACAAGGGGGAGCCGACCTGTTGCTGTATGATGAGTTTCTGGATCCTATTGTCCTTGCCAACTGTGAAATTGAAGGAGTTTCCTGCCTCGGCAAGTGCAAGGAGGCCGACTCGAAGGAAGGCCCTCCCTATGTCCAGATAGACTCTGTCATCCATGGTGACATGACAGAAGAGAAGTTCTGTCGTCTTGTTTCGGAGGCTGTCAATGCTTGAGATGAACAACCAGTACAACCAGATACGGGCTAAGGTGCATACTGAGGTGCTCAAGCAGTTCTTTGACGGAACCTTGGTTCAGAATGCCGATAAGATTCCCTTTTCCATCATCCCCAAGAGCCGCGTCCCCAACAGATGCTGCATCTACAAGGAACGGGCTATGGTCCGCTACAGGATCATGGCACTTCTTGGCATCAATATTGAGGAGGACGATGATGAGTTGAAGAGTCTTGGCGAGTATGTGAAGGAGGTCCTGGATAAGGATACCCCGCCTGTTCCCATCCTGACAACCATCTCTACAGCCTGCTCGGCCTGCCCACCAGACCGCTATCTCATCAGTGAGGCATGCAGGGGGTGTTTTGCCCGTCCTTGTCTTGCCAACTGTCCCAAGGATTGCATATCCTTCATCAACGGGAAGGCTCATATTGACGAGAGCCGGTGCATCCGCTGTGGCAAGTGTGAAGGGGTCTGTCCCTTCCATGCGGTTGTCCATATCCCCGTCCCTTGCGAACAGGCATGTCCTGTTGATGCGGTAAGGAAGAATGAGGATGGGTATGTGGAGATCGACTACAAGAAGTGCATAAGCTGTGGCCGTTGTGCCGCAAGCTGTCCTTTTGGCGCGATCGTAGAACGGTCGGGCCTTATTCCTGTGGTGAAGATGCTCAAGGCTGAGCAGCATGTGACAGCCATGATAGCCCCGGCTATCGAGGGGCAGTTCCCTGGTACCCTCTCCCAGATAAAGAGCGCTTTGCTCGCCTCTGGATTCTCCTCAGTAGTGGAAGTCTCCCAGGGGGCCGAGACCACCAGCTTGCATGAGGCTCAGGAGCTGATACAGCGAAAGGAGAACAAGCAAGGCTATATGACCACCAGCTGTTGCCCTGCCTACATGGAGATGGTGGACAAGCATGTTCCCTTCCTCGCTGAAAAGCGCTCCTCGGCACTCTCTCCCATGGCGTATACCGCCTTGTGGTGCAAGGAGCAGAATAGCGAGACAAAGACTGTATTTATCGGTCCCTGTCTTGCCAAGAAGGTTGAAGCGGCTAGAATGAAGAACATCGATGGGGTCATGACCTTCAGTGAACTTGCATCCTTGTTTTTGGCCAAGGGCATAGATGTACGTGAGATGAAAGGATCAGACCTAGGGGATACCTCCTTGTTTGAGGATTGCCGTGAGTTTGCCCTCTCAAGTGGTGTCGCATCCAGTGTGCTCAGGCGCCTGGAAAATCCTCAGGATGTTGAAGTGCTCTCCATCGACGGCATTGACAAGAAGATGTTCAGGACTATGAAGGTCTGGGAGAAACGCGCTCCCGAGGCAGACTTGATCGAAGTGATGTGTTGTGAAGGCGGGTGTATCAACGGTCCGGGGACTGTGGTCAAGCCTTCTGTCGCAAAACGGCTTCGTGGTGGCAACAAGGCGGCAACGCCGGTAAAGGCGATGCGTGAATCAGTTGTAAGAGGGTAGTGTATGGGTGAATTTATACGTGAAGGAACACTTGTAGAGCAGGTAGAGGCCCTGATAGGGCCTTGGGAGGGGAGCATCGAACGGCGATACTGCCACCTTGCAAATGTATCTGCCCTGCTTTGGGACTATTTTGAAGGGATAAACTGGGTAGGGTTCTATGTGAGAGAACCTACAAAGGATCACCTTGTCCTTGGCCCTTTCCAGGGCAAGGTAGCCTGTACCGACATCGAATTTTCCCGAGGCGTATGCGGCAAGGCTGCAAGAACCAGACAGAGTCAGCGTATAGCAGATGTACACCAGTTTCCCGGTCATATTGCCTGTGATGAGGCATCCAGAAGCGAACTGGTCATCCCCATAGTCGATAAGGACAATGCCCTGGTCGCCCTGCTCGATTTGGATAGTCCCCATGAGAATCGTTTTACTGAAGAAGATCAGAAATTGTTGGAATATGTTGCTTTGGCTCTCTCCTCTAGGCTTTGGTCTTGACTAAATTGGCCCTTGTGCGCATTCTTATGCCAAGGCATTGAGAAAGACGAGTAGTCGATAGCGGTGTGACAGAGAGGACTCCCACAGATAGGTGGTTGAGAGGAGTCTGACAAGCGCCCGATGAAAACCCCTTTTGAGCCGCATACCGAACCTTTTGCAGTAGGCTATGCCGCACACCTGGCGAAACAGGTATAATGAGCGTCCTGTCCAGCTCGTCTGGTGGGGAAGCAAGGTGGAACCGCGGAAACATGAGAGCTTTCATGTCTTCGTCCTTGCCGGATACGGAGATGCCGTAACGGGAAGACGATGGCATGAAGGCTCTTTTTTTTGTATTTGTTCACCCCTTTGGGTGTAAGGAGAAGTGAAATGGCTAAAGAGGAAGTGGGAGAGAGACTCTCCAAGATCCGTCACTCAATGTCGCACGTAATGGCCGCCGCTGTCCTGGAGATGTTCCCCAGTGCACAGATTGCCATAGGCCCTTCGATCGAGAACGGGTTCTATTATGATTTTGACCTGCCAAGGCAGTTGGTCGCTGATGATCTGGAAGAGATCACAAGTCGGATGCGCGCCATCATCGCAGAGAACAAACCTTTTGTCCGTACGGTGGTGAGCCGCCCGGAGGCACAGAAGATGTTTGCAGACCAGACTTACAAGCTTGAGCTGATCAATGCAATTCCTGAGGATGAGGAGGTCTCCCTCTACAGTGTTGGCAATTTTACCGACCTCTGCCGTGGACCTCACGTTGAGTCCTCCAAGGAGCTCAAGGCTGATGCCTTCAAGCTCATGAGCATTGCCGGTGCCTACTGGAGGGGCAAGGAGACCAACCCCATGCTTACCCGTATCTATGGTACTGCTTGGGCGAACGCCAAGGAGCTCAGGCTCTACATGCAGCATCTTGAGGATGTGGAGAAGAGAGACCACCGTAAGATCGGCAAGGATCTGGATCTGTTCAGCTTGCATGAGGAAGCGGGTCCTGGCCTAGTCTACTGGCACCCGATGGGAGCCAGGATTCGTCAGGCTATCGAGAGCTTCTGGAGAGACGAGCACTATGCAAATGGGTACGAGATGGTCTATACCCCCCATATCGGCAAGTCATGGCTCTGGGAGACCAGCGGTCACCTCGGCTTCTACAAGGAAGGCATGTATCCTCCGATGGAACTGGACAAGAGCGACTACTATGCCAAGCCGATGAACTGCCCGTTCCATATCATGATTTACAACAACAGCAAGCACTCCTACCGTGACCTGCCCTTCCGTTGGGCAGAGCTCGGAACCGTCTATCGATACGAGAAGGCAGGTGCGATGCACGGTCTGATGCGAGTACGTGGCTTTACCCAGGATGATGCCCATCTGTTTGTTACTCCGGACCAGATGCAAGAGGAAATCCTGGAAGTGCTCAGGTTCTCCCTGCACATGCTCAAGTCATTCGGATTCAAGGATATACAGGCCTATCTTTCCACCATGCCGGAGAAGGCTGTTGGAGACCCCAAGCGTTGGGATGATGCTACAGAGGCACTTCGTCAGGCTATTGAGGCTGAGGGGCTGAGCTACGAGGTCGATGAGGGTGGCGGTGCTTTCTATGGGCCTAAGATTGACCTGAAGGTTAAGGATGCCATCGGGCGCGAGTGGCAACTCTCTACCGTCCAGTTCGATTTCAACGAGCCTGAACGCTTTGATATGACTTTCGTGGACCGTGACGGGGTGGAAAAACGCCCGTACATGATCCACCGTGCCTTGCTTGGTTCCTTGGAACGGTTCTTCGGTGTCCTGATAGAGCACTATGCAGGGGCATTCCCCCCATGGTTGGCACCGGAACAGATCAAACTGATCCCTGTCGGGGAAAACTTCTTTGCGTACGCCAAGGAGCTTGAGAAGCGCCTCCGTAAGGAAGGGTTCCGTGTTTCTGCTGACCTTGGTGATGACAGGATGAATGCAAAGATCCGCAATGCCCAGCAGCTGAAGATCCCGTATATGGTAATCATCGGCGAGCGTGAGGCTGAGGGTGATCTGGTCTCTGTCCGCTACAGAAGTGGTAAGCAGGAGAACGGTCTGTCTACCGAGGCTTTCATCGCCTCTGTTAAGGCGACGATTGCAAGCAAGGAACAGCTGTAAAGCTTCAAATATCAGATGGAAGAAGCCGGAGCGATCCGGCTTCTTGCCTTGGAGGATACGATGACACGAGAACAGGCATTTCAGAGATTGGAAGCGATAGACCGCGAAGTGGTGATGCTTGAACATATGAGCTCAGTCCTCTCCTGGGATCAGGAGATGGGCATTTCAGAGAAGGCTCTTGAAGAACGATCAGTGCAGATGGGATGGCTCTCCTCACAGGCTCATGAACTCACCTGCAGCAACGAGATGGGGGACCTCTTATCCTCACTTGGCGCAGATAGGAAAAACGCTGAGGGATCGGGAAAGGATGCCTTTGAAAAGGCCCTTATCCGCCTTCGTTTCCGCCATTGGGATAAGCATAGGAGCATGCCCACCTCGTTGGTCAAGGCCATCAGTGAGAAATCTTCCACCTCGCATGAAAGCTGGGTCCAGGCGAGAAAGCAGAACAAATGGGATTTGTTCAAGGGAGACCTTAAAGCGATTATCACTTTGACCAAGGAAAAGGAGTCCTGCTATAGGCGTGAAGGCTTCAGTGGCTACGATGTGCTGCTTGATGATTTTGAGCCGGGGATGCAGAGCTCTGAGGTAGCTGCCCTGTTCTCGTCCATCAAGGGCAAACTGGTATCACTGGTGGATACGCTATCAGAAAAAAGTGTTGATGATGACTTTCTCCGGATGGACTATCCGATCGCACAGCAGGACTTTTTCTCCAAGATGGTCCTCAAGGATATGGGATTTGACTTCAGCCGGGGGAGCAGGGCTGTCTCTGTCCATCCGTTCACCGCGACATTGGGAGGCGATGATATCCGCATCACCACACGCTATACTGATCCCAGCGTGTTGGATTCGTTCAGTTCGACCATCCATGAAGGGGGGCATGCCCTCTATGAGATGGGGATGAACACGGGAAGGCAAAAGGGCAGTAGCGTAGCGAATGCGGCATCTCATGGCATGCATGAGTCCCAGAGCAGGCTTTGGGAGAACATGGTTGCAAAAGGTGAGGGCTTCTGGACAAATTACTATCCTTTGTTCTGCAGGGTTTTCCCGTCCCAGACCGAAGGGGTGAGCCTTGAAAGGTTTTTGCAAGCTGCAAACAAGGTGCAACGCTCCCTTATCAGGGTCAATGCTGACGAGGTGAGTTACTCCCTGCATGTCATGCTCCGTTTTGACCTTGAACAGGAGCTGTTGTTTGGCAATCTCTCTGTTGATGATCTCCCTGAAGCCTGGAACACAAAATCACAAGAGCTGTTGGGTGTAAAGCCGCCAACCTATGCACAAGGGGTGTTGCAGGATGTCCACTGGAGCAGTGGGGACTTCGGGTATTTCCCTACCTATGCCTTGGGAAATCTCTATGGGGCGCAGATCTGGCAGAAGGCAAACCAAGACCTTGCAGTCGATTCCTTGCTGCGACAAGGCAAGCTGTCGGAGTTGCATTCCTATCTGCATGAGCGTATCTATACTAAAGGAAGCCAGCTTTTGCCTGGGGATCTGTTGCTTGAGGCTACTGGAAAACCTCTTGACGCGAAGCTGTTCACAAGCTACCTTGAAGACAAGTTCAGCCGCTTGTTCGGCTACTAGAGGATGTCTATGAATATTCCGAATAAGCTCACTGTTTCCCGCCTGGTCATGGCCCCGCTATTTTTCATCGCCTTCAACCTTCCCCTTTGGGTAGGCCCTGAGTTGGGCAAGCTCTCTTCGATACTGACCATCGTATTGTTGCTTTGTACGGAGATGACCGACCTGCTTGACGGCATCATCGCAAGGAAATATCACCTGGTTACCGATTTGGGCAAGGTGATGGATCCTTTTGCGGATACATTCTCCCGTCTGACCTATTTTGTCTGTCTTTCAGGCTACGGGATAATGCCTTCTTGGGCGTTTATCATCATTATGTGGCGTGAATTCTTCATCCTGTTCCTCAGGATGCTGATGATGGGCAAAGGCAAACCGGTTGCTGCAAATATCTGGGGTAAGATGAAGGCTGTCCTGTATGCCATCAGCGGAGCGGCGGGGGTCCTGTACATCGCCTTGACGCGTTGGTTTGTAGGCGCGTCCTGGTTGTCACCTATCGCCAGAGCCCTTACCGTCGTCTTTGCCTTGGCAGCTTTTGCATCGGCGGCTTCCCTTCTTACCTATGTGAGGGCCATCATCCGTGATGGGAGCCTCTCGTCTCTCTCCCGGTAAGCGTCAAACCAGGCGAATGCCTGGTATGACGGGTGCGAAAAGAGACAGACCACTATCCCACTTTGTTGCTCAGAATGAGGGCGGAAAAGGGTTTTGTCAGGTGGAAGAGGCTTTGCTGCGGAACAAAGGGAATAATTCTGCATTACTTTGAAAAGAACGCTTGACACTAAAGAGTCTATTTTGTTATGTTGTCTGAGCACGCTGAGCCATAGAAAAGCTCAGCGGAAGATTTTTGACAGATATATGAGAGAAGAGAAGAGAAGATATACGCAAGACGATTGCCGTAAACGGCCGTTGGTCAAGCGTGGAAGCGAAAGCTTTCGGGAAGCATTAGGGCTTCCCAGTCAATTACCGAGTGATGAACAGTAGATGAGATAAGCTACGTTCGTTTTGCGAGAAAGACAGGGCGGACTATTACAGAATAGCAACTGTGGGCCTTCGGGCCCGCATTCCTATGACGGAGAGTTTGATCCTGGCTCAGAACGAACGCTGGCGGCGCGTTTTAAGCATGCAAGTCGAGCGGCAAGGGCCTTCGGGCCCCT
>JBLXDK010000002.1:0-183993 GCA_048264225.1 Sphaerochaeta sp.
GGAGCCGCATACCGAACGGTACGTGCGGATCTGTGGGAGGACGGATGAGCCACTAAGGCTCATCCTCCTACCCGATTCGGTGAATGAAGAAAGGATTGTTGGACCCTTTCCCCTTCTTGATGACGGTCAGCAGAAGTCTGTCGTTTCAGCTGGCTGTATTATGTAGGATTCTATACGACCCCGAACTCACTTCCTCCGATGAACTCACGCAACAGAGAGTCATCCGGGACAAGGGTGTCGGGAATCGGGTTTACGTTCTCCAGGAACTTGAGTACGCGACGCGCTGTCTCATATGCTGGCCCTGCATCGGGCTTGACCATTTTCAAAAGTGGCTGTGCATAAGGTGAAAGGACTCCCAACTCATAATCGAGTGCTGAGTTTATCATGACATTGGCATTGTTCTGGTAGGGGAATATGTAGCGGTCTTCCCCACGGCGTACAGATGGCCACATGTTCAGGGTAGTCGTGGCATCGGTGCCCCGCGTTCTGTTGTCCCTGATCATCCTCCTGATCATTCGGTTGTCAGTGGTGCTGATGCGGTTATGGTCATCAAGGTTAAGCTGGGTAAGGGCTGAGATGTATACACGGAACAGGGCATCCCCATCGATGGAGTTGGTAAGGCTCGGGTTCATCCCGTGTATCCCCTCTATGATGAGGATGGTGCGCTTGTCTATCTGCACAGGCTCTTCCTCGAATGTCCGGTTGGCACTCTTGAAGTCGAATCGGGGAAGCGTGACCGCTTCTCCTGCTATCAGGGCAGCGAGGTCTCTCTGGAAGTGGGCAAGGTCAAGGGCCTCCAGTGCTTCCAGATCCGGCTTGTTGTTCTCGTCCTTTGGCGCGAGATGAGGGGCCAGGTAGTAGTTGTCCAACGATATCTTGATAGTGCGTTTACCCAGCACCTGCAGTTGGATGGCCAGTTTGTGGGCAAAGGTCGTCTTTCCCGAGGAGGAGGGCCCTGCGATGAGGACCGCCTTCACACTGCTGTGGATATTGATCTGGTCGGCGATGTTGGCAATCTTCTTCTGCTGCAGGGCTTCTGCCAGTCGGATGAAAGACTCTATGGTGTTCTGGTTTCCCAGCTGGTTCAGCTGTCCGAGGGACTGTACGTTTAGGATGCTTCCCCAAGCCTTATACTCCTTAAAGATGGCAAATAGCAGAGGATTGTCGGAAAAAGGATCCAAGGCACCGATATTGTGGGATCTGGGATAGCGAAGGAGCATGCCACGATCTTGGTAAGGCTTGAGTTCCCAAACCTGCATAAGGCCGGTCTGGCATAGCAGCGGCTCATAGGAAATGTCGAGATAGCCCTGCAGGCGATAGAGCTCGACCACAGGCTCATTATGCGTTGCGATAAGGCTGGCTGTCTGGTCAAAATGGTTCTCCCTGAAGTAGGTGATGGCCTCTTTATAGGGAAGAACCACCTCCTCTATGGGAAGATCCTGGTCGACCAGGGCCTGCATGGTCTCGGAGATGGTTTCTATATCGTCAGACTGCAGGGTCAAATCATCATCAAAGCTGAAGTAGTAGCCATCACCTAGGGAGTGCCCGATGACAAGCCTTCTGCTGGGGTAGAGCATCGAGACAGCACAGCACAGCAGGTAGCAGATGCTATGACGGTACATTCTCTTTCCTATCTCACCATACAGTCTCACCCCTTCAAGGGTGCAGTCGCTGACCAAGGCACTTGAACAGGATTGGGTCTCATGATTCACCAGGGCCCCTACGATGGGGTTGTCCAGATAGGATGGGGTATCAGATGATTGTATGATCCCAAAGGCAAGGAGGCCTTCCTCGACCGTGGTACCCATCGGTAGGCTCAGTTTCTTGTCGTTGTGCGTTACTACTATCTGTTTCATATCCCTATCATAAGACCAACTGGGGTGAGAGAACAAGTGTTAAACGCACGCCTGTTTTTGTGCTATACTGTGTGTACAACGTAGGTTCGACAGAATCGACAAAAAAAATGTGGCAGGTATCCTGAATATATGGCTAAAAAGCAGATAATGGCATTCCCGTATCGCCAACGGGCAATCCTTCTTATTGACCTCTCCCAAGAGGCTTGGCAGAAAATCCCCCTCTCAGAAACAGACGCAAAAGCTCTGCTTGGGGGGAGGCTTCTTGCGCTCTCCCTCTGGGATACCTATGCCTCTTATGATAGTCTGGACAGCCATCTGTACGAGGCAGGCAATCCTGTGGTCATCGCTGCAGGGGCCGCTAGCGATACTCCCATGTTGTGTGCTGACTCCTCTACAGTCGTTACGCGTTCTCCGGTTACGGGAAAGCTTGCGGTGAACAGCGGTAGCAGCACCCTTGCCAAAAATCTGCTGGGATGTGGCTACTCAGCCCTGGTCATAGTCGGGAGGAGCCGACGCTTGTGCAGCTTGGAGATCGATTGCCAGAAAGTTACCTTCTCCAATGCAGAACGCTTTCATGACCTGACAACAAGTGAGGTGCAAAAGCATTTTCGTGATCGTGCGCTCTTGTGCATCGGCCCTGCCGGAGAACACCAGGTTCCCTATGCATCACTGGTCTACAGCGGGCTTAACATTACCCGGGGTGGGGTCGGGATGGTGTTCGGTCTGAAAAATATCAAGCTTATCCTATTCCAGTCCATCGCCAGTGGAAGGGAGAGCTATGATACCAAGGAACTTGGGCTCTGTACCAAGAAATACCAGACACTGGTGAAAAAGACCAAGATTGGCAGAGCCATGCAGGAGGAGGGGTCTGCAACCCTGCTGAAAAAGGCCAACCGCCATGGTTGGGCTGCAATTGACAACTACTCCATGCGTGTTGATGGGCGACTATGGGGACTCTGCCCAAAGGTGCAGGGAACAGCACCGGCCAGTGAAGATACACTATGTGCTGGTTGCCCGGCATCCAATGCTCCAATGTCATTGAGGCAGAACCTTTTGGATTTTACCAATCTGATGGCCCTTGGGTCGAACCTTGAGCTTTTCGATTACCGTCGGGTATCTCTTCTTGTACAGCGTTGTTCTGACAACGGGCTTGACCCCATCAGTGTGGGAACGGTTCTCTCCTGGGCAAGAAAGACCCGCCTGGAAGGCGGCCTGTCTTTCCTTCCTAATCTGGAAAGTTCGACAGTGATGCAGTACATGCGCATAATTGATGCAATAGCATACCGAAAGGGAACCGGAGAACAGCTTGCAGAGCCGTTTTCCCAGTTGGTAAGCCTGTATGGGGGAGAGGAGCACGCCTATTTGGTTGGTGGGCAGGCACTGCCTCCCTTTGACTTCAGAGGCTTGCCTGCCCAGGCAGTACTTGCCGCCACAGGCGATGATACCCTTGTCTTTGCAGAGCTGATGCAAGGGAACACCTACCATAGGGGTAATGAGAAAAAGCTTGCCAGATGGGCAGTATTCTCTCAGGACCTTCGCTATGCGATGGAGTCGTTGGGACTCTGCCCCTGGTTGTCCATTCCGTTTTATGAGAAGCTTCTTGTGAGGTTTCCCCACTTCTTGAACAAGGCAAAGGCCTGGAGGTTGCTTGCTAAGCTTGCCTCCCTCTCAGAGGGGTATCAGCTGAAGCCTGAAATGATGGCACAGATTGGTGAGCGGGCGTGGAGCTTGCAACAGGAGATCGACAGCAAGCTGACAGGGAAAAAAGGCCGGTACGGCTCGTTGCCTGAACAGCTGATCCTGGATGCATCTAGCAACCACCCCTCTTCGCAAGTGGTTCCCCTGGTGCGTCTTCTTGATGCCTACTGGTCTTTGCGGGGCATCGAGTAGGTCTTCAGCTCTGTAATGCAGACATCGTCCTTCAGGGAGAGAATCCTGATGCTGTTGCTGTCGATGATGCCATAGGTAGGGCCCAGAATATTCCTGGGAAAGGTAGTCGATCCGGGATTGACACAGATGATGCCCATTGCATCGGTATGGAGCTGGGGGGTATGGGTGTGCCCTGAGATAAAGATATCACCCTTTTTGAGTCCAAGGCCGTAGGGTGAGGGGTACCTGTCCCCATGGGTGAGCAAGATGGTCCTCTCCCCATACAGAAACTTGTGGGTGAGGGGAGGAAGGAGGAGCTGGGCCTTTGCAAAGCCGTAGGCATTATCACAGTTTCCCCTCACATGTATGATATCGACAGGGGTGTTGGAAAAGGCAATTTTGAAGAGATTGTTTTCCGGAGGACAGAGATCCCCTCCAAGCAAGAGCATCGAGGCATGAAGCTTCTCTGCCTTTTCAAGGAGTGAGGTCAGTGCTGGTAGGGACCCGTGCAAGTCTGATCCAAAGATGATAGTATCCATACCATCATACTATCACAAAAAGACATCGTTGTGAATTTACCCTGTTGAGGTAGGATATTCTTGTTTGTGGGCTATATTACTGGTAGAATACCATTGAAATTGTAGTAGAATTGCATTTCTGGAGGTTACGTATGTCTAATATCAGAAAACTGACCTGTAGTGACTCACACGTGTTGTACTATCATGCATGGATCCCTGAGAAGAAGAGCGTGAAAGCCGTAGTGCACCTTCTTCATGGAATGGCTGAATATAGTCAGCGTTATGAAAGATTTGCCCGTTTCCTCAACGAGCAGGGCATAGCTCTCTATGCCCAGGACCATCGGGGGCATGGTCTTACGGCGACCAAGGCCGAAGAGACCCTTGGTTGGTTCGCCGAGAGGGATGGTTGGATACGCACAGCAGAAGATGCAAAGGAACTGTCCAGTCTCATCTCATCGGAAAATCCCAAGATACCGCTCTTTTTAATGGGCCACAGCATGGGATCCTTCCTTGCCAGGACCATCATCGTAGACTCTCCGGACCTTTATGATGGAGTCATCATAATGGGCACCGGAGCATCTATGGGTATTCTTGGCAAGATTGGCAAAATGATAGCACACTCGCATGTCAAGAAGTATGGTTCGAAGTTTGTTGATGACCAAATGAATAAGATGAGTTTCGGTTCCTACAACAAGCAGATACCTGATGCCAAATCTGCCTTTGCATGGCTCAGCCGAGACGAGGCAGAGGTCAAGAAATATGATGATGACCCGCTTTGTGGGTTTGTCTGTACGGCAAAGTTCTTTGAGGACATGTTGGAAGGCATTGGCTATGCCAACAGCATAGAACGTGCTAAGCGTCTTCACAGCGACATTCCCATCCTGATCATCAGCGGAAGTATGGATCCTGTAGGGAACTACGGCAAAGGTTTGGAAAAGGTCAGGGATTTTTACAAGCAAGCCGGTGTCAAGGATCTCACCCTGCATTTGGTAGAAGGTGCAAGACATGAACTGTTGAATGAGACTGACAGGGATGCCACCATGCAGTACCTCGCCTCTTGGATCATGGAACGGGTGTAGGGCCATGGCTTTTATCAGTACCATCAGGAAACAGGTCCTTGCATCACTGAAATTTGCCCAGCTTGCCCTCGGGCAGGCACTGAAGGACAATGTGTTGCAGTCTGCCTCAAGTATGGTCTATTCCACCTTGATGGCCCTGGTTCCTGCTGTTACTTTTATCTTTACTTTTTTCAGTGCCTTTGGTGTTCTGGAGCCACTTGTCGATCTTCTTCGACAGTGGCTTTCAGAAATCATTGGCGATGAGGCAGGCCTGCAGCTTATGGACCTGTTGAACCTCTACACTACCAATGCGACAAGTCTGGGAGTGGTAGGGTTGATCTCCTTTCTCATCACCATGGTGCTTCTGATCAACAAGGTATGGATAGTCATCAACCATATCTATCGCACTACGCAAAACCGCAACTCCCTCAAGCGTCTGGCCAATTTTGTGACATTCCTCATTGTCGCCTGCTTGCTTGTCGCTGCCTACATCAGCATCCAGTCAGTGGTGAATTCCTGGTATTTGAACCTTATTGGGGAATCTGTTGCCCTGTGGTCCAAGATAGTGGGGGTTATAGCACCGATACTCACCACCTGGTTCATTCTGTTTCTGCTTACATTTTTTGTTCCGAACACCAAAGTCCGATTCTCATCCGCCATGGTGGGATCAGTTACCGGTACCCTGTTCCTTTATATAATTAGTAAGTTGCTCTTCTTGCTTTCCGGCATGGCCGCCAGATACTCGGTAATCTATGGGTCCCTAGCCATAGTATTCCTGTTCCTGTTTCTCTTTTATGTGTTCTGGGCTGTTGTCTTCTACAGCATCGAACTGGCGTATGTGCACCAGTTCCGTCCCGATATCCAAGTGTATAAAGGGCTTCCCCAGAGCCCTGCCCTGCAGCTCTGTGAAGGGGTGAACATCATGATGCTCATTGGCAGTAATTTCCGCAATGGCGGAGGTTCTACCACAATAAGGGAGATGATCGATCGTCTGGCCATACCAGATATGCGTCTCAATGGGTTTTTGGAGTTGTTGACCCAGCTGAAATTCATCACCCCCACCAACAACGGCCATACGATGTACATACCCATGCAACCCCTGGAAAAACTCAGGGTGCAGGATCTGGTGAACTCACTCTATGGGCTTGAGACCATAGAGCTTGATGAGCGTGATACTGCAGGGGAGGCAATCGCAAGCCAGGTACAGGGGCGGGGTGTCTCCTCTTTGGGAAACCTCACCATAGAGAACCTCTTGCAGAGGATCTAGATCAACCCAGTCCTACGTCAAGCATCATCATGACGGTGAAGCCAATCATGGTTCCAATGGTGGCGTAGTGCGTTGCGCTGTGGTCGTCAGATGCTCCTTGGGCTGCAGGCACAAGCTCTTCAACAACCACGTAGACCATTGCACCTGCTGCAAAGGCGAGGGCGTAGGGCAGTATCGCCTGCACCTGGATGACCAACAGCGCCCCCAGGACACCGGCTATGGGTTCCACAATCCCTGATGACTGGCCATACATGAAGCTTTTGAACCTGCTGAGCTTCTCCCTTCTGAGGGGGATGGAAACCGCTGCCCCTTCGGGAAAGTTCTGCAGCCCGATACCAATGGCCACTGCAATAGCTCCAAGATATGCATTGGGTTCTGCTGATAGTGCGGCGGCACCGAAGGCAACTCCGACGGCAAGCCCTTCTGGGATATTGTGCAGTGTGATGGAGAGAACCAGGAGGATGCTCCGGCGCAAATGGGTAGGAATGCCTTCAGTCTCGCCAGGGGCAGCTCCAAAGTGGGCATGGGGAAGAAGCCTGTCGCTGAGCCACAGGAAAGCACCGCCTGCGAGGAAGCCTATGGCTGCAACTAGAAAAGCCGGTACCGGCCCATCCTCAGCCATGGCGATGGCTGGGGCAAGCAGAGACCAAAAGCTTGCTGCGATCATGACGCCACTTGCGAAACCCAACATGGAGTTCATCACATGATCCTTGATGGTCTTGAAGAAGAATACGAGGGATGCTCCCAAGGCAGTCATTGCCCAGGTCCCTAGGGTGGCTACTAAGGCCATTAGTATTGGATTGTTCATGAAGATACGATAAAGTCTGGGTCTAGGCAGGTCAAGAGTTATTATCCGTATTCATACACAAAAGGATAGGCTATTCTTGCATAGGGAGGATTATATGATCTTGGATATTACGGAACTGAAAAAGATAGATCCCCTGTTGTGGCACTCGTTGCCTGATGTCACCGACGGGGTTCTTTCTGATGAGATATGGAAATGTGGAGACGTGATCTGCACAATGCTCAAGAAGCCCTCTTGCAAAAGTGGGGAGGATCTTGTCTTCATCCCCTATGCTATGGCTGTCTCCCATAAAGGTAAGCTAAAAATGGTCGTATCCCTTGAGCAGGAAGACCTTCGCTCTCTTTCCTACAAGCTGGGATGCTCCCTGAAAGAGTTGCAGTCTGACTATCAGACCAAGGGGAATTTTTCCGAACTGAGGGCTTTCCTCTATACTAAGGAGACCCGAGAGGATCTCGGTCCCTACGAGGAAGAACTTGATTTGCAGGTTGTACGTCTGTTCTTCCTCGATACGGTGTGTGACAACTTGGATATCGTCGAAGCACCTGAGCAGATGATCAAGAGCTAGGGTAGCACCCCTTGTTCGCTATTACATGACGGACCCCGCCTCTGGGGTACGGTGTGTCGCCCTTTCTCCTGGGTATGAGGTGGATGTGGCAGTGGAAGATTGACTCGCCTGCCACCTCTCCAATGTTGATGCCGACATTGAAGCCTTCGATTGATGAGTCAGATACAAGGAGTCGACTTCGGGCCCTCTCCAATAGCTCATCACAGCAAGCCTTCTCTTCCTTGGTCAGGAGGAAATAGTCAGCCTCATGACGTTTGGGAATGATGAGGGTATGACCCTCTGATACGGGGAAGTTGTCCAGTATGGCATAGGACAGGGCATTCTCGTCTACAACCCTTTGCTTGTTCATCCTGCAGAAAAGGCATCTGTCTTGCATGAGGTCTTCTTCTCCTTTCAGATTTCTCATCAATATCAATAGAAATGAACTTCAGCATGCATGGTACACGTGAGGTCGATTTGTATTTGTAGGAAGGGAGTCCCTGGGAATATTTGAGGAAAGCAATGTTTGCCGGCAACCATTATGGATGTCGGCAAACGTATGGTAGCTTCCATTACAGAGTAAATACAATCTGGCCAGAGACCTTTACGTTCTTTACTGAGAGATTGTCCTTGATCATACCCAGCTGGGTGGGGGTGAGCTTCACCTGGTTCAGAAGATAGGACTCAGCGACCTTTCGTATGGTCTTGTCTGTGACAGGTTTCCCGCCGTTGATATCACTGAAGAGGTTAACGATGATCTTGCTGATGAGATCGTATCGTTCGGTGCCTTTCTCTACCCCGTAGTAGTTTTCGTAGCTGATCATATAATCCTCAACCACCTCATCGACAGTTGCTCCCATGACGGCACTGAGCAGGGCACTGACAAAACCTGCCCTGTCCTTTCCTTCGTTGCAGTGCACAAGGTACGGTCCCTTGTGGTCAGCCATGAAGGCGAGCCCTTCTCGGAGCTTGGTGATGAAGTCGGCATCGGTGAAGGTCACTCCCATATTGAGGGCGATGACCGATCCTTCTTCGACGAGAGCCTTGTAGTATGGGGCATCATCGAGGTTGGCATAGAGGCTCTCCTGGTCATCAGCTAGGTTGATGACCGTCTTAATACCGACCAGCTCAGCCAGTTTAGCCACATAGGGTGCCCTTTCATCATCGAGAACGGGATTTGCCGAGCGATAGAGCATGCCCTCGGCAATTGCGCCGTAGGAGACCATGCGGAAGTTGGCAAAGACGGCATCAGAGGAGTAGTCTGCCCGCACATCAGTACGGACAAGGTGTCTCAGCTCGAACTCCTGCAGGTAGCCGCCCTTGTCGGAGAGGGCAATGGTAACAGGCGCATTCTCTACAGCTCCGCTGGTCTTTGCCAGGTTTCCATAGTTGATGGCCAGGATTACATAGCCCTTGGTGAGCCTGACAACATAGTTGCCCTTGTCCACATCGCTGTAGGCGGTTCCGATGGGAGACTCATAGGTGAAGTCCCCGACGGTGATGGTCACGATATCCCCAACCTCATAGCCTGCACCCAACAGGGCGTCTTCACTCATCTCTAGGGTGAGGTTGCCGTACTTGTCGATGACTGCAACACTCGACTGCAAGCTTTGCAGTTGTACTACCTCGACTGCCTGCTGCTGTACAGTAGCACAAGAAGTGAAGGCCATCATTGTGGCGACCAGGATCACTAGAAGAAGATTTTTCATTCGTTTCATAAGCCCTCCCATTACATTGAACTGGTGTGAGACCTCATTGTACTCTAGGGGGGCTCTGTTTGCCAGAGGGAGAAATCATCTGATCGTATCCGATAATGTCCCGCTATGCTTGCAAAGAACTAGTGTCTTTCGTCTTCCCTAGGCAGAAACTTGCCTCCTAGGCTTCCACCTGCTTGAGACAAAAGGTGTTCTTGTTGTACTCGATCAGGCCATCACTCTTCATCTTGCCCAGTTCACTGGACATGGCACTGCGGTCCACACAGAGGTAGTCGGCAAGCTGCTGACGGTCAAAGGGTATGGAGAACTCCTGTTGCCCCCTATCCAGGGCCTGTTCGGAGAGGAAGGAGAGCAATTTCTCGCGGGTGCTCCGTTTTGTGATGTGGCTCATCTTCTGCATCAGGGTAAGGTTTTTGTGTGCCAGTAACCTGACCATGTTTTCAATGATGGATTGGTGGAATACACAGGCAGATGGGCAGGATGTAATGATTTTCTGCACCGCAAGAAAGAGAACCACTGTCTTCTCCTCTGTAATGACAGAGGCAACACTTTTTTCTGCTGTGCATGCAACGGTTTCCGCGAAGATATCACCTGCACCCAGTTTTGCTACCAATGTCCGGTTCCCCCAAAAGTCGTGACGGACAACGGTGACCGAGCCAGAAACTATCACAGCAAGCTCATCTAGGAGGTCTCCCTCCTCGATGATGGTGTAGTCTTTTGGGTATGTTACCTCCTTGGGCTGTAGGCACCTGAGCAGGTGAGGAAGGTCGGAAAGGCTTACTCCTTGGAAGAGGAGGCTCTGGGCAAGAACTGGCAAGATATCCATAAAACTATCCTTTTGTTGTAAAAACAACATAACTAACGTGATTCGCATAGTATCATGCAAAAGAAATTTGGACAATGGAGAATATATAGATGATCAGACAGATGATAAAAATAGATGAAGCGTTGTGTAATGGCTGTGGCTTGTGTGCGAGTGCGTGCCTGGAAGGTGCCATAGGGATGGAAAACGGGAAGGCAGTCTTGCTTCGTGAAGACTATTGTGATGGATTGGGCAACTGTCTGCCTGTTTGTCCCACCGGTGCGATAACCTTTGAAGAGCGCGAAGCCCCGGCTTTCAACCATGAGGCGGTTGCCCATCTGATGGGGGAGGAGACTCCTGTCTTCAGTTGCCCAGGAACCCAGATGAAGGTCATGAAGCAGAGTGCAGAAGTACAAACAGAAGAGACACCAATACAAGCGACAACAAAACCTGTCAGCCAGCTACGTCAATGGCCAGTGCAGATCAAGCTCGCCTCACCCAGTGCAGCCTTTTTCAAGAATTGTGACCTGCTCATTGCCGCTGACTGTTCTGCCTATGCCTATGCAGACTTCCACAATACCTTTATCAAGGGCAAAGTGACCCTCATAGGATGCCCCAAGCTTGATGAAGGCGACTATGCCCAGAAGCTTGCCGTCATCTTAGCAAACAACACCATCAGAAGCGTTACTGTCGTTAGGATGGAAGTGCCCTGTTGTGGTGGCCTCGATAGTGCTGTCAAGCGTGCCATTGCTGCATCGGGGAAGATCATACCGATAGCTGTGGTCACTCTCTCCTCAGAAGGGGAGATCCTCGCCTAGAGGATAGTACGAAAAGAGGGCAGAAAATAACATGCTATCGTGGATGCTACATAGGTAACCGATGCATGAATATGACTATGACTATGACTATGGATAGAAATAGGGATAGGAATAGGAATAGGGATAGAGGCCTCTGTCCGTGATGAAAGAAGAAGCAAAAGGTTACCTTTCCAACATCTTCTTAAGATACCCCACATTCAACAGATGCACCGTTTCAAACTTGCCTTGGTAGAATACTGCCCAGTTATTGAATACACAGGGCATCGCCTGTGCCTTTTGCTGGGTATCAACGGCAACCAGATTGAGTGGAATCTCATGGGCCTTGCAGTAGGCTTGAACTTCCTTGATACAATTGGGTATGTAGGGGCATTGCAAGCCGTAATAGATGGTCAGAGCCTCATCCTCAATGGTCTGGAGTCTTGCTGTCAGAGTAAACTGGGGCTTGGAGCCATCGAAGGAGAGGGCCAACAGTTCATATTCACCTATACGGTCGACTGTCTCAAATCCATGCTTGACCATGAAGGCCTTGTCGCTCAGAAAGGGTTTCTTCTTCCTTGCGCTGATCACACATACCCCCGATCGCCCCTGCCTTTTTGCCTCTGTGACACAGCGGGAGAGCAACTCAGTGGCATAGCCCTTGCCCTTGAAACTGCCTGAAACCCAGAGGCAGTGGATGTACAGGTAGTTCTCCCCTACAACAGGGACCCATGCATGTTCTAGCGGGGTGTACTCTATGAAGGTCTTCCCCCTTGCATCAAGCTTGGTGAAGGTGTGCCCATCGGCAAACCTCTCCCTGAGCCAGGCTTTCTTTGCCACGACTCCACTCTGGTGCTTTTTGTCAGCTATTGCACAGCAGATATGCTCCTGCTGTATATTCTCAGCATTGAGGGTGATGAATTCCATGGGTCTCTTCCTTGCTTTCTGTTTTGGTTTTTTGGTTGTTAATTGGTATGGTAATTCCGTGAAAACTGTAGCCCGTATGATAAACCCCTACTGATGGCGCAGACAAGTTGGAATATCCATCTTCAGCGATCGCCTGATAGGAAGCCATGCAACTATCATCGATAGGCTGATGCCAGAGGCAAAAGCAACGGCAAAGGACTTGAGGCTCCAAGAGCCTCGTACAATGCTTTGGACCCTATAGCCAATATCCATATCACGCATCATGAAGCCAAAGTCAATGCCGACATTGACCATGTAGAGATTGCCTAAAGCACCCAAGGCAAGACCGATGACCGATCCGACAAATCCTATGCCCCCTGCTTCGAACAAGAAGGAGAGCATGATGTGGCTGTCCTTCATTCCAAGGGACCTCATCATCCCAAGCTCCCGGGTTCGTTCATACATGGACATGAGCATCGTATTGGAAATTCCCACCGCTGCTATGAGGAAGACAAGAAACAGGATGACTGCAGTGCCTCCCCGTTCCGCCTGAATGGCAGCAAGGTAGTCCTTGGCCAGAACTCTCCAGCTTCGTGCCTCAAGGTCCTGCTCCGATACAGATATCAGCTGTTGTATTCTCTCTACTGCTTCATCCACATCGCTACGCAATGGCAGGCGAATATTTATTTCCGTTACAGAGCCTTCCATGCCCAACAGCGTATCTGCACCCTTCTTGTTCATCATCAGAAGGGTTCTGTTCACATTGGGATTGGGGCAGTTGACGATTCCCACTATCTGTAGGTCAGTTGCACCAAAGAACCCACCTTTGCCACGGGTGACCAAGGTTATCCAGTAGCCAACCTTCGCCCCAATATCTTCTGCAAACCATGATCCCATGAGAGCCCCTTCTGTATCATCTTGTGTGAGAAACCTGCCATCGATAAGGGTGTCTTCAAAATGGAATACGTCATTGTCAGTCTCTGGCTCGATCGCTGTCACCAGGACTCCCATATTCCCATCTTCGCCAAAGTCATCGCTGTAGAGGATCATATCAGCGGTAAACATGGTTCTCCCTGTTGCTGTCCAACCGTTTTCCCTGAGAAGTTTGAGTACTTGTTCAGGCTGCTCTATCCCCTGTTCCAAGGGATAGAGCTGACGGTCGCCCCAGTACTCCTTGGAATGTATCCTTACAGAAGAGGTCTCATACCAGAGCAGGTTGCGCACGGACTCTTCGTCCATTCCCAGAAGTAAGGAATCTACAATGAGGTACATGGAAAGCCCAAGGGCAATTGCTATGGCCGTAATGAAGGTACGCCTCTTGTATCGGAAGAGGTTTTTCATTGCGAGAAGGAAGGCAAATTTCACAGGCATATCCCCATACTAGAATACCCAGCTGCTGCCGATTGTGGCAGAGATAGAAGGGGGTTTGGTTGTATCTGTCGAGCTCCATGCAAACAAGTCCCCATCGTCACCAGTGGCGACAGAGACGCTCCCTATGAGGTTGAACGCATCAAAGATATTCCAACTCATGCCGATGGTGGTCATTGCCGATAGATCCAAGGGTGAGATGATCGAACGTAGGCTGAAGGATAGGGAAGGTGAGTAGGAGAGCCCCAACTCAGGATAGAGAAGCAGGGCTGCATCACTATCCTTGACTGGAGCGGGTTCCCACCTACCAAACGGCCTGGTAAGAAACTCCAGGCGGAGGGTGAGTGTCCTTTCCAGAGGGAGGGTAACCAGATGGAATATTCCTCCACTTATCATCCAGGACTCTCCTGTCTCTTTGGCAATGTCTCCAGCTTCAGGGATAGCCACTGAGGAGGATACATACCAGTCAAATCCGAGGTTGCCCTGCAGGCTCAGGTAGGGTTTGTGCACACGCACTGTTGTTGCAGGATTTTTAGAGGCATAGCCCAGCTCGACCTTGATGTCCTTCACAGTGGTATAATACCTCGCTCCGAACAGCATATCGATAGGGACACCTGTCTCAGAAGGCATCACAACAGCTTCAGCAAACGAGAAGAACCCCAAGGGGTAGTTGACCGATGCAAGCCAGTTGGTGGTGCTCCGAAGCTCCGCCTGGGTCAGGGATACGGAGGTTGAATTGCTTCCGTACAGTACATCACCTGCATTGAAGAGCATGCCGTCCCCCCAGGAGAGGCGTGTCTTTCCGGCAGTCAGGCGGAAGGAGGGAAAGCGTGCCTTGAAGTAAGCCTTCTGCACAATGCTGTCAAAGCTTGGAGTCTTATCAAGGGAGTTCCCTTGCAGCACAACCTCTCCTCGGACGTTTCCCTCTCGCTTGGAAGAGAGGGAGACGGAGAGATTTGCATTCATGGCATCTATCCACGTGTCACCCTTTGCCATGTAGGCAACCGTTGGCAACAGATCCATGCTAATCACAGGATTCTCAGCTGCTAGGAGCGGACTGAGAAAGAGAGCTGCTGCCATGCAAGTGAGGATGATACGCTTCGATGTAGTTCTTACCATGTGAGGTTCTCCAAGGTGAAGATGCTCCGATCCAGTTTTGGGTTCGCCTCAAACGAATCAACAGTCATGAGGGTTGCAGAGTCCTTCTTCATCTTGTCTTCGATCTTGCTCTGTTTTGGGAGGACCCTGTCCCCTGATTTGAAGGTATCCAACACCTCCATTACCTTGAGCAGGCGTCCCTGAGCAGTGGAATACTCTGCATTCCAGACAAGGAAGGACTGTTTGTCGACCCAGATCTTCTGCCTCGGGTAGGCTACCGACCTTGTTTTGGCAGTAAGGGTCAGCACGTAACACTCATTTCCCTTGAAGGTCTCATCCTGTTCCAGTTTGGCCGTGTAGTTGTCCAGAGTGTTTTTCTCCTCGGTCATGTCCTCATAGGAGATGTCCGATCCCAGCATGGACTGCCTGAGGGCCGCTCCCTGCATCCTGATGAGCTGTTCGGCATCAGGATAGAAGAGGTAGAGGCTTCCTTCTGTACGGAGGATCTTCTGCCCTCGTTCTGCCTTGCTGGTGAACTCGATCAGGGAGTCCTTTTCTCCTTGGCTCCAAGATTTGAACAGACTGGTCTTGGTCCCGAATCGGTCAGTTGTCTGTATCGAGCCGGTGGAGTAGGTGGTCTCGAAGGTCGAGAGCCTATCCATCTCCTGGATGATCTCATCGGCACTCAGGGCGAAGAGCATTGCAGGGATGCCCAAGAGCAGTATTACCAGTAGTGCCAGCTTTTGTAGCCTTGGTATTCGTCTTCTTAGTAATTGGTTGGAATTCTTATACATAACGGAGAGCCTCCACAGGTTGGATTTTTGAAGCATGGCGAGAAGGGATGAAGGTGGACATAGTTGAGATCACCACCGCATATGCCCACACGACAATAGCGGTCAGGACGCTTGTCTGAGGATAGAGTATGGAGGAAATCTCCATATCCATGCCACTGAATGCCTCAGTGAAGTCAAGCCCGATCTTACCCATATAGTAGGTGCCTATATACCCGATTATAACCCCTACAGCCGATCCTATCATACTGATGAAGAATCCTTCCAGCAGGAAGAGACGGGTCAGCTCCGAGCCTTGCATGCCAAGGGCGGACAAGGTCCCGATCTCACGCATCCGCTCGAAGATTACCATCATCGTGGTATTGATGATGACCGTGCTTCCCAGGACAAAGAAGAACATGGCGATGAAATAATATGCGATCTTGGCAATCTTGATCATTCCGTATAATGCATTCAGCTCTGTCCAGGATCGGGTATCAGTTACAGTACCCAAGGTTCTTTCAATATCGGTTCCAATCTGCAGTGCAGCTTGTTTCTCGTTCACCCCATCCTCAAGCAATACCAAGATCTCCTGGGCTTGGCCATCCATCCCAAGAAACTTCTGGACCCGGTCTATCGGAGCCCACAGGGAGTTTGCATTCATTCCGGCAACAGGGAAGCCTGCAATTCCTACGATCATAAAGGTAAATGCATTGCTTCCACGAGTTGCCGTAGTGCTGAGCAGGGTCACCTTGTCACCAAGGGCCAAGTTCATGTCTCTTGCCAGGGCGAATCCCATTATGATCTCATTTTCTCCTGCCTGGGGAAGCTTGCCCTCCTTCAGTATGGACGGGAAGTCAACGAAAGCCTGTTCTGCGGTAAAATCTACGCCGACGCCCATTACCCCATGTTGTTTTTCTCCTAGGTACATGTTCGCTGGGAAGTTGATCCTAGCTGTGGCAGCTCGAACATCGCTGTTGTCAGAGAGAATAGGTTCGATGCTCCTCCAATCGACTCCAAGGTGCAGTGGATTGTATCGCTCGTACTTCTCAAAGTCGGCATGTTGGATGCGCACCTGTCCTGTATAGTAGGACTGCAGGTTGTTTGCCATATCAGCTTCCATCCCATTGAGCAGACCGAAGAGCATGACAATGCTCATAGCTGAGACTGCGATTGCAACCGCTGATAAAATAGAACGCCTGAGGTTCCTAAATATGTTTCTGAACGCTAGTTTCGGAAGTTTCTTTATCATTATGGCTCTCCTATTGGTGCCTGAGGCAGGTTGGAATATCCATCTTAAGAGCTCGCCTGATGGGAAAGAGCGATACAAGCATGGCAAGGCCAATGCCCGATACGAAGGTGATGACAAAACTCTTGAGGTTCCACGTTCCCCGCATTATGTTCTGGACCCTGTAGCCAATGTCCATATCCCGAAAGATGGAACCATAGTTGATTCCCATTTCGACCAAAAAGATATTTCCCAAAGCTCCCAGGGCGATACCCACCAAAGCTCCCAACAACCCTATTCCCCCAGCCTCAAAGATGAAGGCCAGTCGAATATGGTTGTCTTTCATTCCCAAAGCCCTCATCATGCCAAGCTCGCGAGTCCTCTCGTACATTGCCATGAGCATGGTGTTTGAGATACCCACAGCCGCTATGATGAATACCAAGAAGAGAATTATTCCTGTTCCTCCACGCTTAGCCTCTGCTATAGCAAGATAATCCTTGGCCATCTCTCTCCAGCTTTTTGCCTCAAGGTCGCCCCGGCCGTTGCTCTCAAGTGTAGCCTGAATCTTTTGTACCTCAATATCGACATCAGCGCGGTTTGGTAGCAGGATATCAATTTCTGTCACTGCCCCATCCATTCCCAGTATGGAACCAGCAACGCCTTTGTCCATCATGATGAGGGTGCGGTTCACATTGGGGTTGGGGCAGTTGACGATGCCTACGACCTGGACATCTATCGCTTCAAAAAAGCCCCCGTTTCCTCGTGTCACCAGGGTGACCCAGTATCCAATCTCAGCTCCGATGTCCTCTGCCAGCCAGGAACCCATGAGCATACCATTCTGCTCCCCTTTGTTGAGGAATCTTCCTTCAAGGAGGGTATCCTCAAAGTGGAAGACTTCATTGTCCTTTTCGGGGTCAATGCCTGTCACCAATACCGGCAAGTTGCCGTCTTCTCCAAAGTCATTGCTGTAGAGGATCATGTCAGCTTTGAACATGGTACGCTCTGTTGCCGTATAGCCGCTCTGGTTGAGGATATCAATGACCTTCTCTGGGGTCTCTATGCCATCTTCCAAGGGAAAGAGCAATCTATCAGGCCAATGTTCTTTTGTATGAATCCTTACCGAGGATGTTTCATACCAGATAAGGTTGCGTTCCGACTCTAGCTCAATACCCAGCAGCAGTGAGTCCACTATGATGAACATCATCAGGCCAAGGGCGATGGCTATGGCTGTGATGGCCGTGCGCCTTTTGTACCGAGAGAGGTTCTTCATTGCGAGTGTGAAGATGAATCTCATCCTTTCCTCCTCTCATCGCTGATGATGGTCCCATCATGCAACTGCACAAGGCGCGAAGCGTAGTCCATGACCATCTGGTCATGGGTTGAGAAGATGAACGTGGTCTTGTATTTCTCGTTCATCTTTTTCATGAGTTTTAGGATCTCTTCTCCTGTCTTGGAGTCAAGGTTTGCCGTCGGCTCATCCGCTAGGACAATCTGAGGGTTCTTTATCAGGGCACGGGCTATGGCGACGCGCTGCTGCTGGCCTCCGCTGAGTTTGCCTGGACGACGATTTTCCATTCCCTCAAGACCGACCTCCTTGAGCAGTTCCATGGTTCGGCTTGTGGTCTCCTCTTCGCTGATGTTCAGGATGGATAGGACAAATGCGACGTTCTCATAGGCTGAGAGGACAGGGATGAGGTTGTAGGTCTGAAAGACGAAGCCGAGGTTGTTCCGGCGGAACTCTGTCATCCCTTTTTTGCCCATCTGGGTCACCTTTTCGCCGTTGATGGTTATCTCCCCCTCATCGAGGGCGTCAATACATCCAATGAGGTTGAGCAGCGTTGTCTTACCTGACCCCGAAGGCCCGGCTATCGAGAGAAACTCACCGTCCTGAATTTCCAAAGATACTTTTTTCAATGCTTTGACGACGGTCTCCCCTGTCTTGTAGTTGCGTGATACATCTGTAATCTTGATCATCTGTTACTCCTCGATGAGCTGGTCTGTGGATTTTGCCTTAGCTTGTGTTTTGTCAGTCTCTTGGGTCTTCTGGATTGCAGCTGTTCCTAAAACCGCTCCAAGATCCATATGATCCAGGATGGAGGCAGGCAGGAGCATCATGGAATTGTTCTGCCGTATGCCTTCGTAGATCATATTCATGGAACGTAGCTGCAGTGCGACAGGGTCGTTTGCATACTCCTTCGATGCTTCGGTGAACTTCTTGGCTATCTCCACCTCAGCAGCTCCCAGTATGATCCTCGATTCCTTCTCTCTTTCTGCCTGAGCCTGTTTGCTCAAGGAGTTCTCAAGCTCCTTGGGGATGATGATCTCGGTGATCTCCACAGAGAGGATGGTGACCCCCCAGGGATTGGTCTTCGCATCAAGGTTCTGCTGAATCTCCTTGCCCAGTTCCTCACGTTCGGAGAGAAGGGATGAGAGCTTGTATTTTCCTATGGAGTCACGCAAGGCTGTCTGGGCAGATAGTATTACCGCCTCGGTATAGTTCTCCACCTCCAGGATTGCCCTCTTGGCATCCCAGATCATCCAGAAGGCGAGAGCATCGACATGCACCGGTACAGTGTCGCGTGTCAGAGTCTTCTCAGCACTGAAGTCAGTGGCTCGTATGCGCATGTCTATGAACTCGGCTATCCTGTCTACCAACGGGATAAGGAAGAGGAGCCCAGAGCCGTGGACTTTTTTGAATTTTCCCATCCGTAGGACAATGACCTTATCCCAGTGTTGTATCAGCTGGACTCCGCTTGCAAGGAGCAACCCTACTGTCAAAAAGATTGCCAGAATATAGAGGTAGGGGGAGAGGTACCCTATGACGACTATCCACATGATGATGAGGATCGCCATTACCGTGAGCCACATAGGAAGGATCATGATAATGATGGACATCACCAAAACAAAGGTGGACAACAGTACAATTCCCTCTAGGGGGAATTGGGGAAAGAAGAGCAACTCCATCCATGCTCCTGCTACCATGAAGATGGTGAGGGTCACAAAGGATAGGGCTGTGAACCTAAAATCCTTCTTAAGGGTGAAGCCCTTGATGTTCTTGATCTTGTCAAATGGTTTCTGATACTGGCTCATGATGACTCCTCTCTCTGTTTCAGTTCTGCTCCCAGTTCATGGATGCTTATCAGCAGTTCATCCAAGGAAAATCCGAAAGATGCTGCCTTTGTAAGGTAGACCTTGGTAATCTGGGAGAGTACCTGATCGCGCTCTATTGCATTGAGGTTGACTTTTTTTCCGCTGATGAAGGTCCCTGAACCCTGTTGGGTGACCACGATGTTTCGGATTTCCATTTCTGCATAGGCACGGGCCACGGTGTTTGGATTGATGCTCAAGTCTACAGCAAGACTTCTGACTGTGGGTAGCTGGGTGCCTTTCCCCAGTCTTCCATCAGCAATTGCCATCTCCACCTGGAAGATGATCTGCTTGTAGAAGGGGACGCCACTTTTCATGTCGAGACTGAATTCAAGTTTGCTCTCGTTTTCTGGGTTCACTTGGCCTCTCTCTTGTTTCTCATAAACTCTTGTACTATTGTACGGGTTCATTAGTACAATGTCAAGAAATTCATCTTTCAGATTACTACAATATGTTCATCTCCAGAATTGACTGCTTTGATCTTGATAGCCCATGAGGGTGTAGGTTGGGAAGGTCTTTTACGGGAGTTCAGACAAAAACGTTATTTTCAAACTCCAGTTTGTTTGATGAGTAACATATGTTATACTATGCAATAGGAGTGTGACTACTATGGATTTTGCCGACGCTATACTGAATGTACGCACGTCTTTACGAATTTCTCAGCAGCAACTTGCAGCAGACCTAAAGGTCAGCTATGCAACGGTCAATCGGTGGGAAAACAGGAGGACGGTGCCTAATAAAATGACGCTTAACGTTATTAGGCAGTACTGTCATAGTAATCATTTGAAATTCGATTATGAGCAGGATAGCAATGCGCAATAAGCGTATTTCTGACTGGCGAAGGATAAAAATATGCTTCTACCAGAGAATTTACTGGCTTTAATCCGACAAGGAGAAGGTTTGACCGTAGAGTTCAAGAAATCTACTACGGAAATAACTTCAGACGTCTATGATACTGTTTGCTCGTTTTCCAATAGAGAAGGAGGTCACATCTTTCTTGGTGTGAAGGACAACGGAGAGATTATTGGTGTGTAAAAAGACCGAGTGGATGAGATGAAGAAATACTTTGTGACAGCAATAAACAATAAGAACAAGATATATCCACCACTTTATATCAAACCAATTGAGTATGAATTAGAAGGGAAGTCAATCATCTATATACAAGTTCCGAGCTCCCAGAGTGTTTGCCGTTGCAAAGCCAAGATTTTTGATTGAAATTATGATTCTGACATAGATATCACTGATAATGAAGGCCTCGTTTATCAACTTTATGCTAGGAAGCAAGATACCTATTATGTAAATAAAGTTTTTTCTGTCTTCTCTGTATCAGATTTGCGTCATGACCTGATCGACCGAGCTCGCAAGATGTCCAGAGTGAGAACTCTGAACCATCCATGGCAGCAACTGACCGATGTGGAATTGCTTAGAAGTGCTGGTCTCATTCTTACTGACACTTCAACAGGAAGAGAGGGTATCACCCTTGCAGCCATTCTCTTGTTTGGACCGGATAATCTGATAGTATCAGCTCTGGCCCATCACAAGACCGATGCTATCTTCCGTGTGTTCAATATGGATCGTTATGATGATAGAGACGTAATTATTACGAACTTGCTTGAAAGCCATGACAGGTTGATTGCCTTTGGCAAAAAGCACTTAAATGACCTTTTTGTTATAGAAGGAATGCAGAGCATCAGCGCCAGAGATAAAATTCTCCGAGAAATTGTTTCTAATTCACTCGCACATAGGGATTATGCAAATGCTTACGTAGCAAAGCTAGTTATCGAGAAAGATCGTATCTTTACAGAAAATAGTAATCGTTCACACGGATTTGGTGATCTGGATCCTTCATCTTTTGAGCCATTTCCCAAAAATCCACCGATTTCAAAAGTATTCCGTGAAATCGGCTTGGCTGATGAATTAGGTTCAGGGATGCGCAATACATATAAGTATTCGAAGCTGTATAGCGGTGCTGAACCGACTTTCAGGGAAGGCGATATTTTTAGAATCATTGTGCCTTTGAATGAAGCCTCTACCGCTACAGTGGGACCTCCTAAAGTTCCAAAGTCTCATGATGAGACTTTGGATGAGACTTTGGAGCTTGCTATACTGGCACAGATACGCATGAATCCTAGTATAACACAGCGAGAGCTTTCTAAGCAGCTTGCTGTTTCTCTTACAACAATTAAACGTGCAATGGCCCTTATGGTGAAAAAGCAAGTGCTCCAACGTACAGGTGGAAAGAGGTTTGGGTATTGGGAAATTCAAGGAGGAGAATGATGACCTAGGCAATTCCAAACTGAGTTGGATGATCCCGGAGTCATAGGTGTGCTACTTTGGACCAAGCTTCTTCCCCATTGTGCTCGTGAGTCCTATTATCCCTTGCACTATGTTTCCAATGTGTGTACGTTCTGCTAAAACCCTCCTATACCCTGGCTGTAGTTCCTAGAACCAAACTGTTTCTTCCAAAGTACGTACCAACCCTTATCCCAAAAGAAATATTCCAACCTGAAGTGCAGGCTGGAATATGGGTTGTGAAAATTTCTATAGGGATGGATACAAGAAGGGAGTGAGGTAGTAGGGTGCTATGCTACACCTTGTGCTTGATGAACGTACCCTCTCGCAACTCCTTGGAAGCCAACTTGAGTTCATCCTGGGTGTTCATTACTATAGGACCTCTCCATGCTATGGGTTCACCCAACGGCATACCTACAAAGAGAAAGAAGCGAATGCCCTCTTCTGTGGCAGTGATGTCGATCGTATCACCTTCTCCAAACAGGACTCCCAAGCCGCTTTCGATCGTTTGCTGGGATTCGCTTACCAGAGCTGAGCCCTCCACCATATAGCAGAATACAGTCTTTCTGGGATCGACATCAAAGGACCATACGGTGTTGGGATCAAGCTTCACATCGAGGAAGATGGTCTTCACAAAGTCACCCTGCTCAGGACCATTGGTCCCGTTATAGGTGCCGCTGATGACGCGCACAGAGACTCCCTCTTCGGTGACGGTGGGGATTTGTTCGGCTCTGATATCCCTGTAGACAGGATCGGTCATCTTGTCCTTCTGAGGCAGGTTGATCCACAATTGGCTGCCAAGCATCCGCTTGGCCTCCTTGGGCATCTCCTGGTGGATGATGCCACTTCCGGAAGTCATCCACTGACAGCATCCGTCATTGATGGTTCCTTCGTTGCCCAGGCTATCCCCGTGCTCGATGGTGCCGCTTATCAGGTAGGTGACGGTCTCGATACCCCGGTGTGGATGCCAGGGGAAGCCTTTGACGTAATCGGTGGGGTCGGTGGAATCAAATGCATCAAGCATCAGGAAGGGGTCGAAGTCGTAGATATCCTGATTTCCGATTACCCTGACAAGCTTGACTCCAGCTCCGTCATACTGTACCGATCCGCCTGTAGTCTTCTTGATAGCTTTGCTTTGCATTGTAACTCCTTTTTTTGGAATGCCTTGAAAAACAACACCCGCTTTCACTGAAAGCGGGTGTTGGTAATGATTTGTTCTAGAGTACCAGGGATGGGGCAGTGAATACTCTTGCTGACAACTCCTTGTCCAGCAAGTAGAGGCCCTTGGGATCAGAACCGAAGAGTTCATACTTCTGGATATTCTCCTCTGCATTCATCTCCTCCTCTCCCTGTTCCTTGACAAACCAATCCAGGAACTGGATTGTCCTGTAGTCCTTGAGAAGGGAAGCCTGCTCATAGATGGTGTTGATGGAGGCCGTCACATACTGCTCATGCTTCAACGCCTCAAGCAGGGGAGCTTTGTTGTCCTCATACTTCTTGGTGGGATCGCCAATGGCAGGGGATTCGACGGCATAGCCATTGTTGATCAGGTACTGCCTGAAGAGCATGGCATGTGCCATTTCCTCCTGAGCCTGGACCTTGAACCAGTTCTCATAGCCTACGAGGCCCTTGTGGGCGTAGAAGTTCGCCATATCCAGGTAGAGATAGGCAGAGAAGAACTCTTTGTTGATCTGTTCGTTGATCAGTGTCACTATTTTCTTGTCAATCATGTCTTTCCTCACTTTGTCTGGAGTAACTCCAGTCATGCTCCAATATATCATCAAATGTGCATATCGGCAAATGAAGGAGGGCTTATCGCCCAACATATTGTGTTAGATTTGCACTGATGGTAGACTCAAGTTCAACTATGAGTGCAATCAAACGCAAGGCATTGTTGCCTAACCAATATCTGTTGCTGGGATTTTTGCTTATCATCGGAGTAGGTTCGATTCTCCTCTCCCTTCCCTTTTCCCAGAACAAGGGAGTGGACCTTAGCTATATTGATGCCCTCTTTACCTCAGCAAGCGCCGTCTGTGTGACAGGGTTGGTCACCGTCGATGTCGCGGCCACCTTCTCCCTGTTTGGCAGAATCGTCATTGCCCTGCTTATCCTGCTTGGGGGGTTGGGCTTTGCTTCGGCTGTCATGGTCTTTATTTTGATGTTCAGTGGCTCTGTCGCCATCGGCAAGTACAGTGTGATCAAGGAAGCGTACAACCTCGGAACTGTGAAAGGAACGATGCAGGTGGTGAAGACTGTCGGTCTTGCCGCTTTGATCTTTCAGGTTTTGGGTACCTTCATTGAGTTCTTCATATTCAAAAATACCCATGCACCGCTTCAGGCTTTGGGTCATGCGGCCTTTAACACCATCTCTGCATTCAACAATGCCGGCTTTGATATCCAAGGTGGTTACCGGAGCCTGACTGCCTACAAGAACAGTTTGTCCATGAACCTAGTGACTGCTTCCCTGATCATCATCGGCGGTACAGGGTTTTTCGTGCTGGCAGACCTTGCTCGCGCGCGTAGTTGGAAACGTTTGTCCCTGCACAGCAAGATAGTACTGCTCATGAACACCTCCCTGCTCCTATTGGGGACTCTTGCTTTCTTTCTCATTGAAAAAACCTCATTGCTGAGCGCCTTCTTCCAGAGCACCAGTGCAAGGACTGCAGGCTTCAACACCATAGACATTGGCTCTATGGCAGAGGCTGGACAGTTTCTGATGATGATCCTGATGTTTATAGGGGCATCACCAGGCTCTACCGGTGGTGGGATAAAGACCACCACGGCCTTTGCGCTTCTGTTGAGCCTCGGATCCATGATCAGGCGAAGGGAACCTTCGGCTTTCAACAGGAAGATTGATGAGGTGAGTATCCTCAAGGCATTCCAAGTGTTGTTGTTGGCATTTCTGGTGCTAGGTTTTGGTATAACAGGCTTGCTGTTGATAGAGAAGGACAGCTTCAGCTTTTTGCAGGTTGCCTTTGAAAGCGTATCTGCCTTTGCAACGGTAGGCCTTTCAACAGGAATTACCCCACACCTGCATACCGCTTCGAAGTTTGTCCTTATGGTGGTCATGTTCATCGGTAGGGTGGGGCCCATCACCATAGCAACCAGCATCAGGGGCAAACAATCGGTTCTGAAGTATGTTGAGGAGAAGGTGTTCATCGGATGAGTAAGGAGAGTATTGCATGAAAAGTGAATTTGATTTGGATGCCTATGGTATCATTGGCTTGGGTAAATTCGGTCTCTCCCTCGCCTTGGAACTGACCAAGGCCGGCAAGGACGTCATCGTGCTGGAGATCGAGGAAGAGAAGCTTGATGCGGTCAAAGACCAGCTGGTAAATATTTATCCCGTAACGGGCATCACCCAGGATGTATTGAAAGAGTCAGGGGTTGCTCACTGTGGGACTGTTATCGTATGCATAGGAAAGGACTTGGAGTCAAACATACTTGCAACAATGAATGCCCTGGAGCTGAAGATACCACGGGTCATAGCAAAAGCCAGCAGTGTTGACCATGGAAGGGTCCTGGAGAAGATAGGGGCAGAGGCAGTCTATCCCGAAGTTGATATGGGCGTCCGTCTTGCCCACTCGCTTGTTGCTACAGGCACCCTCGATTTCCTTGAGCTGTGCGATGATTTCTCCATAGCCAACATCACCATTTCAGAGAGCTTTGTCGACCAGACGATTGAGGAGTTGAATATCCGCAAGAAATACCATCTGAACATCATCGTGGTGCTCCGTGACGATAAGGCCATCAGCGAGATAACACCTGACCTTGTTCTCAAGACAGAGGATATCCTGGTGGTCGGGGGAACCAACGAAGCCATCAAGAAGTTTGAGAAGGCGAACGAGGTCTAGGAAAGAGAGGAAGCATACTCTGTGGCAGCCTCAGCATAGTGCTTGGCATTCTCTCTCATCCCTTCCAATTCCTCCTCTGTCAGGGCTCGAATGAACTTGGCAGGGGAGCCCATGACCAGACTCCTTGGGGGATAGGTCTTGCCCGGAGGGATCAAGGAAGCCGCACCGACTAATGTTTCTTCCGCTAGGACTGCTTCATCAAGTATGGTCGATCCCATACCTATGAGACATCCGTCCCCTATTGTACAGGAGTGGAGTATCACAGCATGACCTATAGTCACATTATCTCCAATTGACAGTGGCAAGCCGATGGTACAATGGACCACCGTATTGTCCTGGATGTTGCTGCCCTCACCTATATGGATGGGGGCGACATCACCTCTGAGGGTGGTGTTGAACCATACTGAGGAGGCTTTGCCTATCTCAATCTCCCCGATGACATCGGCAGAAGGTGCGATAAAGCAAGTGGGGTCTATATGGGGGTGTTTGTCTCTGAAGTTCACGATCATGGTAGGGTTCCTCTCTTGGTTCCAAGCATACTGTGAAAGAGAGGGTTCTGGGTAGTATCCAATAGTGCTGGTGCAAGTCATTTGCATTATGTTTGCAAATGACTTGCAAATTTTCCTCTCTCTCAGTATTCTTTCCTTACCCCCTAAGGAGGGAGTATGAGAAAAACCAAACGAATGTATGGCATAGCCATCATAATGATAGTTACCTCTGGACTTCTGTTTGCACTAGGCAATGCTGAAAAGAAAGATCTTGACCTCAAACCCACTATTGCCCTGAGCATCCTTCCCCAGGAGTACTTTGTCCAGCGTATAGCAGGGGACCTGCTTGGCAGTGTGGTACTCGTAGGAGAGGGGCAGAGCCCCCACTCCTACGAGCCTACCCCTTCGCAGATGGCCTCCCTTGCCAACGCAAAGGTGTGGATACTCAGCGGCACTGACTTTGAAGAGATCCTTGAAGAGAAGGTATCCTCACTCTATCCGAACCTTCTGGTAGTCGACGGAACAGAGGGGGTAACCTTCCGATCACTGGAGGCGCATGACGATCACGAAGACCATAGTATGGATAAGGATAGCCTTGAACGGGACCGGCACACCTGGCTTGGATGGGAAAGTGCGAAGATCCTGGCTTCCCATGTCCTGAAAACAGCGGTCATGCTGCTTCCTGAGCAGAAGGCAGTGTTGGAATCCAATTACCAACAGCTTATCTCCGACATTGATGAAACCTTCCTGAGCCTTAAGGAGAAACTCGCTCCCTTATCTGGACGCAAGGTATTTGTCTATCACCCTTCCTTCGGATATTTTTTTGATGAGTTCGGCCTGATCCAGGAAGCGGTGGAGATCGGGGGGAAAGAGCCTACAGCCAAAGACCTCTCGGCCCTTATCCAGAGGGCTAAGAGCGAACAGGCCGTAGCCCTCTTTGTGCAAAAGCAGTTCCCTCTTGCTTCGGCTGAGACAGTGGCTAAGGCCGCAGGGGCCAAAGTCCTTGCCCTCGACCCTCTTGCCCGAGATTGGATGGCTAACATCCAACAGATGGGTGATGCCCTTCTGGGTTCACTAGGAGGAAGGCAATGAGCGCCGTCCCTATAGCTTTGCGATTCTCCGGCGTTGCATTCTCCTATGATATGTTGCCCGTCCTGGAGGAGGTGAACTTCCATATCCATGAAGGGGAGTTCAGTGCTCTGGTCGGTCCCAACGGCTCGGGCAAGACAACGCTTCTCAAGCTTATCCTTGGCCTTGAGCAGAGCCAGAAAGGGGAGGTTCTTCTTTTTGGAGACCAACCCAAGAAGAACAGGTCGATGATAGGCTACGTTCCCCAGCATATGACCTACGATCCTACGTTTCCCATCTCCGTATTGGAGGTCGTAAGGATGGGGGGGGTGCTCTCCACTTCAAGAAAGAGCAAGGATGCCAGAAACAGTGCTGCGCTCGAAGCCCTCAGGCAAGTTGAGATGGAAGAGCTTGCCCACCGATCCTATAGTGAGCTATCGGGAGGGCAGAGACGGCGAGTCCTTGTAGCACGCGCCCTTGTGGCAGAACCCAAGATGCTCATCTTGGACGAGCCTACGGCAAATATGGATGCAGAGAGTGAGAAGCGCCTCTTCGATACGCTTCGCAAGTTCAAAGGCAAGACAACCATCCTCATAGTCACCCATGATATGGGAACCGTCTCCTCCCTAACCGACAGGGTATTCTGCATCGGGGCCCAAAAGCCTGGGCAGAAGGGGCGTACTGTGGTCCAGCATACCCTGGAACCCACCCCCTCTGAACTCTATGGGGGAGAGGCTTTGCGTGTGCTGCATAATGTTGAGCTCCCGCCCGACTACTGCACCTTTGACGGAGGCATGGTCAATGGATAATCTCTTTAGTTTTTTCAGTGCACTTGCAAATCCTGACTTCCCCTTTGTCCGTAATGCTTTGGTTGCAGGACTGCTCTCCTCCATCCTCTTTGGAGTCATTGGGGCGGTGGTCACCGTCAAGAGGATAGCGGGGCTTGCCGGAGCCATATCACATGCAGTGTTGGGTGGTATCGGGATAGCTTTGTATCTGAGTGCAACCGGAAAAGTGCCCGGAATCACGCCCATGATGGGTGCAATTGTATTTGCCATCCTTGCAGCGGCCATCATCGGGGTTGTTTCCCTGAAGGCAAAGCAACGTGAGGATACGGTCATCCAGGCCATCTGGGCCATTGGAATGAGCATCGGTGTCCTCTTTATGGCAAAGACCCCCGGCTATACCGATCCTGCTTCCTATCTGTTTGGAAACATCCTGCTCATTTCAAATCAGGATCTGATACTGTTGTTTGCCCTTGATGTGATAGTAATCCTGCTTGCCTGGCGCTTCTATCCCCAGATCGAAGCGACCTCCTTTGACGAGGAATTTGCCCAGGTGAGAGGTATCCCTACCCAGCAGGTATTCCTCCTGATGCTCACTATCACAGCGGTTGCTGTGGTTCTGCTACAGACCTTTGTCGGTATTGTCATGGTCATAGCGATGCTGACCCTGCCAGCAGGGACAGCAGGATACTGGGCGAAGAACCTGGGGGCCATGATGGGTTTGGGTACGCTGTTTTCAGCATTGTTTTCATTCGGGGGCTTGGCAGCCGGTTGGGCCCTTGATGTCCCTGTCGGAGCCATGGTGGTAGTCATTGCGGGGGGAGTGTTCCTTGGAACTGCCGCTACGAAGATGCTGGTGACCTACAGCAGGAGGAGGGCTTTGCATCATGACAAAAGCTAGGAAAGCTATTCTCGAGGCTTTAAAACATGCCAAGGAACCTGTCTCCGTCTCTGAAATGGCAAAGCAACTGGGGGCCTTGTGTGACCCAGCAACCGTCTATCGGAACTTGCACTATCTGGAGAAGAACAATCTGGCAACCTCATTTATCCTGCACTGCAGTGAACATGGGACCGAACGATACTACTCAGCCAAGGATGGTAAGGATCATCATCACTGGTTTCACTGTGAGAAGTGCCATCGCTTTATCGATCTGGGTGGGTGCTTTTATGTAGAACAGGTGCGCCAATTTGAAACAGAGCATGGCTTCACGGTCAATGACCATACCTTCTACCTAACGGGCATCTGCCAAGAGTGTAAACAGGACCTAGAATCAGGGGTTTGACTTCTTCTGCAACAAGGAGAAGAGCAGCACCCTGTTTTTAACCCCGAGCTTTGTATAGATATTCTTGATATGAGTCTTTACCGTATTGGGTGAGATGAAGAGCTTTTCTGCTATCTCCCGGTTGCTCAGGCCTTTCACCAACAACTCTATGATCTCCTGTTCCCTTGCCGATACATCATGCTCTTGCAGAAACTCTGTTTTCTGGATTACTGATGATTCGGTCACCACTTCGTAGGTAAGGAAATATCTACGGCTGATGAAATAGTAGAGGTAGACTGCGAACGCTGAAAAACTGAGATAGGTGAACTTGAAGGCATGATTCCAGAAGAAGATCATATCAAGGGGAAAGAGCACCAGCAAAGGAATGAAGGTCGAGCAGATACCGGTCAGAAGCCTCTCCTGTTCCCACCCCTGTGCCCTTTTTCGATAGAAGAGCGCGGTGAAGCCATGGATGACCAAAAACACGCTGCCACTGAAGATGTGATAGGAGAAGGTGATATTCATCGCATAAATCCAGTCGCCTTCGCTCTTGCCGATGATGATAAGCAGGCTGATGATAAGGAAAGCAAGGATGAGGAACCCCAGGATGGTTTTCCCCAGGCTCTTTTCCTTATCCGTCGCAGGCAGAAGTGCGATAAGGTAGCGGCTCATGGTAAACAGCATCAGTGTTGTAAGGAATATCGACACCAGTGTAGCAGAGAGGCAGAAATACCTATAGATATCGCCTGTAAGCTGCTCAGGGGCGTAGACCCGGGGTATGTATGCATAGAGCATGGTCAGGAACATCTGAAGGTTCAGAGGGATCAGAAAAGCCAAGAATCCACGTGTATAGCTATCCTTTGCATGGACATGCAATAGGATACAGAGACACGTAATGGAAAAGACGAGTGCGGTAGTCAGAAAAAGCAGAATGTCTCCAATGATGAACACAATCAGAATCCTCCATGGGAGGATTCTACCACACTCGCCCTTTCTAGGGTAGGACTTAGAAGAAGTGAGTTATGCCAATTGTAAGATAATCGTTGTCATCCCACGTCTTGAAAAGGCTATCTTTCGAACCTATTGAACCATAGACAACAGCCTTACACTCAAGACGAAGATCATCACTGACTTGCCATCCGATGGAAGGCAGAAGGGCATAGCCCTCTGTCTCGATCTGATAGGTGGCACCGAGGCGTACATTCACCCTCTCACGGAACAGGGGCATCTCCATTGCCAGGGTGAGGGTGTTGCCATAGGCCTTGTTGTCGAAGGCCTGGCCCTGATCTACATCAAACCCAATGAATGGATTGGCAACATTACTCTTCACAGAATCATAATCAACAATACAGTGTCCGTTGTACATAAGAGCTAGATACAGCTGGCTGGAAGGTTCCAGATAGCTTATCCCACCAAAATAGACCCATTTGCTGTTGTAGAGAGTCGGGTCAGTTCCCTTGGTATCCTTGCTGAGCATGTATCCACCCTCTGCCATGAGGGTGAACTGGCCAACGACATAGGTTGCTTCACCTCCGAAGAGCTGGTATGGGGTGAAGACGGTATCTATATATGTTGGGGGTGCAGCAGCTTCTGGTTTGTACCCAGGCTGAGCCATATGCCCCTTATAGTAGAGCAGCCCCAGGTCGGCGCCGCCGATGCTGGTTCTTGCCCTAGACCCGAACTGTACATATTCCAAAGAATCTGTTTTGGGAGGATCATGGATGGTCAATGTGGAAAAATTGGCAGGCAGCAATGACCATCTGTCGTCCTTGTCCATAGATGCCAGCCCTGGCGTAAAGGTCGGCTTCATGTAGAGCTGCAAGGAACTCTGATCCTTGTAGATGGTGGAAGTGAGCATGAATTCTGCCCTCTTCATGCTGAAAATGTCATCTGAGAGACCCTTGGAGTAGTCAAAGGCATTGAGCACGTCCACAACATGCACGCCGTCTCCTGAACCCCACTCCTCCTTGAGCAGGCCTGCCTTGATGATGCCCCAGTCGAAGAATGAGGTAATTGCAATGGTGTTTGCCGTAAGTTCTCTCTTTTGTGCATCAAAGGAGAGAGCAGCTTCTGATTTGAAGGAGGGACTGTCAGCAAGGAGATTTACATTCAGAAGCTGCTCAGAAAATACCTGGTCATCGAAATAAACTCCAATTTGTGCTTCTACCGAACCTGAGAGCGAGAGGCTCAGCTTAGGGGTTTTTTCTTCTTCTCCATTTTCTATTTCTGCTGCGAATATGTCATCAAAGCCTGCAAAGGCAAAAAGGTTGCCCAGCAGCAAGCTGATAGTGAGCAATACAAGTACAATACGTTTCATTAGGGCCTCCCTGTTTCAAGGAATCTGGTGGTGAAATAGTTGCTGTTCATGGCGATGTCATACTGGGCCTGGAGGATCTCAATCTTGGTGCTATGCCCACTAGCGATGGTAGTCATGATGATGACCTTGGGTATCCATTTGCCATTCATCTGCTCTATCTGTTGTGTTACCAGCTGTTTTTCCAAGGTTGTTCCATCTTTGGCATAGAAGTCCACCTGCAAGGGTAGGTAGGTATCCTTGTCGACGGTGGTCTCTGTCTTTCCATAGGTCGTCGTGTCGAAAGGAACCGACCTTACAACATAGGCTGTCGCACTCTCCTCCAGGAGGGTGTGTGTCGCCTCATCAGCGTCATAGGTGGTCGAGGCCATGTCAGAGTAGGAGAAGTCACTTCCCATGAAGGATCCCCCTTCCTCATTTGCTGCAATACGCTTTACACGCTTGAGGGCTGGGAGGTAAATCCACTGGTCTGTCTTTCCCTGCTCGTTCTCCACTGAGAGAAAGCGGGTGTTTTTTACGCTGGAGGGTGAGAGGAATACGGTAATGGAAGAGGTCCTGCCATTCTCTGTGAGGGAGAGCGTCTGCAGTCTCCTTGTACGTTCCTGTCCTCCTGCATCTATGAGGGTAAGCTCCAGGTCTAGGGCCGAGCTGTTACTGCTCTGTACCTCCATGACCTTGTCCATGATCACTTGCGGTTGTGGCGCCGCTGTGATGGGAAACAGGAAAGTCAGTGCTAAGGCAAGTATGAAGGGAATGGTTTTATTCATTATGAGATTCTCCTTGATTCTTTTGTTTCAGAGATGAGCATGGTGTTCTTTGGTTTGATGCGACGAAGCAGGGCAGGCATGATGGTGAGGCTGCTCAACGAAGCGAACACCATCGCGATACAGAACAGAAGGCCCATGCGCGATATGGGAGTGAATCGGCTGAACAGCAAGCCCATAAAGCCCAACGTCACAGAAGCGGCGTTGATGAGGATGGCCTTACCTGTTGTCTTCATTACCTCGGTGAATACCTCACTGTGCGAAACTATTGATCCGAGTCTCACATAGGCTGCTATAAGGTGAATTGCATAGTCCACCCCGATGCCAATGGCAAGGGCTGCAAGCAGGCTGGTGATGATATCAAGTTCGATATCAAGGATTGCCATGGAGGCGAATATTCCCATGAGGGCGAACACACAGGGTATGAGGGCGAGTGTTGCCAGCTTGAACGAACGGAAAAGAAGGAGCACCAAGATCCAGACAATGATGAGGGCACCGAAGAGCGAATAGAGCTGGGATTTGGTTACCAGCTCGGTAAGGGCGAGACTTATCGCTTCCCCCCCGCCGATCTCCATCGTCCAGCCAGGAGGAAGGGTTGCCTTGAAGTGCTCCTCTATGGTGTTAGTGATGTTTCTCAAGGTCGGGGTGTCTGTCTTGAGGAGGCTTATGGTCATAAGAAGAGAGTCTGGCTCGATCGGATCATTGATGAACTTGCCCAGATTTCCACTGTACAGTAGGAGATATTGGGTTATGAGCTGGCTAAGCTCCTCTTCTGTTTCCAGGCCATACTTAGCTGGGTCAGAGGGTATCTCGTAGTAGCTGCCGTCCTGGGCGATGACGGGGTTCCCCTCAGCTATGGTTTCTAAGGGTTGTTCCTCCTCCACAGCGCCGAATGATCCTCCAAAGAAGTCAAAGTCAGGCATAGCCTCATCTGTCTGGAGGGTATCCCCCTGCTGAGGGCCCATGATCTGGTTCATCCGCTTGATGAAGGGAAGGATGGTCTGCACGCCGCCTACATCATCCCTGTGTTCCATGCTTTGGGAGAACTCGTCCAATGAGGTAAGGAATGACGGCTGGAGGATGGTTGCCTTGCTGTCCCTCTTTATCATTACGGTGAGGATGCCACTACCTTGCATCTTGCTGTTGTAGAGCTTGGTATCCTGTACAAGCTGAGATGAGGGTTTGAAGAAGGCAAGCATGTTGGTCCCGGTACGGATACGGGGTATGAGCAGCAGTGTTGCAACAATAAATATGATAGACAGGACTGTGAGTAGTTTGCCCTGTTTTGAGGCTATGTAGATAAAGATGTGGGATGGGTCGAACTTTGCACGGGTCTTCCTGTTTTTCTTCTCTACTGGTGTGTTTGCATAGAAGATTCGAAGCAGGGCAGGAAGGAGATAGAGAGCCGAGAGTTGTGAAAGGACGACTCCGATAGCACAGAGAAGGCCAAAGGTTCTGAAGGGGGCCAAAGGACTGGTCAGCTGGGCCAGGAATCCTGCCGCTGTGGTGGCTCCTGCCATGATCAGGGGATTGCGGTTCCTTTTCACTACTGTGGTGATAATCCGCTCCCTCCCTTCCTGGGTCTTCCCCTCCACAGAGTTTGAAGCCTCTTCATAGAAGTGGCTGAGGATGTGGATGGTATAGGCGCTTCCTACTATCAACAGTAGAACCGGTACGAGCATGGTAGCCATGGTAAAGGTAAGCTTCAGCACAGCCATAAGGCCAAGCATGAGGCTGGCAGTGACCGCCAGGCAGAATAAGGAGAGAATGACAGAACGGAACCTGCCAAATGAGAGCAATAGGATGATGATTATCAGAAGGCCGACAATGGGTGCAAGGATTGCCATGTCAGTGAGCAGGCTCTGCTCGATGGCGTCGGTGACTACAGGAAGTCCTATCATCGATACCTGAAGAGGCCCAAGATCTATCTTGGCAACCTCAGCCTTGATCTGAACGAGCAGGTCTGACATGTCAGCACCTACTACCGCCTCAACAATAATCGAAGCCATAGTCCTGTCCCTTGATATGAGGTTGCCTTCATAGAGGTCCCCCCACTGCCCAAGACGTGTCTTCAGGTTCCCCAGTGCATCTGCCTCAGTCGGGTCGTAGAGCTTTTGCACCAGCAGCCCTTCATCTGAACTGCCCAGATGGTCGGTATTGGTAAGCGACGTTACAGAGAAACTGAGAGGCAGAGGCTCTATTGCACTGGTGATCTTGTCCAGGACAGTCAGAGAGGAAGCATCAAGCATTGAGGAATCCTTGTTGTAGAGATTGACCACAATGAGATCCAGGGATCCGAAGGCCTCTTCGATCGTTTCATTTGTCTGCACTACTGGGGCTTTCTGGGGAATGAATGCATTGGTAGAGCTGTCGATGTGGAGTCTCCCGATCTGCATCAGAGAGAGTATGCTGAGCAACAATATTGCTGTAACAAGCAGCAGGTCTTTGGTTTTTCTTCCGTTCATGCTCTCATGATAAACCTTGGATCCCCTGCCATATATCGCCTTTGAAGAGGATTTGTCTACCTAGAGGGGATTATTTCAACCTCACCCGTTGGGGTGATTAGCAAAAAACCTCATTATTTAGCGAAAACAAAGCCTGAAAATGGGCAGATGGTGGCGTACGTGCAGTGTCCCAGCTAGTAATCCCCTTGCAAGGGGGCTCCCCAACCAGAACTTACATAGGCACTGTCAGTGCATGATACATTTGGGGTGTTTTGTCTTATGCATAGAGAAAACTTTACAAAAAGACGGTTATACAGGATGATAGAAGGATAAGGGGGCTACCATGCTCATACAGGGAACCTATACCAAGATCGTTGCGACTATCGGCCCGGCATCAGAATCGACTGAAGTCATCATGTCCATCATAAAGGGTGGGGCACGGGTCCTCAGACTGAACTTCAGCCATGGGGATGCATCTGAGCAGCAGGTTCGCTATGACAGGGCCCGCGCTGCTTCTGAAAAGCTTGGGATCCCCATAGCCATCTTTATGGATCTGCAAGGTCCTAAGATTCGGGTGGGACAGCTTGCAGAGCCCTCCCTATCCTTTGAAAAAGGTGATAGCTTGATCATATCCACCAAGCCCTGTCTTGGCACAAGGCAGCGCATCAGCATCGACTATCCCTATCTGCATCAGGAAATCATTGCAGGAAGCCAGATCCTCATCAACGACGGGCTGGTCTCCTTGGTCGTTGAAAGTATTGAGGATACTGACATCCATTGTACCTTTGTGGAGGATGGGGTCATACTCCCCAGAAAAGGGGTGAACCTTCCCAAAGTCCCTCTGATGCATCTCAGTTCCTTTACCGAGAAGGATGAGAAGGACCTCTCGTTTGCGTTTGAGAACAACCTGGATTATGTGGCACTGTCGTTTGTACGCAGTGCAGAAGATGTCAAGGCGCTGAAGACCTTCATGCAGAAGAAGTTTGGCCGTACCATACCCATCATTGCAAAGATCGAGAAACCCGAGGCTGTAACAGCCTTGGATTCGATAATCGAACAGTCCAGTGTCATCATGATAGCCCGAGGGGATCTTGGGGTGGAGGTACCTGCAGAAGAGGTTCCCCTTATCCAGAAATCCATCATACGCAGCTGTATTGCAAGCGGGGTGCCTGTCATCACAGCCACACAGATGCTTGAGTCCATGATGCATAACCCACGCCCAACGAGGGCTGAGACCAACGACGTGGCAAATGCCGTCCTCGATGGTACCAGTGCGGTAATGCTCTCAGGAGAGACCGCAGCAGGGGAGTATCCCCTGCAGGCAGTGCTTACGATGAGTCGGATTGTCCTTCTTACTGAGCGCAGCAATGATTTCCAGCGATTGGTATTTAACCAGCTCTATTCTAGGGATAGTGCGTTGATCAGGAAGAAACAGACCCGGACTGAGGCAGTCGGTTTTGCTACGAGGGAGTTGGCCCTTTCTGTCCAGGCATCCTTTATCGCCTGCTTTACGCAGTCAGGCAGCACCGCACGCCTCATTTCGAAGTTCCGTCCCAGTGTGCCCATACTCGCTTTCAGTCCTGATAAGACGGTGGTACAGAGACTTGCTCTCTCTTGGGGAATAACCCCGATCCTTATTGATGAGCAGAAGAGCGTGGACTCGCTTCTCGCCTACGCCCCGTATTTTCTTGAGGAGCATGAGTATGTAAAGAAAGGCGATTCTGTGGTGATAACCGCAGGGGTTCCTGTAGGCAGTGCAGGAAAGACAAATATGATCAAGGTGTTTGAGTTTGAATGATCGTAGAGACAAAAAATAGACACTGGCTACCACAATAGATCATGGATTGATGCCAGTAGATGAATCAGCAGACAGTACAACCTCCTATACAAGAAGAGGAAAAGAAGGCCTTTGCACATTGCAAAAGCCTTCTTTTGGGTGTGCTCTCACCTAAGTGAGCCCTTTGTCCCTTTTATTCAGGTTTGAAGGATAGGCTGACGCCAAGGCTCAAGGCCCGTCCTGTGTGGTCGAACAGGTCAAGTGCTCTGATATCAGCTGTAAGATAGACAGAGTTGAGGACTTTTACAGGGAGCAGACGCAACCCTACATTTACCAAGCCTCTGTCGCTGGCATTACCTGCTGACGGGCTGACGCTATAGGATACGTTGCCGAAGTCTAGGAGAAATGCCATCTTTTCCTTGAATGTTGTGGGAAAGAAGGGAGTCTCGAAGGCAACGCCAAAGTCAATATTGGTGTTGAGATTCTTGTGGAAGGTATAGCCCAACAACACTGTTGTCTTTGAGGGGAAGTCCATGATTGAACTTGTGAAGGTGGAGGCAAAATAGAGTTGTGCTGCAAGATCTTTCGCATCTGCAACATCGATAAGCTGTCCTACTACTCCTACTGCGATGGATGTCTCATTACGATGGGAGAAACGCCACTTCGCATTGAGCAAGAGATCGGTCACTGTCTGTGGGTCTATGTCGACGGCAAGACTGACCTCTGCCATATCCGAAAATCCCAGCTGGATGAAGGGGATATTGGCATAACCTCCTGTGGAAAGGATGCCTGAGTATCCTGTGGTGATGCTTGTACTTTTCCCACTCGGTGCCGGTTCGGCACTAGGTATTACCAGATATCCGTTTACCCCAGAGAGGGTGGTGTTGCCTGCAAGGGCAACAAGAGGTGAGAGCAACAGGCCAAGGGCCAAAGCGAGAAGAATGGATCGTTTCATAGGATCCTCCTATTGACTGAAGGGTGGCGCAAAAGAGTTCAAGAGTCAAGATTGCGGGCCTTCTCATGTTTCATGGTTGTTTTGCATAGGTACATGGCGCTATCGGCACGATTGATGATGTTGATGAACTTCTCTTTCTTCTTGGGGATGAAAAGATCCCAGCCTACTGCCACAGTATAGATTGTTTTCCTGGCTTTGAAGAACTTGGTAATGCTCGTGGAGAGCTTTTCCAGTTGGTCATCCCTGATAGAGGGGATAAAGGCGACAAATTCATCACCACCGATTCGAAAAAGCTCAGAATTTTCCGGCAAAATCTTTCTGATACAAGAGGTGAAGTCTTGCAAAGCCATATCCCCTGCCTTATGCCCCTTCGTATCATTGATGACCTTCAGGTCATTGATGTCCATCATCAGGACTCCGAGCACTTCTGCTTTACTGGAGCCTGAACTGATCTCATCGATGCGTTTGTCGTAGGCAGAACGGTTGTTCAACCCTGTCAGGGAGTCAGTATAGGCCATCGATAGGAGTACCTGCTCCTTGAGGATGCTTCGTGTCTTCTCGTTGAGTTTCTTCGCGCTGTGCCAGATGAGTATCGCACCGCTTACGCTCATGCCTAAATGGAGCAGGATAGGGCTGTCCAGCTTGATGTTGAAAATGAGCAGTATCTCTTCAACCAGGATGGTGGTAAGCAGGATCCCCATTGCAATGAGAAAGGAGGTGAGGTTTGCCTTCTTTTTTAGGTGAGAGGACAGAAGAAGAGCCAGCAAAATCACGAGGAACAGGCCCAAGCAGAGTCCGGAGATGACAAGAAGGTCGGTGTATTGAAGTATCCCAGACAGTTGCAACATCCCACCCACGATGTAGGCAAAGGGGAAGACTAGGGATATCTTTCGCATCAGTTTGACAGATTTTCCCACTGTATAGGAGTTGCAGACATAGTTGACCAGGAAAAATGGGAGAAGATAGAGTGCTATGAAGCTGAGGTTCATGGGAAGGGCAGGGTTGCGGATGGTAAGCAATTTGCTGGTGCTCTGTGAGAAAACCCAGGCACCTAAAGAGGCTTGCAGCCATCCGAAGTAGATGAAGCTGTCACGTTCTCTTCCCCTATGCATTCCCAATGGTATGATGATACAGATAAATCCTACAAAAAGAAGGGTATAGCCAAATACCATGGAAGGCCACTGATCGTGTTTGAGCAGTATAAGTGAGGCTTTGCTTCCCATAACAGGTGCCTTTACACTTCCGGAAAAGGGAGTATTGGATGTATAGCGATAGGAGATGGTGAGCTCTTTGCCCTTTGCCTCATTGGGCAGCCTGATGAAGTTTGCAAAATTCCCCCCGAAGACAGGTCTTGCCCACCCTTTGCCAGGACCTTCGAGTGAGTATATTTTCTCACCATCGAGGAATACATCCAAGGCAGCCATGCTGCTTTCCACATTGATGCAGGTATTGTCGTTAGGAAAGAGTGTAGGAAGGATGGTTGTTATAGTGCAGGTTTTCCCTATCAGAGGCTTGGGGAATGCATAGGGGAGGGAGATGTCTTTTGCAAGCGGCTCACCGTCAAGATAGACATCCCAGCCATTGTCCAGGGCTACTGTATACTCATTATTCAGGGGTTCCACTTCGAGGAATGAGTCCATATAGAGAGCAAAGACAAACATGAGAGCGACAAGGAAGAGCACGATATATTGTATCTGTTTGAAGGGGTTCTGTTTGCTATGCATAGAGAGGTACCTGTGTTCCTATTGTTTGGTGATCGGTTTGACTTCAGGGTGTCCCTTGTCGTTGAGTTTCCTCTCTATCAATTTGTCTTTTTCCATCTTGAGAATGAGGTTTCCTATTGTTTTGTAGCTGCTTCGTTCAATGGTGCGGCTTTTGTCCATTTGATGGAACTTGATGCCTATCAGGCTAACCAGAAGCCAGGTGTCTGGATCTAGGGAGTCAATTACCTTTTTCATGATCGATTCCACTGTCTTGTCATTACGTTTGGTGTTGTTGGGCTCTGGCTTCTCTTTGTCCTTATCCTTGTCCTTTCCTTTTGTTGTGCTGGGTTTTGTCTCTTCCGGTTTTGGTCGTATCTGAAAGGACTCCATGATGAGGATCTCATCGCAGCTGTTGTTGAAGATAGGCTTGTCACTGACCGACTCCTTTGTGACGAGAAACACCTCTTTTCCGTACTTTCTCAGTGTTTCCATGATGACGGTAAAGTCAGAGTCAGAGGTAATGAATACATAGCGGTCAATGATGGGATTCTGTATTATCAGGGTTTCCATAGCTTCAAGGGAGATGATCAGGTCTGCCCTGTTCTTATAGTTTGAGGTGATGGAAGGGGTGTCTCGTGTGTAGAAGTTATACTCGGCAAGTGATTTTGACAGCTTCTTGATGGAGGCTGCATTGCCACAAGCAAACTTGATGACAAAGAAGTTCTCCTCATCCGGGTTGGTATTGTGCTTGAGCGTCAGTTCATCGAAGAGGCTTTTCAAATCCAAGCCAGTTGGAATATTCTCCAAATCAATATAGATGGCATTGTTCTTTCGCTTCATCGTCCCCCCTCATTTGCTGCTTTTTTTACTATACTACACTTTATTGCTGGGTGAAAGGTGAAAACGCTAAGGTCTTTTCAGATAGGAAATACTACCTCCCCTTATGCATACCTTTTCAGGTAGTGGCTTGGTCCGGGTGGCAAAACAAGCGAGTTGCTGGAAAACGCAGCTAAGTATGCATCTTCAGGTTGCTTATCCTGGAGTTTTCTCTCTTGTTTCAGAACTCCTTATTTCTGCTAGAAGGGAGCAGGGGAGGTAAAGGAAAGGGCTTCTTTGGTGTAAGGATGGCTAAAGGATAGGTAGGAGGCGTGCAGGCAGAGCCTGTCGCCCTCTTTGCCTGTTCCGTAGAGACGGTCGCCGACAATAGCATGGCCTATGCCTTTGGGATGGGAACTGTGCAGTCTCAGTTGGTGTGTCCTTCCTGTTAGTGGGGTGAAGTGCACCCGAGTGACCAAGCCCGAAGGTGAGGATTCAACACGGATCTTTTTCCATAAGGTGGTTCCCCATTTCCCCTGTTGTTCATCATATGTTTGGTAGGGTCTATGCTCCACATCGAGTCGGAAGGGCAGCTTTACCTCTCCTTCTGGCTTTCTGATGACCCCTTCCAGGAGTGCTACATACTCCTTTTTTACCTCTTGTCGCATGAACTGGAGTGAGAGAAGCTTATGGGTTTCCTTATCCAAGGCAAGGAGCAGCAAGCCCGAGGTGTCCATGTCCAGGCGATGGACAGCACACTGCTTTGGAGCAGAGGTGAACAGGCGTCTGACCCGGCTTTCCACACAGTCCTGCTTGTCTTCTCCTCTTCCTGGGACCGAGAGAAGCCCCCCCTCCTTGTTTACCACAAGCAGGGTGGCATCACAGTAGACGATATCCAAGGCCAGCATATGCTTGAGAAGTGGTAGGCACTTGTCATCACAAGGGCCGTAGAAGGCCTTGTGCTCTCTACTCAGTGATCTGTTAGGCTTGCCATAATAGAACTCAAAGATGCTGATAGGGTGTAGGGTATGGGTAAAGGCCCAGTGTAAGAGTTTTGGTGCGCAGCAGTCTCCAGTGCCTGTAGGGGGTAGCTTTGTCCCAAAGATGTCAGCGAATGTCTTGGTAGTCCCGTCGATGCAGCGAAACTGGTAGAGACTGTAGAGTTGTTGCAACACGACTTGGGAGAGCTCTTTCCTCTTCTGTACAAGCGAGGGGCGATCAACAGCGTCCCCACCGTTGATCAGATCAGTCATTTCATGCAGTTGAGCATCATGGTTCTTGACGATCTGCTCATAGGCCCCTGGGTCGGCTACAGGGCCTACCCAACCTGGGATGATCCACGCCCCATCATACTGGCCTGAAAATGCCTTGAGGATAACCTCGTTACCCGCTTTGTCCTCACAGACAAGGACGCCGAACATCTGACCCCTAGCAGGGCCGAAGAGGTAGTCGGTGGATATGAGCTTCTCCCCTTCAAAGTCGAGGGCTTTGTGGAAGTCCAGTGCTTCAAGCAGAAGAAATGCGGCCTCTTTGGCCTTGTGGGTAGGTAGCGGTGGATTCATAGCTAGTCCAGTATGGGGTAGATGTATGAGAACTGGGAAGGGTGTTATGCAAAAAGAGGGTAGAAACATTAAGAACCGCCTATTTCCTGAGAGATTTGCTTGTACTTACGGTTTTTAATTCAGAGAACTATTTCTTGTAATTCTGGGGAAGAGGTGTATAGTATAGACACTATTAGCGTTATTTTTAGTTTTAGCTTTGTGATCGATAAGTATGGTGCATAGGTCGCTGTCTTCCCCACGCCAGTGGGGGTGTTTCCATCTTCACCGCATCCATAGCCAGGCTGACAGCGTCTTCCCTATGCTATTGAGAGTGTTTCTTCCTTGGTATGCGAAATGGAGGAAACGGCTTTTTCTTACCTACTGTAGAGAGGTTTTCAATTCTTTTCTTACTTGGAAGGAATTTCTCATATATACCAAAATAATCTTCAAAATTCTCATACTTTACTGCAGACGTTTTTACTACTTGATGATACACTTTAGCTAGAAAATGACTAGAGGATCATAATGGTTTTTTGCTTGAATGAATCACTCTGGTCGAAGAGGTTCCTATGGAACATTTTACTACAAATCAACAAATTACAGTCGAAGATGGTGACCCTCCGCTCATACGCAAAGGCATGCAGGCTTGCATGTCACAGAGTGTCCCTGAAACAAGCGACCCCAAACGGTCCAGAGCTAGCTCTGGAAACTCCCGTTGGGGTCGAATCACTAAGTTCAGAAAGACCCATTTTCCGGACGCGACCAAAGAGATGTGGAACGATTGGCACTGGCAAGTCTCACATCGAATTACCACCCTCGCCCAGATCTCCCGCTTCCTCACCCTTACCACTGAAGAGAGCCAAGCTCTCGAACACGCCGAAGAGAGTTTCCCCTTCTCCGTAACCCCCTACTACCTCAGCCTTATCGATCCCTCTGACCAGACCAGCGCCCTTCGCAAGAGTGTGGTTCCCTCCATCCTTGAGTCCTTCACTTCTCCAGGAGAGAGTGAAGATCCCTTGCATGAAGAAAATACCAGCCCTGTTCCAGGCATCGTCCATCGATATCCTGACCGTGCACTGTTCCTAACGACCAGCTTCTGCTCAGTCTATTGCAGATACTGCACCCGCTCCCGCCTTGTGGGAGGTCACACTGAGCCTTTGGAGACTCATTGGAAGAAAGCCATTGAATACATCAGAAACACGCCAGTCATCAGGGATGTAGTCATCTCTGGAGGAGATCCCTTGACCCTCTCTGATGAGAAGATTGAATGGTTGCTCAAGGAGATAACCTCCATCAAGCATGTGGAGATGGTCAGGATAGGAACCAAAGTCCCTATGGTGCTTCCCCAGCGGATCACCCCAAATCTTCTCCGAATCCTCAAACGCTACAAACCTATCTACTTGAGTGTGCACTGCACCCACCCTGATGAGATTACAGAAGAGTCCTCCAAGGCTTGCAACAGCTTAGCTGATGCGGGAGTTGTCATGGGTAGCCAGACTGTGCTTCTGAAGGGGATAAACGATTCGGTTGAGACCCTTATGGAGCTGTATCACCGTCTCTTGAAGGTGAGGATCAAACCCTACTACCTCTTTCAGTGTGACCCCATCACAGGCTCTGAACACTTCCGCACAACCGTCGACAAGGGTAAGGAGCTCATCAGAGGCCTACGGGGTTTCACCAGTGGGTATGCCGTTCCCCAGTATGTCATAGACACCCCTGGAGGTGGAGGCAAAGTCCCCATCCTTCCTGACTATGAAGTGGGACATGATGAGAAGAACCTCTATCTTCGCAACTACGAAGGGAAGGTCTTTGCCTATCCCGACCGTGCCAAAGACGGCACAGAGGACTGACATGCTTATTGGAATGACCTATGACCTCAAAGACGACTACCTCGCGGCGGGATACCCCCCCGAGGCAGTCGCTGAGTTTGACAGTTTGATAACTATCAATGCCATTGATGACTCTCTCAGGCTGCTTGGCTATGAGACGCTCCGTATTGGGAACATCAAGGCCCTGGTAGCCTATCTTGCCCAGGGCAATCGATGCGACCTGGTGTTCAACATAGCAGAAGGCTTGCATGGCCTCTGTCGTGAAGCACAGATCCCCGCCCTGCTCGACGCCTATGAGATTCCCTATGTGTTCTCTGATTCCCACATCCTTGCCCTCACCCTGCACAAGGGGATGACCAAGGCTGTGGTCAGGGAGCAAGGGGTGCCTACTCCTGACTATTATGTGATCCATGACGAGCAAGATATTGGGGGGGGCGCACTGCCGTATCCCTTGTTTCTCAAACCCATAGGGGGTGGGACAGGAATGGGTATCAGTGCCAACTCAATTGTCAGGGACGAGCTTGCCCTTTCCCATGTTGCTAAAATCCTTCTTGCTGAGTTCAAGCAACCAGTTTTGGTGGAGACCTACCTTGAAGGACGGGAGTTTACTGTCGGGATAACTGGAACCAGAGATCTTGCAAGGACAACAGCTGTAATGGAGATTGTCGTAGATCCTTCCTGTGATCTGGGCGTCTACTCCTACAAGACCAAGCAGGAGTACCTGGAGTTTGCAAAGTATCATCTTGTTGAGGGTGAGGTGGCCACTGAGTGTGAAAAAGTAGCACTTGCAGCCTGGAATGCCCTCGGTTGTCGTGACGGCGGACGCATCGATGTGAAGATGGATGGTCAGGGTAGGGTGAACTTTTTGGAAGTGAATCCCCTTGCCGGCTTGAATCCTGTTGATTCAGACCTCCCCATCCTCTGTCGGAAGGCAGGGATAGGCTATCACGAACTGATAACCCGGATAATGGATTCTGCCATCCTACGCATCGGGAAGGCTTCGATCAAATGCATATCCTGATCGTAACGGACAAGCTTTCCAAAAATTCGACGAAAGACGAACTGGATACAGCTCTTGAAGTAAGACAGGTAGCCAAGGCCCTCAAAGCCCTTGGCCATGACGTATCACGACTGGACTTCTCCTTGAACCTGGAGAGGGTCAAGGAGAAGATCCTCTCTCTCGCCCCTGATAGTATCTTCAACCTTGTGGAGACCCTGGAAGGTTGCCGCCTTCTCCATCTCGCCCCTGTCCTGTTCGAAACGATGGGGTTCCGATATACAGGGGGAAACAGCCATGGGATGATGAGCTCTTCGGACAAGCTGTTTTCCAAACGCCTAATGCACAAGGAAGGGCTTCCTACACCCCCTTGGCTTGAAGAGTGTTCCAGTGCCCTTCTCTCTCGATTTTTAGGCATTCCCCTTATCATCAAGCCAGTGGCTGAGGAGGCATCAGTAGGGATTACCGATGCCTCAGTGCAGACTTTTCATGATGAATCCTCCCTCAAGGAAGCCCTTGCAGGAAAGTCTCTCTTTGCGGAGATCTTCATACAGGGGCGTGAATTCAGTGTTTCCCTTCTCTCTGTTGATGGGGAGACGATGACCTTTGACCCTGCTGAGATGCTCTTTATCGATTACCCCAGTGATAAGCCGGCTATCGTTGGGTATGAGGCGAAGTGGGAGGAGTCCTCCTTCGAGTATATTCATACCCAACGAACGTTCTCCTTTTCTCCCTCTGATGAGCCCTTGCTTATGACGCTGAAAGAACTGAGCCGCAAAGCATTCCTTCTCTTCGGAGGAAGGGGCTATGCCAGGGTTGATTTTCGTGTTGACCAGTGGGGTGATCCCTTCATCCTTGAAGTGAACCTCAACCCCTGTATCGCCCAGGATAGCGGCTTTGTCGCAGCGGCCGAGCGCTCTGGCCTTACCTATGAGCAGATGATCGCCATGATCGTCAAAGGCTGACCCTATGGAAACCTATACCTTCAGAGAAAAACCTCTCCAGACCGATATCCAGAGCATAGCTACAATACTCAATACATCCGGCTTCTTCAACAAAGAGGAGCAGGATGTGGGGGTATCGCTTGTCCGCGAACGCCTTGAGCAAGGGGAAAGTTGCGAATACTTCTTCCAATTTGCCGAGGTTGAACGATCAGTGCGAGGGTATACCTGCTTCGGCCCCATCCCTGGAACCAAGAGCAGCTTTGACCTCTATTGGATAGCGGTCGACACCACCTACCGAGGTCAGGGGCTTGGAACCTTGCTGCTGAGGCAGACTGAACAGGAGATAGAGAGACGTGGAGGGACCAGAATCTATATCGAGACCTCATCAAGTGACCTCTATGTGCCTACACGATCTTTTTACGAACGCAACAACTATCATCTGGAGGCAGAACTGAAGGATTACTATGCCCCCAACGACAACAAGCTCATCTATGTGAAGGCTTGGTAGGAAGAGAGCATGTCCACTATTGTTGCTTATCAGCATGACGAGAAAATCTTGGATTTCGAGGGAGTGACAACCTTAGTCCAAAAACAGATGGCCTTCATAGGCTATAGCCAAAGCAGGGACGAGGTTAGTGCAGAAATTCGAAACTCCATGAAAGATGATAGCCGGTCAGTCCTGTTTGTCGCCTATGAGGAGGATGGGTCTGCCATGGGGTTTGCCTATGGGAACATCTGCTGTGGCTTGGAGACACGTGGGGACTATTTCTGGTTGAACGAGCTCTATGTCTCGAAGGAGTGTCGGAAACAGGGGCTTGGTTCAGAGCTGTTGGAGTATGTCCAGACTTGGTCCAAAGCGCAGGGCTGTCTCTATGTTGCGATGGTCACCCATCCTACAAATGCGAAAGCCCAAGATCTCTATAGGGATATGGACTTTGAGTTGGAATCGTTGGTCTGGGTTGACAAATACCTCTGACTAGCACCCTTGTTCGACAATATCTTGTACCAGATCATCAAAGGAGAAGCCTCCTTCGAGGGCCAGATGATAGAAGCCATAGAAACTGGGGTTGCAATTCACCTCCAACACCCAGGGCTTTCCCGTCTCGTCAAGTCGGAAGTCTACCCTGGCATATCCGGTAAGAGAGAAGGCGCTCCAACACTTTAGGGCAATCTCGGATAGCTTCTCCAGGAGAGGGAGATCTGAAGCATCGGCATGGTACTTTGCCACTATATGTTCATATCCAAATGAGTTTTCAGTCCATTTTGCATCATAGGTGATGATCTTCTCCTTCTGATGTTCCTCATACCCTTGGAATACCCATTCATAAGGAGTGAGGACAGTACAGCTCTCACGTGTTCCATACATGCAGGCGGTAAACTCCCTGCCTTCAATGAAGGCCTCTGCGAAGCAGGGTGTGTGTAAAGCCTCTTCCTTGGCTTCCAATTTCTCAACAACTGTTTCTGAGCTGACTATGGAGCTTTCATCAAGGCCTATGGAGGCATCCTCTGATGTGGGTTTGATTATATAGCGCGTGATGGACGTATCTTTTAGGGCATCTGTCTCGTTTTTGCAGACCCACGGCGGGGTGGCAATCCCAGCTGAGCTGAGAACTCGCTTTGCCAGCATCTTGTTGGTAGTCACAAACAGGTTTTGCAGGGTGCACCCCGTATAGGGGAGCCCCAGATGTTCAAGCAAGCCTGGTACCAGATAGGCTAGGTTCTCCTCTCCTGGGGCCGAGTCTACCAGGTTGAATACCAGTTTGGGATTGTCTTCTTTCGCTGTTGCAATGGCCGAGAGGGCATCAAGGGAAAAGGGAACCAAAAGGGTTTTGTATCCCTTTTCGTGCAGAATTTCCGCAATCCATTTGGCTTGTCTCTCTATATCGAGGACATCCTCAGGACTGGAGGGAATGATCTGGTTGTGTAGTACGATGATAGTGTGCTTTGTATGCATGATAACCTTATAGGAAGGGTGTCTGGATAGCTACATAGTTCGCTTCTAGGGCTGTTTTGTCAACTGGAGCAGAAGGGAAACCAAGAAAGAATAGGTACTTGGTCCAGCTACTCTTCCTAGTGAGGAGTCTTTTGCCGTATTGGTCTTATCACCGAAGGCTGGAAAGAGATTTCCCCAGATATTCCATGTCATGTTTCCCATAGCGCTGGTCTATCTGGACACTGGCAATGTGGTCATAGATCCACGCAGCATGAGGCATCTGTTCAGGATGTCTCAGCATAGGGGGCTGTGGCCAATAGACTGTACTTCTGATTCCCATTGTTTCGAGTTGCTTCTGTACCTGTTCCCTATCATTGCTGTAAAAACAGAAATGACTTGGACAGCTAGCATCATCGAGCGATGGAAAAACGGCCCTACACCGATCTGATTGAAGGAGATTGTCCAGTACGGTCTGATAGTTGCTTCTTCTTCTTTCAAACAAGGATTTGGAATTGTAGTGTGTGATGATATCCTCTGACCTTGCATCACCTTGGAAGACATCAAACATCTTTCGTAGGCTCATCTCTGTCTTCCAGAACACTTCAGATGCTTGTCTGTCATAAGCGTTGTCGCCAGTATCCAGAGCATCCTGCCTGTACTGCATGGCAATGTAGCGCCCCTTGAGGTGAGCCTCCTCGGATGGGAGCATGGGGAAGGTGAAGGAGCCCTCCCTGCGGATGGCGATACCTCCTGAGGCTATTCCCATCCACTTGCGTACACTACCCGCATAATAGTCGGCATCGGCAGAGTGTCCATCGAGAGAGAATATGCTGTGCGTAGTGTCTTGTAGGACTGTCACTCCCTGTTCTTTTGCATAGCGTACAAACCCTTTGTCATAGGAACTGAATCCAAAATAGCCACATAAGCCTAGCACCGATACGCCTTGCAGATCATTTTCCTTGAATAGGGGAGTCAGGCCCACCCTGTCCACATCATAGAAGCAGATGTCATACCCAGCCTTCTCATAGCTTGAGAGGACGGTCTCACAGGTATATGCCGGCACATAGGCTTTGTGCCCTGTATTGGTGGCACGTATCTCCTTGAGGCAAGCATAGAGGGCACAACGGCCGGACATATAGTGTCTGGTATCGGTCCCAATGCCTTGGAGAAAGTGTGTTTCCCCTATTGTCTGCGGCTCAAGGGTGAACATGCCACCGATCCTATAGGTCATGTCAGAAACTCCTGATCACCGTTTCATTCAAACTTTGAATGATTTCAACGGCGAGCTTTACACTATTTTGGACATCACTGTAGGAACAAATTCCATAATGGGTATGCACATAGCGTACAGGGACTCCAATGACAATTGCAGGAATGCCAGCATTGGAGAGGTGAATAGGTGCCCCATTGGTCGCTCCAGCGCTTCTGACTGCCTCCTGTACGGGAATACCATGCTTTGTTGCGAGATCCAGGGCGAAGCGTTGGAATCGGGGGTTTGTGATCATCCTGGCATCGATATGCCTAAGCATAGGGCCCTTCTTTATGCAAGTCTGGGCTTGGTAGGCTGGTACTACCGTGTCATCAGCAGGACAACCCTCAAAGACAATGGCTATATCAGCCTTAATGGTATTGGCGCTGACAATAGAGCCTCTGGTTCCTACCTCTTCCTGGCTGGAGAAGTCCCCAACAAGGTTGACATCCAAGGGTTTCCCTCTCAGTTCTTCCAAGGTAGCAAGGACTGATGCACATCCGATTCTACAGTCAAAAGCCTTGCCTATCAGGATGTCATGCTTTTCATCATAGGTACAGTTGACATCAGGTACTACCGGGGCGGCGATTCCTACTTTGTAGTGAGTAATAACCTCATCAGCGTCGCTTGCCCCGATGTCGATGACCAGACTGGAAATCTCCAGAGAAGCTTTCTTTTCAGCTTCACTCATGAAGTGAGGAGGTTTGCTGGCGACCACGCCGGTAATATACTCGCCCTCCTGGTTCCTGACTCTGACCAGATGGGCCGGGACGTTTGTAGGGATCCAGCCTCCGATGGTGATGAACTCGAGCATCCCGTCAGGACGGATTGCCTTTACCATGAATCCGACTTCATCTGTATGGGCATTGAGTTGGACGGTACACCGGCCATCCTTGTTCCCTTCCCGATAGAGATAGAGGTTCCGTATGCTGTCCTCAGCAAACTTGCCCAAACCCTTGCCCTCGTCACGCAAGACTGTGAGAACATCGTCCTCAAAGCCACTGATGCCGTTGGCATCACTGATCCTCTTGATATATCCGATTGTACGTTGTGTATTCATCTACAGCTCTACCTTTTCAAATTCTTCTATACAAGCGACTACATAAGCCGCCATAGCATTCAGCATCTCAGTTCCCCACTCAACTGTGGTGTATTTGGGATGGTCGGATCCGACTCACCCATTGTCAGTGACATGGTTGGTCAGTCTGGGTATGGTGATCTCTTTGGGCTTCACGGTATTGAAACCGGATGCTTTGAAGGCTTCACTCACATCTTTCAATTTCGGGGTGTGGTCAATCTCATTCCTATCGATGAGCTTTGGGTCTAGGGCCATGACAGCAAACTCTCATCCGAACCACTAGGGATTGCAAAGAGCCGGAAATTTCCAGCTCTTTGCCTGTTTAGCTCTTATGCTAGATAGAAGCCTTACTTGGCTACTGTAACCCCTTCAAGCCTATGGTACCCAATAGGATCCAACACAAAGTTCTTCACCTTATTGCTGGCACCTGCGGTGATGGCTGTATAGATGATGGGAGCGTTGTTGGCTACTTCCTTCAGCTTGATAGCCAAATCCTTGTATGCAGCATCACGGACCTTGGTGTCTGCACTGGTACGTCCAAGCATGACAAGACGGTCTACTTCAGGATCAGCAATGAAAGACCTGTTCCCTGGGGCCCCCTGCTGTGAGCTGTGCTCGAGGGAGTAGTAGGTGTAGTCAGCGTCTTTGGTTGAGGTTACCCAGCCAAAGTATCCCATGTCGTGTTCACCAGCTGTTGAACGGCTGATGAAGGTACCGAACTCCATGACCTCTACCTTACAGGTGATACCGATTTCTCTGAGCATCTCCTGGATAGCCTGACACATCTCAACCCTGCTCTGGTTGTTGTTTACCCACAAGGAGCAAGAGAAGCCATTGGGATAGCCTGCTTCAGCAAGAAGTGCCTTGGCTTTTTCTGGGTTGTACTCCCACACACCGGTAGAGTAGTAACCATATACTGCGGGGGCGATGATCTCATCGGCAGCAGCACCTGTGCCACTGTTGACAGTGTCGACAAGCAACTGGCGGTCAATAGCCATGTTGATGGCCTGGCGCACTTTCTGGTTGTCAAAAGGAGCCTTGCGCATGTTGAAGGAGATATAGAAGCAGGTCAAGGAAGGAGCTTCAAAAAGCGTGAGGGCCTTGTTTGCTGTTACACGCTTCAGATCCGATACCAGGATATCATAGGAGATGTCCAGTTCGCCTGTTTCCAGTGCAATAGTACGTTGGGCCGCCTCAGGAATTACTTTCATCACCAGGTATTTTGTCTTTGGAGCACCCTGGAAATAGGCATCGAACGCTTCGAGCTTCACGTTGTCGCTTTGTGCCCAGGATACAAACTTGTAAGGGCCGCTTCCCACTGGCTTGGTCTTCAAGGCATCAGGATTGGCGCTTACATAGTCTTTCGGGACGATTGCGGCAAAGGGAACTGCAAGGTTACGTAGCGTCGGACCATAAGGAGCTTTTGTTGTGACGACTACTGTGTAATCATCCTCAATCTTTACCTCTTTGATGAAGTCGACAATGTACGAGACAGAGGCACTTGCTATGGAGCGGTCAAGAGAGAACTTGACATCGTCAGCCTTGAGCTCCTCACCGTTATGGAATGTTATGCCTTTGCGAATGAAGAACCTGTAGGAAACGGGGGATAGCTGTTCCCATCTTTCCGCAATCTGGGGGATGATCTCACCAGTTTTGGGATCAGTGTCCACCAACGTATCGAAAATATGGTTGGTAACAGCTACCGCCGGGGTCTCTTTTCCCACATGCGGGTCGAAGGAAGTGACATCGGCACCCTGACCAAAGACGATAGTGTCCTTGAAGCCTGTCTCTGCTTGGGATGAGCTTTCCTTGGCCCCTCCAGCAAACATGATCGTGGTGCAGAGCAATGCGAGAAGTACAGTCAGAACTCTTTTCATTTCTTTCTCCTATTTTCGAAGTCCCTACGGGCGGGAACAAACGATTACACAAGTGTACAGGCTACAAAATGCCCTTTATTTACTTCCTTGAGAGGGATGTCGCCAGCGAGGCAGGCTTCACTGACGTAAGGACAGCGCTTGGCAAAACGACAGCCCGGAAGTGGATCGATTGGGCTGGTCAGTTCGCCTTGCAAGAGTAGGCGGTCAGTTTTGTAGTCGGGATCAGGGACGGGAATGGCTGATAGCAGGGCTTGGGTGTAGGGATGAAGCGGGTTTGTGAAAAGCTCCTTGGAGGGGGCCTTTTCCACCATCTGCCCAAGGTACATCACCAGGATGTCGTCTGAAAGGTGCTTGACGACAGAGAGGTCATGGGTGATGAAGAGGTAGGTAAACCCAAACTCATCCTGGAGATCTTGCATCAGGTTGAGGATCTGTGCTTGGATGGATACATCCAGGGCTGATACCGGCTCGTCACACACCACAAACTTGGGATCGAGGGCGAGAACGCGGGCAATGCCGATGCGCTGTCTCCTTCCTCCATCAAGTTCATGGGGGTAGCTGTTAATAAGGCGAGGGGAGAGACCCACCAGATCCATCAGCTCAGAAATTCTAGCAAGTAGAGCTGTCTCTTCCCCGCGCCTGAATATCTTTTGTATCAGCAGACTCTCTCCTATCGTCTCAGCAACAGTCATGCGCGGGTTCAGTGAGGCGAACGGATCCTGAAAAATGATCTGCATTTCCCGCCTCAAATCTTTCATCTGTTTTTTCCCAAGGTTGGTGATCTCATTGTTTTCAAAGAAAATCTTTCCTTCCGTTGGTTCATGAAGGCGCAGTATCGTCCTTCCCAAGGTCGATTTCCCACATCCCGATTCACCTACAACACCAAGGGTCTCCCCTTTTCTTATGACAAAGGAGACATCGTCTACGGCATGCAGGGTGCCTTTGGGGGTGTGGAAGTATTTTTTCAGGTTCTCAACCCTGAGCAATTCCTGTCTCGTGTTTTCAGCCATGGGAAACCTCGTCTTTGCAAAGGATACAGCGGGCAGAGTGTCCATCACTCACCTGGTAGAGAGGAGGTATGGCTAGGGTGCACGCCTCAGTGACATACTTGCAACGGGGTGCGAATTTGCATCCGGGAGGCAAGTCTGTGGGGTCTGGCATCAGGCCTTTGATGGGACTGAGCCTTTTTACATCCTTGGTCAGGGAGGGGATCGAACCAAGGAGACCTTGTGTATAGGGGTGTTTGCTCGCTTTGAAGATATGGTTCAGACTCCCCAATTCAATGATCTCTCCAGCATAGATGATGGCCACCCTGTCACAGTTCTGGGCAACTACACCCAGGTCGTGGGTGATGAGCAGCATTGCAGTATTGAGTTTCAGTTTCAAAGCGTTGATCATATCGAGCACTTGAGCTTGGATGGTGACATCCAAGGCTGTGGTCGGTTCATCTGCGATGAGGAGGGCAGGGTTACATGCCAAGGCTATGGCGATGATGACCCGCTGTTTCATCCCCCCTGAAAATTGATGGGGGAACTCATGTGCCCTGTCAGAGGATATTCCAACCATTTCAAGCATGGAACAAGCCTGAGCAAAGGATTCCTTCTTGCTTAGGCCTTTGGCATGGGCTTCTATGACCTCCATGATTTGTTCTCCTACAGTCATCACTGGATTGAGGCTGGTCATTGGATCTTGGAAGATCATGGAGATTGCAGAGCCACGTATGTTGCGCATTTCGCTTTCAGGGATGTGCAGGAGGTCGGAATCCTGGAAAAGGATGCTTCCTGCCTTAATTACTCCGGGAGGTGAGGGTACGAGACCTAAGATCCCTCTGGCAAGGGTGGTTTTTCCTGCACCTGTCTCACCTACCAAACCGAGAGTTTCTCCCTCAATCATGGAAAGAGATACATCGTTGAGAGCTTTGACAATACCATCATCGGTTTCGTAGTGGACGGTAAGGCCTTGTATGTCGATCAAGGGTATGTTGGTATCCATTGCGGTCTCCTAATTTTTCAGTCTTGGATCAAGGGCGTCACGCAGACCGTCACCCATGACGTTGAGGGCAAGGATGGTGATCATGATCCCCAGCCCTGGGATGACGGTGATATGCCACCCTTCGCGGATGTATGACCGTGCCGATGAGAGCATGGAGCCCCACTCAGGTGTCGGTGGCTGGATTCCTAGCCCTAGGAAAGAAAGTCCTGCTATTGAGAGTATCGCCCCTGCGACACCCAGGGTTGCTTGGACAATGAGCGGCGCCATGGAGTTGGGAAGGATGTACTTGAAGATGATGCGTGAATCACTTGCACCCATGGCCTTTGCCGCTTCGATGAACTCCTGGTCCTTGAGAGTGAGCACAGAAGCCCTTACTGTCCGTGCGAATGTAGGCACATAGCTGATGGCTATGGCGATGAGCACATTGGTAAGGCTTGTTCCGAGGGCAGCGACAATGGCGGTTGCCAAGAGCATCGAGGGGATGGCAAGCAGAACATCCATAAAGCGCATGATGATGTTATCTGTTGCCTTTCCATAGTAGCCTGCAAGGGAACCCAGAAGGACGCCCAAGACAGTCGAAAGGGCGATGGCAACGGTTCCCATGAACAGTGAGTATCTTACCGCCCATATCATACGCAGGAATATGTCCCGGCCAAACTCATCAAGGCCGAATATATGCTCTGGGCTTGGGCCCTGAAGGCGGAGGCGGAGGTTTTGCTTGATGACATGGTCATTATAGAAGGCATTGCTTGTCGCAAGGTCTATGATTATGGTTGTGATAGCTATGGTTACCAAAGACGCAAGGACGATCATACCGACCAACGCTAGCCTGTTTTTCTTAAAACGTCTCCATGTCTCGGTAGCTAGTGTCCGTTGTTTTTTTGTATCAGCTAGCGCTCTCATGCTACCACTCCCTTTCTTTTGAAAAAAATCTTGCTCTTGCTGCCATATTGGGATCTGATCCGTGGATCAAGAAACGCATACAGGATATCCACAAAGAGGTTCACAAAGGAGAACATGGTAGCCATAAAGATCACTGCACCGAGAACCATGGGAATATCCTTGCTGGTGATGGAATCGACCATCAGTCTGCCCAACCCAGGCCAGGAAAAGATGGTCTCAGTGAGCATCGCCCCTCCTAATAGATGTCCGAACTGCAGGCCGACAGCCGTTACAATGGGTATGAGGGCATTTTTTAGCATATGTTTGTTGGTGACCTGTTTCTCTGTAATTCCTTTTGCACGGGCTGTGCTGATGTAGTCTTGCCTGATCACTTCAAGCATCGAGGATCGTGTCATCCTCACTACCGTAGCCGCAGCCCCTGTCCCCAAGGTAAGGGCTGGCAACACAAGTGATCGCATCAGAGGGATGAAGCCGCTGCCCATTCCTTGGGATGGGAGCCAGCCTAGCTTCAGGGCGAACAGCAGAGAGAGCAGTAGCCCCAGCCAGAAGTTGGGCATGGATACTCCGATAAGGGAAAATACCATTGAGGAGGTGTCCATGAATGTGTACTGTTTCTTTGCCGAGAGGATTCCTATGGGAATTCCGATGACCAGGGCCACTAGGATTCCTGCAATTGCAAGGAGAGCCGTATTGGGAAACTTGTCCCACACTTGTTGGGCGACGCTGATTTGGTTTTTGTAAGAGGTTCCCAAATCACCTTTCAGCAGGTTTCCCATGTAGGTCGCATACCTGACGAGCAAGGGGTCATTCAGCCCGAGTTCTACCCGCTTCAGAGCAAGTGCTTCTGAACTTGCCTGATCGCCCAATATGATGGCAGCAGGATCACCTGGGGTGAGAGACATGATAAAGAAGACAATGAAGGTAACTCCCACCAATACTGGAATCATCATTACCAAACGACGTACTATATATTTCCCCATACATACTCCCTAGCTACAAGTTGAGAATAGAGCCCGAGCAGAGCTCTCTCTGTTCAGGTATATTGTGCGAATCGGCCACCGAGCATAGCGATAGTAAGTATCATGTGGAAGATGTCGTCATAATTATTGGAGTGATATGAGACAGTCCTTCCACTGAGGCGCCTGATGCCTGGGACGATTGCAACCGCATCAGCGACAACTGTTGAGGTGAGGTCAACCTCAAGTTCGACAGGTACTTGGATATGCTTCACTTCCAATATCCCGAGGCTATCGATGAACTTGCCTATCTGTGTTTCGAATGATTGCTTGAGAAGCTCTGGGGCATACATTTTCCCGGCATAACGCCCAAGGCCCTCTTTGGTCCGGACATAGGGCACGGTGAAGTACTCCTTCAGTTGTTTTTCAAGGATATCATCACCTGAGACAAAGCCGACAGGAACTCCAAGAAGACCTGCGTAGTAGGCATTTATCTCCACTTCACCGACAGGTTTTCCGTTGAGGCGGACAGAGTAGATGCAAGATGAGGAGTACGAATGATCCATCATTCCCGCCTGACTCCCAATCATGGCGTGATACCCAAGTAGGAACAGTGCATCAAAGGAGGAGTCCAGACCTTCCAACATATAGGAGTGGCGAGGATACCCCTTGATATGGGTTATGCGTGGATCTCCAAAGGATCCGTAGGCAAGGTTTTCACCTCTGGCGTGCGAGTCACAGATGCAGATTTCTTCGATCCTGAGTTTCTCATCGTCCTCTGTCAGGCGGATGAGCTCATCGATGACCCAGGTCAGTTCCTGCTTGAGGGCGGCATTGCACCCGCCTCTCTGGCTAGGTTCGGTCATCTCGTTCCAGGAGGAGATCCCTCCTATGCCTTCCATGTCGGTAGAAATGAATATTTTCATTGTAGTATGTCCTTTTGTGCTTGAATGAATTGGTAGCCACGTTTCTCATCTTCCATGACAGATTTCATGGTGGGTAGGATTTCCGTATTTCCACTGAGTAGCAACATGTTGATAAGTACCTGAATTATTGCAACCATGCCCACGTATGAGTTGGTAAGGAGCAAGGAGTTGTTTTCACAACGGACCACCTCATTTGCCAATGGGTAGAGAGGGCATGCAGGTGAGTCTGTGAAAAGAAAGACATCTGCTCCCACCTTCTTTGCATAGGTGCCGACATGGATGGCCTCCGGAGAGTAAGGGGGAAGGGTCATGACAAAGAGGGCATCACCCTTTTTCATGGAAAAGAGGCGGGGATTATAGTCGGAGATTGAGCCGGTAATACTGATGATCTCCTTGCACTGCATGCTTACCAGTGCATACTCGAAGATCTGCATAATGTTGCGGCTTACCCCAAATCCACTTACAAAGATGCGCCTTGATGCAAAAACACTTCGAACCATCTGGCTAAGGGTCTGCACGTTGATGTCCTTCAATGTTTTGCTGAGGTTGCGCACTTCGTTGTCTGCCAGTTTTTGTAGCTGTTTCTTGGCCGGAAGCACGTCAAGTTCGTTCAATGCTACCTGGGAATCCTTGTTCAATTTTGATTTGACTTCTGTCTGGATCGTTTCCCGGAACTCCTTGTATCCTGAAAAGCCCAAGAACTGAGTGAATCTAACCAGCGAGGCATTGCTTACCCCAATGGTTTTGCTCAAGTCGTGTACTGAAGCGAAGCCAATCTCATCGTAATGATCCAGAAGATAGACCGCTATTGAGTGAAAAGAGGGAGACATGGCCGATAATGTTTCTTGTATGATGTCTCGAACCATGCGCTCCTCCCAGGTGGTAACAATTTGTTCTAGTTGAGCAAAAGTTGTAATAATTGTTACTACTACGAGCAGGATAGCAAACTTTTCACAAGATTGCACTAAAAAAATGAATTAATTTTGTATATTTATGTAGCTTTGACCAGAATATGCAGATAGGCATTCATTTCATGCAAGCATATGTTCGTCATAGAGGAGATCTCATAATCCCATAGTTAGGCAGAAAGCTTCTGATGCATCCAATCTGCTTTGAAATAGTAGAGAGTGAAAACTATGGCACTGAGCATCCATGTGATGGGATGTGCCCAATAGACAACTCTGATGTCCATCAGGAACAGAAGCCCTATCTTGATGTAGAGTACTCTGAAGATACACCAGAAAGCCAGCATGACAGCCATGGGCACTATGGACTTGCCGGCTCCCCGGAAGAGGCCGCTCATGACGTGGGAAAGGGCAAGGGCAAACAGGAATAGGGATGATATCTGTGATTTCTGCACCCCGTAGATAATGATGGAGGGGTCGCGATTGAACAGGGCCACCAGAACATCTGCATAGAAAAAGAGCAACACGCCAATTCCTTCTGACAGGATCATTGCGAATACAATGCCAAAGCGGACTCCTTTTTTTACCCTGTCATACTCCCTAGCCCCTATGTTCTGACCGGTGAAGGTAGTCATGGCGAGGGCGAAGCTGGTGATGGGAATCATAGCGAAGCCCTGGATTCTCATAAACGAACCCGTCCCAGCCATAGCAGCCGCTCCAAAGAGGTTTACACTAGACTGGACTACGACATTGGCAAAGGAGGTCACTGAGTTCTGGATCCCCGAAGGTATACCAAGCCTGAGGATCTTAGGCAGCATCCCTTTCTTGAACCCTATCTTTCGTATTTCAACCTTAAAGATGTCATCGCTGGTCAGCAGGAGACGGAATGATAACAATACGCTCACTGATTGGCTGATGATGGTTGCATAGGCTGTCCCTTCAATCCCTGTCTTGAAGTATCCGACAAACAGTACGTCCAGTATGATATTCAGTATGGCAGCCAGTATCAGAAAGTAGAGGGGATGCTTGCTGTCACCTACAGCTTGGAGGATACCTGCTGCTGTATTGTAGAGCACCAGGGCACTGATTCCCAGGAAAAAGACTTGGATATAGGTCTTGGCATCGTCGAAGACATTGGGAGGGGTGCCCATCCACCTGAGAATTACCGGGGCAAAGAAATAGCCGAAGATGGTGAGCAGTACACTGCTGCAGAGGCTTACGGCTATGGTTGTGTGGATTGCCTTCCTTACTGAATTGATGTCGCCTGCTCCGTAGTAGGTCGATATGACCACTCCGGCTCCTACAAATATGCCTTGGACCAAGCCGACAAGCAGGAATATGAGCGAGCCGCAGGAGGTTATGGCAGCTAGGGCTTCCTTACCGAGGAAATTACCCACAACGACAGAATCCGCTGTGTTGTAGAGTTGTTGAAAGAGGTTGCCTAGGAATATGGGGATGGCAAAACGGATGATATGCCCTTGGATGGATCCGCTTGTCATTAGTTTTGCCTGTCTGCTCATAATACAGAGTACTGTAGTTCAATTGCAGTGGGTGTGCAAGCGCGGATTCTTTGGTTGTCCACATCAGCAACATGCAGGACAAACGGGCACATCCCTGGCATTGAGGTTTCCCATTATGTATGCAGCATTCCTGTGCTATACTTACAGGACAAGGAGCACCACATATGCAAGGAGACAGTACGTATCAGAAAGCCCTTCACCTTTGGAAAAGCGTTGCCATGCAAAATATTGCTTCCCTCACCCAGTATTTTGACAACTTTCGCATCCTTTTTGCCTATCATTCCGGGAAGATCGAGAATGATGCCGTTACCTACAAAGACACCTATGAGATCTTTCTCCATGACAAGGTATGCTCTTTTACTGGCAATCCCCGAACACTATTCGAACAGCAAAACCAGAAGTTGTGCAATGAGTTCCTTTTGCCAAAGATCTTGGAAAAAAGTCCCATTACCATTGAATTCGTAAAAGAGGTCCATGCAATTCTCACTGCTGGAACATATGACGGGCGGCGATACATTGAAAAGGGGGAACGTCCAGGGGAGTTCAAGAAGCACTACTATGTCACGGGCTTGCTTGAGGTGGGCTCTTCTCCTGAAGAAGTTTCACTGGATATGGTAACACTCCTTTCAGAGATAGGGGTGGCAACAATGGGTGGACCAATTACCCCTGAGGCCCTGCTCAAGACTGCTGCCTACTTTCACGCTAAGTTTGAGTATATCCATCCATTTGCAGATGGCAGCGGCAGGGTAGGGAGAACACTGCTCAACTACTTTCTCATGATCAACAACCATCCTCCCCTGATCATCCATGAGGAGGATCGGGAGCAGTACTTTAAGAGCCTGCAGGCCTATGACAGGCATGGGGACACTGAGCCAATGTTCGATTTTCTTCTCTTTTCCCTAGAAAAGACATGGGAGAAGAGGCTTTAAGGAAAAATTGGTGATAAGAAGGATGTGAGATCAGGGTTGAAGGATTTGCGGTCTTGTTTTCCTTGAGGCTATGATCTAATCCTGTTGGGCTATCATCCCCTTATGTTTTTGTACAACCTAATAGTAAACATTAGGGAAATCAATGCTAGAACTATAAATATACTTACTTTCGTTACTAATACAGGAATAGGTAATACTATTCCCTCCATATATTGAAATAGTGTTCCAGCTGATACACTCGCACCTACGATACTGCATGTCATCAGTATAATTCCGAGAAGAGACAACCCTATTCCCTTTTTGTTGAATAAAGAATATATGCAGATAAATATTGCAGGACTTATTAATCCCATATCTAACACATACGTTATCTGGGTTGTATATACTTCGATTAATTGAAGTGACTGTCTATGTAGTAATGATGTTGCAATATCAGGTAGCCATGCGACAAATATTGATATCCCCGATACAAAAAGGAAAATATATAGTCCTTTAGTAACAAATGATCCATCGATTTTTTCTATTAATATATCTTCATCTAAACTACGAAAACATACAATCAAGCCAAAGATACTTAATGAAAATATAGCTATATAGAGTAAATGAAGAATATTGTAGGTGATCCCGAAACAAATACTTGTCGCATAATATGCAAATATTGAAATTGCCGATAATAGACGCAACCTACTTCTATAACTTTCCTTTTTTACATCAAGGATCAATGAAATTATCAATAACGGTACACCGATAAAGAGAAACGCAAAATCAGTACCTTTTGCTATTGGTGCCATAAAATATGAGTCATTCTTATACAATCCTGACCCATATATTCTCACTACGTCGCCATATTGATTAACAACTTCATACGGGGTTCCGGGTGTCTTAAAGAATAAACCCATAGCTGTAGTTACTAGCGAACATATGATGAGAAGTATTGATATGATATGAATGCTTCTGCTGTTCTTCATATTTCCACCTTTCTAGGATTATGTGCTAAAAAAATACCATATGCTTCAGTTAATCACAAGTCTGATGAGTTTGCCCCCTGCATCGTCCAACCAATATTTCATTGATAGATGCAAGTATCACTACAACAGTTCCCCAGCTTATAACCGGTAAAAGTATAGGGTTTTCATGTACAAAAAAACAAAGGGGTATATCCTGAATGTCTGGTGATTGTCCGTGAATGTGGGAATCCTGCTTATGGCTTATGAAGCCCTTATTTCAGATTTCAGCTTCATGTGGTTTTGCATAGCCTCTATTGGTACAACTGAAGACTCCATTTTACCTGTAGAAAAAGCATGGGAGACATACCATCATGAGATAGCAATTCTTGGTGGTAGTGATGTCAATTATATGATTATGGAGTCTCCAGAGCAAATTATAACAGGGCTCTTGCTCTCTTGGAAAAGACAGCAAAAGCAGGCTTTTTCGCCTTAGGAACCGGCAATTCTGTTCCCGACTATCTTCCCAATGATACATACTTTGCTATGATGCAGGCGGCATGGGATCTTCGTGGGATTCAGGTGGATAGGAGACAATAGGAAAGGGGGTGTGGCAGGATTGGGTGCTGGTCTCACTACTATTTTCCTCAGGTGTTGTTTAGCCCTCATTATGTGGAGAGTCTCGTTTGTACCTCTCTACCTTTCAACCCCGAACAACAAAACATTGACAGATGATAGTTTCAATACTAATGTTTAGTAGCTTGTTGCCAGTAAACTGAGCGGGTTTTCCCATACAAATCAAAGGGGTGTATCATGAATGTCTGGTGGTTGTTTGTGACTGTAGGAATTCTTCTTATGGCTTTAGAGGCTCTGACTCCAGGCTTTATCATCATGTGGTTTGGCATAGCCTTTATTGTTGCGGCCATTCCTGTTTACCTGAACGCCTCCACCCAAGTTGTCCTCATCACCTTTTCCATTACATTGCTCCTGCTTACCGTGTTTGTGAGGAGGATCTTCTTAGGTGCCCGCTCCAAGCACAAAGGCTCCAAGACGAATGCCCTCAGCCTTGTAGGTGAGAAAGGCGTGGTCATTGAGGAGATCAATTCCGTCAGGGCGACGGGTCTGGTGAGAATCCATAAGGAAGTGTGGACAGCAATTTCGAACGGTAGTGATGTGATTGCCGTAGACGAGGTCATAGTCGTCCAGAAAATTGAAGGGGTCAAGCTTATCGTAGAAAAGGAGTGAGCATATGGAATCTTTCTATGTGATCGGGGCGGTCACCCTGTTCGTCATCATTATTGTACTTACCGGAATCAAGCAGGTACCACAAGGGCAGGCCATACTTATTGAACGGCTTGGAAAGTATGTGAAGACCCTCGATTCTGGGATCAACTTCATCATTCCCTTCCTTGACAAGAAACGGTATGTGAAGCCGTTGAATTACAAACCTGAGAAGATCTCTGATTACAATGTGGACCTCCGTGAGCAGGTCTATGACATACCCTCCCAGTCTGTCATCACGCGTGACAACATCAGCCTTACGGTAGATACCCTCATCTTCTATCAGATTGTGGAACCCCATAAGGCTTGCTATGAGATTAGTGACCTGATCATGGGCATAAGGGAGCTTTCCAAGACTACCATGCGCAATATCTTCGGTGAGATGGACCTTGATTCAAGCCTTTCATCGCGTGATTCCACCAACCAGAAACTGCGGGGCATCCTTGATGAAGCGACTGACAAGTGGGGGGTGAAGATCCTTCGGGTGGAGATTCAGGACATCATACCGCCAACTGACCTCAAAGAGGATATGGAACGGCAGATGAAGGCTGAACGGACCCGCCGGCAAGAGGTTACCATAGCCGAAGGCAAGAAACAGGCAGCGATACTGGAGGCAGAAGGCATTAAGCAAAGCCTCATCCTGAATGCTGAGGGTGAGGCCCAGTCACGCATCATGAAGGCCGACGCCCTCAAACAGGAGAAGATTCTCCTTGCTGAAGGAGAGTCTGAGTCGATTCGTCTGGTGCAACTCGCCAAGGCTGTAGGGTTGGATGCAGTTAGAAAGGTATATTCTGAGGATAAGGGTTCAGAAAACCTCCTGATGATGGAAGTGCTGCGCTCACAAAATGAGATAGCCAAGGACCTTTCCAATGGGTCTAGCAATAAGATCTTCCTTCCTACAGAAGTTGCAGGTCTGTTTGGTTCCATTGGAGGTATCCAGGAGCTCCTTGCGACACGTGAAGGGTTCAAAAAGACAGGGTTGCCTGAATCAAAAGGCTAACCATCGAACAGAGTTGAAAGGATACATGGACGGGGATGGGCCTCTATCTTGAACCGATTTGCCTTTCCTTCCTTGAAGAAGATTCTACTTACAAGGGAACAGGCAACATGGGCGACTCCATCATGAACGGAGAAGTCATATTTCTCTGATTCGCTGGTGGCGAAGAATGATCCTTTTCCCCGTGAGACGGGTATTGCTTCAGAGCTTCTGTTTTCTGCCTTGACCATTACCCAGCCACCGAAGCTGTCACTCTCAACATGATCAAATGGCCAACCAGAAGATGTTGCACACTCATTATGGTTGTCATCGGTAGCTACGCCCCTCCAGCGTTTGCCCTCCATCAGGGCAGCCCCCCAGAAGTGGGAGCTCTCCCCAACGCGATCTTGCCACTCGCTTTCATAGGTGAATACTGCCATGCCTAAGAAGCAATCCATCGCCCCGACATCACGGTACTGCAGCACAGACCAGTCGGGGTGGCTGAGCATGATCAGATAGTCATCCCGTGCCTGTTTGAGGAACGCCATGGTCTGCTCATGTGTCTCGACTGGGAACTTCTGCGTTCATACAGGCTTCTGTTTCCTTCTGCAGCAAATTGAGATGCACCTTCATGTCCTGGATAAAGCAGATCAGCTCAAAGACTGGAATGAGAATGAGGTCTTCGCACTCATACTTTGTATAGATGTTGTGGTAGGTGAGCGAGAAGAAGTCATAATCCCGCTTCAGGTACTCTGCAAAAACCTTCTTGGTGGCAGATCTCCGTCAGAGACGGTGGAATGGCAGTGCAGATTCTCTTTTAGCCAGAGGCCCTCATTCTCAGTCAACATATTCTGCTCCATTGTGGTCACTGAGGCTCCTGTCTTCTGCTAACGGTACCATACAATGCTTCAGATTCCATAAGGAAATAGTTGGATGACCGGGCAAAAAGCCCGATTTTCCTATCTGAAGGCAAACACCAGAGGGAATATGACCACCACAACAGCTGCCCAGATCCCATACAGAGGTAAGAGGCGCATCTGCAGCTCCACAATCCTGTGGAAAGGCTGCCTTTTTGTCACATACCTGCTGTATCCGATACCAAGGAGGACAAGATTGCTCAGCAGCAGGAGGTTTTCACCCAAGGCTGCAGTCCTGTTTGCTGAGAAGCCAAAGGTCTGCAAGCGAGCAAGGATGCCCCACAGGGCTATGAAGTCTACCAGTACTGCACAGACGATGAGGGCGAGCGTCAGGAAGTCCCAGAAGGGGAACCTGGCAGTATCATCCTTGTGCTCCGATGCACTCATTGAATAGAGAGCCAGGGCGAGGACGAATGCAAGGATCACATCAAACCAGATCAGCATTGACCTATTCTCAGAGGCTTGGTTTGGGGAGGCTAGAAAGGCAACGATCAGGCTGATAAGCACCAGGACAAAGAGGGGCGTGAAAATTCTGGCCAGGACAGGGGCGATACCTCCCATGAGGGAGCTCTTCTGGTTGACCAGGTAGGCGGCAACGGTGAACAGTCCGAAGAGGCCGAAGGGTCCCATCCAATACAAGACAAAAGGTGTGGCATCGATGCTGATGAGGTCAAATGTCCCTATGGTCAGGAAGATGAGGACCATGCCTCCCAGCGCTATCAGGACGGTATGGATGAAAGCCTCTCCGATGAAACGGATAAAATTGAGTCTGGTATCGGGTGTTTTCCAGCTGGAGCCTCCATAGAGGGGTAGCAGGGCAAGAAGGGAGAGGATCGGCAGGTGAATGATGCCCAGTATGGCTGTATGGTATGGCTCCTGATAGGGATAGAGGTTTACCAGTAGGGCTGCGAGGGGAAAGTATGCCAAAACCATGGTGGTTTTCCTAAGGGGCAAGGCTTGTTTGTACAGAAGATATAGGGCCACAGGGGTAAGGGCGAACAGGGATGCATTTTTCAGATACAGTATGTCATGGGTCCCAAAGTCCCCATAGCCGAAGAGAGCGGGTATCTTGCCCAACAACCCTCCAAGCAGGGCTAGGGCTATGATTACGAAGAGCTCCTTACTTTGTATCTTCTGTGAAATAGGGGTTAGTATGGGGGTGAAGAGGGGGAGCCAGAGCTCTTCAGTCGTGAGTCTTTCAAACTCAGTCTCGATTGACCCAAGGCTTCCAATCCGACGTATTGCGACCAGGAAAGCTTCCTCTTCGCTGATCACCTGCCCTGTTAGGTCTGTGATGATTGACCTCAGGTGTGTCTCCATACCCTCGATGTCGTTGTTGCTGATCGCCCTTGTTGCAGTGAGATGTGCTTTCCAGCTATGGATTTGTCCTTCAAGGTCAAACATGGGGATCTCCTTCCTGCTACTCCGACTTAGTATGCATGGTACCGCTTTCTATTTCAGAGGACAAGTGATGAGCTCCCCTACCATGTGTTCAAGCAAGACAAGGGTAGGCAGGATCTTGCAGGCATTAACCTTTGAGGCAACCATGCGAGGTTCATACAGTTTTCTGGCAATAGTATTTCTTCATCTCAGGATTTTGAGCCTGAACATTTCTCCTTCACCAGATATTCAGAGGTCTATGTCCTCTGATCACCTCCTAGTTTTCATACCCTCAGGTAAGATTCTTACACTGCTGAATATGAATTGAACATATGTTCACAATTCATATTCTATATGAACAAAGATTCTGGTTGACAGGTCTGAAAATGCAATACTATCATAAGTATGGGTAATGAGTTATGAACATTTGTTCAGGAGGTACTGGAGAATGAACGGACTAGAAAGAAATATATCAACACTGCTCAACCATGGGGGAAAACTCTTTCTTGCGGCCTTTGACCACCCTCAGATCTACGGGGTGCTCCCAGGCTTGGAGCAACCCCTTGGCGCCATCAGGAGAACGCTCGATACTGACATAGATGGCTACATCCTCAATCCTGGGATTTTCCCGCTTATCGATGCCTCACTGGTACAAAACAAGAAGATGGTACTTCGTGCTTCCCTAGGCGGGACTCTGATGGGAACCACCTTTTCTGACCATCACAGCATCATTGTATCACCCCAGCAGGCCTTGGCCCTAGGTTGTGACGCCGTGCTGGTCATGCTCGTCTTGGGTGGCGAGCATGACAAGGAATCGATGACAGACGTCGCACGTGCCATCGATTCGTTCCACCAGCACTCTATCCCTGTCATAGTTGAGGTGCTGCACGCAGATTTCACCAAGAACAACGACAGTAAGTTCATCAGCAATGGAGCACGGATTGCTGCAGAGATTGGAGCTGACATAGTCAAGGCCTTCTATTGTGAGGAGTTTTCCTTGGCAGTGGCCGGCAGCCCAGTTCCGATCGTGCTGGCAGGTGGACCGAAGGAGGCAAGTATCCTGGATATTGCCCGCATAGCTGTCGATGCCGGTGTGATGGGGTTCGCATTTGGGAGGAATATTTTTCAGAGCGAGGACCCACAAGCGACCATAAAGCTCTTGAGTGAGATACTTCGGGGGTAACCATGCTTGATGACCGTGAACTGCTCTATACCATTGCCTCACTCTACTACGAGAGTGGAAAGAACCAGCAGGAGATTTCAAATCACCTCAACATATCCCGACCGATGGTTTCACGTGGCCTGGCAAAGGCGCAACAACTTGGCATCGTACGCATTGAGGTCATTCCTCCAGCCGGTTGTTCCCCTAGTGAGGTCTCCTTGGCCAGGGCTTTAGGCATCAAGCGGGTGGTAATCGGTCAGACCTCTGCCGGCAATACCGGTGACCGTGACAACCGCACCAGGGCAATAGCCACCTCTGCAGGAGAGTTCCTTTCCCAGACGGTGACCAACGGCATGACAGTGGGTGTGGGATGGGGTGTTTCCGTCTATCGCTCCGTTCTTGCCTTACCCGACAGTCCTTCTTTGAGGGATGTTACTGTAGTGCCCATGGTGGGAAGCGCTGGTCGCACGGAGTCCCATTACCAGGTAAACGTCATTGCAGACCGCATGGCTGAGAAACTGCATGGCAATGCCCTGTTCTTTAACATTCCTGCCTTCGTCTCTGATATGAAGATTCGTGATTTCTTTTCCCGGGACCCACAGATGAAAGCCATTCAGGACCTGTGGAACCATATTGATATAGCCATTGTAGGGCTGGGGGCCTTTGGAGGGACTCCCAGCTTTCCGGTAGGGGAGTACCCCCTGGAGGCTCTGACTGATCTGCAAAACCAGAATGTGATCGGGGACATCCTGGGTCGGTTCTTCAATGCTGAGGGCTTCATCGGAGACATTCCCACAGGAGACAGCCTCATCTCCCGCCATGTCCCTGATGCAAATGGCAAGATTTATCTGGGTATCCCCGTGGATTCACTGCATCGGTCCAAGCAGATCGTCTGCCTGGCAGGAGGAACCTTGAAGATACCAGGAATTCGCACCGCTGCGAACCTGAAACTCTTTGATTGTTTGGTAACCGACTCCCAGACCGCACAGGAACTGGCAAAGTCACTGGAGTAAAGCATGCAAGCCTTAATGTATACCGGTATCGGTCAATTGGAAATGCAAGAGGTGGAAACACCCAAGGATGCCTATCTGGTACGAGTCCTAGGATGTGGTATCTGTGGAACTGACCTGAAGACCTTCTCCGTGGGTCATCACTTCTTCAAGCCCCCGACAATCCTGGGGCATGAGTTCATCGGAGAATTGGTACAAGTCCCAAAGGGGTCTACGTTCAAGGTGGGTGAGCATGTGGTAGTCGCACCCTATTTTGAGTGTGGCAGCTGCCTTAGCTGTACAAGAGAGCTTAAGCCGTTGTGCAGTGAGAAACGCTTTGTCAGCTCAGGTGCTTTCTGTGAGTATGTCGCCATTCCCGGTGATTACCAGATGGGAATGATTCGTCTCCCTTCTAGTACTGATGAGCAGGTATTCACCCTCGTCGAACCTTTGGCTTGCGTACTCAACGGCATCGAGCATCTGAGGGTGAAACCCTGGTCACGAGCCCTGGTGGTTGGAGGGGGCCCGATGGGCGTTCTCTTTGCCCTCTACTTCCAGGACAAGGGAGTCCCTGTAACCGTAGTTGAGCCCAATCCCTACCGGAAGCAGACTATCAGAGGCTGGGGCATCGAATGCGTCGATCCCAATGAGAGCGATTACTGCCAGTACGACCAGATTGTCATCAGCGTCAACAAGGCCGCCCTCATTGCTGAGGCTGTGCATCAGGTGGCCAGCGGGGGCACAGTACTCGTCTTCAGCGGTCTTAGGAAGCAGGACACCTTTGAAGCAGATGCATATGCCATCCACTATCGTGAGGTATCGGTCACCGGCTGTAGTGGGTATGCTCTCTCTCATTTCCAAGAGGCTTTTGCAATGATCAAGGCAAACCCTGACCACTTTGCAAAGCTGATCACCCATAGGCTTGCTCTTTCTCAAGGACTTGAAGCATTCACCTTGCTCAAGGAAGGTCAGGCTTTCAAGATAGTGCTCGAACCATAAGGGGTCAGATGATGACAGTAGCGGTTGTCTTCAATGAACATTCTCATCTCAAGGCCGAGCAGCTTCAGGCTTTGGGCTCCCAAGTGTCGCGATTCTTTCTGGGTGCCACCTTCATAGCCTGCCAAGGGTATGGACATCAATATATAGAGGGAGCAACAGTGCTTACAGTTGAGGATGGCCTCGACTATAAGATGAGGCTTGCTATGATGGTGCGCACCCTTTTGTCCCATAAGCCTGACTATCTGGTCAGTGTCGGAGGCGATGGCCTTGCCTCGTACATCGCTTCGGCTGTGGTAGCCACTGCCAGCAAGGTTGCCTTACTTGGGATAGCGGCAGGGACAGCGAATGTCGGGCCTATCGTCTCCTTATCCGGTGAGCAACTTTCCCGCCTAAAGCTCTCTGATTTGGAATCTGTTCCCCTCGATGGTATTTTCGTATCAGATGACTCAGGGCCGCTTGGCGTAGGTTTCAATGATGTCATCTTTGGCAACTCCTTCCTTGGGACCGAGGACGGGGTGTGCTGCAATCTCTCTGTTGAGGAGCTTCTCATCCATCAGAGGCGAGTGCCCATCGAGGTGGGGACGAGGATTGTCACCAAAGAGTTCAGCGTCCTAGTCGATGGCCAAAGCCAATCGTTTGTCATTTCGGCCCCCATAGCCCAGATTGTTGTCACCCCATTGCAGTTTGACAGGCTGTATGGGAGGGCCATATTCGGAGGCTTGTGTTTGGGTAGGGAATCACAGTCTCTGGGCGCCCTCGGGCTCTGTACGCGCAATGTGGTGGACTCTAGTCCTGACGCTTGGACCTACAGAGGTTTTACGGCAATCCAGCATCTGGTGTTCCACCCTGGGTGTGAGCTCACACTCGTCCGTCTCGGATCCGATGCCCATATCATCATAGATGGCAATCCCTTTCTCAGGAGAGGGGATGTACATGTTTCTTTGCTCCAAGGAGCTGTCAGAGCCCTTAAACCGAAGGGAGGCAAGGCATGAGAGATAAGAAGGATACTCCCCGCATCCATAGGACGGTAATCTTTGGCAAGAAGTACGAGACCGAGCAGATACGTGCAGCCATCGTATTGCTGTTGCCTACGATGGTGGCTATTGTCCTTTTGTTCATCATCCCTGTGGTCCAGGTTGTTGCCTACAGCTTTACCAACTACAACCTGACCACCGGCTTGAAGCCATTCAATGGGCTGGACAACTATGCATATTTGCTTGATGATGATCGGTTCTTCAAGGCAATTCGCAATACGTTTGCTTTTGCATCCTTCAAGCTGGTCGTCGACACCTCCCTGGCATTGGGCATCGCCTTGATGCTTGATGCAAGAATTCCCCTGAAGAAGTATCTGCGTTCAGCCTTCTTTGCTCCGGTAGTCGTTCCTGTGGTAGCCTCAAGCCTTATTTGGATCTGGTTCTTCGATCCGGGCATCGGGCCCTTCAACCAGATACTCTCATTTCTGGGGCTCCCGACCTCCCAGTGGCTCTACCATGAAGACTCCGCTTTGCTATCCATTGTGATGTTCTCCATCTGGAAAGGTCTGGGGTACAACGTAGTGCTCTTCCTTGCAGGGTTACAGAACATCCCGAATTCGTATATTGAAGCGGCCCAGGTAGACGGTGCAAAAGCGCATCAGATCCTCTGGCGGATCAAGCTCCCTCTGCTTCGGCCCATCATTTCCTTCGTATTGATGATCGGTATCATCAACACCTTCAAGGTCTTTGCCGAAGTGAACGTGATGACTCCGAAGGGAGGCCCGCTCTACAGTACCGCCTTGATGGTGAACTACATCTATGACACGGCCTTTACCAGTGGACGCATGGGCCGTGCCTGCAGTGCTTCGATTATTCTGTTTGTCATTATCTTCACCCTGACGATGATCCAGTCAAAACTGGATGCACGAAAACACCTCTCCCTGGAGTAACCTTATGGCAAGAACACTAAAACGCATAAATATACCTGCCTTGTTGATCTTATTGGTCGGTTCTGTTGCAATGATCTTTCCCTTCGTCTGGATGTTGCTCTCTGCTTTCAAGACAGTCCCCGATGTCTATGCCTATCCTCCCAGATGGTTGCCCAGCAGCTGGAAATTCTCCAACTACCAGAAAGTCTTTGAGATGATTCCTTTTGGCAGGTACTACTTCAACAGCATTATTACTTCTACGGTTCAGACTGCCCTTCAGCTTGGGCTTTCAGTCACCGCAGCATATGCTCTGGTAGCCTTGGACTTTCCAGGGAAGAAGTTCCTCTTCTCCTTGATTCGCAGCACCATGTTTGTTCCCATCATCGTCACTCTCATTCCCTTGTACCTGATGGTGAGCAAGGTCAGGTTGATCGACACCTATGCGGGAATCATCCTTCCTCAGATATTTGCTGCCTTTACCATTTTCTTGCTGGTATCATTCTTCTCCTCGATTCCGCAGATTCTCTATGACTGCGCGAAACTCGATGGCTGTGGGTATTACCGCATCCTTTATGATGTAGTAATCCCCAATTCCAAGTCTTCCATAAGTACGGCAATGCTGTTCTCATTCCTCGGGCACTGGAAAAGCTATACCTGGCCGCTGATCGTGACGAACAAGGCAACGTACCGAACTTTGCCTATCGGCATGAAGTATCTGGTACAGGAGTCCTCCTCAGAGTACCAGATAATGATGGCGGCGTCGGTGATGGCAATTTTTCCTGTATTGGTCGTGTATTTGTTTTTTGAGAAGCAACTGGTCAAGTCGATAACACTTACCGGCTTGAAAGCATGAAAAAAAGAGAGGTGGTATGATGAAAAAAGTAACGGTATTTGTATTGATGCTCGCACTTGTGACGGCACTTGGTTTTTCCCAGGCCGCCAAAGAAACCGCAATCAGGCCGGAAGTGGTCAAGCTACAGGTCTGGTACGCCATTGGAGGTGCTTCCGGAGAGCAATTTTTAGCTCTTGCAAAAGCCTTTGACGTTGCACGGCCTGATATTGAACTGGAACTGACCTATTCAGGAAGCTATGCTGACACAGCAACCAAGGTCAGTGCCTCCTTGCTCTCAGGCAATGCCCCTGATGCTGCCCTTATGGCGGCTGGCCAACTGTATACGGGTGGCCGTGGTGATTACTCCATGGAAACCTTGGTAAAGGATCCAGCTTTCAAGCTAGATGACATCTTCAAGGGAATGCTCGAATACGGTATGTTCGAAGGGAGGATTGCAGCTGTACCGTATGGCATCTCAAGTCAGGTTCTCTACTACAACAAGGACATCACTGCCAAGGCAGGCCTGGATCTCGAGAAGAATCCCCCTGCTACCTGGGCAGAGTTCTTCCAGATTGCCAAGACTGCAATGCAAAAGGGAAACATCAACAACAGCTCCGATTTCTATGGGTTCGATACCTCTGACGGTGTCTGGCTCTTCAAGTCGATGCTTGGACAGAATGGTAATGATGTAGTACAAAAGAGTGATGGCAAGGTGGTCCCTGCATTCCAAGAAACCAGTGGCGTGGAAGTGGCCACCTTCTGGAAATCCCTGATCGATGCAAACCTGATGCCTGCTGGTCAGCACAACAATGCAGAGAAGAAGTTCCTTGCCGGCAATCTTGCCTTCATCGCAGCTTCTTCCAACAGGGTCTCCCGTTGGCAAGGAAACACCAGCTTCAAGCTCGGTGCCATCATGATGCCTGGTTTCAAGAACCGTTCCATCGCTCTGGGTGGAAACGTTGGTGTCATTCTCACTGACGATAGATTCAAGAGTGAAGCCTCCTGGGAGCTGTTGAAGTATTTGTTGGAGGAGAAGAACCACACCTCCTTTGCACTTTCTACTGGATATCTTCCAATACGTAAGTCTTCACTGGCCGCCCCGGTTGTAAAGCAAGCCCTTGCGGAGAATCCCTTGTATAAGGTTGCTTTCGACCAGTTGAACAACGCCTGGGCCTACTTCCACTTCTCGGAGATGGGTACCATGGATTCGTTCTTCTGGTATGCTCTTGATGAGATTGAGAAAAATGTGCTCACCCCAAAGGCCGCTCTAGAAAAGGCCGCTGCTTCCCTGGTTAAGGAGATTCAGTAGGCCGCATATATTCAGGGAGGAGAAGGTTCGCTTCTCCTCCCTGTACGCAATGTAAAGAGGTACCCATGAAACACTACAAAAATAGATATGCATTCTCCACGGGAGCGCTTTTCCCGCTGGAGTCAGAGGATGCTTTGCACCTTATAGCTCAGGCTGGGTTTGCCCACGCCGAGTTGATGCCCCAGTGTTTTGCTGATGTCAATGAATCGGCAGCATCTCGCTTTGAACGGACGAAGGTTCATGTTTCTTCCATCCACTATCCTCTGGCTATGTTCTCCATGCTCTATTCAGCCCACCCGACCATGGCGGAGGAAGGGCGTGCGCTCTCTCGGGACATCGTGAAGCTTGGCAAGCGTCTGGGGACCGAGTTTTTGGTCATTCACCCTTTGAATGCCTATGAGGGAGAGATGAAACAGATCATTGAACCGAAGATTATTGAGAATATCCGGTATCTGGGGGCTTTGTGTGCTGACAGTTCCATTACCCTAGCGATGGAGAACTATCCTGTTGGCGTAGGACAACATTCCGATACCCTTGAGCAATATGTGAAGGATTGGAACATGCCGGTGATGGGTCTCATGGTGGACACCACGGAGGTAAGGGAGGGAGGCGAGGATCCTCTAGCTTTCATCGGTGCCTTGGAAAAGGCTCCGTGTCATCTTCATCTTAGTGATTTTGGAAACCAGAAAAAGCATTTGCCCATCGGGATGGGTGAGATCCCCTGGAGCGAGGTGTTTGCCCTGCTCAAGGCAAAGGGGTATACCGGCTATTACACCCTCGAACCTGCGTATCGTCACTATCTGAGTGATATTCCGGCTAAACTGCGCAGAGATTTTGCAGTGTTGCAGAGCCTCGTATGATTACCTCGAAGCAGATTGTAGCAATCCTGGAAGCGTTTGCTGTAGGGGATGCCCTGGGAATGGGTACCGAGTTTATGACCCGGTCCGAGATCGTTTCCACCCTTGGGGATGTTACCGATTTGGTGGACAGTCGTTTGTCCGCCCACCATTCGGACCTGGGAAAGGGGACGGTAACCGATGACACTGAACAGACCTTGGCTTTGCTGCAGCAGTACCTCAAGGAGGGGGTATCGGTTCACTCGACAGTGGAGGCTTTGCTGAATTGGATTGAAGAGTCGGATGCAGTTGCGAAACGGTACATCGGCCCCAGCTCGTTGAAGGCCTTGCGCTCTATAAGGGAGGGCTCAGACCCCAAGGAAGCGGGGAAGGGAGGCACGACATGCGGTGGTCTGATGAGGACCCTTGCTCCTGTGCTCTATGCATCTGCCATAGGCTCTGATCAGAGGAAGATGCTGGAGATGGTGGTAATGGCCCTAATCCCTACTCACTATACCAGTCAGGCTCTAGAGGCTGCCTGTGCCTACGCAAGTGCTGTCTATGCTGCCATGGAAGGGGGTTCTGTTGACCAAATTGTTGATGCTGCCCTTGAGGGTGGCCGGTACGGCCTGGATAAGGCTCCCTATCAAGGCTGTGGAGCTTCCAGCACTGCACGACTTGTGTTTGTGAGGGAGTATCTGAAGACTAAACCTGCTGATGGCGAGCTTCTGGACTTCCTGTTCTCCGTCCTCGGGACAGGACTGGAGTCTGCTGATGTCTTTTCTGCGGTGTTTGCCTTGTTCCTCGCCTATCCTGGAGAGACTTTCAAAGTAATCTGTCTTGCTGCAAGCGTCGGCGGTGATACTGATACCATTGCGGCCCTGGTAGGAGCTTTGAGCAGGGCATATGATCCTGAATCGAGTATTCCCACTTCTGTTGTCAAGACAGTATATATGGTCAACAACCTAGAGCTAGACTCCCTTTCAAGGCAGTTGGTAAATCTGAGAAGGTAATGACAGGTGAGAAAATATCTAGCCAAACAGGAGCGGAATGCAAGGATATGTACTTCACTCTTCCCCCTCTGGGCCATCCCCTTTACCTTCTACATGTTCTACCTCAGCCTCTATCTCAAGGAGGCCGGGTTATCAGATGTGCACATCGGTAACCTGATGGTTGTCTCGAACATAGCGGCCCTGGCCAGTTCCTTTGCAGCCTCCCCCCTTGTGGATAGGCTTGGACGCAAGAGGGCAACCCTGATATTTGACCTGCTTTCCTCTGTCCTTCCAGCTCTCCTGTTCCTTGTCTGGCCTCTGTATGAGGTGGCCCTAATCGCAATGGCCCTTACGGGCATGAATCGTATCATGAGCGTAGGGTTTTACCTGGTGATGATCGAGGATGCCTCGGAACACAACAGTGTCGTCTCAATGAACCTGTTCAATGTGATTCTGGTTGCTACAGGCTTGCTTACCCCGCTCGCTGGAATGCTGGTCCTAACCTGGGGGGTCGTACGGACAGAAGAATTCTTTTTGCTCTTTGCTGTCATCAGCATGACATTCCAGGCTCTCATCCGGCATGTCCTCATTAAAGAGACCCCAACAGGAGTGGTCGTCCGAAAGCGCATGAAGGTTGAGGGGCGCTTTTGGACAGTATCCCGTTTCTTCAGGGTCTATCGTACGGTCTATGAGGATATCAAGGGCGAACCCACCCTGCTTCGGGCCATGATCATCAACGCCCTCATCTATGTCTACTTTTCCCTCGGGACAACAGCCAGTCTCCTATTTGCCCCGTTCTTCATTGATTTTATCCGCATTTCACCGTCGGCTGTCTCTTTGGTCGGGGGGGTGTATTCGCTTGGCACTTTGCTGGCTATGGTTATTGTCAACCCAAGGTTGAAGAGGAAGAATTACTACACCTATGCCATCTACGCAGTACTGGTATCCTTCGTGGGCTTTGCCCTGTTGTTTTTCGGACCAAAAGGTGGGCTGGCCTTCCCTCTGGTGGCCGTCATTTGTATCTCCCTTGCATATGGGGTGCTGAAAACCTTAGCTGATGTAGTCCTTGCCGTGGAGACCCATGGGGAACACCGTACTGCAGTATTTGCCAGTTCGTTCCTCCTCTCTTCAATCCTGGGGATTGTCTTTATCAAATTGACAACTCTCTTGTATGCACAGAGCCCTAAGTGGTTGTTGGTGGTCTGTAGCCTTCTGCTTGGCGGCGTTTTGATCTTGAGTATGCAGAAAGGAGAACTGAAACATGGAGAACTTTGAGCTATCATTTCCGACCCGTATAGCCTTTGGAAAAGATGTTGTGGATAGGGTGGGGGAAGCTGTACGCACCCTCGGCACTGTAGTGATGGTGATATACGGGCGGGCTTCTGTGGTCGACAGTGGGCTTTACCTTCGGGTAGAGAAATGCCTACAGGATGCACAATGTCAGGTTGTCAGTGGAGGGGGCGTACTGCCGAATCCCAAATTTGACTCTGTCCTCTCCTTGGCTAAGAAAGCAAAGGAAGAACAGGTGGATTGTTTGCTCGCCTTGGGTGGAGGTAGCGTCATCGATACGGCCAAGGCCCTTGCCGCCTATCTGGCATCTTCTAGGCAAGATCAATTTTGGAGCAGGCACTTTGAACAGTATGTCCCTATCGCCAAGGCCTTGCCCCTGGTGGTGGCTTTGACCATTCCGGCTTCAGGGTCGGAGACCTCAGACTCCTGTGTGATAGCTGATACCTATTCAGGCATCAAGCGGATCGCAAGTGGTTCCGCATTGGTCCCTAGCGTCTCTTTGCTTGACCCCACTCTCTCCTTCACCCTTCCTGCCTATCAGACTGCCTGTGGCTGCAGTGACATGCTGTCCCATCTTCAGGAGCGGTATTTCTCCCCTAATGGTGGAAATGCGCTCTCTGATAGGCTGCTTGAAGCGGCAATGGTGCACGTGCTTGAGAAAGCGCCCTTGGTGCTGGCTCATCCCAAGTCGTACGAGTACCGTTCAGAAATCATGTGGGCCGGGACACTTGCCCACAGCCAGCTGCTGGACCGTGGGCGGGGAGGAGGGGATTGGGCATGCCATATGATCGAGCACGCCCTCAGTGGCTTTTGTGATGTCGCCCACGGCGCAGGCTTGGCTGTCCTGACTCCTGCCTGGATGCAGTATGTCGCACCGTTCAACAGCGAGCGGTTTCTGCAGTATGCTAGTCGGGTCTGGAATATCCAGCTTCCCTTAGCGGCCTTTGATGAGGTCCTCAAGCGTCTGGTCGCTTCCCTGAAGGCTTTTTATCAGGGCCTGGGGCTTGCGGTATGCCTGAGGGACATTGGAATCAAAGGTGATCAGCTGCCTCTGATTGCACAAGCTGCCACCGGTGGTGGCATGTATCCTTTAGGGGCTCTGATGAAGCTTAAGACAGAAGATGTGTTGAAGATATTGCGTCTGGCCCTGTAAGGTATTTTTTTGGAGGTATCATGGAAGATCGTCTTGTCTCATTGTTTTTGGATCTTGTTTGCATCGACAGCCCGAGCGGGAAGGAACAACAGCTGCGCTGTCATGTCCTGGACTTGTTGAACATGCATGGGGTCGCTTACCAGCAGGACGAATTTGGCAATGTCCTGGCGTTTGTCAACTGCAAGGATAACCCTCCGTTGACCTTTGCTTGTCACTTGGATACGGTGCCCATTGCTGTTGGGGTCAAAGCCACCCTTGCAGATGGGGTGATCTGCAGTGATGGCACCACAGCCTTGGGTGCAGATGACAAGATTGGTGTCGCACTGGTTCTGCTGTTGGTAGAACAGAAGCATCAGTTTGGACCATTTGGTATCCTGTTTACCGTTGAAGAGGAGAGAGGCCTGTTGGGTGCCAAGAACCTGGGATCCGCATTGCTTGGGCAGCTGCAGCAAGTCTTTGTCTTTGATACGGGCCGGCCTGTAGGAACTGTCATCATCCAGGCCCCCACCAAGTTGGACCTTAGCCTGACGTTCATAGGCAAGGCAGCACATGCCGGGGTGTCACCAGAACTTGGGATCAGTGCGATCAGCCTTGCCGCAAAAGCCGTCTCTGCCATGAGGCTGCTTCGAATCGATGAAAATACGACTGCAAATATCGGATCGATCCATGGGGGCGAGAGCACCAATGTGGTGTGTGACCGGGTTGAGGTACACATGGAGATCCGCAGCCTTGAGCAAGAAAGGGCCTTCCAACAGGTCGAAGAGGTAAGAGCCTGTTGTGCTGAAGCCTGCAGGCAAGGCGGTGGCAGTTACGTCCTCGATAGTGAAGTCTCGTATGAAGGGTACCGTATTGAAAGATCTGAGGCACTCTCCCGTTTCAAAGAGGCATGTTCCCGTCTCAACCTCCCGATGCATGCAATACCCACCGGTGGCGGCAGTGATGTGAACATCCTCAGGGGCAAAGGCCTTGATGCCGTGCTTCTTGGCTGTGGATACGAAAAGGCCCATAGCACCGAAGAGAGAGTAGCTATCAACGAGATGGAGAAGATGGAACGTGTGGCCAAAGAGCTTCTTATGATGGCAAAAGGGTAGGCAAATGGCAAGTTCTTGGTAGTATCCTAAGTGTGAGGGGGTTTGTTTGCTATGTGCGTAGATTACTAGGATTATTCTACGCATAATATCAGTAAATCATGCGTAGAATAGCTTGCTTAATCTACGCAAACCTTTTACAGTTGGAGTATGAGCACATACATCTGGCAACACAAAGATTGGCCTCGCTTCTCATATAATCCAGCAAGTCTCTTTCCTCTCTTGACTGAGGTTACACATCTCCAAGGAAAAGTAGAGGCCCTTAGCTCTCAATTAGGCTTTGTGCAAAGCAAAGAGTTGGAAGCACATATTCTGTCAGTTGAAATTCATAACTCTCACAAAATAGAGGGCGAGATGTTAGAAGAGCTACACATCTATACCTCTCTATGTCGAAGGCTTCAAGTTCCCAATGCTTCGATGAAAATGAGTGGACCTCATGTGGAGGGAGTCGTTGAAAACCTCCTTGATGCGCTTGGCAATGCAGCATCTCCACTCACTGAAGGGAGGGTACTTGCTTGGCATACCAGATTATTTCCCCAAGGGCGGAGTGGCCCGTTCGCTCTGCAATCTGGTAGGTACAGAACAGGTCCTATCGAGGTAGTCTCCGGTTCTTATAAGAACCAGAAAGTCTGGCTAGATGCGTTGCCAGCTACATTGGTTCCCCAAGCTATGCAAACCTTCTTGTCTTGGATCAATGAACCAAGTAACTTGCCATCTACAGTGAAGAGTGCTATCGCACACCTTTGGTTTCTTACGATTCACCCATTTGAGGATGGAAATGGAAGACTGGCCCGATCAATTACTGAATATGTGTTGAATCAAGGCAACACCAGCAACCTGGTGCTATTCAGTATCTCAAAGCAGTTAAAAACACGACAACAGGAGTATTACCAACAACTGCATGAAGCGCAAACAGCCTCTATGGAATGTACGCCTTGGATAGTATGGTATCTACAGCGAATCAGGGATGCCTTGCAGGAAGTCCTAGAGACTATTGAGAAAATATTGCAGGTCCAACAATTTTATCATACTATCGATAAGCTCCCTCTCAATGAACGGCAACAAAGCATGATTCGACGGCTCACAACTGATTTCTATGGGGACCTGACTACCCAGAAGTGGGCAAAGCTTACCAAATGTAGCCATGATACGGCTATGCGTGATATCAAGGATCTGATTGAAAAGGGGATTCTCAAGAGATCTGAGGCAGGGGGAAGAAGTACTTCGTATCACTTGATCCTACCCAAAGGACATAGAGCCTCTACTGAAGGACTCCCTGATGAAGTAGTGCTGGCTGTTTCAAAGAAGGCATTCCAAAGGCATGAAGCTGCCTATGGGGAATTAGCTGATTGATCGCAACAAAAAAAGAGCCGTTGCTTAAACAACGACCCTCTAAGTGGAGGTAAGGGGAATTGAACCCCTGACCTTTTGAATGCCATTCAAACGCTCTAGCCAACTGAGCTACACCCCCAAGGCAATAACAGAACGAATCATACGGATTGAAACTGTTTAAGTCAAGTGCCAATAGGGGTTTTTACTGTTTACTGAAGGGTTTTTCATATTTTGCTGGTTCTATCCAAAGGGTTTCATCAAGTGTCAAATAGAGTCTTGACCTTACAAGATGAAGAATTGTATTGTTTGGGAATAAAAGTAGTTATGTGCTATGAGGAACTACCTTCTCCAGGGAAGGAGTCTTTTTTCTGTAGTAGGTCAGGAGGCTATGGATGGAACTGTTTCATAAACTGAAGGAAGTTGGCACTTCCGTCCTTCCCATCTCCCTTATAGTTACGATCTTACATCTCTTTGTCTCTCCCTTGGGCATTGGACAGCTATCCTCCTTCTTTATCGGGGGTGCCTTGGTAATAGTAGGGCTTGCACTGTTTCTGTTGGGAACAGAGGTCGGTCTGCTTCCGATTGGCGAGAAGATAGGCTCGACAGTCACCGCCAGGAAAAACCTGCCACTGCTGTTGGGAACAGGCCTTGTTGTCGGCTTTGTCATTACCTTTGCTGAGCCTGACATCAGTGTGCTTGCGTCCCAAGTGGCAAGTGTGAACTCCAGCATCAACGCTACTGTCCTCATCACCCTCATTGCAGTTGGATTGGGCCTGTTTGTCTCTATTGCATTTCTTAGGGTCATCTTCAGACTTTCATTGAAATGGATGTTTGTCATATTCTACGTCATGCTGTTTGTGCTGGCCATTTTCTCAGACCCAGCCCTGGTTCCCGTTGCATTCGATAGCGGAGGAGCCACCACAGGCCCCATGGCAACCCCCTTTATCTTGGCACTAGGCATTGGTGTGGCCAGAGTCCAGAAGAAGCAGGAGGAGGCGGACAACTTTGGCTTTCTGGCCTTCGCCTCCATCGGGCCTATCCTTGCAGTGTTGCTGCTGGGGATAAGCAACCCCAATAATGAGGGTTCCCTTTCCCAGGGAATGGACCTTCTGTATGAGTCGGGAAACTTCATTCCCCTCTTCCTTGAAATGGGACAGGATGTGTTTTTCTCCTTGCTTCCGCTTCTGTTCATATTCGCCCTCTACCAGATATTCCTTGTGAAGATGCCAGCCAGGCAATTGGGACGTATGATAGTCGGTATCATCTATGCCTTTGTCGGCCTCGTGCTCTTCTTTGCCGGAGCCCATGGGGGGTTCATGCCAGTAGGATTTGCCCTTGGGGAAGGGTTGGGAGGGCTTTCCTCCAATGTCCTTATTCTGGTGGGTATCCTCTTTGGAGCGGTTGCTGTCATCGCTGAGCCTGCTGTTTGGGTGTTGGTCGAGCAGGTGGAGGACATCAGTCATGGCCATATCCGTAAGCCTATCATGCTTATTGCCATGGCCCTTGGCGTTGGCCTTTCAGTAGGGCTGTCCATGATCAGGATCGTAACTGGAATATCCATCTGGTACTTCTTGGTTCCTACCTATGCACTATCACTGGTACTGCTCAAGAATACCCCGATTCTTTTTTCTGCCATGGCCTTCGACAGTGGAGGGGTTGCCTCTGGTCCGATGAGTTCGACGTTTATCCTCTCTTTTGCCATTGGCGCCTCGATCGGAATTGGGGGCAACCCCGCAACCGATGCCTTCGGAGTAGTGGCTTTTGTGGCTATGTCCCCCCTGGTCACCATCCAGCTGTTGGGCTTGCTCTACAAGAGAAAACAAGCAAAGATAGAGAAGAAAGGAGCTAAAGCATGCATAGCACCCTAGTGATTTCCATCGTAGGAAAGGGAGAGGCTGAAAAGCTCATGACCATAGCCAAAAAGGCAGGAAGTCCTGGTGGGACCATCCTTATAGGACGGGGCACAGCGACAACCTCTCTGATGTCCATCCTTTGCCTAGGTGATATTCGCAAAGAAATTCTTATGACCCTGGTATTTGAAGAACAGTATGATGCTGTATTTGAAGCGATACGCAATGCAAAACACATGCACGGGATCTGCGCTTCAATTTCTACTACGAGTAACTACGTGAACAGGATGCAACGTACAACAGAAGGAGAGCGAACCATGCATAGCGATTGGGAGTTGATCCAGGTAATCTGTAACAGTGGATATGCTGATGATGTCATGGACGTCGCCCGAAAGGCGGGAGCCGGTGGTGGGACCATCGTCGATGGAAGGGGCACCAGCAAGCCGGATGACCTTACATTCTTTGGGGCAAGTTTGGTTCCGGAAAAGGAACTGCTACTTATACTTGTGGAAAGGGACATATCTGAAAGAGTCCTCGGTGCAATAACTGCGATTCCCTTCATGCAGAAAGAGGGTAACGGGATAGCCTTCACGATGCCAGTCGATAGGTTTGTGCAGTTTGGAAAGAAGGAAAACGCCAAATGACGCTGTTCATTATGGTAAACTCGAGTGTTAATATAATAACAATCTGTTAAAAAGAATACATTTTTGTTTAAAACTATTGAATATCTTCCAAAAAACCAGTAAAGTTCAACTACTTTAGTGGAATTCATGACGGATAGGTATCCGATTGGGAGAAATGTACATGGACAAGAAAATACAAGTAGCAGTAATGGGCGCAACAGGGGCAGTGGGTCAGGTATTCATGTCGATGCTTTCAGACCACCCTTGGTTTGAAGTGGCGTACGCCACAGCATCAGCAGCACGAGTAGGTCTCAAATATGCCTCGACGGTCCATTGGGTGATGCCTTTTGAGATGCCAAAAAATATTCGCGATATCGAAGTGAAGGAATTTAACTTTGCAGCAATGAAGGAAGCCGGGGTATCAATCGTATTCTCCGCTCTCCCCGCCGAGGTCGCCCGTGAGGCCGAGCCACAGCTTAGGGACAATGGGTTTTACATCTTTTCCAATGCAGCGGCCATGCGCTACGATAGCAACGTCCCCATCCTCATTCCTGAGGCTAACCTCGACACCCTCGACCTTATCAAGGATCAGGGGTACCCTGAAAAAGGGTTTGTCGTGACCAACGCAAACTGTGTTACCACAGGTTTGGCCATGGCGATCGCCCCGTTGAAGAAGTATGGTATCAAGAATATCATGTTGCACAGCTACCAGAGTGTCAGCGGAGCAGGATACCCAGGGCTCTCTTCCTTTGATATAACAGACAACTGCATCCCCTTTATCAAGGGCGAAGAAGAGAAGATTGAGAAGGAGATCAAGAAGATCCTCTCCATCGATCCTGAAGTCTATGCCTTCACTGTTCGAGTCCCCGTGATGTTCGGCCACTTGGAAGCTGTCTGGTTGGACTTGGAGCAGAATGTTGAGGTAGAGGATGTCATCAAGGATTGGAACGACTTCAAAGTCGTGAATGATCTCCCTTCTACCCCCGACCAGCCGGTAGAGTATGGCTCTGACCCTACGTTCCCTCAACCCAAGTATGCTTTCTGGGGAAATCCCAGAGGGATGGTTGTCTATACCGGTCGCCTGAAGAAGAAGAACGGGAAGATTGGATTCCTATTGATGGTAAACAATATCGTCAAGGGTGCCGCTGGTGGATCAATCCAGAATGCAGAAGCCTTTGTGAAGCGGTTCAACCTGATTTAGTCTGCATAATAACCTATTTCAAGTAAGAAAGCTCTTGTTGGCCTTGCCAATAGGAGCTTTCTATTTGATCAGTATTCTCGATAGGTTCTATCATCAATAAGTCGTTGTGTATTCAAGGGAATATACTCCTTTCCCGCATGGTATCAGGTCTTTAGGATCTGGTGGTCTTCTTGATTGTCTGTATCTTCGTTTCCATATTTTTGATTCTTCTGGTTCTTTTACTTCCTCTGAGTATGATTATTATGTACCTGGTCTTTATCTTGAGAAAGAGGAACGGATTTGCTAAGTTTCCAGTATGCCAGAACTATTTGACCTTTACGACAATGAAAGGAAACCCCTGGGCTTAGTCCACCAGAGAGGAATTGCCATCCCTGATGGTCTCTACCATGTGGTGGTTTCGGTATGGACTATCAATGAGCGGTCTCAGATACTGCTTACCCTTCGTTCCCCTCAGAAACACCTTATGCCCAATCTCTGGGAAAGTACTTCAGGTTCTGTCCATTCTGGGGAGGCTAGCCTTGATGCAGCTCTCCGCGAACTTCGCGAAGAGACAGGTATTGTTGCATCTTCAGACGAGATTACCTTTTTGGGAACAACCCGCAAGGCTGCATCCTTTGTTGATATCTTTATTGTCCGCAAAAAAGTCGACCTTTCAGAGATTGTCCTGCAGACAGATGAGACTGTGGCTGCCAAGTGGGTTACCTTTGCCCAGTTGCAAGCGATGGAAAGTCGAGGCGAGCTTGCTTTTCCCATCGCCTATCAGTTCCCTCCCTTTCAAGCGCTCTTTGCAGGGAAGCAAACAAACACAAAAACATAAAACCAAAACACAAGCAGGAAATATATCTACAAAGAAACCCTCCTGTTGGATTGCTCCAACAAGAGGGTTGCTGTTTTGTATTGCCTATGTTTGAACAGTCAGCACCTATGCTTTGACAACTGTTGTGATACAGTCATTCACCATCACATGGTAGCGATGATTCTGCTGTTTTACATACCAGGAACCCTTCAGCGGGCATCCCTCACAGCTGAGCATCAGAGAATCATGTCTGAAACAACTGCGGCTGATAAAGAGAGGTGGTGAGAATTCTGGCCCGACCTTTGTGGGGGTGAAAGGCCATCTGCCTACCTCAAAATAGTCATGTTCCATCCAAAGGTATGCACCGGCAAGATCCGGCAAGAGATCGAGAGCCATCTTTGCACTCTCACTATTTCCTAAGGGGAGATAGATATCGAAGAAACAGGATACATTCTTTTGCATCCTTGCCCAGTTGAGCTGGCCGATGTTGTTCAAGCCTATGCGCGTCCTTTCGAGGTATCCCTCTATCCCCAGGTATGTGATGACAGTGTTGAGATCCTTGAAGAACTGCTCTTCATCGAACATGACAGGGGAGAGTGGGAGGTAGAACTTGTCGCCCTCAAAGAAGAGGATCCCTTCCGGCTTCTTCTTGTCGGAAAACTGCTTGGCAAGGGTGGAGATATCAAGATACGGAAGCCCATCCTTGGTGCACAGGGTCTCCCTGGCTGGCAAGATTTCCTTCTCAGTTTTTGTCATTTCCGGTTGGAGTGCGGCATCCTCGGTCATCCAACGTGCAAGTTCATTGTCCAGACAGGCATACCAGTCCCTGCGGATGGCTTTCAACCATGAAAGAGGAAGGAATACCTGCTTGTCCTCCAGCCCTGTCTTGTTTTCGTAGGTGATCGATCCCAGGCCAAAGTAGGAGGTGTCGCTCTGGCTGAAGACATTCTCCAGGTGTTGCTGCAGATCCTGCTCTTTCTTTGCCTCAGCCACTTCGATTTCATAGGTGTGGCAGATGGTCTTCCCCTCAAAGACAGTGGTCAGGATCAGATCTTTTTCCTGTACTTCAACCACAGTATCGAGGGGATACTTGGTTGTGGGGATGCTCTCAGTCAGGAGAGCGGGATTCTGGTCATGCAAGCTGATGAGGTACAGTGTCTCCCCTGCATGGGGAAGAGGGCCTTTCTGTGGGAGGTCAACTTCTACAGTCGTTCCCTTATAGGCGGTGGAGAGGCTTCGTCCATTCTGGTCGAAGATGCCGCTCAAACTGAACTTGACAGCCTCGATGGGGTCTTTGGTGCCCTTTGTGAAGAACATAAGCCCGTCTCGGATAGCCAAGTCATGTAAGGCAGTCACGATAGCATAGTCTTTCTTGACGACCTTTATCTGGGCTGCTGGAATCCCACGGTGACTGGGATAGCTGGTGCTTCCCAGTGTTGGGGCTGTGCGGACCTCAAAGGTATGTCCGGTCCGTCCGTAGTCGGCAAGCCAGCCTCTGGTCTGCCTTCGTGCAAAGACAATCGAGAGAGCTTCATCAAGCAGTTGTTTTTCTTCCTCGCTGGCAGTTCCGTCAAGGACGGCCCTGTAGTATTTGGAGGCTGCCAAGGTGTAGGAAGGCCCTTTCATCCTTCCTTCAACCTTGAGGGAGTCGATACCCATCTCATCCAGCTTCTTTGCAACATCCCCCGCCTTGAGGTCGCTCATGGAGAAATACCAGCCGGTCTCTTTCCCCTTTGGGGTAGGAGAGAGGGCGGTACTCTGGCTCGGGTCTGTCTCAAGGGAGAACCATGATCGGCATATCTGTGCACAGGCTCCGCAGTTGGCACTCCTGCCACAGAGCTGTTCGCTGGCAGTGCAGAGGCCAGAAAAGCCATAGCAGAGAGCACCATGGATAAATACTTTCAGCTCAATGTCGGGACAAGCGTCACGTATCTTCTGAATCTCCTCCAGGGTAAGTTCCCTGGCAAGGACAACGCGGGTAAAGCCCAGCCTCTCTAGTTCGCGCACCCCTTCGATGGTATGCACGGAAAGCTGGGTGCTTCCATGCAGGGACAGGGAGGGGAACTCTTTCTGTATCAGGCGTGCTACGCCAAGGTCCTGGACGATGATACCGTCACATCCGATAAAGGCGATCTGGCGCAGGGTCTTGAGGATCTCGGGAAGCTGGGAGTCATCGATGAGGGTGTTTACCGCTACATAGATTTTTTTATCTTGTTCGTTTGCCAGTTGTTTGAGCTTTGATAGTTCCTCAAGGCTGAAGTTTGTCGCCTCTTTTCTTGCAGAGAAATTGCGCATGCCAAGGTATACAGCATCGGCACCCTCGTTGAAGGCAACCAAGGCCGCTTGAAGAGAACCTGCGGGCAGTGCTAATTCAGTCATAATACATCCTTTGGAGATCTGTTCGTGTAATCTCCAAGGAATAGGGTAGCGGTGCTACCCTATCGTGTCAATCTGAACTACCGGGAGTGTTTAGTCGGGCCCTTTCGTGAAGTTGCTTCACAATATCAGAGTGGACGCTTTCGGTAAGGGGGTAGAGGGCTATGGGGATGATGCCCAGGATGCTGCTGAAGAACGGAATGAAGGCTGTCAGTGCATGGATGCCTTTCAGAACCGCTTCAGGCTGAATCACATTGGGAAGGTATCCGACTGCCGCCAAGGAGGTTGCGATCATGACAGAGGTGACAGCTGCAGTAAGCTTTGCAAGGAAGGTCTGGCTGGAGAAGATGGTACCTTCAGTGCGTTTGCCGGTTTTCAGTTCGCCGTACTCGATGGTGTCTGCTATCATGGCGGTCTGTATCACCTGGGGACTTGCCATACCAAGGCTACTGATGCAGTTGAAAACAAGCAGGAGGGGAAAGTTTTCCCATCCTACAAAGAAGAAGCCCAATGATCCCAGGGCATATATGGTGTAGTATCCGATGCAGGTTGCCTTCTTGCCATACCGTCTGCTGAAATAGGGGACAGTCGAGATTCCGATTAGGATGAAGGGGATATTTATACCGGCGAACAGGGTATAGAGTAGCTCGTTGCCGAGATTGTACTTTGCATAGTAAATGAGCATGGCCAGCTTCGCTGTCTGCCCGATGCCAGTGAAGAAGCCGCTTATGATAACCAGCATGAGGGGCTTGTTGCTGCCAAAGATGGTGAATATGTCCTTGAAGTGACTTTTTTCATCTTTGACTGGTTGGACCCGCTCCCTGACAAACAGGAAGGTTACGATAAAGCAGGCAACAGTAAGCACGCTGTAGATAAAGGCGGTCATCTGGTAGCCAGCGGCTGGTTTGCCTGCTCGGGAGAAGAGGAAGATCAAGGGCTGGGTTGCCAATGTTGCAATTGCAACTGCGATAGTAGCTGAAAAACGGGGGTAGGTAACCACACTGTTGCGCTCGTTGGTGTCGTCGGTTATGGCACTGCTGAGCGCCCAGAAGGGTACATCACTTGCTGTGTAGATCATGCCGAAAGCAATGTAGGTTATGGTCGCCCATGCTATCTTGCCTCCCATGCTTAAGGCGGGGGCGCTGAAGGAGGCTACGGCAAACGGTACGAAGAGGATAGGGGTGAACAGCAGGTAGGGGCGGAATTTGCCCCATCGGCTCCGTGTCCGGTCAGCAACCATACCCATCAGTGGGTCGTTGATGGCATCCCAGAGCCTTGCAAGGAGGAGGATGGTTCCTGCAACAGCTGGTAGAATACCGAAGATATCGGTATAAAAGAAGAGCAAAAAGTTAGCCATGAGGCTGTACAACATGTTTTGACCGAAGTTCCCGAATCCGTATGCAAATTTTTCTTTTTTGCTGATGGGTGTTTGTGATTTCATGATGACCAAGTGTATCACAGAAATATCACTGAGCAAGCAAAATACAACCTCTTGTATGCACCCTAGGTGGGATAGTATACTTCAAGTATCTTATAAAACGAGGAGGGCTCTGATGCCAAACAAAGAAGATGCAGGAGACAAGATGCTGGAATTATCTAAGGGTACGGTCATCTACGAGCAAGGGGAGCCTTGTTCCACCATGTTCCTCCTTCGTTCAGGGAAGGTGGGGCTCTACCTTAACTATCAGACGCCACAACAGTTTCAGATCTCGGAAATCTCACTGGCGGGATCGAGCCTTGGCGAGATGGGGCTGTTTGAAGAGGATCCCAGAAATTCCACAGCCGTTGCCTTGACTGACTGTGTGCTTGTAGAGATTTCCCAGGCCTCCTTCCCCTCTTTTATCAAGGCGCACCCCGATGAGACACGTCAGATAATTCTTGACCTTAGCCAGCGCTACAAGATGGCGTTGCAGGAGGTGAAGAACTCCCACCTAATTATTCAGGAGAGTCTGGAGGCCCTTAAGGAGGCGCAACTAAATAAGAAAGACTCCTTGAAGGATAAGATCAAGAGGATTTCTGATTTCCTTCTGGATATTCCGGATGATGTCCCCCCAGAGTTGTATTTGAGTTTCAACTCACGTTTCCATGGGACGATGTTCTAGAAAAAACCAAATGCAAAAAATAGTAGAAATTCTCAAAACTTGAATACCAACCGTATTGATAAAGATTAAAAAAACCTGTACCGTCATTGATGAGCAACTCTCCATTTAATGAAGAGTTGCTGTATTTCTAAGATGATAAGGAGTAGTCCATGAACGTCAATGACATTAAACATGCTGGACTTAAAAAGTGGATTGAAGAGTATGCAGAACTCACAACCCCAGACGCCATTGTGATCGCAGACGGAAGTTCTTCCCAGTACGATGAACTTATTGAGCTTATGATAAACAGTGGTGTAGCGACGAGATTGAATCCCGCCAAAAAGCCTGGTTGTGTTTTGTTTCTCTCCGATCCTTCCGACGTAGCACGCGTAGAAAAACGCACCTACATCTCTTCCGTGAAGGAAGAAGACGCCGGTCCGACCAATAACTGGATGGATCCCACCCAGTTGAAAAAAGAGATGACTGACCTCTATCGTGGATGTATGAAAGGCCGTACCCTGTACGTGATCCCTTTCTCCATGGGTCCTATCGGTTCTGACATCTCCAAGATTGGTGTTGAGCTTACAGACAGTGCCTACGTTGTTACCAACATGATGATCATGACCCGTGTTGGCAAGAAGGTTCTTGACGTCCTTGGCACCGATGGCTACTACGTCCCTTGTTACCACTCTGTCGGCAAGCCTCTTGCTGAAGGTGAGACTGATGAAGGCAAATGGCCATGTGCTCCTATGTCGGACAAATATATCTCTCACTTCCCAGAAACCAGAGAGATCTGGTCCTATGGTTCGGGCTACGGCGGGAACGCCCTGCTTGGAAAGAAGTGTCTCGCCCTAAGAATCGCCACCGTGCTTGCACGTGATGAAGGCTGGCTTGCTGAGCACATGCTCATCCTCAAGATCACCAGCCCTGAGGGCAAGAGTCGCTTCCTGACCGGAGCATTCCCCTCAGCTTGTGGTAAGACCAACCTCGCCATGCTTGTTCCTACCGTCCCCGGTTGGAAGGTAGAGACTGTCGGAGACGACATCGCATGGATGAAGTACGGCTCTGACGGCCAGCTGTATGCCATCAACCCAGAAGCTGGGTTCTTTGGTGTTGCCCCTGGCACTTCAGCAGATTCCAACTACAATGCCCTTGTCTCCGCTTCTTCCAACACCATCTTCACCAACGTCGCCCTTACTGAGGACAATGATGTATGGTGGGAAGGCATCGGCTATGATGCACCTGGCAAGCTGATCGACTGGAACGGCAACGAATGGGTTCAGGACAAGACTGACAAGAGCCAGAAGCCTGCTGCCCATCCCAATGCACGTTTCACCGCTCCTGCCTCACAGTGCCCAAGTATCGCTTCTGAATGGGAAGACCCCAAGGGTGTGCCCATCAGTGCAATTCTCTTCGGTGGCAGAAGGCCACACACCATTCCTCTGGTACACCAGAGCAATGACTGGAGCCATGGCGTATTCCTCGGTTCCATTGTAGGTTCCGAAGTCACCGCCGCTGCCCTTGATGTCAAGGCCGGTACTATCAGACGTGACCCCTTTGCCATGTTGCCCTTCTGTGGCTACAACATGGGTGACTACTTCCAGCACTGGTTGGATGTAGGCCATGCAGCACCGGACCAGGACAAGCTTCCTAAGATCTTCTACGTCAACTGGTTCCGCAAGACTGACGAAGGCAAGTGGCTCTGGCCCGGTTTCGGTGAGAACAGCCGTGTCCTGAAGTGGGTGTTCGAGCGCTGTGAAGGGACTGCAAAGTTTGTTAAGACTCCGATCGGTATCATGCCTACCCTTGATGCAATCGATCGTCCTGACGGTATTAGCGAAGAGGACATGAAGGAACTGCTCAAAGTCGATATCGATGGCTGGTTGGAAGAGGTCGCAGACATCCGTACCAACCACTATCCGAAGTTTGGCGATCATCTCCCCAAGGAGCTCGCTACCTTCCTCGATCACCTGGAAGCTGACCTCAGAGCTGCCAAGTAGTTTTTCGTATTGTTAGATTTTACTTACTGCAAGACGGTCTCCCCATGGAGGCCGTCTTGCTTTTTGAAGTGGTACTACAAGTTTGCCCTCTTTCCTATTTTCCCTTTTTCCAAATCTTCTCTTAGCCTTATCTGATAGGCATGAAATAGCAGTCATGTATACTTTGCAGTGAGTTGTTTTTGTTTGACGGCTCATGATTGTAGTCCGGCTCAAGTGTTCTTCTTGCACATATCCTCCAATTTCTTGCTATACTCTTCTCCATGAGCCAGATAGAGAGAATATTTTACATCAACAGAAAAATCCTTGAAGATGGAAAGGTACGTACTGCACAGGTGACCTCGAAGTTTGAAATATCCAAACGTCAGGTGATGCGTGACATGGAGTATCTGCGCGATACCCTGGAGGCCCCTTTGGTCTATGAGACCAAAGAGAAGGGGTATGTCTATACCGCAGAGTACTCCATGATGAGCAATACAAATGAACGGATGCTGGTGCTCAATGCCATCTTCCGAAGCTTGGCTGAATCGCAGGGAGCACTCTCTGTCATAACAGATATGGTTAGTGATGGATTGGACAGCGGTCTGGAGGAGAGCTACAAAAGCCTCTCCGACAAGATAGTCTTCATCACCCCGGTACAGGATTGGCCGGACTACACGGTCTTCAATAAGATATGTTCAGCCATGAAGGGTGATTTGAGGATGTCACTGGGCTATCGTAACGCCAAGGGAGAACGGTCGAACAGGCATATTGAACCCCTGCGCCTGGTAAACTACAGTGGGAGGTGGTACTTGCTCTCTTTCGACCGTCAGAACAAGGAGCTGCGCACGTTTCACCTCTCCAGGATAGAGAAGATTGAACCTATCGAAGGTGATCACTTCCAGAGCCAATACACAGAAGAGGAACTTGATAGTTTCATCCATGGGGGATTTGGTATCTTTATGGGAAAACAGAGCATCCCTGTCACCTTCTGTGTCTTTGGATGGGCAAGCAATGCCTTGGCAACACAGACCTGGCATAAGGATCAGATGATCCGCCCTGTCTCCCGCGATGGAAGGCAAGGTCTGGAAGTAACGGTGCCTGTTGCAAATCTGCAGGAGATTCTCTCTCAGATCCTCTCCTTTGGTTCTGCCGCAATACCTGTTGCCCCTCCCCAGTTTGTACAGGCCTGGAAGGATGCAGTATCTGCTATGGCAAAAGAAGCTGAAAAGCTCTAAATAGCTTGCATATTCTTTGAATTTTCCAATAGTTTTTTACCTATGACATTCTATGTCATAGGAGGTGGTGTATCTTTTGATCATAGCCAAAGGAGATGCCCATGCTAGCCAACGATAGAAAAGAGAAGCGATCGACAGAGGAAGCGGTTGCTTGTTTCCCGAAGTGGTTTCTTACCATGACCGATTCTCCCCCGCTGCTGGTTCTTTTTGCCATAACAGTGGTGGTCTGTGCTCCACTTCTGATGGTATTTGGAGCCTTGTACCCTCTGTTAAAGCACTGACTTTCACCAAATGTTGCTCTGTATCGTCGTCCTCGTTGCACTTTGGTGATATTCACGGAGATGTTTTCCATAAATCTGAAATTTTGCACTTCCCCAAATGTCTGGTTTTTCGCTACGATTGAGAGACTTCCTAGAAAGTCATCATCTTATACCCCCTCTACCTGCACCCTTGCTGAGTAAAAGGCTTTGTTGTGCAGGCTCAAGGAGTTTTTTTATGGGAAACCAGCCCTCCTCAACCATGAAGTACGGACCGGCCGACAAGCCACCAATCAGCCAATGGATCCCTCTGAGCATCCAACATGTCTTTGCGATGTTCGGAGCAACCATCCTTGTTCCGATCCTTACCGGGCTCAGTCCCAGTACCGCCTTGTTCACTGCTGGGACAGGGACACTGATCTACATCATCATTACCAAAGCCAAGGTTCCTGCCTTCCTAGGCTCCTCCTTTGCCTTCATCCCAGCCATTATCGCCATATCATCCTCCTATGGAATGGCCTATGCGATGGGTGGTGCGTTTGTCTCAGGTATCTTCTATATGCTGGTGTCGCTTATCATCAAGAAGAGCGGACACGCTTGGCTGGGCAAGGCACTGCCCCCTGTAGTCATCGGATCGGTCATCATCGTTATTGGACTTAACCTTGCCCCAACTGCCATGGGCATGGCAATGAACGATGCCAATGGTGACTACAACCTCATCCTGCTTACCATAGCTTGTGTGACGTTGGCTATGACCATCGTGATGAACCTCTTCGCAAAAGGGTTCTTCAGCATCATCCCTCTTTTGGTAGGTCTTCTGACAGGATATTTCTTTACCCTGGTGATGGGTATGTTCTCCCCTTCCTTTGCCTTGATAAGTTTTGAGGGTGTCAGGGAAGCCGCTTGGTTTGGAATCCCAACCTTCGCAGTTCCCAAGTTCAACCTGGTCGCAAGTGTAACCTTCATCATCGTTTCCTTGGCTACGATATGCGAGCATCTGGGCGATACGCTGACCATCTCCAAGGTTGTTGGCAAGGACTTCTATAAGGATCCAGGTCTGGAGAGGACACTCGCCGGTGATGGTGTCGCAACCCTGTGGGCATCCTTCTGGGGCGGGCCTCCCAACACCACCTATGGTGAGAATATTGGAGTGCTGGCACTTACCCGTGTATACAGTGTCTGGGTAACCGGCGGGGCTGCTTTCTTTGCCATATTCCTTTCATTCTTCCCCAAGTTTGGAGCCTTGATCCAGACCATCCCCAATCCAGTGTTGGGAGGGATCTCCATGTTGCTCTTTGGTACCATCGCATCCAGTGGCCTGAGGACATTGGTGGACAGCGGTGTCGACTATGAGAACAAGAGAAACCTTACCATAAGTAGTGTGATCCTAGTCATCGGTATCGGTGGAGGAGTGCTCAACTTTGGTATGGGACACCATATGGAGTTCTCTCTTGGTGGGGTTGCCCTGGCTACGCTTGTGGGCATATTCCTCAATATTGTCCTGCCAAAGGAAGCTAGCAGTACCTGATTTGTCTGTAGAATAGCAAAATATTTCAAAGCAATTGTAATGACCGAAGGCTTCCTGATAGGATGCCTTCGGTGTTCATATTTCTAGTAATCTGATATACTAGTGCATATGTATACGTATAGAACCATTGATTCTGATAATAAACTGTCACAACTCATGCAAAGCTGGAAACAAAGAGAAATCCTCTCTATCGCCATGGATTTTGAGGGGGAGTTCAACCTACATATTTATGGGGAGCATCTCTGCCTGATTCAGATTTTTGATGGGGAGGAGTATTTCCTCATCGATCCTTTCAAGGTAACCAAAGAGGCTTTGAAAGACTTCCTTGAAGATCCTGACCTTGAGAAGGTCATGTTTGACTGTGCCAGCGACTCAGCCCTTGTGCGCAAGGCGTATGGCATCGCCCTTGCCAATGTCTTTGACATCAGGGTACAAGCCCTTGCGCTGGGCTATACAGGGAACCTCACCGGTTTGGTGGAACTCCATCTTGGTGTCCAAGCTGATAAGAGTACGCAGAGCAAGAAGAAGAACCAGATGACAAACTGGCTGAGACGGCCGTTGAAAGAGGATCAGGTACAGTATGCCCTCAGTGATGTGGCGCACCTGTTCTCCCTGAAGATGATCCTGACCACCCTTGTGGAAGAGAGAAAACTGAGTGATCAGGTAGCAAAGACCATGATTAACGTTGCCAAGCCCAAAGGCCCGGACAAGCCGGGTTGGACCAAGTTTGCCTCCTGGAAGTACATGAACAAGGAAGAGAAGACTTACCTCAAGCATTTCTTCCAAGCCAGGGATACCATGGCTAGAAAGTATAATGTGCCTGCTGTGAGGATTCTTGAAAAGCACAGGTTACTTGAGATGGCCAAGGCCATCCCAAGTACTGCCAACGACTTTCATATCTACTGCACCAAGTGCCCCTCTGATCAGGTCAATGAACTGGTAAGCCTCTTGATCCAGGCTAAGAAGAGTGCTGCTCTCGAGATGCTTTCAGCCTGAGATTTACCCCTTCTGATGCTTCAACCAACAACGAGAGAAGTTCACAGGTAGGGGTGGCAATGGCATGTTTTTGCCCAAGGCGTACTACAGCAGAACAAAACCAATTGTTCTCAGTCTTTCTTCCAGCCTCCATGTCCTGGCACATGGAGGTTTTTCCTTCAAAGCCCAAAGAGGTCACTATCTGGTAGTTCTGCTCGATCATGGCATCGGAAAGGAACACTCCTTCTTTTTCCCCAACAGCCTGAACCTCTTTGCTTGTTTGCCAAGCAAGTGTTCTGACACTATCCTGTTTCAGATCTCCATAGGTAGCCCTGCATAAGGCACTAATGGTATTGAAGGCTGTGTTGAGCATGAACTTCTTCCAGAGTTCCAGGCGTATGTCCTCAGGCACCACATAGGTAATGTGTGCTCGGTCAAAAAGCGAGCAGATAGCCTCTATGCGTCCACTTCTGCTGTTGTCCTTTTCCCCGAACACAATCCGTCCCTCTTCACTGAAATCAATGTGGTTCCCTACATGGGTAGAGTTGAGCCCGACGGCGAAGCCATATAACACATGCTCCTTCCCATAGACTTCACTGAGCTTCTGTTCGCTGTCTATCCCATTGAGTAAGGAGAGAATAGCTGTATGTGCGCCAACAGACCCCTGTATCTGCTTGACGGCCTCTTCAAGCTGTAGGTTTTTAGTAGCGATGATAACAAGGTCACTCTCTTTTGCTTCATTTGGATCGATGAAGGTAAAATCGACCCTCTTACCATTCAGATACAGACCTTCGCTGGCGTACCTCTCTCTACGCTGCTTGTCAGCGAGGAATACGACATGCTCTTTTCCCAGCAGTTGGTTCAGCCTGAGTCCATACATGGCACCTACTGCGCCGCTTCCAATGATGGTTATCTTGTTCATGATTGTTCCTCCCTGGTCGCTAACTTTTTGACCAGTGAGGTCAGGACAAGGAGCTGGTCTACCTGTATTGATTCGTCTGTAGTGTGGGGAGCCTCATAGCCGGTAGTGCAGACGGTGGTGGGGATGCCTTTTGCATTGAGGACGTTTGCGTCACTGCCTCCGAGGGTAGGTCTTTCCCTGTAGGGAAGGCAAAGGTCAGAACATGCCCTCTTCAGGTGTCGAAAGGAGGGGGCATCTGTATCCAGTTTGTATGCTTCATAGAGAAGCTCCTCTTCTATGGTTACCTTTCCCCCATGGTTAACAGCCGATGTATGAAGACAATCCTTCATATGTTCTATTTGGGCCGTGAGCTTCTTTGTTTTGAGGCTTCTTGCCTCAAAGGATAAGGTCGCCTTGTCACAGACTATGTTTCTTGATCCTGGTGCGATAAAGGAGCCGACATTTGCCGTAGTCTCCTCATCGAGGCGCAACAGGCGCATTGATGCAATGGCATCACTGGCCATCTGTATCGCACTGATGCCAGATTCCGGGGAGAAGCCTGCATGGGCTCCCTTTCCTTGGTAGGTCACATCGAGTTTGATGGAACCGGGGGCTGCTGTAATGAAAGTCCCAACAGGCCCCTCGGCATCAAAAACATACCCATAATCGACATCTGAGAGCATCGTAGTATCTACATGAGCTATGCCTTGCAGGCCAAGCTCCTCTTTGACGGAGAAGAGGATTACCAAACTTGGATGGGAAATCCCTTCGTCTTGGATGGCTTCCAAGACGGTGAGGATGGCTGCAATTGCTGCCTTGTCATCGGCTCCCAAAGCTGTCTTTCCCCCTGTATGGATGATCCCTTCTTCTATGACAGGATCGACATCGAAGGCTAGGGGAACGGTGTCCATGTGGGCACTGAGGAGGATGGTAGGACCTGATCCTGGAAGATAGGCATAGAGGTTTCCCCCCTTATCCCACTTTGTTGACAAGCCAAGGGAGAGTAGCCTTGTCTCTAGGAAGAGTCCAATTCGGCCTTCATCGCCAGATACTGAGTTTATCCTTACCAGGTCAAGAAACGTCTGTACTGTTTTGTTCATGGAGGGACTATAGCATACCAAAAGAGGTTGGAAAACATAGAGCATAGGCGTTTTGTCCTTCTTGACCTGCTTGTTAGGTAGTGTATAGTACTAGTATGAGTTACAAACCAAATACAACCCGTTATGAAGAGATGAAGTACCGTTATGCAGGCTCCAGTGGCTTGAAGCTGCCTGAGCTCTCCCTAGGACTTTGGCATAACTTCGGTACAGAGGCTGACCACAGTGTGGCAACAGATATACTTTGCAGTGCCTTTGACCATGGCATCACCCATTTCGACTTGGCCAACAACTACGGTCCGGAGCCAGGGAGTGCAGAGACCAGGTTTGGCCAGATTCTGAAAGAGCAGTTTGGCTCTCATCGTGATGAACTGATCATATCCTCAAAAGCGGGGTACTACATGTGGAGCGGTCCCTATGGTGACTTTGGCTCGCGCAAGTACCTGATCGCAAGCTGTGACCAAAGCCTCAAGCGGATGGGCCTGGAGTATGTGGACATCTTCTATCATCACCGACCCGATCCCAATACTCCCTTGGAGGAGACCATGGGAGCCTTGGCTACCTTGGTTGCCCAGGGTAAGGCCCTGTATGTCGCGATAAGCAACTACCATGCAAAGGATGCCCTGAAGGCCAAAGCCTTGCTTGATGATATGGGATGTCCTTGTATCCTCGATCAGGTCCGCTACTCCATGCTCGACCGTTGGACAGAGGAGGACAAGCTCCTTGATGCTCTGGATGGCAAGGTCGGCATGATTTGCTTTTCCCCCCTGGCCCAAGGGTTGTTGACCTCTCGTTACCTCGATGGAAAAGTTCCTAGGGGTTCCAGGGCTAGTGAGAATGTGTTCCTCAAAGCCAAGAATATCACTTCCGAAGTGGTGGAGAAGCTCAACAAGCTCGATGCGATAGCCAAGAAGCGTGGTCAGACTTTGTCTGAGATGGCAATCTCCTGGTTGCTTAAGGACGAGCGGGTAACATCCGTGCTAATAGGTGCAAGTTCGGTTGCACAACTGGAAGAGAACCTCAAGGCTGTAAAGGGCGAGCGACCTTTCTCAAAGGAGGAGCTTGAGGCCATCGATACACTGACTACGTAGAGAGCAGAGAAGAACAGCATGGGAGAGAAAGACCCGAGAGTCGATGCGTATATCGCACAGTTTTCAGATGAGCAGCAGAGCCGTCTCAAGGCTCTGCGCCTCCTCATCCATGAGACAGTCCCCCTTGTCAGGGAGACTATCAAGTATGCTATGCCCACCTTCCTGTATGAGGGGGATCTCATCTATTTTGCTGCTGGGAAGGCCCATACGGGTTTGTACCCAATGCCAAGTGGCGTCTCTCATTTCGCAGACGAGCTTATTTCGTATCATACATCCAAGGGAGCAATACAGTTTCCCTTGGATAGGCCTCTTCCGCTGGATCTTATCCGTAGGATTATTCTCTTTAGGGTTGAAGAGAACATACTGAGGAAAAAAACAAAAGAAAAAAGATCTGACCAATCTTCCCAAGCATAGAGGGAGTCAGGGAAGAGAATTCAAGATTGAAACCAAGATAGAGCAATCAGAATACAAGGAATACCTTAGGCCTTTTTACCCTCTATCCCTGTGAATACTTGGATGGCATCCCTGAGGAACTCAGCTTTTCCGAGGTAGTGCTCGCCAAACCGGGGGTCATCTACATACATCTGGGCTAGATTTGCATGGGCCTCCTTGGTGTAGCTTGGCCAGGTGTAGAGCAACCAGCTCTTGTGCAGTCTCGCCACCTCTTGGGCCAGATCTGATGCAGGGTCTTTTGTTTTTTCAGCCTTTTCGAGCTTTTCCAGTATCTCTTTGTCAAGCTTGTTGAACTCAGTAAAGCTCTCCTCACTCATACGCATCAGTTTTGCCTTGGAGGCATCCACCTCTTCGTCCCCATATGCTTTTCTAGCCTCTTTTCCGTAGGCTTGTTCATTCTTTTCTATGAGTTCTTTCTTGAACCCTTCAAACTTTTCCTCATTACTCATAAACTTTTCTCCTCGAGCCTCCTGGAGGCTCTTCTGTACTGTCTGAAGAAGCGTTTCGATATGCATCTGCTTCTCCCTAAGTCTCAACATATGCTCTTCCAAAGCTAGGATACGGTCAAATTGAGGATCATCAAGGATGGTCCTGACCGTACCAAGGTCAAAGTCCAGCTCGCGATAGAAGAGGATCTGTTGAAGCCTATTGACTTCCTCCTCACCATACAGACGATAACCGGCCTTGCTGGACTTATTGGGTATGAGCAACCCTATCTCATCATAATACCGCAACGTCCTCTTTGATATACCTGCATAGTGGGCAAGCTCACCAATGGAATACTCCATGCTCTGCCTCCTAAGCATAGCTATACACCTTGCCGTAACGGTAAGGTCAAGAAGAATTGAAAAATTGGGAAGGATTTATGATACGTTGGGGGTTGATTGGTACACATGAATATTCATCTCTTGGTTAAGAGAGAAACAGCACGGTATCACCCGTGCTGTCATCCATAGGTCTCTAAAGACCAACTGTCGATCGAATGTGCTACATTAAAACCTTGAACACCACCTTCACCACTTGGCTGGATGTCTCATCAACAAGGTTGGGTGCATGAGGTTCTCCTGGGAAGAACACCACAAAGCTACCCTGTTTTGCATGGTAGGTGAGCTGTTTCTCCCCTTTGACCATAAGGAAATCCTTTTCGTCGTCATAGGCGGTAGTAGCGGTAACCATAGCACGACTTGCAATGTCCATTCGCTCGTGTCCTTTGAGCAAGATCTGGACATCCGCTTCCTTCCTGTGCACTTCGTACTGGGATGCTTCTGTCTTTTCTGTCTTGTAGGTAAACAGGTTGTAGCGGAGATTCTTGTGATCGGTGGTATAGCTGCCTAAGGCCAAGCTGTCGAGTTTGCCGCTTTCCAGGATATCGATGACATGCTGGAGGGCGGGAAGGGACGAGACATAGTTTTTCATTTGGGAGAGCTGATCTAGTATCATGGGGGTACCTCTTTTGGCCATAAGCATAGCGAAAGCAGGCGAAAAGGGAAAGGAGGGGGGGTATCTCCTAGAGTATTATGATCTGTTAGTGAAGGAAATGGTCGCAAAACACAGAGTATCTTCGTGCATGTATGTTGGGCGAGACAGAGAATTTCCGTACACTAGCCGATTCTCCACAAATTCCGTATCTTTACAATACCACAAAACTGTCGTGGACAATAAGGAGCTATGCATGTCAGATACCCATACCTACACAACCAAGGTCAAATATGCCGAACAGAGAAAAGGAGTGCTCTCATCCGAGGGCCTCTCTTCCCTTGAAGTCGCCACTCCCCCCCAGTTTCCCGGAGGGCATGAGGGAATCTGGTCCCCAGAACACCTGTTTGTTGCATCGGCGGAGATCTGCCTGATGACAACCTTCCTTTCTATTGCTGAAAAATCCCGCCTGGAGTTCACGAAGTACAGCTCAGAGGCAGTAGGCACCCTCGAGAAGACAGCAGAGGGCATGCTGATGACTAAGATTATCATCAGACCTAAAGTAGTAATAACAGATGAAAGCAAGAGAGAGCGTACCCTGTTGCTTCTGGAAAAGTCGGAAAAGTACTGCCTCATCTCCAACTCCATGAAGACTGAGGTCACCATAGAACCTATTGTTGAAGTGGAATACTAGCATGTATGGTGACTCGATGAGTGGGGTCGAATAATTAGAACCGACAGAAGTATTGTAGATACCCAGACATGAACACCTATGGCCAAACATTATGAGGCTCTGAACAACGTCCCTCAGGAGGAATCCCGAGGGACGTTGTTGTAAAAAGCGAGTGATAGCTAGACTGTTTGCTTCTCGTCAGATTAGGGCATCAATGAATACCCCGTTTCCAGCCTTATTGAGGATGACCAGATCCTTTTCTTCCAGCGCATGTACATACTTCATCGTTTTTTTCATGTCTAGTTCAAAGGCCATCATGATTTCAAGGGGAACTACCCGACCATAGCTTTTGATGAACCGCAGTATGGTTTCAGCAGAAGCTGAGGGGACTCTGGCTGTAAGCTCGTTGTTGCTGAGTTTTTTTATGACCTGTTCAAAGTCTTCAACGCGCTGGTAATTTTCCAGGACCACCTCTTTCCCTTTATAGCGCACGATGAAGGTTGGGAAAAGTCTTACCCTGTAGGCCCTTGTTTTCGCCAGATCCATCTCGAAGGCTTCTTGTGCTGTTCCATCAGTATAGTGGGTGAGTAGCTTTTCGGTAGAAAGACCAACCTCTCTTGCCAGGGCAAGCAATACCTCTTCCCTATTGGTTTGTTTGGCCTCAACAGCGGTTGCTTCGCGTAAACGTCGTAAAAACCTGTCTGCCAGATTCTGGTCTTCAAACTGGGCAGCCTTATAGGCTATGTTTTGAGGGTAAGAGGAGGGGTGCTCGTCTGAAAACAACGCTAGGGAGCCGGTTGTAACGGGCATTCCATGGTGCAGAGAGGCCTCAAGCCAATGCTCCCTTATGTGTTTGTTTGATGCAGCGGGGTCTCCACCGATTTCATTATCGATATCTTCAAAGTCCCGGATGTCCTTAACCAGGCCTCCCATGATAAAAGAAATGCCCAACTTGTCATTGTATCTTGCCTTGAGGGCTCGCAATATAGGTTCGCTTGCCCAGCACCAAGTACAGACTGGGTCGGAAAATTCTAGTATTTCCAATTGGTTATTACTCTTCATATGCTTCCCCTTCTGTGAGAAGGGTAAGCTGTAGCTAAGCAGGAAGTGTTGCTGGGCATGTTTTACCCTGTCTCGTATGTACTATACACATAAAACATAGTAAATTACTAGTTTTTAAGGGCATTAATTCTGCAAATCGTATTCCTGAGGAGTGAGTAATGCATGGGTATCGTAAAGGGAGGGTGGACTCGTGTAGTGGATGATTCTTCGGCTATGCTTCTTGGGCAAGCAAAGACTCCAGCTTGCTGATGGTCAAAGGAGACGACCCTTCATAGTGATTGTTCACATTGATGTATAAGGTTCGTCCTTCTTTTGCGACCTTTGCGATAAGGGGAGCAATATGCGTTAGCTCATTGTCTCTGGGTGTGACTATCCTGCTCCAGTCTTCTCCTGTTGCCTTTTCAATTCCCTTGCGGTCATCCCCATGCAAGCGGATACAGGCCACGTTTCCCAAGTTGTCGCTATAGCGTTGTAGAAGTGAGGCAATGTCATCCATCCAGTATCCCTGTAGCAATACAGGAGCAACCTGTTGCCCCTGGAGAAAGGAGAACCACGAGGAGTCGATCCATTTGGGATTGCGGATTTCAACTGCATAGGGCAGGCCTTTGGGTAGAGCTGAAAAGAAGGTTTCCAAGCGATCAAGGAACTGCTTTCTGGAATCCATCTTGTCCTTGTTCAAATACTCAAATTGAAACATAAGAAGGCCAAGTTTTGGGGCCAAAGGTTCTATCCTGTCAAAAAACCGGAGAAATACTTCTGGCTGAAGAAACAACTTGTTGGGTTCTGTTTTTTCTCTGTAGGCGCGTGTTGCAGTTATTGTGTTAGGGGCTTTGATGGTGAAACGGAAATTCGAAGGTGTTGCTTGGTTGTACTCTGCAACCAAGGAGCGGTTGGGTAGGCTGTAGCTGGATTTTCCTAAGGACCAGAACCACTGGTCAATTTCAACGGTTTTATATTTCTGGGCATATTCTGCCAGGTAATTTTCTGGGTGGCTGCTGGAGTAGACAAGGCCCTCCCAAGAAGGGTATTTCCAGGAACATGAACCAAAATATATAGTATTCATACCATCATTCTACTCCATGATCGAGGGTATTTCCACAGTGCCAGGTAATGGATTTCCCCCCCCGCTTTGTAAGATAGAGTTTCCCTTGAAGCATAAGCAGGAAATCAGATAACGAAGTCAGATTCTGCTTGAGTAGGTATGGATTTAGGAACTTTGCTTTAAAAGTGATAGTCGCACCCATCGTGGGTGCAGGAATTGATACATGGTTGCGACTTTTGTCTTCCGTCCTCCCCCTCGATGTTAAAATAATAGAAAACTTAGCTTTTTCCGTGTAAAGACTTCTGCCTAAACTGGGTTAGAATTGATATGTGTACAACGGCGTAATACTAATCCCGTTGAAAAATAAGGAGTCACATATGAAGAAAGCTTTGGTGTTTTTGGTAATTCTAAGCATGGTCTTTACTGCTGCTTTTGCAGAAGGGACGAGTGAAAAAGCCCCAGTCAATCAGAAATTGGTTGTGGGATTTGCCCAGATTGGACAAGAGTCAGGATGGAGAGGTGCAGAGACCACATCCATCACTTTCTATGCAGCCCAGAACCTCGATACCATTCAGCTGCATTTTGCTGATGCACAGCAGAAGCAAGAGAACCAGATCAAGGCAGTTCGTTCCTTCATCCAGATGGGTGTTGACGTAATTGGACTTGCCCCTGTTGTAGAAACTGGTTGGGAGACCGTTCTCAAGGAAGCCAAAGAGGCTGAGATTCCTGTAATCTTCGTAGACCGTATGGCTAATGTACCTGCCGACCTCTATGCATCTTTCATCGGTTCCGACTTTATCGATGAAGGTCAGAAAGCAGCTGCAGAGATGATCCGCTTGCTGAACGGCAAGGGCAAGGTTGTCATGCTTGAAGGTACCGTAGGTGCTTCCGCTGCTATCGACCGCCAGAAGGGTTTCCTCGAAGGAATTGCAAAGGCTCCTGGCATCACCGTCATCGCACGCCAGAGTGGTGACTTTACCCGTTCCAAGGGTAAGGAAGTCATGGAATCTTTCCTGAAGAGCTATCCTCAGATTGATGGCGCATATGCTGACAATGATGACATGATGCTCGGTGCTATCGAAGCAATGAAGGAAGCAGGCAAGAAGCCTGGTTCACAGATCAAGACAGTATCCGTCGATGGCGTCAAGGGCATTTTTGAGGCCATGGTAGCCGGCGAAGCCAACGTAACTGTTGAGTGTAACCCCCTGCTTGGCCCTCAGTTCTTCCAGGCTGCTGCCGATCTTAAAGCGGGAAAGTCAATTCCCAAGTGGATCAAGTCCAACGAAAGTGTATACCGCCAGGAAACTGCCGCCGCTGACCTTCCTACTCGTCTCTACTAAGAAGAGTCTGACGTAGGTCAGAAGCGTTTTGCAAGCCGCTCTGCCAGATCAGAGCGGCTTTTTTGGAGGAACCATGAACCAGATACTTATTGATATGCAGCACATCTCCAAAAGTTTTCCTGGAGTCAAGGCCCTCAGTGATGTCCCCTTCACCCTAAAAAAGGGTGAGATCCATGCATTGTTGGGAGAAAATGGAGCTGGAAAATCAACACTCATAAAAGTATTGACCGGTGTCGAGCATCGTGATGAAGGCACTATCCTGTTGGAAGGCAAGAGCATCAATGCCAGGACTCCCCAGGAAGCACAGCGTCTGGGCATCAGTACGGTCTACCAGGAGGTTAACCTCTGTCCCAACCTCTCTGTGACTGAGAACATCTTTATCGGAAGGGAACACAAGAAAAAAGGATTCATCGACTGGGAGTATGCAAACCAGGCTTCAGAGAAGCTCCTGAAGATGTTCAATCTGGACATCGATGTGACCCAGATCCTATCTCGCTATTCTGTGGCCATCCAACAGATGGTTGCTATCGCGCGGGCTGTAGATATCTCAGCGAAGGTGCTAATCCTCGATGAACCTACCTCCAGCCTATCAACTGTTGAGGTCCAGGAACTCTTCAAGATCATGCGCATGCTCAAGGACCGTGGTATGGGCATTATCTTTGTCACCCACTTTCTTGATCAGGTCTATGGCATCTCCGATACCATCACCATCCTCCGCAATGGGGAGTATGTCGGCACGTATCCCACCTCTGATCTCCCCCGTATCCAGTTGGTGGGTAAGATGATCGGCAAGGAGTACACGGAAATTGATGAGAAGGCATCAGCTTTCCAGCACCAGAAAAAAGAGAAAGAAGTTGTCATGGAACTCAAGGGTGCGTCCAGTGCCCATATCAAAGGTATCAACCTCTCCTTGAGAAAGGGGGAGGTCATGGGCTTTGGAGGTCTTCTTGGATCAGGAAGGAGTGAGACTGCACGCATGCTGTTTGCAGCAGACACCCTGCTTGAGGGAACCTTTGAGATAGGGGGTCGGACAGTCCAGATGAGATACACCCTTGATGCCATCCGCAATGGGATAGCCTTTTGCCCGGAAGACCGCAAGAGCGACGGTATCATAGGAGAGCTCTCCATACGGGAGAATATCATCCTTGCCCTCCAGGCAAAGCGAGGGGTATTCAAGACTATCTCTCATGCAGAAGCGGAGGGAATTGCTCAGGAATATATTGAGAAGCTACAGATTAAGACCCCTGGCACCGATCAATTGATAAAGAACCTTTCAGGGGGCAACCAACAAAAAGTCATCCTTGCAAGATGGTTGGCTACCGATCCCACAGTCTTGATTCTCGATGAGCCAACGCGTGGTATTGATGTGGGAACCAAGGCTGAGATCCAGAGGATGGTAATCTCCCTCGCTGATGGAGGGATGGCCCTAGTCTTCATATCCTCCGAAATAGACGAGATGCTCCGTTGCTGCAACCGCATGACAATCATGCGGGACAAGCAGCAGGTTGGAGAGCTGGTAGGTAGCGAGATAACCGAGACCGCTATCATGGAATGTATAGCTGGAGGAATCCAATGAGAGAGGCAATGAGAAAACTGACAAAGACCCAGATATTCTGGCCCTTGATAATCTTCCTTGGAATTTTGGCTCTCAATGGCTTGGCGTCAGGGGGTGAATTCTTTCGGTTGCAAATCGTCGATGGGCACCTGTATGGGAGGATCATTGACATCTTCCGCAATGGCAGCAAGCTGATGCTCCTTGCCCTGGGGATGACCATGGTCCTTGCAACGGGAGGGACTGACATCTCCGTAGGCTCTGTAATGGCAATATCGGGTGCTGTGGCATGTACCGTAATTGAAGGCTCACTTTTCTCTTTCGCCAACGGAAATGTTGCTTTTGCGATTATTGCAGCCATCATGGCAGGGATGCTCTGTGGTTCTTGGAACGGGGTCCTTGTTTCTAAGATTCAGATGCAACCCATTGTCGCCACCATGATCCTCCTTGTAGCCGGACGTGGAATAGCTCAGCTGATATGTGAGGGCCGTATCGTAACCATCAATTCACCAACCTTCTATTACATCAATGGTGGATATATTTTTGGACTACCTTTCCCTGTATATATAGTGGCTTTTTTTACTTTGCTTGTGCTTTGGGGAGTGCGAAAGACAGCCTTCGGCCTCTATGTGGAAAGCGTAGGGTGCAATGCCGAAGGGAGTCGCTTCTCTGGCATAAACAGCTCACGTATCAAATTTTTCATTTATGTGCTTTGCGGAACCCTTGCAGCGGTTGCAGGCCTTATCGAAAGTGCCGGGATCAAGGGAGCTGATGCCAATAATGCAGGTTTTATGATTGAGCTTGATGCTATTCTGGCCGTTGCCATAGGCGGTTCATCTCTCTCTGGTGGTCGGTTCTCCCTGTTATCTAGCTTGGTAGGTGCTCTGATCATTCAAAGCATAACAACCTCCATCCTCAGCCTTGGAGTTGCCCCTGAGGTCAACCTGGTGGTTAAGGCAGTGGTTGTCATCGTTATCTGTCTTGCCCAATCACCTGTCTTCCAGCAGAGTTTTGCTGAGCTCAAATCCAAATTCAAGAAGCAGGAGGTTTCTGCATGATCCATACAGGAAAGAGGAATTTCTTTCGTAAGAACCTATCCTTGTTCATAACATTGGGCTTGTTTGTCCTCTTGTTCTCTTCGGTAATGGTCATCGGTCCGATGCGCTCGAACCGATTCAAGTATATCCCAGTATTCTTTAATCTGCTCAACGACAATGCCTACCTCCTCATCGCTTCGGTTGGCATCATGTTTGTGCTCATTACCGGCAATATTGATATTTCCGTAGCATCGACCTTGGCATTCTCTGCTGTGCTCTCTTCCTACCTGCTTCGCTTGCTCTGGCCGGCATGGGTTGTGATCCCTTTAGTACTACTCATTGGATTCTCCTTTGGCTCCCTTATGGGATTTCTCATCGAGAAGTTCAAGCTTCAGTCCTTTATCGTATCGCTTGCCGGACTCTTCTTCCTGCGAGGAATGTGTGCAGTAGTGAGCCAGGAGTCCATTCCCATCGAGAATGAGTTTTACCGTACTGTTGCTCAGGCAAAGATTACGTTTGGAAGCGTAAGGTCCTACGGGAAGGTCAACATCTATCTCTATGGGTTTGTAGCCATTGCTGTCGTTATCGTCGCCCTGTACATCCTTCGCTATTCCAAGTTTGGACGCAGTGTCTATGCCATAGGGGGAAGTGAACAGAGTGCACGTCTGATGGGTTTGCCCGTGAGTAGGGTCAAGATACTGGTCTTTGGCATCAGCGGCTTCTGTGCCGCCCTTGGTGGTGTATTGTTCAGTTTCTACACGCTGGCAGGGTATGCCTTACAGAACCTGGGACTGGAACTTGACGCCATATCATCGGCCGTCATTGGAGGGACGATGCTCTCCGGGGGGGTAGGTAGTGTGGTGGGAACAGCCTTTGGTGTCTTGATCCAAGGCACTATCCAGACGATCGTAACGTTGTTGAACCTGAATGCCTGGTGGACAAAGGTAACGATTGCTGTCCTGTTATGTATATTTGTTATCCTGCAGCGAATAATTGCGATGCGGAATGACAGGTGAAATGGTTTGGAGATGTTTTCCTGGAAAGTTGATCCAGTCATGGTAAGATAGTGAGCATGAGTCTGAAGCAAGTACTAAACAACCTCCCATTCAGGACAAAGATGATGTACTCCTATCTGATCATCTCCTTGGTCTCCTTTTTGGTGTTTGCATTTGCCAGCGGGGGGATTGTTACCAGGCAACTGAGAAGGTCTGCAACGATGCAGACCGAACAGACCATATCACAGGTAGAGAATTCCATATCGGTGTATCTGCAGACCATGGAGCACATGATTGATTATGTCTCTGCCCTCGCATTGGAAGGTAATTCAGACCTTCCTTTGCTGTTTGAGAAGCTTCGCTTTGCAAATCCTGAGGTAGCAGGCATCTTGTTTGCCAAAGCTGACGACTCGTATGTGAGCGACGGGCTATCAAGGGTTTCCCGTGACCCATTCAGTGATGAGTCATGGTTTGCGCAAGCAAAAAGGGCCAAGGGTTCTTTGGTGTTACTTCGCTCCAATGCAGGGCGAAACATCACCACTGAGGACGCCTTCAGCATCGATGATGTGTTCTCCATCGCAAAGGCTCTGGTAGATCCTGTGACAAAAGCCTTTCGAGGGGTAGTCCTTTTTGATGTGCGTCATGACATCATCCGCAACTCCATCAACAATGCAAGCATTGGCAAACAAGGCTTTGTATTCGTGCTCGATGACCAAAATGAAATGGTCTATGCCCCTGTTAACTCTGTTGTGCATAGGGTGAACCCCCTCTGGCTTACTGGCAAGGAGGCCTCTGTCAGTGTTGATATAGAAGGGGACCGGTTCTACCTGCAGTCCAAGGTAAGCCAGACCTCCGGGTGGCAGGTTGTGGGAGTGTTTCCTGCAAGCGAAGTGCTTCATGATATGACCACTACTGTGTATGTGATGGCCATCAGCTTGTTGGGTTCCTTGTTGAGTATCGCAATACTGTCCTACGTGCTTTCAAATACGATAACCAAGCCCTTGTCAAAACTGCAGCGCCTTATGGAGCAGGCAGAGGCTGGGGATTTATCAGTCCGGTTCAACAGTCGGTATACTGATGAGGTTGGTTCTCTTGGGCAGAGCTTCAACCATATGCTCTTGCAGATTGAACAGCTGATCCAACAGGTCTATGTCGAGCAAAAGAACAAGCGCAATGCTGAATTGAGGATATTGCAGGAACAAATCAAACCTCATTTCCTCTACAATACCTTGGATACCATCTCCTGGCTTTCGCGAGAGAATGGAGCAGAAGACGTGGTGCAGTTGGTTGATGCCCTGACTAGCATGTTCCGTGTAGGCCTCTCCAAAGGCAGGGAGACCATCACCATCAAGGAAGAGATATGCCATGTATCCAGTTACCTCTATATCCAGCAGATTCGCTACAGTACCAAGCTTTCCTATGAGATCCACGTGCCACAGGAGCTTGAAGGCTATATGGTTCCGAAGCTCATACTGCAACCTTTGGTGGAGAATGCCATCTACCATGGCATAAAGCAAAAGCGGGAGAAGGGGCTTATTTCGGTGAATATTACCCTTGATGATGGAGTGCTGGCATTGCAAGTTCGAGATACGGGTCCAGGCATCGAAGATGGCAGACTTAAGGCCCTGCAAGAGCAACTGCAAGACAGGTCTCGTACTGAGGCTAGTGGGTTTGGTCTCTTTTATGTCAATGAGCAGGTCAAGCTGAGCTGTGGCGCCGCATATGGGGTCGTCCTCGATAGCGAGCAAGGATCCTGGACCACCTCTACGGTGTATGTCCCTGCAAGGGCCAAGGAGTCAACTGGTGAAGAAAATCAGAGTCGTGATAGCTGATGATGAGCTTGTCATCCGTCGAGGGCTGCAAACTATGCTTGCCAAGGATCACTCCATCGAGGTTGTGGGTGAAGCAGAGGATGGGGAGCTTGCCTTGGACCTTTGTAAGGAGACAAAACCGGAAATTGCATTTGTCGATATCAACATGCCCTTTCTCGATGGCCTGTCTTGTATTGGAAAGCTCAAGGAGATGAGTCCCTCAACTGTGGTCATCGTCATCTCTGGGTATGATGATTTTGATTTTGCCCGCAAAGCCATCGAGCTTGGGGTGTTCGCGTACCTGCTCAAGCCGGTTAAGGAAACCAGTTTCTTCGCAACTTTGGCTGAAGCAAAGAAAACGCTGCAGAAAACGCAGGAGACTGAAGAGTACCTGTTTTGGGCGAAAGAGCAACTAGCCAAGAATAAGGAGGCCCTTGTCTCGTATTTCCTGCATGCCCTGCTTTCGGGTAGCTATGAGGAGGAGGAGATCCTTCAGGAGATGAAATATCTTTCCCTACAAGTCCCAGAGGATTTTTCGCTTTTCCTCGTCAATATTACCCAAAAGACCCTACCATTGGATGAGAATGGCTGGCAGGATTCCTTAGTGTACTTTGCTGCAAGGGATCATGCCCTTTCGCTCTTCCCCCAAGGTACCTTGTGCTACAGGAATGGCAGCAGTGAGATGGTATTGCTCAGTGAGAATCTCCCTATCGAAGAGCGGAAGAACTTGTTGGATGCCTTGAAAGTATGTCTTGAAAAACAACTTCCTTCCGATATTTTTTCAGTATCCACTCGTGGTGAAGGCTACATGGCCATTGCAGAGAAGTTTGCATCCCTGGAGGAGGAGCTTGCGCAGTTGAAGCAACTTCCCAAGACAATGGTAAATGCTGAAGGCTATCTTGCAAAGCACTTCTGGCAGAATGGGATCTCCTTGCAAGAGGTGGCTGACCATGTCCAGGTAACTTCCCAGCATCTTAGCAGACTTTTCAAGTCCTCACTCAATGTCACCTTTGTGGAGTATCTCACTGTCCTCAGAGTCCAGATGGCGCTCGAGCTGCTCAAGGATTCCGAAAAGAAGATTTATGAGGTGGCCGAAGAGGTTGGGTACTCCTCCCAACACTATTTCTGCACAGCCTTCAAGCGTGTCTTACACCTTTCCCCGCAGGAGTACCGTAAGACCCAGACTCGAGGAGAACATTGATGCAAAAGCAATCTTTCCTGCGCCTGATACTAGGCTTGTTGGTGATACTCTCCCTTTGCTTCTTTATATTCGGGTGCGTGCTTGGGGCGCAGAATAGCAAGAATACTGAAGGAGCCTATACCTTTGTCATTGGCATCTCCCAGGCCAACCAGAGAGACCCCTGGCGTCTGGTTTTGTCCAAGGAGTTGCAGACTGAGGCTGCCAAGCACTCTGAGATCAAACTCATCTTTGCTGACGCTGCAGATGATGTCGAGAAGCAGAAATCTGATATTAGGAGGCTTCTGGCCTATGATGTCGACCTGCTGATAGTCTCTCCCTGCAATGCCGTAGCCCTTACCCAGACTGTCAGGGAAGCGTATAGGAGTGTCCCGATCATTGTATTGGATCGTGTGGTCGATGGGTATGACTACTCGCTGTTCATAGGTCCCGAGAACCGTCTGATAGGCAGGCAGGCAGGCAAGGCATTGCTTGCCCTTGCCAAGGATGGTCAGGTGAAGGTCTTGGAAGTATCGGCGAGTAGCTCCTCCCTGGTAAGCCAGGATCGCCATGCGGGATTTCTAGAAGAGATTGGACAATCCCCCAATGTATCTCTTTGGAGCATACATGTGGAGGATGGAAAGCGCGACAGTGCTGAAGACCAGCTTCTGGCAATGGGCGAAGAACTCAAGGATGTTGATTGCATTTTTGCCCATACGGATTATCTGGCCCTTGGCTCTTTCAAGGCTGTTACCTCTCTTGGCTATGAGCATATCAAGATTGTATCCATAGATGGGTTTCAGATTACCGATGGCGGGCTGGATCTTCTTGCACGTGGGGCCATTGAAGCAACCATTACCTGCCCTACAGGGGGTAAGGAGGCCATACAGTATGCCCTGGATATCCTGCACAAGAAACAGGGTGTGCCAAAGCAGGTCATCTTGCGCAACCATACAGTGACGAGGGAAAGCCTTCCCCAATACAGGGAGTTGCTCGCCCAAAACCTTGTGGCTGTGCAGAAAAAGATTCGGGTGGCCCATGCCCAGATAGCGGATGAAGGCGGTTGGCGTTCGGCAAACAAGGACTCCATTGCCCGGGCAGCCAAGGACTTCGGCATCGAGCTGGTGAGTGTGGATGCATCTTCCCTGTCAGAGCAGATTGAAGTTGTCCGGTCATTTGTCACTCAGGGATTTGACATCATAGTGTTATCTCCCATTGTGGAGAGTGGCTGGGAAGAGGTGCTCAAGGAGTGTAAGGATGCAGGCGTTCCCGTTTTTCTCTCCGATCGGAAGGTACTGGTATCAGATGACAATCTCTACTACTCCTTTATCGGGGGTGATTTTGTCGAAGAGGGGCGCCGTGCGATGCGGTGGGTGGTATCAGCTATACAGCCGACACTGAAACCTGTAAGGATTTTGGAGATACAAGGTACCGCTGGTGCAAGTCCAACTAAAGAGAGAAACCAAGGATTCCTGGAGGTTTTGTCCTTGATGAAAGCCTATGATGTGGTCGCATCACCATATGGTGACTACAATTTTGATGGGGGATATCGCTGCATCAAAAACTATATGGAAGGAAACATCAGTTGGGACATTGATGTTATCTACTCCCATAACGACGATATGGCCCTCGGTGCGGTGAAGGCCCTTAAGGAATTGGGGATAACCCCAGGAGTCGATGTACTCATTGTCTCCATCGATGGCATTGCATCTGCCTTGAAGGCTCTGAAAAAAGGTGAACTGAACTGTGTGGTTGAGTGTAGCCCCTTGTTTGGGCCTCAGCTGATGAAGGCGATAGAGGACTATATGAGTGGTAAGGATCTGCCCCGTAGGATCATAACAGACGAGATAGTCTTCACAAAGGATACGCCAGAGCAATATTTCAGAGGTAGGCATTATTAGGGAAGAGACAAGAGGTCTTCCGAAAATACCTAGGCATTGGACATTTCTTGTTAATTAACAGTATCCCACATACTGATGCTGATTGGCGAGGCTAAGAATCCAGAGTACTGGCTTTCTAAGTCTGGATTCACGAAGAACCTAAAGGAAGAGGCCGATATCCATTTGGTTGGGCTTGAGAAGTTGTTTTTATAGGGGTTCTACTCAAAGTATACTAAGTTCAAGGTCTTTTAATTGTCGGGTAAACTGAGAAGGGTTTGTCTTGTGTAATTTGCTTAGATTCAAACTTTTCCATCGTAAAGCAGGCAACTTATTAATATTTGGAATGTCTATTGGTTGTAATGGATCAGTCAAGGAGAAAAGACTGAACATAAAGTGTTTCTGCTCTATGCTCATTTCTTTATGGATGGTTGCCATCAAACTATCAAAAACGGTATCACATTCTGATTCACTGAACTGCAATTCACTCATCCCCACAAATTCATTTTTATATGTTTGGGAGTAGGGTTGGCGATTGGCTCTGAGTAGCTCATGGGGAGGCCTATTGTGTCCGCATAAGGCAACAACAAAACCATTCATTATGTCTTTGGTAAGCCCTTCATTATCCATCAGAATTTTTATATCAAACAGATCTCTCGGGTGTTGTCGATCTAAAGCAGCACACATTTTACCACCATAAACATCTGCCAGAGAAGCTATCTGTATTGAGGCATAGCCATATTGATGGCAAGTTGAGCAAATATTTCTTTGTACGACAGGATAAGTAAACCCACGCAGTGTATAATTGGGTTCAATGATGATTTGGGCGCTTTCTGAACGACAGGTTAGTTTGCTTATACCTTCTTTTCCTTCTCTAAAAAATGTTTTTAATCCATCTTTTTAAGATTTTCTTCTATCCGATGCAAGGCCGAGTTAATGTTAGTGAATGCAAGGCTACGACCTACAAATCCAAGATATGTAAGGTCGATGTCGACAGACAATCTTGGGAGATTTCGAATGAAGAAATTGATGGCTGTTCCGCCTTATAGAGAGAAGCATTTCTCCCTATCAACATAAGGAAGAACTCTGATCAACAATTTTACTTGCTCAAGATAGTATTCATTCAGCACCACCAAACTCCTCAATGACAATCTGATACTTCGTATCGAGTTTTCCCCCTGGGGTAATGACTCGCTTGCCACTTCCAAGATCAATGGTTGTTTTGTTTAGTATATCGAACCATGCATGGTTTTGCGTTTCAGCAAGATAAAGAAACAACCGTTTGACTTTGATGGAGTTGCATTCATTCAGCAAGATCTGCACCAAGTCTGGACGCAACGCCACAAGCATATCCATCATATGATACGCAATTGAAAGGCTTCCTTCCTTTGGACAAAGGTATAGATACTCCAATATAGCCCTTTCTGGTTCTGAGACGGGTATGGCATAATCACGATGGGGGAATGAACCGATGCCTGTTATGCTGTCAAGAAATGCCGAAGAGTGTATGTCAAACCTTTTCTTGAGTATTTCTTGTGTAAACCAAGTCGGCTTTGAATCCCTTGGACGCTTGAATATCTGTTCAATGATAGAAGTGCTGTCCAGTTGGATAAAATGGCTATAGCCATGCATTCTTAGTGCAGAGAGGCCTCCTATATGCAGGGCTATCTTTGCCTGATTCCATGTAGTCAACAATGCACCTTCAAGTGATGGTGTGGCATTGGAAAAGACATACGCACCTCTTCCTATTCGTGTGAGCCAGCCATTTCTTTCATATGATTTTTGCAAATCATGAGAAATTCCCTTCTCAACAAGATAGGAGGATAAGATAACAGCATCTTTAGGAGCGATATGCATAAGAAAGTTTAATTTATTTGTATTTACGGTATTCATACTACCTTTACTGTAAAATATATAAACCAATATAACAAGGAAAATATGGATTTTTACTTTTTTACTTAGGTATTTCACATCCTCCAAAAACCCATACCGTAATCTACCATGGTATGATATGCTAAGGATGAATACATTCAATGGAGGGAAAATCTTGAAAAAATCAATTCTTACTAAATCTATGGCATTTGCCATACTGCTTGTTCTGCTGACTATACCCGTGTTTGCTGGTAATACCAGTTCAGGCAATATCAAGCTTATCGGAGCCTGGCCACTTGAGGCCAAGATGGAAGCAGGGTATACCCTGAAGATTCCCATGCTTGAAGGCGATGGCGCCCTTTTCAGTGGCAATAACCTCAAGGTAAAAGGCTTGCTCGGCCTGTCACCTGTTGCCGCAACCCTTGGCATTGATGCTGTGCTGACTCCCATTGCAGTATTGGAGCTCACCCTAGGAGGATCTCTTGGCACCGGATGGGATTTTAGTCCAATGAGCCTTTCTGGATTGCTCAAGGGCCCTGGGGCTGTTGATGCAGGGGTTGCCCTGACAGCCGATCCCCTGGGCGGTGTGTATTACAAGGGTAGGGCAGGCGCTGCCTTCCAATTCGATACAGGAGCAATCTTCCCAGGGGACTGGACCAGTGTCTTGCTAAGGACCTACCACGAGTTCATGTATCAGGGTTATACCGGTGCAAAAGCTGGCGAAGCCTGGGAGTACGAGACTTCAGGTGCCAAGGTGAATGGATTCAATTACAAGGGCGAATACGTCATTGGGTACAAGTTGCCCGTTAAGCTCAATATGGTTGCTCTGCAGTTGGAGTCTTTTTCCTATAACTTGTTTGGTGATGTTGATCACCCATTCAGGTATGATGTTGGTGTCATCGGCAATGTTGAGTTTTTTGATGGCCTGAATCTCACGGTGATCGTGCAGGGTACAAATCAGAAGAAGGACAAAGACACCAAAGAGGTTGAAATTGTTGATTTCCGCTACAAGCGGGTTGGCGTCATGCTCAACTACTCTTTCTGATCAGAAAACAAGAAAATACGGTTTGATGAATAGGCATCCCCTGGTGGGGATGCCTATTCATAAGTATTCCTCTTCTTATTGTTCTTTTCCTAATCTTCTTTTATGGAGGATTTACCCGATGTCTCTACCAGACAATATTAATCCAGCAATCCTTTTCCCCTATCCTTTTGACTTCCCCACCACCCTAGAGTATCTTATACCTATGGATCTTACTCCGTGTCGAAAAGATCCGGAGGTATTTGTATATGCATACAGAGGAGAATCAGATGGACAAAAAGAAATTGGCCGATGCTATACGCATTTTAAGTATGGACGGGGTGCAGAAGGCTAACTCAGGACACCCTGGAGCCCCTATGGGGATGGCAGATATTGCAGAGGTGCTTTTTAGACGGACCATGCGCTACAACCCGAAGAATCCCTCTTGGGAGAATCGTGACAGGTTTGTCCTTTCCAACGGACACGCCTCCATGCTCCTGTATTCCTTGCTGCACCTGACTGGCTATGATGTGACCCTTGATGACTTGAAACAGTTCAGGCAGCTGGGTTCCAAAACACCCGGGCACCCCGAATGTGATCTTACCCCAGGGGTTGAGACCACCACAGGACCCCTTGGACAGGGGCTAGCCAATGCCGTTGGCATGGCTTTGGCAGAGAAGAAGCTTGCCGCGACCTTCAATAAATTGGATTATCCTATAGTTGACCACTACACCTATGCCTTTGTGGGTGATGGGTGTCTGATGGAAGGCATCTCCCATGAGGCAGCCTCTCTTGCAGGCACTTGGAAGCTGAACAAGCTCATTACCTTCTATGACAGCAATGGAATCTCCATCGATGGAGAGATTACCGATTGGTTTACTGACGATACAGCCCAGAGGTTCTCATCCTATGGTTGGCATGTCATCGCCGATGTTGATGGTCATGATCCCCATGCCATTGCCAAGGCCATTGCCAAGGCAAAGGCAAATACGGACCAGCCTACCTTGATAATCTGTAATACGGTCATAGGCTTCGGCTCCCCAAACAAACATGGTAAGGCTTCCAGCCATGGCTCCCCCCTTGGTGAGGAAGAGGTGTCCTTGGCCAGAAAACAGCTTGGCTGGAAATACGAAGAGCGCTTCTATGTTCCTCCTGAGATGTATGAGGACTGGGACTTTACCAAACAAGGTGCAGAGTTTGAAAAGGAGTGGAATGATCTCTTTGCCGATTACAAGAAGCAGTATCCTCATGATGCCGCTGAGTTTGAGCGTCGAGTACAGGGATCCTTCCCCGATGGTTGGGAAGCTAAGCTTGATGAGACGATCGCCAAGTGGCAGGTGGAAAAGCCAAATGTGGCTTCGCGCAAGGTCTCCCAGATGGTGCTCGATCAGATAAGCGCCAGTATGCCTGAACTGTTAGGAGGGTCTGCTGACCTGACTCCTTCCAACCTGACCCAGGGCAAAGGATCTAATGCATATGACATTGAAGAGGGCACTGGTGGTTATCTGCATTTTGGAGTGCGCGAGTTTGGCATGATGGCCATCCTTAATGGTATTGCCTTGCATGGTGGGTTTGTCCCTTACGGTGGTACGTTCCTGATGTTTATGGAGTATGCCCGCAATGCAATCAGAATGTCAGCTATCATGAAGTTGCCTGTCATACAGGTTTTCACTCATGACTCGATTGGTCTTGGAGAAGATGGGCCTACTCACCAGGCTGTCGAGCAGGCGGCAAATTTGCGTATGACCCCCGATATGGTGGTATGGAGACCCGCTGATGCTGTGGAGACTGCTGTTGCCTGGAAGAGTGCCCTCAAGCGCAAGGATGGACCTACCTCCCTGCTGTTAAGCCGGCAGAACCTGGTTCCTCAGGATCGCACGAGCGGGCAGATGGAGGCTATCAGCAAAGGGGGCTATGTCATTTGGGAGTCTAAGGGCAAGGCTGAGATAATCCTGATCGGAACCGGATCAGAACTGGATCTTGCCGTCCAGGCAGCAAAACGCCTGGACAAGGACGGCAAGAAGGTGAGGGTTGTCTCAATGCCCTCATGTGAGGTATTTGAGGCACAGGATGCAGCATATCGCGAAAGCGTGTTGCCCTCTTCTGTCCGTAAGAGAGTTGCCGTTGAGGCTGCATGGGCTGACTATTGGTTCAAGTATGTGGGTCTCGATGGTAAGATCATCGGCATGCACAGCTTTGGAGCTTCTGCCCCTGCTGACGATCTGTACGAGCATTTCCATATAACAGCTGATGCTGTTTATGAGGCTGCACTCTCTCTGAAGTAGGGATACAGTAGCTTTGTAGGGTTACGTATTGTATTTCCTTTTGCACGTAGTGTAGTGATATGCCCTCCTTGTGTAGAGGCGGGCATATCTTTGCCTATCCACTACCTGCTTCTTTTTCTGACGCACTTGTTTCTCTCTGATCTCTTGAACCATTTTTCTCCACCTGCTAAAAGCTATCAAATAGAGCAATCCAAGCGTATGATGGTACTATATGGATGAGAATTTGCAGCAGTTCTATTCTTCTCTCGATCGGTCACGCTTTGTCAGCGACCAGTACAAAGCCCTTTCCATACTCGACCTCCCTTTACCCATAGGGTTTGGACAGACGATCAGCCAGCCGAGTCTTGTTGTCTATATGACAGAACAACTCCAACTCAACAAGTCCCATAGAGTTCTTGAGATCGGGACAGGAAGCGGATACCAGACCGCTTTCCTTGCTGAGTTTTCCAAAGAAGTGTATACCGTTGAGTTGCTTGAAGTGCTGGGCACAAGAGCAAAGGAACGGCTGGATACAATTGGTTATCAGAACATTCACTACAAGGTTGGTGACGGAAGCTTCGGCTGGACTGAACATGCTCCGTATGATCGGATACTGGTGACCGCAGCCCCTAGAAATACACCCCAACTCCTGGTCGACCAACTTGCTCAGGAAGGCATCATGATCCTCCCCATCGGGGCGGGCTGTTGGCAGGAGCTGGTTATGATTACCAAGGACACCGAGAGTACTGTGAAAAAGAAGAAACTCCTTGATGTTGCATTCGTACCATTGGTAGGGATGTACAGCTGACAGAAGGCTTCTTGGGCAAGGCTTTGTTCTGATGGAGAGCGCTCAATTACAAATTCCACGAAATCTAAACAGGGACCTCTTGGAGAAGGAGATAGGCTGTTATATAGGATAGTCAGGACAGACTCAGATTCGTAACGATACACCAAAGCGGAGGTGGCTAGCAATATTCAAATTCACTTAATGTTTGGTAAAAATTAATAAAATTAATAATTATTAGTATAAATATTAAAAAAATCAATAATTCTGATTGACTTTTTCAATAATTCATTTTATCTTGGACGTACCAGAGGATAAGATATGGAACATGGTTGGCAAAAACTATTCTCCCTAACGGGAGGGAAGAAATTCTACATAACACAGATACAGATACCTGAAGACTCCATCACCATTGAGGGGAAGTTTCAGGTACCGCCCTTTGCGGAACTCAGCATGGATGATCAGGTTTTTATTGCAGCGTTCATGAAGACCCACGGTTCGATCAAGCAGATGGAGTCAATCTTCAACATCAGTTACCCTACAGTGAAGAACCGTCTTAACAGCATAGCGCGTCAACTGGACATAGTTGATGTTTCGATACAGGTATCCGACTCGATCTCCAGCGTACTTGACCGTCTGGAGCAAGGGGTTATTACCGCTGCGCAGGCAATTGAGGAGATAGGATAATGTTACCCATGCTGGTTCGTGTAAAAATACGTGATGAAAAAAAGTCTTTTGGGTTGTATCTTCCATTGGGCCTCATGTATTTACTTCTTGTTCCAATTTTAGTGCTTGGGGCAATCGCTTTGTTAGTACTCCTTGCTCTTCCCAAGACCGCTGGAAAGGCACAGTCATACCTCCAGTTGATTCTGGCTATGCCTTCGTTGCTGTCTGCTAGCATCGGTACAGAGATTGCAGTCCAATCGAATGAGAAAGATATAGTGATATGTATACGATAAGAAACGGTAGGAGAATTTGTATGAGTGAAGAAAGATTGAGGATATTACACCTTCTTGCTGAAGGGAAACTTACCCCGGATGAAGCGGAAAAGCTGTTGAGGGCCATGGAAAACGGTACACAACAGATTGAACAAACCAGCCAAAAACAATCAGGTGATGTCAGAGGCAAATATTTGTTTGTGCAGGTGGATCCTAAGGAAGGGAAATCTTCTGAGCGGGTTTCTGTCAAGGTGCCTCTGGCCTTGGTGAAAGCCGGGCTGAACATATCCAAGCTGATCCCCATAGATGCACAGGACAAAATCCATTCCTCCATGCGCGATAGTGGCATCCCTTTCAATTTCAGCGACATTGACCCCCAGAACTTTGAGGAAATGCTGGAAGCCCTTGAGCAGATGAGTGTTGACATAGACACCGACGAGTCTACGGTTAAAGTGTTCTGCCGATAGTAGGGCAGCTGGGGCGCATCTCTGAATGCCGGTTCCCTAGCACTTTCTGGTTCCCAACTCTCTTGCGAAAGTCGTAGTATTCTTGTTTTTCCTAATTGTTTGGTTCCAGGAGATGCCGGGGGAATGGAGTCAGTGGGCTGAAGCTGTATGTGCCTTGCCCTTATGCAGATCTTCCTTGAAATTAGGTGAAATGGGAGAGGCTCAAGCTGAGGCTCTCCCATTTGGATTGCTCACTCTTCAGTTCCAACCTCAGTCTCATCATCCTTAGGCTTGAGGCGCCTTTCGTCACGGTAGATGACCGGCGATGCTCCAAAGAGGTAGGCATCGTCGACTGAAGTCCTCTCCATCTTGAGCAGCTCCTGGGCTATCTTGGTGACACCCCGCCTGAAATCAGGGGAGTTGATCTCCACTACAGTCTTGCCCCGTTGCTTGCGGTAGTGGGAGTAGTGCTTCCAGAGGCTGTTGGTCATCTTTGCAGTTGTAGAGGGCTTTCTCAGAAGTTCCAGAACTTCCTTACGGAACTCTGGCTCAAACGCTAGGAACTCGCTTTTCTGCAGAGCTGCCAAGGTGCGTCCCATCTCCCTTGCCCAGGTGTTGTCCAACTCCTGGCAAAGGAACTTCAGCTTGTACCACACATCATAGAGCTCCTGCATGGTGTCGATGGGAAGGTCACTGAACCAGAGGAAGGCCAACATCCTGCGTCTCCAGTCCCACCATTTGAGGGGACTTTGCAAGTCACTTGCAGGGATGAGAAAATACCCCTTCTTCAGCAGTAGGGAACCGAAGGTTCCAGGAGGGTTCCCTCGCTTGGTACTCTTGAGGGTGGTGCGGTATACTCCACACGAGGGGCTTCCATCCATATAGACATATGCGCGTGTATTGCACCGCTCAAGGGCCTCCATACAGACGTTGCATCCTTCGATCATATCCTCTGTCACCACCCTTCCATGACGGTTCTTTACCTGAGCTTCCCCTGTCCACACATCATCGCCTGTACCGCCGCTCAAATGCACAGGATCCCGGGGTATGCCCATGCCAGCCATGCACTCAGGGCATACAGGACACCAGATATAGTCAAGCTTCTCCCTCCCAAGATGGTCAAGCATATCAAAGCCTTTTCCGTTATAGCGTACCGGCCCTCCCATACAGCAAAGGCTGATGCCTATGGAAATCTTTTGGGTAAGTATCACTGGCTGTTGTAAGTTCATTGATTTGACTCCTTCTCGATTGTTCCATGCTAGCATGGTTTGTCGGGCTTGGGTAGAATACCTAGAAAAATTGCATCAGGTACAGTATTGGGACTCCTAGTACCAAAGGGAAACGAGAGGGTTCTCTGAAATAAAGTTTTTGTTGACAGATGGAATTTTGTGCATATATAATTAGTTCATAGTTTGAATGAATTAATTATGTAAGGGAGTACGCATGGGAAAGATCAATGAACGCCATCAGAATATGACCTCCCTCTTCAGAATCCTCCGTTTGGAAGGGACACTTACCCAGGCTGACCTGAAAGAACGCCTGCACCTGCAAGCCTCTACCATTTCCTACCTTGTACAGGATCTCAAAAAACAAAACCTCATCATCAATTCAGAAAAAAGCATACAGACCACCCGTGTCGGCAAACCCGGCCAGTACATCCAGCTGGACAATGACGTTGCCTATTTTCTAGGCCTTTACTTGGAAGAGACGTTTATCGATGCCCATGTGATTGGATTGGCTGACCAGGAGATACACTACCAACGGTTTCCTCTGGAGGAGTGTCCTCCCGAAAAGCTTACTGGGAAAGTGATTGAGATAGTGCAACAGTTTACGTTGGTACATGAAAACATTAAAGGGGTGGGGATAGCGGTCAAGTCGGTAGTCGATTCCAATGGGGATCTCTCCTCCTTCAAGCGTACTGTCATGGAAATGGAAGTACCTAAGATATGGAAGGTCAAGGGCTTCAGTTCTAAAATTCGTGATGCTTTCCCCACGCTCTCTGTTGTTGTGGAAAATGATGCGAACTGTGCGGCTGTCTACTGTCAGTCTGCAGATAAGCATGCATATTCCTCTTCAATGGTCTTTGTCATAAATGTAAAGCCTTTTGGAGTCGGGTGTGGCATTACTATCAACGGGGAACTGTACAGAGGCTTTACAGGATCATCAGGAGAGACCTACTTCTCTAACCGTAGCATTCAGGATCTGGCCGAAGAGAACACTACTCATGAGGATCCTGTCAGGCTTATGGAGATGCTTAAGGAAACCATACTCAAAGGAATATATTTCTTTGATCCCGAACAGGTATTTCTTACCGGAGGGCTTTTCACCGATATCTCCCTATCAGACATGGACGAGATTACGACCTTGTTCGCGACCTCCCCGTACCCCATGACCATACTTGCCCAAGAACATGTATCACTTCCTGCCAAGGGGGCAGTCCTGTTGGTGGCAGATGAGTATATTGATACCCTTTTGACCGGTATTGACAGGAGACAATCATGAATCGAGATACAGCGAGGTATATTGCCACCAGAATCTTCAAGGTGTTGTTTACGGTATGGGTAGTCACCACGCTCATATTCTTTCTTATTCGCCTCATGCCATCGAACCCGATAGAACAGTACATCCAGAATCTGGTTGTGCAGTATGGCATGACCTATCAGGAGGCAAATTCACGTGCAGTCTCCCTGTTTTCCATTGACTTGAACAAAAATGTATTCATTCAATATGTTGAGTATCTCAAGGCCGCCATCAAGTTGGACTTTGGCACTTCGTTCCTTTCCCCAGGGGTAAAGGTCTCCACTATCATCGCCTCACGCCTGCCCTGGACGCTCTTCACTGTTGGAACCGGTCTGATCCTCTCGTTCCTTGTAGGGATCGTGTTGGGAGCTATATCTGCTTATCGGCGTGATAGCTGGTATGAGCCGATCATATCGGGTTTGAGTTCGTTTCTTAGTGCGATCCCGGATTTCCTCATAGCAATTTTCATTATCCTCTTTTTTGGTGTGTTCACCTGGGGAGGGACCAAAAGCATCATTCCAATCTTCCAGATGCGGGGCAATTTTGATGCAGGCCTCATTGCAGGCTTCAACTGGCCCTTCATTAAGAGTATCTTCGAGCATGGCTTTGGACCCATCATAACCTATTTTTTCTCACAGATTGGTATCTGGGTGATCCTGATGAAAGGCAGCACAACAGGGTGTCTGAATGCTGACTACGCCATCATAGCTCGGGCGAGGGGCCTGCATCCTAAGAAGATTCTCTCCTCGTACATAGGACGAAATGCCATGCTGCCCATAGCTACTGAGTTTGCCATGCGCCTTGGCTTCATCATCGGAGGCTCCTTGATCATCGAACAGTTGTTTGTCTATCAGGGCATCGGCCTTGAGTTGCTCAAGGCGACAACCAACAGGGACTACCCGCTGATGCAAGGCATCTTCCTTGTCATGACAGTCGCCATTGTCCTGTCAAACCTCTTGGCAGAAATCGTCTACAGCATCCTAGATCCTCGTATCAGGGCACAGGGAGGGAGAGAGCATGTCTAAACCAGTAACAGCAGCAGAGCTCAACCTGACTACAACTACACGCCTTAGCCGCAATCTGCGCCATCTTCGGTCAGCCATCTTCGGTGACCCCATTGGGGCCATTGGATTTTTCCTCCTGTTGGCTATCATCCTGATGTCGGTATTTGGTCCCATCTGGTTTCCCTTGGATACTATCAGCGACCCCAGTCAGCTGTTGAAAGCTCCATCGGCAGAGCATTTCCTAGGGACAGACCACCTGGGACGGGATATATGGGCACAGATAGTCTCAGGAGGAAGAGAGTTGTTGCTCATGGCCTTCCTTACAGCCAGCATAGCTGTAGTGTTAGGAATATTTCTAGGCTCGTTCTCTGCATTGGTAGGGGGCAAGCTAGATGAGATGCTACTTTTCTTTGCTGATGTGTGGCTGACTATTCCTCGCTTTCCCCTGCTTGTCGTCTTGTCGGGATTCTTTACCCTTGATGCTCTGGCATTGGCTCTGGTTCTGGCCATCCTTTCATGGGCAGGTATATATCGTACCGTACGGGCCCAAGTTCTTTCCTTACGAAGTAGGGACTTCATCGAGGTTGCTTTCATGCTGGATATGCCCAAGCTCTATATCATCTTCAAGGAAGTGCTTCCCAATATGATGGGATTCATTGTAGCCAATTTCACGCTGCTCATGCGTGCTGCCATCTATGCGCAAGTGGGTTTGGTGTTCCTTGGTCTGCTACCACTCGACCAGAACTGGGGCGTGATGATCAACGTGGCTTGGAATCAGGGAGTCATCTACAACCCTGACGCAATCTGGTTCCTGTTGGCCCCGACCATTGTAATCTGTCTGTTGATTCTCTCGTTGGTTTGGATCTCCAGGTCAATGGAAGAGTTCTTCAATCCAGGACTGAGAAAATGAGGAGTACTACAGTGAAACGACATGAAGAATCTCTTCTGGAAATACAGAACCTTTCCATTGAGTATCGTACCAAGCGAGGTAAGCTTCAGGCGGTTTTTGATGCGTCGATGAGCATAGGCTATGGGGAATCAGTTGCTGTAATAGGCGAATCAGGGTGTGGAAAGACAACGCTAGCCACCAGCATCGTACAGATGCTCAGTCGCAATGCAGTCATCTCCAATGGTACTGTGGCTTTCCGAAGGAAGGGAGAACCGGAGGTGATCCTCAATCACCTTAATGAGAAGGAGATGCGTAGGATACGTTGGAACAACATTGTCATGATGTTCCAAGCCTCACAAAGCTCTTTCAATCCTGTGACAAAGATACAGAGCCAGTTTATAGACACTGCCTTGGCTCATGACCCTCATGCGAATGTGCAAGAGGTGATCAAGCGATCGAGGGAGTTGTTGGAACTGGTGTATCTCGATGGTGAAACGGTACTCGGCTCGTATCCTCATGAACTTTCAGGTGGGATGAAACAGAGGACTCTGATGGCACTATCCCTCCTGCTTGACCCTCAGTTGGTCATTCTTGATGAGCCTACCACAGCCCTCGACCTCATAACCCAAAAGAAAATTCTGCATCTTCTGAATTCGCTTCGTTCTTCCCAGGGTTTCAGCATGATGTTCATTACCCATGATCTGGGTATCGTGACACAGCTTGCTGACAGGGTTGTGACCATGTATGCAGGTACTGTGGTTGAGAACGCTCCTACAAAAGTGTTTTTCTCGGATCCCCAGCACCCTTACAGCAAAGGGTTGCTCAAGGCGATCCCCTCCCTTGATGCCTCGTTTGAACAGCTCTACTCCATCCCGGGATCGACCCCTGACCTAGTAGAGAAGATTGAAGGGTGTCTCTTCGCCCCTCGGTGTGAGTTTGCCTTTGACCGCTGTACACAAGAAGTTCCTCAGCTGAGAAACGTGGGGAACGATCGGTGGGCAGCCTGCCATCTCCTGAAGGAGGTCACTGATGTCTCTCATTGAAATACAGGAACTGCAAAAGAGTTTCCACAATCGCAAGAGTGGGACAGTGAATATTCTCCGTTCGATCGACCTGACTATGGAAGCTGGTGACACAGTGTGTGTGGTAGGAGAATCGGGGTGTGGAAAGACGACCCTTGGTAAGATACTCGCAGGATTGCAGGGATACAGCGGAGGAACATTCACCTACAAGGGAGAGGAGGTCTCAACCCTTCGTAAGGAAAGCTGGAAAGCCTTTCGGAAAGATGTGCAGATGATTCACCAGAATCCCTACGAGTCGCTCAATCCGACTCAGATGGTCTTCGATATGATCGCAGCCCCAATTCGCCAGCACAGGAAGCTTCGTGATTTCAGTGCCCTCTATGCCGAGGTGGTGCGCCTGTTGGAGATGGTTGGTCTGACGCCTGTAGAAGATTTCATAGACAAGTACCCTTCCAATCTTTCCGGTGGGCAGCGCCAGAGGGTCTCCATAGCGAGAGTCCTGTCCATGGATCCCAAGTTCATTGTGGTTGACGAGGCAACCAGCATGATAGACACATCACTGCGTATCAGCCTGCTTGAGACTCTCAAGAAAATCCAGGACGAGCTGCAGGTGGCATACCTATACATTACCCATGACCTGGCCTTAGGCAGGTATTTTGCATGGGGAGGACGCCTTGCTGTCATGTATCTGGGGCAGATAGTTGAGCTTGGGCCAACCCAAGGAATGATAGAGGATCCTCATCACCCGTATACCAAGGCTATTCTCTCTGCCGGGAGGGTGGAGAATGAGGACAGTTACGATCTGAAGGGCGTCGACATACCTTCCTTCAGACAGATTCCTCAAGGGTGTTCTCTCTCTCCCAGGTGCCCTGAGATGATTCCAGGCTTGTGTGACAAAAAAACCCCAGAGCTCTTGCAAATGAGTATGGATAGGTTCGTCTCTTGCCATCTGTTTGGTGAAGAGGGAAAGCCCTCGATGGCTGAGAAGACAAAGAAGGAGGGAAGATGAAAGGGGAGATATTGAGAATGTTTGCCCGTCTCATGCTTCCCATAGGTTTGGTTATTGTGATCTTGAGTGTTTGGATACTTCCTTTTCAGGAGGGAGAAAGTGCCGAACGACTGATTACCTGTATCAATATTGCGTTGGGTTCGATCCTGACGGTGTTGGGAGTGTTTCTTATCCTTAGGGAAAGGCACGATAGAAAAGACTCATGATTCAATCAAGGAGGTTGATATGAGAAAGAAGTTTACTGGTATTCTTATTACCCTGTGTTTGTTGTTTGCCCTTACTGTTGTGCCTCTCATGGCACAGGGAGCAGCAGAACCTGCAGCTCCTGTAAGTGCTGGACCTGTTATGGCTCCTACTTTTGCAGGTGGTTGGCCGTATCCGATCCCCCCTACGGGGCATTACAACATGTTTGTTGCCAATGCCATCGAACTGAAGTTCTGGCGGGAGATGCATCAGCTTCCCTTGGCTTTGTATATCAATGCAACCGGTGAATATACGCCCATGTTGGCAAAGAGCTGGACGATTGATGAAAAAGCAAAAGTCATGCATGTAGAGTTGCAGGATGCCAAGTGGCTCACCGGAGAGAAGGTGACGGCAAAGGATGTCTGGACAACCTTCTATATCTATCGTCTGATGGGAAATCCCGCATGGAACTACATCCAGGACGTTGCTGTGGTTTCTGACACCAAGGTGGATTTCGCCATAAAGAATCCTACCCCGCTGTTTGTTCGTAATGCGCTTCGCAAGCCAATTGTCGATACTCTGACCTATGGTGAGTATGCAGAAAAGACTGACGCATTGGTCAAGAAGGGTTTGGATTCCTCCTCTCAGGAGTGGAAGAACCTTGTAGCGGATTTCAATTCGTTCAGGCCCACCATAGTCAATGCTACAGGTCCGTACTACATCGACCCTGCAAAGGTGAGCCAGGCAAGTATCGAGATGCCCCTCAACCCTAACTCGTTCCTCGCTGATAAGGTGAAGTTCAAGACCCTGACCATCTACAACGGTGATGTGCCAGACCTTACTCCCTTGGTGCTCAGTGGCCAGATGGATTATCTGACCCATGTATTCCCTGCTTCCTCCATGCTTGCTTTTGAGCGTGCAGGATACAGCTTTGTGCAGCTTCCTGGTGTTGACGGCTTGGCTATCTATTTCAACCATGCCCTCAAACCCCTCGATGATGTGCGTGTGCGTCAGGCAATGGCCTATGTTATCGATCGTGAGCGTATTGGCCAGTTGGCTCTTCCTGGAGTATCAGTAGGGGTGTACTATGCAACAGGTCTTGGCGACGGAGTGACCAAGAGTTGGGTTGATGTGGACAAGCTGAATGCGTACCAGGTAGACCTTGGCAAGGCAGAGTCACTGCTTCGTGATGCTGGGCTCACTAAGAGAGGTGATCAATGGTATCTTGCAAACGGAAAGCCTTTTGAGCTCTCCTTGCAGTGTCCCAGCGGTTGGGCCGATGCCTCTACTGCCGCTACTGAGGCCTCTCAGCAGCTGACTGCTTTTGGTATCAAGACAACCTTCAACGGTATTGAGTCGACACAGAGGACTCCTAATATCAACAGTGGTAAGTTTGAGATGGCAATGTCGTTCTTTGGAACTGGGCAGCCTCATCCGATGTATGCCTACGAGGGTCCTCTCTTGGCAAGCAACACAGGATCAGGTGGAGTGGGAATCTCCTTCCCGATGGTTCAGAAGACCTCCCGTGGAACTGTTGATTTCAAGGCACTCATCGAAAACTCCGTCAAGGGTTGGGATGTTGCTGCACAGCGGGCGATCATCAGCGAACTTGCCGTTGCATTCAACGAATTGCTTCCTGTGCTTCCCATCTACACCAAACAGAGCAGAAACCTGACCAGTAATGGCCTGCGAACTGTCTGGGAAGGTCCGGAATACCTCTACCGCAACTCTGCCGGTGATGACAACTTTGCCGTCTACCAGCTGTTGCATGGAATGATCAAGGCCAAGTAACAAGTGAACTAATGGAGCCGCTACCTTGACCAAAGGTAGCGGCTACCTCTTCCTCTTTTTCTGATTACCGCTTTCTCTCTTAATTGTATTTTTTTACCCATTTTTTGTGTTTCTCTGAGAAAGTGTTTTCGCCCTACATCTCCCGTATTTGTTTTAGTGTTTCTGTATGTATACACAAAAATTGCTGTATATCGACATTTGATTAAAAGGCAGAAGGATTGCTGTGCATTGTATACCACAACCCAAACATATGACCGAACAGGACAAAACCTGTGATGCCCTTCTGGGGTTCTCCATTCGCACGATCCCCCCTTCGTTGCAAGGCTATTGTCAGGCTCTGCTACCGTATGTGACCGAACAAGGATTGCCTATTCATCTTGCTACCAAGTATGTCGAGGTTCCGAAGGAGCTCTTTCATTGGGAGCGCCTGCAAGAGCAAGCGTACAGGCTGGAAATTACCCCCGAATCAGTCTTGATAAGTTCAGAGAGTGAGGCTGGCTTTCGTGATGCGATAGCCACACTACGCCAACTATGGCTACAAAAAAGCAGTAGCCTCCCTTGTGTAACAATTGAAGATTATCCTTCGATCCCTATTCGAGGGGTGATGATCGATGTCTCACGAGGGAAGATCCCAACTCGAAAAAAAATGGAGGAGATAGTTCTCCTTCTCGCATCCTACAAATACACTATGCTGCAGCTCTATATGGAGGACTGCTACATTCTGGAAAGCCATCCTAGCCTGGGTGTGCTCAATGGCTATTATGACAAGCAGGAGGTGCTTGCCCTCGATGAGCTGTGCAAGCGCTTCGGTATTGAGCTGCAGCCAAATATCCAGAGCCTTTCGCATGTGCATGGCCTGGTGCGTAATCCTGGCTATCAGGAGCTCTCTGAAGGACCTGCCCTCTTTAGCTTCGGTGCTGGCAATCCCGATGTTTACTGCTTGTTGGATGATATCCTTGGCGAAGTTATGCCTTGGTTCACCTCCAAGACCATCAACCTCGACCTTGATGAGGCCTATGACCTGGGCACTGGGTACAGCAGGAAGGCTGTTGGGGACAAGGGCTCCCGAACGGTGTTCCTGGAGCATATTAACAGCGTAGCTGCCTTGGCTCGCAAACACGGAGCTGAGCAGATTTATATTTGGGGCGACTGCCTCAATACGCATCCGACTCTCCAGGATGAGGTTGATGAGGATGTGTTTTTCATTGACTGGAACTATAACCCCCTCGAGCATTTCCCATCCTTGGAAAACCATGACGGGAAGAAGAAACCCTTCTGGGTCGCCCCGGGGACCAGTTCCTGGAATGGCCTTTTCCCTCGGGTGCAGAATGCCAATGCTAACTTGAAGAATTATATACATGAAGGACTAAAACACAATACTGAAGGTGTCCTAGTGACCCATTGGGGTGATTACGGCCATCATCAGCCGATCTCCTTTAGTTATCATGGGTTTGTCGTTGGAGCGGAACACGCCTACAATGGAGGTGGAACTACCCAAGAGGCATTGGATAATGCGATGGCGAAGCTTTTCTTTGTTGATGAAAAACAGAAGGAAGGATTCGACCTTCTTTCAGAGATAAACCTTTTGCCCTCCATCACCAACACCTTCAAGAGCCAGTCGTTCTATGCCCTGTTTGATGATCTTTTCAAAGGTCTGACTATAGTGGGCGACGACAGGTATCCACCCATCGAAGAAAGTACTTTCCACCAGATGCAGGTGCTGGCAAGCCAAGCCTTTCAGGCTTTGACCGAAAGCCGTGCCAGCCTGACCTTCCATCAGGAACTGATGCAGGCCTCAGCATCGCTGGAGTTTGTCGGACGCAAGGGGCTTCTCAGCTATGAGATACGAAATGCCTTTGCCTCAGGCGATGTTGATGAGAGTAGCATCCTTGGTTGGATCATAGCCATCAAGCTGCTCTACCGTGATTTCCTTGCCTTACGCCACCGCTTTACCAAGTTGTGGGAAGAGGAAGCGGTGGACATCGGACGGGAAGGGGCCCTGTACTTCTTCGCGCATGCTGCATCACGGTTCGCCGAGGCAGTGATCTGGCTGAACAAGCAGAGGCTTGCCATCGCTGAAGACAAACCGATAGATAAGAAGATGGAGACCTATCAGGCCCATGAGGGATACACAACCTTGTGGACTGGCAACTGCACGAACCTTTGGGACCGTGCCTATCCTTGGAGATAACAGTGAAAGAAGAAAACAAATCCTATGTGATCCTACCCAATCCCCAAAGATGTACCTATGCATCAGGAGCTTTCAGCTTACAAGAGGGAAAACTAGAGATCTTCACCAACTCTTCCAAGATAGGGGATAAGGTACAGCAGACTCTGCCTCGCTCTGAAATAGGGGTAATGTGCAAGGCAAAGAGTGAAGATGACAGGTTCTTCGTAGAGATAGAAAAGGTCGGTAAGGATACAATAGACCCTGCATTGTGTGAGGTCCCTTCTCATCCCCAAGGGTATGTGCTCAAGGTTGAGAAAGGTTCAGCCCTTATCATAAGCACTACAGAGCAGGGGCTGTTTTATGGGTATGCAACCTGGAAACAGTTGGTCAGTCAGAGTGAGGATAGCATACGATGCCTATCCATCGAGGACTGGCCTGTCCTGGATAACCGAGGCGTTATGGTCGATCTAAGCCGAGGAAGAGTCCACACCTTGGAGTACCTCAAAGATCTGGTTGTCACCCTTGCCTCCATGAAGATGAATGTGCTGCAGCTCTATATCGAACATACCTTTGCCTTCTCATTCCTCTCTGAAGTGCATGAGGGGACAGATCCGATAACAGCTGAGGAGATACGGGCTTTGGATGTATGGTGCAAGGAACACTATATAGAGTTACAGGCAAACCTGCAGTCCTTTGGGCACTGTAACCGACTACTGACCACCAAGGGATTCAGACATCTCCGTGAGAGCGACCTGTACTGGACGCTCTCACCCAGTGTCGAAGAGAGCTACACCCTGTTGGAGCGTATGTATGCAGAATTTCTGCCAAACTTTTCCTCTCCCGTCCTCAACGTGGATTCTGATGAGACGTACGACTTGGGTTCTGATAAGAGTGCTTCTTTGATGCAAGAGATGGGACAAGGGCCCTTGTACCTCCGGCATCTATTGCGCTTGAGATCCCTAGCGAAAAGACAAGGGAAGACTCTTATGGTGTTCGGAGATGTAGTCCTACATCATCCAGAACTGCTCAAAGAAGTTCCAGATGACATCATTTTCCTTGATTGGATATACGATCCTCTTGAAAGATATACTACTCCCAGCAAGTTTGCACAAGCAAAGAAGACGTTTTGGGTATGTCCCGGAACAGGGGCGTGGAACAGTCTTTTTCCCAGACAGGAGGGAGCGTATAGAAATATCGTGGATCTTACCCTTGAGGGAATAAGGCAGGGCACTGAGGGGATGCTGCTCTGTGACTGGGGCGACCATGGCTCCTACGCGATGCCGTCCTTCTCCTACTTCTCCTACGCAGCTTCTGCTTTGGTAAGTTGGACTGGCAAGGATCCAGGACAAGCAGAAGTAGGCCGTGCCTTCTCCCTCTGTATGGGAGAGCCTTCATTAGAACAACTGCATATGATCCTGCCTGCGATTCATCGGCTCCCTGCCCTCTGGTCAAAGAACCGTAGCCAGTGTGTCATAGCCCTGTTTGATGAGCCATTGCAAGGCAGGATGCTTACGCACCCACTTCCTCCTAAGGGCTTACTCTGTTTCAAAGCACTGCCTGAAGGAGTAAGCGGGGTGTTGGACAAGGAGAGTCACCATCTGATGAGGCCCCTGTTCTCCCTTTCTGAAGAGACACTTGAATCCATTAAGGGTATAGCAGAGAAGGCAAGGCCTCTGACAAAGGAACTCTCCAACACTTCTTTGAAAGCCCAGTATGGATGGCTTTGTGATGCTTTTGATCTTCTTTCTGACAAGGTACGCCTTGGCAGGGAGATACGGGAGCATTTCAAGGCAACAACTATTGATTGTGATCTGATCCTGGATTGGGAAAGGGCTCTGAGGTTGTTGATCGGAAGATATTCCCGTCTTGAAATAGACTTCATAGACATCTGGAGGAGTTTTGCAAAGCAGAGTGAGATAGCCATCACACTGACCTATTTTGCCCATATCATTGAACGTCTGGACTACCTTAAGGCCTGGCTAGGCAGACAACGGGAGGCAATAGAGACAAACCATGAGGTTGACTACTCCTTTGCTAGCTATGAGACAGCCGGGTATCTGTCGCTGCCGACGTATTAGCGGTATCCCAAGATGATCCATTGGTTACTGTCTTGCCCAACTCTCTTTCCAGGTATTTGAGACCCTTCACTTCAGGGGGACTTGTATGAATATATACGATAGAAGTAGATAGTATTTCTGCCCACTGCGATCCCTATATGGATTGCAGTGGGCAGTCCTCTGTGTATTCCTATGACTTGATGGCTTCCTTCTTCTTTGCATAGATGGAGTAGCCGACCATCGCCAACAAAGTGAATATATAGGGAATTGCTAAAATGAAGTCAGCTGGAACATTCAAGGCTCCTTGAGCGTAATTGGAGAAGGCATCAGCCAAGCCAAAGACTAGTGCGGCTATGAAAAGCCCGAAGGGCTTTTTGTTTCCTAGGAAGATTACTACTAGGGCAATCCACCCTTTTCCTGCTGTGATGTTTGGAACAAAAGCCCCTAGGTTTAGCGTAAGCAACGCTCCTCCCAAACCACAGGTAAACCCTGAGATGAGGAATGCGGCAAACCTATATCTGTTAGGATTCATACCCAATGTGGAAAGTGCTTCCTGATGTAACCCCGTTGCCCTGATTCTAAAACCGAAGGGTGTCCTGTATAGCACAAAGTGACACAGAATAAGCAGTAACCAACTCAGATATACAAAAACAGAATGCCCAATAAAGATATCCCCTAAGATAGGGATCTTTGCCAGAGCGGGTGTTCCGAGAAGAGGGAGTGGTGGGATAGTTTCAAAAACGACAACCCCTTTATTTCCAAACAAAGAGAAGCAAAGAACTACAGTAAGGCCTGCTGAGAAAAGATTGACAGCAAGCCCTGTAATGAAGACATTTGATTTTAAGTTTAGGGTGACAGAAGCCAGCACTGCTGCTAAAACCATGGTGCACCCTATTCCCAGAATGGTTCCAAGAATCATACTTCCCGTAAAAAAGGAAAATATGACTGAACAGAATGCCCCCATGAGTAACAGCCCTTCCAAAGCAATGTTCAACATGCCCGACAGTTCGGTGAAGAGACCTCCCATCGAAGCAAGAAGGAGTGGGGTCATGATGGTAACTGCACTATGGAGTATTGGAATTGAAAATTGCATCAGCGTACCCCCTTCTTATGAAATAGGTTGAGTAGAATTTCACTGGTAATTAAGAAAAAGACAATTGACTGTACTATTGAAGCTATCTCAAAAGTGACATCAGAATGGAGCATAGCACTCCGTGCCCCCGCTTCAATGTAGGCGAAGAACAAGGCCGCAGGGATCACAGCCGATGGTTTGTTTTTTGCAATTAATGCGACGGCAAGGCCATTCCAGCCCATCCCGAAAGAGAATTCCTTTATACAGGCATAGTATGTTCCATAAATGGTAACCCCCCCACCTAGGCCATAGAGAAAACCACTGAGAAACATGGGTAATACAATATAAGTTCGTGTATCAATACCTCCATAGCGTGCAAAGCAACTGTTGAGTCCTGTCATCCTAAGCTTATATCCGCTCCTTGTCTTGTACAGGTATAGCTGAACCGCGATGATGGCTACGATTGCAATGAACAAGGCAGTGCTGAGGCTTGAAGGAGGAAGTATGCCCGTAAGTCTGAAGGATTCAGGAATCTTTCTTGTGGATATGAGGTTTGTTGATGGATCCATGAAGGGGCCGGAGATGAAATAATTTACGAACAAAACCACTGCATTGGAAACCAAGAAAGTGGTTATGAGCTCACTGGTATTCCATTTCATGCGCAATAACCCGGAGACTCCTGCCAATAGTCCTGCTGTTGTAGCCCCTAGCAGGAGAGCAAGTATGGCTCCAAACAATCCTAAGGGTGCGAAGGCTATCGCACAAAGCGTCGTGACCAGTGCTCCACTATAGATTTGTCCTTCGCCTCCTAGATTAAAATTGCCCGAACGCATAGCCAGCGATACTCCCAAACCTCCAAAAATAAGAGGTATGGAACCATTGATCATATTCCCAAAGTAATACGTATTCTGTATGGGCCCTAGAAAAAAGTATCGGAGGGTCTTGGCAGGTGTCTTGCTGAGTAAGAGTGCTAAGACAATCACAGCAGCTAAGGATATGCAAACGATAAGAAGAATACCTGCAGTATCTTTAAGTAAGGTCTGTGCTTTTCGATGTTCAAGAGTACTAGCTTCAGACACGAGGGACCTCCTGTTGTTTCATTGCAATGTTTTGATTCTTTATGCCTAACATGTATTCACCGATTTCTTCTTTTGAAAGGGTCCTTGCCTCCTCTCCAGCAAATGTTGCAACCATAGCTCCCCGGTAGAAAACAATGATTCGGTCTGCAATGGTCAATATTTCATCCAGATTTGATGAGATGAGAATAACTGCAGCTCCCTTATCGCGAAGCATGGCCATCTGCTCATACACAAACTGGCTACTTGCAATATCAAGACCCCATGTTGGTTCGGAAAATACTATATAATCCTGGTATTGCTCTATTTCTCTTGCTAGGATTACTTTTTGTATATTCCCTCCTGACAAGGTTCCAATAGACATTTGGGAAGTAGCCTTTGCAGAGTATTTTTCCAACAACTTGTTGGTATGTTCTGAAATTATCTTTTGATGTAGGAATCCGTGTTTGGTAAACTTCGAGGAAGAACCTACTATTAGATTTTCTTGAACAGTAGCCTTGAGAGCGCTTCCTACTTGAAGTCGATCAGCAGGAACGTATGCAAGTCCCTGCTTGCGTAACTGGGATGTGCCTAAATTCGTAATGTCTGTTTCATTATGGTAAATAGTGCCGGTGGAGGCAGGAACGAATCCGCCTAAAACAGCCTCTAGAACTCCTAATCCATTTCCTCCAACTCCAGCGAATCCCAATATTTCACCAGAGTTTGCAGTAAATGATACTTTGTTGAGTAATGGCCGTTGTTGTCCGCGTTTGAAGGTAGAAACTTCTTTAAACTGTATGATAGGCCTTTTCTCAATATTGTTTGTGGCATGATCAATATGCAATGTAATGCTTTTACCCATCATCAAAGCAGATATTTGCCGCTCTTCAACTTCTGCAGTCTCATAGAATCCCACCATTTTCCCTCTTCGCATGACTGCAACCCGGTCAGAGATGGCTTTTATTTCATGAAGCTTGTGTGTGATAAGGATCAGAGATTTTCCCTGTATTGCGAGTTGCCTTAGTGTAGAAAATAATGAGTCTATTTCCTGTTCAGTGAGAACGGCAGTTGGTTCGTCCAAAATAAGGATATCGACATCCCGATAAAGCATCTTTACAATTTCAGCTTGCTGCTTTTGTCCTACTGTTAGGTCTTTTACAAGCATGTTGGCATCGATAGAAAAATGATGCTCTTTAATTACCTTGTTCACCAGTTTTGTTGCTTTTTTTAGGTCATATGCTATACCGCATTGGAGAGGTTCAATACCTAATAAAACATTCTGAGCAACTGTAAAATCTTCTACAAGCATGAAATGCTGATGAACCATGCCTATTCCCAGACGGTTTGCTACCAAGGGAGAGGTGATGTTTTCCTCTTTCCCCCGTATGCAAATAGTACCTTCTTCCTGATTCTCCATTCCATACAGTACCTTCATCAAGGTGGTTTTTCCTGCTCCATTTTCTCCTGCCAGACAGAGGATTTCCCCTTTTCGCAATTGAAAATCTACTGAGTCATTGGCGCGCAGGTAGTTTTCAGCATAAATTTTAGTGATGTTATGCATTGTCACAGCAAGTTCCATTTTCATCACTCCTTGAGAAAATGTTTGGTGTAATGTATCCAGCTCTGTAAGTTTTACAAAACTGGATACAGAGACTTATGATTCTAGAGAGCAGGCAAGGTGTACTTCACCTTTCCTGCACGAATGTCATTCATAAAAGCATCGAACGTATTCCTTATGTCTGCAGGAAGATTGTTTGTGTAGGCAGGATCATCTGCAATAAATCCCAGATAACCCTCTTGAGCACCCACAGTTGTGGCTTTCCCATACTCAATGGTACCTTCAAGGGCATCCTTGAGAATTTCCTTGGTGAGCTTCTTCTGTTCCATCGAACCGCAGCCCACTACATATCCTGGAGCATTCTTGTATTCGTTGGTATTGTGGAACACGATATACGCCCCTTGTTCCTTGGCCACTTTGAACAGACCCTGGGTTGCACCTCCTGCGATGGCGGCAAACACATCAACGCCGGCTGTCTTCATGCTGGAGGCCAAATCTGCCGCTTTGTTGGCATCAAACCAGTTCCCAATTACACGGAAATCAATTTGGATGTTAGGATTGACCATCCTTGCTCCATCGAGAAAACCCGGAACCATATGCTTGTTCAGCAAGGGGTATTCCTGGGCCGCGATAAAACCGATTTTCAGGTCCTTGTTTGCCGCAGGCATGGAGCTGGTTGTCACCAGACCAGCGAGATACCCCAGATAGAGGGATTGCTCATATTGGTTGTACAGATATGTTCTGATCTGAGGGTTCCCAGCCAATTGGGAATCGGTAATGACAAACTTTTGGTCGGGGAACTTCTTGCCTACGTTGACACAAAGTTCCGGCAACGATGGGTTGGAACCTAATACCAGGTCATACTCCCCAGTTGCGACCAATGAAGTTAGCTGTTCTTCCCATTGTGCCTGATTGAAACCCGCCTCATACACCTTCACTGTCACATTCTCATTCTCTGCAGCAAATTCAGTCGCCCCTTCCGCCAAGGCCGTATACGGGGGGCTGCCTGCAGTTACCCCAGTGATGTAAACCAGAACCGAGAGTGAGCGCTTCCCCTGGGAAGCCTGTTCGGCACTTCCTGCTGCAAATGCCGGTACCACGGCAAGTGCGAGAACCAGAACAATACCTACTACCATACGTATACTTTTTTTCATCATTTCCTCCTTTTGGCTCTAATGAAAATATTTTGCTATCCTACAATGCCCCTACCTTTGCCAAAGCTTCCTCTACACTCCAATTGCCATGCACCAGACCCTGTACCGCTTGTAGCATGTCCGTAACATTGCTAACTTCCCAGATGTTTCTTCCCACTGCGATGCCCTTGCCTCCTGCCTGAAGTGATCCATAGATATCTTGGAACACTTCCCGAATTGAATCTGTCTTTGCCCCTCCTAGTATCACAATGGGGACTGGGCAACCTTGGACAACACGGGAAAAGGATTCTGGGTCTCCTGTGTAATATGTCTTTATCAGGTCCGCACCAATTTCAGCGCCCATGCGAGCTACCATCCTGATCGCATCAGGATCATTGGCAGCAAATTTCTGCCCACGATTGGTTCCCTTTGCCATAGCCTCCAGCATAACAGGAAGTCCCAAACGATGACATTGGTCAATGGCGAGGGATGCTTGCTTTATAAAGGCTCCCTCCCGCTCATGCCCGAACTTGACAGTTATTGCTGCACAGGATGCGCCATACGCTATTGCTGTCTCCGGCTCGATGACCATCTCCTCCTGGAATCCTCCTCCAAATACAGTGAAGCCTCCGGTAAGGCGCAATACAAGGGATGTCTGCCTGTCCCATTCGGGAAGGGAAGCATCCACAAAACCTTTTGTCGTAAGAATCCCATCGACATCTGCCTGTACACACTCCCGTATAAGTTCACTGGGCCGTTCAATCCCCGGCATGGGGCCGGCAATTGCTGCATGATCCATAGCTATTATGACAGAACGTCCGTCCTGTTTGTTAAAAATAGCATTTTTCCGAATAGTAAGTCCTGATATCATTGATTACTCCTTCTTCTGCTTTATGTCTGTTTTGAGATTCCTATAGGTTGAGCGATATGTTCTGAACATATCCTCATAGAGATTGCTGAGTGCGGGATTAGGATAGTAGCATTGTTCTGTCTGAACTACGGCCTTGGCAGCTTGGGAGAAGGTTGGGTAGTGATTGAGAGAAGTCAGTGCGATGATGAGGCATCCCACTAGTTCTGCATCCTGCATAGAAGGAACCAGGACTTCACGTCCGGTAATGTCAGCTTTTAGCTGATTAAGGAATGCACTCTCACTTGGACCACCTGTAATGCGTAGTTGCCCTACCTCTGCCCCGAGTTCCTCCATGACAGTAATGACATCTTTCATGGCAAGGCATGTCCCTTCTGCAACTGAGCGCAATAGCTCTTTACTCCCTGTTTTCAAATTCAGCCCTGTGAATACCGCCCGGGCTGAAGGGTCCCAAATGGGGGCTCTCTCGCCACTGAGATATGGCAGGAAAACCAATCCTCCAGATCCTGGTTTCGCTTGTGCCATAAAGGAATAGAGATCAGGAAAGGATGTATTGCTCATGCCCAAGAGGTTTTTAGCCCACTCTATTGCTTTTCCAGAAGTAGAAATGATGCCAGAAACATTGTAGAACGGTTTGATAGGGTGGTGATAGGTCATCAGACGAGGGTCACCCAAGGGCTTTCTCGTGCAGAGATTAATTCCCTCTGAGGTCCCGGAACGGTTACAGACCTGTCCGGTTTCTACCGTCCCTGTTCCCAGGATTGAAACATAGAAGTCAGGGGCCCCTGCAAAGAGAGGTATCCCATCAGGGATTCCCAGCGCCTTGCTAGCTTGTGAGGTTACATATCCGATCAGCTCCCCGGGATTGATAAAAGTAGGGAACTTTTCCTTATCCAATCCTAGCGAGATCACCAGATCATCATTCCAATACCACTGTTCCGAGTCATCTGAATGGATGACTGTCCTTGCTTCTCCTGTTAGCAGATAGTCTAGGTACTCATGGGACGAGAGAAGCCAAAGGCATGCATCATAGATTTCTTTTTCATGTTTGAATAAGTACAGTGCCTTTGGCAAGAAGAAGCTTGAGTCAACAAACGTTCCTAGCCTCTCACTTATTGTAGCAGATTCAGCAATGGCACGACGGTCGAGCCATGTTCGAGCATTGGCAGTTTTTGCAAGGAGCAATCCCTCATGCACCTCTGGTTTTCCTAGCACAGGAACTAGCGTAGGTCCATTACCACTGATGACTAGTGCCTTGACATTGTGCAAAGGAGGTAGCTTTTCGCAGAGTGCTTTGAGCGCGATGCTCCATTGGAGAGGATTGATCTCATTGGTATTGGAAATATCTACACCTGAGCGTAGCGTAGCATGTTCCAGGCAATCCAATACTCCAGATTCCTTGAACAAGGCAGCTTTGAGGGTTGTGGTTCCAACATCTATGGTTAAAATCATCGATCAGTCCACCTGTACCAAAACTCGATAGGTTGTTCCGTCCAATGCAGACAGTATTGCTTCCCCAATCTTTTCCAAGGGATACGTTTTGCTTATGAGGTCTCCGACCTCTATTGTCCTATTTGATAATAAACGCACTGCTTTGTTGAAATCAATCTCACTCCGTCCTTCTGAGCCAGTAATCTGATATTCGAATCTGTGGACAGTATTCATGTCAATGGGGAATTCAGGTTTGTGATCATAGGAGGTGTATATGTTTATTCTACCGGCAGGAGCAAGGACTTGAAAGGCTTGAGCAGCTGCACTTCTTGCGGGTGTTGTAATGATGCAACAATCTACACCTCTCCCGTTTGAGAGTTCTTTCACCTTTTGGATATACTGTTCCTGATCTGAGGCATCAATTGTTGCATAGGCTCCCATCGCCATTGCATCCTGAAGTCGTTCTTTGTTTATATCACAAACCAAGACTTTTGCTCCCATAGCTGAAGCTACCTTTGCATGCAATAATCCCATAGTTCCTGCTCCACAGATGAGAAGAGTCTCTCCTAAAGTGAGGTTTACTTTCCCAAGTGATCGAATACAGCAGGCCAAAGGTTCTGTGAGAGCTGCTTGCTCAAGGGGAAGTTCTTTAGGAAGCAGATGTGCTTGGTCTGGTTTCACGATCATATATTCTGAGAAAGCACCTAGAACCCTTTGGCCCTTCTTGAACCGGTTATCACAAAGGTTAGAGTTGCCATTGAGACAGGATTGGCAGATATGGCATCGATTAACCAGATCAAGGGCAACATGGTCGCCAATTACATGGCTGGATACCACATCAGATCCTATTTCAACTATTGTACCGGAAGCTTCATGGCCTGGGATGATGGGGTAGTATATCTTCCGGTCCCCTACAAAGAGGCGTTGTTCCAATGTGCATATTCCACAGTAGGCAATTTTTACCAACAGTTCATTTGCTTTGGGTGTGGGTCGGTCGGTTTCTCTGATTTCTACTTTGTTTGGTTCTGTGATATATGCGCTTTTCATGTGGTTCCCCTCTTTGTGACTCTTGATAAACTTAACGTTTAACGTTAGATTTAACTTCTGGTACCAGTTTGGGGGCAGTTATTCAGTCTGTCAAGAAAAATCATCACCAACATGGATTGATTGAGAGATCTTTCCATTATGAGTGATGTGTACATTGGTAGGCCATGAGTTTTCTGATACAATACACAAAGTTTTCAGTGTTGCCAAAGAATAATGACAGTACGCACATTGGCGTTTATCTTGGAATCGTAGTAAAGAGGACACAGTGGCAGAGAGCATATACAGGATAGGTGAACTTGCCCGCAAGGCAGGAGTCACAGCTCGTACAGTAAGATATTATGAATCTCTTGGCTTGTTGAAATCTCAGGACCGTCAAGATGGGGGGCAGCGCCATTATACTGATGAGGACTTGGTCTATCTGACTCGCATCATACAGCTAAAGAACTATGGGCTTTCCCTTGATGAGATCGCTGAGATTATCCGACTGGGAAATGAAGATTCCACAGGGCAGAAGCGTCGTCTGGAGCTGATCAAGCAGTACCGGAAGTTATTGAGTCGAGAAATTCAGCATCTGAAGGCTGTTAAGGCCCTTATCAGTGACCTTACCTGGCATGTGGAGCAACTTGAGTCTGTGGACCATAATTTTCAACAGTGCCCGGGAGCTGCGTGTGCAAAGTGTGAGTTCAAGGACCGTTGCGAGTTCTATCAGGACCCGAAAGCCTAGGGATACGCGCCACCCAACTGAAATGTATGACCCCTCAATTTATATGATAATTCTTGATTGAGAAATAACTTATAGGCTCATCTCATTGCCTTTGTTGTTCCTTCTCAAAAGTATCCTGCTACAATTGATATTGTCAGTAATCGTTGGTCACATGGTCTTAGAATTCCGAAAACTAAACTTTGACTTATGCATTTTTGGGTGGTAATATGTGGATAAATTCACACTATTAAAAGGCGTTGCACACCTTTTTGGAGTTCGCATGGCTAGCATATCATTACAAAAGATAAAGAAAATCTATCCTCTCGTTGCTGGTGATAGGAAGAAGCATCGTACTCCATCGGATGAGAATCGTGCCAATTTGGAAAAGACAGAACGAGGCGTAATTGCCGTGCAGGACTTTAACCTTGATATCAAGGACAAGGAATTCATGGTTCTGGTAGGGCCTTCAGGATGTGGTAAATCGACAACGTTGAGAATGATAGCCGGTCTTGAGGAAATTACGGAGGGGGAGCTTTACATAGATGATATTCTCGTCAATGAGCTCGACCCAAAGGATAGGGATATTGCAATGGTTTTCCAGAACTATGCACTCTATCCCCATATGACTGTGTATGACAATATTGCATTTGCCCTCAAAAAGAGAACTTCCTCAAAGGAAGAGATTGATACAAAGGTTCGTGAAGCTGCAATCATATTGGGAATGTCGGAGTATCTCGATAGAAAACCAAAACACCTTTCTGGAGGACAGAGACAGAGAGTGGCGATCGGACGGGCCATCGTTCGGAATCCCAAGTGCATGCTCTTGGATGAACCTCTGTCAAACCTTGATGCCAAGTTGAGAAACCAGATGAGAGCTGAGCTGATCCAGCTCAGAAGAAAGATCGATACGACATTTGTGTATGTTACCCATGATCAGACTGAGGCCATGACACTTGGAGACAGGATTGTAGTCATGAAAGATGGCTTCATCCAGCAGATAGGTACACCTCAGCAAGTCTTTGAAAGGCCATCAAATCAGTTTGTAGCCGGTTTCATCGGAACGCCTCAGATGAACTTTTTCCAAGCTGTCCTCACAGAGGAAAAAGGGCATTTTAGTGTTGACCTTGGGGGGTATACGGTTCCTGTAGTAGAAGAAGCCAATAGTCGGATGCAGAGAGAGGCAGTCAAGCCTGGTCCCATCATTCTTGGGTTGAGACCTGATTCGCTTGTATTGGAGCAATCCGATGCATGTCCTCTGGCTCATATAGACGTAGTTGAGATGATGGGTACAAATGTTCACCTTCATCTTGCATACAAGGGAAAGGAAATAATCCTGGTAACACAATCGAGGGATGAAAATCATCACCTTAAGATGGACTACGAAATAGGAAGCGCCATACACTTCTCATTTCTTCCACAGGCCATGTATCTTTTTGCTAGTGAAACGGGAAGGAACCTGGCAATATGAGGGTGTCATTACAATGAAAACAGGATCAACGCTAAACCATAGGAGAAGGGCAAGAACGAGGAAAAGGGTATTCCTTCTGCTTCTTCCTATACTTCTTTTCGCCGTCGTCTTTGTCTACTATCCCTTTATACGAACCATCGTCAACAGCTTCAGCCTTGTCAATTCGAAAGGAGTCATCAAAGGTTTTGCTGGTCTGGACAACTTTGCGTACACCTATGGCAGGAAGGATTTTCTTCTTGCATTGAGACATACGCTCATAATTGCTGCTGTTAATGTACCGATTACTATCATCATTACCATTTCTCTTGCCCTTCTCGCAAACAAGAGACGTAGGTTGAGCCCGGTGTATGAGGTATTATTTACCTTACCCATGGCGGTTTCAATGTCAGCTGCCTGTATGATCTTCAAATCCATGTTCAGCCCAAGTGTTGGTTTCATAAACTATTTTTTCGGTCTGAACCTTGGATGGTATGAAAGTCAGGAGACAGCCCTTGCTGCAATTCTTATCCTGACGATCTGGATGGGTATAGGATTTAATTTTTTGCTCATGCTTTCGGCTTTGCGTAGCATTCCAGATCAGATAATTGAAGCTACTCATGTAGATGGTATCAGTCCATTCAGAAGGATTTTCCTAGTTCAGATTCCCTTAATCTCGCCTACCATTTTTTTCGTGCTATGCACAAACCTTGTGCTTGCGATGATGACATCTGCTCCTGTGATTATAATCATGGGTGTTAGCTCTGCTGCATCAAGTACAAACACGCTCATGTCGATGATGTTCCAATCGGGTTTCTCAAGTTCCGATTATGGACTTGCAGCTGTATTGAGCATAACCGCATTCGTTCTTGCCCTAGGATTTACGATCCTATCGTTTGTTTTTGAGAAGAATAAGGTACACTATCAATGATGAAACGGAAAACAAGAAATCTACTTCAGGATTCAGTGGTATCAGCAGTGGCCCTATTCATTGGTTGTATCCTAATTTTTCCTTTGATATATTGCTTATGTGGTGCATTCAAGACTCCTTACGAGTTTCTCACACCAAACCTGCTTCCTGGTAGCTTCACGTACCTTGGCAATTTCACCGAAGCACTTGAAAAGGGGAACCTTCTGAGGTACACGATCAACTCCTTTGTGATAGCGTTGGCTGGAACGACCATACGGCTTGTTTTCTCAATTCTCGCAGCCTATGCTTTTGCTTACTATGACTTCAGGTTCAAGAACTTCTGCTTCTTTCTAATCCTCGGAACCATGATGATTCCCGCTGATGTGCTTCTAGCTACCAACTACCTGACAGTGTCCAAACTTAATCTTCTGAACTCCTATATGGGTGTCATGGTTGTCTCGTTTGTTAGTGCTTCGCAGATGTTCATGCTGCGACAAAGATTTATGTCTATCCCCAAGGACATGAGGGAGGCCGCCCAGATTGATGGGTATGGTGATATCAGCTATATGATCAATGTCCTTTTACCTATAAGCAAGCCTGTCATTACAACTCTCTTTGTCCATAGCTTCATCGCACTTTGGAATGCCTATCTCTGGCCTTTGATTGTCACAGCCTCTTCTCCAAATATGAGGACTATCATGGTCGGCATCACAAAGCTTAATTCCTGGGAGGATGAGAACTACCAGTTGGTTCTTGCGGGTGTCTGCATATCACTCATCCCATCACTGATGCTTTTCATCCTGATGCGAAGGAACCTGAAAAAAGGAGGGATGGACGGAGCTCTTGTCGGATAGTACTCGTTTCCCTTTTTTTGTATGAGATTCGATCCTGAGGAGGATAAAAAAATGAAAAAATGTCTGTTGGTTTTGCTCACAGTCCTATTCGTGTTGACAACTGTGTTTGCTGGAGGCGTAAAGGAGGCTGCACAGGTCGAGAAAGTGGCTCTTGGTTCACAGCCGGTAACCATCACATTTTGGCACAGTGCTTCTGATGATGCTGGACTTCTCGTTGACAAGTACATCAAGGAATTCAATGAGACCAATGAAAACCTGATCACGGTCAATGCTATCTATCAGGGTCAATACTCCGATGCTACAACGTTGATGAAGACCATAATATCAGCTGAGAACTACAAGGAACTGCCTGATATGATGCAGCTCGATGCAACAGGCAAGCTCGATTACTACAAATCAGGCAAGGCATTTACCATCAATGATGCAGTGACATACTTCAATGATGACATAATTGATGACTATATTGCTGGAGCAATCGGAAACTGGCAGTTTAGCGGTGTCCAACTCGGACTTCCCTTTGCAACTTCAACCACAATCACCTATTTCAACAAGGATATCCTTAAGGCTGCGGGATGGGATCGAAGTCCAGATACGTTTGCTGACATCATTCAGCTCAGCAAGGATATGAAAGCCAAGGGGATCACGACAGCAGTCTATGGAGCAGTTCCGAACACACCGACTCTTGCAAACTGGATTGGTCAGCTTGGCAGTTACGTGGTTAACAATAAAAATGGTGCTGATGCTACCGCAACAGAACTTGAGTGCATAGACAATGGGACCCTCAAGACGTTTCTTACCGAATGGAAGGCCATGTATGATGCCGGGGCTCTTCAGAACCAGAGCCTCTCGACCAACCAGTTCGTTGCAGGTGACGTTGCTATCCTCACAGGTTCCTCTTCAAGCGTCAACAGCCTTCTCAGCAAGGTCGGTGGGAAATTTGAAGTTGGAGCAACCACATTCCTTCGGGTAAATTCATCTGCCAGTTTTGGTGCAACAGTGTCCGGTTCATCCCTTGTCATGTTTGATTCCGATGATTCTCTAAGAAAGGCTGCAACATGGGAGTTTATCAAGTACCTGACAGGGGAAAAGGTGCAGGCTGATTTTGCCGCAGGAACTGGGTATACACCTGGCTACAAGGCTTCGGTTGATAATGAGATCTATAAGAATCTCCTTACGACAACTCCACAGTTCTCAGTTGCTCCACAACAGCTTGCAAAAACCCCCTCTTCAATGCGAAGCGTCACAGTCGGACCTACAGTTGACTTCTACTATGCAATTCAGAATGAGGTTACGGATATGCTGAAAAAGGGAGCCACCCCTGATGCTACGGTAAAAAGCATGGAGGCTAATCTTCAGGGACTGCTTGACAACTACCTGAGATCAAATTTTTAACTCATAATTATGTAATGAATTATCGTATACCGTGGGCTTAATTAGCCCACGGTTTTGTAAGGAGCCCTGATGAATTTATCTACATCAACAAACATTTGTGCATTCTCTGCAGGACCTGTTAGATATCCCATGATTTTTTGCATTGAGGAGTGCGCAAAAGCAGGTTTCAAATATCTTGATCTCAATTTCTGTGAAGCAATGAATCCTTCATCTAGGATGAGGGATGATGATTGGGAGAAGTATGTTGACGAGCTAGAAGAGACCGGAAAGCGGTGTGGGGTGGTATTTACCCAGTCTCATTTACCGTACTACGATATTTTTGCAGAAAAAGACATGGATAAGGTCAGGCTCATGGAAAAACTTATCCGCCGTTCTATAATTGCGTCTTCACGCTTAGGCATTCAGTGGACGGTAACCCACCCTGGTACAGTGTACAGTGCAGGGCAAGACATGTCAGTTTCACTAGAGAGAAACCTTGAGTACTATGCAAAGCATGTGAGTACTGCCAAGGAACATGGTATCGGCATAGCCCTTGAGAACGATTTCGAATATAAATCAGCTCCATACCAGCATATTTTCTGTGCCAATGTCTATGAGCAGGTTAAACTCATTGATTCTTTCAATGATACTGAACATGTAGGTGCATGCTACGATTTTGGACATGCTAATCTTGTTGGAGGGCATCATCGACAGAATATTAATATTCTGGGCAAGAGGGTAAAGGCGATTCATGTACAGGATAATAAGGGCCTTGCTGATGAACATTTTCTTCCGTTCCACGGGAATATTAATTGGAAGGAAGGAATGGCTGGGCTTGCTGACATCGGATATGAAGGAGAACTCACCTTCGAAATTCAGGAATGGGGACGCTTCTACCCTAAAGAGCTAAAGGGCATGATGATGAACTATGCCGTACAAGTGGGAAATGTTTTGATTTCCTATTTTAATGAAGCTCTAGAGCAGAAGCATTTTTCTACATGCAAATGAATATCTGACCAAGGAATACAAATACCGATACAGTAATTTTTTTTCAAAAAAGAGGGACAGGAGCGACATTACCTTTGGTAAAAAAAAGAGTACTACCACCCAAAGATGATAGTACTCAATTGTATGTAGATACTCAGGCACTAATAGTCCTCACGTTTTCCAAACTCGGCATCTTCAACCCATCTCTGGGGGCGGCTCACCAACTTTACCAGTTCTTCCAAGGTCTCATAGTGCTTCTTCTCTTCTGCTATGATCCTCTTGACAGCAATCTGTGCCTCAGAGCCTTCAAGATCCTTAAGATGGGTGGTATAGAGGTCGATGCTCTTCTGCTCGATCTCCAATGCCTTTTCGTACATGCTGACTTGAGGAGCCTCTTTGAGGTAGGTGTCCTTGTTGAAGCCCTTGAATATCGCCTTTGCTTCATCAGCTACTGTGCTGGGAACCATTGCTGGAACCGACTTGCTCTTCAGAGAGGTGAATACCTTCTCATGATTCTTCTCGTCTTTTGCCAGCATAGTAAAAATCGACTTAATTCCTTCGGTTGTAGCATGGGCGGCGAGGTCTTCATAAAACTTTGCCCCTTCCTGCTCCAACTGAATTGCAATTGTGAAAATATCCATAGTTGTATCTCCTTTTGGCTTCTTGGCTATATTGTACCAAGCTTAGCCTTGGCTTGGCAAGGAAATGTTTGCAAGGAAAAGGCCCAGGAAAATTGAAAAAAAGATGCTTGGGAAATAGAAGGGCATATCGTTAGTTCGGATGTGGCAGAATTCCACCATTTGCTACCATCACCTTAATCTTGGGTGTATGGACTATCTGTAGCGGGTAGTCTGACCAGTCACCTTCCAGGCGTCGTAGCAACAGTGAGGCCACTGACCTGCCTATCTCTTCCATAGGTTGGTATACGGCATAGTGGCAGAACTGTAACAAGGGAGAGTAAAATAGGTAGTCAAAGCTTGCAAATACAACCTTAGGACGTGTTTTCGCGCTGAAGGACTCCATCAGGTAGGTAGTGGCTCCGAGATGCAACATATCATTGGCAATGAAGAATGCCTGAGGATGATCTGGTTTTTGCAGTATCTCATGCATGCTGGAAAACCCCTTTTTCTGATCCATATGCCCTTCAACAAATACAAATTCGTCCTCGACTTGCAGGTGGGCCTCCTGCATGGCATCCAGATAGGCTAGGTAGCGTTCTTTTGCGGTGGGGATATGGAGTCCCCCTCCCATGAACCCGATGCGTTGGAATCCCTCCCTGATGAGGCCTTGGATACCATTCCGTACCCCATACCAGTTGTCTGTCAGTACCGTATCAAAATGTAGGGAGGGTATCTGTCTGTCGAGAATAATTGTGGGTATCTGTTCCAGTGCCTTGTGCTGCAGATGCTCTCCCTCGTCACTTACGGGAATGATGACCAAGGCATCTACTGTGCGTTCGATCATGACCTGCAGTTTTTTTCGTTCTTCCTCGATAGAGTTGTTTGAGGAGCAGAGCACCATGGTGTAGTCATGTTTGGCAAGACAAATTTCCATCGCATCCAAGATTTCCATAAAAAAGGTGTTGGACAATTCCGGTGCGATGATCCCTATGGTCTTTGTCTTTCTGACCTTCAGCGACCGGGCTACCGCATTTCGGTTGTATCCTAGCTGGATCATCGCTTGGCATACTTTTTCGCGAGTTTTTTGTGTGACGGTGTCAGAGTTGTTCAGCACCCTCGATACCGTAGCGATAGATACACCGGAGAGGCGGGCAACTTCCCTGATAGTGATGGGGTTTTGTTCATCAGGTCTCATATCCACTCTCCTTGCCTAAAAAAATGGGTAGGGGGCCATATGCTCTCATACTGCCCCCTACCTCTAAATTAACCGAATGAACAACGATTAGTCGTAGAGAAGACCCTTGATGTCAGCATCGTTCATGTTGCTCTTGTCATAGAACTTGGCACCGGTGTCAACATTGGAGACTTTCTCTCCCTTGTAGGCCTTGTAAGCAAGTTCAACAGCCTTGTACCCGATCGAATAAGGATCCTGGGTGATGGAACCGTAGAAGTAGCCTTCACGGACTGCGTTCTTCTGAGCAGCGCCTGAGTCAAATCCAATTACTACAACATTCTTGAAGGAAGGATTCGACTTCAGTGTTGCGCCATCATTGGTTGCTGCAAGCAGACCCTTGACAGTAGCTTCGTTGGAGCAGAAGATTCCGAGGACATTGTCAGAGACAATCTTGTTCAAGACAGCCTGAGAAGCGTTGGTTGCATCGGTCATAGCGGCAGAAGCAGGAACAACCATTTCAATGATGACTTTCTTTCCCATTGTGGGGCTATCACCAGCGATATACCCTACATTTCCAGTTACCTTGATGTCACTCTTGGAAAGCTTTGTCTGGGTGTCGATAAGATCAATCATGGTGTCGCGGAACCCCTTTCCACGGCTCAGCAATGATTCACCGGAAGCATCCTGGTTCATGACAACAATTTTCACGGGTTTTGCATCAGTTGCACTTTCAATCTTGCTCTTGATGACTTCAAACATCTTCTTCGCTGCAACACCGGCTGCATTGAAGTTGTCTGTAGAAGCATTAGCCCAAATTGAACCGGCTGGAGCCTCAGGTACGCCAGAGTCAAAACCGATTACAGGGATACCCTTTGCTTTGGTCTCCTGTAGCTGGTCAAGTACACTGCTTGTGTTCAGTGCTGCCAAGGCGATAGCTACTGGATTCTTTGCCATAGCATTGTTCAGCATCTCTACCTGGATCTGTACATCGCTTTCTGAAGGGGGGCCTTCGAAAGTGATATCTACAGCATACTTCTCAGCTGCTGCATTAGCGCCTAATTTTACCTGCTGCCAGAAATCGTGCTGCTCACCTTTAGAGACAACTGCGATGTAAGGCTTCCCTTCTGATGCTGCTTGGGCAAAAATTGGTGCAAAAGAAGCAAGGACGATCAAAGCCAGTACAATAACTAAACTTTTTTTCATGTGAACCTCCTATATACTACCGAGGGCATACGCCTTCGGATAAAACCATTGGTAACAAATCAGGACTGCTTGTCCTTCATTGTCTTTACAAACTCTTTCTCTTGTAGTGCTAGGTTAGCTTGCTCTGCCTTCTCTTCCTTTTTCATCTTCTTGTAGGTAGAGTTCATCTCATTTTTGACTTTTCTAATGGCATCCTGAAGAGTATCCCGTTTTTTTGGGTCACTCTCATTCGCAAGATTTTGTTTCAGTTTTTCGATCTCTCCCAGCTTCTTTTCACGGAATTGGTCTGCAGGGGTGAGCATCTTTACTTCTGTAGCCTTCTTTGTCCGGTAGATATCCAGCAACACGGCCCCGATGACAACCACACCCGTAAAGAACGTCTGGTACTGAGACTGCAGGTTCATCGAAGGAAGACCTGAGCGAAGCACACTCATGATGTAGACACCTATCATGGTACCGAATACCGATCCTGCACCACCGGAGAGGGAGGTGCCTCCGATAACGGCCCCTGCGATGGCATAGAGCTCAAAGCCGGCACCCTGTGCTGGCATTACGGTGGTATAGACTGCAGCAAAGGCAATTCCACCCATACCTGCAGTAAAACCAGCTATCACATAGGCCATCATCTCCCACTTCTGAACATCTACGCCGGAAAGCCTTGCTGCATCCTTGTTTGATCCTATGGCAAAGATGTAGCGGCCCATCTTAGTCTTGTTCAGAATGACGTACGCTATGAATGCAGTGAGAAAGAGGACTATTGCCCCAGTAGGGAAGGAGCTGTTATCGGCTGTGATAAATTTGAAGATACTCTTGAACCAGCTGTCTGAAGCCCCACGGGCTGGGAATGTGGCACTGCGAACGTTTGAGACAATGGATCCTGTTCCAAGGCTTATCATCTGGGTTCCGAGCGTTGCAATGAACGGAGGAAGCTTGAGCTTTGAAATGAGGATACCATTTATCAGACCAAAGGTTGTTCCGACAAACAGGATCAACAGTAGGGATAGCCACATTGGCCATCCCCATGTCTTGTATGCAGTTCCACCAATGATGGCAGAAGCCATCATGACCGTTCCCAGACTCAGGTCAATGCCACCTGTTATGATGACAAAGGTAACTCCAATGGCTATGAAGCCTATGTAGTAGGAGGAGTCAAGGATATTGACCAGGGTTGTGAATGAAAAGAAATTTCTTCCGAAGAGTGCGAAAAATGCATAAATGATAACCAACGCCAAGGGTGCAAGAAGTTTTTGCATGTTGAGGGCGCTGTTAGTCTCTTTCAATTCTTGATTCTCGTTAGTAGCCATACCTGCCAACTCCTATTTGTAAAGCGTTGCCAAACCCATGATTTTCTCCTGGGTCGCATCTTTTATGTCTAGGGTTCCAGTGATCCTGCCTTCATTCATCACTACAACTCTGTCGCTCATCCTCAATACCTCTGTCAGATCGGAGCTGATCATGATGATGGACTTGCCTTCCTTGACCAGCTCATTCATCAGGGAGTAGATCTCACTCTTTGCACCGACGTCGATACCTCGTGTAGGTTCATCAAAAATAAGAATTGAGCTGTTCTTTATCAGCCATTTTGCTATGACTACCTTCTGCTGGTTCCCACCAGAGAGATTCAGGACAAACTGGTCAATCGATGGGGTCTTGATGGACAGCTTCTTCACATACTCTTTTGTTGCATCTACCAGAGCTTTGTTCTTTATCAACAGAGAGGGGGAAAGCAACTCATGGGATGCCATCACAGAGTTGTCGATAACCGAGAGCTTTGTTGCAAGTCCATAGCGCTTCCTGTCCTCGGACAGATATCCGATACCAAGCTTGACCGCATCCATGGGATTCGTTATCGCCACTTTTTTCCCATAGACTTCAATGGAACCGGTAGCCTTGTCAGCACCATAGAGGGCGCGAGCAGTTTCGGTTCTTCCCGCACCCATCAGGCCTGCAAAGCCTAGGATCTCACCCTTGTGCAGATCGAAGCTTACATCATTGACCATGTTCCCTGAATTGAGATTCTCAATTTTTAGCACCACAGGGGCATCAGGGGGGACATTGCTTTTGCTCTTGGGTTTTTCATAGATGACACGGCCGACCATCATGTTGATCATCTCTTCCTTGGTCAGTTCACTGGTCTTTTTCGTTCCGACAAGTTCGCCGTCGCGAAGGACGGTGACACGGTCTGAAATCTGCCCGATCTCATCAAGACGGTGGGAGATGTAGATCATTCCGACACCCTTTGATGCAAGGTCTCTCATGATGGTGAACAGGTCGTTGATCTCTGCATCAGTAAGGGCTGCTGTAGGTTCATCAAGGACGAGAACCTTTAGGTTGTAGCTTACTGCCTTTGCAATCTCGATCATCTGCTGCTTGCCAACGGTGAGTTGTCCGAGCTTGAGCGTTACATCAATGTCCATGTTGAGCTTTTTCAGCAGGTCCCGCGCCCGTTTGTTCTGGGCTTTTTCATCAAGCATCAGGCCGTTGAACTTGGTGGACTCCCGACCTATAAATAGGTTTTGGGCAACTGTAAGATGATCCATCATGTTCAGTTCCTGGTGGACGATGGCAATGCCTGCAGTCAGGGCTTGTTTGGGGCTTTGAGGATTAAACAGCTGCCCCATATAGTGGATCTCTCCCGAATCCTTGGGAAAGATTCCCGTAAGAGCTTTCATGAGTGTGGATTTTCCAGCACCGTTTTCGCCCACAAGCGCATGGATTTCTCCCTCTTTCAAGGTGAAATCTACCATTTTCAAGGCATGTACGCCAGAAAAGCGCTTATCTATGGCTTTCATCGACAACACAATATTGTTCAAAGCCACCTCCCTCTAGTATCGTATATGATCAATATTTCTCCACACAGACAACATGGTAATTTGGTAGTACCATATCCTCTTGATCAAATCATTACATGGAATATGTGCGTTGTCAAGAAAATTGTAAACGTTTACAATTCCTAATGCATTAGAGTGGTTCCTCTGCCTTGGTCATACTTCAGAGAAGAGTTCTGGATAAAGGTGAACCCTTGGAAATGCTTCACTACAGGAGTGTTAGCAATACGTGAGTATTCCTAGCCTCAGGTATAGTGATGAAAACGGATACAAAGGAGACCTAGGGCAAGGTCAGTGAGATGCGAGGGCACTAGCTGCTAAATAGATCTTGGCACAGGCCAAAGAATCACTGAGAGCTTCGTGGTGCTTCAGTTGTATCCCCAGGTGTCTGCTGACAGTATCGAGCTTGTGGTTCATAAGGGTAGGCCAGGCACGGCGTGCACATTGGACAGTGCAAGCGAAGGTTGGAAGCGTATAGTCTATTTCGTAATGTGCAAGACAGTATCTGAGGACACTTTTATCAAAGCTGCTGTTGTGTGCTACCAGATAATCCTCCCCGATAAAGGCCTGCATTCTAGGCCAAGCCTCAGCAAAGGTGGGTGAGTGCAGGACATCTCTCATCCTGATGCCATGGATTGCGGTGAAGTTGGGGAGTATCTCCATGCCATAGGGTGGCCTGATGAGGGTATAGTATTGGTCGACCAACATCCCTTCGCGCACCTTGACCAGGGCTACCGCACAGGCGCTTGCACGCTGAGGGCATGCTGTCTCGAAATCTATGGCGCAGAAGTTCATCATATCAGGCATGGCTTTGTCTTAGCAGACTTTCATTCTGGTCTGCTTTCCTCCGTCTGTACTATGCACAAGAGCGTGAGATTTGTCCATTAAAAATTTCATTAGTTTGTAGCAAACAATGTAAGATTCCCCATCTCAGGTTTCAATTCGCCATTTTCTATGCGGTGGATAATCGTTATGCCCTTGTCATTGACCGGAGTGGGAACCCCTGCCTTCCTTGCTTCACTGCTCAACACCCCATTGATGGAATCGACTTCACACTTTTTGCCCTTTTCAATGTCCTGCAGCATGCTCGGCCTGATGGTCCTATGCTTTTTCATGGCAAAAGGAATGAGGTGGAAGGATATCCACCTCTTTATGGGGCCTGAGTAGTCGAACAGTTTTACAATGTCCTTGCCTTGTATTGGTTCAATGGTTACCCCTAATGCTCGGGTGGTATCAATACACTCCTTCATGATCTTGAGGGCAAGGGCTCGTGCCTTCTTGTTGTCGACCACAGCCCCATAGGTGCCGCCTACTACAGTTCCCATACCACTGAAGGCAGTGTTGATAAGGAGCTTGGACCATCGTGCACCTAAGAAGTTGGAATCAATATCCACTGTCCCCATGTTCCTGAGTATCTCTGCTATTTTTTCCAATGATTCTTGATCTGCTTCTTCGATCATACCAAGGCTGAAACTTAGGCTGTCCTTTTCGCTGGTCAGCTCCGAAACCCCCGGGCCCTGTCTTGTAGCTCCCCATCCGATAGTACATCCCGAGACTCTTCCCTTTCCCAATATTTCAATGAGACCTGGTTCCGGAAGCCCGTTCTGCATGGTGCAGAGCATGCCATTGGAAGCTAGGTATTTCTTGAGGAATTGGGCGACTGATGTGTTTTCCAGCTGCTTGGTAAGCAAAAATATGAGGTCATACTTGCCTTCCATCTGGCTGGGTAGCAGTGCTTTGACCGGGACGGTAAAGGTGGCTTTTCCTACCACCTTAGCACCATGTTTTTGTAAGGCGGCAATATGTTTTTCGTTTCGGGTGATGAGGTCGGCTTCTATGCCTCCTTTTGCAAGGTAGGCTCCCAAGATGGTTCCAAGCGATCCTGCTCCATAAATTGCTATGCGCATTGTGCACCTCCTTTTTCAAGGGTAGGTTGCAGAACTCAGATTGTCAAGAAAGCGAACAATACTACCTGTAGATTGTTGTAGCTATCATCACCAGGATGATGGAGAGCAGGGTGTCCATCGAAAGGGTGTTGTCCACATAGTCTGCATTCTCCTTGTCCCCCCTCTTCATGAATATGGTGATGATGAAAGGTGGGGGGGTAAGGAACATCAACAGCACCGCATAGCGGTAGATGGCACTCATTCCCAACAGCTTGTCTACCAGGAAGTGGTTGATCATCAGGGCAAAGGCAACCAGGAGGACCTTCCTGACAAGGATGGTCTTGAATGCCATTGCCAGTCCGTCCCTCTTGATATGGATGCCATACCCGATTGATATGGCTATGAGGGGGACGGTAAGCTGTGCAAGCAGGTCGATGAACTCAGCCAGGGCAAGTGTGAGAGGATTTGGTTCTATGTCCTTGCCGACAAGGCTGACGATGATCCCGAGGAAAATGGCTATGATGACAGGGGAGGTAAGGAACTGGCGAAGCAGTACCTTGGCATTGTGTACCCCATCGCGTTCCTTGATCAGAAAAGCCATCAGGACGAAGAATACAAACAGGACTTGTCCCAAGTCGACCAAGGCAAGCTTACCCAGGTGTTCGATTCCATAGACCGATATGAACAGGGCATAGCCGAGCATACCCATCTCAAAGCCGCCCATCATCAGGGGGAAGTAGGGGGAACTCATACCCAGGGGTTTTGCCAGTGCTTTGCCTAGGAATACCATCACCAGACAGACTGCGAAGATGGTTATCACCAACAGGAGGTAGCGGCTTTCTATCTCGACGTTAGAGAAGGCTTGGAACATCAGAGCCGGTAGGGCAAGGTCAGAGACAATGCGCTTGATGCCGGCAATAGTAGGTTCTGAGAAGCTTTTTGATCGTTGCAGGATAAAGCCCAATACGAACAACAGGAGAATTGGAAGAATTGACCACATAGTGTTACCATCCTACAGAGATACTTTTTGTTGCTAGGGAAAACCGTATCACATTGGAGGATGGCAAGCAAGGATGTACAAAGCCTGAGCCCTTTCAAATGCTTGGCTTCTTCTGCTTCTGGTACCTATACTAGGCTTAAAGATGTGATTTACGCACCAATTTGCAGCGTCGTAAAACAAATCGCTAATAGGAGCCCGACATGCTCACGCTTAAACACCTTTCCCTGTCTTCCCATCTCTGTACTTCTTGAGCCTTCATGTGAGGAAGGTTACTCCCTATTCAGAGAGAAGCCTCTATTGCTATGGAGTGCCTTGTGTATAGTATCGCGTCTGTGTAGGGGAACAGGTACACAGGAGAAGAGAAGAGTAGTGCAATACTCAGATCGGGGAATCATCGGATGGGCTACTATAAAAGCACAGTCCACCAAGTCATTGGTGAACTGTGCTGATATGAACTTTTTTGGTAAGCATATGAGAAGGAGACGAGTAGCATCGTGAAATCGATGTGCTATTTCGCCTTCTTCTCTTCAATTCTCTTATGCTGTGTCTTCTCTATCGCATTGATGATCTTGTCATAGCCGGTACATCTGCAGAGGTTGCCTGCAACCTGTTTGCGGATGTCGTCCCTGCTTGCAGGCTCGTCACTGGTAATGATGGGCACCGATGCCATGATGAAGCCTGGAGTGCAGAAACCGCACTGTACAGCCCCTTCATCTATGAAAGCCTGCTGGATGTCTGAAATGGCACCTTTTTTGTCAGAGAGGCCCTCCAAGGTGAGGATAGTCTTGCCTTCGGCCCAGATAGCAAGATAGATGCAGGAATTGAAGGGTTTGCCGTCTATAAGGACGGTACATGCTCCGCACTCACCTACGTCACAGCCGTGCTTGACGCTGTCCAAGCCTCCCTGTCCCCGAAGCATATCTGAGAGGGATGACCGTACATCAACCGAATATTCTCTTTGTATACCATTAATGGTGCATGTCACTGTTCTTCTAGCCATTGATCTTTCCTCCTGCCTTCTCGATCGATGAAATGGTGGCACGCCGGGCGAGCTCTTCCACCAAGTGGAGCCTGAACTCCTTGGACGCTCTCCAGCTGGTTCTGGGCATGACGTCGGCCAAAGCGCCCTCTGCCACCTTGTTGATCAGATCCTCATTGAGAAGATGTCCTTGTGCACTCGCCTCTGAAGTGCGGGCACGAATGGGAATGGGAGCCGCAACGCCGAAGGCGATGCGAAGCCTGTCCACGCTCTTCTTGTCGTCGGTCAGCCGTACGTTTACCGAGCAGCTCAAGGTTGCAATGTCCATTGCACGACGCATCGCATACTTGATGAAATGTCCGTAGGTATGCTCATAGCTGGCCTTGGGAATGCGAATTCCCGTGAGTATCTCGCCAGGGCGTAGGTCTACCTTGCCTGGTTTGAAATTGAACTCTGCATAGGGCAACACACGTGTCCCCTCGAGACTTGCAATCTCAAGCACCGCATCATATGCCTTGAGTGTTCCTGCCGAGTCGGCACTGGTAACCCCGTTGCAGATGTTCCCCCCAATGGTGCCGATGTTCCTGATCTGAGGTCCACCGATCTGCTCCACAGCTTCTCCAAGGACCGGAATGTGCTTCTTTATAAGGGGGTGCATCACCACATCGGTAAAGCTGGAAAGGGGGCGTATCAGAAGGGAGCCGTCATCCTCGACGCAGATGCCGCGCAGTTCATCAAGGGCGAAGATGCTGATGAGGTCACATCCGGCAAGCTTGCCTTCACGAATCTGGATGAGGATGTCACTTCCTCCGGCAAGTATCAATGCTTCGGGGTGTTCCTTTCTCAGCTTGAGTGCTTCTTTCACTGTCTTTGGTTCATACAAGTTTTTAATATCGTACATGCTCGTCTTCCTTTATTTGATAAGTCCCGCTTCTCGAATTGCATAGAACAGTTTCTCAGGGTTGAGGGGGATTGAATTTACTGCTACTCCTGTAGCATTAAGCATAGCATTCCTGATAGCTGGTGCGACTGGGATGGTAGGTGGTTCTCCCAGGGACTTGTTTCCGTATGGGCCGGTGGGGTCTTCAGTCTCTACAAAAGCCACATGCAGGTCTGGAGTATCCATCGGTGTCATCAGCTTGTAGTCGAGCAGGTTGTCATTGAGCATCCGCCCTGTCTTCTGGTCAAAGTCCAGATGTTCATACAAGCCGTAGCCAAGACCCATGCTCATGCCGCCATGCACCTGCCCTTCGGCTGTCTGGTGGTTGATGATCCTTCCTGAGTCATGGACGTTGATGATGTCCAGTACCTTGATGTTGCACATGGGGATGTCAACTTCAATTTCGGTGAAGCAAACACCAAAGGAGTAGGTGTTGTCACTGCAGTGGTGCGACTCCTCCGCTGAGATGTGTGTGGAGTTGGTCAGGCTGTAGCATGACTCCTCAGCAACAGTCTTGACAGCGAGCAACTGTTCGTCCTTGTTTGCATGGACAATATAGTTTTCCTTGATATCGAGATCCCAGGGGTCCTTGTTCAGCATGAAGCCTGCAAACTCAAGCAAACGCTTCCTGAACACCTCGGCAGTCTTCTTGACGGCCATGCCAGAGACATAGGTCTGCCTGGAGGCATACGCTCCTGTATCATACGGGGTAACGTCGGTATCCTGCTTGCTAATCACATGGATCTTGTCCATGGTCAGCCCGACAGTCTCGGCTGCCATCATGGCAAAGACGGTGTCGGCCCCCTGCCCGATCTCCGTTGCACCCATCTGCAGCTGCAACGACCCGTCCTGGTTGAGCACCATACGACATGCTGCAGTCTCCAGGCTGATAGGGTAGACTCCTGTCTTGTAGCAGAAGATCGCCATGCCTACACCTCTTCGCACAGGTCCTGTCTGGTTGGCATATCGTGCACGTTTTTCTGTATAGTTGAGGTGTTTCTCCCCTAAGTCGATACACTCTGACAGGCCGGTGGAATGGCACTGGATGGTGGTGATGGGATCGATGAAGCCGAGCTTCATCATATTGTCTTTCCTGAACACGATCGAGTCAAAACCCGTTGCCCTGACGATGTCATCGACATGTGCCTCAAGGGCAAACCCGATCTGGGGAATCCCATAGGCTCGCATCGCACCTGCTGTGGGCAGGTTGGTATAGACCGTATACGCCTCACCCTTGATGGCCCCGACAGGGTACATCATGCGGAAGCCGTTGACAGCATTGGCAACCAGGGCGTGGGCATGGGATGCATAGGCTCCCTGGTTGGAGTAGGCTACGATGGATCGTGCTGCAAAGGTTCCGTCCTTGCGGACGTAGGAGACGATATGGAATTTCATGGCATGGCGTACGCGGGTGCAGGAGAAGGTCTCTTCCCTGGTGTACTCCAGGCGGACCTGCCTTCCTCCTACGCGTGTGGTGAGGTATGCATTCAAAGGCTCGGTCAGGGCATCCTGGCGGTTGCCGAAGCCCCCTCCCAGATACGGCTTGATGATCCTGATATCACCGTAGCCGACTCCGAGGGCCTGTGAGCAAACACGCCTGACAATGTGAGGTATCTGGGTGGCTGCGACAACTACGATCTTTCCACTTTCCATATAGGCGAAGGAAGAGGCCTTCTCGATATGGCAGTGCTGGACAATGGGTGTGTCATAGTCACCTTCGACTTTGATGAGACCCTCTTCCTTGATGGCCTCTTCAAAGGATCCCACTTCATAGGAGGATTGGACGACAATGTTGTTAGGCTTCTCTTCGTGGATCGCCCTGGCACCAGGGGCCATGGCAGCTTCAACGGAAAGGATGGGCTCGTACTCTTCATACTCGACCTTGATCTTCCGTATTGCTTCGTTTGCTGAGATTTCATTTTCAGCAATGACAGCTGCTATATCATCCCCGTAGAAACGGACTCGGGTATTGAGGAGCTTTCTGTCAGCAATGTCCTGGTGCTTCTTGACAGTCGACCAAGGGTGTCCTGCAGTGGGAAACTGGATATCAGGCACGTCAAAGCAGGTGACAATCTCGACAACTCCCGGAACCTTCCAAGCCTCTTCCAGGTCAAAAGACAGGACAAGACCATTGGCGATTGTGCTGTGCAAGACTTTTGCAAACAGGGCATGTGGACTTACCAGGTCCCCGGTATATTTTGCTTTACCCGTGACTTTTTCCTTAGCGTCGACTCTATGTACGGGTTTCCCTATTATGTTCATTGCTTTCCTCCTAATGCTGAGAAGCCAACTTTATTGCTACGTGTATCGTACTACTTAATGGACCTTTTGGATATTCCCGGAAAGAGTATCATCAGGGGATGCAGTAGGTTTTTCGTCCATTTCCTTTGTTATAATACAACAGATTGCAACATATTCAAGAAAAAAACTGAAAAAGTATTGGCTTCCTCAATAATTTCTCTGTTCCCTGCTGTATTGCCTCATATTCGTGGGAAATACAGAAGAAACGTCCATCCATCATATGCATCTCCCTACTACAGCGACTCCTATCCGATACATTCTCCTTTCAAGCAATAGATACCAGTAGGCATATAATACCATAGTAGTTGCATAGAATAAACTCTTTGACCTGTATAATTCTTTTCCATCAGGGAGAAACACGTATGAGCGATAGGGCACTCTGTTGCATGAGCGGTGAATCAATCGCCTGCTTGGGAAGAAAACACCTTCACACGGTTCTTCCCTTTGCTTTTTGCCTGGTACATCATACGGTCGACTCGGGCATAGAGCGTTTCATAGGTATCGGTATTCTCTACCTTGGTTATACCCATGCTGATGGTTACCCCCTCAGACCTGAACGTGAAACGTACACTCTCCAGCAGGAAGTTGCAGTAATCCAAGGCCTCTTCCTCTGTTAGGATGGCAACGAGATAGATGCAGAACTCATCTCCTCCAACCCTGCCGATGATATCCTTTTCTGAGTGTGAGCCTTGTACCAGTAACGTGCCTAGGTCTTTGAGCACCCTGTCCCCTTCCAGATGGCCTTTGCTATCATTGATGGTTTTGAAGTCGTCAATGTCAAACAGGATACAGTAATCAGTTTTCGAAGAGTCCCTCTGCTGCAGACGCTGGCCTATGAGAGAGCGTGTGGTATCTGCATTGAGAAGGCCGGTAAGCCCGTCTGTCTTTGCCAGATTCTCCAGGTGGTTCTGTCTTTCTCTTTCGCCAGTTATATCCTGCAGCTTTCCTATCAAGGTGCTATTGCTTGCGTATTTTCCTCTAACCTTTCTGGAAGAAATCCTGAAGAAAAATCTCGTATCGTCTGATATCTGTAGCTCGATGACAGGGTTTTCCTCTGCAGGGGGAGGGGTGGAAAGATAGGTGACGAGCTTTGCCTGGGCTGCTTCTAATGATGAGGCTGTGGTAAAGAGGGCCTTGAACTTCTCATAAAGGACCAAGGTCCTGTGATGCGTGTCATACTCGAACAGATACTCGTTGGAGACTTCTGCAATGGTCCTGAATTTCTTTTTCTCAAGGGCAAGGGAAACACGGGATTTTTGTATGAATGCCAGAAATGCTATCAGGATGGTGATGATGATAAAGGAAATGAGGGAAATCTCCTGGCCATAGGTATCCAATATCATGGAGGCAGTAATGGTACGTTCGACCTGGCTTGTCGCTTCAAGGACGAGGTTTTGCAGTTCCATCTCGGAAAAGGATGCGATTGCCTTGTCTATGATGGAGACAAGCAAGGGATCCTCTTGGAGAAAGCGGATTCGATACAATCGCTCTTCCTTGCCCTGGGGGATGGTGTAGATGTTCCTATATCCGTTTTGCAGGGTATAGAAGGCAAGCGAGTAGGCGTTTCCATAGCCAAAGTCAGCTTCACCCTCATCGACGGCTGTGATAGCCTTTTCCCTCGATTGGTAGTAGATGGCCTGCCCTTCAGATACCCCTTCAGGAAGGGGGCTGGAAACCGTAGCGGCAAAGCGTTTGCCACTCAGTTCCTTCGCCTTGATGGAGGTGTTTGCAAAAAAAATGGTTTGTGAATGTAAGAAGGGTCTGGATTGTTTCAGTGAGGAGTCCCCATATTGGTCGGGAACACCAAAGAGAATGTCAGTGGAGCCATCAGTATAGGCCTGCTTTGCTTGGATCAGTTCCTCATAGAGGCGGTAGTCAAAGACCAAGCCGGTTCTTCTTGCGATCTCGTCCATGACCAGTATGGAGATTCCCCTAATCCTTCCCTGTGAGTCTGAATATTGGATAGGACCAGACCCATCGACCGAGGCAGCGACAACAGGACTACGGCTTGCTATGTAGGATCGTTCCTCTTCTGTGAGGTTTATCGTAGCAAAGAGCGAGTTCTGTACGAGAAGAAGCATGAGAAGGAGTACTGTCATGCCTGTATGGTTTCTCATGCTTAGCAATATCCTCCACATGATGGTAGGTAGATTTACTCTTGGATTCATTCTGGCAGGATGATAAGAAAAGTCAAGGATATCTGATATGCATTGTCTCATAGTATAGAGTGCTGCTTATGTATGTATGGTAAATCTGGTCATATCACAAACAAATAGGGAACATACGGTGCTACCATGCAGTGTGTTTGCCTCTTTTGGGGAAAATCCCTATCTCTGCATGGTTGTTTTCCTGAAGCTGAAGGCATATGCTGTGGGTAGTACGGATATGGAGGAAGACAATGAAGCTCCGATATTTCACAGGCCTGTTCAAAACACATCCCATGCGATTTGTCAGCATGGAGAGCGTCGCTGATGATTATCTGCTGGTGACCATGCAGGCTCCACACCCGATAGATTGGGAAGGTGGTCAGCATGGGGCCTTTACCCTTCCTGGCAAGAAATTCAAGGGGCGATCATACAGGGCCTTCAGTCTTGCCAATTCTCCCAGAGAGGATACCTTTCTCATCGGCACAAGGACCGGACCCAAGCCAAGTGGCTTCAAGCAGGCGATGATGAACATGCAGGAGGGAGACACGATAAAGCTGCGTGGTCCTTTCGGATGGTTTGTCGTCCAGGATGATAGCAGTCCCATAGTCATGCTTGCCACAGGTATTGGCATAACTCCAATGCGTTCCCTGTTGTACTCCCTTAAGGATCAGACAAGCCGTCCGATCCATCTCATACACAATGCCAGGGATTTCCATCTGTTCTCCGATGAGTTCAAGCAGCTGGCTGAACAGAACAGTGAGATCAAGCTTACCTTTGTCGCCAATCGCGAAGAGTTCAAGGAAGCACTTACCGCTGTTGCCCTGACATATGGTTCGACTGCTTATTATTACGTTTCAGGTTCCTTTGATGCTATCAAGGCAACGCGATCACTTCTGAAAGGTCTGAAGGTGAAGGGCAAGAGGATTATCTACGATCCCTTCTTTGGGTATTAGAGGCATAGCAAGGGTACCGAACAAGGTTATTCTGGTAGTGTCAAATCCTTTACGTGGCCTTGGACAGCAGGTAGACAACCCTTATGCCAATGATGGTGTATAGCCGTCTTGGGGTTAGAACCATCACCTTGCTGTCTGGAACCGGTATAGGTCTTCTAGTCCGAAAACTTCCCAGGTCACTCTGAATGACTTTGGCTCCTACACACGGTGATGAAGAGCTGAAGTTACATGAAGTGAATAGTGTTTGCTTCATGTTTTTTCAGCATCTTCAATGCGGGTGTCCACGTATTGGTCGATACGTTCCGGCACCCCCAAAAGATATCGTTTCATTTGTAGCCTAGGTATCTTTATCCCACTAGATTTCAGGCGAGTGACTGTGTGATCCCTTCTCCTTTTGTAACACCTGGCAAGTATTGATCAGCTTGGTATATCTCCCTGGAAAAGCCTGCCACATCAACTGGCAGGCCTATATGCACTTGTGTGCAGTATCACTAGAGATACTCCGCATCACCGGAACGAACATACTTGTCGGTTATGTCTCTGATGATCTTCACTGCATTCTTGCAACGCTGCAAAGAGCTAGAGGCGACCTCCCAGCGAGTCATTCCCTCTTCACTTCTGGATATTCGTTGTGCTACTTGCAACCAATCTCCATCAAGGCTTGTCGTCCCGTCTATCAGCTCGGGAAGTCCTTGTCGCATCAATGTTGCATCAAGGTCGCTCCCATCTTCCATCTGCTTGAAAATACTCATCCCTTGCGAGGCGAAGGCGCGCTCCACCTCGTCCATCACAGGCTCCATCAGTTCTTCTGTAAAGAAGTGACAAGGCCACTCACGCTCCCTATATATCTGATTTTGTAGAAGGAAGGCATTATCATAGGCTTTGGGATCTGATGCCCACATCTTCGCAGTAAGGAGTGTGAAATAGAGGGTGTTTTCGGTAGCAGCAAAGCCTTGGGAAAAATCTTCCAGGTCATACGGGAAATTCATGTAGTAGTGTGCGGACTCTTCCGAAGCGACCAAGAACTGGTTTTTCAAATTTTGGCGCAACGCTTCCTTTATAAACGAATGACCATTTCTGATGATATGTACTCCAATGCCCTTTTGAGCCTGGTCTACCACTGAGAGCGGGTTAGCTTTCACATCATAATACATATGGGGCATCCAAGCGCTTGTCTGCGCATCCGAAAAGAAGCCAGAATCATACACGCCTTTGAAATAGCTGGTAATCTCAGGGACCAAGAGGGAGAGATTGAACGAAGGGGCTAGTTGCTCCCCTCTGCTGTTCATTATGTCCATCCTATCCCCATCTCCATCATAGGCAAAACCAAAATCAAAGGCCTCCTTACGCATCAGGTCCCAGGTAGGTTGGATGCTTTTCTGCACAATTGGGTTGGGGTCTCCTATGGGAAAATTACCATCAGGGATGAGGTTGCGAACCCTAAGGGAGGAACCCAATACGCCAAGTGCTTCAGTCGTCTCGGTACCTGCAGCACCTGAAAGGTAATCTGTAAGTATGGAGACACCAGAAAGACAATTTTCCTCCACCCCTGCCAGCTTCATGGAATATTCGATAAACTGGTCTAGGTATCGAGCTATACTTACTTTCCCACGTATCAGTGATGGCGTTTTCGGTGGCTTGCCTTCAATATAGAATTCACGTATGCATCCGATCCCTCCCAATGGTCCATTTCCCATGGCAAGAGTCTGCATGTGGGGTGCCATCAACTTCAGCCCGATGTACTGCCCGGGGTTATGACTTGCTGTGAACATTACAGCAGCTGCATGAGGATTCTGCATACAGCTAAAATAAAACTGGCTAGTTGAAATTTGCAACGGATTGACCAGAACTTGCAATCCCATTTCTGCAAAAATATCGACAGCAAGCTCCAACAAGGCAGGAGCCCCCAAACGTGCATCCCTTCCTACAACAACTGCCGTAACGTGTAGGACATCCTGAAAGTATCTTCCAACCGCAACCACAAGGCGTCGTGAAAGGGCATACGTTAATTCAGAATTCCTTGTTCGTATATCATATGCCTTGAACATGCTGACATTCAAGGCATTTTTCTCTAGATCGTTTAGATCTAAATAATTAGTGTACATTATTCCTCCAAAATGCGACAACGTTAAGAGAGTGTTTGTATGGCAAGTAAATGCATCCGCATAATATGATATGGATCCTTGACAGGTAGGGCCACTACACTTTCCAAAGGCTTTCCTTCACGGTTGCGGATCTGTATCCATTCCTTTCCTCTCTCTGATGGAAACAGCCCAAAGGTATACGATCGTATCTTTTCGTACCAGGATAAGAACTCCTTCTTGCCTGTTGCTTCATAAAAGCGAAGGCATGAGTAGATAGCTTCAGCATGAGGCCACCACACCTTATAGTCCCAAGTGCTTTGGATAAGGTTTTCAAACCTAGTCTCCTCACTCTTGCCCTTGGGCATGCCTCCATCCCTATCCACATACCGTAAGATTCCCCCATGCAGGTCATCCCAACCAATTGAAAGTGATGCTAGGACAATTGCTGACATCCGCTCGATCATGCGGGGGTCATCAACACAGTCGAGGCAAAACCACATGCATTCGATAGCGTGTCCAGGATTGTAGTGCCTGATCAAAAGTGAGTCCATATCACCTTCGGTGGAGACAACCTCTCTGAGAAGGGTCCGTTTATCGTCATAATATTGGTCCAGGATCGTATTTGCATGTTCCTGTGCCTGAAGGAGCAACCTCTGCTGTTTGCTTTGATCAAAAAGGGCAAAACAGTTGGAAAGCTCCATCAGGGTGTTACAAAGGATCATATGCACTGCCTGAGTGGAAAAGCCCTTTGGGAGGGGATATGGCTCGGTGCGTATGTCCCCTTTGTCCAAGAAGGCAAGCATCCTTTGCAGAACCTGCATAGCTTCATCAGCAATATCCTGCCTGTTTTGTACCATGGCATACTTGGCATACCCCATAATGACAAAGCAATCAGCATAGAAGCTTGTGTAGTAGCCTTTTCCTGGAATTTGTTCTTTTGGCCTTCCAAATCGATCCAGCAGGAAGGAGGTAACTCCCATTTCCTCATCAAGCAGGGCATGTTGATGCAAAAAGGTATATAATTTTTCCGCTTGTTGCTTGTAGAATGGTGCAGCGGGGCCTAGGTCCAACTGCATTGTATCGTGCATCATCAACATACTACTGAGCAACCAGAGCATCCTTGCTTGGGACCATACAAACTTATCCTCGCCTAAGAGGTCGTCCCCGGTATTTGACCAGCAGGTATAGACCCCGCCATAGGTTTCATCAAAGCTTTTTGCCCAGAAGGGGAGTACCTGTTCCAATATCTCGTGAGTATGGAACAGTAACTCCGATTCTTTAAAAGATGTATCAAAGCACCCTCTCTGCCTGGTGCCAACCTGTGCAGTAATCATCCCATTTTGAAACTGGAAACAATGGACTTGCCTTGCTTCTTATTCATGAGATACACAATTACAAATACAACAATGAGAAGGATAACCGAAAGGGCACTTGCTTCCCCTAGCTTTCCATCGGCAACCGCACCATAAATCTGAATGGGCACAGTACGCGTCTTTGAACTATAAAGAAGGATGGTGGTACTCAGTTCCTGTAATAGGGTTGTCAGGGTAAGAATCGAGCCGCTGATGATGGCAGGCATGATCAAAGGTACACTGACTTTGCGGAATGTGTAGAACCAGTTTGCCCCTGCTATGGTTGATGCCTCCTCAAGCGAAGGGTTGAGCTGAGAAAGGCTTGCCGCTACAGCCCTGTATACATAGGGGGTTCTGCGCACCATATATGCAATGACGATGATGGTAAAGGTCCCAGTCAATTTTATTGCACTACTGCCACTGAAAGCAGAAAGAAGTGCTACCGAGACGACGGTTCCTGGCAATATAAACGGAGCCATGATGGCAAGATCCAGAAGTGCTGCTCCCTTGGGTTTTTTCCTCTCTGTTATGTAGGCAATGATACTTCCAAGAATAGCTGCCAGTACAGTCGCCACCATTGACAAGAATAGAGTATTGAACATCTCCTTGCTTGAATATCGTGGTATGCGAAGGTAGTGTGCCAAGGTAAACCCTTCTGGGAAGAGCCCTACCCACTTCTCAAAGAATGACATGATGATGATCGTAAACTGAGGAAGTAGTGAGACAATGAGGATAAATAGGCTGAAAACCATTGCAATGATACGGATACCCTTGCCTTCATGCAATTTTATCTCTGAGTGGGTTGCGCTGATGGTCTCATACTCATGCTTGCTGATGACCCTTTTTTGTAGCCACAGGACCAAAGCCGTGATCAAGACGTTCACCACTGCTATGGATGCAGCACCATTGAGGTCCCAGAATCCATTGACCCTAAAGTATATGAGTGTGGGCAGCACATACTTATCCCCTCCGATAATGGCCGCTATGCCAAAGTTACCGATGGAACGGACAAAAACCAGCAGAGCTCCTGCTCCAAGGCTGGGAAGGATCAGGGGAAAGGTTATGGTACGAAAAATATACCACTTGTCCGCACCCATCAGCATCCCTGCCTCTTCCAGAAGCGAATTACTGGAGGCAAAGGCACCATAGGCGAGCTGAAATACAAACGGATAGTATGTCAGGGTCATACAGAGAATCATGCCGAACATTCCATAGATGGGAGGGACCTCCACTCCAAGGGGAGAAAGAAGAACATTAAGGAAGTGGCGTACCACTCCCTGTCTTCCGAGGAGGATGACCCAGGTAAAAGCCCCGACAAAGGAGGGCATGATGATCGGAAGGATGCCCAGGGAGAGTATCAGACTCTTTCCAGGCATCTTTACCCTTGCAACAAAATATCCCATCGGCAATCCAATGACTATGCACAGGAAGGTCACTGAGACACTTACGATAAAGGAGTTTGCCAAAGCCTTCTGATACATTGAGCTTTCGAAGAACTTGGTAAATCCTTTCAGTGAAAAACTGCCAAGCACCATTTCATTCCCAGAAGGCATGAAAGCTCTCATAAGGGTCGTTACCATCGGGTAAATGAGAAAGATGACCATAAAGGTAAGGGGAATGGCAAATACCAGATAGGGGGTTATATCCTTCTGAAGCTTTCCCTTTATGCCCCCAACAATCTTACTTTCTCCCGAATTCAGTAGATTTTTTCCTTGTTTTTTCATTAGTTTCGCTCCTCCGGGAGAAACATGAAGGGCATTTTCTCTTTCAAGGTGACATACACCTTATCGCGTTCAGATATTCCGGCTATCAAGGCAGGCATATCTATCTCCATCGAAGTGTCGCTAATTTTCTCATCAAGCAAAACTTCATAACGAACGACTTGGCCTAGATGTTGGATGATCAGTACAGTTCCCTCAATAGCACCCTTGCTAGGCTCCTTGCTGATCTGCATCTGCTCAGGACGGGCACCAATAAGAATGTCATCGCCCAAGGAAGGCATTGCATCAAGTGCTATACGAACCTTTTCAGGTTGAATATCTACCAGAGTTTCACACTGGGCTATTCGTCCCTGGTTTTTAGCTGAAAGTGTAGCGTTGAAAAAATTCATCTTACCGATAAAGTTAGAGACAAAAGCACTGTCAGGATTGGTATACAGTTCATTACTAGTGCCAATCTGCTCAACTACACCCCTACGCAGTACAGCAAGGCGGTCACCTATTGCCATCGCCTCTTCCTGGTCGTGGGTGACGAAGATGGTGGTGATGTTGGTTGCTTTCTGGATACGGCGAATCTCAGCTCTCATATAGCGGCGTAGCTTAGCATCGAGGTTTGCCAAAGGCTCATCAAGGAGCAAGAGATCAGGTTCATACACGAGGGCGCGTGCTATGGCCACACGTTGTTGCTGACCACCTGACAGCCCAGTTGGTGAGGGATTCCGCTTCAACTCTTCGGTAAGACCTACCAACTCCATAACCTCGGTTACTCTCTTCACCACTTCCTTTTCAGGGGTCTTGCGAATACGAAGTCCATACGCAACGTTTTCAAAAATATTCATATGTGGATACAGAGCAAAGCTTTGAAAGACCATGCCTATATTCCTTCTGAATGGAGGAATCATGGTCATATCCTTATCACCATACAGGATTTTTCCAGTGGTGATGGTTTCAAGACCAGCTGTACTGCGTAGCAGTGTTGTCTTTCCACAGCCAGAAGGTCCCAGTAGACAGAAAAGCTCTCCTGGATTAATGGTAAAGGATACCTCATTAAGTGCATGCACTGGGTTCTTTTCATGTACACCAAAAATTTTGTTTACTTGCTTATACGATAGATTCAAGCTCATGTATCAACTCCTTAGAAATAAAAATGGCCTGCTTTTCCCATGATTTTGAAAAAGCAGGCCCAATCTACTACATCATGTCAGAAAATTTGGTGATCAGTGCTTCCTTGATTTCTTTAGCTTCCGTATCATTGTACGGGAAGAGCTTGATCTCAGAGAGTGCTGGCAGGTTTTTTGGTCCCGGCAGTTCAGGTGAGACAACCCTTCGGTTCCTTGTGCTGCGGATGATTTCATATGCTTCCTTGGAAGTGATGAAATCCATGAACTTCTTGGCAACAGTTGGGTGAGGGCCATTTGCAATCATTGCAGTAGCGTCAAACCTTGCGCCGGTGCCTTCAGAAGGATATACATAGGTTACAGGGGAACCCTCACCAATGTATTTTCCAATATTTGATTCACCAGTTACTGTGATTGCATATTCACCACGAGCTACGGATTCAGGACCAGCTGTTGAGCTGGCAGTGAACACTGCTGACTTTGCTAGCTTGGCAAGGAAATCATCACCATAGAGCTTGCTGATCATGTAGATCTGGGCATATGCGGAACCCGATAGGGCGGGATTGGCCAAAACGACTTCGTTCTTATAACGGGGCTCGATAAGGTCTGCCCAACTCTTGGGATACTCCTCGGGCTTGAGCAGGTTTGTGTTTACCATGATTGCCTGCAGGGGCATAGATGATCCGTAGTAGCGGGGGACATCTGCGCTATCTCTTACCTCAACACCAATCTTGTCGTGGTTTACAGTCTTGTAAGGAGCCAGCATTTCATAGCTGAGTTCCATATTTTCCTTGGCAAGCATCAGCAGGATGTCTCCATCAGGCTTTGGCTGTTCTGAGTAAAGCCTGTTTACAAGCTCAGTGGAGCCGGCTCGGATGATACTGACAGACACCTCTGGGTGAAGCTCGGTAAATTTCTTTTCAAGAGCCTCAGCCTCATCCTCGGAAGCACCGCTCCAAATAGTCAACTTTGTGACATCTTCAGCCTTTTCCTGTCCACCTTGAGCAAACAAAGGTGTTACCAGAAAAAGGACCACCAGCAAAAACAGTAGTGTTTTTTTCATTTTTCCTCCTAAAGATAATGGCTACAAATGAGATTATGCTTATTCTGTAAGCCATTTCTCATAATAGTAACCCATATTCCCAAGAACACAAGAAAAACTTTCCACTTTTTGCTTAAATTTATCTTAATTTGTCTTTTATTGCTATATTTCCAACAAATTTGTTACTTATACAAGGATATGTAAGTAACAACGATCATCAAAAGAAATATTTCCTTCGACTAGACCTTTGGTGCAACGATTTTCCTTAAAACAAAGAGGATCCCTTAGAAGCAGAGAGGCAAGACTTTCCTCAGAGGACTGCAAGCTGGCCCGGAGCTCCGGATAGCCATCGCTTCCAAGAACGACATGCTTGGGAGGCCCTTCAAGCTTGACAACTTGAACTGCAGAGAGATTTGTAAAAAAGCCATCCAGCACATAATAGGAGAACGAGGTTTGTTTGGGAGTATTCTGAAACGTATTTTGAAAGTTCATCTGTGCTGAAAGTCTTTTCTGTATAGGTTCGAAAGAGCGAGCAACTTCCTGCTCGGTCTTTCCTTCTTGCAGTTCAACCTCGATGTACATAGCTCTCAAGTTTTCCATGAGTGTATCGATATCTTTATGTTTGGTATATATTTGTCCTTCAACCAAAGCTTGGCAATCCCCAAGGACCCATATTTCCCTTTTTGCTCTGCTCACTATTGCTGTATATGCAGAGCACCGCAAGGAAGAATCTTTTTCCATTGTCTTTAGCAGGTTATGCTTTTCATACCACAAGGCCAATGCTTCGTTACATGCAAAGAATGTCTCTTCCATGGTACTCTCTGAGGGGAGCGTTCCCAACGTTTCAATGAGAATGTCCTTGGCTATTACTCCGGATGTTTTTCCCATGTATAACGGTCCCTTACGACTACTACACCCATCGATAACAGCAGCAAAATCACCGTTGAATAAGAGACCATCCTCACAGATTGCTGGGTCGTTTCGCTTGCCAAGAAGATATTTTTCAATCAGTTCCATAGGAAATCCTTTGTAATTATTCTTTCTTTATTTGTTTGTTGTTTTGCCTGTTTTCCCTTGTTTCTTGCAATGTATCCTCTAGTCGAAAGTCCAAAGTAGTTTTGTACAAGTTTCAGGGTCGTGTTACCGTACTGGATACCGGGTGAAATATTGTGCTATCTAGCGGTTTTTTTCAGTAGACTGGTGAGTAGCTGTGTATTCCTGCCAGGATCTTCTACTGTCTCAAGTACAAGATTTGCTTCTGTCTCTAGCAGTATGGATACTACCTTTTCATAAGGAAACCCATATCTATCTAAAGAGTGATGGCTGTCAACATACGTTTGACTAGCAATATTTGAACTATTGGCATGAAGATGGCAGTTGATTACACGTTGAGTATCCAATATTGCCTTGAGTCCTGCAAAGTAATCAAACCCATAGAGACAGCTTGATATCCACAAGTGCCCGACATCAAGACAGAGGAAGAGATCGGCGTTCTCTTTTGTGAGGGAGACCATCTCTTCTGGGGTCTGGAATAGATACCCTACCCGAGGGTTCAGGTTCTCTACTGCAAGGCGTACTCCATATTTTTTCCCTAAGATGGCTACTTTGGGAAGCTCTTTCGAAGCTTGGTCGGAATGGGAGCGGTAAACATCGCTATGAGGGTATGAAGGTGAACAGATACTTCCCTCCTCTTTGAAAATATAGGGGCGAAAGGAAGGATTGTCGAGTAACTGCTTGCGCTTCTGGTTCTCAGAAGGTATGGAGAAGTCTGTTGCATACCCAGGGTGAAGCACCACTATGTCAGCCTGAAATCGAGAAGCTGTCCTGAAACTCTCCTCAATTGACGTGTAGCTTGTTTTGAGTACTTCTGTATCATGGCTGCCAAAGTTTGGAAAAAGTGGTTCCTGAGGACAGCAGGCATGGACAGAGGCCACTCTCCCCGAAACCAGGGGAGCCACTTCGTCCAGGAACTGTCTATTCATCTTATAGGAGAGCTCGACATGCATGTCAGGGAAATCCTTAAGATATTGTTCTATCGAAGGTATACTCTGAAATCCAACAAGAGAAATTACACTTTTCTGCATTCACTCACTCTCTGTCACTATCACAGTTACGCCAGCCTCTTCAATTTGTGACCTCACGTCAGCTTTAATGGAATCCGTTACGAGGATATCGATAGAGCTCCAGTCACATACACGGGCCAAGGAGGTATGCTCCATCTTCGAGGAGTCCGCGAGAAGACAAATTTTATCTGCGCTCTGGATCATTGATTTCTTGGTATCTGCTTCAATGAGGTTTGAGCAGAATACCCCTTGGGCGACCGTATATCCGGAAGCCCCGAGAAAAAACCAGTCAGCATGAATTTGGCGATAAAAATCTTTGGCAATATTTCCCATTAGCCCCATTACAGGTCTCCTGAGGATTCCTCCTGCCATGATAAGATCAATTTTTTCATAATGCATTAGCTCCTGCATTACCAAAAGAGAGCTGGTTGTCACTGTGATTGGAATATCCCGCAAGAATTGTGCCATATGCACTGCGGTGCTTCCATTGTCAATAATTATATTCTGTCCCGGTTGCACAAACGATGCTGCTTTTTTTGCTATCGCCGTCTTTTGTGGTGCAAGCTCTTTTATGGTATTGGCAACAAGGCGTCTCTGGTCCTGTTGTTCAGGCAAGACCGCTCCACCATATGTTCGTACCAGTAATCCCCTGTTTTCCAATTCATCAAGGTCGGTTCGGATGGTGACCTTGGACACTTCAAGGTTTCGTGCAAGATCTATTACCTCAACCGACTGATTCTGGTGCAAGATTTTAAGTATTTCCTGTTTTCGCGTTGCAGGGTTCATCTCCTACTCCTTGGTTAGTTGTTTGGACATATTACTACAATTTCTACGAGTTGTCATTGCTAATTTGCGTTTAATGAGAAGAAATAAAAAAATATCTGTTCTTTTCTTTCTTTCTTTTTCTTCTTCACAGGTTTACAAGATACCTTTATTCTAAAAATCAAAATGCTATTAATCATCAACTGAGTGCAAAAAAACCAGAACTGCAATCTGTTAGCGTTTGGCTTCCCTATAAGGAGAGCGAGGATATCAAGAGGAAGTAGAGATGCCTATAGGTGTCAGTCTAATATACATTGCAGGAAAAACGATAGGTCTTTGCTTGAAAAAAAGACACTTGCCTTTCTAGGGGAAAGCAAGTGTCTTCATGCAGATGGAAATCTGGCGTGTATTCATACTGAAAACACGTGTAAAGTACGTGATTTAGGCGAAATCCTTTGGGAGTAAGGAAGCGGAACCAACATCAAGGAACCAGTAACAGCTGGGATGGGTCTGGAGGATCGAAGCTGGGCACATGTTTGTTACAGGACCCGTAAGGGATCCTTGCACAGCAACAGCCTTCCGGGAATCCGGTATTGTATTGATGATGTGTTTGCTTTTCATGATCTGCCGCACTCCCATGGAGATGGCCTGTTGGGGTACATCGTCAAATGTGGGGAACCAACCTTCACCTAGCTGCTGCTTCCTGCAGGCTTCATCAAGGTTTACTATACTGAAAGGCTTCTCTGTATCAAAGTCAGCTGGGGGATCGTTGAAGGCAAGGTGTCCATTCTCACCAACTCCAACAAAAGCGACATCCACCTGCTTGCTTGAGATAAGGGATGCAAGGCGGTCTAGTTCACCATCAACATCTTCTACATCGCCTGAGATGTAATGGAATTCCTTCAGATTGCCAATTTTTTCAACAAATCGTTCCTTTAGGTACTTTCTGAAGCTGGCGGGGTGTGTGACAGGAACGCCGATATACTCGTCCAGGTGGAAAGCCTCAATCTTGGTCCAGTCAATCTCTTCTTTTAACAGAGCCTCTAGCATCTCAAACTGACTGGCTCCAGTTGCTACGATAATGGTAGCATATCCTTTCTCTGCGATCGCTTCATTGATAAGAAAAGCGCCTTTTTTTGCAGCAAGGGCTCCTAGTTGCTCTTTATTCCTACTGATTGATACATTCATACTGTTTTTTCTCCTTAACAATATATTTTTCTCTGATTATTTTTCTAGAAACACAGTGTTCTTTCCTAATACAGATCGTTTGACAGAGAGTTTCCCCTCACCCTTTGTATACGAGAAGAGGATGAAGTCAGCTTCAGTTCCAACCTCGGGTAGTTCCGTCCAGATAGTTTCTCCAAATAGGGCATGGGGATTGACAGTGGCACAAGCTACAGAGTCAGCAAGCGAGAGCGTGCTTACTTCACTAAGATGAGCAACACACCGATCAAGCAGCAAAGAAGCTCCAGCAAGATTTGATGTTCCTGCCAGCCCCATATGCCCATCTTCAAATACTTCAATATTCATATCTCCCCATTGGTATATTCCTGGGGGAGAGCCAGCCAGAGCTGCAACATCACTGATCAGTAGAATCTTCTCCTTGCCCTTGGCTTTGGCAAAGCTATCAAGAACATAGGAAGGCAGGTGGAATCCATCTGCAATGATGCTTGCACTCAAGCGATCTTCGCTCAGTTGTTTCCACAAGAAGTTCTGTAGGCGTGGAAGCATCGCTGCACTTCCATTGCCCAAGTGAGTGGATAATTTAGCACCTGCATCGACGGCGGCTGCGATCATGCCGGGCTCGACGTTTGTGTGGCCAATGCCAACAACAACTCCTGAAGCGGATACCTTGGTAATGAAATCCAAGGCATTTTCATCCTCAGGGGATACGGTAACGATGCGGATCAGACCCTCTGCCGCTTCTTGCCAGCGAAGGAACTCCTCAAAATCACAAGGGCGGATGAAAGATGGGTCATGGACCCCTCTTGCTCCTTCCTGTGGTGAGATGAACGGTCCTTCCACATGGATCCCCACGAGACTTTTTTCTACAATAGTGTAGGCTTCCCTTGCGTCAACAATAGCCTTGATGCTGTTGATAATTTGTTCTTCACTATTGGTAATGATGGTAGCAAGGTGCTGCGTTGTCCCACTTTTTGCTATTTGTTCCACCAAGTGAAGAATCTCCTCAGGGGTAAGTGTTGAGCAATAGTCTTTTCCTGCATACCCATTGATTTGAATGTCAAAAAAACCTGGAGCTATGTAGTCCAAAGATGCTTCTGTAGCACCTTCGACCTGTATTGCAGATACAATTTTACCATCTGCAATTTCCAATTCAATCGGGGAGTCGGAAAATATTGACTTTGCTACTATTTTTTCATTCACAACTGTACTCCTAAACCATCTTCTATTGGGCAGTCAGAGGGATAATTGCAAGGATGCAATCATAAGCGGATATTCTGCAGTGTGAGAATAGAGCAAAACTCTAATGACCAATCCAATGTTCCTAAGCATTTCTGCTTCTTTTAGTATGCTATACAAAAGAGTTCCTAACTGTTGTTTAGAAAGTTAATCGCTAGTTATGTACCCTGCATACAAAGCTGGCAGGTTTGCTAAGGTTTTGTTTTTCGTACTACTAGTATAGGGGTGGATCTTTCCCCTGTCAATGATTTTTATCATAATAGGTTATTAAATAATAAAGGCATACTATTTAAGTATTTGATATAGAACCATTTCCTAAGAATATTGGGATGGGAGAAGGGATGGGGAATACGTGGTTTTACATGGTTACCATCGTGCATTAAGGTAAGGACTGATGGATTGTGAGAATAACGTGCTTACCATTCCCATAGCTTCGCTATGGAAAGAATATTGCAAATTTACCACCAAAGGTGTCTTAACAGCGAATGGCTCTAGTACCTCACTCAGGAATTGGGAATAATATTCTGCAGTTGTTGTATCCACAAAAGGACTGAGAATATAGATGATATCAGGAAAGAATGTGAGGTGTAGGTTTCTGATGACCTGGGCAATGATACTACGGATTTCAGAAAGTTTTTCCTGTGAGATGAACCCATCCTGTATGCTTCTTTGGATTGACGCCTCGTCAATGGTACTATTCCATTCATACGTTTCCATAAATTTGGGAACAGCTGCAAGACTCTCTATGGTTTGTGGTTCACTGTTACCGATGGGCACGGTCCAATGGCCAATCTCTCCAAACAGGCCACCGCCTGACTGTAGTGGTGTTCCATTTGATGCAACCGAAATTGCTATTCCATAGCCCCAGTGCAACAGCAGCGTGTTTTTCCTGTAGGAGTCCTGGTCTGCAAGCAGGCAGTATTTGAGTATGGCATCAATGTTGCGTTCAAATAGTATGGTTCCTTCAGTAAAGCCCGAAATACGTTCAAAATTGAGGTTTCTCATGTTGGGGAATCGGGTTACCATGCGCCAAAGGTTAGCTTCTTTATCAATAAGACCCGGGACAGCTATACCGTACCCAAGCAGGTGAGTTCCTGCAGGGACTTTAGCGGAACACTCTTGTATGAGTTCATTCAGGATGGATGTCATATCATGTTCGGTCAGGTTTTTGTCTAGGTCGTACATCTGTTCTTCAACGACTTCTCCTCCAAAGTTAGCAATGGTTGTTATCAGCGACATGGACATGATGGAGAAGGAGATGACCCAGAATCGGTTGGCATTGATCGATAGGAACCATTCTGGTCTTCCTCGTCCAGAGTTTGCCCGTATGCTGAGCTCGTTGACCAATCCATCTTCGATCAATTCACCGATGGATTTCGAAACGGTGGAAGGTCGAATCTCCAAGGACTCAATTACCATTTTCCGCGAGGCAGTCTCATGCTTTGCGATACATTGCAAGATAAGAATTTTAGTCCTGTCTTTTTCTCTGGAGCATGCCTGTAACAGGGCTCTATAGTCGAGTACAGTATATCTATTTGTTTGGTTCCTACTGGGCATGGCCCCATTATAACCATAGAATTGCAGTAATGAACAGCAAATAGAGGGTAAGGCAGTACAAAGCCTATAAGCCTTCGTTTGATTATAACAAGGTGTTTTAAGGTGCCCAAGTTCTACGAGTGGGCTTTGTATCCATCCGTTTCTTATCATGATTGTCCGTATAGTGGTGCTAGTTCTTGAAGGTATTGGATCCGCGGTGAACAACTATATTTCTTGAGCGTCGTCCTTTACGTGGCCTTGGACAGCAGGTAGACTATAGGGAGCAACTGTAGGAGGTGAAGTACATTGGATCACACAACACATATTCTTTCCCGTCTTCGCTGTATCCCCATGGCCAAGGCATTCCGGCCTACCCAAGCTCCTTCCTTGGCAGCCTCACTCAGAGAGAGTGGGCTGAAGGTTATCAACGTATCACAGCAGATGCAGGAAGGTCCTCTTCTTGTACGGGCACTCGCAAGGGACTACCCTGACATATTGGTTGGGGCTGGAAACGTACAAACCCTTGAGGAAGCGCAAAAGGCCATTGATGAGGGAGCCAAGTTTATCTTCTCCCCTGTTTTCGATGAGGAGATGATCAAGTATTGCAAGAGTCATAAGGCTTCCATCTTTCCTGTCACCACCGATGGGAAACTCTGCAAGAGGCTGGGCCTTGATGTCATTGGCTTCTACCCTGTAGACAAGCTGGGAGGATTCCCGGTCATAGACAAGCTGGGTGAGGAGTTCAAGCTCAAGTGCATTGTAGCAGGGCACATCACCGAACAGGAGATGGATACCTTCCTCGATAACCCCAACGTGCTTGCCATGACCGGAAGCTGGATGTTTGATAAGGGAGCCATCGCTGAGCACAACTGGAAGGAGATCACCGAAAGCCTGAAGAGGGCACGCAAGTGGGTGATCTCGTAGGAGACAAAGCAAAAAGGGCTTCTCTTCATTGGCAGACTCAGCAAAAAAAAAGGAAGAGGTCTTGAACTGTGAAGCAGAGCTTGTTCACCTAACAAGAGGTAGCACCTAGAGCGTGCTTCCACAAGAAGGAAAAACTAAATCGTGAAAGAGCCTGAGGGCGAAACCTCAGGTTCTTCCCATCTTTAGGCTTGCTCAGTCTGCATTTGTTACCCCCTGATGGTAGCATCTGTATTGAGGTTGGGAGTGCATTCACCCACATGCTAGCGAACATCCCCCTGGGTGTGTACCATTCTACCTTGAATTTATCAGAGCAAACGCCATTGCCTGAGATAGGAAACTCTGTCATTTCTCGGGATGACTCGGTTTCCAGCAAAACCAAATGAGGCCTCTTGTGATGCAAAAGGTCATATAATGATACAAAATGCAATGACTTTCATGGTTGGCAATATCCTCTGTGCATCTATGATTATACATACCAAAGAAAAAGGAGTATTGTATGAAAAAAGTAGCAGTCTGTGTAATCATTCTTTCACTCACCTTTTCCCTCTTCGCTGCTGGGACAAAGGAAGCTGCAGGAAGTGGTCCTGTATCGATGCGTTTTTCCTGGTGGGGCGGATCTTCACGGCATGAAGGGACCCTTGCTGCGATAGAAGCCTATCAGGCAAAAAACCCTGAGGTAAGCATAGCAGGGGAGTATTCCGGATTTGACGGGTATTACCAGAAGATGGTAACACAATTGGCAGGGGGTACAGCAGCTGACATCCTTCAGATAGATGCCCCTTGGCTCAATGAACTGGCTAGCAAAGGTGACATTTTTGTTGATTTGAGCAAGCAGGACATAGACCTTTCCGGATTCGATCCAAAATTCCTTGCAGACTTTTGTACGGTAGATGGTAAAATCCTTGGTGTCCCGACAGGCTTGAATGGAGAGGTGTTCCTCTTCGATACAACAGTACTGAAAAGAGCTGGAATACCGCTGGATACGGTCTGGACATGGGAAAATATGGTGACCCTCGGCAAAAAAGTCAACCAGAGCAACCCTAATGGGTATTTCCTCAATATTGCCCCAGATACAGTGGTGGTATTGTTCGACCATTATCTTACCCAGCTTGCCGGAGGGTATATTGACGACGACAAGAATGTTGTGTTTACCGTCGGTCAGGCAGAACAAGCGTTCAAGTACTTCAAGTCCTGGCTTGATGAAAAGATCATCCCTTCTTTTGAAGAGTCCTCCCTGTTCAATGAAAAATCTGAGGAAGACCCAGCTTGGATAAACCGCGAGAGTGCAGGGATGCGCACTTGGGTGAGTACCCTGAAGAAATTGCAGGCAAACAGACCCGATGAGGAGTGTCTGATAGTTCCCTACCCAGTGCTCAAAGGAGCTACTGATACAGGCGTACGTGTCCGTCCCTCACAACTCATCTCGATCAACGCCAAATCAAAGCATGTGAAGGAAGCTGTAGCATTCATCCAGTATTTCTTCAATGCACCTGAGGCAATTGAAATTCTAGGGACAGTGCGTGGAACTCCTCCTACGGCAGCGGCCCGTGAGTACCTGAAGCAGAATGACATGCTTGATCCTTTTGTGGAACTGGGAACGAAACTCTCCCTTGATATTCTGGGAAACCCCATCTCCAAATGGAAGGAAAATAGCGAAGTTGTTGAGATCATCTCCGATATCGTAGAGAGGTTCGGCTTCAGGATGCTCACTCCAAGGGCAGCAGCAGAAGCCCTTGTCTCTGAACTCAATTCCAAACTCGCAGAGTTGGAGTAGGTATCACCTTAGATAGAGCAGATCAGGCCTGAGCCTGATCTGCTTGTTAAGTCGATTGGTAAGGATTGCATGTATGATCAACAAACAACAGAGTTGACCGGACTTCTCTTCATCTCCCCCTGGATACTGGGATTTTTGCTGTTGCAGCTCTACCCGCTGGTGGCCTCCCTGTTTTATGCTTTTACCGACTTTGAACTGTTTTCCTCACCCGTATGGGTGGGCCTGGAAAACTTCAAGAAGATGTTTTTCCATTCGAAGGATTTCTGGAAGTCCTTAAGCGTTACCTTCCAGTATGTGTTTATTGCTGTACCCCTGAAGCTGGGCTTCGCCCTATTCATTGCCATGTTGCTCACCTCAAAGATCAAGGGTATCAATGTATTCCGTACCATTTTCTATCTTCCGTCCATACTGGGTGGCAGTGTAGCCATAGCAATTCTCTGGCGGTTCCTGTTTATGCGATCGGGAATTGTAAATAAGATCCTGTCTGTCTTTTCCGTTGAACCTATTGACTGGTTGGGTAGTCCCAAAATCGCCTTGCTGACAATAAGCTTGCTGACAGTCTGGCAGTTTGGATCTTCAATGGTCCTGTTTCTGGCAGGATTGAAGCAAGTTCCAGACTCGCTGGTGGAAGCGGCAACCATAGACGGAGCAGGTAGCTTTCGAGTCTTCTTTAGCATCAAGCTTCCTCTGTTGACGCCAATTGTATTCTTCAATCTGATCATGCAGATGATAAATGCATTCCAGGAGTTTACCGGAGCCTTCGTAATCACACAGGGAGGACCGGTAAAATCAACATACCTATATGGGATGATGCTCTATCAGGAAGGGTTCAAGTTCTTCAGGATGGGCTATGCATCAGCCCTTTCCTGGATCCTCTTTCTTATAATCATGGCCTTTACCGCGTTGTCCTTCAGATCTTCTGAATCATGGGTACATTATGGAGACTAATATGAAGCTATCGAGATCTGCTAAATCCGGATTGATGTATCTCCTGCTTATTGCATTGAGTGTTATGATGATCTATCCCCTAATCTGGATGGTGGGTGCTTCCTTTAAGGAAAACAGTGAGATTTTCTCAAGTATTGGGTTTATCCCCAAGAAATTCGTTTGGGACTCCTATGCATTGGGATGGGCAGGTATCGGCCAGTTTACCTTTGGGAGGTTCTTCCTGAACACTTTCAAGCTGGTAATCCCTACAGTGGTGTTTACGGTGGTCTCCTCCTTGTCCATCGGATATGGATTCGCACGTTTCCCCCTTCCTGGGAAAAAGATACTGATGATGCTGATGATTTCAACCCTGATGTTGCCCAATACAGTAGTCATCATACCAAGGTATATACTGTTCAAGAATTTGGGATGGCTTGATTCGTACCTGCCTTTTATCATCCCTGCCCTTTTGGGGACGTACTCATTCTTCAATTACATGATAGTTCAGTTTATCAGGGGTATTCCTCGTGAATTGGATGAATCGGCAACCATTGACGGGTGTGGCCCCCTGAGGATTCTGGTTTCAATTTTGTTGCCCTTATGCAAACCGGCGATTTTTTCAGTCATTATCTTCCAGACCATCTGGCGATGGAATGACTTTTTCAATGTGCTGATCTATGTGAGCAGTGTTTCCAAATTCCCTGTATCATTGGGCTTGAGGATGACGCTGGACAACTCGTCCAAAGCTGACTGGAACCAGATTATGGCGATGTCCGTCGTCTCAATCGTTCCTCTGATTGTGTTGTTTTTCTCTGCTCAGAAATACTTCGTCGAAGGGATCGCAACAAAAGGATTAAAAGGATAGGAGTCTGTATGAATACGGTTAAAATTGCCTATATAGGTGGCGGTTCGATGAACTGGGCTTGGGTACTTATGAAAGACCTCGCCGTTGAGAGGGAGTTTGGTGGGGAGATCTACCTATATGACATTGAATATTCTGCTGCTTCAGCAAATGAATATATTGGAAACAAGCTCTTTGCAAGTCAGGATAACCCCAATTGGAAGTTTGTAGCGGTAAGGACGCTCGAGGAGGCACTTGATGGCTCCACCTTCATCTTCGTCTCAATTCTTCCTCTTGATTTTGCAGAGATGCGCATTGATGTGCATAGCCCCGAACGCTATGGACTCTATCAGCCGGTGGGTGATACGACAGGTCCCGGTGGCTTGATGAGGGCTATGCGGACAGTTCCCATGTTTGCACACATTGCACAGATGATTAAGAGCTATGCGCCCAATGCGTGGGTTATCAACTATACCAATCCTATGTCAATCTGTACCAGAACACTGTACGAGGTGTTCCCCGAGATTAAAGCCTTCGGTTGCTGTCATGAAGTGTTCACCACGCAGAAACTGTTGGCAACTATCGCTGAGATGGCAGGGTTTGCACCTAAGGGCTCCATCAGAAGGGAAGAGGTCAAGACACATGTGCTTGGCATAAACCATTTCACCTGGATCGACCAGGCTTCCTGGAAAGATGTCGACTTGCTTCCCCTCTATGCTGACTTTGTTGACCGCTATCATGCGGAAGGTTATCAGGATAAGGATGGAAACTGGATGAACAATGTCTTTGCCTCAGCAAATAGGGTGAAGATGGATCTTTTTCGCAGATTTGGCATCATTGCCGCTGCTGGAGACAGACATCTTGCAGAATTCTGTCCCAGCAGCTGGTATTTGCAGAACCCCTCTCTTGTCGAGAAGTGGATGTTCTCCTTGACCAGCGTTGATTTCAGGATTGAAAAAAGGGCTGGGCTCAGAAAGAAGCGGGAAGCATACCTCAATGGTACTGAGAGCATGGAAATCTCTGATTCAGGAGAGGAAGGCATACGGATCATGAAGGCTCTGCTTGGCTTGGGGGATTTGATAACGAACGTAAATTTGCCCAATGTCGGACAGTGCCCGGACTTTACCCATGGTCCTGTGGTAGAGACGAACGCACTGTTCAGGAGGGATAGCATCCAACCTGTGTTTGCAGGACACATGCCTAAAGCCATCTCCCTGATGTGCAGCAAACATATATATGCCCAGCAAGGAATCGTGGAAGCTTCGTTGGAGAGGGATCTGCACAAGGCGAAAAATATCTTTGCCAATGACCTTAGGGTGAGTGAGCTTTCCCCTGATGCAGCTGAAGCTCTCTTTGATGAGATGGCTAGGAAGACTCTCCCTGACTATGGACAGTGGTCACGCTAGAGGCTTGTTCCTAAGTTCCTGTATCTCTCTCATATCCCGGAGGTCTCTGATAGTCAATATCAGACCTCCGGTTTCTCTGTTGCGGATCTCCACTCTGGCTTTACTGTCTCCTGCAATATGGATTCTCTGACAAAGGTTTGCCAATCCCAGGTGAGCGCTCTGGGAAATGGCGCTCATTGAAGCGGAGTTGATTTTCTGGATGGTCTCTTCATCAGAGCCTTCCCCGTTGTCAGCTACGGTGATAGTCAGCCTATCATTGATCAGTTGGAAGGTTATGCTGATCTCAAGGAACTTCTCTGAGTTCGCCAAGCCATGGGTGAAGGCATTCTCCAGGATTGGTTGCAGTATCAGTTTAGGCACATGAAAAGGGAGGATAGCCTCTGGGATATCCCACGTCACGGAAAACTGATCAGGGAAGCGTATGTTCTGTATCTCAAGGAAGTACTTTGTAAAGGTAATCTCCTCTGTAAGGGGAACACCCTTATCTGTATCAAACTCCATGACATATCTGAGGATATTGGACAGGAGGTTGATCATCGAGCTTATCTCATTGGTTCCATTACACAGTTTGACAGCTTTCCAGTTGATCGTTTCCAGCGTGTTGCATAAGAAATGCGGATTTATCTGGCCCTGTAGGGCCCTGTATTCCATAGCCTCTTTTTGCACTTGCAGAAAGTCCTTCTCCAGGAAGTTCTGGACAATTTCCTGGATCATGGAGTTGTACACCATCTTGTTGGTTGTTACTTTTTTTTGGGGCAATCCTGCTTTGGCATCATCCAGAAGCCTGATCAGTGCAGTAAAGAATGCGTACTCTGATGCTATGGAGGCTTTAGTCAGAAATATCCCTATTGCAGCAGTTACCAGTAGGAGCAGCATGGTGATCAGCACAATGCTGCCGAGTAGTTTCGTTAGCTGGTTGTTGGGTGTGGTAAGCCTGAAGGTGAAATTGTATTGGTTGTCTTCGCAGAGGTAGGTAGTGTTCTTCCCCTGTTTTGCCCCTTCTTTCGATGTATGCAGGAGCAAATCACCTTCAGAAGTGTATATTTCCAATTCCTGTCCAGGGTAATCAAGGTAATTCTGCAGTTTCTGCTGCAGATAGTCGTGATCCAGATTCAATACGATCACCCCTGTCCTCTTTCGGAGCTGGTTGTAGATACCACGGTACAAAGTGATCTCTTTGTTTCGATGGCTGCCGCACTTGGTTTCATCGTGCGGTAATCTGCCCAGTACTCCTTGTCGGCCTTTTGGTTTGCATAGGAGTTAATCCAATTGGTGTCAGCCATGGAATTCAGGGAAATGACTCCGTCGTTTGAAGAGAGAACCCGATTCAGGGCGTTTTCCTGATACAGATAGATGGAATCAATGTATGGACGAACGTTCACTGGGTCTGCCAAGTAGGAGAAGATGGATTGCGTATCATGGAAGAGCTCCCAGTCCCAAGTGGGGGTGCTGAGGATTTCCTTGCTCCTGTTGACGATGGAGGCATTTGTGCTGAACATGAGGTTCAAGGAGTCCATTTCCTCAAGAATCACATCGAAATATGCATTGATCTGGGATATGGTGACAATGAATATCTGGAATATGAAGACATAAATCTAAGGAAAATTCCTATATCGGCACCCTTGACATAATCGTCTGGGACTTCCTGTTTAATGGGACAACCTTTGGCAAAGTGTGAGAATACTGTGAATTCGGAGGGGCTTCCTTGTTATCGGGCTCCTAACTTTGTAGAATATTGGCATGAAAGAAAATCCCGTCATCCTGATAGTTGAGGATGAACCTGACATCCAGGAACTGATCCAATATCACTTGGTCAAGGAAGGATATGAAACCCTGCTTGCAAGCAATGGGAAAGAGGCTCTTGAAGCTGTACAGGCCAAGGATCCCGATCTTGTCTTGCTTGATCTGATGCTTCCCTTAGTCAATGGGATAGAGGT
>JBLXDK010000002.1:184093-340167 GCA_048264225.1 Sphaerochaeta sp.
CTTGAAGCTGTACAGGCCAAGGATCCCGATCTTGTCTTGCTTGATCTGATGCTTCCCTTAGTCAATGGGATAGAGGTTCTTAAGACCATACGCTTTGTCTGGAACCTCAGTAACCTCCCGATCATCATTGTCTCTGCCCGTACTGATGAGACAGACATCATCACTGCCTTGGAACTGGGAGCTGACAATTATCTCTCCAAGCCATTCAGTCCTAAGGTATTGGTTGCAAATGTGAAGGCGTTGCTCAGAAGAACTTCCCTTGAAGTCCAGCATGCTGAGACTGCCATCAGCTTGGGCTCTCTTTCCCTTGATTTGGATCGACGCGAGGCTAAATATAAACAGGCCCTCATGAACCTTACCGCCACGGAGTTCAACCTTCTGGTCCTGCTGGCATCAAACCCAGGGAGGGTCTATACACGAAACCAGCTTATCAGCGGGATGCGGGGAGAGGACTACCCGGTTACCGAACGGTCCATTGATGTCCAGATTGCAAGCTTGCGCAAGAAATTGGGTGAAGGTGGAACCTTGGTGAAAACCGTGTGGGGTATTGGATACTCCTACCAGGACAGGCTATGAAGTTTCAAAGTATCCGAAGCCGACTCGTCCTGCTTACAGCTCTCATCCTTACCCTCTCGTTAGCTGGTAGTGCTTTGATAGCGAATACAGCATTTTCTTCTACCCTTCGTAAAACTACCTATTCAGAACTTGCCGATAATGCTGCATATCTCAGCACCCTCATCGCTTTTCCCTCTTCAGATCCTTGGCTTGAAGGGCATTTTGAAGAATATGCACGTTCGACTTCCACGCGGATTACCCTGATAGATAAGGAAGGTGTGGTACTCTTCGATTCCGAATACCCCGTCCAGAGCTTGGACAACCATCTTTGGAGAGAAGAGATCCAAGCGGCCTTGGATACAGGGGTTGCGAAAAGTGAGCGCAAAAGCGCTACCCAAGGCCTTCCTGTTCTCTACTATGCACTACGCATCAACGATCACCCGACGGTCTCCATCCTCAGGCTTTCCAGGACCCTCGACCAGTTGGTCGGCTACCAGCAAAGTTACCTGAACCTTTTTCTTGGGGGGTTGGGCATCCTTATCCTTCTCTCCTTTGTCTTCACAGCCTTCAGCATAACGATGCTTATCCGTCCGCTGGAAAAGATCAAAGCCCTATCCCGACACTATGCAGACGGTGATCTCGCTGCACATACGACGGTGCAAGGCCCGAAGGAAATCTCAGAACTTTCTGCAACCATGCAGGAGATGGCCTTCCTCTTGAAGACCAAGATGGAGGAGGTTGCCTCAGATAAAAACCAGTTGGAAACCATTCTGGAAAACCTGACCGAAGGGCTTTTGTTGCTTGATACTTCCTTGGTGATTCAGGTTGCCAATCATACGGCGCTTACCCTTCTGTGCGAATCTGAACAACCTGTCCTTGTTGGAAAACGGCTGGATCATGTCATCACTTCTGCTGAGATCCTCATGATGTGCAACGCTTGCATGGAAGACGGCAAGTCACACTCCATGACCATCGCACAGTATGGACACCTGTTTGGAGAGACAGCTGTGGTGATAGGCAAGCGAAACACCAAGACTCTGAGGATGTTGGCTTCTGTGGTAGGCTCTTCAGGCAAACCGGAAGGGGTCGTGCTTTCCATCAACGACATGACTGAACTGAAACGCTTGGAGAATATCCGCAAGGAATTTGTGGCCAACGTCTCCCATGAGCTCAAGACTCCCATCACTTCGATCGCAGGGTTCTCAGAAGCTCTTCTGGAATCTTCACAACAGGAAGAGAAAGGGCACTTCTTGCATATTATCAATCGTCAGGCGATCCATATGCAGCACATAGTCGAGGACTTGCTGCTACTTTCCAGCCTGGAGCAACAGAACGCTTCTCCGGTCAAGACCTGGACAATGCCAAGCCAAATCCTTGAGGAGACACAGGAACAGTGTACGTATCGTTTTGAGGAGAAAGGCAGTTTCCTCACCACCATACTCATCAATCCTGACAATCTGGAACTCTTCGTCAATGGCATGCTCATAGTGCAGGCCCTGACGAACCTGGTCATCAATGCCCTTACCTATTCTGAAGCAGGATCTGAAGTGCTACTTACGCTGAAACTGGATGAAAGAGCCGCACTGTTCACCGTACAGGATAGTGGCATCGGCATCCCCAAGGAAGACTGGCAGAGAATCTTCGAGCGGTTCTATCGTGTGGATGCAGGGCGGAGCCGGAGCCAAGGTGGCACAGGTCTCGGCCTCTCCATTGTCAAGCATATTGTCGCAGTCCATGGAGGAGTGGTTTCTGTATATAGTACACTAGGCAAAGGGAGCACCTTCACCATCGAACTGCCCCGCAGTACGATGGCTTTGAACGAGATGAAGGCAAAAAGTGATTCCCTTTACCAATTTTGACAGGCTAATCAGTTCAATATCGGACCTGATGGCCCTTGTTTTGGCCCGTTGAGGCGGGGCCTCTGGCCCTTGTCCATATATACGATCCATCGGCAGATGGTAGTCACGTGGTCTCCCATCCTCTCCATCTCCTTGGTCAGGTAGAACAGGTTAAGGATCCGTTCCATCTCTTTTTCATTGGTGGGCTTGAGGGCGAACAGGTCTCTGTTCAGTGAATCCCTCGCTGCATCCATCTGGTCATCCATGGCTGCTACCTCTATCGCCTTCTCTGCCTTCGCATCAAGGAAGGCTTCCACGGCTTTCCTTGTCATGGTAGCCCCAAGCAGAGCCATCTCGCTGATCTTTTCGACAAAGGGGATGAAGAGTTCCTGTTCCTCGCTGCTGGCCATCTTCGCAAGATGGGCGGCATGATCCCCCATGCGTTCCAGACTAGAGACTATCTTAATTCCTGCGATGATATGGCGCATATAATGGCCGTAGGGAGCCTCGCTGACTAACAATCGGACTCCGTCATTCTCCACCATCTCCTGCAGCTGGTCGATGATCCAATCATTGGCGACCACTTTTTTTGCCAAGATGAGGTCATGATTGCGAAATGCATGTTGGGCTTGTAAGATGGCTTCTTCCACCCGGTTTACCATCTGGATCAACATCTCCTGGAAGAACTGCATCTTCTCTTCCAATACGTTTTTCTGTTTCTGTTCCATTTTACCTGCTCCTGTATGTATCAACCGAATTTTCCTGAAATGTACTCTTCTGTCTTCTTGTGACCGGGGTTTAGGAACAACTGTTCAGTCGGCGCATACTCCTGCAGATACCCGGTCCTCTGCTTGTCCACCATGAAGAAGGCTGTGTGATCGGAGACGCGGGAAGCTTGGCCCATGTTGTGCGTTACGATGATGATGGTATAGGAGGCCTTCAGTTCCTGGATAAGGTCCTCGATCCTCCCTGTGGCGATCGGATCCAGAGCCGAAGCCGGCTCGTCCATCAGGATTACCTCGGGCTGTACAGCGATTGTGCGGGCTATGCACAGCCTCTGTTGTTGTCCGCCACTGAGGCGCAAGGCATTCTGCTTGAGCTTGTCCTTTACCTCTTCCCAAAGGGCTGCTGATCGGAGGCTTGTCTCGACCAACTCATCATAGTCCCCTTTGAAACCGTTGATCCTAGCCCCCCAGGCGATGTTCTCAAAAATGGACTTGGGAAACGGATTGGGCTTCTGGAATACCATGCCGATCTTCCTTCTGATCAGGACCGGGTCCACATCCTTGTCATAGAGGTCATGTCCATTGAATAGGACCTCTCCCTCTAGCCTTGCGCCCCTGATCATGTCATTCATCCTGTTGATGCTTCTCAGCACTGTACTCTTTCCGCACCCAGAAGGCCCGATGAAGGCTGTCACCTGCCGTTCATATATATCCAGGCTGACGTCCTTGACTGCAAGGAAGTTTCCATAACGGATGTTGACCTTTTCCAAGGTGATGGCGGTTTTCTGTTGCTGGAGGAGGGCGGCTTTTTCGAAGCCTAGATTCAAGACTTCTGCCAGGTTACTGGTATTCATGATTCCAACCTTTTTTTCTTTGATAGTTTGTCACGGGTGTAGATCGCCAGACTGTTCATGACCATGAGGAGGATCAGAAGGGCGATGATGGCAGCACCTGCCAAATTTCGATAGGCTCCCTGTGGCCGAGCTGACCACTGGTATATTTGGATGGGAAGGGTAGTGAACTTGGAAAAGATCCCTGTGGGGTCGACGCTGATGAATGTGGAGGCTCCGATGACCACCAGGGGCGCGGTTTCTCCGAGTGCACGAGAGAGTGCAAGTATGGTTCCTGTAAGGATGCGCTCCCCACTGGCTGGAAGCACCTGGTACCAGATGGTCTGCCATTGGGTTGCCCCTATGCCATAGCTGCTCATTCTTAGTGATGCGGGAACAGCCTTCAAAGCCTCCTGCGTATTTATGATGATGATCGGGAGGACGAGCAAGCCCAGGGTCAGCCCTCCTGACAGGATGGTTCTTCCGTTGGCTGTGGCATCGGTGAGAGAGGAGAACAGTGAACCACTGGTAAAGCCCTCCATCGCCCTGACGAAGACTGCCAGGCCGAGCAATCCGTAGATGATGGAAGGCACTGCACTGAGGTTGAAGATGTTCAGCTGCAAGATGCGGTTGAGCCTGGTGTCCTGTGCGTATTCCTCTAGGTATATGGCAGCCCCAACTCCTATGGGGAAGGCGAAGAGAAACGTTATGAGGATTATCCATAGGGAGCCAAGGAATGCCGTGCGTATCCCTGCATGCAGGGGATCGGCACTCTGGTCTGCTACAAAGAACTGTGGGGTTATCCAGCTTTTGAAGGTCAGGTATGAACCCTCTTCAGACAAGCTGTACGCCTCGATGGCTTTCGCATGGGCCAGGGAGTCCCATAAGCCCCAAGTCTTCAATACCTTTGGCTTGATTACGTAGTGTTCGATCAGGGACACAATGGCGCGCCCACTTCGTTGTTCCAGCGGTTTCTCGTATTCCACCCTCCTGAGGATTCCACTGGAAAGGTTGGCCTTGGCCACCGTTTCCAGTTCAGTGCGGGAAAACTCCTTGACCGAGGCTTTCCCTTCTATCAAGGAAGAGGGCTCAACTTCATTGCGTAGGGCTACGTATCCGAAGGTTGAGTCAATGACAGAAAAAAGCAACAGCAGAAGAAAGAGGATGGCAACTGTGGTGGAGAAGAGAAAGACGACCTTCCAGAGCATGCCGACGTGTTTGCGTTTGCCCATGAGGATATTGATATCGGTATCAGTACCGAATAGATTTTGTGTTTGCATATCAGTCATACTCCTGGTGAAAAAGACTGGAAATCTTACGTGATGTCAGATTCAGGGTGAAGGTGATGATAAACAGTATCAGCCCCAGGGCAAAGATGCTGTTGTAGTCGATTGAGTTGTAGCTCACATCGCCTCCGCTTATTCTCACTATATAGCCGGTGATGGTCTCAGCAGCTTCAAGGGGGTTTGCTGTAAGCTTGGGACCGGCTCCAGCTGCCAAGGCCACTATCATGGTCTCACCGATGGCTCGGGAGAGAGCGAGTAGGAAGGTTGCCGACAGGCCGCTTAGGGCTGCGGGGATGACTACCTTGAATGTCGTCTCGATCTTGGTCCCCCCCAATGCATAGGAAGCAAGGCGAAGTTCCTGTGGAACGGCACTGATTGCATCTTCTGCCATGGTTGCGATCATCGGCAAGACTAAAATACCTATGACCAGCCCAGCAGAGGCTGTGTTGTATATCTCAACATTAGCCTCCCCAAAAAAGGTGCGAAGCAGGGGTGTCATGAAGGTAAGTGCGAAGTACCCATAGACAATGGTGGGAATTCCTGCCAGGACTTCAAGGGTCGGCTTGAGAATGCCACGCGAGCGGTCAGTTGCATATTCTGAAAGGTATATGGCTACAAACAGACCAATGGGGATTCCTACGATCATGGCGATGAGGCTGGTTGTCAGCGTTGCATTCAACAGGGGAAGGAAGCCAAATTGTCCGATCATGGGTTGCCACTTCTTTCCTGTAAGGAAATCCAGCAACCGGACATCAGGATCAGAGAAGAACAGGTAGGATTCCCTCAGTAGGATGAAGGCGATGCCGACGGTGATGAGTATCGAGAGCATGGCAAAAAGGAAGAGTATGGTCTCGATGATCCTTTCGTGTATCCGTTTCCGTTTGCCAAAAGGATGGAGAGAATGTTTTTGCATGGGTAGTAGCGTCCTTGACGTATAGGGGAGAAGCACAGAATGGTATTCCCATGCCCTCCAATCGAGTAGAAGGCTCAATACAAGCCTTTCATTGCTTCTAGCCAGAGCTTGCGACCTTGATCCAAAGCCTCTTCATGGGCTGGGAAGTATCCGACTTTTACTATCTCTTCGTTGACATAGCTGAGATAGAAGGCTATGAAGGCAGCAACCTGGCTCTTGCTCCTCATGATAGAGGCGTCGCTGTATAGGTACATTGGCCGTGCAAGGGGGTATGTTCCGTCATCAACATGGGCTGAGCTTGCGTCGATACCTTCAATGCTGAGGATGTTCAGTGAAGCAGCATTCTCCGCATAGTAGGCATACCCGAAGAATCCAATGCCAAAGGGGCTTCCCTTGATGCCCTGTACCAGGATATTGTCATCTTCACTGAGCTGCAGGTTGCTTGCAGACAGCATCGGTTCGGGATTCTTTTTGAACACCTCTTCACTGAAGTAGTCGAAGGTCCCGCTATCGGTGCCGGGGATGAAGCGCAGGATGGGTTCGTCTGGCCACGCTGGGTTAACTTCTGACCAGGTCTTGGCTGTGCTGAATACTTTTGCGAGTTCCTGCTTTGACAGATTTTTGACAAAGGTGTTCTGCTTGCTGACAACCACTGCCAGGGCATCGGTACCGATTCGAAATTCCAGGGGAATACGCCCGATATTCAAAGCACTTGCAATCTCCTTGTCCTTAATGGGGCGGCTCGCATTTGCGATGTCGGTCTCACCTGCAACGGTAAAGCGTTCAAAACCAGCACCCGATCCGATGGAGTCGATGGTGATGGAACCTGAATACCCTTCTTCAATGAATCGTTCTGCCATACGTTCTGAGAGGGGATAGACAGTGGAGCTGCCGGCTGTGATGATGTTGCCGCTTACCTTCAGGGGGTTCACCCCGGGCAACCCATTCTCAAGGGTCTCTTCAACCCATGCCAGGGTATTCGATGGTGTTGCAACTTGTTCGGCCTTACCCCCAGCAACAAGTGGGGAAAGGGTAAGTAACAATACTAGGCAGATGGCCAATAGATGTAAATTTTTCATAGTTTCCTCCATATTTGGAACGTTGATGTCCAAACCTTATTCCCAACATATGAGAAAAGTATTTGGAGAGTGTTAGTAGTTCATTATTAGGAGGATGGGACGAGATTCAATGAAGGATAATTCTTGAGCTAAGGAATGTGATTGTAGCGGAACTGTATCCCCAAAACGATTGTCTGGTTATTTTTTGAACTTGACTTCTCATAAAAACCAGTGCACTATTTGGGTGTACATATCATCTAAGGTAACCGATGCTGCTGAACTATTGAGCTGATGAAGGTTTCATTGTACTTGTCCCTCTTTCGAGATCACGGACACCATTCCTTTTTACTGAACTGTTTTGTATGTCGTAACTCTTTTTGTAGGGGTGATTTTCCATTAACAAAGGAAGAAACACTTTGAGTAGGGTGCTTTGTTGTATTGATAGCTTTGATAATAAGAAGAACTGAAATGATGATAGGAAGAAGAGTCTTGATGAAATATGAATGCCTCCAGTAGGCAGTTGAACACAAGGAGGTTCCCATGGTCATACAATATGAAGGTACTATTGGCTTTCAGATGCAGGAGATGATTACCTCTCTTTCTCAGGACAGTGTATCTGCTTTTGTGGTCACCTTCCTGCAAAGGCATCAGATTCCTTTCAAACAGAATGCAAACGGGATATTCTATTATGATCATCCTGATGAGCCTCTGATCACGTGCTTCCTGGATGAAGTGGATAACCTTGAAGATATGAGCCTTCTTTACCAGCTGGAATGGGAGAATAACCCTCTGGCATTTATCAATGATGCAAGTACAGAAGAAGGAGAGTTCGGGGTGTTTCTCCTCCTGAAGATGCTTCAGAAGTATCCGGATCTTAACTTCATCTTCAGCAGGAATGAAATGGATCCGAGGGATCTGCAGGATCGGTTCATTAGGGAGGCGGTTACGCTGAAATAAGGACAAATCACAAAGAGATAACAGACAAATGATAATGGGTAAATAAGGAAGAGGAAGAAAGGGCAAGAAGAGGAAAGAAGGGAAGAGGAAGAGTTCTGAGGATAGCTGATACCAAGCTATCCTCAGAATTCAGTAACAGTTCCAAAACTACCTATGTACATATCAGAATGATAGTTGACGATGATCAATGCCAAGAGCCTGTGCAACTTTCTTGCGAGTAGCAACTCTCGGATTCTTGGCATGCTCAATTTGGGAGTATGCTGCTTGGGAGATGTCCATACGACGAGCTACCTCTGCCTGGGTAAGAGAGAGGTGGGTGCGCCATGCTGCGATTAACGGCATCTCTTCATGCAGATGCATTGTAACAACTGCGTTTGGAATGGTGACCTCTTGATCGGATACAGGCTGTGTCAGCAACTGGTTGAACTCTTCAACAGGTACGAGGAAGTATTCTGTTTTCCCGTCAGGCCCAACGATTCTGCTATATTTAGCGCATATGTCTGGCACGATGCTTTTTCTCCTTGTCCCCAATTATCTCTTATTTAAACTTATAATATAAGTAAAAATTAGTAATTATCAATATTTGTACATATATTTGTATTGCTGAAAAACATGCTAATAAGAAAAGGCACTTGAGCTATATTTAACAACATTGAGAAAGAAATTGATGATACACTTACTTCAAGCGATAATTATGAATAGGGTAGGTTAAAAATCAATGGACATCTTATCAATGGCTTTTGAAGTTGTTCAGTCGCTAAATCAAAATGCGACACTTCTGATATTGGAAAAAACTTTGGAGGAACAGCCAATAGAATCAAAGTGGGCGTTTCTTGCTACGATTGGGATGTATCAGTCACAATTTGAATATTCAAATGAAGATTTGGATAGACTGTATGGCATCCTAGGACCTCTTCCTAATGAGAGCCTTACCTTTGCAGAGGCGGTTTTTGACCAGCATATTAAGAAGCTTTCTTATAAAATAATCGGAAGCCAACTTAGACATCCTCTATTTTGTAATCTTCGAGCAAGATTGAGCAGAAGTGTTTTTTATGACCTTGTTGCTCAGTCGCATTTTCCTAATGAACTCTATCCATCCCAAGTAGAAGCATTGATTCCAGGAAATTATGAACACTTTACAGTTGTCTCTAAAAGTGCCTTTATGGCTCTAGTTAGTAGCATGTATGGACAAGAAGTTGAAATATTACCTAGTCATGGAACTTTGCTTGCTTTGAAAATAAAGGGAACTTTCGACAAACTGAAGCAGGAATTCAATCCTTTTTTATGTATAATTGACTTTACTGAAAGTGAAATTGTCCTTCTGCGAACACTGTCAATGTTTTTCTTCTCAGGTGCTATTAGAAATAGAGATCTAACGGATTTTGTTAAAGTATGGGGTGATGGTGGACTTCTATTTTTTAGTTGTGTGATCTGTGCAAGGGATTTGGACAAAGAGACAAATAAAGATTTTTGGTTTGAATATTATCAATGGTTGGGAGTTCTTGATAAAGAGAAAAAGAAATACTCTCAAAGCAAAGTAAACGAAGAAATCAAGTCTTTTTGGGCCATCCAAGGGATAAACTTCAATTCTTCTTATAGTGGTAATAACCAATATGTACAGACTTTTCTAATGCATTCGATTGTATCAAATAGACCATTATCCAAAAATTTGACTGTGAAATTTCTAATGAAGATTATTAAAGGATCTGGAACCATCTACCATGATAATGAAGATCAGAAGGAATTATTACAACAAAAATTAAAGGAATTCTCTCAACCCATAATTGAGGAGAATTACGCTATAAATCAGATTAACCCATACCTTCAGTTGCCTCGTGAAACTGCTCTTGCTTTTTGTTGTTCCTCTGGCCAAGTCGTGAATTTTCTACTTCCCATATATGATTACCTAGAGAGGCACCTCATTGATAAGGTGAATAATGAAACTACGTCATTCTCCTCACAAGTTGAACCTATTCCTGTTTTTATTCGTAATGCTGTTGAAGATGCTATCAATGATACGTCCGTCGAAGAAGTTGAGAGGATGCGATCATTCCTCAGCGTTTTCAAGAAAGGCCGGGCAACAATAGTTCTTGATACCAATGAGTGGAAACTTAATTTCTTCATCCCTCAATATGTTTTCAGCGATTTGGATAACAACGCAGAAATCGATTTTTCGCTATCAGGGACGAGTGGGCAGCCATATTTTCAAGAACATGCCTTACCTCATGATGTAGTCAAGTCAACAGTGATAACAAGGCAAATTGAAATACCTTGTACCCAGTATGAGAAAGAATACACGTATCAATTTTCATATAAGGATAAGGTACTTGCAAGAGGAATTATACCTGGATGCTGCCTGTTTGACCTTCAAGGAGATACCCTCGATTTTCCTTGTAAGTCAGCACAGGATGTCTATTGCTTCGCAAAACCAGATATGATTCTGGCCGATGAATTATATGAAGTGAAACCTAACATCATTCTAGGTTTTTCTCTGTGGGGGGCTTATCTCAGCGAAAAGACACCCATTGTGCTTGACAACAGGCTATATGGAATTGATTCAGAAACCTCTTTAGCATCTTCGCGAAAGGTAGGGTATACGATTGGACATGATTTCTATAATCAAGTGAAGTTCCATATTGATAAAGATGAGTATCCAGTGATTGGGGAGTATCCGACATTTTTCTTAAGATATAGAGGAGATGCTGCGCTTGAAGATGATATCAGGATTAGTGTTGATGGAGTCAATGTTCCCTATTTGATTATTTCTAACAGCCTGCTTTTGGATGGAAGTGGAGAAGTGTTTTATCGAGTAAAAATCGCTCCATCGGTTCCTTTAGCAAATGGAAAAATCGTCTGTTTACGTATGTTCTGCATTTCAACCAAACAAGAGTTCCTGTCAGTTTTGTTTCTTGTATTAAAAAAATTGGAATATGCATTCTCCAAAGAACTATATTTTAAAGATAAAAATGTTACCCTGATGCATTTGGACTTTGAAGATAAAGACCGACTGTTTGCCGGACACTACAAAGAATTTCCTAAATCACTTTCCAAGTACAAGCTACATATGGAAAATGATCAAGATTGTAGATTGGTATTTCTTCCTCCCCTGATAGAAGTAAAGGCAAATGGAATGAGTCTGTTTGACCAAGATTGTTGGTATACAGAACTGAGTGAGGGGGAAGATATTACCGTTTCAATTCCTCAAGAAGTTACTTCAGCCAAGCTCTTTACTTGGGATAGCAGAGGAAATGTAAGGCATGAGCTAAAGAAACGGGGTGAAAGCTATAAAGTACAGTATCTTCGGCAGGAACCGGAGACTTCAGATTCCTTTGTAACTTTGGGCCTCTCTGCATTTGGAAGGAAAAAGCAACGGTTAAATCATGATATTTGTAAGCTATACTATAAGGTTTCTCCCAAGCCACAAACACGGAGTCCAATGTCATATATCCCTCCACCAAAACAGATTAGGATTTCAAATATTCAAGTTGGCTTTCATATTAAGCAAGAGTTCTATTGTGATAAGAATAGCAAGTATGTGGTAAAGCTTTTTAATGCTAAAAATATATTGATTGCCTCTTGGTCCATGCAAAACTCAACCTCTATGTACCATCAAGATTTTGACATAGTAGGTGGTATTTATAAATTATTGGTTTTTGAGAATATTAGGAATAATTTTACAAAAAAAGAAAGTGAAAGACAAGTTTTTTCCCAAGAAATTTCGTATAAGGTCAATGAACAAAAATGCCCGATAATACCTTATAACAATGATGTTAAGCCTGAAGAGCTATCGGTGACATGGCATGAGATACATATTCTGAATTCCATGAAAAGGGTATGGAGTAGCAATGGTACTACATTTGAACGGGTGAAAAAACTTGCATCTTTTCATTTTAAAACTAATGGCACCATGGAACAAAAAGAAATTTGTAGGGCTGTGGGATATTTCTTGGATACGAAAGGGAACAGATACGAAATGACTGAGTATAACCCTTTACAGGTGACTGTCATTAAAAAGTGCAAAGATGACAAGATAATTTTCTCTGTCTATGATAGAGAAGGAAAACCTCTCAAAGTTGGTGAAAAATGTGGGCATATCAATCCTTTGTATCCTATGAAAGATGAAAGGTTGTGTGAGTGTTATTTGTTCGAAGGCTTGGTAATCCGGTGAGAAGGAGTTTTCAAGATGAGATTTAACCCAATTGTGGCTGCGCAGAATATAAACGAATCCTATCGTGATTATATGAAGAGCACCTTCTTTATCGGAGATGAAGAGTTTCGGGAGGCATACTTTGCTGAATTGAATGAACTCAATTTTGCAAATGGTCCCTATCTTGAATGTGTAGATGCCTTTGTCCAAGGAAAGAGTTTGGAGCAATTGGTCGAAGAAGGGTTGCTTTCAAAATCGTCTAAGGACTTTTTTGCTCCTGATCCAAGGCAGTACGAGCGCCCCCTCTACAAACACCAAGAGGATGCATTAAGGGTAGCAATTGCGGATAAGAACTTGGTTGTAACTACAGGAACGGGTTCTGGAAAAACGGAGTGCTTTCTCTACCCTATCATTAACTATCTGCTTGAGGAAGAACGTGCAAAGACTTTGTCTCCTGGTGTTAGAATTCTGTTGTTGTATCCGATGAATGCACTGGCAAATGATCAAATGCAACGTCTCCGTGAATTGTTGCAATGCTATCCTTCCATTACTTTTGGTTCGTATACAGGGGAGACTGCGAAAAACTATCGTGATGCGCTTACACAATACCGAAATCTTCACCAAGGAGGGGATCCTCTCCCTAATGAATTAGTTTGCAGAGAAGATATGAAACAGAACCCTCCCCATATTTTAGTTACAAACTATGCGATGCTTGAATACCTGCTTATTCGTCCAGACGATAATGTTTTTTTCGATGACCCAAAATTAGCTAATCATTGGAAATACATAGTATTGGATGAAGCTCATGTATATGCAGGAGCCTCTGGGATGGAGGTAGCAATTCTCCTACGAAGATTAATTCAACGCTTACAAGATAACGGTAAAATTCGCTGTATTCTCACAAGTGCGACATTGGGTGATGAATCCAAGAATGAGCAGATACTCAATTTTGCCAATTCCCTGTGTGCAGGAAAGATGTTTTTTCCTGATTCCATTATTCGTGCAGTGAGGAAGTCAGAACATACTCCTGTTGGCTACTCAGGTGAAGAAGGATTATACAAAAGGATTTCAGATCTTATTTCTGAAAATAGGGTTCAATTGCAACCAGATTCGGAAGAATGTAAAAAATCTCTTGTTACAATTTTGCAGTCATATCCTGTCGTACAAGAGTGGATAGACAAAGATCTTCCCTTTCAGGAAATACTATATGAGGTGTTTAGCCGCGATGCCCTTTATGCACATCTAAGAAAGAAACTAACCAACGGGGCCATAAGTGTTCAGATGCTTGTAGATTCATGCAACATCTCAGAGAATGGATTACTAGATTTTATCCTAATTGCAAGTTTCGCTATAAAGGATGGTGGGAAACTGCTTGATGCTAGATACCACCATTTCATTCGGACTCTTGAAGGAGCATATGTTTCTTTTTATCCAAAGAAAACCCTGTCCTTGGTGCCACGAAAAACATATATTTCAAATGGGAAGGAGTATCGATGCTTTAAGCTATCAGTTTGTCAGTTTTGTGGTGAATTGTATTTGGAAGGTTTTATCAAGGGAAATGCATTCACCCAAGAGGATGGAGAGGCAAAACAATACTTCATGGTCATCCAACCTGACTTCTTAGATTATTCTGACGATGACGATTTGGATAATGTTGATAAACAAAGTAAAAAGCAAAAGAACGCCTACAGGCTTTGCACGTCTTGTGGAAATGCAAGTCACTATCATGGAGAGGTTCCCTGTGGATGTGATGTTGCATCGCATATACTCTTGTATTTGGTCCCTAGAAAAGATGAAGATGGGGTCTTGCATAGCTGTGCTCATTGTAAGACTACTAATCCAAGGGGTTCCATCCTTCGAGGGTTCTATCTTGGGCAAGATGCCTCGACCGCTGTTGTTGGCGAATCCTTGTTTGAAGAGATCCCTGAAACTTTTTCTAAAGTTCCTAAAAATCTAACACATCGCTCCAATCCATTTGCAAAAAAAACAGTAGTGGTTGAACAAAAAAAGACTCGGCGCTTATTGATGTTTTCTGACAGCCGTCAAGAGGCTGCATACTTTGCTTCTTACTTTCAATACACATATGATGTTATTTTTAGACGTCGAATTATGATGAAAGCTGCAAGAATATTACTAGAGGCCCATCCAAAAACCTATGAACAGGGTATTCCCCTTTTGGAATTGGCAACTGAAATGGAGGCTATTTTTAGTTCTTTACAGACTCAAAGTCTAGGTCCTGCGGTGATCAGAAAAGATGTGTGGAAAACCATTATAGCTGAATTTAAGGATTTCTCAAGGAATAATTTACACAGCATTGGTTGGCTAGAATACCGATTGCATGATTCTGTGTTAGCACCTGGAGAAATCTCTTTGGGCGAGACAACTCTTTCTATGGGTGAAATGAATTCCCTTGCTCAAATATTCCTTGAATATTGTGTACGTCATGGTGCGATTAAACTTCCACAAGATGTGACCATGACACAAGAGGATTGGGGGTATTTTGATTTTGGGAAACGGGAACCTTTTTTGCAAAGAGAGAGTTCTGGAACTAATAAAAGTCAAAATAATTCAAAACCATTTGTTCCTATTACCCAGAATGCACTTACAGAGTACATGAAAAGGGTGTTTCCCAATAGCATTGATCTTCATAAAGACTTTCTTAGAATGGTTTTTGATGATTATTTTTGTAACGAAGAATACCGTGTCTTAGTGCTTGGTTCGGGGCGAGCGAGCCTTTTTAAAATCAATCCTGAAAAACTTGTAGTATTAGTGCAAGGTTTCCATACCATCAATCATTACCGATGTGATCTTTGTGGCCAATTGACTTCTGTAAATATACAAAATGCCTGCCCTTCCTACCGCTGTACAGGATCACTTCATCCATATGATTTCAAATCTAGTGATACCAAGGATTATTTCATCAATCAATATGGACCAGAGGCGCCTCTGATACCAATTGCAATTAAAGAACATACGGCTCAGTTGAGCAAGGAAACAGCCCAAGACTACCAACAAAAATTTATCAATGGAGATATCAATATTCTTAGCTGCTCAACTACCTTTGAGATGGGGGTTGATGTTGGGGATCTACAGACTGTATTTATGAAAAACGTCCCCCCCAGACCTTCCAATTATATTCAAAGGGCAGGAAGAGCTGGGCGACGTTTAAATTCAGTAGCATTTTCTCTCACCTTCTGTAAATTGGGGCCTCACGACTTCTATTATTATCAAAACCCGAAGGATATGATTAATGGAAAAATCAGCCCACCGGCTTTCAAGATAGATAATCCAAAGATAGTAATGAGACATGTCTTTGCCATGTTGCTGTCGCAATATTGGAAACATCTATTCCCTGATATGAAGCAGATTCAGGATGTTTTTGCAGATTCGGCCTATATGTCTATCCTCCAGTATCTTGAATTCATTCCCAATGAAGTTCGGGATTACATAGAGAGAGTAGTCCCTAAGACATTACAGGGGGAAATTGACGAATTTATCCTTGAATATCGTAAAGAATTGCTTCCTAGGGCAAGAGGAATGTATGTTTGTGATATCAGGGAGTATGAAATTGCTTATGAAACGGAAGATGAAAAAGGTGCTGATAAAAATCATCGAATTTTAGGGTGGTTGCAAAGTGTTAAAAAGACTTATCAAGAAGAATCGATTTTAACCTTTTACTCAAAGAATAATTTAATTCCTAAGTATGGTTTTCCTGTGGATACAGTAACTCTTTTTACAGATGCATCTTCAAATAGTTTCTCTGATGCCAATTCAAATCTTTCACTGCAACGAGATTTGATACAAGCTATCAGTGACTATGCTCCTGATTCTGAAGTAATTGCTGATGGATATATGTATACTAGCAGGTATATAAGAAAGCCAACAAGAAAAGATACCACATGGAAACAGTCATTAGTTCTTCAATGCGAAAACCCGAATTGTGGCAAGCTCAAAGTAGAATTATTTACGGGAGATGAATCCAAAGGGAAAAAGCAGTGTGACACTTGTGGAGTTCTTTCTGTATCCCCTAAGGTCATAATCATTCCTGAATATGGTTTCAGCATCGAACCCGATGTTGAAAAAGTAACTACAAAAAAACCCAAGAAAACCCCGAGGACAGAATTCTATTATTTGGGACTTATTGAGCAGGACAATATCACAAATGCAAAACGGTATACATTCAATTCAATTAAACTGTCTGTTATTTCTTCTCCAGATGATAAGTTGATGGTGATGAATAAAAGCGATTTTCTAGTCTGTCAAACCTGTGGATTTGCGAAGAAGAGTATAGGAAAGCCGTATGCCAAGGTTGCACATAAGACTCCCCGGGGCACTGACTGTCCATCAAGTAGCCTGATCAAACGAAATTTGGGACATATCTTTAAGACCGATGTTGCCTTGATTACTCTTAATCGTCATCTTGACAGAGATGAAGCCATAACTATTCTGTACTCACTCCTGGAAGGTTGTAGTAAATATTTTGATATTGATCGTGATGATATTGATGGGTGTATTTCATATCAAAGTTATGTATCCGAAGGAGCTGAAACAGGAATTACCTTTGTATTGTTTGACTCTGTTCCTGGTGGAGCTGGGAATGTACGAAGGATATATGATACTGATAAGGATGGTTTTATTAATTTTCTTCAGTGTTCATTGGATCGCGTAAAAAATTGTAACTGTGGAACTGATGGAGATATGGTCTGTTATAGTTGCCTTTGCAATTTTAAGAATCAGTATTACCAAGAGAAGATGCAACGAAGATATGCAATCTCATTTTTTGAGGCTCTATTGGAATGAGTATGTATTGCTGCTACCGATATGGGTTAGCCAACTTCTCTATTTTCTTGTTCTATGGCAGTATCAGAGCCTATGATACAACAACTCATTTCCTGGTTGAAACAAGCTGAAGGCCTCCAAGCCCTCGTCCTATCCGGTTCCCGCACAGGCCAGATCATTGATGATCTCTCCGACTATGACCTGTATGTCTACAGTGAGAAACCTCTGAGCTTGGCTGTCAGGCATGAGATGGCAGCTCTTTTTGCCTCAAGGGCTGAAGTTGGCAATAGCTTCTTTGATGAAGGGGATGAGATGTTCCTTACTGATGGAACAGCTGTCGATATCATGTATCGTAGTTTGGAATGGGCACAGCAGCAGGTAGACTGGGTATGGAAGAGCCACCATGCTTCTGTAGGCTTTTCAACAGCATTCATCCATAACCTGAAGACAGCAACTGTCCTTCATGACACTGTTGGTAGGTTTGCTCATATCCAGAAGCAGTTGGATGCCCCTTATCCCAAGCCCCTAGCCAAGGCAATCATTGCAAAGAACTATCCGCTTCTTCGTAGCAAGCTGATGGCTTCCTACTACGAACAGATTGAACATGCAATTGTTCGCAATGACCTGGTAAGCCAGGCTCACAGGACATCAGCACTGCTTGCAAGCTACTTTGACATCCTGTTTGCCATCAACGGCCAGACACATCCTGGAGAGAAGAAGCTGGTATCATGGGCAAAGAAAACTTGTAAGCTTCTGCCAACTTCCTTTGAAGGAAACCTCGATCAAGTGGTAAAGCACATAGGACAGAAAGACTTATTACAGCATATTGATAGCCTTCTTGATGGGCTTGATGACCTATTGAAGAGGGAAGGGTGGTTATAAAGTCACCGTCAAATACTGGCTGACCCATTTGATTTACTCTTTCCAACTCTCATCAGGTTCATTGCAAGTAGTACATACTGCGAATGGTGTGATAAGTCTATTGTAACTTGATGTATTCTTGAAATCCTTGATAAGGAAAGTTGTCCTCCATTACCACCTTGGAATTCAGTTCACATCTTTCTGTGCTTGAACTGATTGAAAATAAGAATTTTCTCTGTAGCCTCCTTACCATATCTTGACTCATTTCTTCCCTCTATAATAGTGTACTCTCATAGTTGCAACTGCAACTGTTGTCCTTGCCCCTACATTAGGAAGGAGGCCCTTATGTTCATACGAGAGATATCAGCCATATCGCGATACTGGTACAAGTATACCCATTCTAATCTCAAGACTCTGGATATTGCAGGATCAGAACATGCCATCATGATGGCACTGGCTGTGGAAGAGTGCATGAATCAGGAGGAGCTGTCACAGTATCTGTCATTGGATAAGGGAACCATTGCCAAGACCTTGGTCAAGCTTGAGGAAAAAGGGTTTGTGGATCGCAAAGTCAATGTTGAAAACCGAAGGGAAAAGCTCGTGACACTGACTTACTACGGAAGAGAAGAAGTTGGAAAGATCTTTGGTGTTTCTGAAACATGGAAACAAGAGGTGATGAAAGGAGTTTCTGATGCTGACCAGAAAGTCTTTTTCAGGACCTTGCTTAAGGTATCACTGAAGGCCGAGATGCTAGCCAATGAGGATGTAGATGAAAGCTGATCGCATTGAATTGCTAGCAAACGCACCGGTCACCAAAGCGATCATGGTAATGTCCCTGCCCGTTGTGCTTGGGATGATGGTGCAAGTCCTCTATAACCTTGTGGATACCTTCTTCATTGGAAAATTGGGTGATCCCAACCAGCTGGCTGCTGCTAACCTTGCTATGCCGGTATTCATTCTCATGATGGCCCTTGGTGGCATGATAGGGACCGGGGCCTCCTCCTATATCTCCCGAAGCCTTGGAGAGAAAAGACAGGATCGGGCGGACAAGACCCTGAGCATAGGGTTTTTCCTGTGTATCTTCCTGGGTGCGATAGTCACCCTTGTGGGATTGGTATTTCTCAAGAGCCTTGTCTCTGTTTTGGGAGCAAGTGCCGACACCTCTGCTTTTGCCTCCGAGTATGTCCTGGCTCTGTTTCTTGGTGGCATACCCATCATGACCAACTATGCCTTGGGGCAATTGCTCCGTGCTGAAGGGGATGCCATGGGTTCGATGTTCGGCATGTTCCTAGGGACTGTGACGAATATCATCCTCGACCCCATCTTTATCTTTGCCTTTGGCATGGGAGTACGGGGTGCAGCTATTGCCACTGTTCTGGGAAACCTTGTCTCCCTCATCTTCTATCTGATTCGGTATGCTCAGCATAAGACCTTGTTGCAGATCAAGCCAAAACTGTTCTCATTCGACAGGATCATATTCCGTGAGATTTTCTCTATTGGCATTCCCTCTTCGCTGAGTCAGGTCCTGATGGGCTTTGCCTTGATCGTACTCAACAACATAGCGGCAGGGTATAGTGATATTGTGGTTGCCGGTTTTGGGGTTTCCTCACGTATCATCAGTATCGGCACATTCATTTTCATGGGCTTTGCAGCAGGGTGTCAACCACTTATTGGGTACAACTATGGAGCCAAGAATTATACCCGGGTACGTGCAATAATTATCCAGGGTGTCATCATCACTTCAACAATTGGAGTTGTACTGGCTCTTCTTCTAGGTGTGTTTGCCAAGGGTGTAGTCGGTATATTCACCTCTACGCCTGAAGTGGTGGCAACCGCCACCATCATACTGAGGGCTTTGGTGTTGTCACTTCCCTTTGTCGGAGGTCAGATGCTCAGTACCATAACAGTTCAGGCATTGGGGAAGGCTCTCCCTGCTCTGTTTCTTTCCATCTCCAGACAAGGATTGTTCTTCCTTCCATTGCTACTCATCCTGAACGCATTGTTTGGCTTCAGGGGCTTCATCTATGCACAGCCTGTAACCGATGTCCTGATGCTCCTTCTCTCTTCCTTCATAGTATGGAGCATCCTTCGCAGGGATAGCCGTGTTCAGGTAAAGGAAAGTGCTGTACAACCACTCACAAATGTTGTGGTGGAGGCCTTGGTATAAGAATGATTTGCTGTATTTCGAAACCCCATAGCGACGAAATTCAATTGGTGTAGAGTATCATATCGCTAATACACAAGGAGAATACTCCCTGCATTCACTGCAAGGAGTTTTCTCTTTGTTCAATAGTGACGTATTCTGATCGGGGTATATTGATCCTTGCCATGATCTGTAAGACTTGTACCATCATTGAGGACATCATCCACTTCTGTCGGATCAGAAGATATCTTTTGATTGGAATATAGCTTAGGTTTTGGTTTGTTGAAATCTGTTGGTTCTTGGCCTTCTTCCCATGATATACTGCTTAAAATTTTTTTCTCCGATTACTATGGAGGTGCCAATAATGACCAGACACAATAAGATTATCGTAGTTGGAGCAGGAATCTCAGGCCTCACAGCTGCCACGTCTCTGGCGATGCGAGGACATTCTGTGCTTGTGTTGGAGAAGCTCCCTACTTGTGGGGGGCTGGTGAATTCCTTTGTCCGGGACGGTTTCCTTTTTGATGGTGGCATCCGGGCGGTTGAGAATGCTGGTATGGTCAAGCCTATGCTCAAGGAGCTTGAGATTGATCTGCCACTGTTGCAGAGCAAAGTCTCCCTTGGAGTGGAGGATAGGATAATCAGTGCTGACAGCAAGGAGAGCCTTTCCGCCTATGAGGCGCTCCTGAAGGAACTCTATCCCCAGAGTTGTGAGGATGTAGAGAAGGTTGTCAAGGTCATTGCAAAGTTTGATGTGTATATGCAGGTGCTCTTTGGCAGTGACAGCCCTTTCTTCAAGGATGCAAAGCGTGACATTCGCTATTACTGTAGTACGTTCATCTTTTGGGTAATTCGGTTCCTGGCAACTGGGGCGGCTATCATGCGCATGCAAATGCCGATGGAACAGTTTTTGAATACGTTAGTGAAGGATGCCTCCTTGAGGGACATTATTTCCCAGCACTTCTTTAAGAAGACCCCAGCCTTCTTTGCTATGAGTTACTTTTCCCTCTATCCCGACTATTACTATCCGAAAGGGGGAGTGGGAAGTATTCCCAAAGCGCTAAGTGAGCGTCTTGCTGAGATTGGCTCTGAGGTGAAAACCAATGCCGAAGTGGTGCAGCTTGACCCACTGCACAAGGTCTTGGTCGATGCTGAGGGTAATCACTATACCTATGACAAGCTCATTTGGTGTGCTGATATGAAGCTCTTGTATCGGATGGTATCGGCTGAGGGCTTTCCTGGCCCGATCAAGACGGAAATTCTCAAGGAGCAGGGACGTGTCCTTGCCAGTCGTGGTGCTGAGTCGGTATTTACTCTCTTTATTGCGGTGGATTTGCCTCCTGAGTACTTTGGAGCAATATCAGAAGGACACTTCTTTTATACTCCGTCGAGAGATGGCCTTGGGGACCTTCACCGTTCAGAACTAACCGCCATGCTGGACAATTGGGAAAATCTTGACCGAGGAGCCTTTTACACATGGTTGGAGGCTTTTTGCAATCTCAATACCTATGAGATTTCCATTCCGGTCCTCAATGATAGCAGTGCTGCCCCAAAGGGTAAGACGGCTCTGATAGTCAGTTTCCTCTTCGACTATGAACTGACGCGGAGGATCGAAGGGGAAGGCTGGTATGACGAATTTGAGAAGCACATCAGCGACAGTATGATTGATGCCCTCACAGACTCCGTATATCCAACGTTGAAAGAGCATATTCGCTTTTCCTTTACAGCGAGCCCCTTGAGTATTGCCAGGTGTGTGGGCAGTTCTGAGGGGGCAATAGTAGGCTGGTCATTTGAGCAGGATGTGCCAATTTCGGCTGGAATGCTGAATATGAAGAAGGCAGTTATTACTCCTGTTCCTGACCTCTATCGTGCAGGGCAGTGGACGGTCAGTCCTGCCGGACTACCAACCTGTATCATGACAGCAAGGATGGCTGCAGACTTGGTGCATGCACAGCTATCCTAAGTAACAAGGGTACTTGTTGCATCATTATTAGGGGCGTCCCCGTCTCCTCGGTGATTGAGACATGAGATTCCTATTGCTTGGTACAAGGACAACCATATTGCAGATTAGTGGAAACGGTTAGGTCTGCTGTCATCATCCGAAATACCAGATTTTGACATTGCCAAAAAACAGGCAATGGAACATTTCAAATCACAGAAGTCACTATCCCATGTAGTGCAACACAAAAAAATCCCGTGAGCTTCCTGTTTTTCAAGGCGTTTTCACGTTGGGTTCATACGGACTCGAACCTTCTACTCCACGGATTATTCGCTTGTATCTGAACCCATTCCCTTGGTTCTTTTCTACCATCCAATATTGCAAGAACAGACTTCCCCTACACAGAAAACATGGTGTGATGTGCCTCACTTCGCTTCAGTCAGTTGTCAATTGATTTTATCACTTATGTTGATTGGCATGAAAAGCAAAAGATCCTTAGGACAGCATTCCCGGTGGATGTAAGGTCACTGACGGCCAGGTATGACATACAATTTGGCACTATTGAGCGTCCCACTGTCATCAATACGAGCTGGGATGAAGCTAAATTCGAGACAGTTGGGCACCAATGGGCTGATTTGTCAGAAAGGGGGTTTGGTGTAGCATTATTGAATGATTGTAAATATGGGTATGACATCCATGGGAATGTGATGCGCTTGTCCCTGCTAAAATCAGCAGAAAACCCTGATACAAGGGCAGAGGAAGGAATGCATGCATTCACATATTCACTCTATCCACATGCACAGATATGGTACGACAGTGAATTGCTCACACAGGCATGGAACCTTAACTCACCTTTGATTGCTGTAGAGGGAAAGATGAGCGAGGATGTCCCTGCTTCCCGATTTGATTGCAAGCACTCCCTGATAGATGCAATCAAGAAAAGCGAGGATGAAGATGGTTTCATAATCAGGATGCATGAAACCACCGGAGGCAAGGAGAACTTGCAGATCGACCTTTCTGAATGCTTTTCCTCTTGGACGCAGACAAATCTTCTAGAAGAACCTATTGGCGCTTTGGAAACTGGCAATACCTCACGATATACCCTCAGGCCATATGAGATTGTAACCTTTAAGATGAGATGGAACTAATCGAGGACTTGAGAAGGGCCCTACAGCATGTGGATTTCCGTTCCCCCTGAACCTATAGGTGTTATAGGTAAAGGGAGATGGGAAGGAACTACGTAAGGGAAGCTGAGAGTCAGCAGGCGAGTTCTGGTGAATAGGTATGCCCAGATTCTCAACGGTACTGTTTCCCAGGCCTTTCTTTTCAATCGATGGTGGACGTATGGGTGCGTATGCTATAGGATATTTCCTTATGCCGCTATAGGCAGATACTATTCAGGAGGAAACGAATGCTTTTAGTGCAAGAAGTAGTTTGTAATTACCAAAGAGGAATATATGGGATACATAAGGATGTGCTGTTTGGTTGGCGTCTGAAAAGTGACAGGAGGGCAGTAGTGCAAACTGCATATAGGGTGCAAATATTTCTTTCCACTGATTGTTCCAAACCCCTGTATGACACTGATAGAATCGAGAGCGAAGAGAGTGTCGCCGTTAGCCTTCCTTATTTTTCTCCTGATGATGCCTCGCAGTATAGTGTCCGGGTCATGGTTTGGGACAATACGGAAGAGCAGAGCCCTTGGAGCGAACCTATTACCATAGAGACTGCAAGAGGAAAGAGTGAGTGGAAAGCTCTCTTTATTACTGCAGATGTGCATGAATATGATAAGGACAAGAGTGATGCCCGTCTGCTTCGCAAAGAGTTTGTCCTTGATGAAAAGCTTGTTTCCGCCAAAGCCTATACTACAGCCTTGGGGCTGTATGAGTTCTATGTGAATGGAACGCGAGTCGGTGAAGATCTGTTTACCCCTGGTTGGACATCCTATACCAAGCGCCTGCTCTATCAGAGCTATGACCTTACCGATCTCCTTGATGAAGGGACAAACTGCATCGCTTCAATGGTTGGCAGTGGTTGGTATAAGGGTGTCATTGGCTGGGAATTGCATAATAACCACTATGGAGAGAAGACAGCTTTCTTCTGCCAGCTTGAACTTGAGACAGTCAGTGGGAAGAGAATTATCCTGGGCAGTGATCTCAGCTGGAAATGGCATGAGGGCCCTATTCTTTTCTCCGAGTTCTATGATGGTGAACACTATGATGCAAGAAAAGAGATTCCTGGTTGGAATAGACCTAACTTCTATGAAAGCACATGGGAACCTGTGGCCCAAGTCATCCATTCCCATGCTACACTCACCCCACAGGAAGGAGAGCCTGTGCGGGTCATCGAAGAGATTGCACCTAAGAACCTAATAACAACTCCCGAAGGTGATGTTGTCATTGATTTTGGTCAAAACCTCACCGGGTGGGTTCAGTTTTCTGCCCAAGGTAAAGCAGGCGATACGGTTGTTCTCCGTCATGCTGAGATACTCGATGCCAAAGGGAATTTCTACACTGAAAACCTTCGTTCGGCAAAGCAGATGGTGAGCTATACGTTGAAAGGGGATCAGATGGGAGAGACTTTCCATCCGCTCTTCTCCTTCCAGGGGTTTCGCTACATCTCCGTTGATGCATATCCCGGAACAGTGGATCTGAATAGTTTTACAGCTCAGGTAATTCATTCGAAGATGGAGAAGACGGGAACCTTCTCCTGTTCCAATCCTCTGCTTAATCAGCTCCAGCATAATATCCGATGGGGCCTTAAGGGCAACTTCCTTGATATCCCTACCGATTGCCCCCAACGCGATGAGCGCCTTGGGTGGACCGGTGATGCCCAGATATTTGTAAGCACTGCCTGTTTCCTGAAGAATACTCACCCCTTCTTCACGAAATGGCTTCGTGACCTTGAAGCTGAACAGCGTGATGATGGGGCGGTGAGTAACGTGGTGCCCAATATCATCAGAGATCAGGGGGTGATTGAGGGTGTGGTGGGTTCTCCATTCGGATCTTCCGCCTGGGGAGATGCAGCAACAATCATACCTTGGACCCTCTATCGATACTTCGGGGATCTTGGGGTACTCAGGCAACAGTATTCCAGTATGCAGCGCTGGGTTGGCTTCATACAGAGTGAAGCGACTGATGGCTTGATATGGGAGAATACCTTCAGCTTTGGTGACTGGGTAGCCCTAGATGCCAAACCTGGCAGTTTCCTGGGGGCTACACCCATCGGTCTCATATCGACATCTTTCTATGCTCTATCAACACAGATTCTCTCCAAGAGTGCTAAACTTCTGCACAAGGATGCGGATGCTGAAAAGTATGCAAAATTATACGATCTGATACGGAAAGCTTTTATCGGGAAGTTTTTTGGTAAGGACAACCGACCGATTTCACGGACGCAGACCTCGTGTATACTGCCTCTGGTCTTTGGCCTGCTGGATGATGATCAGAAGGGTCCTACCGTTGACCTTCTTTGTGAATTGCTCGATGAGCATGATGGACATTTGAGCACAGGGTTTGTCGGCACTCCCTATATCTGCAAGGCTCTCAGCGACAATGGAAAGCTACAAGAGGCGTATGATCTATTGCTCAAGCAGGACTATCCTTCGTGGTTGTACCAGGTAACCCAGGGAGCTACGACAATTTGGGAACACTGGGATGGATTAAAGCCCGATGGGAGCATGTGGAGCCCTGCTATGAACTCCTTCAACCACTATGCCTATGGGGCAATTGGGGAGTGGCTCTACACTGTTGTTGCTGGATTGAACATTGATGAGGAGCAGCCTGCTTTCAAGCACACCATCATCCGCCCAAGAATTGGAGGAGACTTGAGTTTCGCCCAGGCTTCACACCTTTCACCTTATGGGAAGATAAGCAGCAGGTGGGAAATACAGGGCGAGAAGGTGAGCATAGAGGTGAGCATTCCTGCCAATGCCACTGCCACTCTCATTCTTGATGACGCACGGAATGTGGTCTCGTCAGAGAATGTTGACGTTATTGTCGTCGATGGGAAACCCTCATGTAAAATAGGATCGGGGGATTATACGTTTACATATGAGAGATGACTGTAGGAACGTGCCGAGCTCCAAATATCTGTCCATAGGAAATCTATGGCTGATAAGACAAATGCTCTGGACCTGGTGTGATGATTCCTCTGTGGTATGGCATTGCAAGTCTTGATAGGGAGGGTACAAACTGCAATCAGTAATCAGTTTGCAATGCAATACCGCCAGTTATGGTGCGAAAAAGGATTTTCTTGCAGTCTTTACGCATCTATCATGTCGTTGTACATATCAGGACAGAACAAAAATATCCTTGCAGATGAGCAGGTTTTCACTCATCTGCAAAACGGATCATATCAGCTGGTGTGACTTTCTACGGTTCATTCCTTTTCTTTTGTGAAACTTTCCTAAATTCACTGGGGGAGTATGAAGTAAGATTTTTCATCATGGTACAAAAATAATTGCTCGAGGAGAACCCAGCATCCAGAGCTATCTGGGTGATGGAAAGATCAGTATGAGCAAGCAGATGCTTTGCATGTTCGAGCTTTTTCAGGGTGATGTAGCTTGCAGGAGGGAATCCGACAACTTCCTTGAACTTGCTCTTGAACCTGGACAAGGAGTATCCGGAAATTGCAGCCAGTTCCTGCAGGCTGGTGTTCTCTGAATCTTGTTCTTCGATATAGTCGATAACACGTTTGATATTACTGTCAAAAATGTTTTTCTGATCAGGTTTCACAGGGATAAAGTCCTGAATTTTGAATAGGAAACAACTGAGGAATTGCACACCAAGCATTTTTGATGTTTCACTGCCATCACTGATATACGCAAATGCCTGTTTCAGCCATTGGGCGTCACTTGCAGGGAATCGTAGATGGCGGTGTGGACAGGAGGTGAGTAGGTCATACAAGGCTCGGCTATACTCCTGGTTCAAGCCCAACAATTGGTCATGGTTTTTCAGATCAACTTGTAATCCGAAAAAGGTATAGGGACTGGCATGATATCTGGATGTGTAATGAGGCTCGAAAGGAAACGTCAGGAACATCTCATTACCTGTTACAGTATATGTTTCATTGTTGACATGGCAGACTCTCTTGCCTTTGATCAAGCAATGGATCTCAATGATGTCAGAGTGATAATGTTCGGGAGAAGGGGGGGATGCTGTTGAAGGATTGGAGAATGTGATGTTCTTCAATCCCTCGATGTTATGTTGGCTATAGGTAATGACTTTGTTATGATCATCCCAGCAAAAGTTATCAATTATCTCTTTCATAGAGGTACCCTCATGATATGTTAGGAAAAATACTAAACATTTTTCTGGATGCGCTTCCATCCAACTAGGATTATAGTCCATATATCAAAAGAAAAGTAAAAAATATTTTGTTCTTTTGAAGGGAGATAACTCATGGGAAAGGGCATTGCTAACGGTGTTTGGCCAGTTATGATAACACCGTTTACCGAAAATAATACCATTGATTATGATGGGGTATTGGAATTATTGCAGTGGTATGATGATCAGAATGTAAGCGGAATATTTGCAGTATGCCAATCTAGTGAAATGTTCTTCCTCAGTTGGGAAGAACGATTGGAACTCATTACATTTATACGAAAGAATCTCCCCAGCAATCTGGGCCTTATCGCTTCAGGGCATGTTGAAAAGGATCTTCAGGAACAGATCAGACAAGCAAATGAGTTTATCGAGATTGGTATTGATTCCTATGTATTCATTTCCAATCAATTTGCAGATCAAGACGAAAGTGATGATGTTGCAAAGAGACGAATTGAAACCTTGCTGGGATATATTGATGGCAACAGTTTCGGAGTCTATGAGTGTCCTTATCCCTATAAACGCCTATTGGGGCCAGAACTGCTCTCTTGGTGTGCACAGACTGGGAGATTTGATTTTCTGAAGGATACTTGCTGTAACCTGACAGAACTGAAGGCAAAGATCAAGGCAGTTGAGGGAACCAGTCTCAAGATATATAACGCTAATGCAGCCACCCTGCTGGATAGTCTGAAGATGGGAGCCTCTGGGTACAGTGGTGTTATGGCAAACTTCCATGCAAAGCTCTATGTGTGGCTTTGCTCCAACTTTGCTAAACAGAAGGATATAGCTTCTCAAGTACAAGATTTGCTTGGTATGGCAAGTATCATAGAATGCCAATACTACCCTGTGAATGCAAAGTATCACTATCAACTAGAGGGATTAGACCTAAATCTCTTCAGCCGTGTGCAAGATTTTACAAAGTTTACTTCCAGTAGAAGACTAGAGGTTGAGCAACTCAGAAGAACGGTCAACCTTTTTGAAAACCTTGTAGTAGAAAAATGATTTTCGTAAGAAATGAAATATATTGTATCAAAGGAGAATTTTATGAAGCGTTTTACAATTATCTTACTTGTTCTATTGATGGTAAGCGTATCTGCATGGGCAGCAGGATCCAGTGAGAAGGCAAAGGCAGAAAAACCTGTTGAGCTGATTTTTACTTCAATTTCAGTGTCAGGAGACTCTCATACTGAAGCTATGTATGTGTTTGCTGACAAGGTCAAAGAATTGACCAATGGCAGTGTAGAGGTAAAAGTATATGATAACGGAACTCTTTTCTCTTCTGAAAATGAGTTCGATGCCTTAATTAGCGGAGAAGCTGATATTGCATATCTTTCTTTTCCAACCATTGCAACACAAATTCCCTCATTTAGCATGTTTGGTTCTGGATATTTCTTCAGCTCCTACGAACACATGACCACTACCCTTAATGGAAGTATTGCAAATGAGTATGTATGGCCAAAAGTCCGTGAAACTCTCGGTGTGCAGCCATTAGGAAGTTTGTATCTGGGAAGTCGTGTTGTTAACACTCGCAACACCCCTATCAACAGCTATGCTGACATGAATGGTCTACTGCTCCGAATGCCAAACTCTGAATCCTGGCTCTTCCTTGGAAAAGCTCTTGGCGCGAACCCAACCCCACTCTCTTTCAGTGAGCTCTATTCCGCTTTGCAGACTGGTGCCGTCGATGGTCAGGACAATCCCCTTCCAACAGTAGACAGTGCCAAATTCTATGAAGTCACTAAGTATCTTGCTCTTACCAACCACGTCATAGACTCTGTCACTCCCTGTATCAACTTGGACAAATGGAATTCCATGACAGCAGAGCAGCAAGAGGCGGTGCAAGAAGCGATGACTGTTGCAATTGAGTATAATGACAAAACAAGAATTGCTGCTGAAGCGAAATTGGTCGATTTCTTCAAGGAAAAGGGCCTGACGGTCACTACTCCTGATATCACAGAATTCAGAGACAATGTACAGGCAGCATATGCAGCCAATACCAAGATGGTATCCACCTGGGATATGGATCTGTACGAAAAGGTCCAGAACTTGGCAAAGTAAGTACAACAAGGTAACACAGCAATCTATTGATTTCCTAGAGGTTCATCCTGAACCTCTAGGAAACCTTGATAAGCAATACAGGAAAGGTATACTATGCAACGATTATGTATTTTAGGCAGGAAAGTGATGTACTTTTTGGATACCATACTGCCCAACATAACTTTTACCATTATTTTCTTAACCTTCATGCTCACCATCATAAGTCGTTATATTCTGAAAACTCCGATAACATGGAGTTATGAAGTGAGTATTCTTGCGTATATGTGGACTATGTTTTTTGGTGTCGGCAAAGCCTTGCAAAAGAAGGAACATGTGGTATTCTCCCTTCTTTACGATCATGTGAGTCCCCGTAAACAACTTATATTTGATATTTTATCAAGTATACTCATAATCCTGTTGATTGGAATTGCCTTCATCCCCTCAATCAATTCTTTAATGAAAAAGAAAATGATCACAGGTGTCTTGAAAATACCTTTTACTGTCGTATTTGCTCCACTAATCTATATGTTTGCTAATGTGATCATACGAAGCATCATTGAATTGCGTAGTCATCTGCGTGATCTAAGCATCATGATGAGGAACCCAAAATGAATATAATAGCAATGCTTTTTCTTGTCCTTGCACTCTGCTTCCTCATTCGCATGCCAGTTTCCTTTGCCATGCTCATTGCCTCAATTTCCTACTTTTTGATGAGTGGTAGAAATATGGAACAGGTACTATCAGTACTCACAGGCAATATGTACGCCAACTACACAATGTTGGCAGCTCCGCTCTTTATCTTCATGGCCAATGTCATGAATGAAGGGGAAATTACTGATAAGCTCTTCAAATTTTGTAACGGTCTTTTTGGACGTCTGCGTGGGGGTACCGCACAAGTCAACGTTGCTGCATCCTTGATCTTCTCCGGTATGACAGGAAGTGCAATTGCAGATGCCTCAGGTATTGGACTGATGGAAATTGAACAGATGAAAAAAGAGGGGTATGATACTGAATTCAGTTGTGCCCTTACTGCTGCATCAGCTACTGTCGGTCCAATTTTCCCCCCATCTATTCCCATGGTCATATATGCAATGCTATCTGGAGCTTCTATTGGGAAACTCTTCATGGGTGGTATGATCCCTGGTATCATCCTCTCTTTGTTGCTTGGCATATATGTTGCTTTTATTTCCATTAAAAGAAAATACCCCAGAGGGGAACAGATGGCGTTCAGACAGTTTGTAAAGGTGACTATACAAGCATTCCCCGCACTATTTACTGTAATTTTGCTTCTTGGAGGCATTTATCTTGGAGTTGTTACTCCAACAGAAGCCGGTGCTCTGGCTTCTGCGTATGCAATCCTTATTTCCATACTAGTCTATCGTAATCTTGGGCCTAAGAAGATGTGGAGGATCATCAAGAAAAGTGCAACAAACACTGCTACCTTGGCACTGCTGGCAGGTACATCCATGTTATTCTCCTACATCATATCCCTGGAGCAGGTCCCTAGGGTTATCGCAGCATTTGTTATGGGTCTTACAGAAAATAAGTATGTATTCCTTCTGATTGTAAACGTAGTATTCCTATTGCTTGGGTGTGTCCTTGATGTCAGTACCATTCAGTTGGTGTTTGTTCCTATGGTGCTTCCACTGGTAAATGCATTTGGAATTGATTTGGTTCACTTCGGGGTGGTCATCTGCTTGAATATGATGATTGGACTTTCTACACCACCTTTTGGAATGTTGTTGTTTATTGTCTCTGGATTAGGTAAGGCAAAGATCAGTGGGGTTATACGAGAAATAATTCCTATGATAACTGTCATGATAGCACTTCTTTTTGCCATAACATATATTCCAAACATAGTAATGTGGCTCCCAAATAATCTGATGTAGAGGGAGTTGAACAGTCAAAGTCCCTGTTCGTTTATCTGCTATTTCCTTAGGGAGAACTCATAATCTCCTTGGTAAAGACTATTGAAGCAATTACTCCGAGGGGGATGTCCTGAAGACACCCCCTTGTGGTATCATACAGTGAAGTTCTTGGTCAACTTCTCTTGTTGTGTTGTTACTAACAGTATGGGGTATCCAATGACCTTTATCAAATTGGAATCCAAATTGCGAACTTAACTATACACTACCTCATTTGCTCAAAGAGATTGAATGAGAAACCCTAAATTTAGAATTTAATAGATTATGCTAAGAATTTTTTTTTATTATCTTGATTAAGTTAGATACTTACAAAAAAAGTATTCTGAACCAAAAGGTTGGCGAGTGGGAGAACCTCACCAAACACGAAAACTCCCTGCACTGCAAGGAGTTTTCACTTTGGGCCCAGAAGGACTTGAACCTTCGACCCACGGATTATGAGTCCGATGCTCTAACCAACTGAGCTATAGGCCCGAAAAGCTTTAAGTAATGTATAAGATTTTATTGAGAATGTAAAGAACGTTGTGAAAGTTCTTTACTCCCTTTTTGAACACCTCTGTATTACCAGTCCGGCCTATACACCTCTTTCTTTTCAATAGCTTCCAGGAGAAACCTTGCCGCCTGGTTATCCACCGGATTTAACCTTAATAGCTTCTTTGCAAGGGCCGCTGCCTCATCAAAATCCTCATTCTTCCAATACCAGCAGGAAAGGGCTAGGAGGGCACGCAGATACGGCCTGTTATTGGTGCAGCTCCAAAGGAATTGAGCCTCATCATCGAGGGGGAGTCTCTGCTCTGCTATGAAGATAGCTCCGCTAAAGCAATTGAAAGCACCTCTGAAGGTGGCAGAAGAATCAAAATTCATACTACCCATATGTACCAAGGCATCAATGCACTGGGGGAATTTTTCCCATAGCCTGGCAAGAGCATCGTATCTTTTTTTGCTCTCCATCTCTGTTGCCTCGTAAACAGGGTCCCTATTTGGGCTGAAGAAGCCGTAGCCCGTATAATCCTTGAATTCGTATGTGATTATCCCCACCTTTGTATACTCAAGGGGAGGTATATCTAGGTTATCAAGGATCAGCTCGCTTTTCAGCAGCGTTCCTGATACATAGGTGTTTTTCTTAAACTCCCACTCTTTCTCGATCTCAAAGGTAATTGTATCAAGTTCAAACGTCTTGAAGTCAACAGGGCTCTTTACCGAAACTATCTTACCTGTTCCTAATTCTCTTGTACGGTACCCCATATCATTGATCTTCAAAACAATATACTGCTTTTCCATCTATATCCTCTCCTTGACAATCCTTTCCTCGATCTCTGGTTTCGTCAAGCTATAAGTCTTGTACACTTTCTGTTTATTCAGCAAAATTGGCAAAGCTTTTCCAAAGGACAACCCATGCTCAACATTGCAGAACAGATGAAAAAAGAAAATTATACAACTTCCCATTTCGAATTCACCTTTAGCAAGGGGGATCATACAGATGAAAGGTATGAAGTAGATGTTTTAGTTCCTATAGTACGCATGACTGAGGCTTGTACAACGTTGAGGCTAGAGATCAGCAGTTTGGAAAAGCTACGTTTTTATTATACAATTGGCCTTGATACTAAAAAATGGGAAGCTGCTATTCTGGAAGAATCCAGCCTTCTCGAAAAGAATTTTACCAAAGCCTTCACTGCTGAATTAGACAGGTGCGATTGGGCTTTCTTACGAGTGTACAATAGGCTGATAATAAACAGGGTCTCAGAAAAGTTTACAGAATTTGAAACACTAGAAGTTGATTTTACGGATTATGTTCAAGATATTGAAAAAGAGGGCCATTACGTTTCTTATCATGATATCTTTCCGAATGCGAAATACCCATCACTACTGTACAAGGGCGAACGATACTATATTAGAGATGAGTATTACATTGCTCACGATACGCCAAATTCCGATTGTGGATTAACTAGCATGGTAATGGAAAAGAATGGTTCTTTTAATTGGAAAAACCCAAAAACCCGATTGGCTGCTCTCGATTATGAATTACAGACCTTTTCTTCTTATGACGAAGGAGTGTATTACGACCAGGCCATGTTTATGGAGGTCAATAGGCTACTTCCCGATCTTGCCTCCCTGGTAAAGCAACGCCATGCAAACCTACGTCTGGTGTATGAGAACTTCTGCAAGCGGAAGAACCTGCATTTTCCTGCACCAAAGGGCCCTGCCATTGTACAGTCTTATTCTTTTGCACAGGGTACATATCCTTTGGCACATCACTTTTCCCTGAAGGTAGGACGAAACGACCCCTGTCCCTGTGGAAGTGGCAAGAAGTACAAGAAGTGTTGTATGCAGTGATAGCTTACTGTTTGTCTTTTTTCTTCTTTCTACTTGTAGGGATTTGCCTCACTCTTCTTGAGGGTGTCCTTCTCTGCAAAGCCTAAGGCAGCAAGCACCTTTACCGTCTTTTCTAGCTGATAGGCAGGTATCCACCTAACGGTGAGCCTCACCGCATTGGTATCAGGCAACAGTTCGGCATAGGGGCGTAGCCCTGCATTGAGCAGGCGGTCATACTGCGAGTAGGCAGTCAGAAGTGAGGAATAGGCTCCAACCTGTATCTGGTACCAGCCGGTGTCCCCGGCTCTGTTGTATTTTGATTCAGGTACATCGGGGGAGAATATCAGCGTCAGCGTCACATTTGCGATGCCGCTATCAAGCATGCCTGCCTGCTTGGCAGCGGCAGGGGTCAGGTCGATGATGCGCCCCTCAACGAACGGACCACGGTCGTTGATCCTTACGTCCACACTCTTATTCTTGTCCAGATTGGTCACCCGTACCAGGGTACCGAACTTCAGGCTTTTGTGGGCAGCTGAAAGGGAAGTGGGGTCGAAGAGTTCCCCATTGGCTGTGAGGCTCTCACTCTTGTCACTGGTGTACCAGGAGGCGATTCCCTTCTCGATGACGGACCCGGGTTGTGCTTCCGCTTCTGCGAAAAGCGGTACCACAAAAAAGAGGCAGATCAAAATGACTATTGCTCGTTTCATACCTACAGTATACGCCTAGCTCTTTTGTTTTGGCAACATACAGTTGAATTACTCGGCCTCTTTCCATTATACTTCATCCCTATGAGCCAAAAGAACGTATCTACACATTGGGCGGACATATACGCCGACAAGATTATTCGTGAGAAGGGCGATAAGGAGTGCTATACCTGTGCTTCCGGCATTACCCCTTCTGGAACTGTCCATATAGGGAACTTCAGAGAAATTATCTCAGTAGACCTCGTGGTAAAGGCACTTAGGGCCAAAGGAAAGAACGTCAGGTTCATCTACAGCTGGGATGATTATGACGTATTCCGCAAGGTTCCCAAGAACATGCCCCAGCCCGAACTGCTGGAGACCTTCCTGCGCAAACCCATAACCCTCGTACCTGACACCAGCGGTAGGGCAGACAACTACGCCCATGCCAACGAACTGGATGTCGAGAAGATCCTTCCCGTCGTAGGGGTGGAGCCTGAGTATCTCTACCAAGCCAAGCGCTATCGGGCCTGCGAATATGCCCAAGGCATGCGCACAGCCCTGGAAAAGAGAGATGAGATCCGCACCATCCTGGATGAGTTCCGCACAGAACCCCTCGAAGAGGATTGGTGGCCCATTTCAGTATTTTCTTCCTTCACGGACAAGGACACAACCACAGTCCTGGGTTGGGATGGTGAATGGGGTGTCACCTACAGGGATGACGAGCTCAACCAGATTGAAACCATAGACCTGCGCACCACCCCATACGCCAAGCTCCCTTGGCGCCTGGACTGGCCGATGAGATGGGCTCATGAAGGGGTAGACTTCGAACCTGCAGGCAAGGACCACCACAGTGAAGGCGGCTCGTTCGACACCTCCAAGAAGATGGTGACCGTATTCGGTGGACAACCTCCTGTATCCTTCCAATATGACTTTATCAGCATCAAGGGCAGGGGAGGAAAGATTTCCTCCTCAAGTGGAGAGGTCATCTCCCTGTACGAAGTGCTGGAAGTCTTCACTCCTGAGATTACACGCTACATGTTTGCAGGAACCAGGCCAAACTCCGAGTTTGCCATCTCCTTCGACCTTGATGTGCTGAAGATGTATGAGGACTACGACAACTGCGAACGCATCTACTTTGACCTGCTTGCAGTCAATGAGAAGCGTAAGGCAAAGGAAGCGAGAATCTATGAACTGAGCCAGGTAGGCCCTATCCCCTCCGAAGCCTCCTTCCAGATTCCTTTCCGCCACCTCTGCAACCTCCTGCAGCTGCATGAAGGCAACATCGCTGTTGCCATCAGCACCCTTGGCCCGATGACCGAAAGCCAGAAGAAGCGTCTGGAGATCCGTTGTGCATGTGCATGGAACTGGATCACCACTTTTGCCCCTGAAGACTTCAAGTACCGTCTTGCAACGGAGACTGATCCTAAGGTAGAACTTAGCGAAGTGGAGCTGAAGGCCATCCGTGATCTGACAGCCTTGGTTGAAGTGATGGACACCATTGAGGACAAGGAGTACACAACCCGCCTCTATGATGCGGCTAAGGACAACGGGATTGAAACCGGTGACTTCTTCCAGCTTGTCTATAGGGTGATGATAGGGAAGGAGAAGGGACCGAAACTCGGCCCCTTCATCAAGACCTGTGGCAAGGAAAAGACCCTTTCCATCCTGAAACGTTATTAGGATAAGCAATACAAAGCTTTGTATTTTTGTTGTATAGTGAAAGGGAGCATTGAACTGCTCCCTTTCACTATCTGGAGGTATCAATGAACGTTCTTTTGATCAACGGAAGCCCACATGAAAAAGGCTGCACCTATACTGCCTTGCGTGAAGTTGCCACTTCGCTGACAAAACAAGGCATCGAAAGTGAAATCCTGTGGATAGGCAAAGGTTCCATCCACGGATGCAGTGCCTGTGGCTCCTGCAAGACTAGAGGCGTCTGCATCTTTACTGAAGACTTGGTAAACGAAGCCGCTGCCAAGGCGAAAGCCTGTGATGCCCTTGTCCTGGGCTCCCCTGTCTACTACGCCTCTGCCAATGGGTCGATGAGTGCGTTTTGTGATAGATTGTTCAGGGTTATTTCCAAGCACATGGCATTGAAGCCAGGTGCGTCGGTGGTATCCTGTCGTAGGGGAGGGGCCAGTGCCACCTTTGACCAGTTGAACAAGTACTTCACCATCAGTCAGATGCCTGTTGTCTCTTCAACCTACTGGAACAGTGTCCATGGCAATACACCAGAGGAAGTCCGTCAGGATCTGGAAGGCTTGCAGGTCATGCGTAACCTTGGTTCCAACATGGCTTGGCTGCTGAAGTGCATTGAGGCTGGAAAGGCAGGCGGTGTAGCCCTTCCCGAACGTGAAAAACCTGTGGTGACCAGTTTTATTCGTTAGGAAAAGAGCTGTCCCAGGACAGGAAGAACTTCCTGTCCTGGGGCATTCTACAACCTCTTGTTTTTATGATTTTCTTGACCCGTTGAATATAGAGGCAAGATATCCAAATGAGAAAAATCAGCTGCTTGCATTGCTGACATATGAAATGTGTAAGCAGGTATTACGAAAAACTGTAGGAGAACTACAATGGATTCAAGAATAGCTTTTGATGCCACAATAGAGTTTTCAAATCGTGCAGCAGCAATGTTTCATCCCAAAGAAGTAGTTCTGTTTGGTTCTCAAGCAACGGGAAAAACCCATAAGGATAGTGATATTGATATAGCTGTTGTTTTGATCTGTTAGATGATACCAGATTAGAAAAAGCATTCCAGCTCTATAAACTTCGCCGGGATATTGATACCCGTATAGAGCCGATACTTGTTCAGAAGAATAACGATTCAAGTGGTTTCTATAACCATATCAAAGCAACTGGAAAGGTTTTGTATCAGGAATAAAAATACTGACGTATGCGAAATGAAAAAACGTATATGGTGGGCATTTTGAACGTATCATCTCCCAGTGGCAATTCAATTCAAGTATATTCCTAAGCGTACAAAAGAGAAGGTGGCCAATCTTGGCCACCTTAATCATCTCTAGCGCAGGATCCTATCCAGCACATGAGCATTGTTTCTCCACTTGTCCTGGGCCTTGACCCTGAGGTCAAGCTGCAGTTTCTTGCCAGGGAATATTGCCCTGATCTCAGGGGTGCAACCTTGGCGGATTTTCTTGATGTTTGCTCCACCCTTGCCTACGACAATACCCTTCTGAGTATCTCTCTCCACTATGATGGCGGCCCTTACCCAAATGGTATTGGTCTGTTCATTGTGTTCGATCTCTTCAACGGTTACGTATATTGCATGGGGAATCTCTTCGGTCACCAGGTTGATCGCCTTCTCGCGGATGATCTCGCTGACGCGGAACTCCACTGGCTGGTCGGTATAGGCATCTGCTGGGTAGAGCAGCTCGCCCTCTGGGGCCAGCTTGAACAGCTCGATGAGAATCTCATCGACACCTTCGTCAAGCTTTGCAGAAGCGGTTACCACTACAGAGTCTGGCAACTGTTCGGCAAGGAACGCCTTGGCGGCGTCATGCTCGCCGATAGTGAGTATGTCGCTCTTGTTGATACAGGAGACAACAGGGTTCTTTATCTTTGCAAGGGCCTGGACAATGGCTAGTTCCTCTTCACCTGCGGTACGTTTTGCATCGATGAGGTAGAGTACGACATCACTGTCCTCAAGAGTCCTGATCGCAGTCTCCTGCAACCTCTTGTTCATGGTCTTGTCACTGAGGTGGTAGCCGGGGGTATCGGTGAATATCAGCTGGCCCCGTGGGTCGGTATAGATGCCTCGGATGGCATTGCGTGTGGTCTGGGGCGTGGCAGCGGTGATGGATACCTTCATCTCGGTGATGGTATTGAGCAGGGTGCTCTTGCCGGCAGACGGCCTTCCTATAATAGCAACAGTAGCACATTTCATGAACAGATCCTCCGTTTCCAAGTATAGCGAATCATATGGAGAGTGAATACAGAACGGCCTATTTTCCTCAAAGGCCAAAGAAACAAGAACCTTTGAAAAAATACTTATCATGGGATGTATAAACATCTTTCCGTTTTCACCTTTACGATGATGACTTTCTGTCTCGCTTGGGTGATTATTTGTGTTTGGTCTTGACTTTTGAATGTAGGTTTGTTGGTTTTGCCTTTGTCTTTATTTGGTTGACTTCTGCCTGTAAGTAGGCAGATGATTAAGCCCAAGGAGTTCCTGCATGAACGATGATACTGCCACTCAAGTCAAAGTGCTATTACATGAATGTGTAGACAATGCAATCCAAAGAATTGCAAACAATCTTGTTTACCGTCCTTTTCATGAAGCCTTGCTCAGTTCCGATGCTATTCTCTATTCCTCACTAGAACGATCGTTCTCCACATCTTTTGGGCAAGGTCCGGTTGAAAAAATTTCTGACCTTATAGTAGGGGAAACGACAGACACCCACGTTAAGCAAAAAATAACCTATGTGAATATCTTCAAAGGAGCACAAGATCAGATTAACCTTTGGCTGCAAGGCTACAGAGACCGTACTCTCCAACCCAATTGGTCACGGGAAGGAGAAATCCTCAAGTCATTCCACAAAGGTGATACCATATCAGTTAGGGTAATTTCAGATTTATGGTTCAAGCGTGATGGGCAGGAATATTTCTTATCGCTCAAAACAGTAAAGCCAAATCTCGATCAGACCGAGAAGGCAAAGTCGGATATGCTGTACCTCTTGGCTGATAATCCAAACTACAGGCCCTATTTTTGTCTCTACTACAACCCCTATGGTGAAGAGAGAAGCTCCTATAGGTGGACAATCCCGAATGGGATTTTCACAATGCAAAGCGACAGCTGTGTATTGATAGGAAAAGAATATTGGGATTTCCTTGGTGGCCCTGGAACCTACGGTCAGTTACTTGCTATCTGCCAAGAGGTTGGGAATGTCACCCGAGCAACGGTTGAGCATCTTGCAATAAAACGGTCAACCTCAGATTTTTAGTGCTTTCTTTCTCATTTCAATACCTTGTCTCCAGGAAATATCATCAGTTCCCTTGTATCGTGAATAAGGGAAGTTGGGAAAGCTTGGAACCTCTTCCTTATTGAGGAGAGCCAACACTAATGAGCCAATGGCGGTTCCAAGCTTGATCGGCACCGCATTACCTATCTGTTTGTACTGCTCAATGAGCGTTCCTTGGATTTCCCACTCATCAGGAAACTCCTGGATTCTCTTATATTCCTGTATGCTTAGGGGCCGGTCTAAGGTAGGGTGGGCTAGATCGGTTGCCGGCATTGCAGGATGGGTGACAAGGGTAGGGGACGGCTTGTCCCAAGCCAATCTCCGATAAAACCCAGTTTTTCCTCCCCCTGAATCATATGAAGCCCCTAGGGCTTCCTTTTGTGTATCGTGAGGCAAGTTTTTCCAGTTCTGTCCTTCGCTCAGCATCCTGTAGTATTTCAAGCGACGTTCTGGGAATTTAATGTATTGATGAGGCCCTTCTTGGATAGGCTCAATGGCCTGACGCAAGGTATTCCAAGGAGTCAAGCCAAATTCGCCATTTTCTGCATGGGTAGGCACAAGGAAGGGAGGACGATTGCCATCTCTTGAGCAGATGATGACAACACGTTCACGTTTTTGCGGTGTGCCAAAATTTGCCGCATTGTACAGATTGAAACTCGCCTTATATCCTGAATTCTCCAATTGCTCCAAAATATGGAAGAGGGCTCCACCTGCCAGGGTGTCCAGCGACTCTTGCATTTCCTTGGTACGGTCCTTATGGGGTATATGTTTCATAGGTGCTGAAAGCAGGCCGCGTACATTTTCAATGACAGCATATTTGGGACGTAACTGATGGATCAGATCAATATACCGGAGAAACACGTTTCCCCTCTCGTCCTCCAAGCCCAGTCGCTTCCCGGCTGTGCTAAATGCCTGGCAAGGAGGCCCTCCCATAATAAGGTCAATCTCCACCCCTTCTTTCAGACCTGCGGCTGTAAGGATCTCAGTGTTGGAATACTTTCTGATGTCACCGATAAGTCCAATGGTAGGATTGTTCTTCACTATTGTCTTTCGGCAGGCGGAATTTATCTCACTGGCTAGGCGAATGTTGAAGCCAGCTTTCTCTATACCAATATCAAGACCCATGGCTCCAGAGAAAAAACTTAAGGCAACAGGTCGTCTGTCTTCTGTGGAATTTGCTTGCTGTGTGTTTGCTCGGTCTGGCACCTCACCATATGAGTTTGATGCTATGAACGCTTCCATGGTACGCTCGTCAATTATCCACGAATTTCCAACTCTCTGAGCCTGAATCTTACCAACTCGACAGAGAGACCGTACTTGTTGGGGTGAGATGTTCAATTTTATCGCTGATTGTGTTATATCAAAAAAGGTACTCAATATAGTTTCCTTCTAGAAAGTTTTCCAAGTACCAAAAATATACAATCGATACTAGCCTTTGTCAATTCATTCTTTTCGGGTTCAATCTATTCTGACAAAGCTCCCTTTCGCAGAGTGTGAGCCCATACCATGTGGCAACCCCTGATGCTATTGTCTGCAACCATAGGGTTGGTCAACTCCATCATACAAAGAGAATTCAACTAGAATGTCAAGAGCCTGTTCAAAATGGAGGTATTCAATCTAGCATCCCTTTTCAATATGTATCTTATCCCGTATACTTGCATAAAACGCGAAAGCGACAAACCTTTATGAAGAGAGGCTTTTCATGCCAGAAAACGAAGAGAAAAAACCTGCAGTGCAGGATCCCCAGATAAACGAAAAACTCCTGAAGACCCGGTCCATCATGCTCAGTGGTGAGATCAACAAGGAGAGTGCCGATCTAGTAATCAAGCAGCTGCTGGTTCTGGAAGGTGACAGCAGCGATCCTGTGCGGATCTTCATCAACAGCCCAGGCGGCGATGTCGATGCCGGCTACGCCATCTTTGACATGGCCCGCTTTGTCTCCTGCCCTGTGACCATGATCGGTATGGGCCTTGTGGCAAGCGCGGCAGCCCTTGTCCTGCTTGCAGTCCCTGCAGAGAGAAGGCTTGCACTTCCCAACTCGACCTACCTCATCCACCAGCCCATGAGCGGCATGAAGGGTGTTGCCACAGATATAGAGATACATGCCCTTCACCTGGAAAAGCTTCGTACCAAACTTGATGCGCTTATCGCCCAGGAGACAGGGAGGACCCCAGAACAGGTCAACAAGGATACCGAACGCGACCACTGGCTTTCAAGTTCGGAAGCTCTGGACTATGGCTTGGTAAGCAGGATCGTAACGACAAGGAGCGAGCTCTAGCACCCTATGGGCAAGACAAAATACCTTAGCGAAACAGAGAAACAGCAGGGACGAAAACACATGTACCGGCAGGAGGTATACAATGGCATTGCATACAGCCTGCTAGGTGATACCATCGTCTACCTGCTGGCTATCTACTTCGGTGCAGGCAACCTTGCCTTGGGATACATTGCCTCAGCCTCCTATATTGCTGGGATCGTACTTCCTTTTGTGTCGATCATCTTCAAAGGGAAGAACCAGATCAAAGTGCAGTCAGCTGTCTGGCTGGTGCGAGGGGTTGTCTGCTTTGGGTATGTGGGATTGTTCTTCTTGACAGGCAATGCAGCGGTCCTTCTCTTGCTCGGTATCTATACAGCCTTCAATATCTTCCGCATGATCGGCATCGCCCTCAATGATTTCACCATGAAAAGCATCAGCAGTGTCTCCAACCGTGGCAAAGTGGTGGCCAACGTCAACGTTGCCTACCAGAGCTCCTCCATGGTTGTGCGCTGTATCACAGCTTTGGTCCTGGGTATCCAGTATTTTTCCGGTCTTGTCGGCCTTATCGGACTGCAGGTGATAGGATCGGTAATGAACTTTTTTGCAGCCTATGAGATGTCCCTCATCCCTTCACGAAGTATCATTTCGCACAAGAGGGGGAGGACTGTCCTCATCATCTTCAAAGAAGCGATGGCTCAGACCTCCTTGAGCAGACGGCTAATCCTCAGATGGCTCGCTACAGCTGTCGCGGTCATATTCGGCCTTACCGTGCCGTTCCTTAGGGTTGAGCTCGGACTGTCAAACAGTATGGTCGTTCTCTACTCTGTGGTGCTGGGCCTTTCCATGGTGGCTGCTTCCTACATCAGCCGGCAGTTCTCAGACCGCCTTGGATCCAGACCCTTGGTATTCATATCCACCCTGTTCTCCCTCTTCTTCTTCCTGCTTTGGGCACTGATAACAGCCGAGGTCGCCCCCATCTGGTTTTTCTTCCTAGGATTCTTCACCAACTTCTTTGTCGGACTCATAGCCCTTCTGGTCTTTCGTCTGGTACAGCAGGTGATGCCTGATGATGATGCTGTCGGCTTCAACTCCATGGCGAACTTTGTCATTGCAATCATAGCGTTCCTGGTAGGTGTCATAAGCGGTCTGTTGGCAGATAGCGGTGATATTGCCCGTTCACTCTTTATCCTTGATGGAAGAGCTGCAGGTAACGGGTATACGCTGGTATTTATCTTTGCCATGGTCCTTACTGCTGTAGAGGCCCTAGTTGCAGCAAGGCTCCAGGAAGTGGGAGCCTACTCCTCCCAAGCCGCGGCAGCGGTTGTGTTTTCCATGCATGGCCTGAAAGCCGTCTCCATGATCGAGAAGCTGGAGAAGACCAACGATCCTGCAAAACGTAGATTTCTGATGCACTCCCTTGGAAGCAACTACAACAACATGGCAACCAGCGAGATCCGATCGATCCTTGCCTCACCCTTCTCCGCGGATAAGATTGAGGCTGTTCGGGCTCTTGCTGACCGGCCAAGAAAGGCCGTGCTGGACGACCTTATCAAGGTTGCCCGTGATGATGACTCCTATGTGCAGCTTGATGCCATCGCAGCCCTTGGTGCATACAAGAAGGATCCCAAGGTCAAGGAAGTGATGCTCATCCTGCTCAAGCACGGAAGATGGTCATCGGTGCGCTCGATGGCCAGCAAGACGTTGGCGCGCATAACCGATACGACCGAATATCTGCCTCTGATAAACGAACTCTCCCACACTGCCAAGCATATTGACGAGGTTATCGACTACCTTATTGCCAAGCGGCATATGGATAAGGACGGCTCCTTCTACCAGGAGTTCTTCATCTCTATAGAGCAAGGCAGAAGCGCCACCTTCCGCCAGACACGCTATGCTGTCATCGCCTCCTTCTTCAAGTTTGGCTCTCCCAGGCTTTCAGGCCTTTATGAGCAGCTGAACAGTGGGAACCTCAAGGGCTTCTTCCCGAGTTTCCTCTCCGAGGCAAGGGATCTCAATCAGATAGACCAGAACTATGATGAGGTTCTCTCATTGTTCTATACCCAGAAGTGGGCGGAACTGAGGACATTCTGTCTCAGTATCCTTGATGAGACCAATGTGTCCTATGACCCTTGCCTGGAGAACTTGAAGATAGGTATCATCAAGTCCGGTGAGATGTCCATCGACCAGTTTGACATCCACGATGCTCTTGCAATGCTGTATTTCTCCTACTCATTGGGGAAAAATACCAAGATTTGAAGCAAGAGGAGCTCTTTTTGCCCTTACTCTTGTACTATGAAAACACTTCCAGTCCTATCCCTTTCTCTTCTTGTTCTTTTTTTGTTCCTGTTTGTAGGGTGTGGGTGCTCCCTCGCTGTGCAGGAGCCCAACGAAAAAGAGTTCAAGATCCTCACCTACAATGTGCAGAACCTTATGGACGACAAGCTTGATGGGGATGAGTATCCCGAGTACCGTCCTTCGGAAAAGTGGAGCACAGCTTCCTACCATATGCGACTGAGAACTCTCAACGAGGTGCTCACCAACAGAAGTGTCGGATGGTGTGATGTGCTGGTATTGCAGGAGATTGAGCATGAAGGGGTGATAGCAGATCTTTTGGACCGGCATCTTGGGCGCAAGGGCTACGGGTGGTACGCCCTCGCCAGGGGCGAAGGCTCTGCCATCGGAGTCGCCATGATAAGCCGCAACAAACCCAAACAAGTTAGCGTACATGCTGTAGAGGGGGCCAGGCCTGTCCTGGAAGCGGTATTCGACACCGAGCGCGGGGAGGTTGTCATATTCGCTGTCCATGCCAAAAGCCAGATAGGGGAGTTCTCAGAGACAGAGGCTCTGCGCCTTGAGCTCAGTCGAGTCCTCAAGGAGGCGTCCTCCAGGCATGAAGGAAGACCCATCGTGTTGTGCGGGGATTTCAATACCGATCCCGATTCCTACAAGCAGAACAGCGCTGTACAGCCTGCCCTCATCGACATAGGGGATCAGAATGCACGCCCCCTTATGGCCAAGGGCTCCTTGGGCATAACAGGAAGACGGGATCTTGTCTATGGAGATGTCTGGTATTCGCCTTGTATGGATGGGCAGAACAGCTTTGCAAAACCAGGAACCTGCTATTTTGGAGGTTCCTGGCATCAGTATGATCAATTTTTGGGCAGTGGCCAGTTATTTGATGGTTTTGGCTGGGAGTATGGATCCACTGCGATAGTCGCCCCCTCGATGGCTCTGAAGCCTGACGGGACGCCTATGGCGTGGAACCTGTCAACCCTTAGCGGCGTCAGCGATCACCTTCCGCTCCTGCTTACGCTTTTGCGCAGGTGAGGTTGTCCCATCCTTGGGAAACTTGAGCTCATAGAAGATCTGCTCAAGCTCCAGGGCTATGTTGATGTTATGCACCACAGGCATGATCCCATCAGGCTGAAGCTGGGCCTTGAGAGTTATGGGGCTGAAGTTTAGAATTCCCATGATGCCAGCCTTCACCAGGCGCTCGTAACTGTCGTTGGCTGCCTGTTCAGGTACGGTGATGATACCCGCTGTCACCTCAAGGGCATCCACGACCTCGTTGATGCGACTGATGGGGTAGATGGGCACCGGGTGCGAAGCATCGCTGTAGACCATCGGGTCGCTGTCAAAACCGGCTACAATGCGTATGCCGTCAGGTTCGAAGCCGTTGTAGTGCATCAGGGCCTTGCCGATTCTTCCGCATCCGATGATGATGCAGTTTTGAGGATCCCCCTTTCCCAGTATCTCTCCAAGGGACTTGAGCAGATCATGGATCTCATATCCTCCTCGCTTCTGGCCATATATTGCCAATTGTGAGAAATCTTTACGGACGATTGCAGCGGAAACTCCTGCTGCATCGGCGAGGTTATGGGCGAAGACTTTTTCCAGTCCGATAGTTTTAAGACGGTTTAAGGAACGGTAGTATCTTGTGATTCGTATCAATTGGTCATTGTTCATATAAATACTCCTATTAATGTGATTAATTGTACATTAAGCAGGGGTATTGGTCAATATTTAATTACAAATTACCAGTGTATGGTATGGTTATTACCATAACTTGTAAGAATATGGTGACACGATTTATGAAAAAATGGTAGAATAAAAAAACTGAAAATTTTGGGTACTGGAGGTTACATGTCGAAAACTAACGAAAACAAGTTCTCGCCTGAGTTAATCTCTTTCATCGAGGAATGGAAGGATAAGCCGGGCAATCTCATTATGGTTCTCCATAAGGTGCAACAGGAACAGAGCTACATCTCTCGGGAGGCCGCAGACAAAGTCGCAGAATTGCTTGATGTCCCCTTGGCCACCATCTGGGGTGTCGTCTCTTTTTATCACTTTTTCAAGCTGACAAAGCCAGGTGAACACAACATACAGGTCTGTATGGGTACCGCTTGTTATTTGAAGGGTGCACAACCACTCATTGACGAGTTGACCAAACTTCTCACTATTGACATCGGCGGTGTCACTGATGATGGGCTCTTCTCCTTGGAAGCCGTCCGCTGTGTCGGTTGTTGCGGGCTTGCACCAGTTCTCACCGTTGGTGGGGAAGTATTCGGAAAGGTTACCACGAACCAGGTTTCCGGAATTATCGCAAAGTACAGATAAGGAGCGCGAAGCAGGGCATATGCATATCTTTATCTGCGATTTTCTGTTGGACATTGTCCAGAATTCCTTTGAGGCCGGAAGTACTGAGGTTCTTCTTGCACTAGAGGAGGATGATACTCTCTTGGTTTGTACCGTAGAGGACAACGGAAAGGGCATGGATGAGGATTTGAAAGCTCGGGTACTGGATCCTTTTGTTACAGATGGGGTCAAACATACAAAACGTAAGGTCGGTTTGGGGTTGCCATTTCTTGTACAGGCTACAACAGCTTGTGAAGGGAGCTTCTCCTTGCATTCCGAATTGGGGAAGGGAACTAAGGTCACTTGCAGTTTTCCCCTCAATAATGTAGATACACCTCCCTTTGGGGATCTTCCCTCAACACTTCTGGCTCTGATGAGTCATCCTCTCGCTGACGAGCTTGTCGTAAAGCGTACACTAACGACAGTCAAGGGAGAGGGGGGATACGAACTCTCCAAAAGAGAGCTCACTGACATCTTGGGTCAGCTATCCACCAGTGGTGCCTTAAACTTGCTCAAGGAGTTTTTGGAATCACAAGAAGAGGACCTGAAGCCGTTGTATGTTACACACTCGCCTTTATTGGCATAAGAGCCTGCTTTTCACTACCTAGGAGACAAGATAATGGCAAAAATGACACTTGAAGAGCTGAGAAAGCTCAGAGACGAAAAACAGAGCGCACTGCAGAAGCGCGACATCGAAGGAAAAGACTCACGCATCGTCATTGGGATGGGCACCTGCGGTATCGCCGCCGGAGCCAAGGTTGTCCTGGATACATTCCTGGCAGCCCTTGACGAGCACAAGCTCGACAATGTATCGGTCACCCAGACCGGATGCATGGGCCTATGTTATGTGGAGCCGACCATTGAGGTTCTGGTTCCCGGTATGCCTAATACCATTTATGGAAATGTGGATGCTGAGACAGCAAAGAAAATTGTTGAGCAGCACATCATCGGAAAGCAACTGGTGACCGATCACCTCTTTGATCGCCCTGCTGCTGACATTATTCAGAAGGACGGGGGTAGATAATGGCTTTCAGAAACTACATCTTGGTCTGTGGCGGTACCGCTTGTGAATCAAGCCGTGCAGACCAGATTTATCAGAACCTTGTAAAAGAGTGCAAAGATCAGGGAGTCGCTGACGAAGTGCAGGTCATCAAGACCGGCTGTTTTGGCTTTTGTGAGCAGGGCCCGATCGTAAAGATCCTTCCTGAGGACTCCTTTTATGTAAAGGTGACCCCTGAGGATGCACAAGAAATTATCGCTGAGCATATCATCAAGGGTCGCGAAGTGAAACGCCTGCTGTATGACAAGAGCGAAAGCCGCAAACATGCCAAGGTCGAGGACATCCAGTTCTATCAGAAGCAGTTCCGTATCGTCCTTCGCAACTGTGGTTTCATCGATCCTGAAAATATCGACGAGTACATCGCCCGTGAAGGGTATGAGGCCCTTGAGAAGGCCCTCTTTGAGATGACCGGAGAAGACATCATCGAGGAACTGAAGACTGCAGGTCTGCGTGGGCGAGGAGGGGCTGGCTTCCCTACCTGGATGAAGTGGAACTTCTCCAAACAGGCTGATAACGAAGTGAAGTATGTCGTCTGTAATGCTGACGAAGGAGACCCTGGTGCCTACATGGACCGCTCTACCCTTGAAGGGGACCCGCACTCTGTGCTTGAGGCCATGACCATCTGTGGTAAGGCCATTGGTGCACAGAAAGGGTTCATCTACATCCGTGCTGAGTATCCCTTGGCAATCCATCGCCTTGAAATCGCTATGGCACAGGCTCGTGAATACGGCCTGCTTGGTAAGAACATCCTCGGAAGCGGATTTGACTTTGACATTGAGATCCGCCTAGGTGCCGGTGCCTTTGTCTGTGGTGAAGAGACAGCTCTTCTGCAGTCCATCGAAGGAAAGCGTGGTATGCCACAGCCTCGTCCTCCATTTCCTGCGGTAAAGGGACTCTGGGGTAGGCCGACTGTCATCAACAACGTTGAGACATGGGCAAACATCCCTGTCATCATCACAAAAGGTGGCAACTGGTTTAGCAAGATCGGGACACCCGACAGCCGAGGGACCAAGGTCTTTGCCCTTACCGGTAAGATCAGAAACTCGGGCTTGGTTGAAGTTCCCATGGGAACCACCCTGCGTGAGATTGTCTTTGATATCGGTGGTGGCATAGCCAACGACCGAAAGTTCAAGGCAGTGCAGACAGGTGGGCCTTCCGGAGGTGTCATCACCGAAGCAGACCTTGATACTCCCATCGATTTCGGATCATTGGTACGCATCGGTTCCATGATGGGATCAGGCGGCATGATAGTCATGGACGAAGATGACTGTATCGTAGACGTTGCCAAGTTCTATCTGAACTTCACCGTTGACGAATCCTGTGGCAAGTGTGCTCCCTGTAGAATTGGTGGACGCTCCTTGTGTAACATCCTGGAGAAGATCACTGCTGGAAACGGAGTGCCTGAGGATCTGGAGACCCTTCAGACCATCGGTAAGGCGATGAAGGTGGGTTCCCTGTGTGCCTTGGGCCAGACAGCTCCCAACCCAGTACTCTCTTCCATGAAGTTTTTCCCTGAAGAGTATCGTGCCCATATTGAAGACAAGAGTTGCCCCAGTGGCACCTGTAAGAAATTGGTCACCTATTCGATTCTTGCTGACAAGTGCATCGGATGTACTGCCTGTGCACGCAAGTGCCCTGTCGGTGCTATTACAGGTGAAAAGAAGAAGGTTCATGTAATAGACCAGAGCGTTTGTATCAAGTGTGGTGTCTGTTTGGAGACCTGTAAGTTTGGAGCCGTCGTAGTCCACTAGGATCCGACAGAGGAGGAATAAATTGAGTATCGTACATGTAAAGATAAATGGTATTCCCGTAGAAGTTGAAGCGGGCACAACGGTTCTGCACGCCGCAAGGGCGGCAGGTGTCAGAATCCCCACGCTCTGCTATCACGACGACCTGGTACCTTTCGGGTCCTGCGGGCTTTGTATTGTAAAGCAGGTGGGTAGTGCGAAGATTCTTCGCGCTTGTGCCACACCTGTCAATGAGGGCTTGAGCGTCATCACCCATGACCCCGAGCTTTTCGAAGTGAGGAAGTCGATCCTTGAGCTGATCCTCAGCACACACCCCTCAACCTGTCTCACCTGTATCCGTAACGGAGAGTGTGAGTTGCAGGATCTGGCAGCTGAGTTTGGGATTCGTGAGCAGCCCTTTGAAATAAGGCTGAGCGATAAGCCTAAGGATACTTCATCGGCATCCATCGTCCTTGATCCTGAAAAGTGCATCAAGTGCGGTCGTTGCGTACAGGTTTGTCAGGATCTGCAGGGCACCTTCGCCCTTGAGTTCATCGGACGCGGAGACGGCACATGCATGGCCCCAGCTGCTATGCTCAAGCTCGACGACAGTCCTTGTGTAAAGTGTGGCCAGTGTGCAGCACACTGCCCTGTTGGCGCCATCTACGAAAAGGATGAGATCAGCACCTTCCGTGCAGCTGCAGCAGACCCCACCAAGAAGGTGGTTGTCCAGATAGCCCCTTCCATCCGTGTCGGTTTGAGTGAGACCTTCGGCCTTCCTGCCGGGACGGTCACAACCAAAAAGATCTATGCAGCATTGAAGAAGCTTGGTGCCTATGCAGTGCATGATACGAACTTCAGTGCCGACCTTACCATTATTGAAGAGGGGCATGAACTCGTAGGTAGGGTTACAAAGGGTGGGACACTGCCGCTGTTGACCTCCTGCTGTCCCTCCTGGATCGATTATGTCCAGAAATACTATCCGGACTTGCTCGACCATGTCTCCAGCTGTAAGAGCCCTATGCAGATGCATGGTGCGATTACCAAGACCTTCTATGCCGAGAAAGCCGATCTTGATCCCGCTGAGATCTTCTCTGTCGCCATCATGCCCTGTACTGCAAAGAAATTTGAGTCCAAGCGTGATGACAATATGAGTGCCTCTGGTTTCCAGGATGTGGACTTGGTCCTCACCACCCGTGAGCTCGGACGTCTGATCAAGAGCTCCGCAATCGATTTCCTAAAACTTGAGGAAGAGGAGGCTGACAGCCCGATCGGTGAATACTCAGGAGCTGGAACTATCTTCGGTGCCACCGGTGGTGTCATGGAAGCAGCTGTTCGTACTGCATACAATGTGGTCACCGGCAAGGAGATGGAGAGAGTCGAAGTCGAATCTGTCCGGGGCCTAGAGGAGATCAAGAAGGGTACTGTTGATTTTGATGGCACACCTGTACGTGTTGCTGTAGTCCATGGGCTCTCCCATGCCAAGGAAGTCTTGGATGAGATCCGTGAAGCAAAGGCCGCTGGAACAAAGGCGCCCTATGAGTTCATTGAGATCATGGCTTGCCGTGGTGGTTGTATCGCCGGTGGTGGTCAGCCCTATGGAGCCAATGATATCCTGCGCAAGGAGAGGTCTGAAGGTCTCTATGCAGATGACAAGAAGAGTGTCTACCGCTGTTCACACCAGAACCCCTCGATCCTTAAGTTGTATGAGGATTTCCTGGGTTCACCCAACGGTGAGAAGAGTCACCACCTCTTGCATACCACCTATCAGGAAATTCCAGTATACAAGGCCTGATAGTTCACATCTCTAGTTTTCACACCCGGCTTAGCGATAGGCCGGGTGTTTTGCAGTGTACTCGGGAAGGAAAGCCTCATGGTATGCGTTACCTGCCATCTGCGAAACTAGTTCTCCCTTCTGACCATACACATTTACCTATCTTCTTGGTCGTCCATGCCTATTGTTGGGAATTCTCCGCTTTTTTTCACATCTTCGATTAAGATACTCTGCAAGTTTGACGAAAATATTATTTGGCTCGTGCAAGTAGATTGGCTGGAGGGCAAAGGTTTCATAGTTGATGTTTTGAAGATACTTCCGAAGAGGAAACAGGGCTACGACAAACGTGAAGGCTGATGCAATTGCAAATCCATAGCCGGTATACTGCAAGGGGAGTTTGCTAAACAGTAGTGTCAGCCCGGCATTGGAAGTGAAAAAGCAAAATGCTACCAATAAGGCGCTTCTCTTTTTTTCAAAATACAAAAGGACTAGAATACAAATGAATGCACTGATGTTGAACAAGGCTCCGATAGTAGTTAGCTTGAAAATATCTCTGATAACATAATTGATATTGAGTACCTTGAATATTGGCCCCGCAAGCAACACCAGCGTTATGCTGACCAATAGTTGAATCATAAAAGTATAGAAAAGATTATACCGCAATGACTCTATCATTGCATTTTTTGATGCGTCTATCTCTTCCAGTGTCTGTGTGGAATTGACATTACCAAAATATTCCTTATATGTTTTGTAAAATTCCGTCTCAATGATTACAAGGAAGAGGACTAAGGTCACAATGGTTGTGAGATAGGATAAAAATACTGCATTGTCATAGTAGGGAGCGAAAACAAACGTATTATATACTCTGACCTGGTAATCGCCAAACCATAAGATGATATTGTCGACCCATAATCCACACGTATACAATAAGCCTATGAGGCTTAATACCGCATGTTTGCCGAAAGCCCTGATGAAGTCATATGTATAAGGATTCCCATAGTGAAAGGTTGAGAAGAATGTGTAAGCAAGTACTATGAATGTCACACTCAACCCAATGACATACGATACCAGAAAGTTGGTTAAGGTTGTCATTTCTTTGAAAGGTATTGGATTTTCGAGAAAATAAAAGACTAATGCGACTGAGATGAGAGCACCTATACAATAGGCTATTCCTATAAGCTTATAGTTTTTTACTGCACTCAGAAATATCATTATCACCCAGATCATTGATATCAATATAAAAATAAACGATGAAAGTACCTTGTAATAGATTGGTAGAGGTACGTTGAAATAGAACACAATAGAAATAAGCAAACTGACAAAGAAGACAATATTGTTTACCCCGATATATGTGGGTTTTACGGCATCGTACTCCTTGTTATACAATTTGTCCGAAATATATCTGGTAACCACCAACTGAATAGGGGCAACCAATATTTGGGAAAAGAGGAAAGAGTATACAATCGTTGCAGAGAACAAGTCCCTTTCCGCATAATCACTAGTGACCAAATCCATAAGCAAGAGGAGAAAGTTGATGGATAGTACGCTTATTATCCATGGGCCGGCAGCAATGAATGATGAGTATGCATATGCCAGAGCTCTACTAGAAAAAGTATCCTTATCAAACATTCTCTGTAATGAAAAACCGATACCTGCCATATTATCATGCCACCTTATCTGTTGTACTTTGCATACACGCGATCATAAATTTTAGAATAGTTTGCTACCAATACTTTTTCATTATATAATCTCTTTCCTCTTCTATATCCATTTTCTCCCATTGTGTTTCTCAATGTAGGGTTTGCAATTACCTGTAAGAGAGCTCTTGCAGTATCACTAGGGGAAGCAATTTTTGTGATCAACCCGCAAGGGCCTTCGAAAGAATCGGCTTCAAGCAACTCTCTACAGCTACCGACATCTGTTGAAATGCTAGGTATTTTTGCTGCCCAGCCTTCAAGGATTACCAGAGGTTGCCCTTCAGATATCGATGTTAAGACTAACATGTCCAATTTCCCAAGAATATCCTTAATACTCACTCTCCCGGTGAAATGTATGGAATCTTGAAGATCCAGGAGTTGCACCAAATTCAGACACTGCTGAAAGTAAGCCGAGTCTTCTTCAGCAGGCCCGATCAGATAAAATGTAACATTGTCCACCTTATCCTTTACGATCCGAAATGCTCGGATCATTGTCATCACATCCTTGATAGGGACGATTCTCAGGATTGAGCCGATAGTAACTCCATCATGGGGTTCTTTCTCGATATGTAGCTTCTCATAATTAATGCCGTTTGGTGTAATTCTCGTTTTTTCCCTATCAACACCAAGTTTTATTTGGATCTCCCTATTAGCCTGGAAAAGGGATGTAATGACATCAGCCCTTCTATACGCAGCTGAAGACATCGAATAAAAGTAATCGATCCATAATTTTGTATAAATTCCGGTGACCCATTTGGCCTTCAGCAATTCCTCTTCCCTTTCCCGTCCATATATTCCGTGTTCTGATACCACAAAACCTTTATTCCTTCTTACGGCAAAGGATGTTGCCAATATGCCGGCATATCCTGTTGATGCAGAATGGAAAATATCCGCTTCTTCCGCTTTTTGTTGAATGAGATATAGCAAAGGCAGGAACATATTTCTCATAGTCCAGAAAAAGACATTAAATACCTCTTCACTACATTTTTCAGTATACAGGGACACTATCTCATTGAAAAAGAACTTGCTTTGCAAAAAATCAATACAAGAACCAGTACTGTCTCTAGTATTGAACAGCTTGATAATATACTCCCAATCCAGGTCAGAAGCGCTTCTGATCAATTTCCTTACTTCTTGTTCGTCCTCTTTACTTAGTCTGTATTGCCTTGCGAGTTTCTTGTGTCGGATCTTCATATAATCATTGAGGTAAATAGTTCGTATTTTGACTACATTCTTTGGTATCTCATATTTGTACTCTACTGTCTCGTTTTTACTTGGCATTATTGAAACGACTACAAACTCGTTGTCTGGGAAAGCCGATATTATCTGATTGATCCAGCTGGAGACCCCTCCAGCAACGTAGGGGTAGGAGCCTTCAGCTATCATACATATCCTCATCTCACTGTACCTCCTTCACAAAGAAATCATGGAGCTCTTTCAACTTAGGCTCATCGGCAAATTGGTCAGGTTCTATGGTGTGTAGAGCGTCAACCAGTTGGGAGGTATACCCTTTCTTATATAGGATATGTAATTTGTTTATGATCGACCTTGAGCTTTTACCAAACTCTTCCTCCATTTTGTGATGTATCAACGTAGCGTTATAAAAATCATTGATCTCAATGAAGGCAATAAACAAACTTTGTAACGATTGCAGGTCATATGTCTCCCTGTGTACTTTCTGCAGTAACAGATCGACATATTCCTTTTTGAATATTTGTATACTCTCTTTTCCAATGAATGATGAGCGTATGTAATCATGATAGGCACTAATCAATGCATCCAAACTGGCTTCTGTCTTTTGTGTTTCATATGTATCTCTCAATATGCTGATAGTGTTGGTATATTGATTCTCTTGGCTGTTGAGAAGGGTCGCAGAGTAATGTTGGACTTCTTTGTCTTCCGATTCCAATCCTTTTGCTAGAATCTTTGCGTTATTGATCTTATATGCATATTGAGAATCAATTAATAATTCCTTTTTCCTTTCAGGATCGATGAAAGAAAACATATCAAAATAGCTCATTGTCTGTATTTCACTGTCATAATCAATTCTTTTTCTTTTTGTCCTTGCAGGTTTTTCAGAAAGCATTTGCTCATAATCATTGATGGCATTCCCATCCCTCACGAAGTAATGAAGACTACCGTATAGGGTGAAATATATGACCATCCCTAAGATTGGCAAAAAAAACAGGATAAAGTACGGTAATACCTCCACATCGCTAGCAAAGGTTACGTATATTCTCCAACTGACAAAAATCAAAAATGCATGTAAAGACAGTACTTGGAGTGCATATTGTTCAAATATGATGAAGAATAGTATCACTAGGATGTCAGCTATCATCAGTAATGCATATGCTACAAATTTCATTAAGCCTCCAAAGGGGGGAGAATTCTTGACGTAAGGCAGTCTTTGCTTCCATATTGCACTTTGGTGAGTCCCTTCGACTGAACATTACTAGTATCATGGTTCAGTCGGTTTCGTTTGGTCATTTGCTCTTCCTTAGGAATTTGCATACCTATACCATACGTTCATCTAAAGTAGCCAGATCTATCTTTACAAACGTATCGTTGAAGTTCTTTTCTATCCTCTCTTCAATGAGAATGGCGTGTTCTCTTTTTGTCGCTGGTAACAGAAACGTAATCACGCCTTTGTTTTCATTGTAGTATGCAAGGTCAACAGCTCGTAACGTATCTCTGACTAAGGTATCTATTGTTATTAGGTCACAATCTTTAACCCTATATGACAATATGCAGTATTCCATCCCAAACTCTTTTTTTCTTCTTCTTTCAATTTTGATCTGATTCTTAAAATAGTTTGAATCCTTTATGAGCTTACTCTTTCCTATATATTTATTCTCCTTCAGGCTCTCAACATATTCTGCCTTTTCGAGTGTTCGGTTGATCCAGTCAATGATAAGCTGAAATAAATTGAAGGCATACTCTGAAATCATATCAAATTCCATGCTGGTAATTATGACTGCTGCAATGACCCTATCATCTCTGATCAGGGGAGCAACCATGAGAGGTACATCATCACCTTCCCTGTAGTTTGGATTTTTTACAACTTTTCTTTCCTTGTCCACGTGTAGGAACCAAGGGCAGGTAGACGCTTTTATGGAATTACTACGCTCCACATCGCTATAGGATATTTTCAGGCGCAAATAATCTTCTTCCCTATCAACTGTATAGAGGGAGATATTTGTAGCTTTCAGATATTTCTTTAAGACTCCAATCGTTTCGGTATAGATCTCTTCAATTTCAAAACTTTCAAGTTTCTTTGCTATGTCATACAGGCTGCTGATACTTTCATCAGATTTGATGATCTGATTTTTCAACTCTTTTTGTATTGATTCCAGGTACGAATAATCCTTTTCAAGATTAGCATTTTCCTGTGTCAAAAAATCAATGGTTTCGTTTGCTTTCCATATTTTTCTTCTATGGTTATCTCTGAATGCTCCAAGGATGAACCCACCCCATAAGAACAACAGGGGATTCTTATAGTATTTGAAATAGGTAAAGAACAACTCCGCATTTCCATGCGTCTGCATATACACATCAAAAAAGAACAGACCGGAGATGCAAGCGGAAAAGACCCCAATCTTAATACCATACCGTAATCCCATGATAAGCGAAAACAGGAAAAGGGGATGAGGGTTTAATGACAAATATACTGCTTGGTTTGGTTGTAGCTCAAAGAAGAAAAAATTGATAAGAATATTTACCAATAATATCTCGAGTAGTACAGTTGTTATTTCTACTATTGTGCTTTCTTTCCTATTCAACTGATAACCCCTGTTATTGAGCAAAATCACCATTGTAACTTACAAGAGATACATTTGAGACACCTTCAATTTCCGCTATTTTCTCAACCAACTCACTTCCTGCGCCGAGAAGTTTTATTTCAAGCGTATGTTCGATTAATCCCCGAGAAACGGTCTTTGACTTTATCGTATAGTTCACTTCCTGCAATAGCTCGAACACTTTGTCATTACTTTTTGTCATGTGATGGATGATCAGCAAATAGACATTGTTTGTGTTTTTGAATTTCAACAAGACATACAGAATTGTACCAATCAGAAGCGAGCTAATTATTGTCAGGGCATATAGCCTGGCTCCAGTTGTAAGTCCTATTGCAATGGCCCAAAACATAAATACAATATCCAAGGGCTCTTTAACAGCCGTCCTGAACCTCACTATGCTCAAGGCTCCAACCATACCTAACGACAGCACCAAGTTCGAACTGATGGTCAAAATCACTTCCGAGGTAATTAATGCCATTACCACTAAAGAGACATTAAACTTGTGGCTATATACATTCCCGCTATATGTTTTTTTGTATATAAAGAACATAAAGAGGCTCACTGCAAATGTCACCAGAATGACACTTGCAATATCCCTAATTGAATAGGTTCCCAAATATGATGATTCAATCACACTGTTTTTAAGTATATCATTAAAATTAAGCAGTTCATTCATACAAAAAATCTCCTTATTGAATTCTATCCCTGCATAGTAAAAATTTTGAAACAGATAATCTTGTTAGATCATATCGTTCCAATATCGTTTTTATATGACTAGGTAAAAAATTGTTATATTTCACCTCCAAAATCAATGAGTAGCATGGGGGTAAAGCTACACTATGTATCCTGTCCGAGAAAATATCCATGCGCGGTTTGACAGCAGAAAGCTGCGTGTCAAAGGTAACCCTTATTTCGTTATATGGCAGTACAAAGGCCTCCCTATAATAATCTACGATCACTTTCGGTCGTAGGAGATTGTTTCTCATTTCCAGATAATAACTCATTTTGACACTATCATCGGTATATGCCAAATCGCTGACATCCGCGTTGTATATTCTCTCAAATTCCTCTCTCTGTATCGTAGTGGCTACTTTATTGGTGTAATCATTGAATTTTCTTTTGATTTCCAATTTAATTGTGTCTTGAGAATAGTTATAAATTCTCACCCTGTATTTCTTCCTGTTTACTATACCTGACAACTTCTCATGCAAAGAGCTTTCGAACATATCGTCGAAATACAGACTTCTAATATGATAGCCAAGCCCCTCCACAGAATTAGTATCCAGAGTCATACACTGCTTGAGGGCGCTTCTGATCCTAGCATAGGTGTCATATTCGATTAAGAATTTATGCTCATGCCTAAACTTCATATGGACTCCTAGGTAACATAAAAATCATTTACCCCAAAACAGTAGGTCTCTGTCTTGTCATCATAGTAAATATCAAAGGCATCGGTTGTATTGCCCTGTGAATCCCTGCAATAGATCCTGTAGTAATAATGTCCAGGTGGAAACTTCCTGATGATCAGCTCATTGTTCAGCAGATTGTCAGCTTCATACAAAATATTCGTAAACAGAGGCGAATCACTTGCTTGGAAGTGGTAATATATTGGATCGTCTTGGAAATCATACGACTGCGACCAATCAAACTCCATGAAGTTCCCATTGAGATGCGGTGGATAGAGGAACACGGGCATTGGCCTTTCCAGGCTCGCATAATATGCATCCAAATTTTTCTGGATGGAACCTTTTAGCAGTTCAAACTCCTCATTGATATCATCAACATCCAATGCAGGAGGTATATTATCCGGTTCGGTAGTTAGGAACCTTGTCGCGATTGGTTTGAATAATTCACTGTAATACTCCAATTTGTCTTGAGAAATCTTATTGCTCAGCTCAACCATCTTAGCGTCAAGTTCAGCCCTGTTGTCTGTATTGCGTAAAAATCTCTGCACAAGGGTGTTACCCCAAAGGTTTGAAATTCCTTTTTGCCAGATCGGTCTGGTATCAGAATATGCACCCATTGATTTATCATAGTCCCAAGGTATGAAATACCATATGGTTGAATCAGTTGGACTGTATAAGTAGTAATTCCTGCTTTGTGTATCAACATTGTCTGTAATAACGTTTAAGGCCAGCCAGGTGATAAAGTTGGCCCTATTGAAATATGTGGCTATGACATCATTGATGTGAGTATGCTCATCATTTACTGCATCGAGCATCTCAATTAGTTTCTGATGGTCATTGACGCCCTTGATCTCAAGGATATCTTCAAAATCATTCTCATCATACTCATCATCATCTATATTTCTAATGATGTCCTCATATCGTTTGAATTCAAAGTTCTCACATTTATATAAATGGCCGTTTTGATCCAACCCATGATTTTCCAGATACCTGGTGTCAATATTCTCTACGTGGGTGAACAAGCCATAATCCACATAGGGAGCAGAGTAGTCTCCCTCGCTAAAATCTTTTACATAGAGATGGACAAACTGTGTGCTGACACTTGTGATATCAGGTATGTCCTTTATCAACTCAAATGCCAGTTTGTTTCTGATCCTCAAATCATCATAGGGGTGTTTGTTGAGATTGACCGTGACATACTTGCCCCACGGAGCTTTTGAGTTCAAGCGTATTTTGTACGATTTCAAATCTGCAAGCCTTGCTGATTGGCCTCTTAATTTCATAGTTGCATTATAGTCACTCAACCCATACCCATAATTATCCTTTTGGACAGTACCGTTGAATCCTTCTTGAAAGATAACTTTTATTTCCGGGTCATGCTTTGCAAAGGGATCAACAATATTTGAATTCAATTGTTCAAGTGTAAAGTTATAACGAGAATCACTCTCTTTGGGTTCCAGAACAGTAATATATATTTCTTTGATGCCAGACAAAGAATCCTCATTATAAAATGCTTTGTTGTCTGTTATTGCCGTATCAGTGTCTTCCGATTCAATCATCCAGGAACAGGAGGCACACAATACAAGCAATAGTAATGACATTGGAAGGATCAGCTTTCTGTAATGTATTGACATATTGTTTCTCCTACCTCACTTCAATATCCCATTCAGAATACCTGTTTTCCATTTGGCTAAACAAAAAATTCCAGTTCAATGTCTTTGCTGTTTTTCTATTTTCAATTTCATTTTCAAAAGAAATGACAAACACATTCGTTCTGTTTAATTTGGTAGCCCTATCGAATTCCTTAAGGGTTTGTATTTTTTCTGTATCTGCTTCAATATAAGGGGATCTGAAATTTTCCCATAGTATTCCATCTATATAGTCATGACTGAATTTTTTGTAACTTTCAAACCCTCGGTTTTGGATTACAATACTATCCGGGTATCTTTGTCTCAGTTCAATCAAGAAAGCTTTATAGCCTGATGTGAGTTTATCATAAATCCTCGTATCACCAGCGTAATAGTCGATCCAATCTAGTGTATCAAAAAATACCCCATCCATGCCTTTATCAAATATCCTGGTCTCTAAGTACGAAAAAAGAACTTCTCTAAAATGTGGGGATGACAAATCGCCAAGGTAATTAGATTTGCTCAAACTTTTCATTTTTTTGTTTGATGCATCTACCAGATAATCTTCCTCATGCAAATCGTTTATTAGGGGAGTATCCCAATGTCCAATTTCTACCAAGGAAAGATACCCAACAACTTGTGAATTATTTTTATGGAGATATTCCACATCCTCTTTCTCAAAAAATGAAGCTTCAACTATATTCATCCTATAGTTTGACATGCAGCATAAGATCGTAGAATCGATCTTATCATAATAAATCCTGAAGCTAATGGGATGCCTTCTTGATGAATTATTGAGAACAATTATCACGAGCATAATAATGACGATGAGAATAGTTCCTATGACTGGTTTTGTACTAAATTTGGAAGGCATTATTATCCTTTGGTGCTACTGGATGTAAAATTATAACATACTTGTAGCTCAACTGAATATATTTTTCCCGATTTGCAAATATTCTTTTCATGCCCTTCTCAAAAGTATATATCTTTACTTAGGAATGTCTTATTCAACACATCTGCATCTAATTCTGATGTTTTGTTGATTACTCATGAAGCCATAGTGGCTTAAGGTGATGGCATTGCGTAATTTTCAAACGTCTTGTTTGCTTGCCTGCGGATTGTGTCATCGCTTCTGATTAGGATCCTGTCTTTCCCGTATGGCAAGACACAGCCGGCTTGGTGAAAAGCCGGCTGTGGTGTGGTTTTCTCGGCAGGGAAATCTTCTGTGCGAGATACCTCTCAAGCAGTGATCTGTACAGCAGGATACCTAGCCTCGACAAAAGATGCTTTATCTTCAGCCTATCAAGCTATGCAAGGGATAATTTAGGCGTTGAGGGGAAGAGAATATCACCCTATATGCTACTCAGAGATAGTTTCCACTGCTGGAATACTTCTTCTTCGTCTCTTCCGGTAATATCTTCAAACGAATTCTCGGGATTGAGAAACCCCAGTACACTTTCCCATCCGAATTCTGCAATGAGATACTGCATAAAATTATATGATAAAGAGTAGCCGCCTACATTGGCAAACTCTATGGGATTTTGTGTCTTGTATTCTGCAAATGTTATCTGCCTGGATGCCCGTAATGAGGGCAGTGAGGGTTCCTGGTCAGCAAGGTAGAGGGCAAAAGCCTCTTTCATCCAGTAGCCCATATGTTTGTTCTGACGATCTGTCATGACGTGAACATACTCATGGACTGCTGCTTTTTCAATCGATTCCCGAGTATGTCCAGGTCCCGGTTCAGATGGAGATGTAATAAATACGGAGTCTGATGAGTTTCTTCCTATATACCAGTCCGGAAGGAACCAACCGGCAAAACCGATTGTTTTTCTATGCAGGGCTTTTCTGTTGGGATAAATGTAAAGATCAATGTTTTGGGCTTCCTGCATCCCTAATGCATCATGTATCCGGTGACTGCTCTTGTGTATGTTACTGACAATTCTCTCTGCATTTGCAAAGTCTTTCTTCTCAGCAAATACCGTCATACCATCAATAGTATACTTTTGCATATTCCTTGTCCTTAAGCTTATCAAAGGCAGGAAGTTGATAAGTGCCACTACAACAATCAGGACAAATGCATAAGTGATAATTTTTATTCCTATTCTCATAATTTTCTCCTTCAGGGAATTCCTGATATGAAGGTAGAAGAAAACGCTGTACAACGATATTCGACAAACGTATGAATTTATCAGATACGGGGTGGATCATACGAATGTATGACCCTAGAAATTCAACACTTTTGCCACGAGCTCCATCCTGCTGCTGACGCCGGTCTTTTCAAAAATATGGGATACATGAGTTCTTGAAGTGGTAAATGATATGCATAGTTTATTTCCGATTTCCTTGTTTGAAAATCCTTGGAGGATCAGTTCGAGAACTTCCGCTTCCCTCGGACTAATGGCATAGTTCTCGAGAAAAGACTGATCGGCAGAAGTCCTGTCTGGAATGGTTCCAATTCTTGTAAGGTAGTGAAGGACAACGCTAACTGATACCAGACTCCATATCCCCAGATAGAGGAAATCAAGCGATATGATAGTATTGGCCCCAGTCCCAAAAATATGGAGACTGATATACAAAGCTGCAGATATTGGGGCAAATATCATGGTTAGCAGACCCATTCTTCTTATCAGAATCTGAAGAGCCTGGTTCCAGTTCTTATCTATACCTTTCCAGAAGGCAAAGCCCACAAAAAACAGATACCATGATACCAATGCGATCATAACCGGGTATAGGGCCATCGTTAACGCTTCTCCCATCGTGTAATATACAATCGTTCTAAGCATCTGAACAATAAACACCAATGCTGTAGGTACAAGGGCCACTGTCAAAGAGATGTTTTTCATGTGGGTCAATACGCGGAAGAGCAGGTAATATAGCACCAAGGCGATTAAGAAGCCAATAGCACCGTGGACAGCAGAGGGAATGCTTGTATAGAAGCTAAATGTCGCCAGATAGGAATCCAGCAGGATTCTCCCTACACTGGCCAGCAGTAGAATACATATATACAATAGATATTTTGTCAAAGGCACTTTGAGACACTTATGAAGAAATCCAATGCTGGCTGAGCCAACACACCCTAAAGAAAAGAGTAAAATATAGGTAATCAACAATACTGATTTCATTGTAGGTTATGCTAGTAAGTCTTTTCCCTGCTGTCAAGTTCATACCCATATGGGCTACCTGTGGTTTGGATGTCATCTGTGTTCAGCAAATATCGCTTGACACCAAGCCACAATACTCCAGCAGCCTCAGATGTGATATCGACTGGTTCATTCCAAGGGAGGGTTTGTTGTATTGTACCAATATCAAAGCCTTCCTTTAGTACTACGAATGTAGCGATCCCCGGACTCAGTGATTTGGTGGGGCACCCATAGATACATTTTAGACAGAGGATGCATTTCATTCCAAAGACTGGTCTGTCATTTTTCATAGTAATATTTGCTACCGGACAATGGGTAAAACAAACTGTGCAACCGTTGCAGCTCTTGCTTATCCTGATTTTCTTTCCGAAAATTTTAGCTCCAACGATTTCGATTCTTCCTAGTAAAGAGAGAAGCAGATGTATCGGCCCTGGGTTTGTCTCGACCCATACTCCCAAATCCAATTCTGTGATGATGAATGAGATCTTTATTGGCAGTATTTTTATGAGAAGGGCAGCTAAGCAAGGCTTGGTAGAGATGACGAAATTGGATGGCATTACTAGCATCTTTTCATATTGAATCAAGTAACCTTTTCTTTTGAGGATTTTTTTTATTGACGTCCTACAGGCTAGGTTTGGCATAATTTCTCCTCCCCCGGATACAGAGATAATAGCTGCAGGGATGTGATGAACAGATTTAGTGTTTTTTGCATAGGAAATCACTATCTGAGGTGCATTGAATGCATATACTGGGAAACATATAATCAAGAGGTCATAGTCAGATTCCTCAAAAGCAATATCATGATGGAGCTCAACCATATGTACTCTGTGTTCGGTTTCTAGCAATTGGTTTCTAAAAGTCTCCGCAACCAGTCTGGTGCAGCCAGTTCCACTGAAATACACAATCTGAACAGTGTGAAAACCCATACCAAATCCACCTTAGAAAAGTTTCAGATACGTGAGAAGGAAAAACAACTTTCAATCCGCAAGAGTTGTTAACCCCTGTAGCACATCTTCCGTACATATTCTTCGAACCTTATCTGGCTCCTCAAAAATCGGACTATGGGCAGAATTTTCAAAGGTATAGAAACCCTTCACCGGTGCTCTCAGCTTATCAAAGTATGCTTTAGATTCAGTATAGGATACAGTGTAATCATACAAACCATGCAAAAAATATACAGGAATTGCAACTTCATCCAATTCTTTTGAAAAATCCATAGTAAGCAACTCATTCCAAAGATTGGAACTCTTGGAGAATATCTTGCCTCTCCATAGATGTACCTTTTCTGTACTAGTATATTCCCTGTTCAGCAATGACGGGAAAAATATGCCAGTAATAACGGACTTCATAGCATGAGTCGTTCCGACGCCAAGGGTGTGCATGGCTTTATCGCGTACCCGCATATATGATTCGGGTACCGGCATTGTCATTGTGACCTCTGATTTTTCCAGTTTTTTCACCATTGGTTTGTCATGTAGGTCTTTGTAGTGCTCAAGCATATAGTGATAGGTCAGGTTTTCAGACTTAAGCTGATAGGAAACCTGGGCTATTGCGATGTATGCATACAATAATTCTGGAGCTGTATTGACTGTCAGTATACCAATATGGCTCCCCCATGAATGTCCCATCAGGTAAATTTTAGGTTTCCCAAATCGATCACGAAGATACTTGGTTATGGCGATTGTATCCTGAACAAACTGTTTTGCTGTCATTGTCTCAGGGGGAATAGATGAGTCATAGGATAATCCCGCCCCCCGCTGATCCCACCAGCAGACAGTGAAAATTTCTTCAAGACCTGTAGGGTAATTCCTGGTGAGAAAATACTCGGGCATTCCAGGCCCTCCATGAAGGAATAGCAACACAGGATTGTCTGTATCGGTACTGTGTATGAACATCCCCTGGCTTATACCATTGATGGTAATGCTGATCTTATCAGAAAGACTCCTCTCAAGAGTTTTCCCCTCAGGGCCCCTTAGAGGGATTGGTTTGCCATGGCTAATAGTTGCCAGAAATGCTAAGATAGCTAGTAGAAATACGAACAGTGTTAGTATCATTGCCAATCCAGCCTTTTTCATTGTAGTGCCTGAATAGGAGAACGACGATCCAAATATCTTTGATGCTTTGGTTCTCTAAGATGATCCTCTATCTCAAATTGTCTCTCTGTATCAGATCCCTCACCGGCTATTTTCATGATATATCCCTATTTTCAGCTTCTGGAGAGACAATAGTGTATCTCCACGCTCTGTGTATGACTAAATTGCTTGCGAAAAAACACTATGTAGTGAAATTGTGATGATGGTCATTTTTCATTTTGAGGTATTCCAGAGCGAATCATAGCGTATTTTCTCTAGAGAGAAGGATTCAACAGCACTTCCATATATAGTGAAATTCCTATCTCCTTTCATTCCCATTTTTTTCAGGATATGTATTGATGCTACATTTTCACGCATTGCCGCACCATAGATAATCTCACAGTGTAAATACTTGAAACCTATTCGTACACATTCAAGAGCAGCTTCAAAAGCATACCCTTTGCCCCATGAACGCTGGATGAGGCCATACCTGATATCAATGAATTCTGACCCCGGTACATATTCCAGTCCGCAGTACCCAATATCGGCATGATTATTTTTCTCCTGGACCAAAAACGTTCCGAAATGATATGTCTTCCAATGTGCTATGCGACTTTTTAGCCAGTCATCTGCCTCTGATGAAGAATAAGGACTTCCCAACGGAAGATATCTTGTTCTATCACTATCTGATAGATAGTATCTGATAAATGTAGAATCATCATTGGATATCTGTTTTAACAGGAGTCTTTCTGTTTCCATCATTGTCCCTAGTACTCCATTAGTCCCAATTTGCGGCATGTTCTTCCTTTGTATATTTTCGAATGAAGATATCGTTTTCTCAATGCCTATCCCCACAGAAAGAATGATTTGGTCACTACGTCTTTGGTTTTTGGATAGATGGGACCAGTAAGTCATGAAGTCAAGAACTGTACTGGTCCCGTATAGGGATATCACAGGTAAGGCTGCTGGTAGAAGTCAGGGCCATAACCCATCTGTTACAATTTTGGGAAAAACATCCCCGTGTCATCTTTGTATACCCTATAGGCCATACCGAACTCCTCTAGCATATCTTTCTCCTCTTTCAGTGCTAACCGGATATAGATTATCAGGATTACAGGCCACATCACCAATTGGGGGATCGTCAGCCATTCAAACATCATGCCAAGAGTTATCAAAAACAGTCCTGTATATTGGGGGTGTCTGATATAGCCATATATTCCATCCTGAACGAGCTTACCCTCTCCTTTTTCCTTGCTCCAGTACACTTTGAAAATTTGCTGCCACCCGGAAACGATGAGGATAAGGCCTATGGCCATTAGCACAATGCCAATATACATGCCTGCATGGCCAATGGAGTTGGCTAATGTGTGGCCCCAGAAAACACCTTCAGGCAAATGAATCCCAAATGCCCAACCGGCAAAGTATAGGGAGAATGGGATTCCAAACATTTCCAGGGCAAAGGCAATGATAAAGGCAAGATAAGCCGTTTTGGGTTTTCTTCCGCACTTCCTATAGAAGGGTAGGAATATGAGGACCAAAGAGTACAAGAGGATCCAAATAAGGACCGCACCCCACATATTGTAGTGTTCTACAGTAGTTTCCATAGTTATATCCTAAATCCGTATTGGAGCGTGCCGAAGAATGAACCCTGTATCTGGTTTTGGTCAGTGAATTGCGAGACCGTTTCTTTGAGGTGCCTGTATCCGAATTCCATCTGTAGGCTGTGTAATGGACATAAGGAATACTGCACGGTAATACTGGCGCTCAGTGACGGTATCTCCAATTTATCTAGATACTCGTCAGTCCAGATTAACGTATCCCTCAAGGCTTCTTCATAACGAAAATGGACTAGCTGGATACCTGTCCCCAGTTTGATTCCCAGATCCCACTTGTCATCCAAAGCCCAATGTGGCTGCAGGAATATCTCTGTTGTTGCTGACTCAGCCTGATAGGTTTTTCCTAAAGAATCCGTATACTCCCTTTCCAATGTATGGAAGACGCTACCTGCCATTCCAAGATTCAGCGTAGGTGTCATGGCGAAGGTGAGGTCACCATTGAATGAAAGGACAGGTTTGTTGTCTAAAGATGTCCCTCCACTTCCTATGTGGATCATAAAACGAGAGAGTTCTTTTCCTGTGGTTCCATAAATACTGAAAGTACTTATGACAATAATACAAAATACGATGCACTTTTTCATGATTTTCTCCTTACTGGAACTAAGGGGAAATTACGTCTGATACATACATAAATCTATTGTACATATGTATGATTTGAACTGAAAGCATCAGAATACGACAAAAGTAGTATAAGGATCTCATGGCTACCATCAATTTTTTTTCTACACTGAACTCGGGTGATGCCTCCTGAAAATGATCACACCAGATCTCTGATAGGACACCATAGTAAATGAATTTCACATAGTGAACTATAAGGCAAGGATAGAGGAAGGGAGTGCCTCCCAGCACTCCCTTCAGCAGTTTGTATATATGTTCGATGAACGTCCTGTATACCCCAGACCTTGAGAATATCCAGACGTTCCTATCAGAATCACTCTTCTCCCTATTGGGGGATGTTGAAGATCTGTATCTGGTTGTTGGTATCGGATACGACGAGCATATGCTCCTTGTCTGGGGAGATAAGCATCTTGGAAGGGATGAAGCCTGCAAGAGAGACCGTATGCTCATACAGCAAGGCGTTTGTCCCTTGCTGGATGGAGAATACCTTGATATTCTTGCTCTCCTTGCACAAGACATAGAGTTTGCTCCTTGATGCGTTGGTAACGAGCTGTTCGATACCCAACATATCCCCGATACCATCAGAACCAGATATCCAAGTCTCCACCTGTTCCCATCCATCCGTGTCCGTATCAGCAATGTAGGTCGAATACTGGAAACGGTTAAGGTGGCTAGTTCCTCCGGTGATCAGGTCAATGTCACTGATAAACTCTGCTGCACTGATGCCATTGAGGTATGGTGTCTCTGGATCTCCATATTCTCGAAGATATCCGAAAAGGTATCCACCTGTAGTCCGTTTCCCAATCTTGATCCGACTGTGCTCAGTAGAGTACCAAGCGGCCCTGTCGAAAAATGGTGAGATAGTTACTTCGCTGATCGTATGGGGATCAAAAAACCAAGACGTACATTCGTACGTATTGAATTCTGATTCCTGCGTAGCAAAGAAATTTGAATTGGGAAGTATGTTTGTTCCGGGAACAACGTTGTAGAGTATGCCTGAGACAGGATCCAACATAAGCGAGCTGAGGCTTCCAAATGTCTTATCACCACTGCTGGGCCTAAAATACACATTGTCACGGGAAAAGAGCTTGGTCAGGGAAGCGTTGGTTGTGTTGTACTGATAGAGCGTTATCCCTGGGTTTTGGTTGTCGGCAATGGCGACCCTTGCTGTGGTTTTATCGACCAATATGTCGGATATCTTGACAGTGTTGAACCCGTCTGCCTGGGTATAGGTCCTGATCACTTCCAACGAATCTCGGACAATCCTACAAATCTGTAGGGTATTGTGAATTGAACTCGCCAGCAAAATCTTTCCATCAGGAAGGAATGCCATCTTGGTATTCCCACTGATCTGTAGGCCGTCGGTATTGTCCGTAACCGTGTTTGCAAGTACAGGAAAACCTGGAGTTCCTGCTACTTTGGCCTCGAAGGAGATGCTGGCCGATCCAGAACTGGCTAGAAGGGCCCCCTTTGCAATAAGATCCAAGCGGTGTTTTCCGGTGCTTGGGGTAAACGTACAATCCAGAGAAGAGGATATCTGCTCCCCATCAAGGAACCATAGGACACCAAGCTCCTCGTTATTTTCTGATGCAGGGACAGAGACACTCGCTGTGACCTCCTGCAAAGCTGCAACAGGGGTTGTGATACCTGAGATGGCGCATTCGATAGGGGTCCCGACCTTATTTATCAAAGTAAGGCTGCTGGGAATCTCAGGATACTTGTCAAGATCAAGGGGGATGACCCCCTCTGTAGTCTTGCCTCCTACGATGCGTACAACTTCTGCACAGCCTGCAACAGCAGTACTGCCGCTATAGAGCCGACCCTGGAGCATATAGGATCCTGCAGGATAGGTGTCAGTATAGAATACAGACCCGTTGATGTAGTTGCTGGTAGTTGGGTTAACCTTGGTCTTTATCCCATCGGAATCTGTCACCCAGAGTTCGATGCTCGGGCTTGAGATCTTCGACTTGTCCCAGGTAAGCTCTATCTTCATCGTCCCAGTCCCGATCAGGGTTTTCAGTTCGATGACAGCATTGGTAGGTTCGCTTGTCAGCGAACAGGTGGTATGTCCTGAAACTAGGTTTACCCCGAGCTCGTTTTGCCCTATAGCGGTAATTTCCCAATTTCCCATCAGCAATCCCTCAATCTCCATAGAGGGATTTGCACTCTGCATTTCGAAGGTGCTGCCCTGTGGGCCCACCCCGGAAACGGCATAGCGAGACACTTCCAATGGGGTGTCCTGTGGTAGGATGGAGCGATTCTGGATCTCATTGCTCTGCATACTCAAACGCAGGGATGATCGTCCAGGCTCCTCTTTGCAACCGGTCAAGCATATGACAAGAATCATCATAAGAACTAAAAAACCGGTCATGGTACGAACTTGTTTCATAGTAGCCTCCACCCAGATAGGTTTCTCTTATGGCAAACCGCTTCAACCTTTGTAGAGGCTTTTCTTTTTCTTCCCAAGGCATTACAGTCATAGGTATGAAAACCCTTTTGAAAATGCTTTTGTTGGGACTGACCCTTGTGGTAGTGTTTATTTCCCCTTCTTATATAGGGATAGTGGCGTACTACATGATATTTCCGCTGCTATTTTTCTTGGTATTCCTGTTTTATGTCGTATCCTACTGGGTCAGTGACACGGATGTTGAGAAAGTACGCAAAGAGGGGTACACCCTCTCCCTGTTCTGTGGAAAAGTGCCTCCCGGCGGAGATGGGGACCTCACCAGAGGTCGTTTGGTCATCACCGAGAGCGATGTGAAACTGTATCAACGCATACAGAAGGGCAGGACAAGACAGACCCCCTGTGAGGAGGTCTGGTCTTTGGATGTCTCTATAATTCGAAGCTTAGGTGTGGGTAAGGTCCTTGGGATGCGAAAGGGGCTCATCCTCTACCTGGATGAGGGGACGGTCAGCTTTTTGAGTGGTAAGGCTGTCAAGCAGAAAGAGGCGATCATCAAAGCCCTTGGCTGGAAAGAGAATCACCTGATCCCACAGGTAGTGGAGGTTTCAGGAGATGCTTCAGAGGCTCCCTCTTTTGCTGAAGCGACTAAAAACACACAGCCTAGAAGCTGAACCCTACGCCGACTCTGATGGGCTCCAGGACAAACCTGAAGGAGGAGCTGTCCTGAAAATTATAGGTGGCTCCGATTCCCACTGCATAGAACATCCTGAATGATTCTGAAATTGCATAGGTTGCTCCAGCTCCGAATTTTGCCTTCAGGCCAAACTCGGTGGTATTTGCTGCAGAATTGATGAAGAGTGTCGGCCCGATCGAGATGGATAGGGGATAGGTCACCACACCCTTTCCGATCTTCCACGAGGTCTTTGCAAGCAGGCTTATCTGTACGACATCAGTGGTGGTGTTCTTCCCAACTTCCAGTGTGCCTCCCCACCCAAACACCTCCTTCTGGCTCATGACATCCAAGCTCACATTGAAGCTTTTCTCTGGAGAGGCGAAGTCATAGGGAATGTTGTAGTCAAGGAAAGAGACCGAAAGGTTTGCCTCAATAGCTGGTTTGTCCAGCATCTTCTCCTCTGCCTCTACAGTTGTACTGGTGAGTGTCTTCATTGGCGGGGGAGCCACTGCAACAGGGGGCACTTCTTTGGCAGCTGGCTCCTTCATCACTACCTCAGGTAGTGTTTGGACAGGCTTTTTTTCACCCTCAAGGATTACCACTTCATCGGCAACAGGAGATACTTCTTCTTTCTCAGCTGTGAGTATGCCCGAGGCTTCTGTGGTCTCATCCTTCTGGCTCTTCTCTGTCTTCACGTCATTGATGGCAGAAGGCTCAACTTGTCCTGTTGGCTTCTCGACCATTGGGGTCTCTTCCTTGGCGGCGGCCGTGATCATATCCGGGTTCGGAGACAGTTCTTCTTTGGCTAGGACGGAGGTCAGGGTATCTTTGTTAGCAACCATCTCATCACCCGTATCTCCAAAAGAAGGAAGGGCAAATCCCCCCTGCTTGTTCATGACTGGCGCTATAGGTGCGGGTATTTGCCTGTTCTGCTTGGGCTTTCCAATGGATGCATTATCAGATTGTATGGTATTTGCTTCAGGTTTGGCTGAAGGTGCCACCACAACGGGGCTTTTTGCTTGTCCTGTTGTGGTCTTGGAGACCTCAACAGGAAGTGGAGGTTCTGTCCTGACTTTGGGATCAGAGCCTTCTGTGGCTTGTGCCAGTGGTTGTCCGTTTGTAGGTTCTACAACAGCCGGTGGTGAAGGTTTTTCTGATTTTTGCACACCAAAGTACCAGAAGGTACCTCCCACTATGACCAGACAGGCGACAACAATAAGTATAATTGACAAAGTTTTATTCACACAAAGCTCCTTGCTCTCGTAAGTATAACAAAATTACGGGTCATTGCCCTACAAGTCTAGCATAAGAGAGACGAAAAAGGAACGAAATGAGCTAAGTGACAGAAATGCATAGTGAATCACTTCTCTTTACACACTGTTCAACCGGTTTCATCTCATTCCCTTCTCAATATAAGGTAGTAAGTTTGGAGAATTCATCCTTGTGCAAACCAGTGGTAGGGTGGCTTCAAGAGGTGCGTGATGAAAAGAGTCCTGTTGCCAATAGCCCTAACCCTGATTCTTTCATCACTCTGGGCGGCCCAGGAGAGTTCCCTATCCCTTGCCCTTGACCTCAGGGCTCTGGACGCACTGTTTTTGCCCACGATGCAGGCTAAAGCTGAAGTGAAGATGGATATCAACGCTGAGTTCTCTCTTCGTCTTCCCGTCTCACTGACAAGCGATCTCATATACAATGATGTTCAGCTCTGGGAGTTTGGCCTTTTCCTTGACTATCATCCCTGGAACAACGGTCTGTATCTCTCTGTCTCATTGATACAGATGGGCCTGTTCACTGGCTTGGACAAGCCGGGAGTGAGTACCCTTTACCTTAATGAAGTTGCCTTTGGCTATACCTGGCACATGACTCAGTCGTTCTATCTTGAACCGAGAATCGTCATCACCGACCCCAGCGGAGTCTTCGAATCCGAATATGACCTTGTGATGCGTACATTTCCCGATCGTACTAAATTCCGCATTTTTTTTCTGTTTGGGTGGGAATTCCTTGCCATCCCCAGCCTGTGAGGAGAAGAGATAGATTTGTCAGGGCAAGAGTCATAAGGAGTGCAATATGGAGAAAAAGATGCAATACATCTTCAATTGGATGGTATTGGTCATGTTGGTCATCCCCCTGTCGGGATGTTCCATGGGTTGGGAGGCTCACACCAAAGCTAAGATTACGGATAAGGAACTCTATCCGACAGTAGCCCGAATCATCGATGAGCAGAAGGATGTGGTGTGGGAGTATCTGGAAGAGGATATCACCCGTGCTCTCTCGTCTTCCGAATATTCGGGTTCGGAGATTGTACAGAGTACCCTTTCAGAGGAGCAGGGCAGAGAGTATCTGGAGTTCTGTTATGCCGTAAACGATGTGGGATCTGAAGACCAGGCCCAGAGGGTGGTAGATTTTGCCCGGAATCTGATCAGTGAAGAGGAGATGGCAGATCTGGAGCAGAAGCTCTCTGAGAACCGTTCGCTGATGCTCTCAGAGGCAGAACACTTCTCAAGATCTCTCTCTCCCTCACAGCGTGCTCCTTTTTGGAAGGATATGCAGAAGCTGCTGACCCGATCCATCGTGCTCTTCACTGCCGGGGTTGTCTATGCCTGTATCCCCACTGTCGTGTTCTGGGGGAAGATCTCAGCAGCAACGGCCATTGCCATAGCCAGTGGGGTTGTAGCCAGTACGGTGATGTCCATCTGGCGCTACTACCAGTTTGGAGGGGAGTTGGACGAATCCTTCAATGAGTGGCTCATCTCGGTCACTACCGAGCCAGAAGTCTCCTTTGCCCTGGCATCGAGCATGATCGCCGTAGGGACAACGCTGAAACGGGGCTTTGTGGTGACCGGTATTGTCATCTGTGTCTTTGCCCTGTACAACGTCATAGATATGGTCAAGCCAATGCTCAAGAAATATAATTTCAGTGTATAGCCGGTCCTTTGGCGCATGTGGCCCTCTTCGGAGGGTCTTTTCTTTCCTTGTTGCCCACCGCTTGGGTTTGTGGAATAATGGGGCAATAGGAGAAAAGCAATGAGAAGTACTTTTGCTGAAGATATTCTTCAGAGATTTTTACGATATGCGGCTATAGACACCATGAGTGACGACACCGTCGTCGCAACAAAGAGCCCTTCCACCGATGGACAGTGGGATCTGTTGAACCTGCTGGTGAACGAGCTTAAGCAGATGGGACACACTGACATACATATCGATTCGAATGGAGTGGTCATCGCACGCATTGCCTCCAATCTCGATTATGAGGTTCCCACCATCGGGTTCATGGCACATGTCGATACCGCTGACGATGTACCCGGAAACGGAGTGAAGCCCCGTGTCATCGAAGCCTACGATGGCTCTGACATCCCCCTGAACAACGAGTATACCATCAAGGTCGAAGATAACGAGGAGCTTGAGCAGTATAAGGGGGAGACCCTCATTGTCACCGATGGCACTACCTTACTAGGCAGTGATGACAAGGCAGGGGTTGCCGCCATCATGGCAGTGGCACAAGCTATCAAAGATGATCCCACCTTCAAGCACGGGCCATTGGAACTCATCTTTACCAGTGACGAGGAGACCGGAAGTGGGATGGATACCTTCCCCTACGACAAGATCGACTGTGCATACTGCTATACCATCGATGGAGGCAAGCGTTATGAGATAGAGAGTGAGTGCTTCAATGCCGCTACGGTCAATGTGCATTTCTCCGGAGTGAGCTACCACCTGGGTGCAGCCCGGGGGAGGCTGGTCAATGCCCTCACCATGGCAGCTTTCTTCATAAACGCCCTGCCACAGGCAGAGAGCCCTGAGGCTACCGATGAGAGGTATGGCTACTACTGTGCCCATACCATCAACGGGACCGCCACTGAGGTCGACCTCACCGTCTACCTTAGGGACTTCGACCTTGCTATCCTCAATGGCCGCATTGAAGCCCTGAAACTGCTTGCCAAGAGTGCTGAGGCCCTCTATCCCCAAGGAAAGGTCAGTGTAGAGGCAAAGCATGTCTACTACAACATGGCTTTGGTTGCAAAAGAGAAGCCCATCGCCATGGACAACCTGCGTGAAGCTGGCAGACGCCTGGGAATGAATCTTCAAGAGGCCCTCATCAGGGGAGGCACCGATGGGGCTAGGATGGCCAATGAGCACAAGATACCTTGTCCGAACATCTTCACCGGGGGACATAATCTCCATTCACGCTTCGAATGGGCAGCCCTTCCAGCCATGGTCGATAGTGCCACCCTCGTCAAGGAGATCATCAAGGTAGGTTCTGAGAAGTGAGACGTGCACTCGTTCCCATCATGTTGCTGCTCTGCCTCTCCTCTCTTGTTGCCAGACCTACGCTGGTCTTGGAGGCAAGTGGGGAGGAGCCTGGGTATGCTCACCTGATGGCTGTGGTCGAACGTGTTGCCAATCACTCCCTGCTCTCCCGCATAGGAGGGGAGGGTGTGCTCTTCATCACCATTTCAGACCTTGTTGAGCCTAGGGAGAATGCTCTTTCTGCCACGGTCCTCTTCACGTATGGGGAGAGGACCCTCCGACTCTGTCTGAGATCTGAGGCAAAGGATGCAAAGCACCTAGAGGAGAGACTCTCTTCCATGCTCCTTTATGATGGGATGGCTCTCTTTGAAGCCGAGCCTGCTCTGGTTGTTGCCTATACCTATGACCAGGGGTATGCCTCCCTCTCCCCCCTGCATAAGGGAGACACTTACAAGGGCCTCGATGCAGAGGGAGGTAGGTGGGCAACTGTAGTTGTCCGGCGTGTCCTTGCCGATGCAGAGGCCCCGGTCTCCCTCTTGGTGAGTACCGGCGGGAAAAAACTGCTTCCTGGCATGAGACTGGAGAAGCAGGCAGGAAAATCCGCCTCTCTCTCCATTTCAAGCTCGCTAGGGGCAAGTTCCGCTCCTCTGTTTGCCCTTGAGGGCTTGTATGGCCAGGATGTCGGCCTCTATCCCCTTACCTTGGTGTTGGGAGGGGGCTTTGACGTTGCTGAGGCTACTGTTTTCACCATATATGGACAGGTAGGGTTGAACGTCCGACTCCCCCTGTCAATGGTCTTTGGCCTTCACTCTGGCTTTTGGAGGAGCAGCTCGGTTGCCATGAGATGCACTATGGGCCTTGGGTACGCTCCGAATGATGGGGCCACGCTCTATGGAAGCGGTGCTGTTTTTAGCTATCGCTATCAGGGGCAGGTTGTGGGCCTCGATATCGGGGTGGGAACCAAGCATTGGGCCTCAGAACTCAAATCCTACAGCTCGGGTCTGTTCATGCAGCTTGGCTTGGCGTACACTTGGTAGAGGATACATACCATGAAACATAGGAACCGGCGATATCGTTTGAGCTTTTCAGCAACGCTGTTGCTGTTCTTGCTAGTGCTCGCACTTTTTTCCTCCTGCACCTCTCTCTCAAATCTGGTTCGCTCCCAGGTGGAAGGCCTGCCGTCGTGGGTCTATACCCCTGTCTCATCAGCAAACAGGACTGCCTTTGTAGGCAAGGGAAATACCCAAGTCCTGTTCAATGCAAAACTCATGGCGTATGAAGATATCCTTAACCAATTGTCAGCGTTTGTAGGGCAGCCGATACAGGGTACCTACTATCGTGAACTGACCACCACCGATGCCATCGAAGCATTCGGGCTGAACATCGTCAACGAATACTCCAAGACAGACCCCCGATCCCCTGCCCAGTACTACCTTCTGGCGACTGCCGACACGGCAAAGCTGGAATCCAAGCGGACCAACGTCTATAACGCGGTTCTCAAGCGCGACAGCGATATTGCTTCGCTGATACGTGATGCAGACTCAGCATACCGCTCGAACAACGACATCAAGGCCATCATGCTCTATTTTGATGCTGCCCTTATTGCTTCAGAGGGCCCTGTCACCTCTAAAAAGCATGAGGTTGATGCCCTGCTTGCCAAAAGTATCACCTTCATCAATGCCTTGCGCTTCTCCTTGAGCAAGAGCGATCCTCTGCAGGCTACAGCTACAGTGCAACTGAGAAGGAAGAGCCGACTGCTCTCCCCTAAGGTGCTCAATGCCCCGGTTGTTGCCCAGTTTGATGCGCTGAATAGCTTGGGCAAGGGGTATTCGGACTCGCTTATCTTCAACACAGCCTCTGATGGGTTCATACGGTTTGTCCCTTACAACTATGGGTTGGTGGGAGAAGGTTCCATCCGGTTCTCCGTTGATTTTGCCTCAGCACTGTCGGAGTTGGAACAGAAGATTCCCCAGGAATCTCTTGTTCCCTTGCAGATGGCATTGGACAAGCATGGCATAGACTTTCCTTATTCGCTCATATCAGGCTATGCGACTAAAACCATCGTAGCGGACATTCGTGAATACGAGTATACAGGGACGATACGCACCACAAAAGAGGCCCTCACTGCTTTGATCGACCTCTATGATAGTCGGCTTGTCACGATCAGGGCCTTGGATCTTAGCCAGGAGGAAGAGACAGAGCTCTATGATGAGGTGCTCCTCAAGTCTCCAGGGGCGCAATTGGTTCTCAATGGCAAAGCAGGTGTGGTTGATGAGACGCGCATAGGGGATCAGAGCGTAGTGGTGGTCACCGGAAGCGTACAGCTGTGGGATGTGGAGAAGAGAACTCTTCTTTCCGATACGCTGGAAGTGGAGGCTGTGGCCTATGCCCCTCTGCCAGAAGATGCGAAAAAAAAAGCCTTTCTCCGATTTGGCCAGATAAGTTCATCGCTGTTGCTCCCCTCTTTCTTCTAGGATAGCAAGGGAAGCAATGGGGCTGGATTGTTGCTGATGAGACCTGCGATACCCAATGCAAGCGCCTTTCTCCCCTCTTCCAAGTCATCTACAGTCCAGACACAGAGAGGATAGCCTTCCTGGTGAGTGAACTTCTTTACAAAAGCCTCGTCAAGTTGGGCAAGAGGCGGCTTGAGGTAGGAACATCGGGCGATATGCCTGCCCCATCCATGGTGGAAGATCGTGGGGACCGAAGGGCTCTCGTCAAATATTACAGCGGTGGGAAGTGCGAACCTGCTCACCATGTTGAACCTGAGAACTGCGAACGGATTGAAAGATGATATCATGCACCTGCTATCAAGGCCAAAGTCCTTGATAGTCTGCCAGGTCTTCTCTGCAAGGCCCCCGTCCTGCAGACCCGGAACCTTCAGCTCGATGTCATAGTACAGCTTGTCATCGAACCTCTCAAAGAGTTCACTCAACAGAGGTACCTGTTGCCCCTTTCCAACATCAAGGTTTCTGAGTTCCTTGAAGGTAAGATCTGAGACCAGGGCATCCCTGTTGCCGACACGCTTCATATTAGCATCATGGACAACAACCAGTTCCCCTGTCTTGCAGAGCTGCACATCGAGTTCGACCCCTGGTATATGCTTTTCCACGCAGAGTTGAAATGATGCAAGCGTATTCTCCGGCTCCAGGCTTGAGTAGCCTCGGTGGCCAAAAAGCATGGGCTTGTCAAAGGGGAGTTCTGTCTTGTTCATGATTTCCCTTTCTCGGCATAGTCCTTCAGCATGCTGATCTCCTCAGCCCATAGCGTTTTGTCTATCGTCTCCAGAATAAGGGGTATGCCTCTGAAACGGGGATCCTGTGCAATGCGGATGAAAGGCTCAATGCCTATCTGCCCTTTGCCCAGACTCTCATGCCTATCCAGATTGCTCCCCAATGCTATCTTTGCATCGTTGAGATGCATTCCCTCAAGCTTGTCGAATCCCACTATCCTGGCAAAAGCCTCGAAGGTCTTGTGAAAGGCCTCTTCGCTTCTCAGGTCATAGCCAGCGGCAAAGATGTGGCAGGTGTCGATGCAGACTCCCACCCGATGATCTTGCTTGGTCAGGGAGAGCAGTTGTGCAATCTCCTCAAAACTGGAACCCAGGTTGCTACCCTGTCCTGCAGTAGTCTCTATGATGGGCCTCACCCCTTCTGTGGAACTCAAGGCCTCATCCAGAGCCTCTGCAACCAGGGAGAGGCTTCCTTGGCGGTCAATCTTGTGCACATGCGAGCCCGGGTGGAAGTTCAGCTTATCCAAGCCCAGTACCCCTACTCTCTGCATCTCGTCGATGAAGGCATCGAGACTCTGCCGACGCTTGTGGTCATCTGGATTTCCCAGATTAATGAGGTAGCTGTCATGGGGAAGTACCTGGTCCTTGGAATAGCCAAGCTCCTTGAGTTTCTCCCTGAACTTGTGGCTCTCCTCCTCAGTGATGGGCTTTGCCGACCACTGGCGTTGGTTCTTGGTGAACATGCCGAAGGCGGTCGCCCCAAGGGCATTTGCCTCTATGGCAGCATTCTCCAGTCCCCCTGCAATGCTGGTGTGACTTCCTATGTATATCATCTCCCAAGGGTAGATCTTGCCCCATGGGTTGTCAATCACCCATACTCATGCTAGTGTTGCCTCTTGAATAGGAGCATAAGAGCAATGAGTGAAAGACAATGGGCCGTTGGAGATGAAGTTTCTGGTTTTGTCCTTTCTGAAGTCTCTCCCCTTGAGGAGTACAAGGCTACTGGGTACCTGTTTCGTCACATTGCCACCCAGATGGAAGTCTACCAGGTGATCAATGACGACAAGGAACTGTTTTTCAGCTATGTGTTCAGAACCCTGCCCAGCAATGATGCAGGCATAGCACATATCCTTGAGCACTGCTGTCTAGCAGGGTCTAAGAAATACCCCGTGCGCGATCCCTTCATGACCTTGCTCAAGGGAAGTACCAATACCTTCATGAATGCCATGACCTATCCTGACAGAACGATGTATCCGGCAGCAAGCCCTTTGCAGAAGGACTTTGACAACCTTTTCTCTGTCTATACCGATGCGGTCTTTGCCCCGCTCTTGCGTGAGGAGACTTTTCAGCAGGAAGGTGTGCGCATGGTCTGCGAGGGAGAGGCGTGCCACTTTGAAGGTGTTGTCTATAACGAGATGCTTGGAGGCAGTGCCGACCATGACACCATCGTGGGACGCAACAGCGTGCGTTCCCTCTTTCCAGACACCCCCTATGCATTTGACTCAGGTGGTGACCCCGAGCATATCATCCAACTGAACTACCAGCAGTTCCTTGCCTTCTACAGCATGTTCTATCACCCCTCAAACTGTAAGCTTTTCATGTATGGTGATATGAAGGTGGGTGAAAAACTGCAGATGCTGGACAGCGAATACCTACGATCATACGCCAAGCTCAACGTGGACAGCCTTCCCCCCCTCTCCGAGGCTTGGAAGGCTCCTCGCAAGACCTCCTTCACCAGCCCTGTGGAGGAAGGGGAGGCTGAGAACGGCGATTCGGTTGTTCTGTCTTGGGCAACATGTGAAGCAAGTGACCCCCTCTCCCTCATTACTCTCTCGACACTGGTGGATATCCTTCTGGGAAATCCGGGCTCTCCTCTCTACAAGGCTTTGCTCGATACGAAGCTTGGCAAGGACATCTCCCCTGAAAGCGGTATGAGTGCCGACTTCAGGGAGATGCCGTTTACCGTCGGCTTCAAAGGCATTGACGCCGGCAAGGCTGATGAGGCCCAGGATCTCATACTCTCTTGCCTCAAGGATATTGTTGACAGAGGCATCGACAGGACTTTGATCGATTCCTCGATGAAACGTACCCGTTTCAAGCAGCAGGAGATCCCCGGAGGCTTTCCCAATGGCTTCAGGGCCCTTAACCGCTCGCTCAAGGGGTGGTTGGTTGACCAGTCCCCTTCAGCGACCATCGGGACAAGCGCCCCTTTGCAAGCATTGGAAGATGCCCTTGATACGAATCCCCGCTATTTCGAAGAGTGGATACAACAGAACCTCCTTGATAACCCCCATCGCTGTCTGGTCACCGTCAGAGCTGACAGTGACCATGAGAAAAGGCAGCTCTCCGCCATTGCCAAATACGCACAGGCACAGGCTGATGCTCTGGGAAAGAAAGGCTTGAAGGCCCTCTCCCAGCAGAACGAGCATTTTCTGGCGTTTGAGAATGAGGGTGATACCTCCGAGGATAAGGAGAAGGTACCCTATCTCAAGCTGGAGGACCTTCCCTCAGTGATAGAACCCAACATCTATGAAGAACAACGCATTGCACAGAGGCCTTTGTACCTGAAAAAGATGTTCTGCAACAAGATTGCGTATGCCGACTTTGCCTTCCAGCTCGAGGATCTCACCGAGCGTGAGCTTATGCTCCTGCCCCTGTATATCCGGCTGCTGCAGATGACCGGTATTGGTTCTATGGAGTATCCGGAGGTTGCCAACAGGCTCAAGAGCCTTACCGGCGACACCAGTCTCTATGTGGAGATGGGCTCCTCCCACGAAGGGCCGCCCAGGATGCTTCTGGTCTGTAGGGCCCGAACCCTGGTCGAGGATTTCAGTGAAGCGCTCACCTTTTTGCATAGTCTCTTTACCGCAGCAAATGTGGGTGATCTTCAGCGGCTACAGGCAGCCCTTACCAATCTCAAGGGCGACTATGTGGACAACATAACCTATGCAGCCCATAGCTTCGCCTCCCTCTCCGCCTCATCCATCTTCAGTACCATACAGTATGAAGGGGAACAGCTCTCAGGTCTTGACCAGTGGTTCTTCCTGGAGAACCTCCATGACGAACAGCTCTTTCTGGTCGGTGAGGAGTTCAAGACCTTGCAAGAGAAGCTTAACAACCGCAGGCGTCTGACGCTCCACCTCGGTTGCGACGAGGAGCTCGCCCCGGATCTTGTTCTTTCCTATGAGAGGTTTGTCCTGTTGTTTGATGAGAAAGAACCCATAGAGGCAAAGCTTCGTTCGTACGAGAAGGTAAGCCAGGGCATCGCCCATGCTGTAGAGCTCTACCGCCTCCCTTCCACCGTCAGCTACAGCGCATACGTTCTGCGGTCGAGCAAGCGGGGTAGTGACGAACAGGCAGCCCAGGTGCTGTTAGGCCAGATAATGACAGGCAACGACCTTTGGGAAAAAGTACGGGCCCAAGGTGGGGCCTATGGGGTCTCAGCCCATGCCGATGTCATGGAGGAGCTCTTTCTCTTCAGTTCCTATCGTGATCCCCGCATCGCAGGAACTCTGGCTGACTTCACCAAGAGCCTGGAACTCTATACAACCAAGGAGGTCGATGCCAAGGATATTGAGAATGCCCTCATCACTACGGTGGGAAATGATCTACGCCCTCTTTCCCCGGCTCAGAGTGCCATCCTTTGTTTCAGGAGAATCCTCTACAACATTACCGATGAGTTCAGGACGATAAGACGTAATCAGCTTCTGGGTATGACGAGCGAACACCTCAATGAAGGGGCGAAGGCGCTGTTGTCCCACGCTAAGAGTGAGGACTCGTTTGTGGCTATTGCAGGGATGCAGCTGTTGGAGAGTGAGAAGGCTAAGAACCCTGCTCTTGATCGTCCGTCGAGACGCTTGCCCCTCTAGGTCTCTCCCCCCATATCTTGGCCAGAGCGTTGAGCTCCTTGGGGTCTTTGAGTTTGAGCACTACGCATGCCCGTATGCTCGCTTCCTTCTGTGCAATGTCCTCTGCGAGGGCCCTGCAGGTTGGAGACCCGCACAGCCCACAGTCGATGCCCGGAAGGACAGCGAGAATCTGGCGGACTTTCTCCAGCTTATACAGGGCTTTGCCGATATCCTGATCGAGCTTCATCGCCCCCTTGGGCTGGGGAGCTTCGAGATAGAGGTTCTTTGCCAGGAAGTCGCTCTGATCGTTGATGCGCTTTACCAGTGAGGGTGGAAGCTCCTTAGGTAGCGTCTGTGACCAGTGTCTGAGCCTTTCACTAGCAAGGAATCGGTTGCGTACCGTAAGGATTCCTCCGGGACACCCCTCAGCACAAGCATCAAGTTCAAGGAATTCCAGATTGATCTCCTCTTCCTGTTCCAACTGGTCGAGGAACTCTATGACGTTGTGCACCTCATCGACCGACAGTGATCGCCCGCTTTGGGCAGTGCTCTGGCCTTTGACCATGCTCCACTGGCTTGCCTTTCGGGTGACGATGGGGAAGGAGAGGGTATTGGGTTTGTCTGCTTGTCCTTGGTGCTTGTTCTTTTCCAGGAAATTCCTGACCCGGTTGTAGGCTGTATCAAAGTTTATGACGCCCTGGAAGAGGCTGTTGTCCTCCGAACCCTTGGTCTTGATCTGGGCAATCTTTGCCGCACAGGGGGTAAGGTAGAAGATGCCTATCGAATCGCTCTCTTTTGCAAGCTCCGCCTTTGCGAAGAGGGCTGCCATCTGGGCAGGGGGCCGTACGCGGCTCATGTTTTCCAGGAGAATGGGAAAGCGTATCTGGATAAGGCGTTGTACCGACGGACAGAAGTTGCTTATCAGGGGAAGGGAGTGCTCGCCCTCTGGCGCTCCGAGCTTGTCCAGTATGTCTATGCCTGTTTCAGAGAGGTATAGATGGGTGAAGCCTGCCTCATAGAGGGCTGAGCATATCTGCTCTTCACAGAAGGTATCGGGAAATTGGGAAAAAAACACTGCTGGTACTATGCCTACGCGGTAGGTATAGTCATTCAGCTGCTCAAAGGAGTCCTGCTCGACCTCAATTGCATCATTGGGGCAGACGGCCATGCACTGCCCACAGTCTATGCAGAGGTCGCTGAAAATCCTTGCCTTTCCTCCGGAGATGCGGATGGCTTTGGTCGGACAACGTTTCATGCAGTGTGTGCAACCCTTGCATTTCTCTTCTATGACATGCAGAGAGTGGTGGAAGGGAAGGTCGGTCATCGCACGCTCCTTATAGGGTAAAACGCATGGAGATGTGGGTATGGTCTCCCTTTTTCGTATAGATCTTCAGCTCATCACAACTTTTCTTGATATTCGGCAGGCCCATCCCAGCACCATATCCCATCTCCCGTATCTCGCTGGAGGCAGTCGACCACCCCTCGGTCATTGCAAGGTCCAGGTTCTCTATGCCCGGTCCTGTGTCGATGACATCAATGAGCACCCTCTCTTCCTCTATGTCACAGAGCACTTTTCCTCCATAGGAGTGCGCAATGACATTCACCTCTGCCTCAAATACGGCAACGATGATCTGCTTGATCCTCTGCGGTGGTATGTTCAGTTGCTTCAAGATGCGTTTGATCTTGCTTGAAGCCTCACCTGCTACCGAGAAGTCCTTGGAAGGGATGGTGAATTCTTCATGCATCTCAATATACCGGTTTCAATCCTTTTGCATACAATAGGCCACTCGCCTTGAACAGGGAGTACGGGGTGTAGGAGAGCGATATGTTCAGTTCCGTTGCCATATCGATCATGTTTTGGCTTGGGCGTTTGTTGCGAACCAGGAGGATATTGCTAATATCACTCATCTCTGCCGTCCTGATTGACTGGTTATTTGACAGCCCTGTTATGAGCAGGATGTCATCTTCCAAAATGGTGAGGACATCACTCATCAGGTCGCTGGCAAAGCCCCGTGCAACCTCGTCTTCCAGATGGGACTCTCCCCATATCAGTTTTCCATCGACACATTCAAGTATTTCTTTCAGTTTCATGGTGGGAGTATACCACAATGAGCCTTTCTTCCATAGGGCAAATTGCATTGCCTGGGCACCAGTTTCCACAGTGGTATGGTTAGCTGGTTTTTTGGCTTTCAAAAAGGGGTGCAAGAAGCTATACTAGGATCAATGAGGAGGCTTTGAGTGAAGTATATCGGTGCGTTGGACCAAGGGACTACCAGTACCCGTTTTATTCTGTTTGATGAGAAGGGGGCAAATATTGCCTCAGCGCAGCTTGAACACCAGCAGATCTTTCCCCAGCCGGGGTGGGTGGAACACGACCCCTGGGAGATATGGGACAACAGCGGATCCTGCATCGTCAAGGCTATGAAGAAAGTCGGGGCAAGAGGTTCTGATATCCTGGGAATCGGTATCACCAACCAGAGGGAGACCATTCTTGCCTGGAATCCCAAGACAGGCAAGGTCTGGCACAATGCGATAGTCTGGCAGGACCTGCGTGGTGCTCCCCTCATTGATATGCTGAAGGAGAAGGTGGAAGCGTCGTGGCTACGCGAGAAAAGCGGGCTTATCTTCAGTCCCTATTTTGCGGCCTCAAAGATTGCATGGCTTTTGGAAAATGTACCCGGCCTTCGTGAAGAGGCTGAGAAGGGCGAAGCAGTATTTGGTACCATGGACACATGGCTGACATGGAACCTCAGCGGAGGCAAGGCCGTTGTCACTGACGTGACCAACGCCTCCCGCTATATGCTGATGAATATCAGTTCCTGTCAGTGGGATGATGAGTTGCTCGCTCTCTTCAATGTTCCCAAGGCTTCCCTTCCTACCATCGTCCCTTCCTCGGGGGTTGTCTATACCAAGACAGCACCAAGCGGGCCCCTGCGTGCGGAAGTGCCGGTCTGTGGAATCCTGGGCGACCAGCAGGCAGCCCTCTTCGGACAGGCATGCTTCACAAAAGGTTTAGGCAAGAGTACCTACGGTACAGGATGCTTCCTCCTGGTCAATACGGGGGAAAAGCTTGTCTATTCTGACAATGGCCTCCTGTCGACAGTTGCCTACCAATTAGGTGATGAAAAGCCTGTATATGCCCTTGAAGGGTCGGTTGCCGTTGCCGGATCTCTCGTCCAGTGGGCTAGGGACAATCTGAAGATTGTCGCCAACCCCCAGGAACTGGACAAGCTGGCCACCTCTGTGCCAGACTGCGGCGGCGTATATATCGTTCCTGCGTTCAGCGGCCTGTTTGCACCGTACTGGAGATCTGATGCCCGCGGTGTCATAGCAGGTCTTACCGGCTTTGCCACCAGGGCTCACCTGTGCAGGGCTATCCTTGAGGCGACAGCCTTCCAGGCCAACGATATCTTTAAGGCGATGGAGAGCGACAGCAACATCCACATGACGACCTTGAAGGTTGATGGGGGCCTGACAAACAGCACCCCCCTGATGGAGTTCCAGGCTGACCTGCTGGGGATTCCTGTGATAAGGCCTCTGGTTGTGGAGACTACCGCCCTGGGGGCGGCCTATGCTGCAGGGCTTTCGGTTGGGGTCTGGAAAAATGTGGATGACCTCTCCTCGTATTGGCAGGAGGAGACCAGGTGGTCGCCTACCATGGAGGCTCATGTGAGGGACGAAAAGGTACGCCTTTGGAAGAAGGCTGTGAGCAGAACTCTCGATTGGGTCTCTTCCGAGAAGGAAGAATAGGGGTACATGGATGTTCTCTGAGGTGCTACAAAATTTACTCTCCTTTCTTCGCCCCGCCTTGCAGGTGGGTGTCTTGGCTTGGGTGTTCTATCGCTTCTACGAGGCTATAGCACAGACAAAGGCACTACAGATCATCAAGGTGCTAGTCATCATCTTTTCAGCCTTTGCGATCAGCTACATCCTCGCCCTTGAGGTGTTGCTGTGGGTCTTCAAGATGCTCTCCGTCCCCTTGACCATCTTTATCTGCATAGTCTATCAGCCGGAGTTGAGACGCTCCTTCACCCAGCTGTGGAGTGGGAGGAGCAGAATCTTCCGCATAGGTACCCAGACTACCAGTGGGGACCAGATAGACAGCATCCTCAATGCGTGCAATGTGCTGGTGAACAAGAGAAGGGGGGCTCTCATCGTATTCCCTCGTCGTCTGGGCATTAAGAACATCATAGACAGCGGGACAAAGCTGAACGCAGATCTCTCCACTTCGCTGATCCTTACTGTCTTCGACCATGATACCCCGCTGCATGACGGGGCCATGGTCATCCAGAACGGACGGATCGTTGCAGCCGGTTGCTATCTGCCCCTCAGTGAGCAGACGGACATCAAGAAGAGCTTCGGTACCCGTCACCGCGCTGCCTTGGGAATGGCGGAGGAGTCCGATGCGGTTGTCATCATAGTCAGTGAGGAGACCGGCGCCATAAGCATGACGTACAATGCAAACCTCTATTATGACTTGGAGCCGAGTACCATCAAGAGGATGCTTCTTGCCCTCTTCAGCTACCACGAAATTACTCCTGAGGAGTTGTTGCAGGAGGCAAGTAGCGATGAAACTGAATAAGCGTCTGCAGAATATGCTCTACCACTGGCCAGCGAAGGTGCTGTCCTTGGTCTTTGCCGTTTGCGTCTACCTCTTCATCCAATACTCGACCATTGGAGCCCGGGTTGTGACCATCCCCTTGGATGTGCAGCTGCCCACCGGCTATGAGGCTATGAGCCTGATCCCCGAGTCGGTGGTGGTAAAGATCCGGGGGGATGAGGATATCATCTACCTGATCGATCCCAACTCCATCATGGCAAGCATCGACTTCTCCTTTGTCCAGCGTGAAGGCATATCAAGTGCCCCTGTGATGCTCCTGTATGAGGAGAATGTCTTTGAAAGTGGAGGCGTCTCCGTATCGCCCGATCCCAGTCAGTATAGGATACTCTTCAACAAGGAAGGGCCTCAGCCATGATTGAGGGGATTGGTATCGATGTTGTCAACATATCCCGTATGGAAAGGCTCAGTGAAGCTGTGATAAAACGCCTTTTCCACCCTGAAGAGGTGGCCTATGCCCTTACCCTCGATCCCAAACGGAAAAGTGAGTACCTTAGTGGAAGGTTTGCTGCAAAGGAAGCCCTTGGCAAGGCCCTGGGAACAGGAATGGCAGGCATGCGGCCCTCTGACATCCAAATTGATTCGACTTCTACAGGCAAGCCTTTCATGGTGCTGTATGGCAGTGCCAAGGCCCTAGTGGGCGAGCGCTCAGTTCTGCTCTCCATCTCCCATGATAATCCGGTAGCCAGTGCCGTAGTACTGTTGCAAAGGGAAGACAATGCCTCGCACTGACTGGAGAAGACCCCCCTTGGAGCCCTTGGACGAAGGGAGGCGGCGCATACGCATGACTGTCGCCTATGATGGGCAGCACTACAATGGGTGGCAGAGGCAACCCAATGGAGTGGGGATTTCCGACCGTATCGAGCAGGAGATCCAGAATATGATCGGCGAGAAGGTCAGTCTGATAGGCAGTGGCAGGACTGACAGCGGGGTGCATGCCTTGGCTCAGGTCTGTCATTTCGACACCTTCAACCAGAAGATTGACGGCAGGGTATTCGCTGTAGCCCTCAATCGCCTGCTTCCCCCTGATATCAGGATAATGGAGAGCCGTGAGGTCGATGGAACCTTCCATTCCCGCTATACTGCGATGGGACGCAAGTACCGCTACTACATAAAGCAGGAGAGGGAGATGACTCCCTTTGACATGAAGCAGGTTGCAAAGGTGCGCAAGTTCCCCGATATCGAACTGCTCAATGCATATGCCGCATATATCCAGGGGACGCATGACTTCACTACGTTCACCGCAAGAGGAGACAAGTCCACCAGCCGCTGTAGGGATATCTACGAGTCTTACTGGACCTATGAGACAGATCGCTATGGCTCGAGGGTGCTCATCTATACGATAAGTGGCAACGCCTTCCTATACCGGATGATCCGCTCACTGGTAGGGACCATGGTGGAGTTTGCTGAGAAGGGAGTGGAAGCGGTGCAGTTCAAGGAGATTTTGGAGAGCAGGAACCGTAGGCGTTCTGGAAGGACAGCCCCTCCTTGGGGACTCTACTTCTACGCCATATCGTATGACCCGGAGGAGTACGCCTGGTTTGAGGAGCAACAGCATGAATGATATCGAGCAGAAGCGGTTGGTACTTGGACAGGGCTTGCAACAGTTCCTGACCTTTTGCGACCAGGCCCAAGAGATGATTACCTCCAAGGAGGTTCCGCCCAGTCCCCAGATGGACTTCACCTCCTTGGTGGATGCGATTCTTCCCCTTCCGCTGGATAGGGACGAGCCTGAGGGTGCGACCATGAAGCAGCTGCAGCGTATGGTAAGCGAATGCACACGCTGTGGCCTATGCGAGACCCGGACGCACACTGTCTTTGGCGAAGGGGTCCTTCCTGCACGCCTTCTGATCATCGGAGAGGGCCCCGGAGCCGATGAGGATGCCTCTGCTCGTGCCTTTGTCGGTAGGGCAGGACAGTACCTGGACACCTGGCTGATGCCTGTGGGCCTGTCCCGAAAGACCAATGTCTATCTGGCAAACATCGTCAAGTGCCGCCCTCCTGAGAATCGTAACCCACATGCCGATGAGATCTCATCCTGCCTTCCCTTTGTGAAGCGCCAGATTCAGCTGGTCAAGCCGGAGCTTATCCTTCTGGTAGGGGGCGTTGCCAGCAAGGCCCTGCTCAATACCGATGAGGGCGTGGGCAAGCTTCGCGGTCGTTTCCACCGCTATGAAGGGGTGCCCGTCCTGGTCACCTACCACCCTGCGGGTGTCTTACGTAACCAAGACCTCAAGCGTCCGGTTTGGGAGGACATCAAGAAGGTTGCGGCCTTCCTGAATCTTACCCTTCCTAGGAAGTCGAAATGAGCAAGTTTGCTCACCTCCTGCTTGATCTTCCTCTCAAACAGAGCTTTACCTATGCGATACCTCTCGAGATGGGAGACTCTGTCATGCTCGGGGTGCGGGTGGTCGTCCCCTTTGGCAAACGGGAGATGACCGGCTATGTCATCGCCGTTGCCGACAGTTTTGAGGCCACCTACCAGATTAAGGAGATTAAGCGGGTCATCGACAAGACTCCCCTTTTTGGCACAAACTCTGTCTCGCTGGCCTTGTGGATGTCCCGCTTCTACCTCTGTAGCCAGGGGGAGGCCCTCAGCATGATGATCCCTGGCGGCAGGCGGGACAGCAGCACCCCGGCCTTGGCTGTTGAGGATGATCAGACTATCAGTTGTGTGATGAACCTCTCATCAGACCAGCAGAGTGCCATTGATGCGATCCTTGCCTCCAAGACGGCCATGTACTATCTCTACGGCATAACCGGAAGTGGCAAGAGCGAGGTCTTCTTGCGCTGCACCGAGGCGATGATAGAGAGGGGCAAGGCTGTCATCTATCTGGTGCCTGAGATTACCCTGACCCATCAGCTTGCAAGGCAGGTGACCAACAGGTTTTCCAACAAGGTTGCCATTCTCCACTCCGCCCTTACTCCGAGTCAAAGGCTGAGCCAGTGGAAGCGCATACAAAGCGGGGAAGTTTTATTTGCAATTGGGGCTCGTAGCGCTGTCTTTGCCCCGTTTGAGAATCTGGGCATGATCATCCTCGACGAGGAGCACGAGAACAGCTATAAGAGTGGGAACACCCCGCGCTACCATGCGCGCCAGGTTGCCCAGCAACGCTGTCGCGAAGAGGGGGCCATCCTGGTCATGGGAAGTGCCACACCCTCCCTTGAGGCATGGAGCATGATGAAGAAAGGGCAGGTAACCGAGTTACGTCTGGACAGTCGGGTAGGGGGAGGTGTGCCTCCAAAGGTCAGTGTGGTGAATATGCAGGGGGAGAAGCATACGATCAGCAAGAAACTATTGGTTGAGATCAAGGGTGTGCTTGCGCGTAAGAAACAGGTGATCCTCTTTCTCAACCGGAGAGGCTTCTCCTACTTTTTCCACTGTAAAAGCTGTGGCTATGACATGCAGTGCCCCCACTGTTCGGTCTCGCTCACCTACCACCAAGGCAAGGGCGAGATGGTCTGTCACTACTGCGGCTATCGCAGAAAGCCCATCCAGGTCTGTCCCGAGTGTCACTCCCTCGATGTAGGCTACAGCGGCTTCGGCACTGAGATGGTCGAACAGGATATCCGTATGTTCTTTCCCCAAGCCTCCATACAAAGGCTGGATACCGACAGCGCCAAGGACAAGAAGCATATGAAGCATGTTCTTGATCAGTTTCGCAAAGGAGAGGTCGATATCCTGTTGGGAACCCAGATGGTTGCCAAGGGGCTGAACTTCCCCGGTGTTGAGCTGGTGGGCATCGTACTTGCCGACAGCGGCATGAACATTCCAGATTTTCGCGCCCAGGAGCGTACCTTCTCGCTGTTGATGCAGGTATCAGGGCGTGCCGGACGGTATAACGACCAGGGGCAGGTCATCATCCAGACCTTCCATCCTGAGAATGCCGCCGTTGTATATGCCCAGCATCGGGAGGTCGATGCCTTCTTTGACCAGGAGCTCGCCATGCGAGAGGCGACAGGCTTTCCTCCCCATACCCGCCTTATAAACCTAGTGCTCAGGGGAAGGAACAAGGAGAAGGTTGCCTCTGAGGCTGCCAAGCTTGAGAGCCTGTTCGAAGCGGCCATCACATCCTACAGGGGTGAAGGCTCCCCCTCTGTGTTGTGCAACAGCGAATGCCCCTTGGAGAAGATCGCCTCGAACTGGCGCCACCACCTGTTGGTGATGGGCGAGGACGCCTCTTCAGCCCATAAGGTAGTATCGCATGTTCTCGATCATTACAGCTCTCCATCAGGGGTCTACATTGAGGTAGATATAGACCCTTTGCAAATGTTGTAGCGTTGACCGATGGCACCTGTGTTGGTATCATATGCCTACCATGTTAGATATATACACCCTTGGAGAAGAGGTACTCACAGAGAAGTGCCAGCCAGTTACCAAATTCGACAGCGGGCTTCGCGTCCTTGTCGATGCCATGTTTGAAACAATGTCCGAAGCCGATGGCGTCGGGCTTGCCGCCCCTCAGGTCGGCGTATCGCTACGCCTGTTTGTGATAAATATCCACGGAGTGGAGAAACGCGCATATATTAACCCCCAGATACTCGAGACTTCCATTGAGACCGACTGTTCAGAAGAGGGTTGTCTCTCCATTCCCGGTGTCTGGCATGATGTCGTGCGACCTGCAAGGGTTAGTGTTCAGGCCCAGGATATCGAGGGGAAACCCTTTACCGTCAAGGCGGAGGGTCTGCTTGCACGGGCGATCCAACACGAGAATGACCATCTTAACGGTACCTTGTTCATCGATCGTCTTACTGAAGAAGACCGACTGAGTATGGTAAAGGCCTATGAGAAGAAGCATCGTTCGGAAAAGAGGCGCAAGGCGTGAGGATTCTGTTTGCAGGGACAGCAGATATTGCTGTCCCCACTCTTCGTGCATTGGCAGAACAGTTTGAAGTGGGTGCGGTTCTGACCAATCCTGATAAGAAGGGATCGAGGGGAAAGGCCTTGCTCCCTTCTGCTGTCAAGGAGGAGGCCCTCGCCCTCGACCTTCCTGTATTGCAGCCAGAAAGCCTGCGCACTGAAGCTCGCACCCTTGTAGCCTCCTATGGATGTGACACCTTGGTCTGCTTTGCCTACGGCAAGATATTCGGTCCTAGGTTCCTCTCCCTCTTTTCAGGTGAAAAGCTTAATATACACCCCTCAATGCTCCCTCTTTTGCGGGGTCCTTCCCCTATCCAGGGAGCCATACTCAACCAGTATGAGCATACAGGAATAAGCATCCAGCGCCTTGCCCCTGAGATGGACAGCGGGGATCTGCTTGTTTCTGAGGAGTTTCCACTGCAAGGTGATGAGACTACCCAGTCCCTGACAGACCTTGTCAAAGGAAAAGCTGCCTTATTGGCCGTGGATGCCTTGAAAAAGGTATCTGAGGGATCGGCAATGTTCGTCCCCCAAAAGGGAGAGCCTACCTATACCTCCCTTATTACGCGCGAGATGGCCAGTATTGACTGGAACCTTCCGGCAAAGGCTCTCCATGCCCTGATACGGGCTATGCATCCCTGGCCAAAGGCGTATACTACTTTTGGCGGGGAGACACTGTTTATCACTTCTGTTGTCGGCTCACTCAAGGATGCAGGCTCTGATCCTGTACCCCCAGACATTGGAGTGGGAACGGTCGTATCCAAGCAAAAAAGTAAGGGTATTGCCATAGCCTGTGGTGATGGTCTTCTCTGGATCGACCGCCTGCAGCTGGAGAAACGCAGGGAGATGGACTGGGCCTCATTCCTACCAGGTAATCGAACGTTCCTAGGGACAAAGTTAGGATAACCATGAAAAGGCGAGCTCTCTTGGTGCTTGTTGTACTTGTATGTAGCTCTTCTCTCTTTGCTGCAAGACCTTCGGTGGCACTGGTGCTGTCGGGAGGCGGGGCTAGGGGGCTAGCGCACATTGCGGTGATCGAAACTATAGAGCGGTATGGCATCCCCATCGATATGGTGGTGGGTACCAGTATGGGTGCCTTGGTAGGCGCCCTCTATTCCTCTGGGTATAGCCCCAAAGAGATCCGAGCCATAGCTGAGAACCCCAAATACTCCTCCATGTTTGCGAACAGCACTGTCTCTTATTCGTATGAGATAGCTGAGGCCTTTCAACCTACCCATAGCAATATATTCTCCTTGGGCTTTGATAAGGAAGGGTTTGGAACCACCCCTGGGTTGCTAGGCGACCAGGCTGTTATGGAGATGCTCTCAGCAACCTTCTCCAAGCTTCCCGATTATCTTGATTTTGACGAGTTGGAAATTCCCTTCCGATGTGTCAGTGCCAATGTGGTAACAGGAGAGAAGATCGTCTACACGAGAGGATCGCTGATCACAGCTGTACGTTCGAGCATCTCCATACCCATCATATTCACCCCGTATCCCCAAGGGGACGGCACCTATGCTGTTGATGGAGGGGTGGTTGATAATCTTCCGATAGAGCTTGCCAAAAGCCTCGGCTATGACATCATAATTGCCTGTGACGTCAATGCCACTCTCCAGGATCCGGAAAGGCTGTTGGGATCCCTCTCCAGCATGGTCATGCAGACCATGACCCTGGTAACCCAGGGTGTGGTGAGACGACAGTATCCCTCTGCAGATCTTCTGATATTCCCCGAGTTGGCGTACATCCTTCCTCTCGACTTCAACAAGTATGAGCAAATCATCAAGGAAGGGGAGAAAGCCTGTGAAAAAAAGGAAATGGAATTTTCAGAACTTGCCAGCCGTATTTCCGTCGATCGTCCTCTGGAATTCAAGGATTCTGAAAGAGATGGTACCTATCTCAGTAAGGATGACCCTATCATAGCTACTATCAGGGTGGTCGATTTATCACTCTTTCCTTCTGCCGATATTCCCAAGAAGGAGCATTTCTCTGAATTTGTCGGCCTTCCGCTGAGCGAAGAGACACAACGGAAGCTCAGCCAATCCCTCTCTTTGGTCAAGAAGCATTACCGCCTCTCCTCAGCAAGCTACCAGATGGCTTTTATACAGAATGGTAAGGGTAACCTTGTGGTATATGTCCAGTCTCGCAAGAAGAGCGAATCCAACATCAGCCTTGGCTTCAGTGGCTCTAGCGGCATCTCAAACAATACTCCCAATGGGACTCTTTGGCTTTCAGCAGATGCCCGTATCAATGCACGCATATCCAACCTGATGGACTCCAAATTCTCCCTGGAGATTTTGGCTACCCTTGGACAGACTTCCAAGTTGAGGGCCTCAATGCTCTACCCCTTCCATACCTCTCCCCACACCTCCTTGGACTTGGATTTTTCCCTTGCCTACGAGGGTGGTGGATTCACCCCTCTGAACAGCATGGTAAACGGTGCGAGGGAGGTCTCCCTTGATCAGGGCTTCACCATTGATTTGAGCATGCTCTACAGATTCCTTGATTACGGGAGGCTGGACTTCGGAGGCATGGTTGAGTTGTTCTATCTCTATGGCAACAGTTGGGATCCCCCATTCTTTGCCGTCCCTTCCCTCTATGCTTCGCTCGTCTGGGATACCCAGCTCACTGTATTTTCCCCTTCCGGTGTGCGCGGGGAGTTCTGGGCTATGCTTGGCAGGTTTGAGACTCCTGTCTTTGGCCTTCAGGCCGCTTGGGACCAGCGCTTCAGCATCACCGGGGCCTCTTCACTAGGGTACGAAGTCCAATTGGCGATGATGCGCTTGCCCTGTCCTTTGCTCACATCCTATGTGGATATTGGAGGGCTCAGTGCGTTTCCCGGGTATAGCGCTGGTTCTTTGAAGCGGGATGTTGCCCTGTTAGGCGGAATGTATCAGCATAGCATTGAGAGCTTTCTCGGATTTAACTCCTTTTTGCAGATCGCTGCCAAGCTGGCTGTGATGGACACCTTTGACCCGTATGCAGGATCCCCCTCCCCTTCAGGGTTCTGGTTTTCCTCTCCCATGGAGGTTGATGCCGGGCTGAGTGTTGGGATGGGTCTTCAGACTCCCTTGGGGGATGTCATCATACGCCTCGGTGCTAGTGTCCAGGGTCAGGTTTCGTTGGCCATTGAGATCCTCTGATGAGAGTACGTTGGAGAGAGTATGCTGCACACCTTGAATCTGTCTATGGAAAACGTGTCTATCGCATAGGCATTGATGCGGGCTTCTCATGTCCCAACCGTGATGAAGGGAGGCAAGGTGGCTGTGCCTTTTGTGACGGTACGGGGGCCGTTGCGATGTACCAGAGGACAAAGGAGAGCGCTTACACTCATTCCGGGCCATTTGATGAGAAAATCAGTACCCAAGCGCCTCCTGCGATGCTCTCCCTTGAGCAGAGATGCTCTTCTATCAAGGAGCAGATAGCACACGGTCGCGCCTTCTTGAAACGCCGTTACAAGACCGAGCTGTTCAGTGTCTACTTCCAGGCCTGGACCAACACCTATGCAGATGTCGAGACGCTCAAGGCCCTCTATGAGGCGGCCTTGCAAGAGGGCCCCTTTGTCGAACTGATCATCTCCACCAGACCTGACTGCATAACAGATGAGGTGCTCGACCTGCTGCAAGGGTACAAGAGTCGTGTCAGCAAGGTTTGGGTGGAACTGGGTCTCCAAACTGCAAATGCAAAGACCTTGGAGCTAATCGGACGGGATCATGATCCGGATTGTTATATTCGTAGTGCACATTCGTTACATTCTCGGGGTATTGGTGTTTGTACTCATATAGTGGTGGGCCTGCCAGGTGAGACCCGGGAAGATTTCATACAGACATGCTCTTGGATTACCAAGGCAGACAGTGAGGCTGTGAAGATTCACAACCTCCATGTCTGTGGAGGGACGAGATTGAATGACTGGTATGCCCAAGGGGAGGTTAGTGTAGCCTCCCTGAGAAGGCATGTGGAGAACAGCATCTGTCTTCTCAGACATCTGAAAAAAACCATTGTGGTGGAACGGCTGATATGCGAGACTCCTAACCATAGGTTAGTGGCTCCGAGGACGTTTCCGGACAAAAACGCATTTCTATCTCTTCTTGAGCAGACAATGGAGAAGCGAGATGTGTGGCAAGGGGATTTGACATGAAAGACCGGCTTCCGTTACAGACAATACTCAGGACAGTGGGCATCATCCTCACCTTCTTTGTGTTGATCGCCATCCTATATTTTTCGTTCATGCCCAAAGAGCAGTATCCTAATGTCTCTTGGATTCCCTTTGCAGACAAGGGCGACCATATGGTCGCCTATGCAGCTTTGGGCTTCTCCCTATTTGTAGCGACATTGCAAATTCCTGGTTCAGGGAAGGCAAAAAAGGAAGGCAGGAAACCTCATTCGACGCTTCACCTCACCTCGTGGGCAGGGCCGTCCATCATCATGACACTAAGCTTTGGGTTGCTGTTTGGTGTTGCCGTCGAGTTGTTGCAGCCTTTTTTCGGAAGAGCCCGCGAATGGATGGATGTAGCAGCTGATTTTATGGGCCTTGTTGTCGGTTTGGCGCTGGCTCTTGCCTTGCTCAATCTGGTAGGCAACTATTTTGCGACCCGCCCATGGCTATATGATCCCAACTGGAAGGTAGATAATGATGATGCTTTCGAGGAAAATTAGTGAAGCGTTGCAGGACGCTGCGGTCAGGCTTCCCCCTGATGTCCTTTCCTGCATAAGAGAGGGCAGGAGAACAGAGGAGACATATGCCTCTGATGTGGGAAGCAGGACAAGTCTGGCTGTCTTTGATGCCATCCTGCAGAATTTGGAGATTGCGGACAAGAAGGCTCTGCCCATGTGTCAGGACACCGGCATGTTTGTTGTCTTTGTTGACTTGGGCCGAAGCTGTCCGATGAAAGTGGCAAAGATTGAAACTGCTATCAGCGATGGGTGTCGTGAGGCGGTCGAGAAGGCCTGCTACAGGCGTTCTGTGGTTACTGACCCGGTTTTTTCTCGCAAGAACACGAACAACAACCTCCCTCCCATCATCTATTGGAACCTTGTCGATGGGGAGGGCCTTACCATACGGGTCTTGCTCAAGGGCTTTGGCAGTGAGAACTGCAGCTCGGTAAGGATGCTCAATCCGACAGGCGGGCCTCAAGCGGTCATTGAGGCTGTGTGTGATATTGTGCGCCTTGCAGGGGGCAAACCCTGTCCTCCCATCTTTATCGGGGTGGGCATCGGCGGGACTATGGATCGGTCAGCATACCTGAGCAAGCGTGCGCTTCTGCGTGATGCGCGTACATCCCATCCGGATCCTTTATACGCCAAGCTTGAAGAGGATATCCTCAGCTCAGTCCAAGCCCTCAAGATAGGGGCAGGAGGCTTTGGTGGCAGGGTTACCGCCTTGCATGTTGCAATAGAAGAGGAGCCTACCCATATAGCGGGCATGCCGCTCTCTGTTTCCATCAACTGCTGGGCAGACCGCAAGGCTGTGATCGTCTGGGAGGGAGAGGATGCGTAGGATTCGGTTGCCAATACAGGAAGACGAGTTGCTCTCCCTCAACGCCTTTGACCAGGTCTTGCTCAGTGGCAAGCTCTATGTGGGAAGAGACCAGGTGCATAGCAGGCTTTTTGCCCTGTTGCAAAACAATGAGGAGCTTCCTATCAAGCTCCAAGGAGAGGCCATCTACTATATGGGGCCTTCTCCCGCGCCTGAAGGATTCCCTCTCGGATCCTGCGGGCCTACCACCAGTGCCCGCATGGACCCTTTTGCCCCTCGCCTTTTGGATGAGGGCCTTCGGGTCATGATAGGGAAAGGGCCTCGCAGCCCTGAGGTTGTCTCCTCCATCATACACAACCGAGCCCTCTACCTACAGGCGTTCGGAGGGTGTGGAGCCCTCTATGCCTCGACGGTAAGGCAGGTGAAAACCCTCGCGTTTTCCGAGTTGGGACCTGAGGCACTTTTGGAGCTGGAAGTGGAGGATTTTCCTGTTATCGTGGCAATAGACAGCAAAGGTCAGAGCGTATTCACCCGGTAAAGCGATTTTTTTGTCCGTAGAGCGGTGATTTATAATGTTTTGCTGGACGTTTCGCACTATGTGCGTTACAGTTTTCTGTATGCAAGCCTCTTCTTGGTTGTTGCTGTCATCTCGGGGTGATTGACAGTACGATCCAAGGTAGCGCGCGCCCTGGCATGTAGGGGCGAGAGCGGAGGCAAATACCCCTGCAGCGGAAGGTTGTGCCGTGAAGAAATTTTTCCTTGTTTGCATCTCGTCTTGTATCGTGTTACTCCCTCTTGTCAGTTGCGGAGGGTCAGAAGAACAGCCTGTGGTGAACACTCCTGCCCCCGTCCTGACAGCCCCTACGCCCCCAGTTGCCCAGACAAAGACCGAGATAGTGGTCCATGACTCCATCAAGGACAAGCCCAAGCCTGTCACACTCGATGAGCGCTTCAGCTATACCTATGGCTACATGCTCTACTCGACTATGATACAGCAGGGTTTTGACAACCTTGACAGCGAGTTCTTTGCCAAGGGAGCCCTTGATGCTCAGACTGGTTCGGGGTTCTTTTCCCAGGAGGAGATGTCCAAAGTCCTGTATGAAGTGCAGAACAAGATGTTGGAGATAGCCCAGATCGAACAGGATGCCATTGCAAGTGAGAACCTTATGCGAGCCGAGTCATTCCTTGAGCTCAACAAGGATCAGAAAGGGGTCAAGGTGACCGATTCTGGTCTGCAGTATAAGGTCCTCACAGAAGGCCAGGGGGCCAAGCCCACTGGCGATCAGATGGTCGAGCTCAATTACCAGATGGTCTTGCTCAATGGTCAGGTGGTGGACTCATCCTATGAGAGGGGTCACTCATCCCGCTTCCAGCTTAAGACAATTGGAGTGCCGGGATTCATAGAAGGGGTGAAGCTCATGAACGAAGGTTCAAAATATCAGTTTTGGATCCATCCCAAGCTAGGCTATGGCAAGGAAGGCACCCAGAACATCGATCCCAATACCCTGCTCATCGTTCAAGTTGAGCTCAAGAGCGTGGAAAACGCTCAATAGAGAGGCGAAAACAGAGAGAGTATCTCAGAGAGGCTATGCATCTCATAGGTAGGCTGAACTCCGGTGGCGTTCGTATGCGCTCCACCCATGTTGATCCAAAGGGTGTCCATCCCATAGGAAAAGGCTCCTTGGATGTCGCTGGTGAGGCTGTCCCCGATCATCAGGCACTCGCTCCTCTTTGCTTCCAGTCCCGTTCTTTCTAGCATGAAGGAGAAGAACTGGGAGTCTGGTTTCTGAGATCCGATTTCCTCGCTGATAAAGATATCCTTGAAATACCTGCCTGTCTCGGATTGTGCAATGCGTCCGCGCTGTACCTCTGCAATGCCGTTTGATGCCAGGTAGAGGGTATAGCCCCGTTCGGTGAGTGCATCCAGTAGCGGCAGGCTCTCCTCATAGAGAATCCCTTGTTGTGCGAGATAGCCCTGGTAGGTCTTGCTTGCCAATGTGGCATCAAGGGGTATGGCCTCAGCGGAAAAGAAATCCTCAAAGCGTTTGACCTTAAGGGTTGCCTGGGTGATTTCAGAGCGCTCAAAGGCCTTCCAGCACGCTTCATTGCAGGCTTTGTATGTCTCTAGCTGCTTTGCTGTTGCCTCGAATCCAAGCTTTGCTGTCATCTGAAAAAATGCCCTGTTCTCCGCCTCATGGAAATCAAAGAGAGTTCCGTCAGCATCAAAAAAAAGATATCTGTACATTGGCGCCTCTACTCCTTTACTTGCTTTGTCGCTCCCTGTACCATAAAGAAAAATGGTTTATCTGTAAATAATACCAGAAAAAGGAGCGTGTCATGGCAGATTCATTTATGAAAAGGCATCTTAATACAACTGCAGTGCTAGCAACAATACTGTCGATACTTGGCATCTACATGATGTTCCAGGGCGAGTCTTTTGCAAAGGCATTCGTCGCATTGCTTGGACTGGGAATGGTGATAACCGGAATCAACTCCCTTATCTCCATGCGTATCTATGCACTAGGGCCACGCAACAGGGGGGCTCTGGTCATCAAGGGCCTGGTCAACATTGCTGTGGGTATTCTGGTGATAGTACTCTCGTTGACCACAAAGAATTTCAGCACACACATACTGCTCTATATCCTTGCAGTCCAGCTCTTGATTTCAGCTGTCATCTCGCTTTTCCAGGCTTTTTACCTGCGCAAGGGAAATATCAGTGTAGCGCCCTTGCTTTCGGAAGCACTTTTCTCTGTAGTGCTTGCCGTCCTGTTCTTTGCCTTCCCCACCCAGATAGGAAGCCTGCTTCTCAAGCTGGTAGGGGTGGTCTTGCTTGCTTCGGGTCTGGCGATGTTTGTATGGTCGATGCGCATACGAAAGCTCTCCCGGCAGTACAGCAACAGCACCATAGAGGGTGAGGCTGAAGTGGTTGGTGAGCCGAGTTCACACCCGGACAAGTCCTGATTCAAGGGACAAGGAAGGTTCCCAGGATTCCAAATCGGGAGATACCCCTTTCATCTGGAGCAGACTCTCCCCCGATGGTCAGCATCGCTGATTCCAGGGGGAGTACCTTTCTGCTGTAGATGAAGTCGACCCGTTCGCCCCACGTCGGGGTGACAAGCGTATTGCCCGCATTGGTCGCTTCGCTAAAGTGGGTGAGCCTGTAGGTATCGAAAAATCCTTCGTCCTCCAGAAAGGCCGAAAGTGGCCACAGGTAGTCTATCTGGCGATATGCTACAGGGCTGAAGGTATTCCAATCACGATAGGATGGCTCGTACAGGGATGCTCCCAGAAGGGTGGCAACCGTACGAGAACCTTCTCCTAGTACTCCTTGTAGATGGGTGAGCCTGTCTTTTGTGAGCTTTTTCTGTGTGGCTTGCCAGGGCTCTTCTCGGGTGAACTGCTGCATCACCTGATACTCAGGGAGGTTCGCCACTATGAGGCGAAGGTTTTTCTTCTCGTGGTACTGTATCTCCATGCCATAGGTGCCCAAATCCTGGATAGGGAAGCTGGTTATGATGGCCCCTGTGCTGAAGAGGGCTGCATTGCTGCGCATCTCCTTGACCAGAGCTATCACATTCTCCATATGGCCGGTAACAAAGACAATGGGAATGTCAAGATCGCTGATGCTCTTGTGCACTTCTATTACGATAGAGCTCTCTTTCCAAGGGACATCATCCAAGGGGAGCATCAGGGTGCGTAGCTTTTCCCCCTCCTTTGCGAAGGATGTGGGGTTCTCTGTCTTATAGAGCCTTGGGTAGGTGATCTCATCAAGAGGGGGAATCTGTCTCCACTCTTTTTCCAGAGCCAGTCGCTTTGCTTCCTCTTGGGATGCGAGTCGTTGTTGTTCGGCTTCCAGCTCCTGGCGTTTTTCTAACTTCTCCTGCTCCAGGCGTTTGGCTTCATCGTTTCGCAGTTGTTCGAGCCTGACCTTCTCTTCGATGGTCAGCGTTTTTTCTTCGAGCTGTGCCTTGAGCATGCGATTTTCAGAGGCAAGGGCATCACGTTCGTCAGTGAGGTCCTGCAACGAGGTGAGGTATGCCTTCTGCTGTTCCTCTAGCAGGGCATCTCTTTCTTGCTCGAGGAGCAGACGTTCTGCCTTTTGCTCCTGTTGGATAGTTTTGTTCTCTTCTATCAGGCTTTGCAGTTCTGATATCTCGTTAGCAAGCGTTGCATTCTGGCTCTGCAGCTGTTCAATGCGCTGTGCGTTCTCTTGGTTCAGCTGTTCGATGCTCTCTGAGCTTTCTTGACTCAGCTGTTCGATACGCTGTGCACTCTCTTTTGCTGATTGTTGGGTTTCGAGGGTGATGGCTTCCTTTTCCAAAGAGAGCACAGTGAGCGAATCGACAAGTTGCTGATTTTCTTCAGTTGCTGTTTCCAGACGACTGTTCAAAGCGGCCAGTGAGTTTTCGAGCTCCGTTTCCCTCTCGGTGAGAAAGGCAATCTTCTCCTCCATCTCTTGTTGTTGTCGGGCGACAAGGGCGGCTTGCTCCTGTTGCTCCTGCAAGGCTTTTTCTTTCAACAAGGCCTCTTGCTGTTCCTGAAGGACTGAGGGTTTTGTGATGATCTTTTCATCGGAGATGGAGGCTATGGGCTCTATGGCTGCTTTCCCTTTGGAAGAGGTATAGGTCTGACACCCCATAAGGAAGAGAGGCAGGAGGGTGCACAGCAAAATGATGGTACGTCGTCTGTTCATAGTCGGTTCCTTAGATGGTGAAGAAGGCTTCCGCCCGTTTTTTTGCTTCGGCTTTTTTACGATCTTCCTCTTGGCTGTCTTCACCCAGCATAAAGAAATCACAAAAGTTCGCTTCTTTTTTCTCTTCGATGACCTCATCGACCCCTTCGAGGCAGTCATGATAGGCTCCAGGACTGTAGAACCTGCAGTTATAACAGCTGTGCAAGGGTTTTGCACAGTTGGGGCAGAGGGTGTGGGTTCCTACCGACAGAAGAGGATCAATGGCTGTATGGCAGTGGTGGCATGCTTTCATATTCAGAATTCCAACTGTTTCCCATACTTGGCCATTTCGCCATCAGCATAGGTCTCTTTGGTGAATCCAAACTTCTGCCCGTCATTGGTATAGCGGGGGATGATATGGATATGGAGGTGGGGAACCTCTTGGCCGCTTGCCGGCCCATTGTTGATGATGAGATTGGTAGCGTCACATCCGAGGACTGTTCGTAGTTTCTTATCCGCTTGCTGGGCGATATCCATAAGATGGTTCAGTGTAGGAAGGGGACACTCGCCGAAGGTAGGGTAGCTCTCGCTGGAAATGACCAGCAGATGTCCCTTATGTACAGGGTTTATATCCAAGATAACGGTACAAAGTGCATCCTCATGCAATTTTATGGAGGGTATCTCCCCTTCCCGTATTTTTGTAAAAATGGTTTTCATGGCATACCTCAAAGCTATTGTAGCACACAATTATCTAGTCGGAAAAGGATTGTGTTGGCAAAAGGGATTGCACAAAAACCCCTATTGTAATATTATCCACAAGGTACGCTACACTATGGTAGTTTGCGGGCCGTGTTTCTATCCCTTCCTCATTGCAGCATATGGGTATACAGGAAACTAAAGGCTCTTTCAATACGGACAATTATAGTTGCAGAAATTTCTGTAGCATCGCTTGTATTCTATATTATAGAGGTTTAATAGTATGGCTGATTTGCAAAACATGAGGAACATCGGAATTAGTGCCCACATTGACTCGGGTAAGACTACTCTCACCGAACGCATCCTCTACTACTGCAATAAAATCCACGAAATACATGAAGTTCGTGGTAAGGACGGCGTTGGAGCGACCATGGATAGCATGGAGCTTGAGCGAGAACGTGGAATTACGATCGCTTCTGCAGCAACAAATGTTATGTGGAAGGATACTGAGATCAACATCATCGACACTCCTGGACACGTTGACTTCACCATTGAAGTAGAGCGTTCTTTGCGTGTTCTCGATGGAGCGGTACTCGTGCTTTGTTCTGTTGCAGGTGTGCAGAGTCAGTCGATAACCGTTGACCGCCAGATGAAGAGATATCATGTTCCCCGCATTGCATTTGTCAACAAATGTGACCGTACAGGGGCTAATCCCTACCGTGTAAAGAAGCAACTGGTTGAAAAGCTTGGCCTGAATGCAGTGCTGATGCAGATTCCCATTGGTCTCGAAGACAAGATGAAGGGTGTTGTGGATCTCGTCACCATGAAGGCCCTCTACTTCGATGATGGCCCTGCCCAGGATGCGATGCGCATCGCAGAGATTCCCTCCGAGTTGCTCGAAGAGGCGAAGGCCAAGCGCGAAGAGATGCTTGACAGTATCTCCATGTGCTCTGACGCGGTAATGGAAGCTATGCTTGAGGAGACGCTCACTGAAGAGCTCCTCAACACTGAGATCCGCAAGGCTACCATTGCTTTGCAAATGGTTCCTGTCCTAATGGGTACTGCCTACAAAAATAAGGGTATTCAGGCTCTGCTTAATGCTGTTGTCAGCTATCTTCCCAATCCAGGGGATGTAACCAACAGGGCTCTGGATCTTGATAACAATGAGGAGGAGATTATTCTTCCTTCTGATGAGAACCTCCCCCCTGTTGTACTTGCCTTCAAGCTTGAGGATGGCCAGTATGGCCAGCTCACCTACATCCGTGTCTATCAGGGAAAGGTGAAGAAGGGAGACGAACTGTTCAATACCCGTAGCCGTAAGAAGTTCAGGGTTGGTCGTCTTATCAGGATGCACTCCAATAACATGGAAGACCTCTCCGAAGCAGGATGTGGTGAAATTGCCGCGCTGTTCGGTATCGAGTGTGCTTCAGGTGACACCTTCTGTGATCCTAAGCTGAACTACTCTCTCAGTTCCATGTATGTCCCCAATCCTGTCATATCGCTGGCTATCAAGCCACTTGATAAGAAGGCTGCAGACAACATGGGCAAGGCTCTCAACCGCTTTACCAAGGAAGACCCCACATTCCGTTCCTATGTCGATCCTGAGTCAAACCAGACAATTATCCAGGGAATGGGAGAGTTGCACCTTGAAGTCTATGTCGAGCGCATGAAGCGTGAGTACAAGGCGGAAGTAGAGATTGGTCAGCCTGAGGTTGCCTACCGCGAGGCTATCACTGAGCGTGCGGCATTCAACTACACCCACAAGAAACAGACTGGTGGATCAGGGCAGTATGCCCGCGTCGCCGGATATATCGAACCTCTTGCAGAGGCAGTGGAAGGTGAAGATCCCAAGGATTACGAGTTTGTAGATGAGATCAAGGGCGGGACAATCCCAACCGAATATATCCCCTCTTGTGATAAGGGCTTCCAGGCTGCAATGAAGAAGGGTACCCAGGTCGGGTTCCCCATCCTTGGTGTCAAGGCTGTTGTCAACGATGGTGCCTGGCACGCAGTTGACTCCTCCGACCAGGCTTTCCAGACTGCAGCACTCAATGCTTTCAGGGAGGCTTTTGAGAAGGCCAAGCCTGTCATCCTCGAACCCATCATGAAGGTTGAGGTTGTGGCTCCCACCGAATTCCAGGGAAGCTTGTTCGCCTCAGTCAACCAGAGACGTGGTATTATCGTAAGTTCAACTGAAGATCTTGCCATGTGTACAGTGTATGCAGACGTCCCACTTTCTGAGATGTTCGGGTACTCAACGACCCTCCGTTCCTTGACTCAGGGTAAAGGTGAGTTCTCCATGGAGCTTAGCAAATATGGCAAGGTTCCCATGAGTGTTTCCGAACAGCTGAAACTTGCTTACCAGGAAAAGCGCAGGAAAGACCAGAAATAGTCTCTCTTGTATCAAGTATTTCCCCCCTTGCAAAGTATCATTTGCAGAGGGGGTATTTTTTTGGAATTTCCTCTTTGGTGCAAATTCCTACCCAATTGGACTTTTTTATAGTATACTGGGTTCAGAACAACAAATCTTCTGGGAGGTGAGCAATATGGAAATCCAAGAGTTGAACGACTTGAGTCCGCTTCGTGTATTTGAGGAATCCCTTGATGGAGGACTCGGTCGTGGTAATCTGGGCGTACTTGTATCTCGTCATGGTGTAGGAAAGACAGCGTGTCTGGTACACCTAGCCACCGATAAACTTCTGCGGGGCCAGCATGTGATCCACGTTTCCTTCTCTGGAAATGTCGAGCACGTCATCAACTGGTATAAGGAAGTGTTTCGTGAAGTTTCTGAAGGAAGAAGCCTTGCTGATGCTGCTTCCGTGTACAATAACATTCTATCCAACCGTGTTGTAATGAATTTCAGCCAGGAGAACGTCACCATCGATAAGGTGCTCTCCAGTTTGGAAACTCTTATCAAGCATGGATCTTTCAAGGCGGATGCGATTCTCTTTGATGGGTACAAACTTACCGTAGCTACCGAAGATGATGTGAAGAAGATCAAGCAGTTCGCACTGGATATGAACCTGGAAGTATGGTTCAGCGTATCTCCAGTACGTGCAGATGTGGCCTACGATGAGTTTGGTGTTCCCAATACCATGCAGAAGTACACACATCTGATCGATGTCCTGATCGGCCTCATCTACAATGAGGATCGCGATAAGGTTGTAATGACCTTGGTGAAATCCCGCACTACGCAAAATGGGAAACTCATGGGTGTCAGTCTCGATCCGAAGACGATGCTCATCTCCAAGTAATGTTCAGCTGAGGGCCGCCTAACAAGCGGCCTTCGGTCTTATTTGTAGGCATAGAAGAGAAAGGGAAGCTGCTACAAACAGCTTCCCTTTCACTATGTATGCGTATGATGATGAAACCTGTCTTCACAGGTCCAAAGCGATAGAGCATTCCAATGCAAATATTGCTTCGCTATCTATCGCATAAGGTGGTTGTTGGCATATACTGCCTACCAGCAGGCCGATAAGGATGCTTGGTAGGTTCGGGAATATAAAGAGGTGACGCATGCAATACAGCAATGGGGTCAAACCCAGTAGTGAGATAGATAAGGAAACGATCAAAAGGGATCATGAAAGTGAGCAGATTATGAAAAATGATGAGTTTGGAACAATGATGATACTAACAGGGCTTCCTGCAGGCTTGTCAACCTTTACCTTTCCTCGTGAAATGGATCAATCAACAGAGATCTATTTTGATATAGATCTGTGCTACTGGTTTCTGGATGAAGGGGAGTTTAGGAAAACCCTGTTCAGCTCATCAGAGGAAGGCGAGATCCCTGAAGTCAGGTATATCATGGAGTTCAATAAGGAGTTTTTCGTAGTATGCCCCATTGAATACTCTGTCAAAGGACGATTCTCATCCATCGAGGCCGCCTTGTTGGAGACAGACTATGCAACCATTGGCAAGGAACCCTATGAAGAGATTGACTATGTCAGTGTCTGCTTGTTGGATCGTAAGGCACATGATGAGGAGATTGACTATATTTCCGATGCGGGGTTGTTTGAATTTATTGAGATGAACGCTGACTTTGATGGTAGCTATGAGAGAGAAGATGAGATGGGTGATATATGCACATACGATATCTTCGAGTTCTTTGATGGATTCTTTGTCCTTGATTACAATGAGCGTTCAGTCCTGGGGAAGTACACTTCGTTTGAGAGTGCGTATATTGGAGCGAAGGAGGAGTATGGCGATGGAGAGTATGAGGATGATGAGCAGTGATCATCTTCACATAAGGATGAGAAACAGATACTACAACCCAGCATAATGCAAAGAGAGCCTCTGCTAGTCGGCGGCTCTTTTGCGTCTCTTGTACCATGTCATTTTGGGATTGTTTTCACATTTTAATTTTGCCAATACTGTAAGGAAAGATTGTCAGAATTGCTTCCCGCCAACTATCCCAAATTCACCTATACGGAGAGGTACCCCCTATGCATTTCAGTAATGGAGTCAAACCAAGCACAACGAGGCTGGCAGAGTATATCGAGGAAGAAAACAATAACTACCTGAACTTGTTCGATGGTACCAGCGGGATCAATACGTCTGACGACAAGTACTACATCATTGGCGACGGAGTGTTTCTTGAATATCCAACCCTCGCTGCGGCCAAAGAAGATTGGTTTGGCAAGAGCGAATCAGAATTGTATGAAGAGCTTGTGAAAGACGGAGAATTGCTTTTTTCACGCTCCATGGTGGAGCACCCCCTCTTTTAGGGCTATTTCTACGAGGGGCGCTATTACAGGGTCAGGTATACTCAGGACAGGTCTTTCGATTCCATGACGTGCACTCCTTACAGACAGAAATTGAGTACGTATCTGTCAAAAGATGAGATTGAACTGCCATGGCTTCCTGCAAGCTTGTTGATCTACACTTTCCCCAGAGAGCTCGATTGTTATGTCGGTGCATATTGTGATGATGATCTGTATGCTTTCTTCATGCAAGAAGGAACAGTGAGAAAAACCTTGTTTTGTTCTGAGGAGGAAAGAGTCTCCCCCATAGTGAACTATGTAGTGGAGCTGCACAATGAGTTTTTTTGGCTAATGCTCATGAAGGTTCAATAGAGGGAAGATATTCATTCTTAGAAATGGTTTTACTTTCGACCGACTATATTTCCTTGGGCAAAGAGCCTTATGAAGAACTTGATTATGGTAAGATTCTCTCTTTGGATAGTGAGGCAAATGATGAAAACCCGTTTTGCATTAAGAAAGAGGATTTTTTTAGTGGATGGAAGTGAACGCTACTTATATTGAGAGTTTTGAACAAGATGGGGGGACGGGGACAACCTATTTCAATCATATCTACGAATTTCTGGATGGGTATTTTGTCTTGGCCCCATACGAATCATCGGTTGTAGGGAAATTCACATCCCCTGAGAGTGCCTATACTGGTGCAAAAGAGGCATACGACAACGACCTGTTTGAATTGTATGATGACTGATAATCGCTGATCTTTCTGAACAAACTCACGATAGCTCTGCCATATGCAGAAGAGACTTCTAACTGACGGAGTCTCTCCTGTCATGTGGAGTGATACAGGTTTTTTCTAATGTGCTAAGGATTGCACGCTAATGTGGTATCGTTTTGTCTCACTTAGAGTCAGGGAGGGTAATCTCTCCAGCTAACCACCTATCCAGAGCGTCTTTGTTGAAACGCCAGTTCCTGCCTACTTTCTGGCAAGGGATCCTCCCGTTGCGTGCAAGAACATAAATCGTAGATTCTGCGATTTTTAGGTATTCAGAACACTCTTGTAAGGTAAGGACTGGGCTCTTTAATGTTGACATGAACATAGTATCAACTAATAGCCATAAAACATCAATAACTTGTAGATACAATATACCCAAATAGTAGAAATTAGCGAAAAATACATTTTATATGTAGTTACTTCGTATTAATGGTAAATAATCGCTATAAAATACCTTTTAGATGATTCTTAACAAATAAAGGTTATATTTGATAAAAATTAGTTTATATTAATAGAAATTAACGTATAATGATTGACAATGCATACAATTTGATTGATACTACACACAAGAAGGTCTCTTTGAGTAATCAGATTCCTCCCAGAGCTTGTAAGCGCTGACCCGTGCTAGGGTATATCGCTACTCGCCACACAACAGATGACCAACCCTATTCCCTGTAAATGCAAGGTCTTTGCACAGAGTTCGTTGGCAATATTTCCATCAAGAACAATTCTTTCTTTCATGCATCTCACCCATTACAGGTGTATTCCGAGTTGAGCTCTCTCAGGAGTTCTTGTTTTGCGGAATTATCATCCCTGTAAAAGGATTTAAGTGAAGCCCCATGCAGGGCATCAATAAGAACAAATAAGTTTTCAGAGCAAAGCATCTCTCCAATAAGGAGATGCGCTCGGTGCGTAGTGAAGGAAGAGATCCGGAGGATTTCAATGAAAAAAAATAAGATTATAAGAAGATTAGTACTATCGATGTTTGCAATTATCCTAATTGCCATCCCCTTTGTTGGATGTGATTCTGACATTGCACAGAATGATCCCCCTGAAGTGACTGCAACCTCTCCTTCCAAAGGAGCAACAGATGCTGCCATACATGCCACCATTTCCGCAACGTTCAAGGAATCCATGGATTCGACAACCATCTCGAGCAGTAGCTTCACTGTAAGCAAAGATGGTGCAAATGTTGCGGGGACCGTCACGTATGATGTAGCCAACAAGAAAGCTGTTTTTGCACCATCAGCAATTCTCAGTAATTCGAAAGTGTATATCGCTACGGTGACAACGGGAGTAAAAACGCTTTCGAATATTGCAATGACAGAGAATAAAGTCTGGAGTTTTACCACCGCTCCTGCAGGAACTGGGCCTTCCCCGGTCTTGTTGGGAACAGCAGGTAACTACGTAATCTTGGCAAAAACCGGAATTTCCACAGTTCCCTCTTCTGTTATCACAGGGGATGTCGGAATAAGCCCAGCAGCCGAATCCTATATGACAGGATTTTCCCAAACTGATGCGACCGGATATGCAACTTCACCACAAGTAACAGGGTTCCTGTTCGCTGCCGATATGGCACCCCCTACCAATACGAACCTGACTACAGCTGTAGAAGATATGGTATTAGCATATACCGATGCCTCTGGGCGTATCACTGCTGATCAGTTGAATTTTAATGCTGGAGAAATTGGGGGTCAGACCCTCGCCCCTGGTCTCTATAAGTGGACAAGTTCAGTGACCACTACAGGATCTGATGTCACTATCAATGGTGGAGCAAACGATACTTGGATTTTCCAAATAACTGGTGACCTTTCGGTTGACAGTAATCTCAAGGTGATTCTTTCCGGTGGAGCACAGGCAAAGAATATCGTTTGGCAGGTCGCAGGAGAAGTGGACTTGAAAACAGGATCTCATTTTGAAGGGATCGTACTGTGTGAGACCAAGATAACCATGGGTACTAGTTCCTCCATGAATGGCAGGTTGCTTTCTAAGACGCAGATTGCGCTTGATCAGTCTACGGTGACGAAACCAGCTTTATAAGTTCAAGATGCAAACCACCCACATGTGGAGTGTCTTGATGCTGATAGCTGAATATGGACATTTGCTCTACCCATCTAGGTATAGTCAGGATCATGCTCTCCACACTGTTTCTCATCTAAAAAGGGCCAACCTGGTAGAGGAGAATAAAGTATGTGCTTTCATGATTGAAATTACTGGAACATACCAAATAGTACGAAGAGTATCTTCGTACCTCGAATACAAGAAGTCCGGAGGATTTCAATGAAAAAGAATACAAAAGGAAGAAGATTACTCCTTTCAATGTTTGCAATTATCGTGATTGCAGTCTCGTTTATAGGATGTGAAGCAGGCATTACCTCTACAGGTATAGGCACATCAGCAGTAGACCTGGGAACTGCCGGAAATTATGCAATTCTAGCAAAAACCGGAGTTTCAACTAATCCGTCTTCTGCTATCACAGGTGATGTAGGACTGAGCCCAGCAGCCAGAACATATTTGACGGGGTTCTCTGATACCCTATTTGCTGATGGTACATACTCAACATCCCTCCAGGTAACAGGAAAACTCTATGCTGCTAATATGACTTCTCCTACACCTTCGAACTTGACGACGGCCGTAGCAGATATGGAGACAGCATATGATTTTGCAGCTGGGAGGACAGAACCTGATGGGTTAAATCTCAAATCTGGTGCAATTGGTGGTGAAACCCTCTCCCCTGGTCTCTACAAATGGACTAGTTCGGTAAATATCAGTGGAACAAATCTTACCCTCAATGGCTCTGCCACTGATACATGGATCTTCCAGGTAGATGGAGATCTTACCCTAGCAGCTGCAAAGAGTGTAATTCTTTCTGGTGGCGCGTTGGCTAAAAATATTACCTGGGTTGTTGCTGGTACAGTGACCTTGGGATCAACTTCTCACTTTGAGGGAGTTGTATTGGGTAAAACGAATATTGATGTGCAAACCAATGCATCGATGAATGGTCGGTTGCTTGCTCAAACTTCAGTTGCGCTTGATCAGGCAACGGTCACACAGCCTTGATAATACAGCTTATGACTGAAAACCCATAAGAGAGTAGCGTATATGTACTGACGGCGTTGTAGAGATTCCTACGACGCCGTCTCTCTCATCTCTCCCATTCCTATGTATGTTCTTTCTCTCTTTCTGCTTTCATTCACTATCTCTTTCACTGGTTCTCCCCATTTTTGGATAGCAGAGGAACATGCTAGTGTAGTCCTGCCTATTGCAAAGGGAGATACCGTCATTTCGGTATCTCCCTTTGTAATGGCACAATAATGAGCAGTTCAAGAGTATTTTCTAGAATGCGATCAGAGGGGATTCACCATCCTGTTCTCACCTACCAGACCCACATGCACATGCTGGCTAACCAGCTGCACCCTTTCAGGGTGAGCAAGCATCCACTTGTTCTTCTTGAAGAGCAGACGGTCTTCCTTCGCCTGGGAGCTATCACGCTTCTCCAGTTCTTCCTTGTCCAACGGCTCGTTGGTGTCCTTGGGCAGAACTATGATAGCCTTGAACCCTTCTGGCTCCACCATGCAGGGCGCAAGATGGAGGACATTGGCCTTGATCAGGACAACTGCACCTTGAGGCAGGTAGAAGAGCTCGGCATCGATAGTCCGCACCTGATCAAAATCCCGGAGGTGGTCGAATGGGCAGAGAAACAGCACACAGTCTGTCACTGCCATGATGACTTCAGGGCTCTTATGATACTCAAGGCCATTCATGCTCTGGTTTTTCCCATTGCAGAAACCCACCTGTATAGGCTGGTTATCGAAATAGGATTCGAGCGCCTTCACTACATCAAAGCTTTCCAACTCCTTCTGAGAAGGGACATAGATAGTCCCCTCGTTTGGAATAGGTGTTATCTCTGCGGCCTTTTCCAACAGGTCCTGGACGTTCAAGCCTTCAATGACGTGTCCATACTGCTCGAACCTTGACGATCGTACCGATAGGATCATGGACGTGCTGTTCTTTGCTATCAGTTCCCCAGGAACCCTGTAGTTGATATCTTGCATACGTGCTCCTAAAAAATAAGCATGAAAATGGCTGTCAAAAACAGCATGCCGAAAACAATGAGACTGAAAGTCCGTTCGTTTACCTTGTCATGAATCTTCTCACCGGCAACGATTCCGGCTAGGACGAAAGGTACCAACAAAGCGGTGGTCTTTGCAATGGGGGCTGTGAAGGAACCTTCAATAAGATAGGTTGCGATGATGATGGTGTTTAAGGTGGTCCACAGCAGGCAGAGCGTTGCACGGAACGTGCCTTTCCGCTGCAGTTGCCTTGAGGCATAGAGCACAACCAGAGGTCCTCCTGAGGAGAATATTCCATGGATGATTCCTCCGCCTATCAACAGGAGGTAGTAGGGAAGGGCTGCCTTGGCCTTGAGCGGTGCCTTAGTCTCCTTGTTTAATCCAAGACGATAGAGCTGGTAGGTAGAGACAGCTAGGATAAATATGGCCAGGATGAGCTTAAGGTTGGAACTGTCCACACTTCTGAAAAGATACATCCCGAGGGGAAGCCCCAACAGCATGAAGCCCGTTATGATGACGTACTGTTTCCAATCGATGTCCCTGAACTTCACCACTGCAAAATATAGGGCAAGGACCCAGGCAAGGACAGTGATGACCATAACCCCCATCCGTATGCCCAGAAGGGCCGTGACGAAAGGCATGGCCAACACCGCACAGCCAAAGCCAGTGACCGCTTCCAGGGTATGCGTGATGAAAATGACCAACCCCGAAAGGATGATGCTCATCATAGCTTGGTTCTCAAGATAGCGTACAAGTCTGATTCATGCATCGGAGGCATCTGATTGTGCATTTTAGGGTCACCGAAGGCACGATCAAACAAAGAGGAAATATCCCCTGGTCTCAGTTCCACTCCAAGCTGTTTGAAGGTGCAGGGGATCTGCATCTCTTGCATCAGGGCAGATATTTGGTTTCGTAATAGGGTTACCGATTTTTGTTCGTCTGTTTCCTGTGGATGGAAGTGCTGGGCTATCCTAGCCAAGGAACTTCTGTTCTCCTTGTCTTTTTTTGCCCAATCGAATACCTCCAGCAGGGAGAACGCACAAGCCGCTCCATGGGGAACATGCCACTGTTCACTGAGGATGAAGGAGATGGCATGACCTGCTGCAGTACCTGTCATATTGAAGGCAATACCAGCCATGGTTGAAGCGACCAGCATCTCCTTCTGAAGAAGCCTCCGGTTGTCTTGTTTGGTGACAATTGCACGGTAGAGGGGGGGCAGGTGAGTAAGTACTGCAATGGCAGCACTCTCCGCTGCATCGCGTGTTATGGGCAGAGCATTCTTGTTCCAGATCGACTCAAGGGCATGGTCTAAGGCATCGAGTCCGGTAGCCGCACACAGCGCGGGTGGGATGGAGTCAAGGAAGGAGCCTACCAGCAAGGCAGTGTGGGCGCTCATCAGAGGGGAGCCTAGGGTATGCTTCCTTCCTGTATTGTCACTGTATACCCCTACCTTCGTCACTTCTGATCCTGTTCCTGCAGTTGTGGGAATGAGGACAAGAGGAAGGTTTTTTTTCTCAATCTTCCTCTTGGGTGAATTGCCCAGGTACTCATCAAGGGCTCCCCCGTTGGTAGCAAGCATGGCAAGGGCCTTTGCCGAGTCAAGGACACTTCCTCCTCCTATGCCTAGGACAATGTCTGTCTCCTTGAAACGAGGGTCTTCATACATGCTCTGGATGTCAGAACTTTTGGGATTGGGTTCAACAGAGTCAAACCGTACAATTGAGCAATACTCTGATAGTTCATCAAGCAGCCTCTCTCTCAAGGGTATGGGAGCATTGTCAAAGATGGCCGCTACCTTCAAGCCTTCTCGTTTGCCCTTTGCAAACGAGAGGGCTTGAAAGAGTTCCCTTCCTGGAAGTTGCTCAAACTGGAGTATGTGGACACTTGAGAGCAGGCTGCTGATCATTTGAAGGTCTCCTTTTCCAATTCCTGTACCTTGTTGAATGCATTGGTGAGGAAATCCTTCTTGAACTCCATCTTCTGGGTAAACTGCATTGCAAGCCAGGCATCGACTATCTGGATTCCCAGAAAGGGCGCGGTTATCCAGCCACCGAGGGTGATGACATTGGCGTTGTTTACTATCTTCGAGCGCTCTGCAGAGAAGATATCATCAACGACACAGGCATAGATGCCCTTGTGCTTGTTGGCGACAATGGCCATGCCCTGGCCAGTGCCACAGATAAGGATACCCTTCTCAGCCTCTCCGTTCTGGATGGCTTTGGCCACCTTGGGAGCCTGGAGAAAGTAGGGCTGGGGCATATCTGCAGACTCAATGCCAAAATCGAGCAGTTCATACCCTGATTCCTTGAGATGTTTGGCGATTTCTTCTTTGAGGGGGAAGCCCGAAAGGTCAGATGCAATTGCTATTTTCATGATTTGCTCCTTAGTGAAAGTGCTTGTCTTACGATCTCATCGGAGGTGAGCTTGTAGTAGCCTTGCAGCCACTCTTGAGTCCCCACCTGTCCGAACTCATCCTGGATGCCTACCATTGCCATCTTGGTGGGATGGGCCTTGGCAAGGAATGTGGCAACAGAGGCCCCGAGGCCACCGCTAGTCTGATGGTTCTCGGCAGTCACAATGGCACCCGTCTTTTTGGCATAGGCCAAGACCAGCTCCCCATCCAAAGGCTTTACCGTATGCATGTCGATGACGGCAGCTGAGATACCTTGTTCTTGCAATAGCTTTGCAGCCTGTATTGCCTCAGGGACAAGGATGGCTCCGATGGCAATGATGGTTACATCATCTCCATCCCTGATCACTTTACCCTTGCCCAGGGAAAAGGTCTCGCACTTGTCATAGATAGGCTCGATTGCTTTGCGGTGCAGGCGCATGTAGGTACATCCCTGATGGGAAGCACTCTGTCTCAGCAACGCTTCTAATGATACAGGGTCACTGGGTTCGAAGATGGTCAGGTTCGGGATGAGCTTCATCAGACCGATATCCTCAAAGGGCATGTGCGTCCCGCCGTTGAAGGCAGCTGAGATTCCGGGGTCGGTTCCCACCAGCTTAACGTTCAGGTTTGCATAGTTGGCCGATATGAAGAACTGGTCATAGACTCTGCGCGAGGCAAAGCAGCCGAAGGTTGCGGCAAAGGGAATCTTCCCTGCAACGCTGAGGCCAGAACTGACACCCACCATATTCGCTTCGGCGACACCAACATCAACGGCACGATCAGGAAAGATGTCCTTAAAGCCCATCGTTCCCGAAGCTCGCATGAGGTCGGCTTCCACAACCATGATCCTCTCATCATCTTTTGCCAGATCGATGAGGGTCTCGCAATATACTGATCGCATCTCTTTTGTTCCCATACTCGTGTACTCCTCAACCCAATTGGGCGATGGCTTCGTTAGCGGTAGCCAAGTCAAAGGCCATGTTGTGATTGGTAACCTTCCCTTCACAGAAGGCGGCTCCTTTGCCCTTGATGGTATCAAGGATGATCATGGAAGGCATGCCTTTTTGTGCTTTAGCCTTGGCAATAGCCTGATGCATCGCCTCAAGGTCATGACCGTCGACTCGTTGGACAAACCAACCGAAGGTTTCCCACTTGCCCTCGATATCCCCAAGATTCATGATATCATCGGTTATGCCGTCGATCTGCATCCTGTTATAGTCGGTGAAGGCGATGAGGTTGTCCAGCTTGTAGTGAGGGGCAAACATGGCCGCTTCCCAGTTCTGACCTTCCTGGGATTCGCCATCCCCTATTATGGCGAAGACTCGGTTATCCTTTTTATCCACCTTCTGGGCGAGGGCAAGACCGCAGGCTGCCGAAAGGCCCTGACCCAAGGAGCCTGTGCTCATGTCGATGCCTTTTGTCTTGGTTCGGTCACAGTGGCTGGGTAGGTTGGTGCCACCCTGGTTGAGAGTATCCAGCTCAGAGAGGGGAAAGAATCCCTTCAATGCAAGGGTCGCATAGAGAGCAGGACCAGCATGTCCTTTGGAGAGAACCAGCATGTCCCTCCCTTCCCAAAGGGGGTTGCTGGGGTCGACCTTCATCTCCTGATCATACAGAAGGGCAAGTAGCTCTACGATGGAGAGGGCTCCACCTATATGGCCTACCCCTAGCTTTCCGATGGAGTAGAGTGTCTTCTTGCGGATTTCCTTGGCAAATGCGGCTGTCCCGGCCATTGGTTCGGAAGTGTTCATACGGCATCCTTTCCTTTAGTTACTTAGTGAAAGTAAATATATTCCATATTGGGCCTGTTGTAAAGGCACTTCTTGTGGATTTTTTCAACGGAAGGGGGTAGACTATCGAAAAAGGAGCGATGCAATGCAGGCAAATCCCATGAGGGCTTCAGATCTCCGTGTCCATAACCAGAAGATGGTCCTCTCCATAATCCATGCATCCCAGAGGGAAGGCATCTCACAATCAGAAATTGTGCAGAAGACTGGTCTCAAGGCTCCTACCATCTTCCGTATCTTTTCCGCCTTGGAGGGAGAGGGCCTCATCGAGACAACCGAGACTGAGCTAGATGAAGGCAGTATAGCAAAGAAGGGGCGCAGGCCTGTAAGCTATGTTGTCTGCAGGGATGCCCACTACTCCATTGGTCTGGAATTCTGGACTGCCTATCTTTCCATAGGCGTATTCAACTTTATCGGCGATAGGATTTACTCCGGGATGCATCCCCTTCCTGAGGGGATTCATGCCGATGAGGTGCTCTCCCTCATTGTAACACAGGTAAGTGATATCATCGCTGAGCTGGCACTCGATAAGCAGAAGATACTGGGCTTGGGGGTTGCCGCCCCCGGCCAAGTGGATCTAGAGAACAAGCGCGTTGCCTACTACCCGCGTATTGTAGGGATGAAGGATATTCCGCTTGTAGAGGTCTTGGAGAAGCGGCTGGGCATCCCTGTTATGATCCACAACAACTGCTCTGCCTTGGCTTTCAGCGAATACCGGCATGGAGGGTATCCCCACGACAACTCTATGTTTACCTTTCTGCTACGCACCGGAGTAAACGGTGCGTTTGTCCACGATGATGTCATCTATGCAAATAGCAAGTCAATGACCATCGAGAGCGGACATATACCCATCAATTTCGACGGGCCGAGGTGCAGCTGTGGGACACGCGGTTGTCTGCAGGCATTCCTGCAGGATCTGGATCCAAACTCGGTCGAGTTACGTCTTGCGCTGTTTGAAGGCCTTGATGCAAAACTCCAGGAAAAGGATCCCTATGCCTTGCGTACCATTGAAAGGGCTGCGGGGTATCTGGTCATAGCGATGAGGATCATCAAACGGTTGCTGGCCCCCCAGTCCTTCCTGTTTGTCTGCTGTTCGTCCTTGGTTGCAGAAGCCCTGGCCTCTGAGGTGAAGCGTCAGATTGTAGAGCCCGATGCGTTCGAGAGCGATCCTCCCCGGATCTTTGCAACTGACTATGATCCTCTGATAACACAAAAGGGTGCATCAGACTTGGTTTTGAAAGAGTTTTTCCAGTAAACGTTTAGCTGGGTTACACGTGTGTTTTACTAAAACTACTCCAACTTCCAACCAACTTTTTCACTTTTTCATTGACGAAACGCATAATGTGTTATTTACTTACTTATGGAAAGTAAATAACTTTTCTTGAGAATGGTATTCTGCTGTTCCAAAGATTTGAGGAGCGTATCGTGAAAAAAGCTATTACCCTAGGAGTTGTCTGTCTTGCCAGGACCACCTATGACTATATTGCGGCTACCGACCTGTATGCCACTATCCGAAAAGACCTTTCACAACTTGAGAATGTAAGCTGGGAAATTGTTGAGGAGCTGGTCATCAGCCAGGAGGATGGGCTCGCTGCCGCTGAGCGTCTTGCGCGCTCAAACGTCGATGGGGTTGTCTGCATATCAGGAACCTTTCATCTTGGACATCTGGTATTGCAGATTCAGAATGCAGTGAAGGCACCGATCCTTCTCTGGGGCCTTCCTGAGCTTCCCTACAACGGGGGGAAGATCCGGCTCAACTCGGTGTGCGGGGTGAACCTCAACGCATCGAACCTCTACAAGAGTGGGGTGGACACCTACACAGTCATCGTACAGGACAAAATCGACCAGGACTGGGTTGACGCCATACGCGTCATCAAGGCGATGAAGAGTGCCAAGATCGGCATCGTAGGCTATCGTGCCGATGGATTCTTCAATGTAGGGGTGCAGGACAATCTCCTGTTTGGCGAGACAGGTGCTTTGGTCGACCATTACGAGCTGAGCGAACTGCACGCCTGGCCTGTCACCGATGAGGATGTTGCCACCAGGATGGCCCAACTCAAGAAGACCTTCGATGTCGCAACTCTCTCTGAGTTCCAGATACAGAAGGTATCCGAGCTATCAGCCAAGCTTACCGCATTCTACGCCCATTACAAACTTTCTGCCCTTGCCATCAGATGCTGGCCTGAGTTTGCCAGGGACTTTGGCGTCTCCCCGTGTGCAGCGATGTCCCTGTTGCAGGCTGAGGGTATGATCCTCGCCTGTGAAGGTGACATCGATGGAGCCCTCTCCATGATAGCCCATGCTGCCCTTGGGGCTGAGACTCCCTTCCTTTTTGATTTCTCCCAGGTAGACTTCGAACAGGACTTCGCCCTGTTCTGGCACTGTGGGGTAGCACCCTGCAACCTTTGGGACGGAAGATGTAACCGCTCCCTGGATACCTACTTTGCTGGTGGCAAAGGTGTCACTGCTGACTTTGTGCTGAAGAACGGACCTCTCTCAGTCCTGCGCATCGACTCTGCCCGTGGAGGGTATCGCATGTTCCTGCAGAAGGCAGAGGCCATTCCCATGGAGAAGCTTCTGAAGGGAACCTATATGAAGGCGGTCTTTGGCCGGCCGGTCAAGGAGGTGCTGGGCCTTGTTGTGGATAATGGTCTTGCCCACCACTCGTCGGTGGTCTATGGCACCTACATCAGGGCCTTGGAGATTGTGGCCCGCCTGAAGGGCTGGAAGGTCATACAGTAGGGATGAGTCTTCCATGAAAGGCTTTGTTTGTTTGTATGTGATAGTGATTTCGTAAAGAAATATCTATAAAAAAGGAGAATTGTATGAAAAAGACATCTAAGACACTTGTGGTGTTGTTGGTGATGCTGTCGCTGACATTTTCGTCGTTCGCACAGAGCCAGGCAGAAACCGGACCTCAGAAGGAGATAGAACTCCGCTGGGCAAGCATCTGGGTAGGCAATGACAGTAAGGCTCCAGCTGTGGAGGCCATCGTCTCTGAGTTCAATGCTGCCAATGCAGGAAAGATCAAGGTTGTCATCGATCCACAGCCTGACTACAATGCCTATGAACAGAAGGTACGTACCTCCCTTGCAGCCAACCAGGCTCCGGCGGATGTTTTTACCATCAAGCTCAACCCTACAACCGAAGCGTTCTACCAGTCAAAGCTGCTGTTGGATTTTGCCAAAGTTATGGATCCCCAGTGGAAAGCCACCTTTGATGCAGGTCCGATAGCCCAGTCAACCATTGGTGGGGAGCTGAAGTCCCTTCCTATGGAGACAGCAATCCTTCCTCTCTGGTACAACATGGATGCCTTCAAGTCTGTTGGAGTGACCGCCGTCCCCAAGACAATGAAAGAGTTGTTCTCTGCCTTTGACAAGCTCAAGGCCGCAGGAATCGCACCCTCCAGCCAGATGACCGGTGATACCAATGCATGGACTTCCATGATCTGGTTCTCACACCTTGCCGTCTCCCTTGGTGGAGTCGATGTCTGGGAGAAGAGCTTTACCGATCCTGCTTTTGTTGAGGCTGCCAAGCTTCTGAAGAGATTCATCACCGAGTATTCCACCAGCGATGCTGTCGGACTAGGGGCGGGGGGCAGTGGCGGACACTTCCTTGCAGGCAGAACCGCTGTGTTCTCCAATGGCCCTTGGTATGCAGGAAGAGCTGACCTTGCCGCAACCCCCTTCTTCGACTCGATCAAGATCGGAAGTCTTCCTCCCGCCGGACCGACCACTGATTTCGCGATCAGCCGCCTCCAGGCAAATATCTGTGCTGCTTCCAGCAAGGATAAGGCTCGTGAAGAAGCTACCGTTGCATTCCTCAAGTTCCTGACCAGTGCCAAGAACATCAAACGCATAGCAGAGAGCTCTGGTGCAATGTTTGCCATTAAGACTGACTATCTGCCGACCAAAAACCTGCAGAAGCAGTTCTATGAAGTTGCAAACAGTGCCAAGGCTACCGCCTTCGACCTTGAAGCCGCCCTTGGTGCTGAAGTTACCTTGGAGTTTGGCCAGCAGCTCGGAGCCCTTGCCCTCGGCAGGATCACCGCTGAAGAGTTCTGCTCCCTTGTTGACCGTAAGATCGAGCGCTAAGTCTACTATTGGTATGGGTCACCGCACATGTGTGGTGACCCATCTAATCATCCCCCATTGAACTAGTATCAGGAGTCCTCTATGCAGGCAGTAACCTTGCAGAAAAAGAACATCTGGGCAGGTAGGATTCTCTTCCTGTTACCTGTCACCCTCTTCTTCTTTTTCTTTTTTATCTATCCCTACGTCTTTACCGTCTATACCAGCTTCACTAGCTGGAGAGGCATCGGGGGGATGAAATTCAACGGCCTGGCAAACTATAAGAAACTCATCCTGGATGCAACGTTTCGTAAGGCTTTGGGCAACAATATCATCTGGGCCCTCTGCCAGGGATTCATCCAGGTTCCCCTTGCCTGTCTTGTTGCGATGATCCTGGTTCGCAAACCCAAGGGCTGGCAATTCCTGCGTACCATCTACTATCTTCCCAATGTCATCTCAACTGTTGCCCTGGCTATGGTATGGGTCGCCATCTACAATGTGAACGGGCCACTCAACGCTATTTTGGGGAAACTTTTCGGTATGGAAGCCAAGAACTGGCTGGGCAATCCTGACACGGCCCTGTTTGCCGTTATTTTCCAGACAGTCATCTACATCGGATACTTCATGATAGTATTGCTTGCCTCTGCCATGAATATCCCAGCCTCCCTCTATGAGGCGGCTAAAATAGATGGGGCAAGCACCTTCCAGCAGGAAATCAACATTACCCTTCCTATGCTTCGGGGGACCCTGATCACCACGATGACCCTCGCAATGGCGTATGGCATGAGGCACTTTGAGTCCACCTTCCTTATGACCGGAGGAGGTCCTGCCTATGCCACGACAACGATGGGTATCGACCTCTATCTGAAGATGGATGCCCTGCGCTATAGCGAGGCAAGCACTGCCGGTGTATTCCTTATCCTCCTGGGTACGGTAGTCATCACCTTGTTACGAAAACTCCTCGGGAAATCAGATCCGATGAGCGAAATGGCACAGTAGGAGGCCGACATGAAAGAAAAACAGACTCCCCTGTGGTATTTCGCCAATACCCTCAAATGGATCCTATTGGTCTCACTGCTTGCCCTGGCCTTGCTTCCCCTGCTCTGGCTGTTTGTCAGTTCGCTCAGGACGAACCTTGAGCTACAGGTATCACCCTTCGGCTGGCCTGAGAAGATGCAGTGGGCCAACTATGCAAATGCCCTTGCCATGGCAAGTCTGCCCAGGCTGTTGCTCAACTCAATTACTGTGGCAGCGAGTGCTGTGGTGCTCAACACCCTGATAACCAGCATGGCAGCCTTCATCCTCTCACGCGAACACTTCAAGGGTAGGGACGTCATCTACACGATCCTTACCGCCGGAGTCCTGGTACCTGTCATATCCTTTATGGTGCCATACTTCTCACTCATCACCCGTAGCGGACTGTACAACACGCTTTTTGCCCTGATATTTGTCTACTCTGCAGTCAATATCCCTGTCTCTATCTTCCTCGTGACAGCTTTCATGAAGAGCATCCCCAAGGAACTTGAGGAGGCGGCCATCATAGATGGATGCGGATTTCTCAAGCGCTTCTCCAAGATCATCCTTCCTCTATCACGATCGGGTTTGGTTACAGCGGCTACCTTCTGCTTCATCTACTCGTGGAATGAGTTTGTCATGGCGATGCTGCTCACCTCCAGCATCGAATCGAGGACTGTACAGCTTGGTATCAAATTCTTTACCAGTCAGTTCATCACTGACTACAGCAGTATGTATGCGGCTGTGATCATCACGATCATACCCAGTATCGCAGCATATATATTCTTGCACGACAAAATCATCGGTGGGCTTACCACCGGAGGAGTAAAAGGCTAATGATCAGTTGTACCATGCAACAAGAATGCCTGCTTGTCCTATATAACAAGCTCACCCTCATTGACCACAGTCCGTCATCCCCCTGTATCCAGCTATACAAGGGCAATGAGAGCATAGACATGTATCGGGGGAACTATTTCATTGAGGATGATCTGCAAGAGACGGTCGGCCTGGAAAAGTATGAGCTCTCCCAGTCCCTGAAAGAGGGCAGGGTGCTCTATACCATCAGGTTCTCTCACCAGAAGGTGGAGATGACCTGTTCTCTTTCGGAGCTTGAAGGAAGGCTGGTCATCACGTTTTCGGCCATGCCCGAAGGGTATAACCGTCTCGAACTCTCCATGTTTGCCCAGGAGGGCGAACATATCTATGGCTGTGGCGAGCAGTTCTCACATTTCGATCTTCGGGGCAAGAACTATCCCCTCTGGACAGGGGAGCAGGGTGTAGGCAGGAACAAGAGCACTGCCATAACCCAGACAGCCGACAGGCTGGACAGGGCGGGGGGCGACTATCATACGACCTTCTATCCCCAGCCCACCTTTGTCTCGAGTCGAGGCTATTTCCTGCATGCCGAGACCTATGGCTATGCTGACTTTGATTTCAGAAGTCCTACAACACACCGCCTGTTGTTTTGGGATGTTCCCTCTGTGATAACCATCAGTGCCAAATCCTCTCTGCTTGAGGTTGTGCAGGATATCTCCGCCCTGTTGGGCAGGCAGGGGGAGCTTCCCTCTTGGATCTATGACGGGATCATCCTTGGCATGCAGGGTGGGACTCAGACCTGCCTTGAAAAGCTAGCTCGGATGCAAAAAGCTTCTGTTCCAGTTGCGGGCATCTGGGCACAGGACTGGCAGGGCGAGAAGTACACCTCCTTCGGCAAGCGCCTCAGATGGAACTGGCAGTGGGACCCTACACTCTATCCGAATTTGGATAGAGAGATTGCAAACCTCAAAAACCAAGGCATACGCTTTTTGGGATACATTAATCCCTACCTGTTGGAAGGCCACGTTCTGTACAGGGAGGCTGAAGAGAGGCAATTGCTTGCCCTCAATGCACAAGGTTCTCCCTATCTTGTCGACTTTGGAGAGTTTGATGCAGGGATCGTGGACTTTACCAATCCAGAGGCAATAACCTGGTACGTGGGTGTCATCAAGAGGGAGATGATCGACTTTGGCCTGGGTGGATGGATGGCTGACTTTGGGGAGTATCTTCCCACTGATGTAGTCCTCCATGACAAGAGATCCGGCATGCTAGCGCATAATGCATGGCCTGGCATCTGGGCTGAGGTGAACCAGAGGGCAGTCAGGGAAGCAGGCAAAGAGGATGAGATTCTCTTCTTCATGCGAGCAGGCAATGCGCGAAGCCTCGCCTCCTGTCCCATGATGTGGGCAGGGGATCAGAATGTGGACTGGTCTGAAGATGATGGTCTGCCATCAGTGATTACCAGTTCCTTAAGCCTTGCAATGAGCGGAATGGGCCTCCATCATAGTGACATCGGCGGGTATACCACCCTGTATGGGATGAAGCGGTCAAAGGAGCTACTCTGTCGTTGGGCTGAGAGTGCTGCCTTCACCCCCCTGATGAGGACCCATGAGGGTAACAGGCCTAAGGATAACTGGCAGTTCGATGGGGATGAAGAAACCATAGCTCTCTTTGCAAGGATGACGTTGATCCATGTCCAATTGAAAGCATATCTGCAGCATTGCGTAGAGGAGAATGCCTTGGAAGGGAAGCCTGTCATCAGGCCAATCTTCCTGCACTATGATGAAGAGCCTTTCTATACCTGCAAGGATCAGTATCTCTTGGGAAGAGACCTGTTGGTCGCTCCCATACTTGAGGAAGGTTCAACAAAGAGGAAGGTTATCCTCCCCTCTGATGATTGGGTTCACCTGTTTACCGGGAAGGAATACCCTGTAGGTGGGGAATATCTGGTTGAGGCACCCATGGGAAGCCCTCCGGTATTCTACCGCAAGGCTTCTGATTTTGCCCGTCTCTTTGGTGAGTTTTCCCTCACCTGACGAAGAGCTCTACCCGCTTCATGATGTCTTTGGGCAGGAAGATGTCCAGAATATTCAGGCTCTGTTTCTTGACTGTAACCAGAAGCTTTGTCAGCGTCCCCTTTGCTATGGAGTAGAGGGGATGTTCTTTTGTCTGGACGATAGGCTCTGTCTTTTCAAAATTCTGTCGTTGTTCAGCGCTTGCCTGGAAGGACTCGAACTGCCAGTCAGCGACAGAGAAGGATCCTTCCAGCTTCTCTTCAAGCTTGTCTTCAAGCTTAGGGAAGAAGTCGAGGCTCGTCAGCTGTTCAACCTCATTGACTGTCGTAGCAAACGATTCTAATCGTTCGCTCGACCCTTCATTGGCTAGAACAAATCCTATCGCCTTGAAGTCCGGCTCAGCATAGTCGAGGATGACCTTGTAGTAGTGCTTGGGAATCGCTACATCATTCTTGCCAATGGTCTGGTAGGGCCCGTCTGTAAGGATGGGGCCGGTAACCACATACACTGCCCCTTCCGTATCGGCAAAGTTTCGCACAGTCGCTTCAAGGGAGCTCCATATGCCCCGGTTGAACTGCGGTTCCTGCGGGCTCATGTTGCTTAGGTAGAAGGAGTCGCTCATCGCCTCCTCAGACCAGGAGAGGTCAGCGGCAGGAATAAGGTGCCCACGGTCATACCCACTACCCTTATAGTCAGAAAGCGAGGCGGACTCAGTAGGGATTGCATCATCGGAGCGAAAATTGTCCTTTCTCGATGAGGTTCCATATAGCTCTTCCTGAGTTAAGTGATACGCAACCCAGAGGGGCTGTTCATGCTCTTCGTCATACAGCAAAGTGAAACCAGTATGGCGGGTTATAGGTAGCCCCTTGGGATTAGCCGGCAGTTCCAGGTCTTCAATGTAGGTTGCTGGCTTCCCTTGGTATTCGACTGTAGTCGGCGCGAAAATGATGGTGACTATCCACAGGATCACCAAGACAAGTAACAGGAACAGTACCTTTTTGCCCCGGGATTTCGCTTTGCTCACTTTTTTTCTCATACCTGCCGGTACTTTCTTTTTCTTTGCCATGTAATGCTTCCTCGTCGATGAGATTATACAGAAGAGGAAGCATGGTTTCTACATCAAGTTTCCTTCTGGTTCTGAGAATTAATCATTTGTATAGTGGTTTGGTTACTATCGTACGTAGGTAATCGTACCTTTTTTTGGTTCTCGCGGTGCAGGATAATCACCTTTGTTGTAACCAAGGGCCAACGTCCCGGTTACACGATATCCAACAGGCACCCCATATTCTATGAGTTTGGTGTCGATATCATGGTTGCCGTTGATGCGGTTGCACCATACCGATCCTAAACCGAGGGCATGGGCGGCCTGCATCATATTGGTAAGAGCACAGGCTGTATTTTCCTGTTCATGGGGGGTTCCTTCTTTGATGCTGACCAAAATCAAGGTAGGCGCATGATAGAAAAAGGTTTCTCCCTTTCCCACAACCAGTTCATCAAGGCTTTTCAATTTCTCTGCATTCTGCAATGCGGTAAAATGCCAGGGTTCCTGGTTGTTGGCATTTGGGGCCAACATTGCTGCTTGGAGGACAAGTTGGAGTTTTTCATCTTCTACTTGCTTGTTTGTAAAGGAGCGGATACTCCTTCTGCTCAACAGTGATCGCATTACTTCATTCATAGGTTTTCTCCTTATCCTATAATACCTCTTCACAAAAGGCATTCCAATAGAGTATCGTAAGCCTCAATGAAAATACTTATCCAACTTGGCCTTATATTTGGCGTCTGCATCCTTGGGGACCTGATCTCGGCGGTGTTGCCCTTTGCCTTCCCTGGCAGTGTGGTAAGCATGCTGCTGATGCTTTTGCTGTTACTGTCAAACATCCTGAAAGAATCGGCTATAGAAGAGAGCGCCAATTTCTTCCTCAAGAACATGACCTTCTTCTTTATCCCCTTCGGGGTGGGGATCCTTCGCTATGCCGCCCTCATTCAAAGTGTTTGGTGGCAACTGTTGGTTGTGAACTTGGTCTCCTTGTTGGTTTGTTTTGCTGCAAGCAGCTGGACTGTAGCTCTGGTCACTCACTTGCAAAAGAGTTGGAGGGCTAGGGGCAATGCTTGAAGTTCTCAACACTCCCTTGTTCGGGATAACACTCTCCATCATAGCCTTTATGATCGGCATATGGGTCAATAGGAAAGTGAGGCATCCTCTTGCCAATCCCCTGCTCATAGCGATGACCCTCATCGTTCTTATCCTGGTTGTCTTCGATATTCCCCTTGATATGTACGAGAAGGGATCGGTTTTTATCTCGCTTTTCCTTGCACCGGTAACGGCTGTGCTTGCCCTTACCATCTATCGTCAGAGGGCTCTGCTTAAGGACTCTCTCTTTCCCGTCCTGTTGGGCACTTTGGCTGGGTCAGTGGCTTCACTGCTCTCCATCAGGTGGACAAGCAATATGCTCGGTCTCGATCAGGTGGTCCTTGCCTCCTTGATGTCCAAGTCAGTGACAACTCCCATCGCCATTGCCATTACCGAAGAGTTCGGAGGTGTCCCGGCATTGACCGTCGCCTCGACAGTCATATCCGGGACGTTGGGGAATCTTCTGGCACCGCTGCTTGCCAAGATGTTTTTCATAAAGGATCCGGTGGCTCATGGGGTTGGAATAGGCTCGTGCAGCCATGCCCTGGGAACCAGCAAGGCCTTGGAGATTGGGGAAGTGGAAGGGGCGATGAGCAGCATCGCCATCAGCCTATCGGGTATTTTTACTGTCCTGCTCGCGCCGCTTTTTTTTCTGTAGGGTAAGGATGCGTTGCATCGGGACAAAGCCCTCTCCCAATGCCTGATAGGTTTCGTGGACAAACATGAATGCCTTGGGATCTTCCTCATGGACTATCTGCATCAAAGCGTTGATCTTCTGGTTGGGCACCACTGCCATCAGCATAGGGCGACTCTGCCCGGTAAACACTCCGGTCCCGTTGATGAGCGTTCCCCCATGATGCAGTTCGGCTATGAGCCTCCCCCCTATAGCCTCATGCTTGTCACTGACAATGTAGGCTGTCTTTGCATACTTGGTTCCCAGACTCATCACCATGTAGTTGACCATCTGACCTGAGAAGTAGAGCGTCATGACAGCAAAGAGGGCCCGTTCAAAGCCAAATACCAATGCTCCCAGGACAATGACTACTGCATCAGTAAGAAATAGTGCAGTCCCCAGCGCGAGCGGGGTGAACCGACTCACTATTTGGGCAATGATGTCAGTGCCTCCGGTATTGGCGCCCGATCGCATGACGATTCCTATGCCGCTACCCAGCAATACTCCTCCGAAGACAGCAGAAAGCAGCGTATCCATACGGTCAATGTAGGGGAGGAATCCGCTGTAGGCGGTGAGCTTGCCAAACAGGCTTACCCAGAAGGAGAGAAGGATTGTTCCTCCCAGGCTCTTGAGGCCGTAGCGTTTGCCAAAGACAAACAATCCAAGCAAAAAGAGCGGGATGGAGATCCCGAGCATGACAAGCCCGGGTTCCCATCCCACAAGGTGGTAGATGATGGTGGCGATGCCGTTGACACCGCCACTTGCTATCTTGGCTGGGAGGATGAAAGTTGCAATGGCAAAGCCTGCAAGGCACGTTCCCAATAGGATATACAGGACTTCGACAACAGAACGCTTCACAGTCATAGCATCCTCCCTCTTTGAGATAGTGAACTAGTTGAGGTACTGCTCAAGCGTCTTGCGTACAGAGCCCTCTGATGCAACCAGCTGTGCAAAATAGGACTCGACCAGTGAGGCCATCCCAATTGTATAGAGGTCGACACCAAAGATAGCCTTGTCGCTAAGAATGCCCTTGAGATGCTCTGTGAAGGGGCCCTTGTCTCCAAGCTTGATATCCTTCACATGCAGCGAGACATCATCAAGGCGAGGGTCTGGACTTGGGGTGAATGCTTTTCCTGCATCATCGATGCCCATCAGGTAGCGTATCCAACCTGCGAACACCAGCGGGATGATCTTCAGGTCCGCAACATCGAGGTTATCGTCTGCCATATATGCCTTGATGGTCTCTCCGAAGCGGATGGCAAGCTTTTGTGAGGTATCAGTTGCAATACGCTGGGGGGTGTCGGGCATGAACGGGTTGGGAAACCTCATCGTCAGCACTTCCTTTATGAACTGCTTGGGATCGAGGATCTTGGGGTCGACTACGACAGGCATCCCTTCTGTGTACCCGATGGTATGCACCATCTTGTTCAGCAGAGGATCCTTCATCTCGTCCGAGATGAGTGTGTAGTCGAGCAGGCACCCGTAGATGGCGAGGGCGGTGTGCAAGGGGTTCAGACAGGTGGTGACCTTCATCCTCTCGACCTTGTTCACCGTTTCACGGTCAGTGAAGAAGACTCCGGTATCCTCCAGGGCAGGCCTGCCGTTGGGGAAGGAGTCTTCGATGACCAGGTATTCGCACTCTTCTGCATTGACGAAGGGGGCGATGTAGGTGTTCTTGTCGGTGACGGTGAGGGTGGTATCTTCGAATCCGTCTTTCTGGAGCATCTTCTGCACATCAGAGTCAGGGCGTGGGGTTATCTTGTCGATCATGGACCAGGGGAAGGAAACCAGCGTCTCAAGGTAGGCGACAAAGCCTTTCTCTACCAAGGCGTTCTTTTCCCATGCCTGTGCAATGGTCAGCACTGCATCTTGCAGTTTTTCGCCATTGTGTGAGCAGTTGTCCATGCTTACCAGGGCGAGTTTCTCTTTGCCGGCAAGGAAGCGCTCGTACACCAAGGCGGTGAGCTTGGAGAGGAACATTGAAGGAGAGGATGGGCCGTTTGCAAGGTCTGCTACGATGGAAGGGTAGAACTCTCCGTTTGCCCCTTGCAGGGAGTAGCCCTTCTCAGTGATGGTGAAACTCACCATCTGTAGAGAATCCTTTCGGAAAGTTTCCTTGAAGAACTCCCACTCTGTTGCAAACTGTGGGTCACACTTATAAGCAGCTGCAACCGACCCTACCACCTTCTTCTCGATGGTCCCATCACTTTTCAAGGTTACCAGGAGGGTGAGGTTGTCATGCTTGGCATAGATGTCATCGATGATCTGGTAGTCAAATCCTTCCCCTACAATGATGCCGGTCTCTGCTTTCTTCTGTTCCAGCAGCGACTGCTGTAGGGCGGCAGGAAAGCCACGGAAGATATTCCCAGCCCCGAAGTGAACCCAGGTAGGGCTGGCCAGTGTCTTGGTGATCATCTCTTCCCTGTCAAAGGAGGGAAGAGTAAAGTCCTTCTTCTTCCATATTGCTGTGTCTTTGATCGCTTGTGCTGTTAGTTTCATGATAGTTCCTTTGCATAGGTGTATCGCATATTAAATGGCTGGGCGGGTGCATCTTTCTTGAAATAAGTGGGATAGCGCACAACCATACTCTCGGTCTCTTGCAGGAGTTTGCTCAGATGCTTGTCTTCAAGGACGAGCATCTCGCTGAGATCCTTGAATCGAAGGGCTCCCAACATGGTTTGGTGTTGTTCAATGATGTTGCCCAAGACGTTCTTCTCGGAGAAGGAGAGCAGACGTATCCTATGGTGGTTACCCCCCTGGCTTTGGATGAGATTCCAAATCCTATGCATGTTGATGGCTGAGAATATTACGCCATGGAAGGCGTTGTCTGCTGCAAGGAAGTTGATGAAGTTCTCTTCCTTCATGGCCTTTTGCTGGAGAAGGATACTCTCTTCCATCGTGTCCAGATTCTCTTCTGTGTAGGTATATATGAACTTCCGTACTGCAGCCTCTTCGAGACTCTTTCGGAGGAATCTCTCCTCTTCGACCTGCTTGAGGTCGATGAGGGATACACGTGTTCCCTTCTGGGGGAAGATGTCTACCAGATTGTCCCCACTGAGTTTCATCAATGCATCCCTGACAGGCGAGCGGCTGACCTGCAGCTGTTCACTGAGCAGCTGCAGATTCAGTTCCTCGCCGGGCTTGAATCGCAAAGAGAGGATTTCAGAACGAAGTGTCTGATAGATCTCTTCCGATGCGGTGACTCGGACGATATGTGCCATATTATTTCCTTGTAGCGTTCTTCTCGATAGCCTCATGCAATCCAAGAATATAGGAGGCTCCTATCGCGCGGTCATACAGTCCATATCCGGGCATTGCAACCTCGTCCCAGATCATTCGTCCATGGTCTGGTCGGACAGGTCCTTCAAAGCCGGTCTCATACAGGGCTTTCACTATCTCATAGAGGTCAAAGGAGCCGTCGCTGGAGAGATGGGCTGCTTCTTCGAACACACCGGGTTCGAAGTGATGCAGATTCCGTACGTGTGCAAAGTGAATTCTGCCGGGAAGGGCCCTGATGATGCCTGGAAGGTCATTCTTTGGGTTGGTACCGAAGGATCCAGCACAAAAGGTCAGACCGTTGAAAGGTGCGTCAATAGCCTTCATGACCTTGAGGATCTTCTCCTTGCTGGTGATGATGCGTGGAAGGTTGAAGACAGGCCATGCGGGGTCATCGGGGTGGATGGCCATCTTGATACCATACTGCTCGCAGGTAGGTCGGATGGCTTTCAGGAAGTAGATGAGGTTGTCAAAAAGCTTGTCCTCATCCACATCCTTGTAGGCTTCAAAAAGGTCTTTGACCTTTGCAAGCCTCTCAGGTTCCCACCCTGGCATGGAAAAGCCGCCAGAGTTGTCGTTTGTCTGGTTGAAGAAGGTTTCTGGCTCGATGGAATCAACGACTTTCTGGTCGTATGCTAGGACAGTGGAACCGTCGCTGCGCATTTTTGCAAGGTCTGTACGGGTCCAGTCAAAGACCGGCATGAAGTTGTAACAGACGGTGGTGATGCCTGCTTTGCCGAGGTTCTCAAGGGTTGTGATGTAGTTTGCAATGTACTTGTCTCGGTCAGAGTTGCCTATCTTGATGGAGTCGTGGACGTTGACACTCTCTATGCCGAAAATCTTGAGGTCTGCAGCCTCCACTTCCGCCTTGATCGCCTGGATTCTGTCCAGAGGCCAGACTTCTCCTGCTGGAATGTCAAATAGCATCGTGATGACGCCTTTTACACCGGGAATCTGTCGTATTTGTTTGAGGGTGACTGTGTCAAATTTTGAGCCATACCAACGTAGTGTCATGTTCATAAGGGATCCTCCAAGGGTTTTGTTATCTTAGTTGATTCTAACAAACTAATATATTAGTTGCAAGTATGTGACAATTATTCGCCAGCACATTGTACCTACCATACTAAGAACTTCCTATCGCCTGTCGCCCATGATGAGCATGGAGGAGGGCCTGTCCAACAGCAGTGTGCAATCTTCCTTGAACCGAAGCATTGCACAAGGGGCAAAGACAGAGGCTTGGTCATACATGCACATTGCCACCGATCGTGCTTTCCTTTGGTCAGGGACAGCGCAGACGATGGTCTTTGCCTTCAGTATCTGCTGCACTGACATGGAAATTGCCTGGGTAGGTACTTCCTCCAAGTCAGAGAACCACCTCTCCCGGACCTGTTGTTTTCTGTTTCGGTTCTCAAGGTCCACTACGATATAGGGTTTTTGGGTCAGGATGTCGGCAGGGGGGTCGTTGAAGGCAATATGCCCGTTCTCCCCAATGGCCAAAAACAGCAGATCTATGGTTTTTCCCTCTATTAGGGAGTTCAGCCTCTGTACCTCGTCTATCAGGTTCTCGCTATCTCCCTGTATGGGATGAAAGGAGCCAAGGTTCTGTACTTTGTCAATGAAGTGGGTCTGAAGGAAGCCCCTGATGCTTGCCTTGTGGTCAGCCTTGAGACCGACATACTCATCGAGATGGAACACCTCGACTTTTTCCCAGGGGATGGGGGCGGCTACAAGATATTCATACATGATGAACTGGCTGACCCCGGTGGAGAGGACAACCACAGCTTTTCCTTTTTTTTCAATGGCTGATAGAATTGTCTCTATACCAAGTTTTGCTGCTTGAAGGCCCAGATCTTGCTTGTTTTCACAGATTGTTACGCGCATAGTACTCTTTTCCTTATCACGTGAGCAGACATCTGCTCACGTGATAAGGATAGCGTATTCGTCCATCTTGTTATAGGGGGACTAGAGATAAGCCCCTTCGCTTGAGGGGTTGGTTTCGTTCCAGGCGTTGGTAGTAAGCTCGATCTTTTTGTAGAGGGTAGTGCTCCCCAAGGGGGTGAAGAGCTTGTCCAAGGAGAGTGCTTCCCCTGCTAGGCTGACGATGACGGAGGTGTAGCCCTTTCTGGCGGCTTGGCGGCAGAAGTGGTCAAAGAGAAAGCGGAACAGGCCCATCCCACGGTACTCCTTCTTGTTGCCGAAGAAGAGAATTTCCACCGTATCAACTTCTAACGTTGTGTAGGAGATGAATCCCGCAAGCTCTCCTGCCCCTGTTCTGGCATAGATGAATTGGGCATCCCCTGGCTCTCTGAGCTTGGGAACCAGCAACAGCAGAGCATGCTTTTGCGTCGAGTTTCCACACCGCATCTCTTCCAGCAACTCTTTTTGCAAGGCTATGATCTCATCAAGGGGCGGTTCGTCCGCTGAGGTGCCTATGACAAAGTCCTCCTGGAGTATATCGTCGGTAAGCTCTTCGGGGTCGAGATCGAGGTCTAGCATTTGCAGAGCTCCGTCATGCTCCCTGTACCAAGCGTATACTTCCCGCTTGAGCTGTTCATCCTTGAAGGCGAACCACTCCCTTTCCAGGGAGGGTTGTTCGCCAATGATATCCTTGAATCGTCTGAATACCCCTTTCCCTGCCTGGAGCGCTTCGATAAGCTTACCTTTGTATATGGGGTTGCGCACTTGGTTTGCAAATTTTTCCATGACTAAAAATCCATCTGAGGGTTCCCAGTCAGGGATTTCGATGAAGCGTTCTTCGTCTGGAATCTCCCCTCCTCTGTTTTTTTCCTCTTCTTCCCATTCAAATGTACGCCTTTCCTGGTCTGAGATGACACTGCCCTTAAGCAGGTCAAGGTAGTAGTAATCGCTCTGGTCTTCCATGGCGAAAATGATGGTGTCAAGAAGGAATTCTGTGAGCAAAGGGAGTTTCAGGCGGTTTTTTTCACTGTCCATAGGGGGAATTGTACTATGCAATCTTGGGTTTGGCTAGTGTGGGAAAGTGCCAGTAACCTTGACATTACAGCTAAAAGATACGATATTATGGAGGTAATCCAGATATCATATTAGGAGTGTATTCATGAGCATTATTGAATTTATCGAAGCCAGGGAAATCCTTGACTCACGTGGTAATCCCACCGTCGAAGTAGACGTTATTCTTGAGGATGGCTCCATGGGTCGCGCAGCAGTACCCTCTGGTGCATCAACTGGTGTACACGAAGCTGTAGAACTTCGTGACGGCGACAAAAAGCGCTTCATGGGCAAAGGTGTATTGAAGGCAGTTGACAACGTCAACGATCTGATTGCTCCCGAACTTGAAGGTATGGATGCTCTTGACCAGGTAGCCATTGACCGTGCCATGATCGCTCTCGACGGAACCCCGAACAAGGCTAAGCTTGGTGCCAATGCCATCCTTGGTGTCTCCATGGCGGTAGCCCGTGCAGCAGCCGATTTCCTCGGCCTGCCACTGTACAAGTATCTTGGTGCCTATCACGCATGCGTCCTTCCTGTCCCTATGGCTAACATCCTCAACGGTGGAGCCCACAGTGACAATAAGGTTGACTTCCAGGAGTTCATGGTCATGCCCATCGGTGCTTCCTCCATCCACGAGGGGCTGCGTTGGACCACCGAGGTATTCCACAACCTGAAGAAAGTTCTTACAACCAGAAAATACAACACCGGCGTCGGTGATGAAGGCGGGTTCGCTCCCGACCTCCAGTCAAACGAAGAGGCCCTCGAGGTCATCATGGAAGCTATCAAGAACGCCGGATATACCACCGGCCGTGATGGGGACTTCATGATCGCCCTTGACCCGGCTGTCTCTGAGATCTATGACTCCAAGACAAAGACCTACACCCTCAAGTGGACTACTGGCGAGAAGCTTACAAGCGCTCAGATGGTGGACATGTGGGAAGACTGGTGCAATCGATATCCTATCATCTCCATTGAAGATGGCATGGATGAGGATGACTGGGAAGGTTGGAAAATGCTCACCGATCGCATTGGCGACAAGGTGCAGCTCGTCGGTGATGACCTGTTTGTCACCAACGTTGACCGCCTGAAGATGGGTCTTGAGAAGAAGGTTGCAAACTCCATTCTGATCAAGGTCAACCAGATCGGTACCCTTACCGAGACCTTCGAGGCAATCGACCTTGCAAAGCGCAACGGCTATACCGCCATTGTCTCCCACCGCTCAGGTGAGACTGAGGACAACTTCATTGCTGACCTCGTAGTTGCACTGGAGACTGGGCAGATCAAGACCGGTAGTATGAGTCGTTCTGACCGTATGGCCAAGTACAACCAGCTGATGCGCATCGAGGATTACCTCGGTGATACCGCCAAGTATGCTGGTCGTGACGCTTTCCGCGTTCTCTAAGAAGAGGACACGATAGTGTCCTTGTTAGATAGTTCGGACAGCAAGTTGCTGTAGTTTAGTTTTAGATTTTCAGGAGGGCCCCGCTTGCGGAGGCCCTCCTTCTGTGTGCATACCAGAACCTCAAAGGTTTTTTTGGAATGCCCCCTTGGCACAATTAGGAGGGGTACGCTTCTGTACTATGGGAAGCCTGTGGTTTAGCATGAAGGGTGAACTACAAAGGAGTGGATTGTGAGTCAAAAGAATGAGAACGAGAAAGAAACATACAGGAAACCAGACAAGGCCCATCATCTGCTATTCAACACCATAGCTCCCATATATGGGCTGTTCTATGGAAGACAGAAAAGAAAGTTCGCCGAAGTGCTCGATCGTGTTCAGGGCGAACTCGACCTCTCAAGCTTCAATACCATCCTGGATGTAGGGTGTGGGACCGGGGCACTGTGCTCGACTCTTCATCAGAGAGGCCTTGAAGTGACCGGAGTGGAGCCTGCAGAGAAGATGCTCGCCATTGCAAAGCGTAGGACCAAGGGCCTGGATATCACGTTATTGCAGGCCAATGTCCTTGAAGGGCTTCCCTTTGAACAAAATGCATTTGACATAGCCATCGCATCCTATGTTGCCCATGGGTTGGCACCTGAAGAGCGCAAGGGTCTCTACAAGGAGATGGGTAGGGTAGCCAAGGAGTATGTCGTCATCTATGACTATAACCAGAAACGTTCAGCTCTGACCTCATTCGTTGAGTGGATGGAGAGAGGTGACTATTTCCGATTCATACGCAATGCAGAAAAAGAGATGAAAGGGTGTGTTACCGAGCTGAAGGCCTGCTTCTCTGAAGTGAGGGTGGTCAATGTTGATGTAAGGGCAGCTTGGTATATCTGCACGCCTCTGCATGAGTAAGAAGTCTTAATTCTCTTGTAGAACAGCTTTTTTCCAGATGAGATGCTGGAAGGAATGTAAGGGTATCAGAAGGTCTAATGCAGTCCGACGCTCAACTGGTAGTCTGATACTATCGAGGCCGCTACATTGCCCTTGTTGCAGACAAAGGGCATGTCCAGGTGTCCTGGTCAATATCGTGCTCGATCATAGTGGTACAGTGCAGGAAGCATTTGACAGTAGTAAAAAGAGCTTATAGGAATGCTGGTCACTTGAATTGAGAGCATCGATACATTCCAATGGTACCGAAATAACTGTTATCCCGAATGGGGATTAGAATGATTGCCTCTCATTAACCGATATTGCCTGGTATAAGAACCCTGATGAGCCCAAGGATGTTGTCAGAACTGGATGTGGAATAGAAGTACTAGCGAATTCCTTCGTTTGTAGGAACAGCTGAATAACCCTGATTTTAAAGGGATCGAATTCGACTCCTATAAACATGAATCGGAGACAAACTCCTTTACCCATTCTCCTCAGAAATGGATTTTCAGTACGAAGGCAATCGGGTTAATTACCAAGTCTGGACAATATGGAGACACCTTTGCCCATAAAGACATCACATTTGAGTTTGCTACATGGGTTTCCGCTGAAACCCTGCCATTTGAATTGACGGTCAAGAAACTATTTTCACTGCATGATTTCTACCCATTCAACCCGTTGATAACCGATATTTGCTACAAGATAGGCCATATAGATTCCTGGGGATGCGGTACAAAGGAGATTTTTGTAGCATGCAAACAAGCCGGGTTGTTTGAACCTATCTTTGAAGAGCGATCAGGTGGTATTGCCTTTGAGTTATTGAAGGTGGTGGTGAAAACGCCGGTGAAAACGCCGGTGACAACGACTGGTCCCATTTTCAGATACTTAAAGAGGATAATTCCTAAATTTTATCAGAAGTTGATGTTCGGATTTGAGTAGCTTAAGGTGATTCAGCGTTGAATATTAGGCGAAAAGCTCCATCGGGGTGGGATAATTACAAAATGAGGGTCGCTATGTACAAAAACTTGGGAAGCATGACATAGTTTAATGGTATATATATAATCAACTTTCGCTCTGGAATACCGTAATCCTGCCAATTGAATTGACGGTCGAGAAACTATTTTCCCTGCATGATTCCTCCCCACGCAACCCACTGATACCAGATATATGCTATCAGTCAGGCTTCATCGATTCATGGGGGCGAGGTATCGAAAAAATTATGGATACCTGCAAACAGGCCGGGTTGCCTGAGCCTGTTTTTGCGGAACGATCAGGTGGTATAGGCGTTGATTTGCTGAAGTTACAAGCTTACGAAAAAACTGTTGCGGGAGACACAAGTGATGATTTCGGAACGGTTTCGGAAAGAATTCGGAAGCTAACCTGTAAAAGCATTTTGAGATTGTATGCAAACACCCTGAGTTCACTGCTGAACAGATTGCAGACAGATTATGTAAAACTCCAAGAACCGCAGAAAACTATATATCCAAACTAAAGAAGGCTGGCTTCATCGTCAGGAGAGGTTCTAAACTCGGTGGATATTGGGAAATATTAGGATTAAGGTAGTATGACTTTCCAACTACTGAAAAATTACCAAGCCAGATACCTGAAGGCGTGTTTCTCTGAAGTGCAGGCGGTCAAAGTTGATGTTCGTACGGCCTGGTATGTCTGTACTCTTTTGAAGAATATAGTGGTATTCTTCCCCTAAACCCATGTTTTTCATAATACCGTTATGTAATAATTGGAGTTTGCTGATCGGGTGTCGATTTATTGACAGCTGAGTTGGTATCGCTTAGGGTGAAGTACAAATCTGGTACCTATTTGGGAGTTCATCATGGATATTATCACTCAGAATGTACAACCAATGTATGGTTCTCTTCTTTCAGAGGTAGAAACCTTCCTCTTGGAGCAGGATCTTGTTTTTGAAGGCATTGCGGAGTTTACCACCATCCTGCGTGATGAGAACTATACGATCATCGGTACAGGATCCCTCGATGGTAATGTGCTCAAATATATTGCAATAGATTCGAAGCATCAGGGAGAAGGCTTGCTTGGCCGAATTCTCACCGCTTTGGTCACTCATGCTATCAGCAATGGTATAAGGGGTCTTTTTGTCTTTACCAAGCCAAAGAACAAGACCTTGTTTATCCCCTTTGGGTTCTATCCCATAGAGGAAACCTCCAGTGTCCTGCTGATGGAGAATCGTAAGAATGGTATTGCCCAGTATGTCTCTGCGTTGGTAAAGGCTACTGATAATGCAGTACTTGAGAGAGGTCTCACCGTATCCGGAGTGGTTGGAGCCATAGTGGTAAATTGCAACCCCTTCACCAAGGGGCATCGATATCTCTTGGAAAGTTCTGCAGCTCAGTGTTCGCTCTTGCATGTTTTTGTAGTCTCCAGCGACAAGAGTGCCTTCCCTACGGAAGTCAGGCTCTCTCTGGTTCGTCAGGGTGTTGCCGACATTCCCAACATCGTGGTGCATGAGGCAAGTGATTATCTTGTCTCTGTCGCTACATTCCCTTCCTACTTCATTAAGGAAAAGCAGAGTGCAGGGCAGTTGAACAGCGAGTTGGATATTGCCATCTTTTTACACTACATTGCCCCTGCCCTTGGCATAACCTGCCGCTTTGTAGGAACTGAGCCACTTTGCAAGACAACAGCGGCATATAACCGCCAAATGCAGGAGATGTTGGAGCCTAAGGGAGTTCGCTTTGTTGAGGTTGAGCGCCTTGAATCTGAGGAGCAGCCCATCAGTGCCTCGCGGGTGCGAGCCCTCATGGGCTTGAAAAAGTTTGATGAGCTTGAAAAGTTGGTGCCCTCTACGACCTATGCCTTCATCATGTCAGAAAGGGGGCAGAAGATAGCCTCTCAGTTGGCGATGGAGAAGGTATAGCCTTTCCCCCAGATTGTTTGTATGTATATCGGGGTCTTCGGCGAAGGTTCTATCTTGTTTCGTAGCTTGTTGATGTAGACCATGACAGCATTGTCATCGACAATAGCCTCACCCCAGATCTGGGAGTACAGAGCTTCCTTGGAAAAGACCTGGTTGGGATTGTCCAAAAACAGCTTCATCAGAATGAGTTCCTTGGCAGAGAGAAAGATCTCCTCGTCGTCCTTGTAGAAACGCATGGTCTTGTTGTCCAAAGAGAAAGGGCCGACCTTGGTAACTTCGTCCTGGGAGCTTTGGCTTTGTTTGTTACGTCGTATCAGGGCCTTTATTTTGGCACCTAGCACCACCGGGTTGAATGGTTTATAGATATAGTTGTCTGCTCCTAGGTCAAGGCCGTAGAGTGCATCGTAGTCCTCGGTCCTTCCGCTGATGATGATCACAGGCGTTGAGATCCCCAGGTACCTGATCTGTTTCAGAACCTGAAAGCCATCCATGCCAGGAAGGTTGATGTCGAGTAGGACAAGTTGGAAGGAGGATGTTTTCAGTAGCTTGATCGCCTCTTCGCCGTTGTTTGTGGCGATGGGGATGAGATCATTGCTGGTAATAACCTTTGACATCAGTTTGCGTATTGATGAGTCATCGTCGACAATGAGTACCTTGTCCTGCATACATGTATCCCCTTTTTTCTGTTTGAACGTCAGTATACGTGATATATTCCTAGGTAACAATATTAATGGGAGAGACCATTGACCCTGCCTTTCAATGATACCATAAAAAAAGATATGCGAACGTGGCTGCCGCTGATGCTGGTAGCACTTTTCATCGTCCTCGCAATCATCATCCTTTTGGTCGACATCTTCCAGCATAATGCTGAGGTCATGTTTGAGAACAGCAAAGCAAAGCAGATGACTATTGTGAAGAACATAGCAGAGTCAATGGGAGGGGAGATACACCAGACTAAGCAGGGATTGTTCTTCTTTGCCGATTCGAGTGATTTTGCTCAGGCCTATGCATCCTATACCCAAGATGGCATCGCATGGCCTCTGGATAAGCTGGTTCTCTCCTACAGCATCTATAACGCCCAGATACTAGAGAACATGGTTATCCATGAAGGTTCTTTCCAAAAACCCATCTGGAGTCTAAAGAATAAGGAATACCGTTTTTTGAGCCATGTCAGTGAGGATGCCTATGCCAAGCTCGACCTGTGGCTTGGAGGATCGGACTTCCATGAGAGCTATCTCTCGATAACCGTACAAAACGAGAAGGGTATCTCCATCACAGCCATGTTGGATCTGAACCTTATGTATGTGAGGATGATCGCACCGGTCAAATTGGGAGAGAAGGGGTATGCCCTGGTGAAGAACAGTGATGGGGTCATCATCATGTATCATATCAGGGAGCAGATCGGGGTCAACGCTGCTACCGAGAGGCAGGCCTTATATCCGGATCTAAAGTTGGAGCTGGAAAGCCTTCAGAAGATGATAGCCCACCAGAAAGAGGGCAAGGAGGGGGTGGAAGTCTACCAGTCCTACTGGTGGGACGAAGACCAACCCAAGAAGATCACCAAGGTTGCAGCCTACGCTCCGATTCATATCGACGATGGGTTTTTTATCGTAAGTGCAGTCATTGACTATAAGGAGATACAGGCACAGGCGACCGGGGGCATGACTAAGGCTATCATCCTGACTCTGCTTATCTGCTTCACGCTGTTCAGTGTGCTGGTACTTCTTATCTCCGCATATCTCGAGAGAAATGAGATGGAGAGGCGTAACACCTACCTTAACCAACTGAACAAGACCTTGCTCACCTTGCATGAGAACGAGAAGCTGATCTTCCACCAGCAGAGACTGCAGAACATTGGGACGATGACCAGCGGCATCGCCCATGAGTTCAATAACCTGCTTACACCCATAATGGGCTACTCCACCCTTATGGTGGAGACCATGGATACTACAAACCCCTACTATGATGATGCCAAGGAGATCTTGCTTGCATCAGAGAAGGCAAAGTCCATAATCCAGCAAATACTTGCCCTTGGAAATCGTACTACTGAAACGGTCTTTGACTACACTGATGCAAAAACTCTCATCAGGGGGGCTGAGAAAATGCTTAGGGGCATCCTTTCACCCAACTGCAAGCTTGAGGTGAGGATTCTGGATACAAACAGCGGATTCTATTGCAATGATATACAGTTGGGACAGGTCATTCTCAACCTCGTTCTGAATGCTATGGCTGCGATAGGGGGAAAGCAGGGTACCATTGAGATGGTGTATAGGCGAGTGAGCAAAGAGGAGATCGGAGAGGGCTTCTCTCAGAGCAACTGGGAGGCACTGGATCCTCAGTTTGAGCAGTTCGGACAAATCTCCATCACCGATGATGGTGCGGGTATGGAGAAAGAGGTAGCTGATAAGATATTCGACCCCTTCTTCACCACTAGAGGGGAAGCTGGAGGCACAGGCTTGGGTCTTCCCATTGTACAGAATATTGTCTCATCCCACAGGGGTATTGTGACAGTGACCTCCCGACCAGGGATTGGTTCCTGTTTTACCATTACCCTGCCTCTGGCGGAAAACCCCAAAGCTGATGGCAACCCTGTGCAAAGAATACCCTCCTGGCCTTTGCAAGGCGAGGAGAGCCTTTCGCTTCTGTTGGTGGATGACAATATCTCTGTGCTGAAAGTCTTGCAGAAGAGCCTGAACCGGCAGGGTATTGAGGTCTTTGCTACGGTAGATCCCTTTGAGGCTCTGACCTTGCTCAAGGAGAACCGTTTTCCCATCCTTATTACCGATGATTATATGAAAGGGATGCAAGGCTTGGACCTGAGCATGAAAGCTAAGCTGATAAATCCGCAGATTTCCATAATTCTTCTGACAGGACTGCTCCGAAGGGAGATTGTTGAGGCGGTGCAGGCTACCATCATCGATGAGTATCTTCTCAAACCAGTCTCCAACTTCGAATTGTTCTCATCCATCCAAAGGGCAAAACCTTCAATTCTTAACAAAAATTAAGAACTTGTTAATCATCGGTTAAGAATTGCCTCCTATACTGAATATAGGGCGACAGGTGTAGTCGCCATGGTATTTCAAGGAGGAAACGTATGAAAAAGTGTAGTATTATTCTGCTGTGTCTCATTATGGCAGTCCCATTTGCTCTGATGGCAAATGGTAGCAGCGAAGGTGCAACCGGTGAGAAGCAGGTTGTGTACCCAAAAGGGAATTTTGATTTTGTGGCACCAGCGGGGGCTGGCGGTGGTTGGGATCTGACGATTCGCACGGTTGCAAAGACTCTTTCCGATACCAAATTAGTTGAAGTGCCCATGCCCGTGCGCAATGCCCCTGGAGCCGGTGGCGCTGTGCATCTTGGTACCTTACAGACCAAGAAGGGTGATGACAAGATCATTACCGTATACTCTCCACCGCTTATCTTCGTCAAATTGAACGGAACATCCAAATATGGATTCCGCGACACCACACCCCTAGCTCGTCTTATTGCTGACTACGGTGCATTTGTGGTGAAAGCTGACTCTCCCTACAAGACCATCATGGATGTCATGGATGCCCTTAAGAAGGATCCCAAGGCAGTGAAGATTGGTGGTACCTCAGCTGCAGGTTCGATGGATCATGTGCAGTTCCTGATGATCGCGCGTGCTGCAGGTGTGAAAAACCTCAACAAGGTCGACTACATTGCCTTCGATGACGATGGTGCAACCCAGGTCATGGGTGGCCATATCGACTTGTTCTCCACCAGCCTTGCTGATGTCATGGGCCTGGTCAACAGTGGAGACCTTCGGGTTCTTGCCCAGACGGCAGATCATAGGATTGGCACTGGTAAGGCTGCAGAGATTCCAACTTGTATTGACGCTGGCATCAATGAGACTTTCCAGAACTGGCGTGGTATTTTCGGAACTCCCGAGATGCCTGACTATGCGGTTGCATACTGGCAGGAAACCTTTGCCAAGATGGTGAAGACCCCAGAGTGGCAAGCTGCCCTTACCAAGTATGGTTGGGACAATGTGTATCAGAACGGACCAGAATTCGTCAAGTTCCTCGAAAAGACCGAGAATGATTATAGGGCAATCCTGACTGAAATTGGGATGATCTAGGCTTGCTTGTATCGTGCCCTGGCTGAACAAGGCCAGGGCACTTTCCTTATGGAGGAACGTATGAATACTTCAATGATCATGTCAGTCGTAGTCACAATGATTGGCTTTGTGTACACCCTGTCTACTTTTCTCTTGCCGAATGCAAAGATAGGGGTCGCCTTCGAACCAAAGATATTCCCTGGAATTCTAGGTATAGCCCTGCTTGCATTGGGTCTTGTGTTGACAGTGCAGGAGATTCGCCTGTTGGCAAAGAATAAGGATCAACAAGCGGCAAAAGCCTCCTTTGTTGGTGAGGAACAGAGAAATATCCTGTTCACCCTCATAAACGGCTTGCTCTATGCAGTTCTGTTTGACCGGATCGGCTATATCTTTGCCACATTTGTGTTCTTGAATATCCAGCTATTCATATTCAGAGGAAAAAAGACCTGGAAGAGTACCCTCTTGATCTCCCTCATCTTCTCAGTTGTCGCGTTTGTCCTCTTCAACACCTTGATGGGTGTGTATCTCCCAAAATCACCACTAGGGTTTATGTAAGGAATACCGTATGAACAGTTTTCAATTATTGCTCCAGGGCTTTGGGGTTGCGATTCAACCCATGAACATCCTTTTCGTCACCATAGGTGGTGTGCTCGGTACCATAGTCGGCATGCTTCCCGGTCTGGGCCCGGCTACTGGTGTGGCAATCCTTCTGCCTCTGACATTCTCCCTAGGTCCCATCGGGGCTCTGATCATGATGTGTGGTGTATATTATGGTGCCATGTATGGCGGATCTCGCGCATCAATCCTAATCAATACCCCCGGTGATGGTGCTGCCATAGCAGCAACCTTCGACGGCTATCCCATGAGCTTGCAGGGAAAGGCAGAGTCTGCCCTTGCCATGTCAGCCATCGCTTCCTTTATCGGCGGTTCCATTGCAACGGTCTTCATAGCATTGCTTGCTTTGCCCGTTGCCCGTTTTGCCCTTAGGTTCGGCTCGGCTGAGTACTTCTTACTCTATGTGTTTGCGCTGAGTGCGACAGCCTCCATGTCCGATGGCAAGAGGCTCAAGGGTTTCATCTCCATGATCATCGGCCTGATGGTATCAACCGTTGGAATCGACCCCCAGTCTGGGGTCAACAGATTTAGTTTTGGCATTCTCGAGTTACAGGGAGGTATAGATTTTCTCATAGTCATCATAGCGGTCTTTGCGTTTGGTGAAGTGCTGAAGAGCTTTAGGAACATTACAGACGGGACGAAGAAGATCCAGACCAAGTTTGGAAAGATATGGATCACCAAGGAAGAGTGGAAACTTTCCATATGGCCTATCCTGCGTAGCACTCCTCTAGGCTTCTTTGTAGGGGTTCTGCCCGGAGCCGGGGCTACCATAGCCTCCCTGATGGCCTATAGCAATGAGAAGAGGTTCTCCAAGCATCCTGAACAATTTGGACATGGTGCCATTGAGGGGGTTGCCGCTCCTGAGTCTGCAAACAATGCCGCTTCGGTAGGTGCCTTGATCCCGATGCTTGCCTTGGGTGTTCCAGGATCTGGGACAACGGCTGTCATGATGGGTGCCATGCTGATGCTCGGTCTACAGCCAGGGCCAGCCTTGTTCCAGCAACAGAGCAACATAGTCTGGGCGATCATAGCAAGCATGTTTATTGGTAATATCATTCTTGCTTTCATCAATATTCCCCTCGCAGGTGTGTTGGTACGAATTTTGGCAGTACCCCCTCGGGTGTTGTATCCCATCGTGCTGGGTCTGACTTTCGTAGGGACCTATGCCATCGCGTCGTCAGTTGCCAGTTTCTACCTCTTGCTGGTGTTCGGAATCTTCGGCTACTTCATGACCAAGGCCAGCTTTCCTATGAGTCCCTTTGTCTTGGCGGTCATTGTAGGAACCAGTATGGAGCAGTACTTCAGGCGGGCGTATAAGATTTCCAACGGCAATATGAAGATTTTTGCCAGTTCACCCATTTGTATCATTCTGCTCATTCTGATAGTTGGGTCGATATTCCTACCCCTTATCCAGAAGACATTCAAGAGATGGAAGTTCCAGAGACAGACAGCGCGCTAGACACAGGAGGTGTTTCTTATGGAGATAGTGACTACTGGCTTGGCTGGAACCATGGAATCGAGTGATATCATGGTTACCGTAAGCAAGGCAACAGATGATGGCATTACCATAGCATTGACCAGTTCTGTGTCTAAACAGTTTGGCAAACAGATCAGGGCAGTCATTCGTGATTGTGCCCGGAAGCTTGGGGTGACGGCAGCCGATATCACTGCTATAGACCAAGGCGCCCTTGACTGTGTCATCAAGGCTAGGGTGAATACAGCCATCTACCGTGCCTGCCTCAGCACTGATTACACGTGGGAGGTATAGCATGCAGGAAAGACTCAGAAGGACGATGATGTTTGTTCCAGGGAACAACCCTGGGATGATCAAGGATGCATATATCTACAACTGTGACTGCATCATGTTTGATCTTGAGGACAGTGTCTCCTATGCAGAGAAGGATGCTGCCAGAAGCTTGGTCTTCCATGCTCTCACTACCATTGACTATGGGGACAAGGAGCTTGTCGTTCGTGTCAATGCACTGGATACCTCCATAGGTATAGATGATCTTGAGGCGATGGTCAGGGCGCGCATCGATGTTATCAGGCTTCCCAAGACCGAGACTGCCCAGGATATTGTCTTTTGTGAGGAACAGATTGAGCGGATAGAGAAGTCCATCGGCATGCCAGTAGGTACCACCAGGATGATGGCTGCCATTGAGAGTGCCCAGGGGGTGCTCAATGCCCCCGCCATTGCAAAGGCAAGCACGCGCCTGATTGGCATAGCCTTGGGTGCAGAAGACTATGTGACTGACCTGAAGACAAGTCGCTCTGCAGAGGGTGTCGAGCTATTGTTTGCCAGGAGCATGATCTTGCAATCTGCACGAGCAGCAGGTATCTCCGCCCTTGATACGGTCTTTTCCGATGTCAACGATGAAGAGGGTCTCATCGCAGAGGCGAAACATATCAAGCAACTGGGCTTTGATGGCAAGTCTGTTATCAATCCCAGGCAGATACAGCCTATCATTGACATCTTTACTCCTACGCTCAAGGAGATCCAGAAGGCGAAGGCTGTGATGGAAGCTATAGCCGAGGCCAATAGACGGGGATCGGGGGTCATCTCACTCAATGGGAAGATGATCGACCGCCCCATTGTGCTTCGGGCGGAGCGCGTGATCAGCCTGGCAAAAGCTGCCAAAATTATAAGCTAGGAGATGTGTGATGCCAAACTTTGACCTTACCGCAATTGCCCATATGGATGAGTTGAACACTCTGAAGCCCTTTGATACCCAACATGTCTATAAGGAACTGAAGACCTGTCATGAACGCGAACTCAGTGACAACAAGATTGTCCCTACCCTCAAGGATGCCATCAGGTTGTGCGGTCTCAAGGATGGGATGACGATTTCATTTCATCATCATTTCCGCAATGGGGATTTTGTCATCAACAAGGTTATGGACGCCATAGCGGAGATGGGGATCAAGGACCTTGTCCTTGCCCCGAGTTCCCTGATCGATATCCACAGGCCCTTGATCGAGCATATCAAAAATGGCGTGGTGCGCCGCATCGAGACCAGTGGGCTCCGAGGTGAGCTGGCCGAGGAGATCTCCCATGGCCTGATGGAGGTTCCGGTAGTCTTCCGTTCCCACGGCGGGCGTGCAGCTGTGATCGAGACCGGACAGCTTCCCATCGATATTGCGTTTATCGGAGCTCCCTCTTGCGACCCCTTGGGCAATGCAAACGGGTACTCCCGCGACAATGACAAGGGCATCGTCTGTGGTGCGATGGGGTATGCGAAGCTCGATGCACAGCATGCCAGGAAGGTGGTCATTCTCACTGACAACATCGTACCGTTCCCCAATGTACCGTTTGGCATCCCTGAGTCGGATGTGGACTACATTGTGGAGGTCGATGCCATCGGGGATCCCAACGGCATCATGAGCGGTGCGACACGGTACACCTCGAACCCCAAGGAGCTGATGATAGCCCAGAAGGTGGCCGACGTCATCGATGCTACTGACTTCTTCCGCAACGGGTTCTCCTTGCAGATGGGCTCCGGCGGGGCTAGTCTTGCAACGGTTCGCTTCATGAAGGAGAAGATGCTCAAGAAGAAGATCAAGGCAAGCTTTGCCCTCGGGGGGATAACCGGTCAGATCGTACAGCTGCATGAGGAGGGCCTCATCAAGAAGATCCTTGATGTCCAGTCCTTTGACCTTGAGGCGGCACGTTCTTTGAAGGATAATCGGTTCCACCAGCAGATTTCCGCTTCCTACTATGCAAGCCCGAACAGCAAGGGCTCTGCTGTGAACCAGTTGGATTTTGTGGTTCTCTCAGCTCTTGAGATTGATATCAATTTTAACGTAAATGTTCTTACTGGATCTGATGGGGTCATCAGGGGCGCCATCGGTGGGCACTGTGATACGGCTGCCGGCTCATCTGTTGCAATCATAACCTGTCCGCTCACCCGCGGACGAATCCCCACCATAGTCAATAGGGTAAACACCATAGTCACCCCTGGCAAGACCATCGATATTGTGGTAACCGACCAAGGCATTGCAGTGAATCCCATTCGTGCCGATCTGATCAAAATGATGGAGAGTGCCGGTATCGAACTCTGTACGATCGAGGATCTCAAGGACAAGGCAGAGAGGATTGTAGGGGAGGGGACTCCCATCGCCTACACCGACCGTGTGGTTGGGGTAGTCACCTATCGGGATGGTTCGGTCATCGACCTTATCTACCAAGTAAAGGATGACCACGGAGTTGAGGATTAGTGTATGACCAGTCTAGACCAGATTCTCAAAGGAAGAGACGACAGGTATGCTTTGCAAACCTCTCTGATAGGGAAGTATGCCTCTCCCCTTGTCTCCTGCACTATGAATATCCCTGGGCCTACCAAGAATAGTGAGTTGATACAGGCTAGCTTTGACAAGGCTATGGAAGCCTTTATGCAACGTAACCAGGGCGTATTGGCAGAGGTGGCAAATCATACAGAAGAAACCGGCCCAGAACGATATTTCATCGTACTGGGAGGGACCAATCTCTACGCCCTCAAGCGTAGGCTTGCCTTCTTTGAGCAGGTATACCCCATTGGAAGGTATTTGGATCTCGACCTCAAGAATAGTGAGGGTAAAGCAATAACACGCAAGGATATAGAGATTGAACCTCGTCGGTGCCTCCTATGCAGCAGACCTGCTAAGGAGTGCGCCAGAAGTGAGCGTCATAGCCTTGAGGATCTGTTGGCCAAAACTGAAAAAGAGCTGATGCTCTTCCTTAAGAGAATGTGAGCCGGCAATGATACAAATAGGGCCTTTGGCGACAAAAGCACTGCTTGAAGAGGTCTTCACCACCCCCAAACCCGGTCTGGTGGACCTGCTTGGTAGTGGTGGCCATACTGATATGGACTGCCATACCTTTGAGAAGAGTGCCTATGCCCTACAGCCCTATTTTGGAAAGATGGCAGAACTGGGAGCCAATTGGAAGGGTTCTCTGCCAGAGCTGTTTGCAGATGTCAGAAAGATAGGCCTTGATGCAGAAGAGGCAATGTTCTCTGCAACCGGGGGTGTGAATACGCATAAGGGTATGCTCTTCAGTGTGGGCATCCTCGCCGCTGCAGCGGCTTATGCAAGGGCCAAGTACAACTGTACAGATCCAGATATGATCTGTTCCCTAGCAATAGGAATGACAAGGCAAACCTTGGAAGATGAATTGAGTCAGATACTCAAGAAAAGCCAAAATACTCATGGTGAAGAGCTCTATGCCAAACAAGGAATCAGAGGGATTCGCGGTGAGGTAATGACAGGCTTTGCTTCAGTGCGCACCCTCTCACTTCCTTGGTACAGCGAATACCTGAGGCAGGGCTACGACCCCAATCTGGCACGCCTTCAGGTGTTGCTCACCCTCATGGCCAATGTCACCGACACCAATGTGCTTTACCGCCATGATGCAAAGACGCAAGGGGAAGTACACCTGAGTGCCCAGAGCATCCTCCAGAAAGGGGGAGCCTTCACAGAGGAAGGCATGTTCCTTATCAAAAAGTTGGATAGGACCTTCACTGAGAGAAGGATCAGCTGTGGGGGGTGTGCAGACCTCTTGGGGGTCACCATCTTCCTTCATGATCTTTCCCTGCTTGACAATGCAGCTTCTTCTGGTAGGGTTGTTAACTGGTAGTGGAGACACATGAAGTTTGAACAGTGGTTTCTTTTCATTTTACGAAAGTTCTCACTCTACAAATAACAAGGGCTATAGTCCAAAAACCAAATATCAGTTTTCTAGAGTTCTGCCCACAGCAAAGTCCAAAAAGACCGTAACACAATGGTGGCCTCTCCTGATGGCCCTCGAACACCTGTTACCTCTTTCCATTCCAGAGGATGGGCTTTTCCCTCATCAACTTCAGGGGAAGCTGTGAACAATCTCATCATTTTTGAGTAGATGGGGATCTGAATCGTAACAGATACAGTTTTTTTGAAAGAGTTTTTCCCTTCATTCCACCGAACACTCTCCTGGTCAAGAAGATTGATCAAATTGATGACAATTCGTGTCTTGCTCATATGCACGATGGGCCAGAGAGTGTTGGGCTGCCCGTCACAGGAAATCTTCGTCTCGGGTTCTTTTTCCCTTTCTGCATGGATGAAAAAGGAGAACTCACGGTTTTCTCCTGTTGCAAAGCTCTCTGTGATATCGATGAGAGACGTACCATAGAGCAACTCCCCATATTGGACAGAGAAATCGGTGTACTGGGTGAGGATTCTTCTATCATGGGGACTGAGGACAGTATGGTCAACATAATACGGTTGGGTAAGGATTCCTCCTTCTTCTCCAAAAAGCAGTAAGGTCGCGCCATGGGCACAAGAGCTTGCCATGAGAAGACAAGTGGAAGCCAATGCACGAGAGGAATTAAGCGTTTCCACCTCTTTATAGGAAAGTGAATACGCAGCGAAAATGAGCGGCCTCTTGAATCTTTTGTGTTCCAACGCCAATTGCCTAAGATGTCTGTATTCTGTATGAGGAGCCCATACTTCTATGTAGATAGCCTCTTGATTACAGGTGGCTGTGAGGCTCGATGGCCAGCCTCCCACATTGTTGAAAATGTTTCGGTTCTTGTTTTTTGCCCAATCATCAATCAAAGAGACAAATTCCTTATCAAGGTATACTCTCTTCCCAGCATAGTCGAATGCAATCTTAGGATATCCATATGTATCCATGTGGATGCCATCGAAGCCGAGCACTTCGATGGCTGCTCTATATTGCTCAAAGAGATGCTCTCTCCAAGGATTCCCTTCAGCTACGTTCATGATAAAGAACCGATCGATAAGGTTGATTGGCTCTCCTTGTGAATCATACAGAGCCTGGTCTGGGTGACTCTCAAGATACTCCTTTGAGGCTGCATACACTGCCCCATAGGCAATGGCATGCATTCCCACATCGTGAAGACTTCTGATTGAAGTCCTCACCGTGGTGGTATCTATTGCCTTACCCATTAGGTCATGGTAGGGGCCTTCATCGGTATCATTTAGTTCTGGAAGGTACTTGTGAGGTCTATAGGACCAATCATAGAACTGGACGTGTGTGCAGTGTTGTTGTAAGAGAAAATCAACACAAGCTTTTCTGGATGACAGGTCTTCACTGGTGAAATTACAGAGGAACCCATACCGTACGGTGTGTATCCCCAGGTCGATCGCCGTCTTGGCTTGAGCTGAACTCCCTTCTGAATCGAGGACTGAAAGGAATAGACCCAAGCCAGCTTGCTGCCCCTCAGGGTTTACCTGAGATGACAAGCGAACAGTATGCTCAAATCTGACTATATTGGATGCTTCGGTCGTAGTGAGGTATGTTACCCAACGTTCCGTTATAAGCTCATGTCCAAGCCTTTCAATACTTAGGTCGAATGCACAACGATCAGGCAAAGGTCCGACTCCAGATACCTCTATCACCAAAGGAATGGATCTGTCTTCAGGTGTCAGACGGGGAATGAGAGGCCAGAGGCGAAGGTTAAGGTTGTTGCTCATAGAATTATCCTTTAATTGATCCGGTCGTGATACCAGAGATAAAAAACTTTTGGAAAAACAGGAACATGAGAACTGCCGGAAGTAGCCCTAACGTAGCTGCCGCTGCCATCAGTGGCCAGTTTGCCCCGTACTGCTGAAAGAAAAGGGATATTGCCAGGGGGATGTTCCGATGTGACTTGTCCTGCAAGAAGAATACGGCTTGGGCATAGTTGTTCCACATGCCTACTCCCTGCAATATGACAACAGAGGAGGTGACCGGGCCGAGGAGGGGCATGGTAATTCTCCAGAAAGAGCCAAACCAGGAACAACCGTCAATGATTGCAGATTCTTCGAGGGATATTGGAATGGAGCGTATGAATGCCGAATAGAGAAAGACGGAGAAGGGCAAGGCATTTGTGGCCATGACAAGTATCATAGCCCAATAGGTGTTGATCCCCCTCAATTTGATGAGAAGTGTATATAGTGGTACCGTATTGATAATGCCTGGGATCATCATGCAGGCAAGAAGTATGGCAAATATACCTTTGTTGAGTACAGAGGGGAATCGTGCGATCGTGTAGCCTGCCATAGAGGATAGCACTATCAGCACTACAATCCCTCCTCCTGTCATGATGATGCTATTCATCATCGCCTTTCCTAGACCTCCTGCTTTCCAGGCACTTGGAAAGTTCGACCAATTGAAATCAGGAATCAATCGGATAGAGGAAAGGCCCCCTTCCTGACTTTTTAGGGCAAGCACAAGCAAAAAGAAGAAGGGTATGAGAGCTATCAATGCAATGAGTACGACCACCGGGTAGAGAGGGTAATCAAGGATGTCACGTTTTTTCATCATGCCTTCTCCTTAACATTGAAAAACTTTAGGGAGAAAAGAACCGGAACCAGGATGATAAAAAATAGAATAAGGGCAACAGCTGTGGAGTATCCTGTTTTGTTTCCATAGCACATTCTCATGATGTATATGCTCAGTGACTCTGTATCATAGCCAGGACCTCCATCAGTGAGTGCGAGAATTGCATCAAATACCGAAAGAGATCCAATTATGTTGGTGATCACATTGATTTTCAAAGCGGGGGTAAGCTGGGGCAACACAATGAATCTGAAGATGTTGCCTCTTGAAGCTCCTTCTAGTTCTGCAGCTTCAAAATGTTCAATCGGTATTGCCTGTAAGCCAGCAAGGTAGATTATCATGGTCATTCCCGCATATTGCCAGACATTGACCAGCACTATGACAAGCATGGCACTCGATCCTGACAACATCCAGTTTGAAGTGGCTTCATATCCGATGCGTTGAAACAGGATTGCCAGAAGTCCACGTCTGGGTTGGAGGAGAAGATACCAGATTGATCCCATGATCATAGGACTTATTACTGCAGGCAAGTATAACAGGGAGCGAACAGTTGCCCGTGCCTTGAATGTGCGGTTCAGCAAGAGGGCCAAAAGCAGTCCTGCTATGTTTAGTAGTGGAGCACTCCCCAGTGCAAACAGTACAGTATTCTGGATATCTCTCAAGGCTCTGCTATCGTTGAAAAATTCCTTGTAATTGGCTAGCCCAATAAACTTTGGCGTGGAGAACCCATCCCATGCCGTAAAACTTGTCCATACCCCCCTTGAGAGGGGGTATAGAAAGAATAGTGAGAACAACACCACCGCTGGCACCGCCATATAGCGATGCCAAGACCCTGTATTGGGATGCATAAAACGATGTTTGCTAGTTGCTCGTAGCATATGCACTGTCCCAAATCTTTTGATACTCTTTTGCGAATTGTGCGGGAGAAGCATAGTCTCCGTGTAGCAATTTCTGGATGAGTCTTCCTGTATCATCGACAGAAAGGCCTGAAGGTGCTTCTGTCGAGAAGTTGATGTTCACATACGTGTTTACAAGTCTGGTCGCATCATCTTTGATCGGGCTCCAGTTTGCATCTACATCAACAAAGGCAGAAGGGATTCCTCTGGTTTCACAGTAAGATTTCTGCACTTCCGGCTGGAAGAGATACTCCAGGAATGTAAAGACTGCATCAGCTGACTTTGAGGTTGCAGAGACGGCATATACGGAATCTTCAGCACAGAGAACCATGGGTTTGAGTCCAGCTACTACAGAAGGGAAGGGGCCGAAACCGATATTGGTTTCCATTTTGGGGTTCAGCTTGATGATGTCTCCGACGACCCACATGCCTTGGTTGATCATGACAGCCTCACCGCTCGCAAAAGCCTCCTTCTGATTGTCATACGTTGCTGTAATGGCATCATCGTTGATCAGATGCTTGTCTCTCAGTTCTAGGAGCGCTTTTGCAAAGTTCTCCATGATGCCGTTGGGAGCGTCCCATCGTACAGCATTGTCCAAGAATGCCTGTCTTGAACCTGGGATGCCCAGTTGCTGTTTGGCTACTCCATGAGCCCAGAATTCGATAAGATGGCCAAGGGTCCATGAGTCTTTTCCTCCTAGGAACAGGGGGGTCTTGTTGGGGTAGGCTTTTTTGACAGCTTCCAGGTTGGCAACAAACTCTTTCCAGTCCTGGGCATCCTTGAGTCCCAGTTCCTCAAATATCTGCTTGTTGTAGAAAAGGCCTCCCATGGTGATGTTCGTTGCGACCTTGTACTGTTTTCCTGTCTTGAGATCAGTGCACAGATCCTTTACTGAAGGAAGGATGCGATCCCAGAACGGTTGGTCCGAAAGGTCCATGTACAAACCCTTATCAATGAAATCCTGGGTAACCACAGTGGAAATATCAGGAACTTGACCAGATGCAATCTTCACTTTTATGACATTGGATGCATCCTTCTGGAATTCATACTCCACCTTGATCGTAGGATGAAGCTTTTCGAAATTTGCAACTTGTTGCGTATCCCATTCGACGGTTTCAACCCTGCCAGAGAAATAGCTGATGTCGGTTTGCATTGCCTTGGTGCCTTGGGCACTTACAGGAAGCAATACTACAACGAGCACTGTAATGAGAACTGACAACTTACCTAGGTACGTCTTTTTTTTCATAATTCTTCTCTCCTTTTGAATTATACTGCATAATCTTGAAATGTAAGATCAAAAACATGGCATGTGACCACAACAGCGGACAAGCGATAGCTCCCCAACGTTTTTCCCATGGTGCAATCATTGATTGTTCATTGGTATATGTCGTTGTTTGCTCTGGTAAATACCCTTGCCCGTCGCTTTGAGAAGCTATCCAATCAAGTAGTTGTTCTGCTTCTTCCTGACGGCCTGTCTCAAGGTAATGCCATCCCAAAAACCCGGAAAGAGGCAACCAAAGGCCTCCTCCATAATATGTATCCTCTCTATATCGCTGGGTACCTCCTGCATGTAGCAAATCTTTTTCTATCAGGTCTATTGTTTTTTCCATGTATGGATGTTCCACTTCAAAAACATGATAGGGCGTGGAAAGCCAAACAAGACTGGAATCAACTATTGAACTGCCTATGAACTTTGAGAAATAACCTTCTTTTTCAGCATTGGCGAGAATGTATGTGCGGATGGCAGATTCTGTTGTGTGAGCCTTGTCCTTCTCTTCTGATTCCAGATAGGGGGCCATGGCGCGTAATCCGCCTGCAAGACATGCAAGTGTTGATACATGATGTTTGTCAGGGAATTCTTCCCAACAATCACTTGAAGGTAATTCCCAGACAAGGGAGATATACTGAACCGTAAGGGAGACTGCCTTCTTCCATGCTTCTGGGATAGCATGCTTGCCTGTGGTCTCAAGATACTTTGCCAGCAACCAGAGCAACGATCCGTATCCATCTGGCTGGTAGTTAGGCCAATCTGTTGGGTCATCTTCTCCTTCAAGGGTAAAACGTGCTCCCAATAAGTCATTATCATCCAGGCGAGAATTCTGTATGCGCAGTGATGATAGTCTTTGTATTTTCCTTTCATTTTTCTCAAGAATCTGCATAGCCCAAGAAATATATCGAAAGGTCGCTTCTCTTTCATTGGCGAGGAGGAGGCTATATGCAATATATGCACTATCGCGTAGCCAGCAGTACCGATACTGGCTAAAATGTGGACCAGCAACAAAACTTCCTGTTGGATGCTGGTATGTGAGCAAAAGAGCTATACTATCTTTTTGTAGTATATGTAGTCTGTTCCTATCAAACTGTTTCATAAATTCTCCTATACTTCTAACGTAAGCGTTTACGTAACAGGGCAAAAAAACTTATTTCCTTCTGTCCATGACAGAATCTCTCTCTTTGACGAAATGAGGCAGGATGATCTGTTGCCCCCTTTGGTTTTCTGACAACAACTTCATTGATACTTGGCCAAGTTCCTCAATTCCTTGATGGATAGTAGTCAAGGCTGGATATGCTATCTGGGCATCAAGGGTATCATCATATCCAATGATAGAAATCTGGTCAGGAACCTGTATTCCATTCTTATGCATCCATGTCAGTGCTCCCAGGGCCATTTCATCACTGGTGGCAAAAATAGCTGTAACATCAGGATGGGATTTGTAGATTTTTTCCATTGCAGCTATCCCGCTGAAGTAATGGAAATCCCCATAGGTGATGAAGGTAGGGTCTTGAGGTATACCAGAGTCACTAAGGGCTTTTTTGTACCCTTCAATTCTTGGCTTACCAGCAATTTGGTCATCAGGCGTTCCTGTGATCAATCCAATTTTCGTATGTCCTTTATTGATCAGGTATTTTGTGGCAGTTTCTGCAGCTGCCTTGTCGTCAATCTTCACATAGGAAAACGGGAAGGAATCCCTATGTGTAGCAACCAGAACAACAGGTATTCCCATATCCTCAAGGAAGGTGCCATACTCATCAGTAAGCCATTCACTTATGTAGAGAACTCCATCTACTCGTTGCTCTCTGAGGGTTTTCAAATATTCCATGGTCCTTTGCCCATGTCTATCTGTATTGCAGACTATGACACTTTTGCCCTTACTCTGTGCTATTCTCTCGATTCCACGCAACAATTCATTGGAAAAACGGCTGGTAACACTGGGAACCAGTACTCCTATAACATCGGTCTTTTTGCTGACTAGTCCTCTTGCCATTGCATTGGGGGAATAGCCAAGCTCTTCAATAACCTTTTCAACGTGAACCCTTGTTTTTTCTGAATATCCTGGAAGATTGTTGACAATTCGTGAGACTGTGGCGATTGATACTCCTGCTTTTTTTGCCACATCTTGAATATTTACGGACATCTATTGCACTTCCTTATGATTACGTAAACGCTTACGTAGAGTATATACTGAATCTACAGGCTGTCAAGGAAAAGAAACAGAAAAACAGAAAAACAGAAAAAACAGAAAAAACAGAAAACCAGAAAACCAGAGAAAACAGTAAAAGTAAAAATAATGCTTCTAGTATGTAACGTACATTGGATGGATCCTTGTCGGTAAAAGAGTGATCGTAACAAGTAGAATGGAATATCTGATAGCCAATCAAAAGATGGCCAGATCCCAACCTCAGGAAACTGGCCATTACAGTATGTGTTGGATACGCTATTTCAGAGCAGGAGCAACCCTCTTTACGATTGAGTTGGGAACTGTCTCTGAGAGGAACTTCCCTATGAATGCTTCCCGAATGGCAATCTGGTTGTTTCTGTTTCCCATCCAAGCTCTCAAGTCATTATAGACCTGTCTGTCAAACTGGGCAGTCTTCACTGCCGATGCGAACCCTTCCCCAAAATATTGGCCATAGAGTGAACCATATGACTTTTGCTCTTTGTTTCCATAGAGTTCTGTTGCCTCTGTAACATCAAACAGGATGAAGGTATGGCCATTCAAGTCCTGTATCTTAGCCAGTTCATCAGGGGTCTTGTATCTGTTGAAATCAATGGGTTCAAAGGTTCCATACCGAGCAGGGGCCATTCCAGCAGCGTATGAAGGACCCATGTCTATTTTTTCAAACACATCCAATTGCATTCCTAGTTGCGATTGGCTCCCTCCTGGAGCGATTTCGTTGATCAACAATGTTTCTGCAGAGGACATGTTTCCAATTTGTAGCCTGGCCTTTTTTCCTGTATGGAGGATAGCCGATACTGAGAAACCATAATCAGTCGCATCTTCTACAGTGAATGTCCCTTCATCGAGAAATTCTTCCGTTTCTACGTCAATGATCCTGTATGAAACCTCACACTTCCCTGATGTCTGCATGGATAATGTATCAACCTCCCAGTCAGGGGCAGCGCTCACTCTGCTGTCAATAGGACGCTTATCATGTCTGGGCCCTGAAGAATAGGAAGTATTTGTTCTGAAAGACAGTACAATATCAGCACCAAGGCTTCGTGCAATATCGGTGTCCAAAAAATCTTTAAGTTCCCATTCGGTGTAAGGGGTAGCAGGTTTTACCACCTCAACAAAATCCATAGCCGAGAGTTGTTGCTCTACCATAGGTTGCAGTTTGTACTTTTCGAATGTGCTGTTCTTGTCCAGATTTGAAGATACATATACTTTGACGGTGGCCTGTTTTGTAGCTTGCTCTATGGCCTTGTCGATGTCGGGATAGATAGGTGCGAGTTCCTTGACCTTCCTATACTGGAATACAGCCTTACGGGCATTCTCTCTTCCTCCCATTGCGAGCGTGGCAGAAGCTTCATCAAAATGCATCTCGGCAAGGCGCTGTTGTGTCTGCAAAGCCTTCTGCA
>JBLXDK010000003.1:0-294900 GCA_048264225.1 Sphaerochaeta sp.
AATCCTGTGAGAAGATGATTTTTGGTATCCTGCCGAGAAGGTACGAGGAACTCATCTAGAATTCGGCCCTTCCCCGCTTGCTATAATTCATGGATTGCGAACAGGTCCGGTTCTGCAATGGTGCAGTCCTGCGTTCCTACGTCCTTTCATTGCCGTTCCGATTCGTGGGCCCAGGGCAAATTGCTGAGATATGTAAGGAAAACCATAAAAAACAACTCATCCAGGCTGTTTTTGTCAATCCCTATGCGAAAACCTTTTTAAGCTATGCGTAATCCTTTTTAAGCGATAGCCCTGCAATCGAGAGGTTGAAACAAGATATGAAAATCCTATATACTGAGAATCGGTGAATTTTCGTAGTCTTAGGCTATGACCACTATAAAACTATTAGGAGTTCGTATGGTATTCTTAACGCAACTACCAAAAGAACAACTCATTGCCCAGCTGAACAACGGTGTAATCCTTATGTTTCTCGGCATCGGCACTGTGTTCGTGTTCCTTACGTTGCTGGTATTTTTGACCAAAGGCCTCAGTGCCATTGTAAGGAAATTCTTTCCTCAAAAAAGTCCAGCCGTCGTACAACGTCCCGCATCAGCAGCAGTAGCCGTAGGCTCTGCCCCCGATGCTGAGATCGCTGCAGCCATCGTGGCCGCATTCGTTAAATCAAAAGAATAAGTAACCACCGGAGGTCATTCTCAAATGAAAAAGCAAGTCAATTTCATGTGCACCGCTTTTCGCGACGGATTCCAGTCAGTGTATGGTGCCCGTGTATTCACGAAGGATTTCATGCCCGCAGTAGCAGCTGCCCGTGAAGCCGGAATTAACCACTTCGAAGCTGGCGGTGGAGCCCGCTTCCAGTCGCTTTACTTCTATACCAATGAAGATGCCTTCGCCATGATGGATGAGTTCCGCAAGGTAGCAGGACCTGATGCAGACCTCCAGACCCTTTCAAGAGGCGTCAACGTAGTTGGTCTGGATTCCCAGCCTAGGGATATCATCAAGTTGCATGCAGATCTGTTCAAGAAGCATGGGATCTCCACCATTCGTAACTTCGATGCGCTCAATGATGTGAACAACCTCATCGACAGCGGAAAGGCCATCAGCGATGCCGGTCTCAGACACGAAGTGACCGTTACCATGATGAGCCTTCCCCCAAAGACCGAAGGTGCCCACGACCCCGATTTCTACGAGGGTGTCCTCAAGCAGATCATGGATGCAGGCATCAAATTTGAATCTGTATGTTTCAAGGATGCATCAGGTACTTCCAAGCCTGCTTTTGTCCATGAGACCATCAAGAGAGCTCGCAAGCTTCTTGGCAAGGACATGAACATCGTGTTCCACAGCCATGAAACAGCAGGTGTCTCCATCCAGCAGTACATGAGCGCCATCGAAGCAGGTGCCAACCAGGTAGACCTCTCTATGAGCCCCGCTTCCGGCGGGACATGTCAGCCCGATATCATCACCATGTGGCATGCCCTTCGTGGAACCGATTATGACCTTGGCATCGACATCGACAAGGTCAGAAAAGCTGAGGCGGTATTCCAGGACTGCATGAAGGACTACATCGTACCCCCTGAAGCAACCACAGTTAACCCTGAGATCGTATTCTTCCCACTCCCCGGTGGAGCCCTCACAGCAAACACCCAGATGCTACGTGACAACAATATGATGGACAAGTATCCTGCAATTGTTGAGGCAATGGGCGAGACCGTTGCTAAAGGTGGTTTCGGTACCTCCGTAACCCCCGTTTCCCAGTTCTACTTCCAGCAGGCTTTCAACAATGTCATGTTCGGGCCTTGGAAGAAGATTGCAGAAGGATATGGCAAGATGGTCCTTGGCTATTTCGGCAAGACCCCTATAGCCCCCGATCCTGAAGTAGTGAAGATTGCTTCCGAGCAGATGGGTCTTGAGCCGACCACCAAGATGGTTGTCGACATCAACGATGCAGATCCCAACAAGGGCGTCGATGCAGCCAAGGCCATGCTTAAGAAAGAGAATCTTCCCCTCACCGACGAGAATGTCTTTATTGCTGCTTCCTGTAAGGAGAAGGGCATCCAATACCTTCTCGGAAATGCCAAACCCAATGGGATTCGTAAGATTGACCACGAGGAAGAAGCAGCCAAGAAGAGTGGCGAGTACACTGTAACGGTCAACGGCAAGGCCTATGGCGTCAAGCTGAACAAGACCAAAGCTTCCGTCAATGGTGTGGAATATCCCCTCGAAGTTGCCAACGGTATCGACCAGAAAGCAATTGAAGCTGCCCAGGCCGCTTCGACAGCATCCGCAGCCCCTGTCGCCGCAGCCCCCAAAGGCGAGGAATTCACTATCCAGGCTCCAATGCCTGGCTTGATACTCCGCATTGGCGTCAAGGTTGGAGACAAAGTGGAAAAGAACCAGAGTGTCCTTGTCATGGAGGCGATGAAGATGGAAAATGAAATCTTCACCCCCCGTGCAGGTACAGTAACCAAGATCTGTGTGAGCCAAGGTCAGCAGATGCAGAGCGATGACGACCTCATCGTAATCGCCTAAAGGAGTACTCAGACATGATTGGTTCCGCGTTTAATCAACTCTGGCAGTCCACAGGACTGTTCGGATTTCTAGGATTTGCTGAAGGGACTGGCTTGGGTAACCTTGTCATGATCATCATTGGCTTTATCCTAATCTATCTGGCCATCAAGAAAGGCTTCGAACCACTCTTGCTGGTACCGATCGGGTTTGGTTGTATCCTTGCAAACATACCTCTGGGATTTATCGCAGGGGTAGACCCTACAACGGGTGACATTGGATTCATCAAACAGTTGTTCGACATGGGTATCGCAACGGGACTCTTCCCGATTCTGATATTCATGGGCGTAGGTGCAATGACAGACTTCGGTCCACTCATTGCAAACCCCAAGACCCTGTTGATGGGTGCAGGAGCTCAGTTGGGCATCTTTGCCGCCCTTCTTGGTGCACTTGCCCTCAGCTTCATCCCCGGCATCAACTTCAGCCTCTTCGACGCTGCCTCAATTGGTATCATCGGAGGTGCTGACGGTCCGACGGCCATCTACGTCACCAGTAGGCTCGCACCAGACCTGTTGGGACCCATCGCAGTAGCTGCCTACAGCTACATGGCATTGGTTCCCATCATCCAACCCCCCATCATGCGCCTCTTGACCACCAAGGAAGAGCGTAAAATCAAGATGCAGCAGTTGAGGCCCGTCAGCAAACTTGAGAAGATCCTCTTCCCACTTGTTGTACTCTCAACCTGTGCTGTCCTGCTTCCCTCTGCCACTCCGCTCATCGGATCCCTGATGTTCGGTAACCTGGCTAAGGAGTGTGGTGTGGTGAACAGGCTCTCCGATACCATGCAGAACGCCCTGATGAACATCGTAACGATCTTCCTCGGTCTCTCTGTCGGCTCGAAGATGGAGTCTCAACATTTCCTGAACCTGAATACCCTCGGTATCCTGGTTCTTGGAATAGTAGCATTCTCCCTGGGAACTGCTACTGGAGTGCTCATTGCCAAGCTGATGAACAAGCTTGACCCCAAGCACCCTGTCAATCCCCTTATCGGCAGTGCCGGTGTTTCTGCTGTCCCTATGGCAGCACGTGTCTCTAACAAGGTTGGTCAGGAATCCGATCCACATAACTTCCTACTCATGCATGCCATGGGTCCGAACGTTGCTGGAGTTCTTGGAAGTGCAGTTGCAGCAGGAGTCCTGCTTGCAGTAGTGCCCTTCATGGCAGCAATGTAAGAGTATAATTCTCGTCAATCTATCCAAGGGTCCGCTTCTGGCGGGCCCTTGTTCTTTTCCTCTTATTCTCCCCATGTTTCTTCTCTCCTAATGAGAATATCCGTCTGAACGGTATTCGATGTATGAAAGATTGGATCAAGATGGTATGGCGAATAGGTGTCGGCAAGATAGGAGGTACGACCTATTGCTCCTGACTAAACAGCTTTCCAAGGGGTACAGCAAGAAGGAGTATCAAGAGCAGAGCACAAAGGAATTGGTCAAGATGGCACAGGACAATGCTGTAATCCTTACCATGGAGGCTCTCATTCGGTTTGAACAGGTCCTCTTCAATACCTGTGCGGAGATTCTCTCCTTTGTAGAAGAGATTGGAAACCCAAACTGTGACATCCTGGTCGATTCTTTTCACATGACATTGAGGAAGACTTGCTGCCAGATGCAATTAGACTTGCACATGGTGAATTATGAAAATTACAGTATAGAAACACTCTCTCGTGCACATAATCGAACCGGATTTTCATGTGGAGTTGTTGAATTAGACCAGTAGTTGCAGAAGGATGCAAGAAGACACAACTCTTCCGGCTTCAATCAAAAAAACGTACTTGTAGAAACCGGAAAGAATGCAATTATAGGATTCTATAGTTTTGCTACAGCTTCTTTGGCCCGCAATTATCTCCAAGAGATATACAGAAAGGCTTTCCTAATTATGAATTACCTTGTTTTCGGTTGACAAGTTTTGGAATTGACAAAAGGTATCAGAAGAGTGGTTTTGGATCATATTTATTGTATTGTGCATTGAAACATGCAGTAAAATTTTGCAGTTATATTGGTAGGTATGCTGTCATTGTTGATGCAAAGAATGAAGAAGAGAAGGCTTTTTATATCAAAAATGGGTTTTACCCTCTCTCTGGTTTATTTGTTTACTTACCTATCAAGAAAATAAAAGCGGAACTTACCTAACATTGATTTAGCTAATCTGCTAACGCGGAGCTTCTAACCCATTGTGTTTGTGAGTCATATCCACTCCTCCCACAAGGTTCTGCTGACATGAATTGTTCCACTTTGTAATCCCTCATTGTTCCAAGAGATTCTTCACCACGTATTTTTTCCTCTTTCCAACTGCACCTCTCTCCTATATAGTAGGGACATGTGGAATATCATCATACTCATACTCATCTTTCTTTTTGTCTTCTGGAATGTCTCCCTCATAGGCTATAAGGACAAGATCATTACCCCCTTGGAACAAGATGAAAACGCTGTATTTAGTGATAAAGCCAAAAGCATCCTGCTCAAACAAGAAGCTACACAAGCAATCCTGATGATTCACGGCTTTCCCTCCACCCCGAGCCTCTACTCCTACAGCGCACAACGCCTCTATGATGCAGGATGGGATGTCCATGCTCCACGGATCCCTACCTTTGGCTCGGATCCGAAAGCGTTTGAAAAGACCACCTTCACCCAGTGGTTCGACTACATCTGCCGCTACTATGAGCAGATGAGAAAAGACTATCCTACCGTGCATGTGTTGGGAACCAGTATGGGCGGCCTTATTGCCCTCAAGCTGGGGGAAAAGTACTGCAATACGGATCAAGCGCCTGACAAGATAGTTACCATTGCCGCCCCTGTTGTCTACAACAGCATCCGCGATGGCATCATCACCAGCCCCATTTCGTATGGTATGCGCACCGTCGCCCTGTTTACCTCTTCCATAGGAGCCAAAGCAGTCGATGGAAACCCTAAAGGTGATGATGGCAATGAGGAGTGGGTGGGCTATAATGGCCAGTTCGTCCGAGCTGGACTGAGTCTGGTCCATGCCATGAAAGATGTCCGTAAGAATCTGGGAAACATTACCTGCCCGCTTTTCTCCATCCATGATGTCAACGACAAGACGGTGCCTTTCGGAAACCTGAAGATTATCCAGAGGGAGAACGGCAGCAAGGACTTCAAAACACTGGAAACACATATGGGCAATTTTAAGCATAACAGGCACGCCCTGTTGCTCTACCACTCCATTCAAGAGGAACTGACCACTACCATCATAGAATTTCTGCAGACCAAGGAGAAAGACAATGGCTAAACGAGAAGATTACATCAGCTGGGATGAATATTTTATGGGCGTCGCCGTCCTTTCCTCCCTACGTAGCAAAGACCCCAGCACCCAGGTAGGTGCCTGTATAGTCAACCAGGATCACAAGATTGTGGGCGTCGGATACAATGGTTTTCCCATCGGGGTAAGCGATGACGAGATCCCTTGGGAACGAGAGGGTGAATGGCTCGATACCAAGTATCCGTATGTCTGCCATGCAGAGCTCAATGCCATCCTCAACTCCATCAGCAGCTCACTCAAAGGGTGTTCGCTCTATGTGGGGCTTTTCCCTTGCAACGAGTGTGCCAAGGCGATCATACAGGTAGGGATCAGGGAAGTGATCTTTCTCTCAGACAAGTACGCCGATGCTGACAACACAAAGGCATCGAAGAGAATGTTTGACCAGACAGGGGTCACCTACCGTCAGCTCAAGCCGAAGCACACGAGCATTTCCCTAACCCTATGATACTGACTGTCTGCCTCAACCCGACTTTCCAAAGCACTATGCTCTTTGACTCCTTCATTGAAGGAGAGGTCAACAGGTGTACAACCCACTATCTCGATGTCGCAGGCAAGGGAATGAATACTGCCCGGATACTGAGCCAACTCGGATCTGAATCCGCCTGGCTGACCCACCTAGGGGGGCCAAGGAAAGAGGAGATGCTCACCCTCTGCGCCAAGGATGCGGTGCAGGTCATCTATGCCGACAGCGCAAGTTCGATGCGCACCTGCACAACCATCATTTGCAATGGTGTCTGCACCGAACTGGTACAGAACCCAGAGGCGGTGAGTGACCTCTGCGAACAATCCATACGAGATCTTTTTAGCGAGGCAATTACTAGGGCCGAAGCCCTCATCATCTGCGGAACACGTGCCCCGGGCTATAGCAAGGGCCTGTACCGTGACTTTGTCAAAGAGGCAAAGGAGGCGGACAAGTTTGTCCTGTTGGATATCAAGGGCGAGGATCTTCTCTCCTGCCTGCCCTATCGTCCCGATGTGATCAAGCCGAACTTAAGCGAATTTGTGGAGACCTTCTTTGGCGAAAAAGTCCCCGAACAGGGAGAAAATACAAACCTCATAGAGAGAGTCTTCGCAAAAATGGCATCCCTGAAAAAAGAGTTTGGATGCAAAAGTGTCATCTCCCGGGGGAAGCATGATCTCCTGTTGTTTGATGAAAATCCTTCAACTGTTGTAATTGCGCCAACAGAGGTGGTCAACTCCATCGGATGCGGGGACACCCTCACCGCTTCGCTGACGCTTAGTCTTCTACAAGGCCATTCTTTGCAACACGCGGCGAGTGTTGCAACAAACCATGCAACAACACAGGCAAAAACCATACACCCAGGTAGCTTTGTATAATAAAACCCCTGTTGTTATTGGTGTATTATTCTTTACATATTTTGGGATACCAAAATTTTGCAACGGTAAACTCTCCAAATTCTCAAATTAGTCACCAATAAATCATATATAACGCAATATGTTGGATAAAATTTTATCCGATTCTAGATGATTTACTTTGACAGGCTGAACTTTATCACCTTATACTGATACAAACATTGACCCACATAGTGGGCTGTTATTAACGAGGAGATGTTTTATGAAAAAATTCCTATCAATCATGCTCTGCCTAGTTCTCGTCAGTTCTGCTGTTTATGCAGGAGGAGCCAAAGAAGCCACACCTGCTGCAAAAGAAGATGCAAATCTGGTTAAGATCGCCCTGATCATCGAAAACACCATCGATGACAAAGGCTGGTGCCAGGCCATGCACGATGGTATCCTTGAAGCACAGGCTCAGATGCCCGGTCGCATCGAGTACAGCTACAGTGAGAAGATGAAACCTGTTGATGCAGGTTCGGCCGCTCGCCAGTATGTTGCCCAAGGGTTCGATATCATCATCGCCCACGGCGCCCAGTACAAGAACCTGATCATGGAAATGGCTGATGAGTATCCCGATGTAACCTTCGCGTTTGGAACCAGCTCTGAAGTCGGTCCCAAAAACGTATTTACCTACATGCCCGAAAGTGAAGAGACAGGCTATCTCTCAGGCCTTATCGCTGGTATGACAACCAAGGCCAATATCGTTGGTATCGTCGGTCCTGTTGATGCAGGTGATGCCGCACGTTACAACCGTGGCTACGTCCTCGGTGTCAAGGAAGTTAACCCCAATGCCAGGATCATGGTCGCACACTCCGGTTCCTTCAGTGATTTCATCAAGGCCGGTGAAGTTGCCCAGTCCCAGATCAAAGCTGGTGCTGACGTACTGTCCGGTTCCTCACAGCAGGCTCTTGGCGCCCTTCGCGCAGTCGCAGACTACCGTGACAAGGACATTTGGTGGGTAGGTCAGGACATTGCACAGATCGGCATTCCTGAAGGCTACAAGGTAATTGCAGCTTCTTCCTACAACTATGCAGCTGTCGTAGTCGGTCTGGTAGAAAAGCTTGACGCCGGCATCACCGGTGGAATGAGCCTTCCAATGAACTTCAACAATGGAGGCTTCATCTTCAAGTTTAACCCCGCCCTTGATAAGATCTCTGATGGTGCCATCAAGGCCAAGGTCAATGAGACCATCGCCGCCTTCAAGGCAAAGCCCAATATGATCAACTACACCAGTGTTGATTATTCCAAACTGTAAGAGTCTTTAGTACATGGGTCATGCACTGCCAAGCGGTGCATGACTCAGTTTTTTTTTGATGGTATTCGGAGGATTCCCGTATGGAAATCACTACAAAGAAGATAACCAGCCTACGTGTGGAACATATCACCAAACGTTTTCCCGGAGTGTTGGCAAGCGATGACATCTCTCTCTCCATCGGAGAAGGGGAGATTCTAGCCCTGGTCGGCGAAAACGGTGCTGGCAAGACCACGCTGATGAACATCCTTATGGGACTGTACCAGCCTGATGAAGGGCGTATCATCATCAATGGTGAAGAGGTCAAGTTCAGATCCCCCAATGATGCCTTTGCAGCAGGTCTTGGTATGGTGCACCAGCAATATATGCTGGTCCCCAACATGACGGTGCTTGAGAATATTGCCCTTGGATACAAGCAGGCATGGTCATTCGCCAAACTGAATCTGGAAATGGTTCGTGACCGAATTGAAGAGGTATCAAAAAAATACGGTCTTCATGTCGATCCCGATGCCTTTATCTGGCAACTCTCGGTAGGAGAGCAACAGCGTGTGGAACTGGTAAAGACACTCTGCCTCGGTGCCAAGTTTCTCATTCTTGACGAACCTACAAGCGCCCTTACCCCCCAGGAGACCGATGAGCTGATAGTCTTGCTCAAGCGTATGGCAAGCGAGCTGTCCATCATCTTCATCAGCCACAAGCTGCAGGAGGTAAAGGACCTTTCCAATACCATCACCATCTTGCGCCATGGTGCGGTTGTCTTCCAGGGCAACACCACCGACCATTCACCCAGTGACATCGCTGCCCTCATGACCGGTCATGAAGTCGAGCTTCCCCTCAACGAGGAAAGCCCTTGCGAAGGCGAGGTTGTGCTGAACATAAAAGATTTGAATGTAAAGAGCGACCGTGGGTTCCTTGCCCTCAACAAGCTAAATCTCTCTATTCGCTCGGGAGAGATCGTGGGCCTTGCTGGGGTGTCCGGAAACGGACAGCGCGAACTTGCCGAAGCCATAAACGGACTGAGGAAGGTGGAAAGTGGGGAGATCCTCTTCTATGGGGAAAACCTTGCAAACAAGAGCCCCTACCACGTCATCGAAGCAGGCATGGGCTACATACCTGAAGAGCGCAACACAGAAGGGATCGTGCCATCATTCTCCATCAAGGAGAACCTGATCCTTAAGGATGCATCCCATCCTGAATTTTCCAAGCACACATTTTTAAGAAACAAGGAGATAGAGAAGAACGCCACTGACCTCAGGGTCAAGTTTGACATCCGCAGTCCCAACATCTCCGTTGCCGCAGGGTCGCTCTCAGGTGGAAACATCCAGAAGGTCATCCTGGCCCGTGAGATATCCAGGAAGCCCAAATTCCTGATCGCTGTCTACCCGATCAGGGGTCTCGACCTGGGGGCCGCCGAGTTTATCCACAGGCAGCTGCTGGAGAAACGCAAGGAGGGTATAGGCATACTGCTGGTCAGTGAGGAACTGGACGAGATACTCGACCTCTCAGACCGCGTGGCGGTAATATTCAAGGGAGAAATCCAAAAGGTGTTGGATCGCAAGGATGCAAACCGCAGAAGCCTTGGCATTCTCATGGCAGGAGTGAAAGATGACCAGAACATTTAAGATTACCTACAAGGTCTCCATCATCATTCTGGCCATATTGGCAGCAATGTTGATCGGGGCCATCATACTCATAACTATCGGAGCCGATGTACTGAAGACCTATTCGGTCATCCTCTTCGAACCATTGAAGACAACGCTCCAGCTCACTGAGGTGCTTATCAGAGCTATTCCGCTGACCATCATCGCACTGGGCATTGCTGTGGCCTACAGAAGCGGGATCATCAATATCGGAGCCGAGGGTCAGATGGCCATGGGCATCTTGGGCACTACAGCTATCACACTGCTCTTCCCTGAGCTTCCCAAACCGGTTCTCCTTCCTATGGCAGTCCTCTGTGGAGCCTTGGCAGGAGCCTTCTGGGGCTTCATACCGGGAGTGCTGAAAGCGAAGCTGCAGGTTAGCGAGCTGCTCTCGACTGTTATGCTCAACTATATAGCGGCGCAGTTCTATACCTTCTTCCTTCGCGGACCTATGCTCGATCCTGCTGAATCCTCCCTCGGAGGAAGCGGAACACCCCAGTCGATGCGCCTGAGCAAGAACATCTGGTTGGACAGGCTTCCTGGGACACGCCTGCATACAGGCATCATCTTTGCCGTCATTCTCGCCCTTGTCATCTACTTGTTGTTGTGGAAGACATCCACGGGCTTGAAGATGCGAGCTGCAGGGGCAAGTTCACGTGCAGCACGCTATGGTGGAATTAACGTCACCTGGTATCTGGTCATAGCAATGGTCATCAGCGGTGCCTTTGCAGGTATGGCAGGAGCCATTGAGATCGCAGGTGTACACCGACGTGCTATCGAGGGCATCACAGGAGGCTACGGCTTCAGTGGAATTGTCGTAGCACTCTTCGGAGGGTTGCACCCTGCAGGTATCATACCAGCCTCCTTCTTCTTCGGCCTTTTGATCGTTGGAGCTGACATGACACAGCGAATGGTCGGTGTTCCTGCAAACATGGTAAACGTGTTGCAGGGGATCATCATCCTTGTCATCGTTGCCACAAAGATGATCCTCGCAGACCCCTACCTGATGGAGAAGGTCTGGCGCAAATACCAGAAACTCACAAACCCTCCCAAGGAGGTGGAAGCATGAACTTTATTGTAAATATACTTTCGCTTGCAGTCCCGTTTTCAGTCGCCCTTCTGATAGCCTCCCTTGGGGAGATGTTCAACCAGCGTGCTGGTATCTTCAACTTGGGATGTGAAGGCATCATGGCCATGGGAGCGTTCCTCGGCATGTTGATCCCCTACAGTATCGGACAAGGTGGGCCAACCCCTGGAGTGTACAACTTCATAGGGCTCTTGGTCGCCATGGGTGTAGGAGCCCTTTTCGGGATGCTCTTCGGTTTTGTGGTGGTCACCTTCCGTGCCCCCCAGGGGATTGCAGGGATCGGGCTTCAGATGTTCGGAGTAGGAACTGCGGGAACGCTCTTCCGCCACTTCATCGGTGGTACTCAGTCTGTTCTTGGCATCGACAACCTCAATATCCCTCTCCTTTCGAAGATTCCTATCCTAGGGCCAATCTTTTTTACGCATAATATTCTGGTCTATCTGGCCTTCCTGTTTGTCCCTGTCGCATGGTACATCCTCTTCAAGACCCCTTGGGGCCTGAAGGTCAGGGCGGTGGGTACAAACCCCAGGGCAGCAGACTCAATCGGTATCCAGGTAAATATGGTCCGCTTCCAGGCTCTGGCTGTTGGCGGAGCCCTTGCAGGTCTGGCTGGAGCCTATCTCAGTCTCTGTCAGGCAAAGATGTTCAGTGACGAGATCATAGCAGGACGAGGCTTCATCGCTGTCGCCTTGGTATATTTCGGGCACTGGTCTCCGGTGAAGATCATGTGGGGTGCGCTCTTGTTCAGCTTTGCCCAGGCATTGCAGCTCGCAATCCAAGGCCAAGGCATCAACTTCCCCTATGAGTTCGCTGTCATGCTACCTTATGTCATGGTCATTATTGTCCTGGCATTCAGCAGAGAAAGCCAACTGCTCGGCCCCACTGCCCTTGGTAAGCCGTTCAATAGAGAAAAACGGACGTAGACAAAAAAGGCTTTCAAACAGGGGATTGTGTTGCAATCTCCTGTTGTTTTTTCTGATCCTACCCTCTCTGAAGCATAACGCAACAAGGTTTGCAACAGACTAATGTATTACGCAACAACACCTTGACGAATTGCTCTAGAATAGAGAAACTGCTTATGTATAGCATCACAGACCGACGCATTCGCTTGAGTGCTGACGCTAAGCGGCTACCACATGTTCCCTTCCGAAACGAATAGAAACGTTGAGGCCGGATCTTGTGCAACGCGCACCTTCTCCCGCCTTGACCCAATGGAGAGCAAAACTGTGTATGCATTCAAGGTTAATGGAAATTCTATCACCTACGACGGACAAGACAAGAAGCTTCTTCGCTTTTTGCGCGAAGACCTAAACCTCACAGGAACCAAAGATGGTTGCAGTGAAGGTGCATGCGGTACCTGTACCGTATTGGTCGACGGCAAGAAGATGAAAGCTTGTATCCCTGCCCTTTCCAAACTTGAGGGCAAGTCCGTCATTACCATCGAGGGTCTTTCTGAACGCGAAAAGGAGGTCTACTCCTACTGCTTTGCAGAAGCAGGGGCAGTGCAGTGTGGGTACTGCACACCGGGTATGATCATAAGCGCTAAGAGCCTGCTTGACGAGGAGCTCAGCCCTACTCTGGATATGGTGAGGAAAGCTATCAAGGGGAACATCTGCCGATGTACCGGGTACAAGAAGATCGAGGAGGCAATCCTCAAGGCTGCCGAATATTTCCGGGAGAATCTTCCGGTCATCACTGACATAGAGGAGCCACAGCTCGACAAGCGCTATAGGCGCGTCGATGCGATCCCCAAGGCATTGGGAGAGGGTCTCTACACTGATGATATCCGTATCGAAGGCATGCTCTATGGTAAGGCTGTGCGGTCGGCTTTCCCTAGGGCAAAAATAGTGAAGATTGATGCCACTGAAGCTGAGAAGCATCCTGACTTTGTCAGGATGGTGACCAGTACAGAGGTTCCAGAGAACATCATCGGGCACCTTACGCATGACTGGGATGTCCTGATCCCCGTCGGGAGCATAACGCGCTACACAGGTGATGCCCTCTGTTTGGTTGTCTCAAAAAATTGTGAGAGCCTCAACGAGATAGCATCCCTCATAGATGTTTCGTATGAAGTACTCAAACCGATCCTTACCGTGGAGGAGGCTCTCGCTGACGACGCCCCCCTAATTCATGAAAAAGGCAACATCCTTACCATCGAGCACATCGTCCGTGGGGATGTCGACAGTGCCATCGCATCGAGCAAGCATGTCATCACACGCCACTACTCCACCCCCTATACCGAACATGCCTTCATGGAGCCTGAGTGTGCCGTAGCACTTCCTGAGGGAGAGGACGGTGTACTTGTCCACACCTCCGGCCAATCGATCTATGACGAACAGGACGAGATTTGTCGTATGCTCAAACTCCCTCCTGAAAAAGTGCACTGTCACAGCATGCTTGTCGGCGGTGGCTTTGGCGGCAAGGAGGACATGAGTGTCCAACATCATGCCGCCCTGCTGGCCTGGTTGCTTAAAAAGCCGGTCAAGGTGAAGCTCAGCCGCCAGGAGAGCCTTACAGTCCATCCCAAGCGTCACCCGATGGAGATAGACCTGACAAGCGCATGTGATGAGCATGGACACATCACCGCTATGAAGGCAACCATTCTTGCCAACACCGGAGCCTATGCCTCCTTAGGTGGGCCTGTTCTTCAGAGGGCCTGTACCCATGCCTCAGGGCCTTACAACTTCCAAAACTTTGAGGTGTTGGGCAAGGCTATCTATACCAATCTGGTTCCTGCCGGAGCATATCGCGGATTTGGAGTTACCCAGAGCTGTTTTGCAGTCGAGTCGAACATGAATCTCCTTGCCGACGAGCTGGGTATGGACTACTGGCAGTTCAAGCGCCTCAATGCGCTCAAGCCAGGGGATATCATGCCCAATGGCCAGATCGCACAAGAAGACACCGGTATTATCGAGTGCCTTGATGCGGTGAAGGAAGCCTATGACTCCTCGCCCCGAGCTGGTCTTGCCGTCGCCTTCAAGAATAGCGGGGTCGGCGTCGGAGTACCCGACACCGGCAGATGTATCCTCTCCGTAGAGCAGGGCAAAGTGCATATACGCACCAGTGCTGCATGCATGGGCCAGGGAATTGCCACCGTCTGTATCCAGATGCTTGGAGAGACCTGCTCCTTGCGATCAGCAGACGTTATCGTAGAGGATCCCGATACCAGACGCACCCCTGACTCCGGCACCAGTACTGCATCCCGCCAGACTGTCTTTACCGGCGAAGCTGTGCGCAGGGCTGCCCTGAAGCTCAAAGAAGCGCTGAAAAGTGCCACGTTAGAGGAACTAGAAGGACAGGAATACTTTGGCGAGTACACCAGTGTCACTGACCCCATAACCTCCACAAAAAAGAACCCTGTCAGCCATGTAGCCTACAGTTACTCTGCACAGGTTGTCATTCTTGACGAAGAGGGCAAGATGGCAAAGGTAGTGGTAGCCTGTGATGTCGGTCAGATAGTGAACCACCAAGCCCTTACCGGCCAGATTGAAGGCGGGGTTGTCATGGGACTGGGCTATGGTCTTACAGAGGACTTTCCCATCGAGGATGGCCAGCTGAAGGTCAAGTACGGCACACTAGGACTGCTCAGGTCAACCGATGTCCCGGACATAGAGGTCATACTTGTCCAGGGGCCCAAGAAGAACTCCCTTGCCTATGGGGTCAAGGGTGTGGGTGAGCTTTGTACCATACCAGGTGCCCCTGCATGCCAGCATGCATACTACCGGTATGACGACAATTTCAGGACTTCCCTACCCTTGCCCGATACTGCATACAAGAGGCCTAAAAAGAGCCATTGAGAGAGGGCTGGCAACGAGGCATAGCCTAAAGAACAAAGAGAAAGCAACAAAAGAGGCCGCATGAACGGCCTCTTTTGTTGCTCGTCCAGCATTTTCTTTACCAAAGGCTCCCCTGCATTGTAAGTATTGTTGAGTTTTCATGGTGGGAGTTGTTACTTTTCATAGAGCTGATACTTGGAATCTACGGTTTTGTAGCAGATGCATATACAAACCATCATACCATTCCATAGATTAGTTCGCTCCTTACATTCACAGTATTGCATGACAGAAGATATTCATCTTTTGTTTTTTACGGTAAAAGATGCTAGACTACTCCTAAAAGAAGGGGGCTCTATTGTGTTTCTAGAAGACTTCAGTGCAGGTAATTTTGAAAAACAGACAGGATTCTAATCTTTTATTCCATCAAATATCAATAACCAATGGCAGTGGAAAGCTCCAAAAATGAATGCTCTCCTAGAAACGGTAAATCTTGAGCTAGGTGGTCTAAAGGGTTATTCGGAGATGATCCCAAATATTGATCTGTACATTTGGATGCATATGAAGGTAGAAGCAAATAAATCAAGTAAAATAGAAGGCACGCAAACTACGTTAGAAGAGGACATGTTAGCTATTCAGGATCTCAACCCGGAAAAGAGAGATGATGCGAGGGAGGTCCAAAACTATATTCGTGCATTGCAACATGGGGTCAATCGTATATCGGTAGACAAGTTTCCAATCAGCTCAAGGCTAATACAGGAAATTCATAAGGAGTTGCTACAGGGAGCTCGAGGTAAAAACAAAACTCCCGGGGAATATAGAACAAGTCAAAATTGGATTGGAGGATCTATGCCTTCCAATGCAATGTATGTTCCCCCTTCTCATTTATATTCCTGATTTGATAACGGACCTAGAGCAATTCATTCACAATGATACAATCATGGTTCCTCAGTTAATACGAATTGCAATGATTCACTATCAGAGCGATTTTAAGTAATTTTCCTGATTGTCTTTCATAGAAGAGTACTTCCTGAATCCGTATGAAAATAGCCCTTTATTAAAATAAACCCCTATGGTAGAATAGTTTATCTTAAAAAACAAATCACCAAAGGGGTGCGTATATGAAATACACGGTTAATACTACCACAGAACAGCTCAAAAGCACAGGAGGCTTGGCACTTGTAGGCCCAATCATCAAGAAAATCGGCTTTGATTTCACCGATAGCGAGGCAAAGCGGGAAATGAAGAAGCCAGAAGTGCTCAGGGCTCTGACAGGACTTTTTGTCCAAGGCAGAAGCAGCTTCGAGGAGATTTCCCTTTTTCGTCATGACTCTTTTTTTGCCGATACGCTTAAGCTTCCATACGTTCCTGCACCCGAGACCCTGCGCCTGTATACTGAACAGGTTGCAGGCAACTATTCCTATGCTCAGGAAAGAATACAGCAATCCAACACACAACTGCTGAACCTGAACAAGCTTTCCCCAGTGACTGCCCCCTTGGGCTCATACATCCCTGTGGACTGTGATGTATCCCCACTCAACAATGCCAAAAGCAACAAGGAAGGGGTTAGCCGTACCTACAAGGGCTTTGATGGCTATGCCCCCACCTTCTCCTACATAGGTGCCGAAGGGTATATGCTTGATTGTGACTTGCGCATAGGCAAGCAGCATTGCCAGAAGGATACCCCGCGCTTTCTCTCCAGGAACCTTGCCATCATCGAAGATCTCGAGCTTGACCACCCCATCCTTTTCCGTCTGGACGGGGGCTACGATGCCGCCTCAACGCTGAAAGTGCTGGCTAACAGCGGGCATTTTTTCCTTGTGAGGCACAACCTGCGCAAGCAGTCGCCCCTATCCTGGCTGGATATAGCCAAGACTGAAGGCACTGTGACATACGAAAGCTCCCATAAGACCGTATATACAGGCTTTCATACCGGCAGGACCCCTGCCGGCGATGATTCCATCCCCGCCATGGACCTGGTGTTCCAAGTGATAGAGAGGTACAAGGATGCCGAGGGCAATCCCTTGCTCATCAATGATATTGAGGTGGAGGCGTTCTGGACCAATCTCTATGAGGATCCCTGTTCGGTGATCGCTCTCTATCATGACCACGGAACTTCCGAGCAGTTTCATAGTGAGCTCAAGAGCGACATGGGCATCGAGCGCCTCCCTTCAGGGAAGTTTTTGGTCAACGCACTCCTGCTCCAAGTTTCCATGATATCGTTCAACATCTTGCGCATGATCGGCCAATGTGCCTTGGCCTTCCCGGCCCTGCTGCCCTATCCGGCTACAGGCAAACGGAAAAGGCTGCGAAAAGTCATTGATGACCTCATCAGGGTAGCATGCAAAGTGGTCTCGCATGCAAGGGTCCGGTACCTCAAGCTTTGGGACAAGGATCCGTGGCTGCCGGTTTTCTCCCAGCTGCATGCCCTGCTCACCGCCTAACAGAAGAAATGATCATCCCAACCAATGAACCACAGGGGATACCTGTGTCCAAATTAAGCCGAATTATGCTAAAACAGGACAAATCTTCTAGGAATTTGCGTTCGGAACCGGTAGCTCCTCAAGAACGATGGCCTCGGCTATGTGACGAGACACCAAAGCCATAAAGCAGTGCTACTATGAGCGATTTTTAGCATTTTGTAAAGTTTTATACGGATTCAGGTACTTCCTTAGTTCCAATATTCGTCAAAGTTGGAACTATGGAAACTATCAACAAGAGCGGCTCAGATGGTTAAGCGACAACCCATATATGGCCATCCCTCTTTCTGAAGTAAGAGATCCAGAAGATTGATGATCGTGATACCTTCATAATCCTAGGCAAAATTATCGATCCTTAGTGAGTATCATCTTGTCATATTGCTCATTGATGGCAAGCGGGAGTCTCAGCTCCCTCTCCCTTGTCTTTGCTTCCATGATCGTTGCAGATACCTGCACATAGAGTTTTCTCTCTGCTCAAGTAGCGATGGAATCAACTTCTAAGGTGCCTACCTTTCCAGTACATACCTCATACTGCCTATGGCGAAGCTCCATGAAAACAACATTCTCAAGAACTTGCCCATACTCTGCGTTTCTCAATCCTGTACGTTGGTTTCGGATGCCTAAGTCTACGATATAATACATTCCCAGGGTCTTGAGAAACATCTTCCCCTTAAGGTCATACCGGTATACACGACAGATGATATACGCATTCTCCAGCATGACAAGATGGTCGTCTATGGTATCGCTGGTTGTCTTTCACCCACTGGAATTCAGGTGATCAGCAATGTATTTTTATTGAAACGACATGGCCTATGTTCGCAGCAATGTACTTGAGAAAATTCTCTAGCAACGCAGGATCACGTACCTGGTTGCGTTGCAGCACATCTTTGAGGACTTCGGTGTTGATGACACCAGAGAGAAATGCACTGATGGTATTCTCCTTGTTCAATAGCCTAATCACCATAGGTCAAATAGTCATTGAAACGGTCAGAGATGGGCTCTGATGCCCCGCCAACAAAATCCAAGTACTCCTTGAAGAAAAGGGGTTGCATAGGTATCTCAACATACTTTCCTGCAAGCAGTGTCGAGAGTTCGGAGGAGAGCAGATATGCATTCGATCCTGTCAGATAGATATCCACAGGTTGAAGCATGGAGCGAGTGGTGAACTCCCTCCATGCTTCAACCTGCTGGGTCTCATCAAGGAAGATGTAAAAACCCTCTCCATCCTTTTCCTGCTTCTTTTGCAAATAGGCATACAACTGCTTGTATGTAGCCAGTTCATCGAACGCCAAAGATTCAAAATTCATCCGAATTATGCGATCCTCTGGCAATCCATTGGCAAGCAGAAAGTCTTCAAACAACTGGGGTAGGATGATTATCCACTTCGACGCATCCCTGGTGTCACCTTACTTAGAGGTTTGGCCTTGAATTTGATCAGCTGGTCTAGATAGAAATTGCTTTTTTGCAGCATGGGATACCTCGTAGGAGTAAGTATCTTTGAATATGCATAAGCTGTATAAGTTTTTCGACTATAGACGAATAAGTTGACCATTTTTGGTTTCTTACGAGTATAGGCGTAATACTTTTATACTATTGGGTACATTGTGTCAAAAAAAGGCACATGATAAAGTGCCCATACTCATACATGTTGCATGTGTAGATAGGATTACCAGTTTCTCACCCCATGGATATCTACAAAAACCACCGCCTTAAGCTACATATGGGATCCCCATCCTGTATCATCCCGTCGAGAGAGACGTCGGTTGTTACCAGAAACCGGAGATAGGCCTCTATGGTATCAGCAGAGTATCAAACTCCCTTTCTCGTGGTTTGATCCCATGCCAGTTGATACCTTTCCTTGCACCATAAGCATACTAAGGGCCTATTGTAATGAAGTGGCGGCCTCGCAGCTCGTTGGCTTCTTCTCGTTCGGAAGAAAGGTCTTCACCACATTACGCCCGGCAGCTTTCGCTGCATACAGTGCGGTATCGGCTTGATTGAGGGTGATTTCCCATGAATTTCCACATCCGGGCGTGTAGGTGCTCACCCCGAAACTAGCTGTAAGGTATAACCCAGTGTCATGAGAGGCGAAAATAGTGTTTTCGATAGCAGCGCGCAGGCTCTCTGTGAACTCGAGTGCTTGATCCATGTCTGTATTTCTGAGAAGAAGGACGAACTCTTCACCTCCATACCGTGCACAGAGATCGTTTGCACGGGCATGATGGGAGACCAAATATCCAATTTGTTGTAAGACATCATCACCGGTATTGTGTCCATAGGAATCATTAATTGCCTTGAAATTGTCAAGGTCAAACATGACCAGACTGAATGTACCAGAGCCTTTTGCTTGCAACTTATCAGCCTCTTTGCCTGCCAGATTCATGAAATGGCGGTGGTTTAGAAGATCTGTGAGTCCATCTGAAGACGCGAGGTGCTCCAGTTCATTAACGTAGGCGCGAATCTCTGTGAGATCATGCAAGAGGTAGAGATTACCACGGATATGATTCCGTCTGTCTGTGATGGGCGATCGGTAGATGGAGAACGTACGGAATTCTCCGGTTTTCGGAATCATAAGCTCTGCTTCGTGTAGATCCGATGGGTGAGATAATTGAAGAGACAGGCTTGGATTGAGCTTAGCAATTGGGACTCTGGCCAGCATTGGGCCTTCTCTCTCGAATAATTGTTTTGCTGGCAAGTTGCTCTCTATGAGACGTCCTTTTGTATCAAGGATTATCATGGCATCTTGCATAGCTTTGATGACCATGTCCTGGGCAATAGGGAGGATGTTAAAAAGCTGGAGGTTGGCCATACCCCAAAAGAGAAGAAGTGTAGAAAGGGCAAAGGCAATTGGGTTGAGGTCAAAGCCGTGATACACGGATTGCTTAAGGACAAGCAAGTAGCTTATAAAAGGGGGGATGGCGGCCAGAGTAAGCAATAGGTACTGCTTGCGGTGGTTTCCCTGTGACTTTAACAGATTCAAAACCATGCGAAAGGTGCCGGCAAGATAGAGAATGACTATGGTACTGTTGATTATCCAGAAGCCAGGGGCTCTATCCACTCTGAGCAAGGAAATAGGCAGATTCCGATCAATCCAGATGTCATAATAGATCAGGTGATGCCAATCGTTGGTCCAAACTACCGGAATCACGATAAGGGGAATGGCGTATAGTATGCGCATCTTTCGCAGTAGTTTCTGATTATATGAAGGCTCGTCAGGGTGATATGCCCAGGCGATAAATACCCAGAAGACTGGTATGAAAAAGATACCCACATATTCCATATTGAGGAAGAACTTGACCTCTGTAAGGGTTGGGGCTGCAATCTCAAATAAATAGCTGGTTGCATACACCATGTTAGCTATCGAAAGGCCAGAGAGGAAACGAAGCGACTGCGAGCCCTCCCTCCGGTTGTAGAGATAGATAGCCAAAACTGACGAAACGAAAGCAGAGGCGAATATTGCAATCCTGAATAGAGTAACTATGTTCATTATTGTCTTTCACTGTAACGCTGATTAGTTTGCAAGGTCAATGTTTTTCTGGAATCTGGCGAAATATGGAATATCCCACGATCATCTGCGATTAAGGCTTATAAGTACAGGGTGGATGGATGTAGCTACCCTAGGCACACTCGCTCATACAGGCAATCGACGCAAAAAGGTATTACAGCAGTCCTCAAACGTATGGGAGCTGTGTTTTCTGGTATTGTTGTTGAGAAAGGTGATGCGCAACATCAAACTCCAAAATCCACTTCAGGAAGGAAGAAGAGGTGTTGAGCGCTTCTCACGGTTACTTCATAGCTGATATCCTCTTCGTTGTAATCCACCACTCACGCACTTCTTCCCATTTGGTTTTTGCTCAAACCATGATATCATATGGCTATGATACTCAAACGTGCAACGTATTTAGGTTCTGACCACCGTCTGCATACCCAGGATATCAGGGTATCAGGATCAGTTATCAGCCAGATTCAGGAAACCCTGGAACCCCATGAGGCGGAACGCATCATTGACTGCGCATCCTTCATCATCATCCCTGCCCTTGCAGACTGCCACGTCCATACCCCTGATACGCTGTTGCGAGGGGCTCACCATGACATGCCTCTCTCCTCCTGGGGTGATGATAGCGCGCAAGGGCAGCTGCAGAAGAAGCTGTACGACTATCTCGATGACTCTGTGGGGAAGGATGAGTTCAAGACCCTTGTCCTCTACTCCTACATACAGTACCTTCGCCAAGGTGTTGGCTTTATCGTTGAAACAGGGCAAGCGGACAACTCCTCCTCCATCCTACAGGAGTGTGCCCAGCAGATTGGACTCAAAGCTTTGGTTGACTATTATGACGAAGACTCTTCCCAGACACCTGCCACTGCCACCGTAAGCCAAGGCATCCACCTCCCTGAGGAGGAGGATCTTACCTCCGAACTGTTAGAAACGGTTCGCCAGCGCTGTACAACGGATCATCCTTATCTGATGACCCATTGTCTGGAAACCTCATGGAGACGCTCACAGGTACAGGAAAAGTTCGGGATGTCGACCATTGAGCTGCTGGCCAAAACCCATATGCTTGATAATCGGTCGATCCTCTTCCACTGTGTAGAGGCTAGCGAACAAGACATTGCCCTTCTGTCCAAACACCATGCCAATGTGGTGCATTGCCCAATCTCAAATATCCGTAGCGGAGCGGGAAATATGAACCTCTGCGCAATGCTACAACAGGGCATCAACATCACCTTGGGAACCGACTACCTTAGCCATGACATCTGGGAAACCATGCGCACTACCTACGGGGAACTGAAGCAGGGAATGCGGCCACACCTGTATGATGCACGCACTGTGATAACTATGGCCACACGCAACGCCACCCATATTGCAAGCGAGACCAGCTACCAGGGCACCATCGAGGAAGGAAGCGGGGCAGACCTACTGTTCCTCAATGCCCACCATGCCATCTCACCCATCATCGATACCCCTGACTTCTCCAATGCTGTGCATAACCTGCTAATCTATGCAAGACCCGATATGATCACACACGTCATGGTCAATGGAAAATGGGTTATCAGGCATAAGGTGTTTGTCACAGTCGATGAACAGGAGATACTCAGGCAGTATGCTGAAATCGTGAACAAGCTTTTCCCGGAACTGGACATCCCTAATCTCCCATGAAGGGCAATGGAATGGGAGAGACGAGACCATCGTGGGAGAAGAACATCCTGCAGAGGTAGGGAAAAAGACTGACGAAGAGATTTCCTACGCAGTCTTCAGTGAAGCAGGAAACCCATCGGTCTTTACTGATGGGTAAGTCACTGTGCCGTCCAAACCATGGCGCATGCATTCAGCCATAGGACATCTGAAAACAATGGGCTCGCATTGGAAAACATGATTTTTGTAGAGCTCAGACGCACCATGGAGAATGTCTTCTACTATAAGAGCAAGGAAAGAGAGGGTATCGGTATAGCGCTACAACGATACTCAAACAACAAGACCGACCTCCTGCCAAGGAAGTCGGTCTTGTGTGATCAATGTACATAGGTATGTATCCATACATACCAGAGAAAATCTAATTCACTGAAGGAATCCTTGTCTTGTAGGTATCCCAATTGGCTATGATCTCATCAACCACCACACGGGAAACTGCAAACCCATTCTTCATCCCCATGGAGAAGGCACCGGAACTTGAATCGAGGCTTTCACGCACAGTCTGTCCTGGAGAAGGCTGGTCGTAGTTGACCACATCACGACAGACAAGCAGACGGTCAAGCAGGTCATAATTCATGGCAACCACCCCAAACGCATTGTCTTCCATCTGGGTTACCATATATGTGCCTGCTCCATAGACAGCGGTAATCTCATCAGCCCGGGCAGAAGAAGCAGCACCATGCCAGTAGCTGTCCCCAGTTACTGAGACTCCCATGCGAACAGCAGGCTTCTCACGTGCTTCCTCAGGACCATATGTTGCCCTGTACGCAGCTGCAGCACTGTCATCAGAAAGAGCAACATCAGAGGTAAGGTCATACGCCCACTGGGTAAGATCCTTGTTCAGCTTGATATACCCAGGACGATCATACCCCTCCGAACGCAGGAAGGTTCCATCATCCAAGCTTGACTTGTCACTTTCCAACCATCCATGCCCAAGCTCGAAATCAACCAGCTCTTCAGCCCAGACCACATCACCAAGAGTTCCCCTCTCAGGGCTCATCCCCGAACATCCACTTACCAGAATGTAGGTGTTGGTACAATCGAAACGGGGATCACTCAGGATAGCAGTAAGGGAAGAGGCAGACTGTGCCTTACCCATGCCGGCGACACAACCCGCAACACCGTTGTCATTGACGTATAGGGTCAAAGGCATCTTGCTCAGTTCGTAGCTTTTCGCACCATCGAGATACGCTTCATAGAAATGCTGGAATTCCCCTGCAAAATCACCTTTGTTCTCTCCCACTTCAAACATGTTCAGGATCAGTACTTTTATCTCCTGCTTCTCTGCAACAGGCTGTGCAGAGAGTGTTGCGACACACAGAAAAACCAAAACAACCAACAACAGTCCTTTGACGCCTCTTCTCATCTGAAAACTCCTAAATATTGTAATATGTAGGGAGTCTAAGGGAAATTGCGCTATAGCGACAAGGGGGTACATTACAACATTTTCATGAGATGTCAGAAACATTCACTCTAAATACAACATATGTGCAACATGCAGAGTACAGACATTTCTTTCAGCAACAGATGCACTGTACCATACAATGGTGTATGGTACCCATTTTTTCAAATACTTCGTGAAAAATACAAAAGCCGAGTCGGGTAAATCCTACCCTCAGCTATCAATACAATCAATTCGATTCTATTTCCTTTCATTATGGGAGAACTCTTCATACTTAACACTTTTACAAAAAGTGTAAATGTGTTAGATTGATGATACCAACCATTTTCTCCTACTATAAGGAACATTACATGAATATTACTACCTTTGAACAACTGTTGGGAACCTTGAAGAAAGTTACCGACGATATCACAAAGACCCTACCCTTCAAATCCATCCAATCCTTTTTGGGGGATCTGAAGCAGATTAAGCCAACCTGGCCAGCCCTGAAAATTGGCAACCTTGTCGCACCCACCCCTATCGTACAGGGAGGCATGGGAGTCGGAATCTCACTCTCCGGCCTTGCATCCGCTGTTGCAAATGCTGGAGGCATCGGAGTCATTGCAGCAAACGCCATCGGATTGCTGGAGAAGGACTACTACCAGGATGGAAGGGCAGCAAACCTGCGGGCCTTCCGACGTGAAATCCGCAAAGCCCGCACCCTGTCCAATGGAATCATCGGGGTAAACATCATGGTTGCAGTAAGTGACTTCCACCAGTTGCTCGATGTGGCCATCGAGGAGAAGGTAGACATTGTCTTTATGGGTGCCGGACTTCCCATCAAGGGCCTTCCCGTTGAGAAGATCCGTGAGAATGGGGTAAAGATTGCCCCTATCGTCAGTTCTGCCCGTGCCACCGAGATGATCTTCAAGATGTGGAAAAAGATCTACAACGACGTCCCTGATGCAGTGGTTTTTGAAGGGCCAAAGGCAGGTGGTCACCTGGGCTTCACTGAAGAACAGCTCGAGGATCCCGACTACCAATTGGATGCGATCGTTCCTGAAATAGCAAAAGTCCTTACTTCCTTTGGAAAAGAGTGCTCCCGTGATATCCCCCTCATCGCAGGTGGTGGTGTCTACAGTGGAGAGGATATCTACCAGGTGCTCAGTTCTGGCGCCCAAGGTGTACAGATGGCTACCCGATTTGTAGCGACTGACGAATGTGATGCCGATATCCGTTTCAAGGAAGCGTATGTACATTGTACCAAAGAGGACATTGGCATCATAAAGAGCCCTGTAGGGATGCCCGGTCGTGCCATTCGAAACAAGTTCATTACCGACACTGAAGCAGGCATCCGCCCTGCCTTTACCTGTGCATGGAAATGCCTTTCCTCCTGCAAAGCAGAAGATGCCAACTACTGCATCTCCATTGCACTGAACAATGCTAGAAGAGGAGTACTGCAAGGTGGTTTTGTTTTTGCTGGAACCAATGCGTACAGGATACAGGAGATCGTCCCTGTCGCGTCCCTTGTTTCTGAGCTCGCTACCGGGTACCTGCTGGCAGAGAGACAGAAGGTATCTTCCAAGTTGGAAAGCATGGTGGCAAGCATTCAAAACCTTTCTGAACGGTACAAGACCTTGCAAGGGCAGGTCATTGAACTGGGAAAGGCATATGAGCAGGCCCTTACCTCCCCCTCTGTCCTGATGGAGAAGGTATCCCTGACTGAGCTTCGCAACAAGTATACGAAGGCACAGGCCAGTGCTAAGAAGCTCCAGCTCAAGATGTTGGAGAAGCTTATGGCATCATGGTACCTGCTGGAACCACAGACTATCTAGAAATGAACCTATAGCATAAGAAACGTTCATACAGTGGGGAATATCTGAGAAGATGTATATAAGGAAGGGAGAGAAGTGCATGCACTACTCTCCCTCTCTTTTTCTTCGCCATCTCAATCTATCAATTTTATGATCTCTCACCCTTCAGTAAGATGGGGTGATTCGCTCGTTTCTCTGTTCTTCTTATTCAACTTGATCAGAGATAAGAAAGACCGTTGGCTACAAGAGCTTCTCTGTTCCGCTGTACATCTCAGTGGTATTGATGACCAAGGCCCCGTGTCCGGGATGCTTGGTGGGATTCCAGCCCTTCATCCAATCGAACAGTGCCCCTGAGGTATGGTATTCCACGTCCCCTTTGACTTGGTAGGACTTACCTTCCTTGGTGATGAACAGGACAGTAGCCTTGCTCTTGGCATCAATGTTCTGCTTGGTCTTGGAAAAGTAGTTGTTGGCTATGACAATACGATTGTCATCACTGAGGCCTACACAGGTTGCATAGATGCTGTTGGGCATTCCCTTGCTGTCTACGGTGGTCACCACGACGGCTCCATCTCTCTGATCCCAAGCTTGTTTCACTACATCTCTCATGTCCTGTTCTCCCTTTCATATACTATCGCTTCCATTGTAAACCTTTGAGGTATTGTTACAAGGGGAATAGAGAAAAATATACAGAGGGTACAAGGTCATTGCCTAGTGTTCACCCAAACACAGGAGTCTTAATCTTCCCGGTCATGAACAGAACAAACCCATACAATTGATTAGACAATCCCAACACGACTGATTAAGAAAACTCAAAATCACCAAGCCAAACCTTAAAAGACCTTGGAGTGAAGTTGTCGCCCTTCACTCCAGGGATTCTCTTCTTACCTATAGGAATTCATGTAGATAGCCATGCAATCCTCATCGCTGAGCTCTACAGGGTCAACCATGAACAGCCCTGCCATATTCTCCCGGGCATTCTGTACCATTTTGGGAAGGTCCTCTTTCTTGATGCCGTAGTCAGACATCTTCAGCTTGTCGACACCACAGGCCTTCTGCAGGGATGCTAGGGCTGTGACAAAATCCATAGCCTTTGAGGCATCAGCCTTTCCCAGGGCCTTAGCCATGGCGACCATCCGCTCGTCACAGACTTTGTTCTGGGCGATATGGGTATAGTACGCAAGGCTGATCATTATCAGGCCAGCTCCATGGGGTAGCTCAGGATAATAGGCACTCATGGCATGCTCAAGTGAGTGCTCTGAGATGCACCCAGAAGTTGACTCAACCATACCTGCCAAGGTATTGGCTAAGGAGACATCCTCACGGGCTTGGAGATCCTTGCCATCGGCGATTGCCTTTGCAAGGCTTTTGCCTACAAGGCGAATCGCCTCAAGGCTGTACATGTCGCTGAGCGTATTCGCTGTAGTGTTGATGTAACCCTCAGTGCTGTGGAACAGGGCATCAAAGCCTTGGTAAGCCGTCAATGAAGGGGGGACACTTACCGTAAGCAGAGGATCGACAATGCTCAGGACCGGGAAGGTTCCTTCATAGCCCATCCCTATCTTCTCGTTAGTATCCGACTTGGTGATGACAAGCCAGGGGTCCGCTTCGGTTCCCGTCCCTGCTGTGGTCGTGATGGCAACAATGGGAAGAGGCCAGATTGGAACTGGTTTTCCTTCTCCACTGCCGCCCCCTATGTAATCCCAGAGATCTCCCTCATTGGTTGCCATGATGGCAATGCCCTTAGCTGAGTCTATGGTGCTTCCCCCTCCCAGTCCAATAACAAAGTCGCACTTCTCTTTTCTGCAGAGCAAGGCTCCTTCCATCACATGCTCTTTGATGGGGTTGGGAAGAACCTTGTCAAAGACTACAGAGCTCACCCCTGCCTTCGCAAGCTGTGCCTCCAGCTGCGAGAGATAGCCGTTGTCTCTGGTGGATTTTCCAGCTGAAATGACAATGAGGGCACGCTTGCCTGGTAACTGCTGTTCGTGCAACCGGTCAAGCGAGCCATTTCCAAAAACTATTTTTGTGGGTATGTGATATGTAAATTGCATACGGGCCTCCGTGTATTTGTTAATCCAAGTATACATACATCCACAGCCAAGGGGCAAGGAGACTCACCCCACGTGACTAAACACAGCTGAAAGGATGTGGAATATGCTACAGACTACTCTTTCTCATGTTCCCCCTTATAGTTCTTTTTTCTTATAGCTCTATTTTTTCCTTCTTCTCTTCTATTTGGACCCTTCGTTTCGGCCCTCTCGTTTCAGGCTCTCTTCATTTCCTCTGTTTTACCAAAGTGAACATGAACTACAGAATTCAAAGAAGCGATTGTGGGGTCTACTGTAACGAATCAAAGAATCCTACAAGAAACCAGAGCAAAAAGGCATCCCCTGTATGCAGGTATGCCTTTTCTTTGATACTTTTCTTTCTGTTTGTCTGTTTTAGTGCTTGCTTATGCCTATACCATGCTCTCAAGTGCTTAAGGCAGCAACCTATTCTGCTTGTGTTCTCTATTCTCGTTCTATCAGAGCTGAATGTTTGTTAGATCATCAGCCCTTCACAGCACCCATGGTAATACCACTGGCAAAGTTCTTCTGGAACAACAGGAAGATGGTTACGATGGGAAGTGCACCAAGGGCAGCACCGGCCATAATGACCCCATAGTTGGTCGCCATCTCAGCCTGCAAGGTCGCAACACCCAAGGCAATGGTCAGTTTTGTCCTACTCTGCAACATGACCAGCTGGAGGAAGTAATCGTTCCAGGTGGCTATAAAGGTAAAGATGGCCAAAGCACCATATGCAGGTTTTATGATGGGGGTCACAATACGGATGAATGTCATCCACTCATTACTTCCATCGATTCGGGCGGCATCGAGAATCTCCGAAGGTATGGTCTGGCAGTACTGTTTCATCAGGAACACGCCAAAAGGCCATCCCACAGCAGGGAGGATTACTGCCCAAGCGCTGTTGTACAAACCTGTGGAATTCATGATTCGCACCAAAGGGACAAGCACAACCTGTTTGGGTAGGGCCATGGCAGCGACAATGAGGCCAAAAACGATAGCATTTCCGGTGAACTGCTTCTTGGCAAGAACATAACCTGCCATAGCGGCTGTGATACATACCAACAGCATGGACATTACGGACATGAATACGCTGTTGAAGAACCATTGACCAGCAGGGTTGATGAAGAGCTCGGTGAAGTTGGCAAATGTCGGTTCCAGAGGGAACCACTGCGGTGGCATCTGGATAGCGACTTTCTGCATCTTGAAGGCTCCTGTTATGATCCAATAGAAGGGAAAGATAAACAGCAATGAGACTAAGAGCAAGAGTATCATCATTACTGACTTATAGACGGATTTTTTATTTTCAATCATTGTATACCCTCATCAATAGTCCATATCGGACTTTATAAACTTGAACTGCAGGAAGCTGAAGAACCCGATGATCAAGGCCAAGACCATACCCATGGCATTAGCATATCCATACCTGAAAAGGGAAAACGCATTGGTATAGAGATAATACATGATGGTACTGGTCGAATAGACAGGGCCTCCTGAAGTAAGCAACTGGATCAGGGCAAAGCACTGAAAGCTGTTGATGGTCGTTATCACCACCACATAGAGGGTGGTCGGCATGATGCTCGGCCATTTGATCTGCCAAAAGACTCGGAACTTGCTCGCCCCATCGACTTCAGCAGCTTCCAAGATGGAGGAATCGATATTAGCCAGGGCAGAGATGTACAGCACAATAGGCTGTCCAATGCTGGTTGTAAAGAGGATCGCAAGGATGCACCAGATGGCGGTATCCTTGTTCCCTAGCCAGTCCATGTTCTTTTCGATGATCCCCATATGTACAAACACGAAATTTAGGATGCCTGCGTATTTGTCAAATATCCATTTCCATACGACCACAACAGCAACCGTGCCGGTGACAACAGGCAAGTAGAAGATTCCCCTGAAAGTGGAGGTTATCCAAGCACTCTTATCATAGATGAGCGAACTTACCCAGATGGAGAAGATTACAACAGTGGGCACAGAAACAACAACAAGGAAAAAAGTATTGCGAAATGATCGCAAAAACTTAGGGTCTCTGAGCAACTCGCTATAATTCTTCAGACCGATGAAGTCAAACGAACTCATGGTGTAGTTGAAGAAGCTGGTAAACAGCCCCATCCCCATAGGGACGATTACAAAGCCAAGAAAGAATAGCATCATGGGCAGGAGAAACAGATACGAAGTCTTATCTGTCTGCCGTTGTATAGCATGGCTCACACCATATTTGTTTGTCTTTAATTCCATACATAATCCTATAGGAAACAGAGAAATCCTCCCCAGGAAATCCTAGGGAGGAATTTCACTATCATTTAGATGTTAGCGTTTGCATTCTTGTCGTAATCTGCAAGAGCCTTCTCAGCTGTCTTTTCACCGGTAAACACATACTGGAGCATATTCCACCACTCGGTTCTCATTGCTGCAAAACCAGGCATGGTGTTGTAGTAGCCACCATAGTACTTGTTCCAGGAGGAGAGCAGCTTATACTCTGCGTTTCCAGGATACAGATCCCCAAAGGAAGAGCGAACAGGGAAAGCACCAGTCTGTACAACGTTCTTAGGTCCCCAAGCAGGATCATCACAGATAAACTTCACCAGTTTCTTTGCAGCCTCTGCCCTAGCCATATCCTTGTTGTCAAAGATACCAAAGCCGTTTACCAGGTACTCGAGGGAGGGTACTCCGTCATTACTTGGGAAAGGAATGGAAACCTGGGTATACTCCTTGCTTGCATAGTTCTTGGCATTGGAGGTTCCCCAACAGATTGTGGCTGCGATCTGCTGCTGTGCAAAGAGCTGAAGCTCTTCAGCTGCTGCAATACTCAGACCAGCATCAATAGCGCCCTTGTCAACAAGATCCTTAAGAAGCTTGACAGCCTTGACGCCTTCAGGACTGTTCATGGTATAGCGTGAACCATCAGCGATGGTAGCACCATAGAGGTTGCTCACCAGAGCACGAGTTCCCTGGTCACCACCCTGTCCGCCACAGTAGACGGAAATTCCATTCTTACCATATCTGCCCAAAGCTTCCATGGCCTTGATGAAATTGTCAGTGGTCCATGTGCGGTCGCCTGTAAGATTTACATACTGTAGGGCACCAGCTTTCTCCCACATCTCCTTGTTAATTCCCATATAGAAGGGAGAAACACTGAGAGGGTACATCCATGCGGTTGTTCCATCCGTACAAGCAGCAAGCAATTCAGCATTGCCTACATCTTTCTTATAAGCATCTGTAAAGAGACTATCGAGAGAGACCATCTTGCCATTTCTTCCGTACTCGATGAGTCTTCCCGGAGCATCAAAAAGTACGTCAGGGGCAGTGCCGCCTTCAATAGCTGCGATGATCTTCTGCGGTCCGCTACTGAAGTCAATGGTCTCAAGCTTGACCTTGATATCAGGGTTGGCAGCTTCAAAAGCGCTGATAATTCCTGCTTCATAGGTTCCTACAGGTGATCCTGCATCCTGGCCGAATGTGGGGAATGCCCACCAGGTAATGGTTACTTTCCCATCAGAGGGAGCTGCTTCCTTTGTACCTGCTGCAAACAAGGGCATGGCAAGCATAAGAAGGGCAAGGGCAACAATAGTGATTTTTTTCATAGTTCTCTCCTTTACCAAATACATTTTATAGTATCTTTACTGGCATTACTTGTATACTAGTTTTGGTTTTGAATTTTGTCAAGAATTATCTTCACAAATCGAAACACTTCTAATTATTGGTAATATGCTAAACAAATTTGTTAATTTTAGCAAATATGTTATCAAATATTGAATCCATTAAAAACCATAGGATTATGCTTGATAATTATATTTTAGTTTTTATTGACCTTCTTGTATTCTAGTTTTACAATACGAATTAGAAAAAGCACCATACGTAACCGATAATATGCCTAGTATCTGCAGAAGAGAACCTTCGTACCATGGTTACAAGGTATTCTATTTTCCTACAGAGATACAAAGCAAAGAAACTTGAGCTTTAGAAAAATTCTCAATAGAATGGATACACAATGGCTATAAAAACAATGGAGATCGAACAGATCTACAACGACATCAGAAATAAGATTCTCAAAAACGAATATGCTCCGGGGAGCAAGCTTTCCGAAAACTCGCTTTCCTCTGACTATAACTGCTCAAGGACACCTGTCAGGGAAGCTATCAAACGGTTGGAGCAGGATGGCTTTGTAACTGTCCTACCCCATAGCGGCTCGTATGTGAAAGAAATGACGATCCGGGAGTATCAGTATCTTGCAGAGATTCGCAGTTATTTGGAAAGCCTTGCATTCAGGCTCAACTGCGAGAACAAGACTGATGTAAGACCATTTGCAGATATACTCGACCAGATGGACGCATGTGATATTGTCAATGATGTCCTGACCTTTAGCAATCTGCATTTCCAATTCCATCTTGCAATGGTAGAGGCTTCTGGAAACGAAACGCTCTACACCACATTCAGGAGGTTGAACCTCAACGCAAACAGCCTGCTGTTTTACCAACAGCTTACCGAAAAAGGTAAGAAGGCTACCCAAGAGGAGCACAGGAAGATTCTCGCATTCATGGAAGCCCAGGATATTGCCAAAGGGGAGAGGTTCATGTTCGCCCATCTCTGGCGCAAGAGAAACAAGTTCAAGAAGCATAGGGAGTAAGAAAAAAGATTCGGACCACATTTTTTTAGTTTACGGTGCAAGATTCCCACACAATATATATGAAAGACTCCATGTCCTAGCTTTTCCTATCGTAACCTTACTATCCGATTATTACATTGAAGTAGTGAAATGTTTATCCCAACGAAGAATATCGAAAAGGGGGAGTTTTTGGGGGAAATTGCTTGTGGAAAAAAGTGTAATCAATGCAAGAAAAACTCTCCTTATATCCATACATTGATTTGACAATACCTCTCAACTGTTAGCGCTCAATTCCCCAGCCATGGATTGCTAAGCTAAAAATGTATGTAGGTGCAGGTTTTGCTCATTTAAATTGCCTTAGCTCAAATCCTGTTGTAAAGTTTATGGCATATTTTGATTAAGGAGAAAAATTGAGGGCCCTGCGTAGATCGGAAAATCTCAAGGCCCCCACTAGTAAAAACTATGATAATCTTACAGCAATGTTCCGTTATTTGCAAATGGGTATGTGATGAGGTCCGTGGGAAATCGGTCAAACATAAGGTTTTTCGGTAGAGAGCAACGAGGAGTTGAAATGCCCCCATTGCCATGGCCCAGTCCAAAGCTGGGATAAGGCAAGAAGGCATGGATACTTGGAAGATGGGACGGACCTCCTGTTTCTTATAATCATTGTCAAGTGCATACCATGCAATAAGAAGCATAGGGTACTCCCATCGTTCCTCCTTCCGTACAAGAGGTTTCTGGCTGTGGTCATAGCCAGGACAATACTCGCTGGATGCCCAAGAGATGCCTGTGCTGCCGAATATGCGACCCAAAGCCAATGGTTGCAGTGGAATGAGAATGTGGAACAGGATTTTGAGCTGATACTGAGGCAGGATACCCCTCTCGATGAATCGTGCGGATTTGCCCCGTTGCTCTCGGAACTCAAGGAAACATACCCCCCAGAGGAAAGCACAGAAGAGGAGTTTGAACCGGACCAGGATCCGGATTCGAAACCTGTCTTCCGGCAATGGACTGCCTCCAACTGGCTGAGCAAAATCATATATACCTATGTGAATTTCAACAAGGGAAAATGCCCCCCTAGTTATGGGTACCTGTCCTCAGCCTGAATGCTATCCTCTTGTCATGGAGGCTGAAAATGAGTCAGAAAACCGAAAAAATTGAGAGGGCAGCGGACAAGGTACAGCTTATAGCACCCTTGCTGAGCGAAACATTAAGCACTGCAGACCGTGTCGATCTTCAGAAAAGGATCGCCGAAGAGGCAGGGCTGTCTTATCGCAGCATCGGACGATACGTCGAACGGTTCAAAAGGAAGAAGCTGCAAGGATTAGTGGATGCGTTGAGAAAGAGGGATGACCTCAAGACGATTTCAGACGAGGTCGTTGAGCAGGCCATCATCCTGAGGAGGGAACTGCCGAGCAGGAGCATTGAGGACATCATCTTCATCCTGACTTCCGAGCATTTCGTTGGAATGGGTGAGATAAAGCGCAGCACCCTACAGCGCAGGCTGCAGCAGGCCGGATATTCGAAGCGGCAGATGATGCAATATGTGAAGACGCCGCAGCTTACCTCACTGAGGAGATTCCAGAAGGAGCACAGGATGATGATGCTCCAAGGCGACATAAAGTACGGGCCATATCTTCCCATAGGCCCGAACGGGAGTCCCAAGCAAGTGTTCTGGATAGGTTGGATCGATGATGCCACCAGGTACATAGTGTATGGGAGGTTCTACTCGGAGATGACGGCACTCAGCGTCAAGGACTCCTTTAAGATGGCTCTGATGATGTGTGGCAAACCCGACTCAGCTCTGATCGACAACGGCAAACAATACATAGCGTATGACTTCAAGATGTGCGCTTCCTCATTGGGAGTGAAACTGCGATATTGCCGTCCCTACGCACCAGAGACAAAGGGAAAGATTGAGCGTTTTAATTCCTTGCTTGATAAGTATATAAATGAAGTTTCCCTAAAGATATTCAACACCCTTGAACGACTGAATGCAAGTTATCTCGCATGGCAGGAGGAGTATTACCACAAGCACTCCCACTCCAGCCTGCAGCTCAAGACACCCCATGATACATTCACCAATGATACAAGGGCCCTGAAGATGGTTCCCCAGGAAGAGCTTGAGTATGCCTTCCTTGAAAGGAAGAAGAGAAAGGTGTCCAGCACAGGTACGGTCTCTTTCGATGGGCGTCTGTATGAGGTTTCAAATCCAAATCTGGCCGGACACAACGTCTCGATCGTCATCGACAGGAAAGATGTTGCAAAGCTGCAGGTCGAGTGCCCCGGCTTCGATATCTGCACCGCCAGCCTCCAGAACATAGGGGGAGACATCGATTACGAGAGCAGGGTCAGGGCCGAAAGCAAGGGGCTCCTCAAAACAGACACATCAAGGTACATCGACAGCATTGAGAGGGAGTACCAGAAGAACCACCCGGATGCCCAGATGGTCTTTGATTTTCCCCCAAATCCAGAGCTTGATGACAAGGAACCTGCACAAGTGTCGATATACAGCAGACTGAGACCGGTGAAGGAGGAAGCGAAATGATTTTTGAGGATGCATTTGGGATGAAGGAAACCCCGTTTTCCAATTCGATACCGGAAGAACACATGCTTGAGAACGAGATGTTCACCGAGACGCTCGCAAGGCTTAGGATTGCCGTTGAGGAAAGGATGTTCTGTGTGCTGACAGCACCTTCAGGATGTGGGAAAAGCACTGTCCTCAGGAAGCTCAGGTACTCGCTGAATCCCCGAAAAACTGAATTCCTGTACATTTCAGACTCGCAGCTGACACCGAGATGGATGTACAACAAGCTGCTAGAGCAGGTAGGGTGCAGGGGATATTTCTACCGTGGAGACGGGAAGAAGGCCTTGCATGAGAAGTTCTCCGTATTGCGGGACATTGAGAAGAAGGACATCTGTTGCGTTATTGATGAGAGTCACCTTCTTTCGCATGAAACCATAGAGGAGCTGAGGTTCTTCCTCAATTGCAATATGGACAGCCACACTCCGGTTTCCCTTATACTTTCGGGACAACCGGAACTGAAGGAGAGGTTGCGAAGCAACATATTCACAGCCATAAGGCAAAGGGTAAGCATCGTGTGTTCGCTGAAGCCGTTGGACAGGGTGCAGACCGGCAAATATGTCGAGACCCATCTCAGGTACTCCGGCTTCGAGGATACCGATGCCTTGTTCAGCCCGGAGGCCCTGGACGTTGCCCATGGATGGTCCTCAGGAGTACCGAGACTCATAAACAAGGCCTGCACGCAGGCGCTTGTCAGGGCTGCAGGGTTGCAATGCAACCATGTGAACGCCCAGATGATGGATGATGCCATAAAGACGGAGTTGCTTTAGGAGGGCTGGACAATGGAGACGACCTTAACCTCCCAGGATGACTGCGAAGCGATGATTATTCAGGTACAGGATGAAGAGATACTGTTCTGGAGGCATTTTGCCAAGGACCTGAGGAGGATCCTAGGTGATTCGGATTTCAAGGCTGTCCTTTTCGGTTCCCTGCTCAGGCACAGAAACCATGTCGACTATTATAACCTTGATGAGCCTATCCTAAGCTTTCTTGACATACGGCATTGGGAACTCGATGAGTATAGGGACCGCCTTCCTGCATGCTTGCAGGCAGGGATGGAGGAGACAGGACGATGATGCTTGACGAATGGAACGAGCTGAGCTTCACCCTCCTGCCAGGTGACGACCCTTCGCAGGCTGTCATGGAACTGAACTCCATGATAAGCCATTTGCAGATGCATGCAGTCATTGGGAAGGATGACGGGGGCAATGCTGTGCTCAGCATCCAATACAATGATGCATTATGGTGTGATGCCAAGAAAAGAAAGGCTGGACGAAGGCCAAAGCTCGAGCCCAAGAAAGTGACCTTTGGGGAAGCGCGGTCAATGCGCTATGCATTGGGTGCGAAGGAGGCGGCCTCAAGGCTTGGCATGCCTATTTCAACATTCTACCGGAAGCTGAGCGAGATGGAGTACTGCAATAACGATGAGCCTTTCAGTTCCTTCTGATGATATGTTGAGCTGGGTCCCTTTGGGGCCTGGTTTGTTTTTGGATTCATGATTTTATTATTCTCGAATTAAATTGAGAATGTGCCACTGTTTTGGCTATTTTCTTTTTCAGCTCTTTGAAACTTTTACGGACGACAATTCAATTGATCAATATGAGGCGGCACTTATGAGCAGTAACTGGCATTGGAGGTAGTCATTAACACTTTCTGATATCCAGAAGGATGAATTCACCTTCTGGTGGATTGGATGCATAGGTTATTGCTGAAATGGTTGAAGTTTTTTCGAGTTCTTCCCCATTGCTTTCCCATTGGGAAGTTGCCTCAGGGAAATAGCCAACTATATTGTCAAATCCTATACGTCTACAGTGCCAATAGACCTCTTCCAGGTCATTGACATCCTCACCACTGAGAAATGCTATCTTTTCCTCTGTGTCATATATCGCACCTAGGAATGTAGAGATACTATCTTTGGACATATATATCGATCCTGGGATATGACCACCTGTGTAGGCAGCTTTTGTTCGTATATCCAGAAGGAGCACTTCGTCCTTACTCCTCTTAACCTGCTCAAATGTGAGGGCATTCAGAATGATCTGTTCTCCAACATATTCTGCGCCTTTGACATTCAGTTCCTCCATCGTATCAAAATAGCGTGGTTTGATTTTGGTTTTGGCAAGATTATCAACAAATTCAACCTTTGAACCGACCTGTAGCACTTTGCTATACTTTCTTTCATAGCCTAGGGTAGAGAATGGCCTTTCATCCATTGTTTCCCCACAAGCAGAACCCGGTCCATGTGCAGGAAACATAAGGACTTCATCACCCAAGGGAAGAAGCTTTTCAAATATGCTGTCATACAAAAGCCCTGTCATTTTCCCAAGGTTTTTCTTGCCATAAAAATCCGTTCTTCCCACATCGCCCATAAAGAGACAATCACCGGTAAAGACCATAAAGGGGCTTGCATTGTCGTCTTCAAACACAGCGTAACTGAGATGACCTAACGTATGTCCAGGTGTATGAATAGCCTTGATTCGTATGGTTCCTAACTCTACCTCAAATCCATCGGGTATGGTTTCTCCATATCTATACCCAAGATTTTCATGTCCTGAGATGTATACCGTTGCTCCTGTTTTCTCGCCAAGTTCTCGTGATCCAGATATGAAGTCTTCATTCCTGTGGGTTTCGAAGATATACGCAATTTTCAACCCAGCTTTTCTTGCTTCGTGCATGTAGATTCCCACATCTCTGACAGGATCGATTACAGCGACATTCTCTCCATCCCCCACCATATATGCATAGTGAGCAATACCCTCAGTTTCTATTTTTGTAAAGAACATATGCTATTCCCCCTTAGAATTCTAAAGTAACTCCTTCTACATGCTTTAAATGTACCATCATTACATAAAGGGCGATACCTTTTTTTGGTTTTTCTGGGATGCCTGTGGGTTACTTTTGCTTTTCTGGTTAAAGAATTACTCCATGGGGGGTGCAGTTCACGATGAACTAACGTATTTCCTAGTTTGGCATAGATTACAAGTTGAGAATGCAGTGCTTTGATGACAGTATAGGAGTGTTTTGAGTAAGTTTTAGTATTTTATTGTAAAGGTATTGACAGGTAATGGGTGCATGCATTATATATAGACCGACCGTCGGTCTATTCCTGATTTTGGAGTGAAGCTATGAGAATTACCAAAGAATATGACGAAAGGAAACATGAAATTCTTGATCATGCTGAAAAGCTGTTTCAGGCTAAGGGATATGACGCTTGTACTGTACATGACATCCTTCAGGCGATTGGAATTGCAAAGGGAACTTTCTATCATTATTTCACATCCAAGGAAGAAGTTCTCGATACCATAGTGCTGCGACATACGGAGATTATTGTCGGCAGGGCTAATGCAATACTTGCCAATGAGGCTATTGGACCCCAAGAGAAGCTGATGCGTTCCTTCATGGCTATGAAGATAACAAACCCTTATGAAGATAAGATGCTGCAAGATATGCATAAACCGGAAAATGTCTTACTGCATCAGAAAAGCTTGAATCAGATTGTCATGGCTATGGCTCCTGTCCTAGTAAAGATCATTGAAGAGGGAGTTGCGAAAGGGTTTTGGACCTGCAGGTATCCTCTGCAATATATGCAGATCTTTCTGGCCTCATCACTGAGCCTGACAGATGAAGGGGTCTTTGCATTGGATGCTGATGCTCAGATGATGGTGATGACTGCCTTGATCTCCCTGCTTGAGAAAATGGTGCAAGCTCCCGAAGACTCCTTCATGCAGATGTTTATGCAATCTCAGCAATAAGTTGAAAATCATACTATCAAAAATACATATCACGACAGGAATAGGGTGGGTTTTGTGAAGAAGTTTATGACCATTTGGGTAGGTGAATTCATCTCAAGCATCGGCAGTGGAATGACTGCCTTTGCTGTTGCTATATATGTGTATCAGCAGACAGAGAGTGTCTCATTGGTCTCCCTTGTCGCATTGTTGGCATTTCTTCCGATGATATTGGTAAGTCCGGTCGGAGGCATCCTTGCTGATCGATACGACCGGAGGCTGATGATGATACTTGGGGATTCTCTCTCTGTGATAGGGCTTCTTATCATATTTGTCAGCATACAGACAGGAAGGGGAGGCATCGTGTCCCTATGTTTTGGTGTTGCCATAAGTTCAATCTTTATCTCATTGCTTGAACCTGCCTATAGGGCTACGGTTACCGATCTCCTTTCAGAGGACGAGTATGCCAGGGCTAGCGCTCTCGTCCAGATAGCAGCGAATTCCAAGTATTTGCTTTCACCTTTTTTTGCTGCCCTGATCCTTTCCGTCACTGATATCAGGGCAATCCTACTCTTCGATATGGCAACCTTTCTGGTGACTGTCCTTACCCTGTCGTCAGTACGCAAGGGTATCCCCGCCAGCAAACCTAGAGAAGATACTCTCAACATCTTCAGAGAATTCAAAGAAGGCTTGGGCAGCATTACCTCTGATAAGGGGGTACGCAGCTTGGTGGTACTTATGGCATGGATGTGCTTTTTCATTGGTTTCATCCAGACGCTTATGACGCCCATGATTCTTTCCTTTGCTGATGTAAAGGCACTTGGAATCATGGAATCCCTCAGTGCTATGGGTATGTTGGTAGGCAGTGTGATCATTGGCATTGTCAACATCAAAAAAGACTATGCCAAGTTTCTTACCTATTCACTGCTGGTAGCAGGTATCTTCATGGCGCTGACGGGAACAACCACCACCATATGGCTGCTTGTTGTTTTCTGCATGCTATTTTTTGCTGCTTTGCCCTGTATTAATACGTGCGCCGATGTGCTGATCCGCATTAGCCTTCCCAATGAAGTTCAGGGCAGGGCATGGGGCATGATAAGTTTCCTTACACAGATAGGGTTTGTTGCTGCGTATGCATTGTGTGGCGTACTCGCAGACTATGTGTTTGAGCCGATGCTTTCCAAGGATGGCCTTCTTGCTGAAAGCGTAGGAAGCGTCATTGGTGTTGGGGAAGGGCGAGGCATAGGCTTGATGATCGTAGTTGCTGGTGTGGTAATGGTAGTGTTCGCAGGTTTGTTTGGATTAAAGAAAAGCATCAGGGAAATGGAAAGGAGAGGCGTATATGAAATGGTCAATAATTAGGAATGATTTCTTGAGAAATAAGACTATTAACCTCGCATTGTTGTTGTTCATGACATTTTCAGCAAGCCTTGCAGTGTTATCTATGATGACGGCAGTCCAAACTATCACTTCCATTTCTGCATTGTATACGATAGCACAGCCACCACATTTCCTCCAGATGCACAAAGGTACGATCGACCAGGAAGAAATACAAAGATTCATGACTGAAGATGCATTGGTAACGTACAGCCAGGTCAACACAATGATTGACATCTATGGGGACAACCTTACTGTTGTCGGTGCAAGACCCCCCTTTGATCTCTCTGATTGCCGCCTTGATATTGGCCTCGTAAAACAAAATGCAACCAGAGACCTGCTGTTGGATTCCAAGCATGAGAAAGTCACCCTCCAGAAAGGGGAAATGGGTATCCCGGTACTTTTACGGCAGATGTATGACATAGAAATCGGGGACCATATTATTTTGGCTAGCGATTCTGTGAGCAAGGAGTTTGTGGTTACAGAGATCATTCTGGACTCCATGATGAATTCTCCCATGGTTTCTTCCACTAGAATTCTCCTTGCTGATAGTGATTTTGAAGAGTTGAAAGGAACCATTGGTGAGAATGAGTATCTCATCGAGGCGTATTTTGACACACCGAAGGAAGCCAATGCTTTCAAAATTGCATATGAGGATGCGGGCCTCCCGCAGAATGGGCAGGCCATACCTTATTCGATGATATTTACTTTGAGTGCTTTTACCGATATCACCATGGTATTTGTCCTACTTCTTGTCAGCATCCTGCTAATTATAGTCTCGTTTATCTGTGTGAAGTTCACCATTATGGCAGCCCTGGAAGAAGAGGTTCGAGAGATAGGAAGCATGAAGGCCATCGGTTTGACCTTTGTAGATATTAGGGACCTGTATCTCAACAAGTACAGGATCCTCGCCTTTGTAGGGGTAGTGGCAGGATATGGTGTTGCATTGCTTCTGAGCGATGTTGTCACCAAGCATATCAGCTCTACGTTTGGAATCATCAGGACATCCCTCTTGGCTGTGATGCTCTCCCTTGGTGTTGGCACCCTGGTATTCATTCTCATAACCTTTTATTGCAAAAGGGTACTTAAGAAAATTAGAAAACTTACAGTGGTTGAGGCTCTGGTGAGTGGGAAAGGTTTTACAAAGGGTACAGCCTCCGTACAGGATGGCCTGCATACATCTCGGCGCCTCTCTGTCAACGTGCTTATGCCGACGCGTGAGATTCTCACTTCAGCTAAGAGCTGGATATTAGTTTTTTCCGTTGTGGTGATCGCGGTTTTCATGATCATGGTTCCGGTCAATCTGCTCCATACCTTCGAAGCCCCTGATTTTATTACCTATATGGGAAGTTCGCTTGAGGATATTCTGATCGAAGTTGAAAATGGGGAAATGCTTGAAGAAAACCATGCCAAGGTAAAACAGGTTTTGGACAACGACAATTCCATCAGAGGCTATTACGAGTATCGGACAATACGGGCAAAGGCATACGATTCTCAGAATGTGGGCATGAACCTGGATATTGATAGTGGAGAAATGGCAGGAATTGGGTTGCAGTATCTCACTGGGGGGTCACCCGAAGGGCAATATGAGCTGGCTGTCTCATATCTTGCCGCCAATGAGCTTGAGAAAGAGGTTGGAGACACCTTGAACCTTGAATTTGCGGGCATGGAGCAGGAGTTTGTGCTATCGGGCATCTATCAGGATGTTACCAGCGGTGGAATAACAGCAAAGTCTAAGCATCAGTTTCCTTCCCTTGTAGCTAAAAAATATTCCTTCTCTGTCAATCTCAAGGATCCTAAAGAGGTAGAGAAACAATCTGAAGTTTGGGGCTCCATCCTTGGAGCAGGTGTGACAGTAGATCCTATGGAGGAGTTTATCGACCAGACTCTGGGTGGCATCACAAAACAGCTTAGGGCAATAGTGTTTGCGATATGTCTTATTGGCTCCTCATTGGTCATGCTCATCACTGCCTTATTCCTAAAGCTGCGTCTGGCAAAGGATTTGTCTGAAATAGCAATTTTGAAAGCCGTAGGATTTTCAAATCAAGACTTGAAAAAACAGTATATGATAAAAATGGGGTGGGTTTCCATGGGCGGCATTCTGGTGGGTACTGTCTTGACGGGTGTCCTGGGGGAAAAGATAGTCACTGCTGCCTTAGGCCTTGCAGGAATTGGCATCAAAGAAATTCTTCTTGTCATTAACCCTATAGTGGAATATATCTTGTGTCCAGTAGTGCTTATGGCCCTTATAATGATGGTTACAGCTCTCGTAATGAGAACAATAGAACAATATTCGATCATATCTATCATACAAGAATAGATAATCAGGAAGCGTACTATGAAAACAGTATTGGAAGTTAAGAACGTATGTAAGAGCTTTGGGAATGCGCACGTGTTGCAGGATATCAGTTTCAAGGTAGAAGAGGGTGAATTCATAGCGATCATGGGGCAGTCAGGGTCAGGAAAATCCACCTTGTTATACAACATAAGTGGAATGGATAGTCCCACTTCAGGAAATGTATTGCTTCGGGGCAAGGACATTTCACAACTGGATGATAAGACACTCAGCAGCGTACGACTGAAGCAGATGGGGTTTGTCTTTCAGCACTCCTATCTTTTGAAGAATCTGTCGGTCAGGGATAATATCGTTCTCCCTGGATTCAAGGCCGGTGCCATGACTAGGGAGGAGGTAAATCGAAATGCAGATGATCTGATGAAGATGACTGGAATTTTCTCAGTCGCTTCTCACGATACCAAAAAAGTCTCAGGAGGTGAGCTTCAACGGGCTGCTATCTGCAGGGCGCTTATCAACCAGCCGGACATAGTGTTTGGGGATGAGCCCACAGGAGCACTCAACAGCAGCACAACAAAAGAGGTGATGGACATCCTCAACATCATCAATAGGGAAGGTACGACGGTCATCATTGTTACCCATGACGCAAAGGTGGCTTCCCGTGCAAGTAGGGTGATATATCTTATGGATGGCACTATTCATGATGAGCTGGTACTGGGGCCTTATGAGGGTGATGATACGGTAAAGGCTTCTAGTCAGCTTTTGCTGACAGAATGGTTGCAACAGAAGGGATTTTAGGGATTCATTATGGATTGCAGGTAGGAACAGATCTGGTAATTGTTTTGTGATATCAATATGCTTGTGCATTTCTTCGATCAAAGACAAGAAGAAGGTTGTGTCAATCATAAGGATATTGACGTGAATCTTTCTGTTTGTGTCCATGAGTTCCTGCAAGGGAGAAAGACACTAATTGTGGTGTCTGCATTTGAGAAGGAGCTGAATAGGTTTTTCACCAATTCGACTTTGAAGAGATTGACAGAGTTCATATGAAAGGCTTGTTTTCAGGATTGTTCGGACTGCCACAGAGAGAAAGAAACCGAGGGGATGTGGATATACAAGCTAAAGAATTTTGCAAGTATGCCCTGAGGGTTACCGGGTTGTTTTTGCAGATATATGTATCAAGAGGGGAAGGTGCAATGAAAATAGGAAAAACCAGGCGCAAGTTTGCAATCCTCATAGTAGCCATTGGTGCGCTTCTCCTGGTAGTCGCAGTCATCCTTATTGCATTGTCGTCCTATGGTAAGGCTATGATGAGAAAAATCCCTGATCTAACATTTGACGATGCATTGAACTATACCCTTAAAGACAATCGGCATGCAGTCCTTACGGTGGGCATAGTGAAAGATGGAGAGTTCTCATATACCGTGTATGGAAACAATGCCGCGATCCTTTCGCCTGAGCTTCATGCCTATGAGATCGGCTCGCTCACAAAGACCTTTACAGCAGCTTTAGTCGCTAAAGCTGTCCTAGAGGGAAAGATCAAGGTGGACGATACCATCGATCGCTATGTACAATTGCCTGATGACAACATCTATCCGACAATTGCACAATTGCTGACACACACCTCAGGGTACAAGCCTTTCTATTTCGCCTGGCCCATGGTATCAAACTTCCTTACACGGAAGAATGACTTTTATGGCATCACAAAAGCTATGATAGTGAAGAAATTGTCCTCAGTAGATGGTAAAGAGGGAGTGCAGCCATTCCACTATTCTAACTTTGGGTATGCCACACTGGGCCTTGTGTTGGAAGAGGTCTATCACCAAGATTATGCCATCCTTATGGATGAATACGTACATGACGAACTGCTTCTACGAAATACGAATCTATCCTATACAAAAGGGGACATCGCAACGTATTGGGATTGGAACATGAGTGATGCATATTTGCCAGCGGGTGCGCTAGTTTCGGACATTGAGGATATGTTGGTATATGCTCAGATGCAACTTGATGAGGAGAGTCCCTTTGGTTTGTGCCATGAGCCAAGGGAGGATATTGATGGAACAACGGTTGCGTATGGTAGGTTGGACATTCGTCTGGATGCTATCGGCATGGCTTGGATCACAGATGAAGAAAATGGTATTGTCTGGCATAACGGAGGCACGGACAAGTACAACAGCTACCTTGGCTTCGATCCGAAAAGTGGCATAGCTGTTGTCATTCTTTCCAATCTTTCCCCAGGGTATAGAATCCCTTCAACTGTCTTGGGTGTCAAACTTTTGAAAGAAGTAAGGGCATCGATACATGACAACCTTAGAGATACTGTTGAAACACCTTCCCCTCACAGAACATTCTTCGGACATGCAAAATCGTTATATTGAAAGCATACAGAAGCCATACACTACACCCCTGAGAAACACCATCCTCAGCAATCCTGATTCAGCTTGTCATGGGGGAGGATCTATCAATGCTCATCCTCCGGCAATGTGGAGGAAATCAATGTAATCCTGCATGTGGATCATGTATGGAGAGGAAAAAGATATTCCTTCGGTCATGGGATCATGTACAACAGAGAATTGGGGAATATAGCGAGGAGTCCTTCTTTACTTTGAATAGAGTTCGATTACAGCTGATTCTGTCACCTCATAATCAATGTCACTTCGCAATGGCAGGGATACGACTGTTGCTTCAAATGTCTGTTCATTGAACTCTAGCCATGAAGGGATCTTTCTGTTTTGGGAGAGTTTTCGTAGGGTAAGAGCCTGCTTGGCCTTTTCATCGACAGAGATGACATCTCCGACTCTCAATGTTACAGAAGGAATATCGACTCGTCTTCCATTGAGCTTGAGGTGCCCATGATTTATTCGTTGGCGGCTCTCCTTGCGAGTGGCAGAGAGTCCCAAGCGGTAGACTGTGTTGTCAAAACGTTGTTCAAGGAGTCTGAGTAAATTTTCACCGGTGTTGCCCTGTGCTCTTTCTGCCCGACCATAGATCAATTTGAACTGTTTCTCCAATACGCCATATATGAAGCGAAGCTTTTGTTTTTCGATAAGTTGACGCGCATATTCACTCTTTTTGCGACGACGTTGGGTCTTTTGTCTCCGAATACTGGGCTTATGGGTATAGCCGAGTACCAAGGGATCTATTCCGAGATAGTTGCATCGTTTGAAAACTGGAGTTCTTGATATAGCCAAAGTGTAGTACCACCTATATATACTTATTATTAGCCTACGCTAACAATTAGTATATATACCAGATATAGGGTTTTCGTGCAATGCATATGCCCCACCAAACTAGAAGGGTTTTTTACAGAAATAGCCGTCTGGCAACGGTAAGGTATTTTCACTACCCTCTCGTGTGTAATGTGCAGTATGCATCATATGTAAGGTTATCTACTGTTTTGCTATACTATAAATCACAAAATGGGAATTCAAGGCTTCTCCAATATTGCCGACCGCTAAATTTAGTTGTATCTTCAAGATATACCAGAAAAAGGAAGGTACAACATGAAAGTAACATTTGCAGGAAATCCCGTTGAACTAGTTGGAAAAGAAATACATGTAGGTGATGCAATTGGCAATTTTACTGCGGTAAAAAATGATCTCAGCTCATTTGCCCTAAGCGAAATACAGGGGAAGAAACTGATTATTGCCGTTCCGTCTCTCGATACCTCTGTCTGTGATGCCGAAGTAAGGCGTTTTAATAAGGAAGCTACAAAGCACAAAGACGTTACAGTCATTGTAGTTTCCATGGATCTTCCCTTCGCCCAAAAGCGTTGGTGCGGAGCTGCTGGAGTCGATAACGTAATTACGATAAGTGACTATAAGGATCGTGAGTTTGCCCATGCCTTTGGCGCATATTTGCCCAATGTAGGTCTCATTGCCCGTTCTGTATTCTTGTTGGATGCAAAAAACAAAGTCACCTATGTGGAGTATGTTCCTGAGGTAACCGACCATCCTGACTATGAGGCTGCGCTTAAAGCACTACAAGCATAACAATGGTGTTTTTCACAGTAATCCCGGGTTATAAGGTCTTTGTAATCCGGGATTTTTCTCTTCCCGATGATTGATGTTTCCCTCGTACCGTTACATATCCTTCCTCCAGTACGTAGGAAAGGGGGTGAAGCGTATCATCTTAGATAAAAAGGCACGGGAAAAATGGCTTCACTACCAGTGATGGGAACTTCAGAACCAAACCTTTTTTGGAGAGATCTGACAAACAAAAGAAATATTTCAGGGATCTCTGTGGTCATCCCTGCATAATCTTACAGACAAACGTACGCCGCCTTGGTCCGTCAAATTCGCAAAAATAGATACCCTGCCACATGCCAAGGGCAAGTTTTCCCTGGACAATAGGGACCGTAACGCTTGAGCCCATGACTGAGGCCTTTAGATGGGCTGCTGAATTGCCTTCGGCATGCAAAAATCTTGGATCATCAGCAAAGGTCGAGTCCAGAGCCAGTAAGAGGTCATGCACCACATCGGGGTCTGCATTTTCATTGATCGTAATTCCAGCAGTGGTATGGGGGCAATAGATGATCGCAAGTCCTTCAGCAATGGGGTGGGAGTCAATATAATCCTGGACTCTGTTTGTGATCGGAACAAACCCCTCATGTGGGGTGGATAGAGAAAATTCTTTAAACATGGAACCATTGTACAATGGTGTGCATAAGCGAAGCAAGGAAGCTTTCATCAGACAGGAACCATTTTACCCTATGCATTCTGTCTGGCGCGCAAACGGTATATCGATAACAACCGGAAATAACCAGATTGCATCGGAAAAGGATTATCTCATTGATTTCTCCCACTTCAACATCAATGGCCGTGTATTTGGTGCCCAGGGTGTCAAAGAAACAGGGAACGAAGCCACTATTTACAATGTTTCCCTGGAACGGATGTATGGATCCTCTCATCCGGTAAAGATGGCGATGCCTGTAATCTTGCCTGCTCTGATCAAGCTCAACTGGCAGGACTACTTTGCAGGCTCTGCCATGGCAGGAGTGACCTGCGTAATAGGGGAAGATGCCAGAAACAAGGATCCGAATCTACAAGTCAATGATGGGAAGATTACGGATTTCCCCTTGTTGCAAGAGGCTTTTGACTGCTTTGATCGCTATGACAGGGGATATGAGCAGATAGTACTGCAGTGTAATCTGGAAGATACCCTTATGGGAGTCCCCAGGCTTGCCATTGACACGTATGGGATAAAGGCCATTGAGATTACGTTTGGGCAGGGGGCAAAGTTCACTCAGTCCGTTGCACGGGTAAAGGACCTTGAGACGGACCTGGTCAAGCAACAGAGAGGGAATCTGGTGTATCCCGACCCCAGGGATCTTTCCATACAGGAAGCATATAAAAACGGTGTGTGCCCTAATTTCTACACCTATGGCAGACTGCCCATGTGGACAGAAGAGTCCCTTATGGCTCACATAACCCAGTTGAGAGATATTGGTGCCCAAAACATATATTTCAAGATGGCGGGATATGACAGGGTGGATATTGAACGGGCGCTTCGCATTGCCTGTGAGGCAAAGATTGATATGGTCACCTTTGATGGGGCTGGTGGTGGTTCCGGCTACAGTCCTTCCAAGATGATGAACGAGTGGTCATTACCCACCATATGCTTGGAAGATGTCGTGGTTCGCATAGGTGCTCGCTTACGATCTGAAGGGTTAACCCTGCCTGCACTCGTGATGACTGGTGGATTTGCAAGTGAAGACCAGGTGTTCAAAGGTCTTGCGTATGGAGATGGGCATATATTGGGGATAGGGTTGTGCCGCGCTTCTATGGCTGCTGCCATGACCGGTACAACCATTGGAGACCAGATCATGAGTTGAAATGTGTCCCAAAGGATCATATGGTTCGACGTACCATCGTCATCGAGGTAGCATCCTTTTGTGGTCATCCCATATCTTTTGAGAAGAACGGTTTCTCCAGACCTTGAGCTACAATGATGAGGATATATGATTTTCCACTGTCTTGTTTCACTTCCACATTGAAGAGTCCTAAAGGGGAGGGTTGTATGTTTGTCTAGATCCTATCGATGATGGTAAGAGATATCTTATCTGAATTCTGCAAACCAATGACTGTCCCATCATCAAGGCCGATATAAATACTACATCCAAGGGTGTTCAAGAATGATACAACTTCTTTCTCTAATCCTTTTTTAGTCCTCTTTTGTATTCAATAGTTATGCTTTCCATGGTCACTTGTCCTTACTGCTGTGCTTTTTCCTAGTATACCATGAGTCATCAAGGTTGGTGCAGTGAGATTGAACGGTATCGCATATTAGTGTATCCCTTTGGTTCTTGAAGGAAGTATAATCTTGTCGATGGCTATATCACTCTGTACAATGGAACAAGGAACCTTTTTATCTTGTTAACAAGAGGTAGATCTTGCCTGGGGTATTATCTGTTGATCCCTGAATTTGTTGATGCATAGGAGCGTGGCACATGAAAAGATGTAGTTGGACAAGTGATGATCCTCTTTTGATCGAGTACCACGATAAGGAATGGGGTGTTCCGCTTCATGATGATCTCAAGCAATTTGAATTTATCAGTATGGAGGTCATGCAGTGTGGGTTGAGCTGGCTGACCGTCCTCAGGAAGAGGGATGCCCTTCGCTTTGCATTTGATGATTTCGATGCTTCCAAGGTTGCTCAGTACGATGACGAAAACGTAGAAGAGATCATGGGCATGGAGGGCATTATTCATTCCCCAAGAAAGATTCGGGCTATCATCAACAATGCAAAGGCATTTCTTCGTATTCAAGAAGAGTTTGGTTCTTTCTCGTCGTATCTTTGGCAGTTTACTGATAACAAGACTGTTGAATACCCAGGTCATGCTGATGGTTCTGTCTTCATCGCAAAGAATGAACTGTCTGATTGGGTAAGTGGTGATCTCAAGAAAAGGGGATTTTCCTATCTTGGCTCCATCACTGTGTACTCGCATCTCCAGGCTGCTGGAGTCATCAATGATCATCAGGACTACTGCTTCAGGTATCAGCAAGTGAAAGAATGAAGAAAAGCTCCACATGGTATGTGGATAGTGGGCTACCTTCCGTTGAGGGGCCCTTATGCTTGATTCCGGATTATGCCAAGATGTGTGCGTTTTGAACCTCAATGTAGGTCATAATGGACACTATGATTTTATTCGATACAGAAGCTTTGGATCAGGTCACCTATGGGATACGGACGTAGCCTAAAAAAACTGGCACCTGGTATACAAAAGAAAACGGCAAACCCAGAGCAATTTCTTGCATGATGAGGTTTGCCGTCAATACCCAGGAAAAGATTTGAACTTTCACAACCTTTCGGTCACTAGGACCTGAACCTAGCGCGTCTACCAGTTCCGCCACCTGGGCGTAGACCAAACTATAAAGTATTATTGGATTGAGTGTCAACAGAGTTTAGGGGGAAATCAACACCGTAGCCTGAGCTATGATGGCATCCCCACTTCCCACCTCATTAAGCATCCCTTCGGCAGTCTTTGCCTTAACGGAGACCTGCTCAATGCTAAGGTTCATGAGGTTTGCCAGGTTTTCTCGTATCGCATCAATGTGCTCTCTCAGCTTAGGTCTCTGCAAGATGATGGTGGTATCTATATTTTCTATGAAGTAGGGCGATAGTTCTTGCTGTACTACCTGCTTCAGGAGCTCTTGGCTGTCGGCATCCTTATAGGCAGGATCTGTATCGGGGAAGTGGGAACCGATGTCCCCCTTTGCAAGGGAGCCCAAGATGGCATCGATGATGGCATGGATGAGGACATCGCCATCACTGTGGGCCGCCTCTCCCTTGTCATGGGGGATATGGACTCCTCCGATGATCAGGGCCCTATTTGGTACCAATGCATGGATATCCCAACCACTTCCTATTTTCATGGTTTTGTCAGCTCCTGTTTAACCTGGCTCATCGCCTGCTCCAGTGCAATGGCAGCCTTCGCCTTTCTCTTTCCCTCTTCGAGGTTCTTCAGATATTCGCTGATCTGCTCTTCTGCATTGGGAATATCCTCCAGGAAGGTTATCTTCCGATTCTCCCTCTCCCCCTCACAGATACCTACACTCATGCCGAATTCTGTGAACACTTCTGTGTCGTCCACAAACCTCTTATCATGTGACTTGGCACTTTGGTGGGCTGTGAGAATCTCCGGGAAATGGAATATCTGGGGCGTTTGGACTGCTGCAGTCCTCGTTCGCTCTATATGGCTGGTTATCACCCCATTCTTATCGATGCCCTTCAGGGCGTCGGTAGGGGGTAAGGCAGGGGCCGCCCCTCCAAAGACTGTGGCGGTAGCCAAGGTGCGGATTATGAGATCCGGAGTGACAAAACATCTGGCCCCATCGTGAATGGCCACATAGGCGAGGGGAAGGGACATGCTTTCAAGCATTTTCAATGCATTGTACACAGATTCTTGCCGGTCTTTGCCGCCCTCAACCAGAATAATCGGAATGATATTCTGATCAAAGATCTCTTCCAAGGCGATGGCGCACTGGTCAGCCATGTCCTTTGGGTGGGTGACTACGATTGCCCGAACATTGGGAACCTGTAAAAAAGGCTCTACCGAACGGTAAAGCACTGTATGCCCATCAATGGTGAGGTACTCTTTCTTGACCCCTAGACCCTGCTTGTTAAACCTGTCACTGCTGCCTGCAGCAGTGACAATGACCGCATGTTCTGGAAACGCCATGCTATTTCTCCAAGCGAGAGAATACAAGCATCTCTATCTCTTTTTTGTCCTTGTCCAAAGAGTAGGCTGTCTCGTCAATGAGAAGCCTCAAGGCATTGTCATAGAGCTTGCGCTCCTGGACAGGAAGCTCTTTGATCTTGCTTCGGTGATAGAGGGCCTGGACGACCTTGGCAATAGAGGCTATCGAACCTTCTCTAAGCAGGTCTACATTCATCTGGTAGCGTGCCTTCCAGTCAACTGGCATCGGCTCGTATTTGCTTGTGATGGTTTCGATGGCCGCATTTGCTTCCGATTCGGGAACAATTGCCCTGATGCCCATCTCCTCTGACTTGTCTACCGGGATCATGACCGTCATGTCGGAGATGTCCAGATAGATGACATAGTAGAGGGTCTCTGCCCCTCTGAACATGCGCTCTTCTACGCGCTTGATGACGCCTACCCCTTGTAACGGATACACGACGTGGTCCCCAACTGAAAACTGAACATAATCCTGCAATGAACTCATAGTGACATTATATCCTATTTTTGGACTTAGAACAAGCAAGCAGAGATTATTTGGAACAGAGGTACCGATAGCCAAAAACACCTACAATAGGGTATAGTTACAGACATGGAACACCTTCAAAGAAGATGTGGTGTATTACTGCACCCAACATCACTGCCTTCGGCATTTGGAATTGGAAGCTTCGGTGATGAGGCCTTCGCCTTCATCGACCTGCTCAAGAGCGCCAAAGTAACACTTTGGCAGATTCTACCGCTCGGTCCAACCGGCTATGGGGATTCTCCCTATGCAGCCCGTTCGACATTTGCCGGAAACGAACTGCTCATCGACCTGAAAACCCTCGCATATGATGGCTACCTTGACTTGGAAGACGTTCTCTCCCCGCCTGAATTCCCCCTTGACCGCATCGACTATGGCAAGGTCAGGGCATTCAAGGAGCCTCTGCTCATCAAGGCCTCAGATGCATTGCTTGCAGACTCGGAGGTAGAAGTCGTCGAGGCTTACAAACTTTTCTGCCAATTGAACAGCTGGTGGCTTGAAGACTATGCCCTCTATCAGGTCTTGTGCGGGGTATACAATGACTCCCGCTGGCATACCGTCTGGCCGAAACCTCTGCGACTGCGCGATGAAAAGGCAATGGAAGAAGCTCGTGCAACCTACAGTGTTGATATCGAGCGCATCAAGGCCTTGCAGTATCTCTTCTTTAGTCAGTATGCAAAGGTCAAGGCATATGCAAACAAGCACCGAATCTCCATCATTGGGGATATCCCCATATTTGTAGCACCGGACAGCGTCGATGCATGGGCTAACCGACATCTGTTCAAAATGGATGCACAGGGGATGCAGACCGCTTCCAGCGGTGTCCCCCCTGATGCCTTCTCCGACGAAGGCCAGCACTGGGGAAACCCTGTCTACAACTGGAAAGAGCATGAGAAAGATGGCTTTGCCTGGTGGATAAAACGCATCGAGAAGACGCTGGAGGTGTGTGATATCATCAGGATCGACCACTTCAGAGGTTTTGCCGCATACTGGGAGATCCCCAAGGGGGAGAAGACTGCAATGAATGGCAAGTGGGTTCCTTCCCCGGGAAAGAAGCTGTTTGCCGCACTGAAACGAGCCCTTGGTGAAGAAATCCCCATAATTGCTGAGGATTTGGGTGTCATAACAGCCGATGTGGAAGAGCTTCGTGACGAAAACTCCTTTCCTGGGATGAAGATACTACAGTTTGCCTTTGGACTGAAGGACGGTAAACTGGATACGACCAACGCATACCTCCCCCATAACTGCCAGTACAGCAGTGTCATCTATACAGGAACCCATGACAACAATACCTCCAGAGGGTGGTATCAGGCTTTGGATCCTGTGACCAAGGATAAGGTGCGCCGCTATCTTGAGGCCCCTGATGACCAGATAGTCTGGCAACTTATCAGGGTCATGCTGCTTTCAGCATCGAAGGATGCCATACTTCCCATGCAGGATCTGCTGGACTTGGGTGCCGAGGCACGTATGAACGTGCCTTCGACGGTCGGGATGAGCAACTGGAGCTGGCGCTTGGCAAGCTTCGACACTGTAGAGGGATGGCGAATCGACCGTCTTCGCGGCATGATCGAGATATATGGGAGGGAAGGGCTCTAGAGCTGTTCTGCGAGGTAGGTGAGCAATTCCCGCACATCTGTATCCTCACACCCTTGTTCCGGATCCTGGAGGGCATTCCTAGCATATGGGAGGCCTTCCAGTTTTTTTACGATTCTTCCTGGAAGGGACGTATCCAGTGCATCGGTGAACAGACGCACTTGTGTTATCTTCGTCTTATGCACATCCATATGGAGTGAACACTCTCCCCAACTGAACCGATGGTGCAAGAAGTGAGTGAATTGGGGAGTCTTCTCCAATATCAGGGCCCTGTCACCAAACTGATGGTAATCGGCTTGCGCCTCTGCAAGCTGCTTGAAGTCGATCGGGGTGACATGGGTCGGTCCATACTTGTCGCAAAACGCCTCTATGAGGGCCTGTTCGACCTCCCGTGTAGTAATATCATGTTTCACCTCGCTGAGGTTGCCAACGCGTGATGCAACAGACTTCACCGCCTTGGATGCCAGCTTGGTGGAACTGGGGGTGAGGTAGTTTGCCATGACAGAGAGATCGCTGGTTATGAGCAGTGTCCCATGATGGCAGAACTTTGTTGCCGTGGTCTGAAATGCATTGCCGGAAATCTTCTTCCCCTCACTGAGGATGTCATTGCGCCCGGAAAGCTCGGCTTTGATGCCGAGTTTTGCCAAGCCTGCAAGGATCAGGGCGAAGTTCTCTTCTTTTGTAGAGGTCTCCTTGTTCCCGATCAGGGTAAAGCAGAGGTTCCCTTGATCGTGATAGACAGCACCACCTCCGCTTTTTCTGCGAACCAGCTGCACTCCTTCCTCGTCCATCCTTTCGAGGTTGCATTCGCTGTAGGGGTTTTGAAACCGCCCGATAACAATGCAAGGGTCATTCACCCACAAATAGAGGATGTGCTCCAGATCTTCCTTGATCAGGTATGCTTCTCCTGCCAGGTTGGCAGCACAGTCGTGTGATGTTGCAACGTATATGGCTTTTCTGTTCATGCTTATTACTCTATCTTTCTTTTGTGCCATCATGCTATAGTTGTGACCATGAATATCATCCTTTTTACCCATTTGGATGCGGAAAACAGCCTCCCTCTCCATGATTACCGAGCCCTACACATACGGAAAATCCTGAAACTTGGCGTAGGGGGACAATTCCTTGCCGGAGAGATTAACAGTACAAAAGGATTGGCTACCATCTTTTCCCTGGACGCAGAGAACCTGCATTTCAGCTTCAAGGCAGGGCAACCTTCGCCGCCCCTCTATCCTGTGACCCTTATGGTCGCCCAGGTACGCCCTATCTGTATGAGACGGATCCTTCGCGAAGCGGTAAGCCTAGGAGTCTCAAACATACTCCTTACGGGATCGGACACCACTGAAAAATCTTATGGTGATGCCAAGCTCTATGCCAATGGGGAGTACCGTTCGATCCTTCTTGATGGAGCGATGCAGAGCGGGGAGACAGGGGTCAGTGAGGTGGTGTTCTCACATACCGTGGATGAGGCGATTGGTTTGACAGAAGGCGCAAAGACCAGGATTGTCCTGGACAATGTGATGGAAGCCAAGAGCCTGTCATCGCTTCCCTTACCCCAAACGCCTGTGGTACTGGCAATCGGAGGGGAGCGGGGCTTCACAGATCGTGAACGATCGCTCTTTCTCGCTTCCGGCTTTGCCCCAGCATCCCTAGGGGAGAGAATCCTCAGAACCGAGACTGCCGTTTCGGCAGGACTTGCTGTTTTGTTGGGAAGGATGCAACTTCTGTAGGAAATTGGAGTGATGATTGTACTTGAAGAAGGTTGCCCTTTGAGCCGGTTGTTTGCATAATGAAACACGATGACATACTAGTTAGATGACAGCACTGAATACTGCAGAACACAAATATTGATGAATACCCACTTTTCTGGGTGACCCATATGAGGAGTTGACTATGGCCCACTGTATCGTCCCTGAAGCTGAAGAGATTTTGGACAAGACCTTTCCTGTCCTCGATCACGGGTTTGTTCGTCTTGTAGACTACCTGGGAAGTGACGAGCGCATCGTACAGAGCGCCCGTGTCTCCTATGGAAGCGGCACGAAGACCTACCGCCAGGACAAGGGCCTGATAACCTACCTGCTGCGCAACGACCATACCTCTCCCTTTGAGCAGGTCAACTTCACCTTCCATGTGCGCATGCCGATCTTTGTGGCCAGGCAGTGGATCCGTCACCGTACAGGACGCGTAAATGAGATCAGCGGAAGGTACAGTGTCATGAGCGACGACTGCTACCGTCCTGATCCAGAGCACATCAACTACCAGAGCGAAGACAACAAGCAGGGCAGAAAAGCCGAAGCCGTTGAACCTGCCGTTGCCCAAGAGGTGCTCGATCTGCTGGCTGAAGACCAGAAGAGAAGCTACGAGAACTATCAGAAACTGCTTGATATGGGAATTGCCAGGGAACTGGCCAGGATTGACCTTCCATTAAGCCTCTATACCGAATGGTATTGGCAGATGGATCTGCACAACCTCTTCCATTTTTTGCAGCTACGTCTGGACGAGCATGCCCAGTATGAGATCCGCATCTATGCCCAGACCATCCTTGCTATGGTCCGCAAAGTCTGTCCCATTGCTACAGAAGCGTTTGAGGAGCACAAGAGGGGAGCGAAGACCTTCAGTTCCAGTGAACTTTCCGCCCTCAAGGCGGTGCTTCAAGGCGAGGAGAACCCTCTGAAGGGAAGAGCAAGAGAGCTCTTTGATTCAAAGCTCAGCTAAGTTTTTCTGCCTCTTTTGCCGCTTTCAGCTTCTGCTTGTACTCCTTCTTTGTCAGGGGAGGAGGAGGCAGGATGGGCTTTACCGTCAAAAGGGTCGGGTCATGCAACAAGTCCTGAAACAGCTTGATGGACTTGGTGAAGTAGAAGCCGTCGGTGATCCTCTCATCGACGGTGAACCCCACCTCCATGGTGTCAGTATGGGTTTTTATGCCATCGACGACCTTATGAACCCTTCTTAGTATTCCCATCGTAGCAAACAGGCTCGTTGTCCCCCACTCATAAACATGGTGGTGGGGGCTTCCCCCACCTAGGCCAATACTGCCCATGTTGCTGATGAAGATGCTCGTATGCAGGCCATCTGCATCCCGAAGTGCCTTCGGGGCCTTGCCATGGCGGTCAAGCAGGCCAGCGAAACTCACTATCATCTTGATGATGGGCTTGGGGAATTTCAGGAAGAAGAGGATTGCCTTATCAGTAAAGTTCTCATTTGCAGGCATGCGTCGTGCTATGATCGTATCATCGATGATCTTGGAAATCTCCTCCAGGGTCATCATCTCTGTGAAGTACAGGGGCATGCTGTGTTCAGGTGCATCGTCGGCGTAGTCCTCCTTGACTATGAAGTTGACCGACAGCTCACTGCGTTGCCAATACTGGTAGTTTGCTACGAACCTGTTAAGCTCGGGCCTCAGGGTGATGGTTCTGATCAGGGCTGCGATGAACAGTTCGAAGATTCTGTAGCTGGAACCATCGGGACGCTTGTTCTTCTTGATGAAGGCCACAGCATTGGTCAGATCCAGCACCATGTTCTGGAATACTAGCGAATCGCAACGCTTTGGCATTATATAGGGAAATATCTGTTTGTATGTGGGTACGTCGTATACTCGGACCGCATCATTGCGTCTGCTCATATCATTTCTGTTCCTTTTGCATAGTGTCTCATTGAGTATAGTATGCAATTACCAGAAAACAAGGGAAATGTAGTATTCTTTTTTCTCTTTTTTCCCATACTTTTTTGAAGAAAAGACACCATTATTTTGCTATCAGAGCAACTCTTCTCTGATAGGACTCTTTCATCGCCGCTTCAAAGCTCCTGTCATTAGGATAGCCATAGCCAAAGGTTGGTTCCCATAGGATGGGATCCTCCATACAGAGGTAGAAGAACGGACCCTGTAGTTTCCACTCTGCAGGGAAACAGGCGTACGCATGGGAGAACATTCTCTGTTTGGTAGCCAGGGGATAGGAGAACTTGCCCGCAGCCCCCGTAAGTTCCATATCAAGGATGCGGCTTTCGAGTCCCTGGCTTCTGAGGTTCCGTAACACAGCCTTGGTAAAGGTCAGTGTTCCCATGGAGAACATGACCAGCTCTTCTGCTTTGAAGGTCCCGACAACTATTTCAATGACATGGCGGTACTCTTCTTCCCACCCTTTGAACCATACCATGGGGTGCAGATGGAAGCCTACAGGGATGCCTTTGTCTGCTGCCTCACGTGCTGCAGTGATTCTCTGTTCCAGTGTGGCGCTGAGGTGCTCCTCCTTCTCAATGATGGTGGGGGCGTTTATCGACCAGGTGGCTACTATGTTTGGAGGCAGATCCATCGCAAGCCAGTCGGTGCGGTGACTTTTGGTCTTGAGCTCGATGATGGTCTCGGGATAGCGTCTTGCCAAGGTAGCAAGGGCTTCGAGGGTACCGAAGTCGTTTCCCCATACCAGTGAGTCGCTGCTCTGGCCGGTTCCTATATGCCAGGTATTCTCATCAAGGGAAAGCTCTTCCAATCTTTGTTGTAAATTGCCCACTACCTGGATTTGCCCTTTGGTATAGAAGGACTGGATCGAGCAGTATGAGCATCCGAAAGTACATCCCTGTATGGCATCGAGAGTCTTGAGGTTGCAACAGCGGGTCTTCTCGCCCTCCACGGGGCAAGGACATCTGCCCATGATCTTCTCTGAATGTACGATGACCCTCTGGCACTTCTCAGGCAGGGGTTCGGTGGGGAAGAAGTCTGCATAGTCTGTAGGGCGTATTCGTTCTTTGCTGACTTGTTCCAGCAGAGTGGCAACCAGAGCTTTGGTTCGTTTTTTACCCTGCAGGGAGCTGACCCTCCCCTCGTCAATCCAATGCCCGATGGGGCCCATCTTCCACTGCAGGAGATCAGATGCAGTCTCTATGACCAGTCGCTGTTCCTGGAAGCTGAAGCAGTACTTTGCATGGAGATCCTGCAGGTAGGCCTGTTCGCTTAGGGGCAGGAAAGGGAAAAGAGGGTGTTCCATATGGTATATTGTACCGGTTCCCGATTGCCTAAACAAGTTCCAATGATTATCCTTGTACTATCATGAGCGATGAGAAAAACCCTTACAGCACCCTGACCGAGATAGAGAGCTTCGGTAGCGTGGCTGCAGAATCCCTTCCTCCCAGCGAACAGGCTAGGGAGCTTCCCCACGCCAGCGGTGTCTATCTGATGAAGGATACCTCAGGGACGATTATCTATGTGGGTAAGGCAAAGGATCTCAAGAAGCGGGTGGTCAGCTACTTCTTGGCAAATCGCAGTGCCAAGACAGAGGCTTTGGTGAAAAAGATTGCCCAGATAGAGTACATCATCACCGGCAACGAGTTTGAGGCCCTAGTGCTGGAAAACAACCTCATCAAGAAATATTCCCCCCACTACAACATCTCCCTGAAGGATGGCAAGAGCTATCTCCTGATACGCATCACCAACGAGCCTTTTCCCAAGGTGTTCAAGACCCGGAGGATTATAGATGACGGCTCCAGGTACTTCGGTCCCTTTCCCGATGGGGGCAAGCTCGAACTGTACCTGGGCCTGATCGAAAAGCTTTTCCCTCTGCGCAGATGCGGCATACCCCTGCGTAAACGAGACAAGCCCTGCCTGTATTACCATATCGGCCTGTGTAGCGGCCCATGTGCCGGTCTGGTATCCCAGACGGAGTATGCCCGCTCTGTAGAGGCTGTGGTAGACCTCTTGGAAGGAAAGACCGAGGCCTTGGTAAAACGACTCAGGTCTGAGATGATCACAGCAAGCAAAGCCCTCAACTTTGAGGAGGCTGCCATTAAGCGTGACCAGATTGATGCCATAACCACCACAGGTACCGAACAGCAGGTGCAGGACTTCGTCCAGGAGAGCCGCGACTATGCAGCTATTGAGATGCGAGGGCCTTTGTGTACCATTTCCCTGATGCAGATGCGTGATGGCAGGCTTATCGGGCGCGCCCTTTACCGGGCTGAGACTTTGGGTGAAGAGACCGAGACACTGCTCAACTTCCTGGTGCAGTATTATGCCGATGGCATGAAACTGCCCCAGTTCCTCTATGTGTCGCATGAGATAGACATCACCCTCATACGACAGTATTTTGCTGAATTGCTCGGAGGACGCCTTGAGGTAAGCCTGCCCTTGGAGGGCAAGCATTACAGGATTCTCAGGATGGCAAGGGAGAACGCCTCACGCGATGTGGAGAAGAGGCTGAAGAGCAAGGACAACACCCAGGCTCTTGTTGAGCTTGCCCAGGTTTTGGGCCTGGCTTCCCCTCCTTCGCTTATCGAAGGTTTTGACATAGCACAGCTGTCGGGGAAGTACACAGTCGCCTCCCTCATATCCTTTCGAGAGGGGAATCCTGACAAGCCCAACTACCGCAGGTACAACATCAAGAGTTTGCAAGGCAAGATTGACGACTATGAGTCCATGCGTGAGGCTTCTGCCAGGCGGTACACCAAAATCCTCAACGAGAATCTTGAAAGACCCGGGTTGCTTATCATCGATGGCGGCAAGGGGCAGGTGAATGCTGTGCGTGAGGTCCTCGATGACCTTGGGATGTTTGACATCCCCATCATAGGCATCGCAGAGAAGTTCGAGACAATCATCTTTGATGATGAACGTCCCCCCCTGGTGTTGCCCGAGTATAGTGAGGCCTTGCGTTTGGTCATTGCTGTGCGTGATGAGTGTCACCGCTTTGCAACCAGTGCAAACCAGGCCTCCCGAAGCCGCGAGGCCTCGTTCCAGTTGCTGCAGTCAGTTGAGGGGATCGGAAAGAAGAGGAGTATGGATCTTATGAAGACCTTTGGGAGTCTGGAAGTGATGCTCAACAAGCTACCCGAGGAGCTTGCAAAGGAAGGGGGTATCCCCCTCCCTGTGGCCCAACGCATTCTCAAGCAGCTCAACCTCTAGAGCGTAGCAAACCCCACATTGGGGAGGGCCCTTCCCTTGCAGGAGACAATGCGGTACAGCATCCTCTCCAATACAATGGGAAGCATGTCCGCTCCCGCTTCTTTGGTCTCAATGTCTGCCTCGGCCAAAACAGGTATGATGGAGCGGCACTCCTCCCTGGAGTAGGTCTGCCTTGCTTCATGATAGACACTCTTGTCACGGGGACTGCGTATCGCAGCGCCCTTTCCCAAAACCTTTGCAGTGGAGAACGCTTCATACTCACTTGCGCCGCCCTGTATCTGTTCCTGGATGGAAAGTAGGCGCCTGAACTGCCAGAGCAACCCCGATACCAGCAGGATCCCGCTTGAGCTGTCTCCGCTTCCCAGGATTGCATGCAGTGATGCTATGCTTGCCTTGAGGTCTCCTTTTGCAATGTAAGGGAAGAGAGTGAATGCATCCTCTTGTCTGCTATGGTGGATATAGGTCTGGATATCGTCCTCGGTGATGGGCCCTGTCTGCTCCCCTGTTTTCCAGAAGAGGGTGAGTTGGCTGGAGATGGTGCGTAGCTCCTGGGTGTTGTTCTCGACCATCGAGAGCAGCAGGTCTATTGCATCGCCTGTGATACTCAGCCCGTATTTCTGAAAAAAGTTCTGCACCCATCCGAACTTCTGGTTATCGAAAAGCTCGTAGAAGGTTTTGGTGTTCTCCTTGGGGACAGCTTTCATCAGCTTGGATGAGATGTACAGTTCCCCTGAGATGATGACCAAGGTCGCAGTCTCGCTTGGCTTTGCGATATACTCCACCAGAGCGTCTACCATGGTGGCATTGAGGCTATCTGCCTGGCTTAGGATTACCAGGCGGTGTTCGGCAAAGAGCGAGTTGTTGTTCAGGGCTACAAAAATTTCTCCCTTCTCCGTCTCGAAGGGGTAGAAGCGATGCATCTCCAAGTCACTGCCGGTCTCCTTTTTCAGGGAGTCACGGATCTGCTTGAGCATCTGTTCCTTATCGCCGGTCTCAGGGCCGAGCAAGAGGTGGACAGAAGCGCTCATGCGTAGTTCCTTATCAGCATGTGCAACTTGCCAAGGATCCTGCACTCGCGTGTGATGATGGATCCTAGCGCTGAGTTGGCAGGGCGCAGTTCGATATTTCCGTTGGAAGGGTAGTACCCCTTGAGGGTGATGCCAGGATCTTCCTCTCCTACAGAGGCTGCTATGATATCGCCGGTATTGGCTGTCTCGGACTTTTTGAGGATGGCTATGTCCCCGTCGAAGATACCTGCCTCGATCATACTTTCGCCTCGAATCTTGAGGGCAAAATAGGTGTTTTGGGTATTTTTTATCATGGAGATGGGGAGATTAAGCAGGTATTCGGTATTCTCCTCGCTCATCAGGGGCAAGCCGGCTGCAATGGAGCCAAGCACAGGGATGCTGATCATCTCCTCACGGGGGATGTACTCCTCGCCGATTATCTCAATGGAACGGGATATGCCATCGGTAGTCCTGATGATGTTCTTTGCCTCAAGTGCCTTGATGTGGTCGTGTGCCGCCTTTACCGAAAACCCAAAGTTTTCGGCAACGTCACGAATAGAGGGAGCATAGTTGTTCTTCCTGATGAACTGGCTTATGAAGAGGGCCACATCCTTTTGTCTTTGGGTCAATTTAAGCATTTTCTACTCCTCGAATCGGTTCTGGAACAGGGTTTCTATGGCATTGGCCATCTCTTCTTCCTCCGGGCCCTCGCATATCATGGTGAGGGTGCTCTGGTAAGTGGCCCCCAGGGTGATGATACCCATGATGGATTTGCCGTTGATCTTCATGGTGCCCTTTTCCAAAAAAAGCTCACTGTCGAACTTGTTAGCGACTTTCACGATATTCGCAGCAGGGCGTGCATGGATGCCCGCCCTGTTGCAAACCTTAATATCTCGTGTGACCATCAGTGCATCTCCTCGTTGATGTTGTACATGTTTCTCGCAGATTCGCTCTCCAACCATTTGAGCACGCTCTGGTCGAACTCCTTGGCAGAATAGTATCCCAGCTTCTTCAACCGTTCGTTTCTTGCAGCCGTCTCAATGATGACAGGTATGTTTCGCCCGGGTTTTACCGGGATAAGGACCATGGGGATATCGATGCCAAGGAAGGTGTCGTGGAGCGACCCTTCACCTACACGGTCATAGTTCTTCTTCGCATCCCAAGGCTCTAGCTTGACCGAGAGCTGGACCTGTTTACGGTCACGGATTGCCCCGACCCCAAAAAGATTCGCCAGATTTAGGATGCCTAGGCCCCGTATCTCCATATGGTGGGCAAGCAGAGGGTTCTCCCCCATACCTACGATGAAATTGTCGTTGATGTTTCTCAGGCGCACCGTATCATCACTGATGAGACGGTGACCGCGTTCGATAAGTTCCAAGGCTGTCTCACTTTTTCCGACCCCGCTCTCCCCGGTGATGAGCACCCCGATGCCATAGACCTCCACCAGTACGCCATGGATTGTCTGGGTGGGGGCGAAAACCTCATCTAAGGTCTGATAGAGCCTTCTGGAGAAGTCAGATGAGAGAAGGTCTGTCTTGAGGATTGCCGTCCCTGTCTCTTCTGCCAGGGCGGTAAAGCGCGGACTTGGGTCGGCCCCATCACAGAATACGCAACAGGGTATGTCGTATTTGAAGAGTCGCTCGATGCTTGCAAGGGTATGTTCAGCTTCGAGCTTCTGTAGATATGCCTGCTCCCCACGGCCGAATACCTGGATGCTGTTGTTGCTGAACTCCTCAAAGAAACCGCTGAGAGGAAGCCCGGGACGACTTATCTTGCTGGTGGTTATCTTCCTGGAAAGGCCTGTCCTGCCCGCAATGCATATCAGGCTGAGGTGGTTGTGTTCCTTCAAGTCGAGGTCAAGAAGGTCGAGAATCGTAAATTCCGACATCGTAATCTCCTTGGGGGAGAGAGACTCCCTTGTAGGTTTTACTATACAGTTGTTACTTTTGTTCTGCAACCCCTCTTTGTCCTCCTTGTGCTTTTTTTGGCTGTAGTATACCTATGCACGACAAGGGAATGTCTCCAATGATAAGGCTAATGTAGCTGTAAGGAAATATTTGTCCATTGACGTATCGCTTGGGAAGCCTTATCTTTGATGTAGGACCTTAGTCAAAGGAGGGCTTATGAATTTGACAGTAAGAGGCATCCGTTACAATCCCAGTGACGAGACCAGAGAGTTTTTGGACAAGAAATTGCAGAAGTTGCAGTTTGCCGAAGATTACCTTCATGACCTGGACATTGTCATGACCAGAGAGACAGAAGGGCAAGGTTTTCACTTGGATGCGAAGATTCACTTTTCCTGGGGCACGTTCAAGATGGTCAGTTATGACTGTTACGAGTTGTATGAAGGCATTGAGATGCTGGTGGACAAGATCGAGGCTGTTGCCAGAAAGGAAAAGGGTAAGATAAAGGAGCATTGATCACGCTGAATTTGCAATAATCCTGAAGGGGCACGAAGGTGCCCCTTCGTTGCGTCTGAGGCATATAGGTCAGTTTGTTCCCCTGATGAAGGAGGGATCGATATTCAGTTCATTGCGATATTTAGCAACTGTTCTTCTAGCTACCGAGATGCCCCTCTCCTTCAAGAGGTCGGAGAGCTTCTGGTCAGACAGGGCTTTCGTTCCCTGGTGCTCTTCCAGTATCTGGCGGATGATCTCCTTGGCTGCATGTTTGGACACCTGTTCGCCCTCATCGCCAACAGCACTGCTGAAAAGCCTCTTGATGGGGATTATACCCCAGTCGGTATCTATCCACTTGGCTGTGGATATGCGGCTGACCGTTGTCTCGTGTACCCCTATCTGGTCTGCAACACTTTTCTGGGTCAGAGGCTGAATAAACTGTGGTCCTGCAAGGAAGAACTCCCTCTGCTTTTCAGCTAGCACCTGACCCACCTTGTAGAGGGTCTGGTTACGCAGCTGCACCTGGAACATCAGGGAGCTTGCACGCTTGAGCTGGTCCTGGATATAGGCTTGTGTCTCCTTGGGCATATCCTTCTCCAAGGAAAAGGCTTCAAACTCGCTGTTGATCGTGAGGTCGGGTAGCGAGGAGTTGTTCATGCGCAGTACAAGATCGTCTTCCACCTTGCGGATGGAGATGTCCGGGATGACATAGTGTTCGGGCCCGCTTGCAAAGCCCTGTCCGGGGTGGGGGGTAAGGGTCTTGAGGAAGGTGAACAGCTCATCCAGCTCTTCTGGTTCGATGCCGAGGTTCTTTGCCACTTGGGCTTGTTTGTTTGCCCGCATCAACTCCAGGTTGTCATTGACAAGTAGGGAGAAAGTTTTCAGTTCCTCACCATCCATCCCTTTGAGCCTGGCTTGGAGAATGAGAGACTCTCTCCAATCCTTGACTCCGATGCCAGGAGGGTCGAAGCGGTGAATTCTCTTGAGCAGAGGTTCGAACAGAGCCCTCTGGTCCTTCTTCAGCAGTTCAAGCGGCTCCTGGACATGAAATCCGTTTGCATCGAGGTTGGTGATGAGCAACATCCCCACCTCATACTCTGCTTCACTCAGGGCTTCGCAGCCCAGTTGGCTCAACAGGTGTTCCTGCAGGGTCTCTTCATCGCTGAGGGCATTCTCCATAAAGTTCTGGCGGCGGTCTGAGGCTTCATTGTCATAGCCTGCCCGGTCACTTCCATAACTTGAGGAGTCAGAGTAGGCCTCACTATATTTTTCCCTGTCCTGAGCCTGACTTTTTTCCGCATACGCTTCAAAGGAGGCCTCGCGGGTATTGGGTATCTCCAAGGCAGGGTTGGTTTCTATTTCGGCTTTGATTTTCTGCTGTAACTCTGCAAGGGGGAGGGCCATCAGTTCAAAGGACTGGAGCAGCTGGGGGCTGAGCTTGAGTTGTTGCTTTTGGGAAAGGGAGAGGGAGAGAGCCATCAGAGATCCCCCTCAAAGTCTTCGCCAAAGTAGATCTCTCGGGCTATTCGGTTGGAAAGCAGATCCTGCTTCCCTCCTGAAACCAGGATCTCCCCTTCGTTTATGATGTGGGAGGAGGAGGTTATGGAAAGAGTATCCCGTACATTGTGGTCGGTGAGCAGGATGCCAATGCCTCTTGAGGCCAGGCTCCGGATAAGCTGCTTTATCTCGTAGACAGCCTTGGGGTCGATACCTGCAAAGGGTTCGTCCAGCAACAGGAAGCGGGGGCTACAGCCCAGGGCCCTTGCGATCTCAGTGCGGCGTCGCTCCCCTCCACTGAGGGTATAACCCTTTTGCCTGCGTACAGACGAGATGCCGAACTCCTCAAGCAGCTCTTCGACAAGTTGCTCCTGTTCGAACTTCACCAGGTCTGAGCGGGTCTGTACGACTAGGCGAATATTGTCCTCTACGCTGAGTTTGCGGAATATCGAGGGTTCCTGGGGAAGGTAGGAGAGCCCGCGTTTGGAGCGGACATACATCGGAAGGGCTGTGATATCCTTGCCGTCAAGGAGGATGGTACCTCGCTTGGGCTTGAGGAATCCCACTATCATGTAGAAGGTGGTTGTCTTGCCGGCACCGTTGGGACCCAACAGCCCGATGATCTCGCCAGCCTGCATGGTGAACGATATGTTCTTGACGACCTCTTTCTTCCCATAGGCTTTGGCTAGGTTAAGGACCTCCAGTACGCTTCTATCCATGGATCGTCCCCTTGATAGAGCCTTCCATCATAATCTCTTCTGTCTTGAGGTTCACCGTAATTGCCTGGGCCTCATAGGTGTCGGGTTTCCAGACTATGGTTGCCCTACCTTTCAGATCCAGCATCTCCTTGTCCCTGTCAAATTTCATGAAGTCACTGCGGCAGACCATCGGCCCGTCTTCAGTATGCTTGAGCAGCCTGGCCTGTACCTGCAACAGTACAATGCCTTCCTGTAGGAAAAACTCCATCCGAGCGGCAGAGGCCGCAACCTGGTTGTTGCTGTCCTCAAGCTCCACCCAGCTGTCTATGAGGAGGGTCTGTTCCACCCTGTCGAACAACAGGGAGCTGGTTACCAGCGTTATGCCCCGTTCATCATCCTGCAAAGTGACATTCCCTTCACAGCGGACAAAGCGGAAGTCCTTGCCGTACAGCTCCATGGTGGTCGATCGCAACACCAGCGACCCTACCTGAACCTCCGCTCCATCACCAAGGAGTATCGTCTCAGATCCCTGTTGCATCTTCATGCGCGTCGATCCGCCCTTGAAGGATATGTCTTCAGCCGAGAGGGGAAGCAATAGGCATAGGGCTATGATCATGGCAATGGGGATATGTTTGCTCATTTGACCAGCACTCCCTCTACCTGCTTGGTGAATTCATAGGTTCCGCTCTTCAGGTTGCCCTCAAAGCCAAGGCCCTCCAGGGTCTGTCCGCCGTCGAAGAGGATACGAACAGGGCTTTCCTCCGAGCTCTGGAGAATCTGCTCGTCATGGAGCCAGAGAAGCTGCTGTGCTTCGATGGTAAAGTCCTCTGCCTTCTGTGTTACCTGGATGTTACCAAACAATTGGGCGTCATAGGTTTCGGTATTCACCGTAGCAGAGTCAGCCCTGCCAGAGAGAAGGGGCTCTCCCTGTTCGTCCAGCTGGGAGAATTGCAGGCCCTTGAGCTTCGCCTGGTTGGTCTTTTCAAAGATGGCAATTTCGGCAGCAGTGATGGTAAGGGGGGATTCCCCGCTTCTGCCCAGTACGTATGTGGCCTCTGTAAGGCTGATGTCAGGGAAATCGTAGGTTTTTGAAGATAAGGGTAGCTGGCTCTCCATCGTGCAGGATGAGAGAGAGAGGACAAGCAATGCAAGAATCATGCCAAGAAGGCTATTGGTCTTCATGTGTGTGAGTATACCTGCCCTTGTCCTTTTGGGCAATCGTAAATTTCCTAAGACAGCGATCATAGTTCCTCAGTGATGATCCTGAGTATCTGAGGAACATACCGGCTTCTGTTTATCTTGAAGAAGGCCCACACACAGACGAACCCCACAATGATGCCCCCCAATCCCAACAGCATGCCGGATCCTTGTCCAAGGCCAGCCATCTTTGCCAGATAGTAGGCAAGAGGGAAGAGTGCGAGGGGGAATATGAGGGTGAACAGGATGCTGAAGATGGTGGATGAGCTCTTGAGAAAGAGCTCTACCACCATCCCTTCCTGCAAGGGAAGATTATGGGGATTTGCCGCTTCAAAGACTTTGCCTTTGGTATTGCAGAAGGATTCGCCCTTGCATCCGTTGCAGGCTGAGGAATCACAGGAAACCTCTATGCTCTTGTCGTTGAAAATCCGTTTTATGGTTACTCTCTCATACATGCTCTGCTTCCTGTTTCGGTAACACCGCTACCTTGATGGGCTCGATGCCGCTGGCCTTGCCATTTTCTGCTATCTCCACGATAACCCCAACCAGGGCAAGATCATCCCAACACTCGTTGGAACGGACGGGGACCTGACTGATTTGCTTCATGATCTCTGTTTCCACATCAAAGCCACCGACACTTGTCTGGCTTCCGCATCTTCCGTTGTCAGTTATGTATGCCGTTCCTTTCTTGAGGACTCGTGCATCGGAAGTCTGCACCTTGTTGTGGGTGCCGATGACAGCCGCGGCCTGACCGTCCAGCATGAAGCCCATGGTGAGTTCTTCTGCTGTGGTGGAGGCGTGGAACTGTACCAATGGTATGCATTGCTCCTCCTTTGCCCTTTCTACAAGCATCTGGGCCAAGGTGAAGGGGTTTGAGAGGTGTGTGCGGGGAAAGTTTGCATTTCCCAACAGGTTGATGATGCAGACCTTGGTATCCTTGACAGTGAGGTAGCGAACCCCTCTTCCCGGATTCTGTTGGGGGTAGTTGGCAGGTCTGAGGATGCTGGGGTTTTTTGCAATGAACTCCACCATGTCCATCTTGTAGTAGATCTTCTCGCCTCCGGTGAGGACGTCAATGCCTAGCTTCAGAAGTTGCATGGAGTGGGCGCGTCCGAGGCCAAAGCCTCCGGTCGCGCCTTCTCCGTTTGCAATGACAAGATCTATCTGTTTTTCTTCGCGAAGGGTTTTCAACGCGCTTTTTATGGTTTGAATGCCGGGTCTCCCGACAATTTCTCCCAAAAAGAGTACTCGTATGCTCATACCCCTAGAGTAACGATTTTTTCCATCCAATGGCAAGGCTTGGTATGCTACAATTGGGTGATACCAGGGGAGGACATAGCTATGAGATGGTTTCGATTGGCATTCAAACGACTGATACAAAAGAGAATGCAAGAGATGTTGGATCCCAATCCCCCTACTGTAGATGGAGGGGAGATGGCTCTCAATCTTCCTCCTTCACAAGAGCCTTCATTGGCAAGGCGACTTGTAGAGGCGTTGCATGAAGAGGAAAAGCTCTCCTTGCTCTCAGGGATCAACGAGTTCTGCATCCCTGGTGTTGAGCGACTTGGCCTGAAGCCTGTTTGGACAAGTGATGCCAGCATGGGCCTTCGGGGGTGGAAAGAGCCGGTCACTGACTTCCCTGCCATGGTGGCGATGGCTGCTACCTTCGATAAGGCCCTGCTCACCAAGGTGGGCAGTACTTTGGCTCGTGAGTGCCGAGCCCTGGGTGTCGGAGTGCTGTTGGGCCCCGGTGTGAACATCGCACGGGTACCTGTCTGCGGGCGTAACTTTGAGTATTGTGGGGAGGACCCCTATCTTGCCGGGGAGATTGCCGCCTCCTATATCCAGGGGGTGCAATCAGAAGGGGTCATAGCGACAGTGAAGCACTATGTCTGCAACAATAGCGAGTATGACCGGCACAAGAGCAACTCAGTCGTTGACGAGCGTAGCCTCAGGGAGATCTACCTGCCTGCCTTCAAACGCTCGGTAGAGGCTGGGGCCCTTGCTCTGATGACCAGCTACAACCAGGTAAACGGTACCTATGCTAGCGAACACCCCTACCTCCTGGATACGATCCTGCGCAACGAGTGGGGATTCGAAGGCCTGGTGGTATCAGACTGGAACTCCCTCTACTCGACAGAAAAAGCCCTGAAGCATGGGGTGGATCTTGAGATGCCCTCTCCAAGATGGTTTGCCCCACAGAAGGTGAAAAAGGCTCTCTCTGATGGAAGTGTCTCCCTTGAGGCGATCGATGCAAAGCTGTTGCACCTGTTCACCGCGTATGAAAGGGCAGGGTTGTTCGCCAGGACACTTGTCGACCCTGCAATACAAGTGGGGTGCCGCGAACACCGTCAAGTCGCCCTCACTGTGGCAAGGGAGTCGGTGGTGCTGCTCAAGAATGAGCACTCTCTGCTCCCCTTGGAGAAACGCTCGAAAATGGTCATATGCATCGGCGGTTCCAACGCGTATAAGGTTGCCTCAGGAGGTGGATCCTCACATATCATCCCTCTGGAAAAGGCAGACAGCTTTGCTGATGCAATGCTTAGGGAGGAAGGGGTGGAAGTGGTGCTGTTGCCCCCTGGTTGGCAGAGGAAGAAGACTTACCGCGATAGGGTGGCATCATCAGATGCGGTCATCATGGTCATAGGTTTTGACCATGTCCTGGAAAGTGAGGCCTACGACAAACCGTGGGCCCTTCCCAGAAGGGATGTCGCTGAACTTGAGAGGGCTAGCGAACTGAACGAGCGGTGTATCCTTGTAGTGCAGAGCGGTGGGGCTGTGCATCTTGCTCCCTTCATCGATGCAGTCCCCTCAGTCCTTTTCGCCTTCTTTCTGGGTTCCAGCACAGCTGAGGCACTAATAGACCTTATCTTTGGCAGGACAAACCCCTCCGGGAAGCTTCCGTTCACCTTGGCGAGGGAGCTTGGAGACTATTATTCGATGAAGGACTATCCCAAAGACTATGCCAATACGTCCTTGAAGCGGATACGCGGAGGGCAGGGGGATCCCTCCAAAGGGTATGTCAAGGATCTTGCCTATACTGAGGCGCTTTTGGTTGGGTATCGCCAGTTCGATACGGATAAGCAGGAGGTGCTCTATCCCTTCGGTCATGGGCTTTCCTATACTGAATTCACCTATTCAGGGCTAAGGGTAACGACTACGGAAACCCATACGGTACTGGTTTCCCTCGACTTGGAAAACTGTGGTACAAGGGAAGGTTCGACGGTTGTCCAGCTCTATGTGCATGAGCTGTCCCCCTCCTTTTTCGGCCCGTTCCAGGAACTGAAGGCCTTCACCAGGGTGACCCTTGCCCCAAAGGAAAAGGCCCATGTTGAGTGTGTTCTCACCAAGGAAGCTTTCAGCCATTATCGCCAAGACATGTGGAGGTTTGTTGTCGGTGAGGGGCAGTTTGAGATCAGGGTGGGGGAGAGCAGTCGGGACATTCGCTTGCAAGCCGTATGTGATCCTTTCAAACGGGGCAGTGCAGACGATTCTTCTGAACCCTGAACAATCAAAAAGGGAAGCCTGTGAAGACTTCCCTCTGTAATGAGCCCGGTGCGATTCGAACGCGCGGCCTTCTCCTCCGGAGGGAGACGCTCTATCCATCTGAGCTACGGGCCCATAAAACTGCTTTATCGTACGTGTTTGATGTATAGGCTGTCAAGTACAGTGGCACATCGATCCTATGACATCAGGTGTATTTGTATTAATATGTTATATCAAAAAGATATATATAAATACGACTATATTTTTCATTTCTTTAATACAAACACTAACGATTACTCTTGACACTTGTTTTGTTGCTGATTACACTGTGCCTAGGTAGTTTTCCGCTACTTGAAGGAGTTGCATATGAAAAATAAGATATTGCTTATGGCAACCCTCTTGCTGATGCTAGGGGTAAGCGTCCTTTTTGCATACCCACTCTCTTTTTCTACCATGCAATTGCAAGGGAATATGCCCATTTCAGAAATATTTAGGGTCGAACAGTATGAGGATGCACTGAATTTCAATTTGGTCGACAGCAGAAATTCCACTGTCCGTGTCGGTTCCTATACGATAACTTCCAATGACATCACTTCAGAGTTCCATCTCTTCATCAATCCTGGTGAGGATGGTAAGGCGGAACAGTTTGCCTTTGTGCTTGACCCTGGTTTTACGCCTGAGAGCGGACAGCAGAGCAGGCTTCCCATTACTGTACGGGTGGTCAGCAACACAGCAGGGGCGGTAAGTGTCTCTGGTGCTGTCAAGGTGGACAAGAGCCTAGGTGTACGGGGCGTATATACTGGGAATAACGATGTTCTCTATGAAAGTGGGGAGATTCTTGCAGATATCCCTGATTTCGACCCTGATATCTTTGCTACCGGATGGTACTCCGCTGCCATACAGCTACAGATCAAGGTAATCTAGATAAGCTCGTCTTCCAGATAGAATGCATCAATATCATCCACATCCTCGCCGAACTGTCCTTTAAGCAGGTCTTTCAGCCACTGGTTGTCCTCTCTAGCATCACAACTCAGTACCTCTTGCTCTTGCTGACTTGATTCCGATAACCAGGAAGAGAGATCCTCAAGGGCTTTTTTTGAGGTGAAGCAACGTTTTCCGTCAAAGGGAATATCTATCTGCTTGCCCTGGATCAGGAAGAATGGGCACTCAGTGCAGCTCTGGTATGCTCTGCAAAAGAGCGTTACTTTCGTGTACCAGTCAAGATTGTTCATATATGCACTCCTTCTTTACCAGCATACTCCGATGTCAGGAAAAATGACAGGCATCATTTGACTTATTCTTTGAAGAAGAGCTACACTAGGAGTACTGAACAGGATTAGAGGAGTTTCACATGAAAAAACCGACACTGATGGTGATGGCGGCCGGAATGGGAAGCCGCTATGGCGGGGTGAAGCAGATCGATGCCGTGGGAATGAACGGCGAGACTCTGCTTGATTTTGGAGTCTATGATGCCAATAAGAGTGGTTTTGGCAAGGTCGTTTTCATTATCCGCAAGGATATCGAGAAGGATTTCCGAGAACGTCTTTTTGACCGTATTGCAAAGAACATGGATGCTACCTATGTGTTCCAGAGCAAGGACAAGCTGCTGACAGAAGAGCAGATCAGACTTTCCAAGGACAGGACCAAGCCGTGGGGTACAGTACATGCTGTCCTTTGTGCCAAGGATGCGGTGAAGGAGCCTTTTGCAGTCATCAATGCTGACGACTACTATGGGCGAGAAGCTTTCTCCATCCTAGGGAAACACCTCAGTGGCCTAGAGAACGACAGCCGTGAACATGCAATGGTCGGCTTTGTGCTTGAAAATACCATGAGTCTCAGTGGAACGGTCTCCCGTGCCATCTGTACAGTCAAGGATGACTATCTGGTGAGCATGGAGGAGAATACCAAGATCGGGTACGAGGGGGATAAGATTGTCAGCCATATCGATGGCAAGGATATCCTGTTGACCGGCAAGGAGTGGGTATCCATGAACTTTTTCGGGTTCTCCCCCACTGCCTTTGAGAGTTTCTCCCGCTACTGGGATACGTTCATCAAGGCCAATGTCACCACAGAGAAGGGAGAGAGTTATCTTCCCAATGGGGCTAGCAACATTATTACCAAAGGCGAAGGGCGGATGCGCTTCTATACAACTCAGGAGAAGTGGTTCGGTATGACCTACAGTGAGGATCGGGAAAATGTGAAGGCCGAGCTTGCCGAAAAGATTGCCAAGGGGTACTACCCCGAGAAGCTCTGGAAGTACTGATCACCGTCGCTTCTTGGGCTTGCTTTGCGTGACATCCGAAAGGCCGGCCCAGGCAGCCTCTTCCATGGGAGAAAACCCCTCACCCAGGACCTTATAGGCTTCTTGGACTATCATGAATGCCCGTTTGTCTGTCTCATGCACAATGTTGGTTAGTTGTGCAAGCTTATGATTTGATACCACAGTCATGATGACCGGCCTGTTCAGGCCGGTATACATGCCTACTCCACTGAGAATGGTTCCTCCATGTCCCAGTTGTTCCAGGATCTCCTTTTGGATGGTCTGCAGGTTTTCACTTACAATAAATACTGTCTTTGCAGACCTGGTGCCGAAAGAGAGCACTACGCGGTCAATGACCGTCCCGGTGATGAAGACTGTGATGGTTGCATAGAGTGCCATCTCGAGTGAAAATATGAAGCCACTGGCACTTATGACCAGAGCATCGACCAAAAAGAGGGCCGACCCCATGGACAGTGGGGTAAAGCGGGCTACAATCTGAGCGATAATGTCCGTTCCCCCGGTATTGGCTCCGCTTCGCATGACCAGTCCGATGCCAATACCCATCATTACCCCGCCGAATATGGCTGAAAGCAACACTGAAAGCACATTCGAATAGTCGAGCAGCCCCCCATAGCCGAAGATACGGTTCAGCAGGAACGTAAACAGCGAAAGGAAGAGGGTGCCTGCCAAGGATCTTATCCCGTATTCTTTGCCGAATATGGCAACTCCCAAGATGAACAGGGGTACGGAAAGGACAAAGATGGAGAGCCCTATATCGAAGCTGAGGGTGTGGTAGAGGATGGTCGCTATACCGCTGACCCCTCCGCTGGCAATCTTAGCCGGGGCGGTAAATAGGGCGATTCCTACTGCTGTGAGGAAGGAACCGGTGATGATGTAGAAGAGTTCCACAAGATGGTATTGTCGTTTGGTCATGCGCCTAGCATATAGCTACGTTAGAATTTGTTCCACATCTAGGGAGTGAGTTTGTCCCTGATCACAAGCGAAACGTCTTGCATCCGCTTGAGCAGGAGGGATTCGTCCTCTTCCACTACCAGGGCATCAAGAAGATCCTTACGCAGGAAACCTTCACCACTGCTCTGCTGTAAGAGGTCGAGCAAAGGGTCATAGAAGCCTGCGGTGTTCAGCAGGGCGACCGGTTTGTGATGGTACCCCAGCTGAAGCCAGGTGAATACTTCCAAAAACTCCTCAAAGGTCCCTATCCCACCTGGAAGGGCTATGAAGGCATCAGCAAGGCTGTACATCTTAGCTTTTCGGTCATGCATGGTCGGTACGACTATAAGCTCTGTCTCCACTACCGCCTGACGCACGCTTGCAAGGTTGAGGGCTTCTGGAAGGACTCCAGTCACTGATCCTCCAAGGTCAAAGACTGTCTTTGCGACAACTCCCATGAGCCCACGGTTTCCCCCTCCATACACAAGCCCTATCTGGTTTTCATAGAGGGCCTTCCCCAGATCAATGGCCTTTTTTTCGTAAAGGGGGTTATTGCCTAGACTGCTGCCACAAAAGACTGCAATGGTACGTATTGTATTCATACGATCTGAGTGTATCGTCATCTTGAGGTTGATTCAAGGTAGCTAGGAGACGTTATTTTTTCCCATTTTTGTTGCTGATAGTAATGGTCACTAGATATTCACTTGTTTTTTTGAAGGGCTAAGTGTATACTATTTTATAGTGAATCTGATTATTCATTACCATGAAATGGTCAAAATTAGGAGTGTATATGATAAAGAAACGTAGTTTGTTACTGGTTGCCTTGGTGCTGTTTACAGCCACATTGTTTGCAGCCCCTGTGGTTGTGACTTGGGAATGGATGCTCGAAGATCCAAATGTGACAACTTTCCGTTATCAGATCGATGGTGAGGATCCAGACGGATGGATTGTTGTTGACTCTTCAGTTACCAGCTATACCGTAAAGGGCCTCGATGGTTCACAGGCATATACGCTCTATCTCCAACAGTCATATGATGGTGAAAACTTCAGTGGAAGTGCCAAAGCGGTTTCAGAGCCTATCTTCCCGGCAGAGCCTGAAGCTACTGTTGCTGACGTAGAACCTGTAGTTGCAGAACCTCAAGTCGTTGCGGAGGCTGAACCAGTCATGGCAGAGGAGCCTGCTGAAGAAGTTGTAGCAGCAGAACCTGCAGCTGAAGAGATGGTAATGGCAGAAGCTGAGCCGGTTGTAGCAGAAGAGGTCGTAGTAGAAGATGCCGAACAGGTTGTAGCAGAAGAGGTCGTAGTAGTAGAAGATGCCGAACAGGTTGTAGCAGAAGAGGTCGTAATGGCTGAAGCTGAGCCCGTAATGGCAGAAGAGGCTCCAGTTGCAGAAGCCGAACCAGTTGTAGCAGAAGCTGCTCCTGCGGTAGTTGCCGAAGCTCCAGTTGTCGAAGAGGAAGTAAAGGCCGATAGCCGCTTCAAGACAACAATAACTCTCGGTGGTCGTGTAAGTCGTCTGACCGATGCCATTAGCAATAATACTCCGGCCTTTAATCCTACCAATGTGCAAGTCGAGCTTGGCCTGCAGTTCAAGAACATGATGACCTTCAACAAGACCTTTGGTCTTGGTATGGATGTCGGGCTTGCCTATACTCCGTATTATTCCGGTAGTTGGGGTACTGCAGTTAAAAATATCTTCAGTGATTTCAGCGGCGTATGGAGTGATTTTACCCAAGCAGGTACTCTCTCTGTTGCTCCAATGCTGAACATGGATCTTGGAAAGGTAGCGATTGATCTTGGTGCTGGTGCATTCATCACCTACGGTCCTGAATTCAAATCCACTAAGAACAAGGAATTCATGTACGGTGCTTTTGCTAAGATTGGTATGGCATACCAGATCAACAGCAAGTTCTCCATTGGCTTGGATGCCAAGTACAACTTTGTCCTTGTTGACTTCTCCGATATCAACAAGTTCTGGGAAGCAGGTATCTACATGGGCTTCTCTTTCTAGTACAAAAAACAGATTTTTACATAAAGGGCCCAGCAATGGGCTCTTTTTTGACGCTTTACCTTGACCTCACAAGTTGGGTATGGCTATCATGGTTTCATACAGTATGCCTGTTGCCCCAAAGGTGTCAGGCATGTTGGATGGGTTTGTCCGGCAAGGGCAGAAGGATGGTTACTTTTTTATGAAATCAGGCCGAGTGCAAGCGTGCATCGACTATATTAGGTTCAATCAGGAAGCTGAGGGATTTGAATTGTCCTCTGATGAAGAGGATTCCTTGCGTCAGGTGTTAGAAGGTGATTTTCTTTCCGATGATAGGATTCGGGAAATTCTTGATAATGAAGGACTTACTGCCACCCATACGTTGCCCAAGGATGTTGGTGGGTACTTTCCTCGTACAAAAAGTCTGGTCAACTATTTTGGTATTAAGGAACGATCTCGTCTGCGAGAGGTCGAGATGAAGATTTCCAATGTCAGGACAGCTGAACTTCTTTCGGAGCCAGTTATCAAGGAGTTTGATTTTGCCTATCTGAAGCATATCCATCACCATTTGTTTGGTGACATCTACCCTTCTAGCGGACAGCCACGTACTGTTTTGGCTGCCAAACGTACTGAATTCTGCAGTCCTAAGGTAATTGAGAGCACCGCTGAGGATATTTTCTCCAGACTGCACAAGGTACACTACCTCAAGGATATGGACCGAGAGGAGTTTATCAACGATCTTGCCTTTTTCATGGGAGAGGTGGAGGCCCTTCACCCGTTCAGAGACGGCAACGGACGTACTACGCGCCTGTTCTTCTATCAGCTGGCCATGCAGGCAGGGTATGACATCGATTGGGCTATGGTCGACCCCGATAGGCTTCTGGAGGCTGACATCAGCGCCATAGATGGGGATTACCAACTGCTCATTGATGTGTTGGAAGAGGTTGTCATCTAGTTGAACGATAGTGAGGACGGGGTTTTCGTCCTCTCTTTTTTACCTATCTGCTCGCGATAAAATAGAACCTTTGTCCTGTCTGTGCTACTATAGGTACAACAGATAGGAGAATTTAGTATGACAAGCATAGCTTTTTTTGATACCAAACCATATGACAAGGTCTATTTCGATCAGCTGGTTGCTGATTACGATGTCCATATACACTACTTTGAATCGAAGCTTAACGAGAACACCGCCCCCCTTGCCAAGGGGTACGATGTTGTCTGTGCTTTTGTGAATGACCACATAACAGGTGCGGTCATCAACCGCCTCTATGAGGATGGGGTTCGCCTCATCGCCATGCGATGTGCTGGGTACAACAACATAGACTTCAAGAGTGCTTTTGGAAAAATCCACATAGTTCGGGTTCCTGCATACTCGCCCTATGCTGTGGCCGAACATGCTATGGCCTTGTTGTTGAGTGTGGTTAGGCAGACCCACCATGCCTATGTGAGGACACGGGAGTTCAACTTCAGTCTCAATGGGTTGGTAGGTTTTGACCTGCATGGGAAGACCGTAGGTGTGGTGGGGACAGGGAAGATAGGAAAGGTGTTCATCAACCTTTGCAAGGGCTTTGGTATGAGAGTCCTTGCCTATGACCCCTATCCTGACAAAAGCTTGGAAGACGTGCAGTATTGCTCGTTTGAGGATCTTTGCAAAGAGTCTGACATCATCAGTCTGCACTGTCCCCTTACCCCTGAATCAGAGCACCTAGTCGACAAGGAGAGCATTGGTCTGATGAAGAGTGGTGTGGTGTTGGTAAACACCTCCCGTGGTGGCCTTGTCGATAGTCAGGCTCTTCTGGAAGGCATAAAGAGTAGGAAAATTGGTTCGGCTGCCTTGGATGTCTATGAGGAGGAAGGCGAGCTCTTCTACGAGGATAGGAGTGCCACCCTCTTTGATGATGATACGCTGATGCTTCTTATCGCAATGCCCAATGTGCTGGTTACCAGCCACCAAGCCTTCCTTACCAATGAAGCGTTGCACAATATTGCAGAGACAACACTGAACAGCGTGCGTGACTTTGCCGAAGGCAAGGTCATGCCCAATGAGATCTGCTACCAGTGTGCCACGTGTACCAAGGAGCCTAACCAGCGCTGTTTTTAATCTCGCTGTAGGCCCACCCCTGGTTGATGCGAAGGAAGTATCCCTCTTTTAGGGAGAACTCTTCTGCTGTCTTTATCAGGTGTGTATAGAGACCATCCGAACACTGGATGGTCTCTTCCATCTCGTCCTTCTCGTTGAAAAGGGTGAAGAGCATCTGGCCCTCACCCACTTGATGGTCAGCATAGAGCAGGGTATGATCCTTTCTCTCCATCTTCATCAGCAGGTACATCTTGCAAAGCTCTATTGTCCTGTCATCGAGGCCGGCATCCAACAACAGAATTTTCTCTTTCAGCTCGTCAGAGGTATTCACCAACCTCAGGGTTTCAAACTGAGAGAACTCTTCTGAAGGTTCCTTGACCTCTGTCAGCGTTGAATCGGGAGCGAGCAGAATGGCAAAGGATGCCTCCTTGTCGATGACTAGCATCTCGTGCATCACGGCAAACTGGTTGTGGCATTCACTGCAGCGTATACTGAAAAGTGAGTCTGTGAGCAGACCCAGCTTCAGTGAGGGGTTCTCACCAAGGTCAACAATAGGATAGAGGGTATGTTGCTGTTCTGTTTTGCAATAGGGACAACGAAGGGTTGCTTCTTGGACGTTTGGCTTGTTCATTGGGGTATTCTAGCATAAGTCGGGAAAAAAATAAGGGGAGGGTGGGATTTGAGCAGGAAATATAGGAATCCTTAGATACTGGGGAATCCCCCCCTTTCATGCATCCCTCTATACCCAAGTTGATAGGGAAGGCCTCATGCCCACAAAATAACGAGCGGACAAGGCATTTGCCCTTTCCGCTCGTTGTGACTTGTATTCCCCACGTGGCGATACGATACCGTTTCGCCTCTTGGTCCTATTCTGTTCGCTTTGTCTTAATCATCGATATAGGCCTCTTCTCTCTCTGTCTCCCTGCTTCTCAGCACCAGCTTCTTCTTGGGAGGGGCAACCTTCACCACCGCCTTATGCTTGATGAGGAAACAGTAGTGTATCTTCTGGTCGCGGGCAAAGTCATCTCCGATGGTCCTTGCCGTAATGTCCTCCACATTGTACTCCTCTGAGAGGCGCTCATCCAACTTGAACTTGCGATAGTTGCAGCTGAAGATAAGGGTTCCCTTGGGATCGAGATGCATCATGCATGCCTTGATCAGGCGAACCTGATCACGATCGACATCAAAGCTATCCCTTCCTGTGCCATTGGAATAGGTTGGGGGATCACAGAAGATGAGGTCGAACCGGTCGTAGGTGTCAAAGAGGAACTGGAGACTGTCGTTCTTATAGAAGAAGTGGTTCATCTGGGTATACCCGTTGAGCTCCATATTCTTTACTGCCCAGTCCAGGTACGCCGTCGAAGTATCGACACTGACAGTGCTCAACGCTCCGCCCTTTGCCGCCTGCACAGTAGCAGAGCCTGTATAGCAGAAGAGGTTGAGGAATCTCTTTCCCTCAGCCATCTTGGCTATCTCGGCTCGTATGGGGCGATGGTCGAGAAAGAGGCCCGTATCGAGGTAGTCACTGAAGTTTACCATGTACCTGCTGCCATTCTCGTTGACCAGATAGAACTTGTCATCCTTGCCCAGCTTTTCATACTGGCTGTCACCCTTCTGCTGGGTTCTCTGTTTGACGAAGATCATATCCCTATCGATAAGGGTGGCACGTTCTGTTGCATCGATAAGCTCTTGCAGACGCTTGAGTGCATCATCAACATCAATGGTGGCCGGTGGTGCATACTCTTGCAGACTGATGTATTTGCCTTCATAGATATCTATGGCAGCACTGTACTCAGGCATATCTGCATCATAGATGCGGTAACAGGTTACACCTTGTGCCTTCATCAGAGGCTCTATGCGTTCCATATTCTTTTTCAGGCGGTTATAGGCCATCTGAGCCCCATCACTGAGGGGTTGGGCTAGGCGTTCGGCCTTCCTTTGTATGGCGCGGTCGATCATAGCCTGACGCTCCTCAGCAGTAAACACGTAGTAGTGTGCTATCTGGCAGGGAATGCCGCCGTTGTTTACCGCGTTGGTCCTGTCCGGCTTCATGTCCACATAGCTGAGCAGTTCTTGCTGACCGCATAGAAGAGCTACGTTCCACCCGCCGAACAGCTCGTTGAGCTGTTTGCCCAAGGCCCGGTACAGCACCTCAAGCGGCTGCTCTGATGCAAACCTCATCCCATAGGGAGGGTCAGTCACCACATACCCAATGGTCTTTGGGACGTCATTTTCTGTTATCTGGGTAAAGTCCTTGACCTGGAAGTCAATGAACTGGTCGACCTTTGCAACCTTTGCATTTTCCTTGGCGATAGCGATGGCTCTGGGATCGTTGTCCCAAGCATAGATCTTGATATCGCGCTTGCACCCGATTTCAGCGAGGGCAAGGGCTTCATCGACTATGTCGTCCCAGAGATCAGGATCGTGGACGGGAAGGTTCAGAAAGCCGAATTTGCGCGCTACGACAAGCCCTGGAGCCTGATCGCTAGCCCAGAGGGCCGCCTCGATGGCCAGGGTTCCCGAACCACAGAAGGGATCGAGCAACACAGGAACCGTCTCGGTGTTTTCCAGGGTCCTTCTCCATTCGGAGCGATAGAGCACCGACGAGGCAAGGAACTCACTGAGTACCACATCAGTCTGGTCAGTTCGGTAGCCCCTCTTATGCAGGCCTCTTCCGGAAAAGTCCACATACCAGCTGACAGCATCCCCCTCGACATGGAGGTGGAAGACAACATCGCTGTTCTCCTTGTCAACCATCGGCCTCTGGTCTTCAAACTTCTCCCTGATGCGGTCGACGATCGCATCCTTGAGCCGAATGGCTCCAAAATGGGAGTTCTTCAGATAGGGACAGTTCTTGACTGACTCGGTTACCGAGAATGTGAGTTCTGGGGTGATCCACTCCTCCCAGGGGATCATCATGGATGCTTCATACAACTCATCGGCTGTGCGAATGTCATCATCTTGGAACAGGCCAAGCATGAGGCGCGTAGAGGTCCTGGACCATAGGCAGAAGCGATATGCTCCTGCAAGGTCAGCCTGAAACTCGACCCCGCCGCTTACAGTGTGTACATCAGTTCCCCCGGCCTTGACGGCCTCGGCCTCGATGATGTCATTCAGATACAAGGCAGATGTTGCAAAAAAAATCATTGATTCTCCTGGCCTGTCATGACAACAGGCTTTCTAGTTCTTCTTTTTCGAATTCGTAGGTAGTGTTGCAGTTGAGGCAGTTGAGTTCCAAGGGGAAAGGCCCTTCGCTGAGTATTTCACTCTTGTCCTGGCTCTCCAGCTGCTGCAAATACTGTGCATATTGCTTTCTGTCACACGGACAGGAGAAGCCAAGCCCCTGGCGGGCAAGATGCTTCACATCAAAGTCAGCAAACTCCGTCTCCACATACTCTTTGATACTTCTTCCCTCGGCAAGGAAGGCTCCGATGGGTCTCAAGCCTTCACTCTTCTTCTCCAACTGCTCCAACACACCCTCTTCACACTCGGGTAAGGACTGCAGGAACAAGGCTCCGCTTCCCACGACCCGACCCTGCTTGTCGAATTGGATCGACAGGGAGAAAAGGGAAGGCGTCTGTTCGGACTGCAGGTAATAGAGGGCGAGATCCTTGGCAAGCGATCCATACTGCATCATGACCTGTCCGGTAAAGGGTGTCTTGTTCTTTTCCAGCACCTTGGTGATGGAGAGGAAGCCCGGCCCATAGAGTTCGTTCAGATCCAGACTCTCCAAAGGCTTTGTCAGGGGGATGGGGTCATGTTTTAGATAGCCCCGAACAGCTCCGCATGCCCAAGCCTCGATGGAGATGCCTCCGATGGGGCCTCCGCACTCTATGGTGAGCTGGATCCGGTCATTTCCCTTTACTGTGGCGCTGAGAAGCGCCCCAGCAAGATATGCTTGACCCAACACATACGTTTCCAGAAGGCCCAAGCCGAAGTTGGCTCGCATCTGGTTGATGAGGGTCGTTGCGCTGATGGCAGTCAGCCGTACCTGGCCATTTTGCAAAATAAACACCTCCCGTGCATCTTCTGGCAGGGAGGCGAGATGTTCTACTAATGCTTTGTCTTCAATCTTCTTTTTGATCATACAAAAGCAGATTAGACAATGACCTCACTTTTTGCAAGAGCTTGGAACTCTGTTCCACCAATTACTTCGTTTTCCAGCAACTGTTTTGTGATGCTCTCAAGCGCTTTCTTGTTCTTCTCAAGATTATTGAGAACAATGGCATACCGCTCGTTGACCATCCTTGCTGTCTCACTGTCGATATACTCCTGTGCCTTCTCGGAATACTCTCTCGAGCCGCCTACCCCTGCTATGCCGCTTTGGGAGGTCGGCAAGGTGATGTTCCTGTACTTCTCACTCATACCAAACTCCTGGATCATCCTGCGCACAAGGTCACTTGCGCGGCTGATGTCATTACCAGCACCTGTAGAGATCTCATTGAAGATGACCTGTTCGGCAGCGCGACCTCCAAGCAGGGTGTCGATGTTGCCGAGCAGTTCTGTCTCAGAGAGTAAGAACCTGTCCTCGGTAGGGTACTGCAACGTATAGCCTAGGGCACTCAACCCCCTGGGTATTATGGATATCTTGCTGACTGCTTCCGCTCCCACTGTCATGTAGGCGGTCAGGGCATGCCCTGTCTCATGATAGGCTATCCTTATGCGCTCCTTTTCGTTGAGCACGCGGCTTTTCCGTTCGAGACCTGCGATAGACTTCTCGATCGCCTCCTCAAAGTCAGCTTGGCTGACTGTCTTGCGCTTCTGTCTGACTGCAAGCAGGGCTGCTTCGTTTGCGATGTTCGCAAGGTCGGCACCGGCAAGACCCGCTGAGGCTTGGGCGATCTTTCTCAGGTCGATATCCTTGCCCAGTTTGATGTTCCTTGTATGGATCTTGAGAATCTCGTGTCTGCCTTCAAGGTCGGGCTTGTCTATAAGCACCTGACGGTCAAAACGACCGGGTCTCAAGAGCGCAGGGTCAAGTATTTCCGGACGGTTGGTCGCCGCCAGTATGATGACACCAGTCCTGGAGTCAAATCCGTCCATCTCGACCAACAGCTGGTTCAGCGTCTGCTCGCGCTCGTCGTTGCCTCCGATGCCGGCAGCACTGCGCTGCCTGCCTATGGCGTCGATCTCATCGATGAAGATGATACAAGGTGAGTTCTCCCTTGCCTGTTTGAACAGGTCGCGAACACGTGCGGCACCCACCCCTACGAACATTTCCACAAAGTCCGCACCACTCATCCTGTAGAAGGGGGTGTGGGCTTCACCTGCGACGGCTCTGGCAAGCAGGGTCTTTCCGGTTCCAGGAGGACCGACAAGCAGGACTCCTTTGGGAATCTTACCCCCGATCTCCGTATATTTTTCAGGGGTCTTGAGAAAGTCCACAACTTCTTCAAGTTCATATTTACTCTCATCCGCTCCTGCAACATCAGCAAAACGGACTCCTGTATCGCCCTCTGCAACAACTCTGGACTTGTTCTGGGTAAAGGAGAGGACGCCCTGTCCCCCCTTGCCTCCTCCCATTTTGGAGAAGAGGAACCGCCAGAAAACCAGCACAAGGGCAAGAGGAAGGAGGTAGCTCAGCAAGGTGGAGAAGATGCTAGGCTTGACCGGAGCCGATGCGTAGTATTCGACCCCGCTCTTGTCCAAAAGGGGGATAAAGGTAGGGTCGTCGACCTTATAGGTACTGAATGACTGCAAAAAGTCAGCAGAACCAGAGTCTTGTAACGTAGTGAGAGCCTGTTCCTTGGTGAAGTTATAGCCAATGTACTGCTCTTCCTCTATTGCAACCCTCCGTATGGTCCCTCTTTCGACAAGGTTCTTGAACTGGTTGTAGTCGATGGCCTGCACATTGGTCTGCCTGGTGACCATAAAAGTATTCAAAAGGATGAATGCGATGAGGATGACAAAGAAATACCAGAAGGAAAATGAGAATTTTTTCGGGTTCTTTGGATCCTTGCCACCGAGATGGACGCCAGGTTCTTGGATGAATTTCTTTTTGAAGGTGTCTTTCCAATCTTTCTCTTGCTTGGAAAACTCCTGTTCGTTATTGTTAGTCTCTTTTTCCATTGGTATATGCTTCCTTAGCGGGGACAATACATCTCCACCAGCCGAATATACTCCTGCAATTGTCAATCGGCAACAAGCCTTGTATAGTTCACCTATGAGAGAGAATAGGGTTATCGTGATAACAGGTGCTGCCAAACGAGTCGGTAAGGCCCTTGCCATGCATCTGGCACAAGAAGGCTATATGGTAGTGTTGCACTGCAACACCTCCTTGAATGAAGCCCAAGACCTGCACCACCAGTTGCTGGGCTTGGGCTATGAAAGCAGGATAGTACAGGGAGATCTTACCGACCTTGATGGTCTTTCAGATCTCTTTGCACGCTTTGTCGCTTGTTTTGGGCACCTTGATGCCATCATCAACAGCGCCTCTGTATTTACAGACATCACACTGGAAGATACAACTGTAGAAAGGTGGCTATCTGACATGGCCTTGCATGCAGGGGCCCCCTTTTTCCTTTCCAAGATGCTGTACCAACATATAAAAAAAAGAGAGACTACAGGGGCCATAGTAAACATAACCGATACCCAGCTTGCATCTCCTCCGACGAGCAAACCATCCTACTACCTGTCCAAAGCAACCTTGGCAGAGGAGACAACCATCCTTGCCAAGACACTTGCCCCTTATTTACGAGTCAATGCAGTAGCACCCGGTCTGGTGCTTTCCAATAGGGAGGATGGGTATTTTGCCAAGATGGAAAAAATCCTGCCACTCCAAAAAACCGGCAATCCCTCAGACATCTGTGAGGCTGTCTCCTACCTGCTTTCTGCCTCTTTTGTCACCGGGGTGACCATAGCTGTCGACGGTGGTCACCATCTGATGTAAGTGGTGGATAGCAAGAAGTATTCTGGTTTTTGCTGTTTTCTTAGCTTGTTTTTTTACCTTTATTCTCTCCGATAGTGGCCGATAGCCCCGAACAGTGCGATATTAAAGGCTAGCATGGAGGAACCATCAGTAATGCGAATCAAAGATATGGCACTTGTTGCCACCCTGGTCTTGCTTGTCCTTATCCCCCTTTCCCTCACTTCCGCTTCTTTGGACGAGATCATCAAGACAGCCTATGCTTCAAGCGAAGAGATGAAGCGCTACGAACTGGACAGGAAGAATACCGAACTCACAGTCTCCATAGCAGAGGCAAAAGAGGAGTTGGGCATCAGCGTGACAAGTGGAGAGGTAAGTGCTGAATTTCAACCGGGTGCAGGAAACTATGTGTTCGGAACTACTGGAACCAAGGCAACCTTTACCCTCCCCAATGACGGGAAAACAGCCATCACCATAGGTACTGGTTCTGTATCCTATACCCCAAACAACAATACTTACTCACTTAGGCCGACAGTATCTGCAACACACTCTTTCCTGTATGGTGAGGATAGTGACAACCGCTCGACGCTTTTGAACAAACAGAGCGCTTTGCTGGGAACCTACTCTTATCAGAGCAACCTCATTCAGTTTGAGAACTCCATTCTCAATCAGATTAAGGCCATTCTTACCAATGAGAAGAGCATCAATGACACAAAAAAGAGCATTGTCATCCAGGAGAAGGGGATGAGTGATGCATTGGCCTTAAGAACCCTGAGTAAGGACAGTGTTGCCTATAAGGAGCAGGAAAACACCATGACCCGCCTGCAAAGCACGTTGGCAAGCCTACAGGGTAACCAAGAGCTGTTGGAAAGCCAGTATACCCACCTGATATCACTGCCTTGGGAAGGGATTCCAACCATCAGAGAGCCAAACCTTGCTTTTGAGAAGAACCCCAATGGCAACACCTCAGTAGCCCTGAAGGCCCTTGCCGTGGATCTTGCCCAAGAGGATCTGAAGCTTGCTAATGCACAGCTTTCCAACAAGACGCTACAGGTGAACGGGGCAGTGGGTGCATCTGCAGCGGATCCAGTTGTTACTGCAACAGGGCGAGTGAATAGCATCGGCGGTACTGTGGGGGCTTCCTTCAATGCAAAGAACTACTCTGTAGGTGCCTCCTTCAATGGTTCCTATGATTTGGATTCCCAAGACTTTACGCCCAAGCTCACCGTAAGCGGATCATGGAACAACAACCCGACCCAGCTTACCGAGAAGCTGAACATCCAGAAGTTGGAGAATAGTGTGATGCTTGCCTCGATTGCATATAATGATGCCCTGCAGGAATATCTGTACACAGCATCCTCCATACAGAGTCAGGTGGCATCCTGGCAACTGGAGTATGCCCTGTTGGAGAGTACCATCTCCTACAATAAGAAGGCATTGGAACAACAAGAAGCCCTTTTTGCAAAGGGACTGACTACGAAAAGCAGTGTGGACAACGCTAGGTTTGCTGTCGGACAGGATGAGTATGAGCGGGCCCTTAGCCTGATCAAGGCCCTAGTCCTAGAGAATTCCATCCGAAACCTGCAGATCCAAGGGAGATAGCTACGATGAAAGAACCCGAACAAAACCGTGAAATGAATACAGAGAGCCAAGTTCGCAGCCAGCTTAAGAAGAAGATGCGCAACCAGAGGATCAAACGAATCGTGACCTGGATCCTGGTCATCGCCCTGCTGGTCTCAGGCTTCCAGATATACTCCTTCTACAAGACCAATGGATATTTCCCTTGGAGTGAGGCAAAGACCCCTGTGTCAGCGGTTAAGGAAGTGGAGGTCAAGGTGTATGAGAGCTCTTTCACCACTACCATCGACCTCTCCGGCTTTGTGGAACCCTATGACATCCAGAATGTCATCCTCAGATCCACAGGTGCGGTCACCGATGTATTTGTCAAGGAAGGGGATTCTGTTAAGAAGGGTGATGCTCTCATCGCCATCGACAACACCAACCAGCTCTATGAAGTGGCTAGCATCGAGTCTGAGATCGAGAAGGCCAAGCTCAGTGGAAGCCTACGAGAGCTGGAGCTGTTACAGCTCAGGCTCAAGAGTGCGACCAACAAGCTCGACTATACCCAAGCCTATGCAAACTTCGACGGTGTGGTAGCATCGGTGAAGGTCAGCGAAGGGGACTATTTTGATGCCGGATCTTCAGCGATGACCCTTATCGACCGTTCCAAACTGAAGGCTACCGTGGAGATCGATGAGATCGACATGCAGCATATCAAGATTGGACAGACAGCGGATCTGATCTTTGACTCCTACTCTGAAGGAACCCTTGTGGGTGAAGTCACCTACATTCCCATGCTTGGCAAGTACACCAACCAGGGTATCGGTGTCATGGAGGTGGAGATCACCATCGATAATCCTCCAGCCTCCATAGCCCCTGGCTATACCTTCGAAGGAACCATCGCCAGTGAGGGGGAGACGGTCCTTACTCTCCTGCCGCAGAATGCCCTTACCGTCAGCCGTGGCGGGGTAACCACCGTTACCAAGAAGCTTGCGGATGGAACAACCCAAAGTGTAGTGGTTACGGTAAAATACCTGGGAGAAGGTATCAGCCAGCTGCTTTCCGGTAATCTGAAGGTTGGCGATACCCTCATAGTGCGCCGAACTGATACCAATGCCTCCGCCTTTGCCGCTATGACCGGTGGTGGTTCCGCCCCTCCCGCTGGCGGCGGCGGTGGCATGGGGAGGTTTTAGTCAGTGATGAGCAACAGTGTGATCAGACTACAGAACGTAAAACGCTATTTCATGGTGGGTGACTTTATCGTCAAGGCCCTCGATGGGGTTAGTGTGGATATACAGAAAGGTGAGTTCACCTCCATCATGGGACCATCGGGAAGTGGAAAGTCCACCATGATGAACCTCATAGGGTGTTTGGATAGCCCGACCAGCGGCCTCATCGATATCGATGGGGAGAACACCGCTGGCCTGAATGAGGCCGAGCTTGCCTATATCCGTAACCGCAAGGTAGGTTTTGTCTTTCAGCAGTTCAACCTGCTGGGAAAGATGACTGCCTTGGAAAATGTCATCACCCCCCTGTTGTATGCCGGTGTCTCGGTACGGGAGCGAAAGAGCCGTGCCATTGAAGCATTGGAAAGGGTAGGGCTCTCAGACCGTATGAGCCACCGACCCAATGAGCTTTCAGGGGGTCAGAAACAACGTGTCGCCATCGCCCGTGCCTTGGTAAACAATCCTGCAATACTGCTCGCCGATGAGCCCACAGGTGCCCTTGATTCCAAGACGGGAAACCAGATCATGGAGCTGTTTGAAGAGCTCAATAGTGAAGGGAGAACGGTAATCCTTGTTACCCATGACCGCGAACTGGGGATGCGCAGTTTGCGTCAGATCCGCATCCGCGATGGAAAGCTGGAGGAGTGACATGATCATTGAGAATATCAAGCTGGCCTTCGGAGCCATGAGGGGAAGCAAGATGAGAACCCTGCTCTCCCTATTGGGCATCATCATCGGTGTTGGATCGGTTGTAGCCATCCTTACCATTGGTGACAGTGCCTCAAAAAGCATAACCGACAGCATCTCAGTAGGTGGGCTGGACATGGTAACCATCTATCCTGCAGCCGGACAAAGGTCGACCGGTACCTTCACCGAAGAGTTCGGTGACATGCTGATGCGTGATGTCGAGGGTATTGAAAGGGTGCTTCCCCAAAACTCGAGCAATGCTACCTTGCGTAACGACAAGCAGAGCATGAATGCTCAGGTAAGCGGAGTACTCTCAAGCTATGGAGGTGCACTGAACCTGGAGTATGCCGAAGGGGAGTTTTTCTCAACCATGGACAACATCAACCGCCGCCAGGTGGTGGTATTGGGCTCTTCCATCGCTGAAGAGCTGTTCCCTGAAGGCAATGCCCTAGGTGGATATGTGAGTGTCTTCCGCAACCAGGCGAAAAGTTATCTGGTTGTCGGGGTGCTTGAATCAAAGGATGCCACCTTCAACATCTCCTATGACAACAGCATCTTCATCCCGTACAACACCTATCAGCAGCGGTTCGTCAAGACGAGCAGTGTAGGCTCCTATGTGGTGAAGATTGCCGAAGGGTATGATACCATAGAGGTGTCTGACAAGATCACCGAGGACTTGGACAATTTGGTCGGAACAGATGGGTATAATTTGTTCAGCCCTGCAAGTCTTGCTGAGATGGCCACACAGATTACGGGGACCTTCAGCGCATTCCTCGCCGCCATCGCTGCCATAAGCCTGCTTGTCGGTGGGATCGGCATCATGAACATCATGCTTGTATCGGTTGCCGAACGTACCAAGGAGATTGGGATTCGAAAAGCCTTGGGGGCCTCCCCCAATGTGATACGGGGACAATTTATCTCTGAAGCGCTTACCCTGACCATCCTTGGAGGCATCCTGGGCATAGTCCTGGGGTCGGCTCTCAGCTATGCTATCACCAATCTGATGGATTGGTCGTTGCATTTATCCTATGCCTCGTTCATACTTGCGATGGGTTTCTCAATGTTCGTCGGGGTGTTCTTCGGTTGGTACCCAGCCATGAAGGCATCAAAGCTAGACCCCATTGAGGCCTTGAACTACGAATAGAAGCTTCGGGGGAACACATTGGAAAGAATAAAGAAGCGTTGGATGATAGTCGATGGCAGGGAACCTTTCTTTGTCATCTCATCGCTTATCTTTGCCTTCGTCATTCTGATCGGACTGGTGATATTCCTTGCCACAGCCCTCACCGAGCGAGAAGAGCTTCGTATGCAGTCGGAAGCTGAACGGGCCTTCAACTCAGTGTTCCTTGCCCTGCAGGACAGCACCGCCAAGGCTTTGAAGACCATGCAGGAACAGAATGTCAGCGGAGTCGGTGTGTACAGCTCGATGGGGCGAAAGGTGCTGAGTCTGGGCAATGTTCCGGTGACCATCCCCTTGGCAAAGTTTGACAACAAGGGAAGCAAACAGGAATCCAACATAGGCACTGCCACCTACAACAAGGAGACCGGGATGATCGAGTACATTCGATTCTCCCGGCTCACCATCATGCTGGATACCGGTGAGCTCACCCTTACCGAAGGCGGGCTCCTCCCTTCCCCCATTGATTTTCCTGATGTCCTGTATCTCCATTTTGACGGGCAGAACTACTACCATCGCCTGATGATCATCCTGTTTATCGGGGTGGTGTCAGTGCTTATTCTGATAGGACTCTTTCTTCTTGTGCTTAGTATCTACCGAAGCAACCGTCGCTATCGTGACACCATTGCCAAACAGGAGAGTTTGGTGAATTTGGGACAGGCTGCGAGGACCCTCACCCATGAGATCAAGAACCCCCTCAGTGCCATCACCATCCAGCTTGCCCTGTTGCGTAAGATCATGCCTCAGGAGAACCGTGAGGATCTGAACCTCATGTCCCAAGAGGTGGATCGCCTTACCCAGCTGACAAACAAGGTCAGTGATTTTTTGCGCAATCCTCTGGGGATGCCGGAAGTGGTGGATCTTAACGAGCTTTTCTCCACCCTCATAAAACGCTTTGACAAACCTATCCGCTTCCGTTCCGATACCTCTGCCCAGATACTCATTGATAGGGACAGAGCTCGCTCTGTCTTTGAAAACCTGTTGAAAAATGCAATTGAAAGTTGCAACGGAAGGGATCCTGAGGTTGAAGTCGCCCTGAAAAGTGGCAAGCGAGGCCTGATCCACATCTTTGTCATGGATAGGGGTGATGGGATAAGGAGCCAGGATGAGAAGAAGATCTTCGATCCGTTCTTCACCACCAAAATTCACGGTTCTGGCATAGGGCTCTCCATCTCACGGCAGTTCGTCAAGGCCCGTGGAGGCAATGTGCGTCTGTATGCCCGTGATGGGGGAGGGACGGTCGCTGAAGTGGTGCTTCCCCGCTCCATACATACAACCAAGCTGCTAGAAACGGAGAGAATATGAAAATTCTGATAGTCGACGACGAACCAAATATCCGCTCTCTCATGCACCGCTACCTCCAGCTGGACAGCATAGACAGTGACTGTGCGGAGAATGGGCTAAGTGCCCAGAGAATGCTCAAGGAAGAGCTATATGATGCCTGCCTCATCGATCTGAAGATGCCGGGGATGGACGGACTCTCACTCATTGAGTGGATACGCTCAGAAGGATTTCGCATGCCCATCATCATGGTCAGCGCCCACGGGGAGATAAGCGATGCTGTCTCCGCCCTCAAGGAAGGGGCACAGGACTACATCGTCAAACCCTTTGACCCTGAGGAGCTGGTCATCAGGCTGAAAAAGCTTGTGGAGGCTCAGACCCTTAGGAATATGGTGGAGAGCGAGACCCGAAACACCTCTGAGGATGACAAGCAGATCTTTGTGGGGGAGAGCCCTTCCATCAGGAAGATCAAGGATCTCATAGCTAGGATCGCCGATACCAACTCCACTGTCCTCATTACAGGGGAGAGCGGTACAGGTAAGGAGGTTGTCGCTCGCGACATCCACGCATCCTCACCGGTGAAAGGGGGCCCTTTTGTTGCCATCAATATCGGAGGTGTTCCTGAAAACTTGTTGGAAAGTGAGCTTTTCGGCTATGAGAAGGGCGCCTTCACAGGGGCTGTCTCCCGTAAGACCGGCATGTTCGAACTTGCCAGCGGAGGCACCCTGTTTTTGGATGAGATCGGTGATATGCCGCTCTCGTTGCAGGTGAAAATCCTGAGGGTCCTGCAGGATAGGCGTATAACACGCCTAGGGGGTACAGACCCCATGCCCATCAATGCCCGCATCATCGCTGCAACCAACAAAGATGTCGAGCATCTGGTGCGCGAGGGTAAGTTTAGGGAAGACCTTTTCTATCGCCTGAATGTGGTACGTATCACCATCCCACCGCTTCGTGAAAGGCGCGAGGACATTCCCCTGCTTGCAGCAGGAATCCTCAGGCGATTCAATCGCCAGATGGGCAATAAGGTAACCGGTTTTACCAGCGAGGCACTCACCATGCTCTGCGAGCATGACTTCTTTGGTAATGTGCGTGAACTGGAGAATATCCTGGAACGGGCGGTCATCTTCTCCAATACGAGCGAGATTCATGCTGAAGATCTTGATTTGCGAGGCTCTGTCTCCTTACGAACCCATGAGAGGGACAAGGAAGATTCCCCCATGGAGAGCTCTGAAGGCAAAAGTCTGAAGGATGTGGAAATTGATGCCATCATACGGGCATTGCACCGTTGGGAAGGGAACCGGACCCGCTCTGCAAAGGAGTTGGGCATCAGCCGCAGGACCCTCATCAACAAGATAGCAGAAAATAATCTCGACCTTTGATTCCATATACTTTAGGAGTACCGTACTATGACAAGCATTCCCCGTTGGGATCTGACTCCCATCTATCCTGCTCTGGACAGTGAGCAGTTTGCGCACGACCTCAACGAGGTCGTATCCCTTTCCAATGATCTTGAGAAAGAGCTTGCATCTCTCTCCTGCAATATCGTAGAGGCTGTCCATTCGTATGAGCGTATCCTTGACTATCTGGAGAACCTCAATGCATACAGCTCCTGCCTGCTGACCACAGAGACTGGCAACCCTGCCTTTCTCAAGGCAGTGAATCAGGTGGAGGAACATGCCCTGGTTGTACAGCGTCTTGAGGTGCTGTTCCTCAACTTCCTCAAGACGCGAGAGCAAGAGGTACTGTCCCTTACAAAGGAAGGTGGCCCTCTCTGCTCGTACAGCTTTGTCCTTTCAGAGCTCCTCGAAGAACAGGAGCACCTGATGGATCCTGCGATGGAGAACTTGGCCTCAGACCTTGCACGTTCTGGCACTGATGCCTTTTCACGCTTGCAGGAGGCGATCAGTTCAAGTGCCACCAGTGAGGAAGGGGAGCAGGGCAAGACAGTGGTCGAGTTGCGTAATGAGGCCTTCCACCAGGATAGGGGTGTACGCAAGGCGGCCTTTGAGAAGGAGCTTGCAGTCTGGAAGACCCATGAGGTCGCCTTTGCCGCCGCTCTGAATGGGGTCAAGGGAACTACTATCACCCTGGACAAGGCGCGTGGCTATGCAAGTCCCCTATCTCGTTCGTTACAGCAGTCAAGGATTGAGCCGGAGGTTCTCACTTCCCTCATCACCACCATCGAGAAGAACCTGCCGATGTTCAGAGGGTATCTGAAGACCAAGGCCAAAGCACTGGGCTTACAGAGCTGTGCCTTCTATGACCTCTTCGCCCCTGTCGGGACAGGAGGAAAGTCCTACACCTTCGCCGAAGCCCGAGCTTTCATCATCAGGCGGTTCTCCCTCTTCAGCGAGGATATGGGTTCCTTTGCCGAGAAGGCCTTTGCCAACAACTGGATCGATGCCGAGCCTAGGAAAGGCAAGGTGGGAGGTGCCTACGACACCTCCTTCCCCCTAGCCCAGCAGAGCAGGATCCTTTCCAACTTTGATGGTTCCTTTAATGGGCTTTCGACCTTGGCCCACGAATTGGGACATGCCTACCATGACAGTGTGGTTCTGGAGCAGAGCAACCTTTTGAGAAGCTACCCGATGACCTTAGCCGAGACTGCCTCCATCTTCAGTGAGTACGTAGTATTCCAGGGTGCCATAAGCAAGTGTGCAGACAATGAGAGAATGACCCTCATTGAGCATTTCCTGCAGGATACCACCCAAGTCTGTGTGGATATTCTCAGCAGGTTTTACTTTGAAAGTGATCTGTTTGAGAAGCGAAGGGAAGGGGAACTCATCGCTGACGAGCTGTCCTCTATGATGGTAGATGCCCAGAAGCGCAGCTATGGTGATGGTCTCTCTGTCTACCATCCGTACATGTGGGCGGTGAAGGGCCACTACTACAGCAGTGACCTCTCCTTCTATAACTACCCGTATGCCTTCGGGCAGCTGTTTGCCCTCGGCCTCTATGCCCAGAAGGAGAAGGATGGCCCTGGCTTTGCAGCAAAATACCGCTCCCTGTTGGAAAAGACAGGCAGTGCCTCCGCCCAAGACGTAGCCCTCGTCCTCGGATGTGATATTACAAGCGAGAAGTTTTGGCAACAGGGGATGGACATCATCGCCTCCTATGCCCAAGAGTTTGACCATGCAAGTGACCATTGAGAAACTCGTCCAAGGGGGCAATGGTTTTGCCCGCTTGGACTCAAACAAGAGTCTCTTTGTCGATGGGGCCCTTCCTGGTGAAGTGGTTGATGTCGTCATAACTGAAGAGAAGAAAGGGTATGCAAAGGCTCAGGTGAAAACCATTCTGCATGCATCAGAAGACCGCGTCATACCTCCCTGTCCTCACTGGGGAATCTGCGGTGGGTGTGATTTGCAGCATCTTGCCAGTGAGAAACAGCCTGGTATCAAGCAGAAGATGGTCGAAGAGAACCTCGAGCGAATAGGCTCGATATCCCCCTCTTCGTATGTGTTGGAAGAGACTGCCTTTTCCAAAAGCTGGGCGTATCGCAGCCGGGCGCGTTTCCATGTGGATATGGCAACGCGGGAGATAGGCTTCCTTGCAAAGCGGAGCAACTCCCTGGTCCCCATCACAACCTGCCCCATCCTGGTGGATGACCTCAATGTCGAGCTCGCCCAGAAGGATAGGATCATCGAGGCGGCACGCAAAGTGATGTTTTCCTCCAAGGTCAGGACAAAAGGGTATGTTGAGGTCAATGCGTTTGCAGGGGACAGGAAGGTATCCTTTGGTGATGAGGTGACCCTTGCCACCGTCGATGCCCATCCTTTCTTTGTCACTGCTAATGTGTTTTTCCAGAGCAACCAATTGTTGCTTCCTAAGCTTGCGCGGTATGTTGCCGAGCATGTGCAGGGCGAACTTGTCATGGATCTCTATAGCGGGGTGGGGACTTTCAGCAGTTTCATAACAGAGAAAGGGCGAAGTCTCATTGCAGTGGAAAGTCAGAAAGAGTGTCTCTCCCTTGCAAAGCGCAATGTCCCAGGCCTCTCCGTATTTAGCGACAAGGTGGAGCTCTGGGCAAAGCATCAGAGGCAAACCGTAGATACCGTTGTAGTGGACCCTCCCAGAACTGGCTTGGAGGGGGCTCTTCCTGCCCTCATAGCATCCTGGAAACCAAATAGGGTCATCTATGTCTCGTGTGACAGTGTGACCCTCGGGCGAGACTTGCAACGGTTCACGGTGCAGGGGTACACTGTATCCAGGGTAAAGGTCTTCGACCTCTACCCCCAGACCTTCCATCAGGAAGTGGTGGCGATCCTGGACAGAGAGGAGCATATCCTATGAAAGACGGTTTTGTGGCCTGTGGAACACTGACTCCCACCATCAAGGTGGCGGACACTACCTTCAATGTCGCTTCGATAAAAAAAGCCATGGACAAGGGCATACAAGAGCATCTTGCCCTTTTGGTCCTTCCGGAACTGGCTGTCACCGGCTATACCTCTGCCGACCTGTTCTTGCAGCGTACGCTGCAGGAAGCGGCGAAAGCTGCTGTAGGGGATTTGGTCACCTATAGCAAGGGCCACGATATGGTTGTTGTGGTGGGCTCCCCCCTTGTCTTTTTTGGAAACCTATATAACTGCGCGGTTGTGATACAGGACGGTAAAATCCTTGGCGTTGTTCCCAAACGGCATGTGCCCAACTACCAGGAATTCTACGAATTGCGCTGGTTCCACCTTCCTTCTGACGATGTCAGGGAGGTGACCCTTGCAGGACAGAATACTCTCTTTGGCACCAGGTTGCTCTTCTCTTGTAGGGATATTCCCGAATTTGTCCTTGGAGTGGAGGTCTGTGAAGACCTCTGGGTTCCTGAAAGCCCTTCTGCGGATATGGCCCTTAGTGGGGCAACGGTCATTGCCAACTGTTCTGCAAGTGATGAGCTGGTAGGAAAGAAAGAGTTTCGCCGTAGCCTGGTATCAGTGCAGAGTGCCAAGTTGGTATGTGCGTATGTCTATTGCAATGCAGGGCCGGGAGAGTCAACCACCGATCTGGTATTCTGCGGTCATAACCTGATCTATGAGAACGGGCGGCAGCTGGGTGAACAGTTCCTCGCTGATGATGAGCTCTTGCGTACAGAGATCGATGTCCAGCGCCTCGCATCAGAGCGGATGCGGATGCACACTTTTGGTGAGAGCAGGTACACCTACACTTCAGTGGCGTTCTCCCTGAAACACATACACGAAACAACGCTTACCCGCTATATTGACAAGGCCCCATTTGTTCCCAGCGAACCCGATAAGAGGGCCGTGCGTTGTGAGAAGATTCTCACCCTCCAGGCCTTAGGGCTGAAGAAACGCCTTGAGCATACAAAGCTCGATCATGTGATCCTTGGCCTTTCCGGGGGGTTGGACTCCACCCTTGCCCTGTTGGTATCAGTGCGGGCTTTTGAGATGCTCGGTCTCGATCAGTCGGGCATCATTGCGGTGACCATGCCCTGCTTCGGCACTACCAAGCGTACCAAGGGCAATGCCACTTCCCTTGCAAAGGCCTTGGGGGTGACCTTGCTCACAATTCCGATAACAAAGGCAGTCACCCAACACTTCAAGGATATCGGCCATGACCCACAAAACCATGATGTCACCTTTGAGAACAGCCAGGCGCGCGAACGCACCCAGGTCCTGATGGATCTTGCAAACAAGCACTCTGCCCTGGTGGTAGGTACCGGAGACCTCTCTGAACTCGCCTTAGGGTGGGCAACCTACAATGGGGACCATATGTCGATGTACGGGGTGAATGCATCAGTTCCAAAGACACTGGTTCGCCACCTGGTCGCCCATTTTGCTGCGAAGGCAGAGCCCAATGTCAGAAAAGTCCTCCTCGATGTGGTGGCTACCCCGGTAAGCCCGGAGTTGTTGCCTGCCTCAGAGGATGGAACCATCAGCCAGGTTACTGAGGAATTCGTAGGGCCCTATGCACTGCATGACTTCTTCCTCTATCAGGTGATCCGTCTGCACTTTAGCCCTGCCAAGGTCTTGCGCCTTGCCCAGATTGCCTTCAAGGGGGAGTATGAGCTGTGTGTCATCAAGAAGTGGCTCAAGACATTCTATTGGAGATTTTTCAGCCAGCAGTTCAAACGCTCCTGCCTTCCTGATGGTCCTAAGGTCGGTTCTGTCTCCCTCTCTCCCCGGGGTGATTGGAGGATGCCCAGCGATGCCTCAGTCAGACTTTGGATGGATGAGTTGGAAGGCCTTTGACGGTTTTTAGCTAAAATACTCACATGTTACAAAAAATATTGCACCTTCTTTTTGTATCCAAATCCTCTCTACACTGTTATATGTAGTTGAGGAGTTATGATTTTTATGAAAAAGAAATTTCTAGCCGTCCTGCTTCTTATACTTGCACTTCCTGCTTTTTTGAGCGCTAGAAGTTTGCTGGATGTAAGTCTTGGCTTTGGCGGTTCGTTTACCAATCCAAGTGACAGCAGTTTTTCGGAAGGCATAAAAGACCCTGCGAACTGGAAATTCGGAGGAGAAGTTGCTGTTCGTCTTACCGTGCTGCAGGCCCAGGCCATGGCTTTCCCTATCGAGTGTGAAGACAATGGACAGGGAGTCCTTCTCCTTGGCTTTGCAAGTCTGAACGTTCCAGTTGTCGGTTCCTTGTTGTTTCTAGAGTTGGGTATGGGCCCAAGCGTCCTGTATGTTCCCTCCACAAAGGACAATGGTGGTGCGTATTATCTTGTGAAGGACAACCAGAAGAAGATGACAAATGCCATTTCCTTCACTGATGCCCTTATGCAGAGCCCTGTGTACCTTCAGCTTGGTCTGGGGGTGGAGATTGGTAAGGTTGGCTTGAGAGTTCGCTATCTTTTCGAGAGCGAATCGACAATGGGTAGTTTGATTGAGACAAGGTCTCCTATGGATCTGTTTCAGTTGAATAGTGGTTCACTTTCTCTTGCGTTGTCACTAAAAATGTTTTAAATTTGTTACATAAGAATGATATGACGGTTGAAACCGGTCAAACAAAGGGGTAAAAGTATGAAAAAGAGATTTCTTGTAGCGCTCATCGTAGTGTGTGTCCTGCTTCCTGCAACACTAAGTGCAGCAATGGTCGGTTTGAGCATTGGTGCTACAGCTCAGTATAATAAGAGTTTTGCAGAAATTCAGACATCCATTGATAATAATAACTTAAGTGATGAACTCGCTAAGATTGAGAATTATGCGTTTGGTGCTGATGTCCGTCTGAAGCTCCTGCTTGCTGAGGTTGACTTGGTAGGTATGTTTGGTACAAAGACAGTTGGACCAAAAGATTACACACAGATTTCCGTGCTGACAAGTGTCGGTATCTCCTTGGATATCCTGAATGTCGCCAGAGTCGGTTTTGGCATGGGCCCCCGATTCAATGTCCTGATCGATGATAGCGGAAATGCAGTTATTGAAGACTCCACAGGTAATGGAGTAGACAGCTTGGATGGGTTTGGTGACGCTTTCATCAACTCCCCTGTTGCCTATCGTGCGACTGTCGATTTCAACCTTGGTGGTATGATGCTTGGGCTCAACTACACTGTTGATACCGCCTATACCTTTAAGAATGCGGAGAAAGTACAGGATCTCTTTGATGCACCTGATTCGGGCAAGGTCGGAGTCTCCTTCCTTTTCTCACTTATCTAAGAGTAGCTAGTTGTAGAGCAGCAGGCCCGGAGAAATCCGGGCCTGTATTGCTTTTCTGCTTTGGCTAAGTATGATAAAGTAATCGCAAGGAGCATGATCATGGCTAAAAAGGGTTTAATACACCTCTTTCTTTCAGCGTTGTCAGCGGCGCTGCTCTCTTTTTTCCTTCTCTATTTTTTTGCCCCCAGCATGAGTACCCAGTTTTTGGGAGTAAGCTTTGCTACACGCAAAGGCAGTGACAATGCGATGGTGATGACGGCAGTGGAAAATGCGGTTGAACAGGTGAAGAACAGCCCTGAATTCACCCAGCAGTCATTTGAGAAGTTTCAGGAACTGCTGAAAAGTGCAGAGGTGCAGGCTAAGCTCAAGGCTGCTGCCAAGCAGGGTGAGACAGTTGTGAAGGATGTGATCGATTCCGTTAAGGAAAGGGTGAAATGAAGCCATTTCAAGTAACCTTTCTCGGTACCGGAACCAGCCATGGGATCCCGGTCATCGGGTGTCCCTGCTCTGTCTGTCACTCCTCAGACCCCCATGACATACGCTTTCGCAGCAGTATTCTCATCGAAGATGGGGATCATACGCTACTTGTAGATACCACACCGGAGTTTCGTCTGCAGGCTTTGCGAGCCAACCTTATCTCCCTTGATGCGGTACTCTATACCCATGACCATGCAGACCACTGTAACGGCATCGATGACCTGCGTGTCTTCTCTAAGGAGAGCACCCTGCCTGTCTACTGTTCGGACGAGGTCATCTCTTCCATTACCTCCCGCTTCGGCTATGTGCTGAAGACCTATGATAAGGCAGGAGGGTTACCCCATCTCCAATTGAACAGACTTGCTGCTTATCAGATGGTTCAGGTTGCAGGTTTCGATGTCCTTCCCATACCGATACGCCACGGGTGCAAGCTCATCATGGCATTCCGCATCGGATCCTTCATCTATGCAACTGACAGCAGTGGCATACCTGATGAAAGCCTGCCATGCTTTGAGGGCGTAGATACCTTGGTGTTGGGAAGCTTGCGCTATAGGTCCCATCCGACACACTTCAGTGTGGGGGAGGCTACCGCCTTTGCAACGAAAGTAGGGGCCAAACGGGTGTTTCTCACCCATCTGAGCCATGATATACGGCACAGCAAGCTGGAAGCAGAGCTTCCGCATCACATGCATGTGGCATACGATATGTTACAGATTACCATAGGGGACACACATGACCAATGATTCCATGGAGCTGTTCGGCGAACAGGATTTTGACCAGATAAAATTGGAAGAGGAAGCGTCTTTGCGTCCCCCTGTGGTCATTGAGAAAAGGGACGAGAAGATTGCAGAAGTTGCTGAGAAAGAGTGCGAAATAGAAGGGATAAAGGCAGAAGGTAAGGATGCTCCTCCTTCAGAGCCGACTTCTGAGAAGAAACTCTACATCATTGACGGCTATGCCCTGATATACCGATCATATTACGCCTTTATCAACAACCCGATGAAGGATCCACAGGGAAAGAATATCAGCTCTGTCTATGGGTTTTTCACCACCCTTCTTAAGCTGCTTCGTGAAAACAATCCAGAGTATATGGTCGTGGCCATGGACAGCCACGGGCCCACCTTTCGTCATGAGATGTACGAACCCTACAAGGCCAACCGTGATGCAGCCCCTGAGGATCTGCACGCCCAAGTCCCCATTATCAATGCAATCCTCAAGGCACTTGAGATCCCGATGGTGGCGATGGTGGGCTTTGAAGCTGATGACATCATAGCGACCCTCAGCAGGGAAGCTACGCGACACCATATTGATACCATCATGTTCACCGGGGACAAGGATCTCCTGCAACTCGTCGATGAGCATACCTTTGCCCTGAGACCGGCCAAGAAAGGGGAGAAGGAGTACCGCCTGATGGGCATTGCCGAAGTCCAAGAGGAGTTCGGCATCCTTCCGACACAGGTGGTGGATTATCTCTCACTGTTGGGGGATTCCTCTGACAATGTCCCCGGGGTGAAGGGGATAGGAGGAAAAGGGGCAGCAAAGCTCCTTGGGCAGTTTGGCTGCCTTGAAGAGATTTACAAAAATATTCGCCTCTGTGCAAAAGGCATACAGAAAAAGTTGGAAGAGGGAGAAGAGCTTGCGAAGCTGAGCAAGTCCTTGGTGAAACTGAAGGACGATCTGTTCGAGGTGGATTCTTTTGATACCAGGGAGTATCGGCTTGATGACCTCAACTACAAGGCCGCTATCCCCCTGTTTGAAGAGCTGGGGATGCATAGCATCCCCAGGGAACTGGAAAAGCTTGCAAATGGTGGTATAGCGCCCAAGAAGCAGGATGTGGTCAAGAAAGCGATGAAGGCATCAGAAAAAGGAACCTACGAAGCGGTAGTGACACTTCCCAGGTTGGAAGAGCTTCTTGTACAGGCTGAGAAGGAGGGAGGCATCATCGCCTTCGATCTGGAGACTGACTCCCTCGATGCCATGGCAGCCAAGCCGCTTGGATTCTCCTTTTCCTGGATGGAGGCCGTTGCCTACTATGTTCCCATCATCAGCGAAGGGGAGAGGTTGTTCAGCGATGAGGATCTCAAAATGCTTCTTGCAAAGTTCTTCACTACAGGCAGACTCTCCTTGGTTGGACAAAACATCAAGTATGACTACAAGGTATTGGTCAGTTGGGGCGTTGTCCCCAAGAAGCTTGTCTTCGACACCATGGTGGCCGCCTGGCTCTTGGACAGCACCGGTGTATTCAATATGGACTACCTTGCCGAAAAGTATCTGGAATATAAGACCCTGTCTTACAAGGATGCCGTTCCCAAGGGCAAGACAGTCGGTGACATCCCCCAGGAGCAGGCAGTCTTCTATGGAGCTGAGGATGCTGATATCACCTTCAGGCTCTACAAGCTGTTTGCCAACCTTCTGGTCGCACGAAATCTTATGGATCTGATGGAAAATCTGGAGATGCCTTTGCTTCGCATCATCGCCAATATGGAGATCGAGGGCATTTTCCTGGACAGGACACGCATAGAGCCACTGACTGCAGAGTTTGAAAAGAGAATTGGCGCTATACAGAAAGAGATTTTTGCAATTTGCGGACACGAGTTCAACCTCAATTCCCCAAAACAGTTGCAGGAAGTGCTGTTTGTCGAGCGTGAGATCCCTACCGGAGCAAAGACCCGTACCGGATTTTCTACGGCAACAGATGTGTTGGAGCCCCTGAGCGAAACCTATCCTGAAGTAGCTCTGGTTCTAGAGTACAGGATGCTCAACAAGCTCAAGACAACCTATATCGACAAACTACCTCTTGAGATCCTGGAAAGGACAGGAAGGATCCATCCCTCCTTCTCCCAGACAGGGACAGAGACAGGTCGATTGTCCTGTAAGGATCCGAACCTGCAGAACATCCCCGTCAGGACTGAAGAGGGCAGGCGTATCCGATCCTCTTTCGTCCCCAAGGAAGGCTATGTGTTCCTTTCGGCTGACTATTCCCAGATCGAGCTGGTAGTCTTAGCCCATATGGCCGATGATCCTGGTCTGAAAGGAGCCTTCCTCAAGGGAGTCGATGTGCATAGCTCGACAGCCTCCCTTATCTTCGATGTGCCTCTGGAAGAGGTTACAGGCGAGCAGAGAAGGGTGGCGAAGACCATCAACTTCGGGGTCATGTACGGCATGGGCGCCCATAGCCTTTCAGGGGACCTGAAGATTACCCACTCTGAGGCGAAAGCTTTCATAGACCAGTACTTTAAGCGTTATAGCGCAGTCAACGCATTCATCGAGAAGACGCGTGAGGATGCCGCCCTCAATGGGTATGTGTCGACTTTGCTCGGGCATCTGCGCACCATCACAGAGATAAACAGCAAAAATGGTGGCGAACGCGCAAAGGCCCAGAGGATAGCGGTCAATACCGTTATCCAGGGCAGTGCAGCCGATATCATGAAGCTTGCCATGCTCCGTATCGACAAAGCCCTTGCCCGGCACTCTCCGGATACCAAGATGTTGCTGCAGATCCATGACGAACTGGTCTTTGAGGTTCCCCAAGGGGAGCTTGAGAAGGTGCACTCCCTCGTCAAGGAAGCGATGGAAGGTGCTGTAAAGCTATCACTTCCCCTGCGTGCCAGCATAGAGACGGGAAAGAGTTGGGGAGAGATTCACTGATGAAGGTCATTGGCCTGACAGGCAGGGCCTCAGCTGGGAAAAACGTGGTTGCCTCAGAGTTTGCCGACCAAGGGTGTGTTGTCATTGATGTTGACCTGCTCGGGCATACAGTACTGGAGCAAAACAAGGATCTTCTGGAAAAAACCTTTGGTTCGGATGTGGTGAAAGGTGGCAAGGTAGACCGTAAGGCTCTGGGCTCTCTGGTTTTCTCTGATCCTGATAAGCTGCAGGCCCTTGAAGCCATTTCGCACCCAGCGATGGTCAGAGAGTGTGAACGCCTGATCGAACAAGCTGAAAAAGAGGGAGAAGAGGCTCTGCTCATCAATGCGGCTCTTCTGTATAGGATGGGCCTCTATCAGTTGTGCGATGGTGTGGTTTTTGTCAAAGCGCCCCTGTACAGCAGATATTTTCGTGCAAAAAAGCGTGAAAACATCACAGTAAAGAGGTTTTTGGCAAGAGAGAAGGCACAGCAGGATATCCGCCCTGATGTATTTCCTTCATCCCTTCCTGTTTTCATTCTGCACAACGGCTCTGATAAGGCGTTAATTCATCGACAAGTAACCGCGTATTGTGTTACGATAGGAATCGGAGTTTCATCGTCCTGATGAAACAATTGTATTATGAGGGTTTGAAATGAAGAAATCGGTTCGGATACACTTGCTGGTTATTACAACGGTTGTGGCGATCTTTGCTTTTGCAGGGATTTGGTACCTGCGCCCTGGTGTTCCCAACGAACTGTTAGAGCAAGCCCGATCAAGGCAATTACAACCTCTGTTGGAAATAGAAGCACCCATACGAAAGAGTGTCGCTGAGCCTGTTGAGCAGAGCGCTGTCGATAAGAAAAAGCTTGCTGAGGCGTTGCTTCCGACCCTTACCGAGCAAGTGTCCAGGGCCCTTGAAGGTCCTCTTTATGAAAAACTCAAAAAACAGCTTGTCGCTGATACAGGGTTTGTCACACAGATTTCTTCCAAACTGGAAGATACCCTCAATCTCGGCACACAACCGCAAACAGTAGATACAACCCCTACGATACCCCAAGGCTTGCAAGCGGACTTTGCAAAGCAGGTTGATGCTTTGCGCACAGAACTGCTAGCCACTCTTGCCGAAGGACAGAGTTCCTTCTTCTTCCAGATTGAAGATATGGTAGATGCTCGTCTTGGACGGATGGAAGATGACATAAGGGCCGAGATGGAGGCGTATGTACCTCAAATGGTCGATAGGATGATACCCTCCTTGGTGGAGATGCTCGTCACCGAGCTTGATGCCAACAAGGAGACCTATCTTCCCTACCTTGCCAAGGAACTGCAGCCTTATTTGGATTCAGGACTTACAGAAGAGCAGTTGCTTCTCCTGTATACATCCTATCGCGACCAGATAGTGGCGGATCTTGTTCCTGCCATCCTTACGGCGATGGAAGAGCCTGCAAAGAAGGAAGTTGCCGCGATGGTCAAAGCCGTCACAGCTCCTGTCCCGGCGCCTCCTCCGACAGTGACAAGTTTTGTAAAGCCTGAAGTGATGCCAGCTCCCATTGTCGTAGCAAGCCCTATTCCTACACCCCCTGAGGTGGTAGGTGAGACCAAGGTTGTGGCTCCAAAGACTCCTGTAGCACCCAAGACCCCCCCCGTTATTGAAGCAGAACCTGTTCCCACACCACCTGTGGTGGTTGTCCAGACCAAAGTTGAAGAGCCCAAGGCTCCCTCTGTTCCCAAGGTTCCCTCTGTTGCTACACCAAAGAGTGTGGTGCAAAAGATCGAGCCTATCATTACCGCTCCTGCATTCACCCCCAAGGAGGATGAGGTCGAGGTTTTTGTCGATCCTCTTACCTACGAGCAGAAACGTACGGAGATCCGTACAAAGGCGATTCAGGAAGTGCTCGACAGGATCAATGCCCTGTAGTCTTACTCTTTAGGATAGCTTCTCTTCTTCCCTTCCACTGTAGTGAAGTTCCACACATCGCATCCGTTGCTTTCTTGCAGATACCCTTCGGTGAGGGGGACTTTTCCTCCTCCATGGGGCAGGTCCACTGCGTAGAGAGGCATCGCAAGACCTGATAGGCGTCTTCGTAGCTCTTTTTCCAGTGCAAGGCCCTTTTCTATGGGGACCCTGAAATGAGAGGTCCCTTCCACCAGATCACCCTGAAAAAGATAGTAGGGCTTTATCCTCGAGAAGATGAGCTTGTTGCAAAGATCCTCAAGGGTAGATGCGTCATCATTGACCCCTCTGAGCAAGACGCTCTGGTTCATCGCCGGTATTCCGGCATCAACAAACATTTCTACTGCAGCGACTGCTTCTTTTGTCAGTTCCCTTGGATGGTTGAACTGGGTCATCAGGTAGAAGGGGGCGCTATCGAACTTCCTGAAGATTGCAACAAGGTCAGCAGTTATCCTTGATGGTTCTGCTGCCGGCATCCTGGTACAGAGCCTGATGACAAGATCCTGCCTTGCCTCTCTGAAGATTGCGATGAGTTCTTCGATCTTACTGTCGGAGAGGGTCATCATATCACCTCCAGTCAGCAATATCTCCTTCACTTCCCTGTGCCGCACCAGATAGGATGCGGCTTCCTGTATCTCGGATCTGGTTGCAGGGCCTTGGAAGGTGCCTGTAAAGCGCCGCCTAAAGCAGTGGCGGCAGTACATGGCACAGATATCGGTCACCAGGAAGGCCACACGGCTTGGGTAGCGGTGGATGAGGCGTTTGGTTACCGAGTGATCTACTTCTGCCAAGGGGTCGATATGCTCTTGTTGCAGGTTTTCCCCTTCATGGATGGTCGGGACCACCTGGATGCGTAGGGGATCATGAGGATCGGTCTTGTCGATGAGGGCGAGGAAGTAGGAGGGGATGGCAATGGGGAGCACGCCTGCGAGACAGGCAAAGGCTCGCTCCTCTTCTGTAAGCTCCAGGTGCTTTTCCAAGCCGGCTATGGTTGTGATGGATTGACCCTTAGTATTGTCATGCATATCAGTGGTGTACCCCAATCCGAACTTTTCGTCCAGCCTTTCTGCAAACCCTTCACCCGAGAACCAATTTTCGTGATACAATTCGCTCATATGTTCCAGGCAAAGGAGAGCGGTATGGCTATTGAAAAAAAGAAGGGTAAGAAAGGGCTCAAGGGCTACTATCTCACCACATTCCTTATCGGGCTAGGATTTTTCACTATGGGTCTGATGGATCCCCTTTATGACACCTATGTCCCTATCTTCCTGCAGAAGTATGTCTCCTCAAAGGCACTGATCGGCACCATCATGACCCTTGATAACATGCTGGCGATATTGCTTATCCCCGTATTCAGTGCGATCAGCGACCGTACCCATACCAAAATTGGAAGACGGATGCCTTTCATTGTCATCTGTCTTCCCGTCACAGCTGTGGCTTTCGGCCTGATACCCATCGCAGCACTGATAGGGCTCTGGCTGCTCATCGCCCTGGTGTTCGTGCTCAACCTGTTCAAGCAGGCGGTTCGAGGCCCTGTTGTCGCCCTGATGCCTGATATGATACCCGGTGAGTTGCGTAGTGAAGCCAACGGCGTCATCAACACCATGGGTGGCATAGCAACTATCGTCGGTACGGTAGGGCTTGCCAGGCTTATGGATGTTCCCATTACCCTTCCTACGTTCGGCCCCACCAAGGACATCCTTGCATTCCCCATCTCTTCTGTACTGGTACTCATAGCTGTGCTGCTGCTCTTCTTCTTTGTGAAGGAGAAACGGGCTATCAACAAGGAGGAATCAGAGAAGAAGGAACCTGTCCTCCATTCGCTGAAAGTTATCTTTGCAGAGAAGGACAAGAGCGCTCTCTTTATCTTGCTCTCTCTTCTGATGTGGTTTATCGGCTATCAGGGAATCCTTCCCTTTGTCGGTCTCTACTCCAAGGATATCCTGCAGACGACAAGCGGGACAGCCTCCCTTGCCGCCGGGATGGTAGGCATAGCCTATGCCATCTTCGCAATCCCCTCAGGCATCCTTGCTCACAGGGTCGGAAGAAAGCGCACCATCCGCACATCCCTGATGATGTTGGTGGGCATCCTTACCTTCATCTTCTTCCATGATCCCCTCACTTCTGCGATGGGAGCAGCTTTCAGGCAGTATACATTCTGGGCACTGCTCTTCCTCTTCGGCATTTTCTGGGTATCGGTTGTCACCAACAGCTTCCCGATGCTCTGGCAGATGTCCACCTATAAGACAGTCGGCATCTATACTGGTCTTTACTATTTCTTCAGCCAGCTCGCCTCCATCATCTCTCCCCCTATCACTGGAGGATTCATCGATCTATTCGGCTTTAGGGCAATCTTCCTCTATGGGGCAGTCTCGATGCTCATTGCATTCTTCCTGATGAGAGGCGTCCATCGTGGCGAGCCCGAGGATGATCCTATTGAAGTGGCACTTCAGGAGGAGAAATAAGGGTGATAATGCCGCAGGGTGCTGCATAGACATCCTGCCCAAGGAGTCTCTGGTATTGATGGAGTGTTGCAATACTACAATGGTGTACTGTAGCAATGGAATGATATTGTGATGAAGTCTGTTGTAAACAGAGCCCCGCCCTACCCCTAGGGGAAGGCGGGGCTCTTTACAGGTAATCACTTGCAACTCCAAGCATCTACATTCATGTACTGGCCTACGCTATTTTTTTATCGAAATATGCAACAGTTTTGATATATTGCTGATACTAAGCCTATATGTTGCAAATGCAACATAATGAAAGACTCTTCTATTGTATACTCCGGGTATGATTCCTGCTGGAGAGTAGGGTCTGAAGCAGAGGCAGGGCAGTGCTTTGCCGAAGCGATATTACTGATCGGAACACATACTATGTGCACCGGAACGCCTTGAAGCGTTTCTTGTGACACGTAGTAAAAAATAGGAGAGATCATATGGACAACAAGATGTTTTGCTTCCAGTGCCAGGAAACTGCACGGAATATCGGATGCACACAGGTGGGTGTTTGTGGAAAGGACCCCGAGACTTCAAATATGCAGGACCTGCTCATTTGGGTTACCAAAGGCTTGAGCCAGGTCACCACACGCCTGCGCTCAGAAGGGAAGGCTGTTCCTTCTGATGTGAATCACATGGTCACCTACAACCTGTTCAGCACCATCACCAATGCAAACTTTGACGAACAGGTCATTGTCGAGCGCATCCTTCTTACCATTGCAACAAAAAACACCATGCTTGCCCAGCTTTCTACCAAGGAAGGCCTAAGCGCCGCAGCCCTCTACAATGCCAACGACAAGAGCCTTTTCCTTGACCAGGCCAAGGGTGTAGGCGTCCTGAGCGAGAAAAATGAGGATGTTCGCAGCCTCAAGGAACTGATCACGTACGGCCTCAAGGGTGTAAGCGCATACAGCAAGCACGCCAACGTACTTATCAAAGATGATGAGGAGCTTGATACCTTCATCCAGTCAGCACTTGCCGCCCTGCTTGAGGAAAAGAGCGTCGAAGACCTCATTTCCCTCACCTTGGAGACCGGCAAGTACGGTGTTTCTGGCATGGCCCTCCTCGACGGTGCCAACACAGCGGCCTACGGCAATCCTGAGATGACCCGCGTCAAGCTTGGTGTCGGTACAAAGCCTGGCATCCTTATCAGCGGACACGACCTTCGTGACCTTGAGATGCTTCTTGAGCAGACCCAGGGAACCGGTGTTGATATTTACACCCACTCTGAGATGCTTCCTGCACACTACTACCCTGCATTCAAGAAGTACCCTAACTTCTACGGTAACTACGGTAATGCATGGTGGAAGCAGAAACAGGAGTTTGCCTCCTTCAACGGCCCCATCCTGATGACCACCAACTGTATCGTCTCCCCTGCTGACTCATACAAGGATCGCATCTATACCACCGGAGCAACAGGCTTCCCAGGGGTGAAACACATCGAAGGTGGCATAGGTGAGGTGAAGGATTTCTCCGAGATCATAGAGCTTGCAAAGAAGAGCCCGGCCCCAACAGAATTGGAGACAGGGGAGCTCGTTGGAGGCTTTGCCCACAACCAGGTATTTGCCCTTGCTGACAAGGTTGTGGATGCAGTGAAGAGTGGAGCTATCAAGCGCTTTGTAGTCATGGGCGGTTGTGACGGAAGGTCCAAGAGCCGAGACTATTACACTGAGTTTGCAAAGGCTCTGCCCCATGATACTGTCATCCTTACCGCAGGTTGTGCAAAGTACAAGTACATCAAACTCAACCTCGGTGATATCGGTGGTATCCCCCGTGTCCTCGATGCCGGTCAGTGCAACGACTCCTACTCCTTGGCCCTCATTGCCCTGAAGCTGAAGGAAGTCTTTGAGCTGGACGATATCAACGACCTGCCCATCTCTTACAACATCGCATGGTACGAGCAGAAGGCTGTCATCGTCCTGTTGGCCCTGTTGTCCCTCGGAGTGAAGAACATCCACCTCGGGCCAACCCTTCCTGCCTTCCTTTCCCCAAACGTGGTGAACGTGCTGGTAGAGAACTTCGGCATCGCCGGAATCTCTTCTGTTGAAGAAGATTTGAAGATCATGGTCGGCTAACAGCAGTTCCTGGTAGATTGATTCCCCAACGAAGCGAGAGTGGCAAAAGCATTACCATGGTTCCATTACCGAGCGAGTGTCGGGAAAGCAAGGTGAGATACCCCATCCCTTGGGGCGGAAAAGGAGGCGATGCCTCCTCTTTCCAGGGCTTGCTGGGGTATTGATTGACAAAATAGTTCCTAATGAGGGAGCCCTCCACATGTGGAGGGCTCCCTTCAAAGGATTGTGACACATGCACCCGTAAACTGAGTTAGGGTGTAACTTCCTCACAGACTGGAAACTCAAAGGGAGCAGCAGAAGCAAACTTTGCCACATGCCGTGCTGCTGTGGAAGGGGATGCCAATGTGCCGGGCCCGCCCACGCATCCTCCGGGACACGCCATCCCTTCCACGAGATTGGGATGGGTCACCCCTTTTTCGATGTTATTCAGCAAAAAAAGACATTCAGAGAGGGTATCAGCCTTTTCGAAGCTGATGTCAGTCATTCCGAACAGCTTCTCTGCGGCCTTGATGATGGCACTCCCTACGCCTGATGCATGTGCATATCCCCGTCCAAGCGTGCTTGCATCCTGTATGGCAGGGCTTTCAGTGATTGTCGTGAGATCTATAGCGAAGGCTACAAAAAGGGCCGCAAGCTCCTCAAATGTCAGGACATGGTCAACATACTCTGACACCTCTTCGGTAAGCGCTTCGTATTTCTTGGCGATGCAAGGCCCGATGAAGATTATTTTCGCACCCTCATCAGCTTCCTTTATCTTTTTCGCTGTCTCGACCATTGGTGTGTAGCTATTTGTGATATTGTCTGCGAGGTTGGGGTAGGAATTTCGTGCGGCCATTACCCAGGAGGGACAGCAGGAGGTTCCAAGAAATTTCCCTTTTCCCTGTGAATATTTTTCAGCAAGTAGGATTGTGTCGCAGTCTGCTCCATAGGCGACCTCCATCACCCGGTCGAATCCCAGACTCTGGATGCCGGCAAATATCATTTCAGGAGTTACCTTGTTCCCGAATTGCCCTGTAAATGATGGGGCGACTATCGCATGCAACTTCACCGGCGAGGTCTCTTCCTTACGCTCCATGAGGGCGAAGGTTACCTGTACTATCTCCGATTTGTCAGAAATGGCGGCAAAGGGACAGGAGACAGTGCATAATCCACAGCTTACACAGATATCCTGGTTGATACGTGCATACCCTTCCTCATCAGAATCGATGGCATGTACGCCGCACGCTTCTGCGCAGGGACGCACCCTTCGGGTTATGGCGGAGTAGGGACATACCTGGACACATTTCATGCACTTAATACACTTCTCCTGATCGATTAAAGCTTTACCTTCAGGGAATGAGATGGCGTTTCTCGGGCATACGATCGAACAGGGATGGGCCATGCAAGACTGGCAGCCATCGGTGACGATTACCTGGTCCTCGGGACATTTCTCACAAGCGGCGCGGATTACATTGACCAAGGGAGTGGTGATGACCTTTTTGCTGGTAAATGCTTTTTCGATTCCACTGGAGACTGGGGTATTCTCCCTCTCCTCCACGAGAGGCAGACCGAACGCCAGTCTCAAGCGCTGCTTCACGATGGAGAGTTCCCTGTATGAGCAGCAACGGAATATGGGTTTTCCCATCTCGATGATATTGAAAGGGAGGCTTTCTATCTCTGATGGCTTTTTCCCGTCAAGAATGAACCGTACCGTCTCCATGAGAAGACGTCTGCGTAGGTCTGTTACAGGGGTGTAGATTCCTCTCATCCGCTCGAATACCCGTTTTACACCGACCTCCCTCATGATGAAGCCTCCCGTTCCTTCTTGATATGGGTATACACTTCCTCCATAATCGCTTCCAGTTTAGCTTCAAGAATGTATTCGCCATTGATCTTCACAACCGGAGATCTTCTCGAGTGATCGCACACACTGTTCGGGCATGACATCTCGCTGATAACGCAATATTCCTGGATATCCTTCTCAGCTTGCAAGGCCTCCACAAGCTGGGAAGCACCACGGAACGCACAGTTGGTACCGGTACAGACGGAGATATGTATCTTATTCCCTCTCTTTTGTGAAACTTTCATGCAAGACCTCCCTGTCAATATTCTCTCTCCCAAGTATAAGCGAGATAAGGTTCAAAATAAAGGTTGGCGAAGAAGCTTCTGACTGTCCTGCTTTTTCAGCTTCCTTTGCATCTGCTGATACCCTTCTCTGGTATTTTCCTCTCGCATAGTGGCTATGAAGAGTTTTTTGGGAACCTTGTCGGAACCATAGAGGCCTCTGGAAGAGAGCGGCGGGATACTTTCAATGACAATACTGCTCGTAAGTAGTATGAACTACACCCAATACCATCCGCCTTGTGTACTGGAATGTACAACGTAGGTAATATCTGGCTGTTTTTGTACTAATGGCGACTTGTAGTGATTTTTAGGTATAATTATATTGAATAGGCTTTGAAGCCAAAAGGTGAATCACTCGCTTCATGACATACGTACTATCTTATAGTATGGGCATAAGAATATAGCATGCATGCATATGTGATTCTTCTTTCCCTGTCATTCATACCATTGTACCTACTTGAAGCGTGAACCTGACATAGGTACGGAGATCTCGAGAAAAACCGTCATTCCCCAACGAAACGAGAGTAGCAAAAGCATTACCATGGTTCCATTACCGAGCGAGTGTCGGGAAAGCAAGGTGAGATATCCCGTCCTTTGGGCGGAAAAGGGGGCGATGCCTCCTGGATCCAGGGCTTGCCCTGGGGTATTGATACCTTTCATTTCAAAGATTTGGGGGTTGTTTTTGGGAAAAAGGGCAGGGCTGCCTCATATGGAGTATGAAGCAGCCCCTACAATAAACTCTCTGATGTTCTCGCAAAAATTCTCTCTATTCTTTTGCTTCTCTTCTGGTCTCCCACGCTGTATGCATTGCCTGATCTTCCAGAAATAGGAAGAGGCTTTCTCCTAGAAGTACCAACGCAAAGCCATCCAAGCCAGGCTGTTATCCTTGTAGGAACCAAAGGTGCCATCCTCATCCCCTACAAAGAGATCCAGTCCGCCTTCCAGGACAACCCCATCTTCAACAGTCCAGGCAAGTGATGGCCTGATGAGGGCATTGAGCGGGTCAGCTTCCACATAGGTGAACAACTTGGCTGCAAGCCTGTCTGAGAAGAAGCTTTTCTGGACCCTGAAGGTGAAGGTATGACTGAACTCCTTGAGGGCCTTGCCCTGTTCCATCAGTTTTGCATTGTGGTCATGTACGTAACCAAAGATATACTGGGTCGACAACTGGGAGCCCCACATGCTCCAGTCGAGCCCTACAAGGGACTGCAGCTGGTGGTGTTTCTCAACAACAGCTGTGGGTACGGGGCTTTTCGTTACCGCTGCGAAGGGCTTGTCAAAGTATGCTGCAGCTTCCAGTCTCAGTACTGTAGCCCCTAGGCTGGTGCTTAACGATCCACCACTCATACCATAGCGACCATACTCTTGGTCTATGACCGGTGGGGCTCCTGGTGTTATCTTGCTGACGTATGGCTCATCGGTAAATGCATACCCACCCATCAAGGCCCAGTTTGCCGTTGACCCAAAGTGACTGACCTTACCAAAGACTTCACTGTTCTTTAGATCCGCATCGGGCATAGTCGGAGCATTGATCGTTGCATTAGAGAATGGAGCCTCCATTTTCTTCGCCCACATCGAATCCTTGTCCGGCATGCTGGTAGGAATGAACTTGGCTACCCAAATTCCCTCGAAGGTGAAGGCATCCTTGTAGTAGTCGACCTTTATGGCTGGGACGCCTTTTCGTATCTCCTTGAAGTCAGCGAGGATGAAGGATCGCATATCCCTGGGGCTTACCAGGTCAGTAATAAAGGCTCCTTCAGCTTCACCCCAGATGATGGCCTGCTTTCCTACCCGTATGTCAGCATTATCCAGGTAGAAGTCGATATAGGCTTCTCTGATTCCTATCTGTAGGTCCTGGTTGTCTCCCATGTAGATGGTTGGGTTTACCACCATGTGGGTGTTCTCTCCCCATCCTGCGAGAGTGATATCCAGTGTCTGCTCATGGACTGCAAAATTTGAATCCTCAAAGGTGTAGGCGATATAATCGCGCAGCATCCCGTTGAACTCAATGTCCTTTGCTCCCAATGATAGGCTTGTGATAGTAAGCAGTAACACTAGTGTTACCAGTAGTTTTGTCTTGGTATGTCTCATCGTCTGGTGCTCCTTAGACTCGTGGTCCGATCTTCATCTGGCGCTCAGTGAAGACGCTATCTTTCAGGTCGTTGTTGAACGAGACGTCCAACATCTGTATCCTCGTTGAGCTGTCCTTATCGACGTTGCTCATCGTCATATCGGTGATTACCCAGACCCCGTCGGTCTTCTCATACGAGGCGATCTCAAGCTTCTTGCCCAACGATCCGTTGGGAAGATAGAACTCCTTCTTCAGGCCGATCCACTCGTCTTCCACAACCCAGGCAAGGGTCTTCGTGTAGGTGGGCTTGTCTTCCTTGGGGATGCTCTCTACAACCAGACACTTCCTTCCATCGATGGTCTCTGTGCGAATGACCTTGTGCGTGTCTGCACTGGGGTGACGGCTTCCCATATCGTCATAGGTGAAGTCCGAACCCATGAAGGAGTCGTTCTTCTTGTCAGAAGCTACCCGCTTCACCCGCTTGAGGGCAGGCAGGTAGATCCACTGGTCGTCGCTTCTTCCATCAGAGTAGCTATAGCTGAGGAAGCTTGTGTCCTTCACGTCGGAGGGGGCGAGGAAGAACATGATCTTCTTCTCTCCCTCGCTATCGGTCTTCCTGAACTGCTGGATGCTTCTCTCCCGTGTCGATCCCCTGGAATTGGTAAGGGTCATGACGAGGTTGGCACTCATGTTGTTGCCACTGTCTCGGGTATACACTTTTTGCATCACCTCTGTGCCGCTGTATGTGGCTGAGAGGGAGACAATGGCGAATAGGGCGATGGCTACACTGGTTGCCATACGTTTCAGATGTCTGTTTTTCATGCTTTGTTCACTCCTGTATGTTCTAATTGTAGTTTTTGTATCTTCTTGGGCAGGAATCGATTCTTCTTGTCCAGATGATTAATGATGACGATAAGGATGGTCAGGGTCAGCAGGGCACTCATTGCCATGTTCAGTACGATAAGGGCCCCTACTTGCCTGTTGGGTGGGAATACGCTGAAAAGGAGGACTGCGAAGCCTCCCATCACAGCGATGGCGTTCAGGATGATCGCCCTCCCTGTGTGGGAAATCGTTTCCCGTGTCGCCTCTTGGCGGCTGTAGCCTTTGAGGCGGCGGTTCGTATAGTGCTCGAGCAGGTGAATGGAGTAGTCGACTCCGATACCCACTGCAATACTTGATATGAGAGCTGTAGCTGAGCTAAGGGGAATGCTGAGCAGGCCCATAACCCCGAAGTTGACCACAGCTGTGATGGCTATGGGCACCGTTCCTGCAAGTCCTACCCAGAGGTTTCTGAACAGCAGCGTCAACAGCAGGGCCACTATGATGAAGGAGAGGCCCAGACTGATGACCTGCCCCCTAAGCAGGAGGGTGGAGAACACAAAGGCCTTGTAGCCGCTGCCTGCGAAGCTGATCTCTATGCCATGTGAGGCAAAGGTGGGAGCAGCTTCTTCGGCAAGTGCAATGATGGCTTCCATCACAGATGAGCTGTCACTTTTCAGCTGGAAGGTGATGTTTGCCTTGGTGTAGTCGTAATCGACGACCTTCTCCAAGGTCTCCGGGTCTCCTGAGAACTCATACAGCAACAGGTACTGTGCAACCAGCTCCCTGCTTTCTGGAACAGTCTCAAAGGCTGCATCATTTTCATGCATGACCAGGTTCATCTGCTTGAGGAATGTGGTCAGCGAGAAGGTGGCCCCTACCATAGGGTCTTGTGATAACCGGCTCTGAAGCTCATCCATAGCTGTGAGCACTTCAGGCTCCTTGAAGGTTCCCTCATTATCACTACTGAGGATGATGTTCAGCGATGAGGTACCGCCGAACTTCTGGTTCACGAACGCATCGGTGGTGGCAATGGGGGAGTCTTCCTCGAAATTAGCCAGGAAGCTGGTATCGATCCAGACCTTGGTCGCCCCATATCCTCCCAAGAGGATAATGAGGACCGTAATGATGATGACAGTTTTCTGGTGTTCGACAAGCAGAGAGCCAAAACGGTGATTCTTCGGCTCCTTTTCCAGTTTTGCCACAAGGCCCTTTTCACTTTGCCCCCTGTTTCCTGTATTCTGATTGGTATTCCTGTTTATACTTTTTGGGATGCCCAACAGGTAAATAGATGCAGGGAAGAGTATCAGGGCAAGAAGCATCTCGCTGATGACCCCGATTGCTGCGAACAGGCCGAAATACCGTACTGGAAGCACTTGACTACTCATCAAGGCCATAAAGCCGATGGCCGTGGTGAGGGCAGTCATGAAGATAGGGCGTATCATCTCCTTGAGGACTGCATGGGCAAGTTGTTCGCGGCTCTGATTCGGATCGTCTGCGATCCTATGGTGGATTGCATTGTGCATATGGATGCCATAGGCTACACCGATGGCTATGAGCATCACCGGTATCATGGTGTCTACAGCATAGATGGGGATGCCTAGCAGTGTTTTCGTCCCAAAGGCGAACAGTGTTCCGAACAGGACAATGACCATGTTGATAGCAGTATCACGAACAGAGCGAAGTAGGATGTAGAGCAACAGTATCATGACCAGGATGACCAAGGGAAACATGATGGCCATATCCTTCGGCCCGAGCTCTGCAAGCGAACCTTCGACGATGGGCCTTCCAGCCACATAGAGTGTTTCAGGCCCTTCCCAGCTTTTTGCATACTCGGTCAAACGCTTCTGCAGGGAGGTGGCATCACTGTCAGCCGTAATTTCGGCAATGATGAGCGTGGCCGTCGAGTCAAAGCTCACATTCCTTCCGTTGATCATGGAGTTTGCCTTGACACTCGCCTCCAAAGCGGCAAGTTCCTCTTCAGTAGTGGGAACCTCCGTATAGAAGGGTTGTACCTCCATATCCCCGTCATAGCTGGTTATATTGTCAGCAGTGGCAAGGGAGGTGACCTTCCCTTCAGCAATCTCCTCAAACTGTTGGGGAAGCTCCTCGGTAATCCTCTGGATCTTCTCAAGTGTTCCTGAGTTGTAGATGGAGGTAGGATGTTCGACTACCAGCAGGATGGAGTCCTGGATATTGAAAAGATCCTCTGCCGCATCGCTGGCGATAAAGGCCGGATGTGTTGAGGGCATGTACTTGTTCAGGTCGGTTACCAGCTTGCCATTGGTTACAATGCCAAAGACAAATAGTGCAAGTAGGGCGATGAGTACTACCAGGATAAGTAGTGGCTTTTTTGCGAAAGAAGAGAAAAATCTCATATATCCTCCAAGGTTTGTTAACGTTAACTAACCAGAGAGGTACTGCAAACCTCTTTGACTAGCATTGTAGTGGTCTAGGTCAGTGAAAAGAGCTGGACAAATGTCCTGTGAAGAAGTGGAGCATAGGAAAGAAGATCCTCGCCCTCTCCTTTCAGATGCCATCGTGAGACGGTGAGCCGTATGGAGCCGAAGGTCATCAGGGCTAGCTGAGCTGCACTGATATCTTTGCGACAGCCTCCTTCACCCATGATATGGGAGAAGTAGGCTGTGAGGATTGAGAGATTCTTATCCAGTAGCGCATTCAATTCTGGGCGAAGGGCGGGATCTGCATTGAAGGTCTCCTCTGCAAAAAGGAGGAGGGAGAAAGCCCTGTTCTTTTCAAGTTCTGTGAAGAGGTTTTCCAGAAACAGTCTGAACTGTTCACTCGAAGAACCGGATGGTTTGACAAAACCGATGAAGTTATGGGCGATCTTATTTTCTAGGTACTCAAGGATTGCAACCAACAGTTCATGCTTGCTTGCGAAATGCCGGTAGAGGGCCGGCTCTGATACTCCGACTGCCCTTGCTACGTTTCGTATGGTGAGGTTTTGTATTCCTGCTTCGCTTGTGAGTCTGATCGCTGCTTCCAAGATCTCTGTCTGACGTGGGCTTACCATAGATACCTCGCTTTAGTTAACGATCACTAACCTACAACTATTCATCTGTTTTGGCAAGGGCTTTGAGGAAGAATTTTTCAAAGTGGTTGTATTTGTGATCTGGAGGGAATACGTAGGTACGGAAAAGTGCTTCGTTCAATGCCATGCACATAATAGCCAGTGTATTCACCATTATACCTAAGACTTTCTCTCCCTGTACTATGATATCTGCCTTGATCTGCCGGGCATAGAAACGCGAAGAAGGTGTAGTAGAAGATACATACTAATAGAGCTGGCCACTTGGCCAGCTCTGTATGCGGTATTGGGTCTCGTCAGTTGTTTACGCGCTCGAGATACTCCCTAGTCTCGGTGTTGACCCTGATCTTCTCACCCTGCTTGATGAAAATGGGAACACGTACCTTCAGTCCTGTCTCGGTGGTCACATACTTGGTTGCGCCCTGGACGGTGTCGCCCTTGACGGCCTCTTCAGCCTCGGCAACAAAGAACACTACCTTGGGTGGGATCTGGATATCCAACAGCTGATCTTCCCAGAAGGTACAACGATAGGTCTCGCCATCCTTCATGAGGAACTCATAGTCGGGGAAGGTGACCATGGTCACTTCTATCTGCTCGAAGGTATCAGTCAGCATGAGGTGGAAATGCTCCCCATCGTTGTACAGGTACTGACAGTCACGGTCACGAACCATGATGTCATCGACGTTGTCCTGAGTCTTCATAGTCTCACTGAGAGTCTGTCCTGTGGAAGGGCTTTTCAGTTTCAGACGCACAAAAGCCGAACCCTTTCCCGGGCTAACGAATTCACGCTCGATGCAAATAAAGGGCTGTCCCTTGATCAGAAGGGCAGTACCCTTGTCTATTTGACCTGCTTTTATCATGCTAATTACCTCATATATTGGATTTACACGTATTTACGGCTACTTATAGTACCAGAGAAAGGAAAAAGAATCACCCCCTCAAGGCTTGATTCGCCCATGAGCAACATCTGTAGCCTGTCCAGACCCAAGGCAACACCCGAGCACTGGGGGAAATTGGTGAAGATATCTGCAAAATCGGGATCGGCATCAGGGATGACATAGCCCCTGTCCGCCCGCTCCTGGATCAGGATGGCGTACTGTTTCCGGTAGTAGGCGCTCACCTTTTCCTTGTCAGTCTCCTCGTCATAACAGTTTGCAATCTCAACGCCCCCCGCATACATCTCCCACCTCTTGCGATAGTTCCCCTCGCGTTTTGCCAGGCAGTCGATCTTAGCGGGATAGCGGTCGAGGACCAGGGGGCGCTGCTGGGGAAGGTTAGGCTCAACCAAGGTAAGGAAGATCCTGTTGAAGGTATCTTCCCAGCTCTCTTGCCCTCCAGGTACAGACAGGCCAAGCCTTCTCGCTTCCTCTGCTAGGCTTTTCTGGCTCTGGTTCTTGTCAAGGTCAACCTTGGCATACTGCCACATCGCCTCAGCGACGGTAAGCCGGTCAAAGGGAGGCCTGAGAAAGGACGGGCCATCAAGATTGTCAAACAGCTCTTCGGTCAGGGCGATCGAATCCTGTTCATCCATTCCCATACTATAGTACTCGAGCATCGAGAACTCGGGGTTGTGATGAAGTCCTATCTGTTCGCTGTTGCGAAAGCAGTGTCCGATCTGATAGATGCTGCCAAAGCCGTCGGCGATGAGCTTCTTCATGTAGATTTCCGGTGAAGGTATCAGATAGAGATCCCTAGATCCTGCAAACTCATTGTCAAATCGGGTGGAGAAGTTCTGTATGGTTGGTTCAGGGATGAGGTCTGGGGAGAGGGTGGGGGTTTCAACCTCGAGATAGCCTTTTTCGTCGAAGAAGGTGCGTATGTTCCTGTTGAGTTGGCTCCTGAATTGCGCTGCTTTTTTCATTGCCCCATAGTATCCAAACCGGGGCCCTTGTTGCAAGTCCAGCTACCCCTACTGTATACTGCCCTACATGGAAAGCTATAACAGAGATGATATCATATTTGCCCTTGCAACTGCTTGGGCGCAGAGTGCCCTGGCTGTCATCAGGGTGAGTGGAGAGGGGTGTAGGGCGTTGCTCGCACCCTCTTTCTCCCGTCCCAAGGCGCTGCTTGAGGCAGACAACGCGACACTTGTGCATGGCTATCTGACCGACGGCCCTGACGGGCCCTCCCTTGATGAGGTAGTCGTTGCAGTATATGCACACGGACATGGATACACCGCAGAAGAAGCTCTGGAGTTTACCTGTCACGGCTCACTTCCGGGGCTGAGAAGAATACTCTCCTCCTTCAAACGCCTGGGGATGAGAAATGCAGAGGCTGGGGAGTTTACCTTCCGTGCTTTTTTGCATGGAAGGATGGACCTTACCCAGGCGGAGGCTGTGCAGGAGCTGGTCTCTTCCCAGAGCGAACGTAGCCAGGCCCTGGCTCTTTCGCGCCTTGGAGGAAACCTGAAAGAGCAGATACAGGCTTCCAAGGAGAGGCTTCTGACCCTGCTCGCCCAGGTGGAGGTCCAGCTTGACTATGCTGAGGATGAACTTGATGACTTCTCCTTCCCGCGCAAGGAACTTGTGGAGATCCAGGAGAGCCTTTCCGTGTTGGCATCGACCTACTCTGTAGGTCGATTGTACGGCCAGGGGGCGAGGATCGTGCTTGCCGGGGCGACCAACGTGGGCAAGAGCACCCTTTTCAACCTCCTGCTCAAGCAGGACCGTTCGATAGTCAGTGATATCAAGGGAACCACACGTGACTACATTGAGGCAGACTGCCTTATTGAAGGAATTCCTGTGCGCCTGTATGATACTGCAGGCCTGCGTGAGAGTCTGGATTCCATAGAGAGTGCAGGGATTCTGAAGACCGAGCAGCTCATCGGCCAGGCAGACCTGGTGGTATTTCTCGTCGATAGCGGCGAGGTGGGGCATATCCCGCCCAAAGATGAGCGCACCCTCATCGTGTACAGCAAAAGCGACCTGTTCAAGGCCCCTCAGGGGGAGTTGGCCATCTCCGCCCAAAGCGGAGCAGGCATCAAGGCACTGGTCGCTGCGATTGGAAAAAGGCTGAGTGCAGGCTTTGGCTCGACAGGCGATGAGCAGGTGGTCATAGAGAGTGAGCGCCAGCACCTGTTGCTGGAGGGCTCTGCCGATGCGCTTTCTCGCGCTTTGGCACTTGTGGATGAGGATGTTCCGCTGGACATAGTTGCCGTGGAACTAGGGGAGGCGATGCAGAACCTCGGAGAACTAACCGGGGAGGTCACCCCCGCGGATATCCTGACGAAGATATTCAGCGGTTTCTGCGTAGGGAAGTAAGATGGATTACGATGCAATAGTGATCGGTGCGGGGCATGCCGGAATTGAGGCGTGCCTTGCACTGGCAAGAATAGGGTACAAGACCCTCATGATAACTCAGAACCTCGACTCTATAGGCAGGCTTTCCTGCAATCCCGCCATCGGAGGCCTTTCCAAGGGCAATATCGTGCGGGAAGTGGACGCCCTTGGCGGCGAGATGGCACACCTGATAGACCACTCCATGATCCAGTACAGGATTCTCAATCGCAGGCGTGGGCCTGCGGTGCAGGCCCCCCGTGCCCAGGCTGACAAGTTCACCTATGCACGCCTTGCCAAGGAGACCCTGGAAGCACAGACGAACCTAGCCCTCTTCATGGACACCGTCGTTGACATCCTCCTGGATAAGGAGGGCAAGACAATACTCGGGGTCAAGACAGAACGAGGGCACAGCATCGCTGCAAAAGTCGTGGTCCTGACCACCGGTACCTTTATGGATGGTAGGATCTTCATTGGGGAGTATGATGCCCCAAATGGGCGCCTGGACGAACCGGCGGCCATAGGATTGGGAGAGGCTTTGCGCAAGAAGGGCTTCCCTGTGGGAAGGATGAAGACCGGTACCCCTGCCAGGGTACGTTCCTCATCCCTGGACTTCTCCAAGATGGAGCTCCAGGATGGGGATCCCATCCTGATGCCCTTCAGTTTTGACTATGACAGTATCGATCGCCCCATGCTCCCGTGCTACATAACACATACCAATGAAGAGACACACAGGATAATACAGAGGAACATCCATCGGTCTCCCCTCTTTGGAGGGAAGATCGTTGGGAAAGGCCCTCGCTACTGCCCTTCCATCGAGGATAAGGTGGTTCGCTTCCCTGACCGGGACCATCATCAGATATTTGTAGAGCCCGAAGGTGTGGGCACAGAGGAGATGTATCTCAATGGGATATCCTCATCCCTGCCTGAGGATGTCCAGTGGGACTACATCCATAGCATCGTAGGCTTGGAGGAAGCTGAGATCATGAGACCTGGCTATGCTGTGGAGTACGACTACATCGACCCTTTGAATCTCTTTCCCTCACTGGAGAGCAAGCATGTCAGCAACCTCTTCATCGCAGGGCAGACCAACGGTACCAGCGGCTATGAGGAGGCCGCTTGCCAAGGCCTTATGGCCGGCATCAATGCCGCCCAGAAGCTCAAGGGCGAAAAGCCCCTGATCCTCTCTCGCAACGAGGCATATACAGGAGTCCTAATTGACGATCTGGTGACCTTGGGAACCAAGGAACCTTACAGGATGTTTACCTCCCGAGCCGAATATCGTCTGAATCTCCGTCATGACAGCTGTGACCAGCGTCTTACCCAGAAGGGCTATGATGTGGGGTTGCAGAAGGAGGAGAGCCTCTTGCGCCTGAAGGCCAAGCTGGAGAAGATCGAGGCGGTCAAGGATCTGCTTGGCAAGCAGAAGTATGGGCAAAAGAGTGCTGTTGAAGCTCTCAAGATGCCCGAGGTGACCATGGAGAACCTCCAGGAGGTAATCCCGGATCTCCTTCAGTTTGAGGAGCCTATCCGCTATCAGGTGGAGCTTGAGGTGAAGTACGCAGGCTACATCAACCGACAGGACAGACAGATCTCCCGGTTTGAGAAGCTTGAAGGCTTGGAGATAGCAGCAGATTTCGACTATGACGCCCTTGACGGGCTCAGCACCGAGTCACGCGAGAAGCTGAAGAAGATACGCCCCCTCTCTGTAGGACAGGCTACCAGGATAAGCGGGGTGCGCAACGGAGATATTGCCATCCTTATCGTCCATGTGGACAAGGGAGGAAAAAATGGCTAAGTATGACGTTCTCTTGGCCTCATCGCTTCAGGACCTCGGCCTTGTTTTCGATGACACCCAGATGGCTCAGCTCAATGCATATGTAGCTGAACTGGAGTTGTGGAACCCCATCTACAAGCTGGTGGGTGCCCAAGGTGATGCTTTGATCACCAGACACATCATCGATAGCCTTAGCGCCGCCCCTGTGATGCTCAAGCTTCTGCAGTCGTACGGCAGCGATGCCAGGATAGCTGACCTGGGTTCGGGGGCAGGACTACCTGGCATACCCTTGGCGATAGCCCTGAAGGACTATCACTTCACCCTGGTCGAGCGTATGGAAAGGCGAGTGGGATTCCTACGCAACGCCCTGGCAATCTGCCGCCTCACAGGGCGGGTGGAGGTCATTGACAAGGACTTGAAGGAGGTCAGCCAGAGGTTTGAGCTGATAACCTTCAGGGCCTTCAGGCCATTGTATGATATCCTGGACCTTGTGAAGCCCATTCTCGCTGATGATGGGGTCGTCTGTGCATACAAGGCCCAGGAAGAATCCCTGTCTGAGGAGCTAGAGAAGGTCAGCAGCCTGTGCCTGAGCAAGTGGACACACTCAGAGGTGCCCTTGGTGGTGCCGAACCTTGAGGCTGAACGGATGCTCTGTTTGCTGAAGAAAAAATGATACCTCTCTGACTGTCTGGTGTTAGTATGCTATGAGGAGAACATTGTGGATACAGGTACGAAAAAATATATGTTGGTAGGTGGCATAGTCCTGCTTGTTGCAGGGCTGTTGCTTGCCTTTGCCGTGGCTTCTACCCAGGTAGGGATAACACCTCCTCTTGTGGGGAAAATCCTCACCCTCGTATCACGTGGGGTAGGCTTCTCTTCCTATGATGCACCCTTGGGTCTGGCTCCTTTTACCGGAATGCTCTTCGTATGGAGCGGCATGTGCTTCTCCTTCCGGAGCAAAAGACCCTTCTCCTTAGTCTTCATCCCTCTCACAGTGGCCATGTTCTATACCCTGCTGGTGCTTGCTCATATGTTGCAACAGAGTCCTAGACCGGCATTCCTGCAGGGTGTTCTCTACTCCTTTGAGGCAGGACCCCGAATTGCATCGCTGAGAGTGGTAATCGTATTCCTTGTGGAGATGGCCCTGTTTGTTGCGTTTACCCTCATCGGTGATGGTCTTGAGCGCAGGCATCAGAAAAAGGAAGCTTTTCACCAGATCCTTACCATGGCCAGAAGCGGTGAGGCTGTCGACCTGGGAGACCTTTCCAAAGCTCAGAGACGGAAATTCAAACGCTTGCAGAAGAGGTTTGGGAAAGAGCAGAAGAAGATTCCAGACGAAGAGGAAGAGGTTCGTCTGCGCAAGAAACCAGTGGACCCGGAGGTCGATATCCTCAGCGATGAGCAGGTACTGTTTCCACCCATAGTGGATGTCCCTGTTTTGGATCGTCTGCACGTGAAGCGAGACAGAAAGCCCAATGCCGAACACATACTGGATGTGGAGGAGCAGCCCGTAATTGATGTTGGGCTGGAAAGCGTAGGTGCATTGGAGACTGTCAAGGAGGAGCGCGACCGAAATAAGGGAGTCTCCTATCTCGAGATGAAACAACGAGAGCTCCAAGAAAAACGCCAACAAGAAAAACACAAACAGGAAAAACACGAACAAGAAAAGCTCACTACCCAGAACAACGCCCAGGAACACCTGAAAGATGCACAGAACTCAAGATCGGAAGAACCGGCAAAGAGACATGTGGGAAAACTCTCTGGTTTCCTACAAGGTGCTTTGGAAGCTGTGGGCAAGAGCCAGGCCTCCCCAGTCGAGGCGAAACCCGAACCGACAGGAAAAGCCAGGGGCTTGCTTGCCGATGCGGTTGCCTCCAAAGAGAAGAGCCGCGGCCTTGAGGCCGTAGCTCTGGGTGTGAGGATGCCACAACAGAAGGATGAGGATCAACCGTTGCGCATCAGGGAGAGGATACTCTCGGTGAGACCTCCCCTATTCGAGAAACAACCCGAACAGGCTCCTATAGTGGAAAAGGTACCTGAGCCAAATACACTTGCACAACAAGTCGGACAACAAGATACGACTCTGCCCGAACAGGGCATCAGCTCCTTTGCGCCTCAAAGCACAGCCCGACCCATCAATGGGGGTTTCAGTGATGATGCCCCGGTACCTGTTGAGGTTTCTGATGAAGAGGACAAGCTGGAGGCTTCCAGTGGTGTAGGAGGCCTGGTGACAGGCGAAGGCAGTGGAAGTGCCCTCCTTAACCGTAGCAGGATAACCTACCAGTACCCTCCCGAATCAATCCTGGTTACCTATCCTAAGATAGGCAACGAGATAAACGAAGAGACGCTGGAACGTGGCAAAATCTTGGTCGCCACCCTTGAGCAGTTCAATGTCCATGTCGAACTCACCAACATAGTCAGGGGCCCTACGGTCACCATGCTGGAGATTCTTCCTGCCCCTGGTGTTCGGGTCAACGCCATTGTCAATCTTGCAGACAACATCGCCATGGCTCTTGCCGCCAAGCAGGTACGTATCGTAGCTCCCATTCCCGGCAAGTCAGCGGTTGGCATCGAGATACCGAACCGCAAGAGGGATATCATCGGATTTAAGGAGATGCTTCCTGCCATGGAGAGCAAGTTGTTCCATATTCCCATGGTACTTGGCAAAAACCTTATGGGCGAGCCTATCGTCATGGATGTGAGTACCAGTCCCCACCTGCTTATCGCCGGCTCCACCGGCAGTGGAAAGAGTGTCTGTGTAAACTCCATGATCTGCTCGATCCTCTTCAGACGCAGTCCCAAGGAGGTTCGTCTGATCCTTGTTGATCCCAAGATTGTCGAACTGAGCATCTACAATGGCATTCCTCATCTACTTACCCCGGTGATTCACGATCCGAAGAAGACGTTGAAGGCCTTTGACTTCTGCCTGTATGAGATGGATCGCAGATACAGGTTGTTGCAGGGCATAAACGCCAGGAATATCCTCGGATACAACGAGAAGATTGTCCAAGATCGTCTGGCCCGCGAGAAGCTTCCGTACATAGTTGTGGTGATCGACGAGTTTGCCGATCTTATGCATACCGTCGGTAAGGAGCTTGAGAACAAGGTCTCACGCCTGGCTGCCATGAGCCGTGCGGTAGGGATTCACCTGGTCCTTGCCACCCAGAGGCCGAGTGTTGATGTCATCACCGGTGTGATAAAGACAAACATACCCACCCGTGTAGCCTTTGCTGTCACCAGCACAACAGATAGCCGCATCATCATCGATGAGGGTGGGGCTGAGAAGCTTCTGGGCCGCGGAGATATGCTCTATCTCGCCAGTAGTGACCCCACCCCCGAACGAATCCAAGGAGCTTTCCTCAGTGACAATGAGGTCGAGCAGGTTGTTCAGTTTGCCTCCAAGCAGGGTGTTGCTGACTTTATCGATGAGTCGTTCTTTGAGGATGACGAGCCTGTATCAAATGGCAGTAGCTTTGACAGCAGTGACAGCAATGATGACGAGTCGCTGATGGAAGAGGCTCTTGCGATCGTGATCGAACGCAAGAGCGCATCCGCTTCCTACCTGCAGAGAAGACTCAAGATCGGCTATAACAGGGCCGCCCGCCTTGTCGAACAAATGGAGGAGCTTGGCTATGTGGGGCCTCCCAATGGGAGCAAGCCACGGGAACTGCTCAGGATCCCCTAAAGAACGAGAAAGACGCAAGAGATAAGCCTATGCCAAGCTGTAGCTTGGACTTAGGCTTGGACCATATACATGAGACAAAGAAGGCTATCCAATGGTACGAGAACACGCACTACGAAACGGCAAGGTAATTCTGGAAGAAGAGGCTTGCCTCCCCATAACAAACAGGGAGGTTCAGTTTGGATTCTCCACCTATGAAACCCTTCGTGTGGTTGAAGCCCATCCTGTTCATCTTGAAGATCACCTTATCAGGCTCGAAAACTCTTGCAAGGGGATTGGTCTTGTACACCCCTTTAGCCAAGAGGAGCTTACCCTTTGGGTTCACGAGCTCATCAGGGTAGACCTGTTGGAAGAGGCATCGGTGAGGATATTGGTGGTTGGGGGTAGGGAGCCTCTCTGCTTTATCACAGCAGCCCCTTTGCTTACCTATCCTGATAGCTATTACACCCAAGGGGTGGGGGCCATCACCTACGAAGGGGAGCGCCTGATGCCATCCTGCAAGACCGGGAACCTCTTGCTCAACTACATGGCCTTGGAGAAGGCAAGGAGCACCGGTTGTTTTGAAGCCCTGCTCATAGACCGTAAGGGCCAGGCCCTGGAAGGGACACGGAGCAACTTCTTTGCCTTTAGAGCCGGCAAGCTCTATACAGCAAAGGATGATGAGGTGCTTTTGGGTATAACCCGGGATCGTATCATCCAAGCGGCAAAGGTGCTGGATATAGAAGTTGTCTATAGTGCCCCTCTGGCAAAAGAGCTGGTATCAGGTGAGTATGATGAGGCATTTGTCTCGGCAACAAGCATGGCTGCCATGCCGCTCTCCTCCCTTGACGGGCACCCTTTCACAGGCCCTTTCTCCCGTACCAATGCCATCAGTGCCCTGGTACGTTCATGGGAGTTGGATGATTAGGGATGGCAGGCTGGGGGGAAGTTGGTTATGATGCCGTCGACCTCCCATGAGCTCAGCTTCCGCTGACTCTCCTTGTCGTTTATCGTCCAGACGTTCAAACCGATTCCCAAAGCCTTGCACTCATTGACCATCTCCTGGTCAATGAGGTGTTTGTCGGGGTGTAGGAAAGCGAATCCTAAGCTTTTGGCCTGGTAAGCCAGATGCCGGACTGAGCGGTCTTCGAAGAGCAAGCCACAGGGTATGTGCGGCATAAGGTGTCTGATCTTTGTTGCGGAGAGCCAGTTGAAGGAGGAGAAGAGTATCTTCTCAGAAAGGTCATACTTTACGACAATCTTTGCAAGCTCCACCTCTATCCCCGCATAATATCTGAGGTTTGTCTTGATCTCCACATTGCTGATGATATCCTTGTCCCTGATGTACGAGCAGTACTGCTCGAAGCTGGGAATAGGGGTATGGCCAAACATGTCGTCGAACACTTTGCCGGCATTGATCCGTACCAGCTCATCCAAGGTGTAGTCCTCGACACTCCCTTCCTCTCCTGTGGTTCGCTTGAGAAGTTCGTCGTGTATGATGACCAGCTTTCCATCCTTGGAGAAGTGGACATCCAGCTCTATGCCTTGGGCTTTCGATTCGACTGCCTGCTCGAAAGCAAGCATGGTGTTTTCAGGATATTTGCCGCTGTAGCCCCTATGGGCGAATATGTTCATCATATGTTCCTTGTGGTGCGAAGGGAGTGTCAGCCTTCCCTCTAATGGTTGAGTATCTGTGAGAGGAAGAGTTTTGTCCTGTCGCTTTTGGGGTTGTTGAAGAACTCCTCCGGAGGAGCCGTCTCCACTATCTTCCCCCCATCGAAAAACAGCACGTTATCGGCTACAGCCTTGGCAAATCCCAGTTCATGGGTTACCACCAGCAGCGTCATATTGTTGTCGGCAAGCTCTGTCATGACATCGAGCACCTCCTTGATCATCTCAGGGTCAAGGGCGCTGGTAGGCTCGTCAAAGAGCATGAGTTCAGGATCCATTGCAAGCGAGCGTGCTATAGCCACCCTCTGCTGCTCCCCTCCAGAAAGCTGGTTGGGGTATTTGAGTGCCTGTGCCTTTACCCCAACCCGGTCTAGCAGCTCCATCGCGCGGGTCTCTGCCTGATCCTTGCTCTGCTTGCGGATCCAGATAGGTGCCAGGGTGATGTTATGCAGTACGCTCAGGTGAGGGAAGAGGTTGAACTGTTGGAACACCATCCCTATCTTGCTACGGATCTTGTTGATGTTCTTGATGTTGTGATCCAAGGGTATGCCATCGACGATGATCTCTCCCCTCTGGTACTCTTCCAGCGCATTGATGGTCCTGATGAAGGTTGATTTGCCACTTCCTGAAGGGCCTATGATGACAGAGACCTCTCCTCTGTAGATGGTGTGCGTGATGCCCTTGAGCACCTCGAATTCGGGAGTGTACCATTTGTGCACATCCTTACAGACTATCAGCTCTTTTGTGTGTGTATCAGAATTCATGCTTGGTTTCCTTTATTTTTGTATTGTGGCGGTGACGCCCAACTTCTTCTCCAACACCATGCTTGCCTTGGATATGCTGAAACAGAGGATGAAGTACAGAGCACCTTCGAAAAAGAGTACTTGGGCGCTTCCGTTGAGGTATTTAGGATTGCTGACAATGGAAGTCGATATGCCAATGAGATCCAGCATGCCTATGATGCTGATGAGGCTGGTATCCTTCAGCGCGGATGTGAACGAATTGACCAATACCGGTATCATCCGCTTGAGCACTTGCGGCAGGATGATGAAGGCCATGGTTTTCGTAGGTCCCAGATTGAGGCTGGTTGCAGCCTCATACTGGGTTCTGCTTATCCCTTGCAGTCCTCCTCGCAGGGCTTCAGCCATATAGGCACTGTGGAACATCACCACACCGGTCAGGGCCCTGATGAAGACAGAGGGAGACCACCCTTTGGGTAGGGCCATTGGAAGGATGAGATAACCGATGAAGAGGATGGTTATCAAAGGAACCCCACGGATGGTTTCAATGAGGAAGATACAGATACTTCTGATTACCTTCATGGAGCTTCTTCGCCCAAGGGCGAGCATGAGTCCAATGGGTAGCGAGAGGAAGATGCTGGTGAGGCTGATCAGCAGGGAGACCAGGAGCCCTCCCCAGAGGTTGGTCTTGACCACAGGAAGAAAGCCTCCCGCCCCTCTGATGATGAAGAAGCTCAGGGGGAGCAACACTATCCAGCCCGCTGCAACCAGAATGGTCTTCTTCTGTTGGGGCAATCGAGTTCCCACAAGGAATGAGGCAAACAGCAATAGGGCAGTGAGCAGCATGCTGACCCTGTTGAACATGCTGAATTTTAGCAATGAGAGCAACAGGATGGCGATGAGGATGAAGTACATGACCTTTGGAGGCCTTGTCCTGTTCATACTGAAGGTCAGTCCAAAGAACAGGGATGCATACCAGAGACAGAACCAAACCCTCCACATCTGGTCTTTAGGATAGCTTCCTGTAAGGATGAGCTTGAGGTTTGCCGAGATGACCGTCCAGTCCCACGAGAAGAGAGGGATGATAGCCTTGGATGCCAGAAGGTAGAGGATCGTGAGGGACAGGAGGGTCAGGGCGGTATTGAGAGGTGAAGAGAACAGGTTCTTATGCACCCAATACAGTAGAGGCCTCTCAATCTCCTTGGGTGTCTTGAAGGGGTCGTGTTGTAGTTCCAAAGCCATGCTTACCTCTCCTTTATCTGTACGCGCTTGTTATAGATGTTCATGACCAGGCTTGTCAGAAGGCTCAGTCCCAGGTAGATGGCCATGACCAGCATGATCATCTCCAGAGCACGTCCTGTCTGGTTTATGATGGTCCCAGTGATGGCAAAGAGGTCAGGGAATCCTATGGCTACCCCCAGTGAGGTGTTTTTTGCCACTCCGAGGTACTGGCTGGTCAGTGGGGGAATTACCACAACCTTTGCCTGGGGGATGATTACCAGTCGGATGGTTTTCATGTGGCTGAGACCTAGGGAGCGGGCCGCTTCGATCTGGCCCTTGGGGATACCTTGGATACCTGCACGGAATATCTCGGCAATGAAAGCCGAGGTATAGAGGATCAATCCAGAGAAGAGGCTGAACCACTCCGCTGTCACATGCAGTCCCCCGGAGATATTGAACTTGCCCATCACAGGTATCTCCTTGGTGAGGGCGGCATGAGGAAGTATGAAGTAGGAAAGGGTTGCAACTGCAAGGAAAGCCAGGACTGGATAGAGGATGGTGTGCTGTTCCTTGGCTGTCAGTTTTTCTCTTCGTTTGAGGAAGAGGTAGAGGACAATTGCACAAGCGAAAGCGATGAACAAGCATACGAGCCAAGGCTTGAAATGTTCGTTCGGCTTGAACCATGTCATGCTGATGCCACGATTGGACAGGGAGAAGGAGAGTAGCTGTTCTCCATGTGCACCGAGGCGCTCTCCGGCCATGATGCCTGTCTTGATACCCGGAAGCCTCAAAAAGAAAGCCCGATACCAGATGAGAAGCAACAGCAACAGGGGGATGTTTCGTATTATTTCGATGTAGATGACTGCCAACTTGTTGAGTATCCAGTTGGATGAGAGCCTGCACAGGGCGATGATGAGCCCGAGTATGGTTGAGAATATGATGGCGAGGAATGAGATGGAGATGGTGTTTAGAAACCCAGCAGCAAGCATTCTCAAGTTGCTGGAGGTGTTGCTGACCTCAATGACTGACTCTCCGATATCGATGTTACCCACCATACGCAGGAACTTCAGCGATGGGATCATCCCTATCTCAGAGAGGGAATCGACTATGTTTCCATATATGAGAGCTGCCAGGATGATGACAACCAGGGCAAAGATGAATTGGGAGAGCCTTTGCCTTTTGTACTTGTCTTGCCAAAGGGGGATGCTCTTGTTGTCAGACTGCATGCGAACCTCCATGCCCTAGAGAATGCCCCTGCCTCAATGGAGGCAGGAGCTCTGTAGCTACGATCAGTTGAACGGGTTGGCGTAGAACAATCCGCCCTGGTTCCAAGGCTTGTTGTAGCCTCTGGTCACCTTCATAGGTATTCCCAGGTTCCTGTCAAAGATCTCACCATAGTTACCAGTCTGCTTTATCACCTGGTAGGCCCAGTCTATGGAAAGTCCCATCATAGGGCCGAGTTCCTTTCCGGTACCAAGCACATTCTTGATCTCAGGGCTGGTCGTCGTCGCGAGCACCTGGTCGACGTTTGCACTGGTGATATTATGCTCATCTCCGAAGAAGAGGGCAAACAGTGTCCACTGGCAGATATCCTTCCAGTTGCTGTCCCCATGACGCACTGCAATACCAAGGGGTTCCTTGCTGATGGTCTCTTCAAGACCTTTGAAGTCACCTGCATTTTCAAACTGGGCAAGAAATACCACTGCAGAGGATTTGTCCACAGATACAGCATCGACTCGTCCGTTGATGAAGGCACTCTTCATCTCGTCAAGGTTCTCAAATGTCAGGGGGCGGTACTCGAGCTTTTTGCTCGCCATGATGGCTGCAAGGTTGGTTTCAGTGGTGCTTCCTGTCAGAACGGCTATCGATGCACCTTCAAGGTCTTCCATGGTGTCGATTCCGATGTTGTCCCGCACGACAAAGGTCTGCCCGTCATAGAAGTAGGGTGAGGTGAAGTCAAGCCCGAGCTCGGTATCACGTGTGGTGTTGATGGTGGCTGTTCGGATCAGAACATCAATCTCTCCACTCTGCAGGGCGATGAAACGCTCTTTGGAGGTGAGGGGTCTGAACTCCAGCTTGTCAGGGGAGCCGAACACTGCAACGCTCAAGGCCTTTGCCAGGTCGACTTCGAAGCCTTGGTAGGAACCGTCTTCCTGCAGGTAGGCGAAGCCTGGGTTGGAGGCGTTGATACCTACGATGATGTATCCGCGGTTCTTGATCTGCTGCAACGTTGATGTTGCCGCCTTAGGCGAAACTGTAGGTGCTGCTGTGGCTAGTGGTGTCGTTACCGTGGATGCAGGGGCAGCCGCAACAGAAACAGGGGGCTCCTCCTTAGCTCCACAGCCGACAAACAAGGCCAGGATGGTGAGTAGGGTGATGGCCAGAACAACTCGTTTTTTCATGATTCTTTCTCCTTTTGTATCTCTTCCAAGGCCGTGCCTTGGGATGCTACCCCCAGAAACTGTAGGTCGGGACATGGATGGTCCTGGGCTCTGTGCTGTCGTCCCTGTGCTCAATTTGTGCAAGCAAGGTATCACAGGCGGTCTTTGCGATCTGCCTGATGTCCTGGACAGTGATGAGGAAGTGACCGACAACATGTTCAAGCAGGTTTTTTTGGACGATGAGATCCTGGGTGAAGGAGAAGTTGTCGACTGTCATAAACTCCGATTTGCTTGCACAAAAGGATGACTCTCCGTAGGCCTTGATGAGGTGAGGCATATAGAAGCCAGAATGCAGGAAGATGGCTTCAGGCTTTTTGGGAAGGCCTTCCAGCACCTCTGCAAGGTTGGTGTCGTGTTCGCTTTCTCCGCTAGTCAGCAAGAAGGATTGCATCCATGGCTGCAGGGCATGGTCTTTCATTGCTGCGATGTATCCCTCTTTTCGCAGTTTTGCAGTGGAATTTATCGCCTGCCCAGACCGGTCAAGTAGGAGTATCTCCTGCTTGCCTGTCTCTATCATCTTGACTGTCATGTCGTAGGCGGCCTTGAAGTGGTCGGAGGAGATGATGTCTGCCTGGACTCCTTCGGCATACCTGTCTACAAAGACAAAGGGAAATGAGGCTTTCTTCATCGCCTGATACACACCGCCTCGTGAGGAGGTGTTGTTCAGCGATGCGATGAACATGCCGTCAAAAAGACCCGAACGGTAGAGGCTCAAGGATTCCTGCTCCTTCTTTTCGTCATTGAAGGTATTGATGACCATAGCCTGGTAGCCTTTGGTTATGGCGTACTGCTCGATGTGGTAGATGAGCTCCACAAAGAAACCCACAGGGGTAAAAGGAACTACGATGGCGAGTATTTTTGTGTGCTTTGACTTCAGCGCACTGGCTAGGCGGTTGGGGACATAGTTTTCCCGTTCGGCTATCGCAAGAATGCGCTGTTGTGTGTCTTTTGCAATTCTTGCTTCAGTGGCCTTGTTGTTGAGCACGAGGGATACAACGGTTACAGAGACCTTGGCTTCTTGGGCTATCTTTTTGAGACTGGTACCTGCCATATCGCATTTCCCCTTTGCTAAAACGTTTGAGCAAGTAAAGTATAGCATGGGTTTTTTGGTTGTGTCAAAAATTATTCTGAAAAATTCTTCTGTAGGAATTTTCTGTACAGCGAGCTGGTGATTCTCCACCTCGGGAGATGGGCGCCAGCAAAGCCACAAAGAGCATGTGGATACGCTATACGAAGGTGCTTACATTGCAGCACACGTGATAGGCTGTTCGCATCCAGAGCCACTTGATGTGGTATGTCCCCCCTAGGGGAGGTGGACAATAGTGTATATTTGCTCTATCTTTATTTGGAGGGATCCCCACGGGTCGACCCCTCTGAAACTCGAGTTTTCAAATTCTTATAAAGGCGATATATAGTATTCATGAAATTTACCGAACTACCCTTAAGTGAGCAAGTGCTCAAAGGTGTCACATCTGCCGGCTTTACCGAATGTACGGAAGTGCAGGAGCGAGTGCTTCCTGTAAGCCTTGCCCATAAAGATGTGATGATCCAATCAAAGACAGGCAGCGGCAAGACTGCAGTCTTCGTCCTGACCATTCTGGAAAAGTATGTACAGGCGGCCAAGGAAGGCAAAAGCAAGCCCAAGGCCCTCATCGTGGCCCCTACCCGGGAGCTTGCAGTCCAGATCGAGGAAGATACCCTCAAACTCTCTGAACACATACCTGCTCTCTCTGTGGGGTGCTTCTATGGGGGGGTGGGGTACGCCAAACAGGACAAGGCCATCGAGGAGGGGTGTGACATTTTTGTCTGTACCCCCGGAAGGATCCTTGACTATCAGAAGATGCATAAGATTGACTTCAGGAACTTTGACATCTTTGTCGTCGATGAGGCTGACCGTCTCTTTGATATGGGCTTTTATCCTGACATCCAGAATATGTTCAGCCTGCTTCGTCCCTGCACCGAGAGGCAGACCATGCTGTTCTCGGCTACCTTGGGCACCAAGGTGAAGAACCTTGCCTGGTCGTTTATGGACAATCCTGTGGAGATAGAGGTCCAGCCTGAGGAGATGACAGTAAAGCTTATCACCCAGGAGCTCTATCATATCTCAAAGAAAGACAAGTTCGGTCTGCTGTTGCAGCTTCTGAGCAAGGAAAATCCTGAGAACTGTCTTCTTTTTACCAATACGAAAGCCCGTTGTATCGAGGTCTCAAAACGCCTCACACTCAACGGATATACTGCAAAATACCTTATGGGAGACCTTCCCCAGGCAAAGCGGCTTGAAACCATCGACCGTATGAAGGAAGGGAAGATCAAGTTTTTGGTGGCAACTGATGTTGCTGCACGTGGCCTGCAGATCGATGACCTCGAGTTGGTGGTCAACTACGACATCCCCGATGACTTTGAGAGCTATGTCCATAGGATCGGGCGAACTGCAAGGGCAGGCAAGAGTGGCAAGTCCATTACTCTTGCTGATGAGGAGTATGTATTCGGTCTTGAGCCGATCGAAAACTACATCAACATGAAGATTCCTGTGATCTGGCCTGCCGAGGGAGAACTGCCTGAGGTTGAGGACAAGAGCAGCAAGTACTCCTTCCGCGACCTTGTACGCAATGACGAATACTCGCGTTCCCCCTCCACGGGTGGATCCAGAGGCCGTGGTGGTAAACGACCTGCAGCCAGTGGAAGAAGGGGCCCTGCCCCCCGTCGTGAAGGTTCCCAGCCCAGAAGGGACAGCTCCTCCCGTCCTCCCAGGGCGGCACAGGGATCGAGGCCGGCTCCCTCTTCTGTCCCAAGAGGTGGTGCCCAGCAGTCGAGAAGACCCAGTGGTTCCGACCATGCAGGACGCAGAAGCGGCTCCAAGAGCTACTCTGAGATCCAGAAGCTCTCTTTGGAAGAGAGAATGTCGTATTACAAGCAGCAGTTCTCCAATGAGGGAGGCGTCCCAGCAAAGAACACACCTGCCAAACCTGAACAAAACAAGGGTGAAGGCAGAAAACCTGCACAACCTAAGGGCCAACCCAGAAAGGGCCAGCAAAACAGGCCTGCACAGAATCAAGAGTCCAGAAAGAGTGTCCCACCCAGGGCTAAAGCTCCTGTATCCGAACCAGTGGTGAGGAAGGAGGAGGGCAAGCCTGGTTTCTTTGCACGATTGTTTAGGAAAAAGAAATAACATGCTCAGACGTTTCATATCGTATTATAGGCCGTACAAAGGACTGTTTTTCCTTGATATGGGAGTAGCTGTCTTTGCCTCCATACTGTCCATCATCTTTCCCTCCCTGACCCGGCAACTTCTGAAGACCGAGATTCCTAATAAGAATCTGGAGATGATCCTGATTATTTTTGCCGCGATGCTCGTGATCTATGTCCTGCAGGCCATATGCCAGTATATCCGCATGACGTGGGGGCATATTCTGGGGGTAAAGATGGAGACGGACATGCGCAGCGAATTGTTTGCGCATCTGCAGAAACTCTCCTTCGGGTATTTCGACAGGACAAAGACCGGACACATGATGAGTCGCATCACCAATGATCTCTTTCAGATCACTGAGATGGCCCATCATGGTCCTGAAGACCTTATCATCAGCGTGGCTACCATTGTAGGGTCGTACCTTGTCATGTTCTCCTATAGTGTCACCCTTTCGCTGATATCCCTCATCCCCTTGCCGTTTATGGTTGCCTATGGCATGTATTACGGCTTGAAGATGAGAGCCACCTTCCGAAGGGTACGTTCCACTGTCGCTGATGTGAACAGCAATGTGGAGAACTCTCTGATGGGTATCAGGGAGGTGAAGAGCTTTGGACGTGAGGCTTACCAGGAGCAGAAGTTCAACGATGTGAACAACATCCTGCGCGACAGCAAGACCGAGCAGTACAAGGTCATGGGCAGCTATCACTCCATCATAGGGCTCTTTAGGGAACTCTATTACTTCTGTACCATTGCCGGTGGTGCTCTCTTGATCATGCGCGGTTCGGTGCAGGCCTACGACCTGGTTACCTTCATCCTCTATGTCGGTGTCGTCCTTCCTCCCATAGACCGCCTGATCAACTTTACCGAACAGTTGCAGCAGGGCATGGCAAGCTTCGAGAGGTTTGTCCAGGTCATGGATGAGAGCCCTTCCATAGTAGACAAACGTGATGCAAAGGACCTGAAGATTTCCGAAGGGAATATCCGTTTTGACCATGTCACCTTCCAGTATGACTCTTCGACAGAGACCATCCTCAAGGACTTGAACCTTTCGATACAGGGCAGTACCACTGTCGCACTGGTAGGGGAGTCTGGTGCAGGGAAGAGCACCTTTGCCTCCCTAATCCCCCGTTTCTATGAGCCGGAGAAGGGACGTATCCTCATCGACGGGCAGGATATCTCACTGGTCACCCAACGCTCATTGCAGAAGAATATTGGATTTGTCCAGCAGAACGTATTTCTCTTTGACAATACCATTCGTGAGAATCTGCGCTATGGCAAGGTCGATGCTTCTGAAGAGGAGATGTGGGCAGCCCTTGATGCCGCTAACCTTGGAACCTTTGTTCGTAGCCTTCCCCGTGGCATCGATACTGAGGTGGGCGAGAGGGGCACCCTTCTATCAGGGGGACAGAAACAGCGTATCTCCATTGCAAGGGTCTTTTTGAAGAATCCTCCCATCCTCATCTTTGACGAGGCTACCAGTAGTCTCGACAGCGAAAGTGAAGAGCTTATCAGCGAAGCGTTCGCCCGACTGTCCTCAGGCAGGACTGCCATTGTCATTGCACACCGCCTGACTACGGTAAAGAGCGCTGACTGCATCTTTGTCCTTGATGATGGGAAACTTATCGAAGAAGGAAAACATGACAGACTGTTGGCCCAGAATGGCCAGTATGCTAAATTATATAGCAAGCAGGATTTTTCCTGAGAGGAGGCACTGGTATGAGAAAGTTACGAATAGCTGTGGCTTGCCTATTGGCAGTCCCGCTGATAGTGCTATCGCCTCTCTATGCTTTCGTCCCCGCAGGCATTCTCTTGTTGTTTCGTGCGAAGAGGGCTGCAAACCGTTGGCTTGAGCTTTGTGCTAGGCTTATCAGCAATGGTACGCTCTTCGCCCTTGGTGTCACCGTACATGTCGATGGAAGGGAGAATCTGAGTTCAGAGACTCCCATCTGCTATATGGCAAACCACCAGAGTATGCTTGATATCTTGGCTTTCGTTGGTCCTGCAAAGCTTTGGGCCAGTGTCTTTGCAAAGGCAGAGTTGAAGAGGATGCCCTTCATCAACCTCTGGTGTTATGCCTTGGGGTGTGTGTTTATCGAGCGGACCAGCCCCCATGATACGGTGAAGGCGATTCTCAAAGGTGTGCAGAAGCTCAAGGAAGGCAACCCGATGCTGATCTTCCCCGAAGGGACCCGCAGTAAGTTTGACACTATCGGGGAACTGAAGAATGGGAGTCTCAAGCTGGCAACCCGTTCCAAGGCTATCATTGTTCCCATTACCATTAAGGGTATCCGTGATGGTCTTGAGGGAATCACTGACTATAGGCGCGTGCATGCCTACCTCTCCATTGGCAAGCCCATTCCGACAGATCTTCTCTCCAAAGAGGAGATCGCCGTACTGCACGAACGGGTGTATGGAGAGGTGAAGAAGCGGTTCAATGAACTGCCCAGCTAAGGGTGAAAGAGGGCCCTGTCTTGAGGTCAGGGATCTCTGTTTTACCTACCAGTCATGGAAAGATGAGAAGAACACCCCTGTCCTCACAGGTTTGAATCTCCGACTGGAATATGCGAGCAAGACGCTCTTGCTCGCTCCCTTTGATACAGGAAAAAGCACCCTTGCCCGAATCATCAGCGGTCTCTGCCCAAAATATCTTCCTGGTAGTATGGAAGGCAGTATCCATGTCTGTTCCAAGGATCTCGAGCATACAGAGCCCTGGGAACTGTTGCTTGATTGTGGCTATGTCTCCCAGAATCCCCAGGAGCAGTTTGTCGCACTCTCCGTTGAGGATGAGATCGCCTTCCCTTTGGAGGCCTTGGGCATGGAACGTGAGGTGATCGCAAAGCGTGTCGATACTGCCATTGCCAATTGGGGCTTGGAACCGCTACGCACCTCAAGTCAACAGGAGTTGAGCGGAGGGGAGCGCAAGAGGGTTCTGCTTGCTGTCCAGCAAGCGCTCAACCCCCATCTTTGGGTGTTGGACGAATCCTTTGATGACCTGGACCGCTCCTGGCGCGACTACCTGACCACCCTGATACGAAAAGGGGAACAGACCACGTTGGTGCTTGCTTCCCGCTATCTGGAACAGTTCGAAGATCTCTTTGACCGGTTTGCCCTTTTGGAAGACGGAAAAGTCCGCTTTGGCGAGAAAGATGAGGTACTCAAAGCCTTCTCCGTCCTCTGTGGTGATGAGCTTCCCAATCCCTTGAAGGCCCAGAAGCTTGCAGCTATTACTGAACATACTCTTGCTTGCTCAGATATTCTTACTGTTCGCTCCCGTGTCAGTACCCTGGAGTCCAAGCCCTTCAGGTTGTCCGTACCCTCCTTCCAGATACACAGTGGGGATCTTGTCACCCTGGTAGGGCCGAATGGCAGTGGGAAAAGCACGTTCAGCAGGTTGTTGTGCGGCCTGGATGAACCAAGGGAGGGGGCTTTTACCCTCGATGGAAAACAGATGGGGCAAAGGGAGCTGAACCGCAGTGTCGGTTACCTGTTCCAGAATCCTGATCTGCAGATATTCCTGCCTACCGTCAGGGAGGAGTTGTCCTGGTCGCTGAAGAGGCGCAAGGATCTCAGTGGGGATCAGGTCAATACCCTAGTCTCTGAATGCGCCTCCCTCTTTGGCCTTGATCTGGAAGAGACCCCTTCCACTATGAGCTACCCCCTCAGGAAGGCTTTGCAGGCAGCTGTCTACTATCTGCTGGATCGTCCTTTCTATATCCTTGACGAGCTGGACAACGCATTGACCTATGCGGTGGCGCTTTCCATCATAGCCTTATTGCGGCGCAACGGAGCAGGTATCCTGCTTATTACCCATGACCGCAAGTTTGCCTCCCTCGTCAGTGAGACCACCTATGCCATCGAGGCAGGTGTCTTGGAGCGAGCATGACTACAAACACCTTTGTTGCAGGACACGGCTTTCTCTACCGTATGGATCCGAGGGCCAAGATCATGGCAATGCTGCTCATCTGCATCTGGCTGTTCCTTCCGGTGACCCTGGAAGGCCTTTATCTGACTGTTCTCCTCTTGATCCTGCTAGGAAGTGTGAACACAGGTCTGCGTCATACGGGAAGGACCTTCAAGTCCATTCTTCCCATGCTCATCTTCATGGCCCTGTTCATGCCCTTCAATGTGCGTAGCGGCAAGAGCCTGATCACCATCGGATCCTTTTCCCTCATCACAGAGGAAGGCGCCCTGCAAGCCGCAAGGCTGGGAGGGCGTTTCATCGGCATCACGTACGCATGTACGCTGCTGTTTGCTACCACTCCCATGACTGATGTGATGCTCGCCTTGCGCTGGTACCGCTTGCCCTACAAGGCTTCTCTGGTGGTAACCCTGTCCTTTACCTATATCCCGTTCATAGCCGACAGCTTTACCCAGATTACCGAGAGCCATCGCCTGCGTGAAGGGGGAGATTTGGAGAAAAAACGTTCGATTTTCAAGCGTCTGAGAGACCTCCTTCCCACCCTCACCAGTGCATTGGTCGTGGCCCTGCGATCGATCCCGTTTCTTGCTATGAGCCTGGAGCAGCGGGGGTTCGGCAGAAGTGAGAGGCGAACTAGCTATCATAGCTTGGATTCGTACCGACATGGCTTTACGGATTTTGTCATTTCTTTTAGTATACCTGTAGTCTTGTGGTTCATGTTCAGAACTTGATAGGAGAAATTCCCCCATGGAAAAAAATCGAAATGCACTGAAGGTCGCTGTTGTGGCGGTCCTTACAGCTGTTGTCGTCGTCTTCACTATGATAGTCCGCATTCCCACTGCAAAGGGCTATATCAACCTCTGTGATGTCGCTATATGTTTTATCGCCTTCACGTTCGGTCCATGGTCTGCCTTCATCGCAGCTGGTCTCGGGACAGCTCTGGCTGACCTGTTCAGCGGATATGCCCAGTGGGCACCCATCTCGTTTGTAGTGCATGGGCTTGAAGGCTTGCTGATTGCCCTTATCGTACGCCGAAAGGATTCAGCGACAGTTCCCTTTGTCACCAAGATCCTTGCAGGCATAGTCTGCATGGCCACTGTCTCCTTGGGATACTTTGCCCTTTCAGCCATCTTCATCAGCGGTGTATCGGTAGCGGCTGCAGAGATCCCTTGGAATCTTGTGCAAAGCGGCGTTGGTGTTGTCCTCGGCCTTGCCTTGGCAGCAGCTGTCAAACGTGCCTATCCACCAGTGAGTTCCCTTGCTTGGTAGCAACAGAAAACAGTTTTCTGTATACTTTCCCCTAACCAGAACCCATAGGAGCATATCATGCAACAGTTCTCTCACGACACCATCGTAGTACTCGATTTTGGTGCCCAATACAGTCAGCTTATAGCAAGAAGAGTGCGTGAAATGCACGTATACTCCCAGATAGTCCCCTATACGACCACCGCTGAAGAGCTTAGGAAGATGCAGCCCAAGGGCATCATCTTCTCAGGAGGCCCTTCCAGTGTCAGTGGAGCTGGCTCTCCCAGACCTGATGAGGCTATCTACTCCTTGGGTATCCCTATTCTAGGTATATGTTATGGCCTGCAGGTAATGAGTGTCCAAAATGGTGGGAGTGTCCAGCGTCCTGACAAGCGCGAGTATGGCATTGCAGAACTCCAGGTCATGGACAGCAGTTCCGCTTTGCTGCAAGGCATCTCCTCCCAGTCCAAGCTTTGGATGAGCCATGGTGACTCTGTGGCTACCCTTGCCGAAGGCTTCAGACAGACAGGCAGCACAAAAAACTGTGAGTTTACAGTCCTGGAGAATGATGAGAAGCATTTCTATGGGGTACAGTTCCATCCTGAAGTGGTACATACCTCTGAAGGAACCCTTATGCTCTCCAACTTTGTCCTGAAGATTTGTAAGGCTTCCCCGGATTGGGATATGGGATCCTTTGTCTCAACTGCCATCGAGGATATTCGCAAGAAGGTCGGAGACAAGCAGGTGTTGTGCGGTCTCTCTGGTGGGGTGGACTCAGCTGTTGCTGCCGTCCTTATCCATCAGGCTATCGGAGACCAGTTGGTCTGTGTCTTTGTCAACAACGGTATGCTTCGTAAGGGTGAAGCCGAAAGGGTTCAGAAGGTCTTCCGTGATTCCTATAAGATAAGGTTGCAATATGCTGATGCCCAGGATGCATTCCTTGATGCATTGCAAGGGATTACAGAGCCAGAAGCCAAGCGAAAGGTCATCGGTAAGGTGTTTGTCGACACCTTCTATGATGCAGCCCGAAGTGCAGGGGAGATTTCCTTTTTGGCACAAGGTACCCTCTATCCCGATGTCATCGAGAGCAAGAGCCCTTCAGGTGGGCCCTCTGCAACCATAAAGAGCCACCACAATGTGGGTGGCCTTCCTGAGGATCTCAAGTGGGAGTTGCTTGAGCCCTTGCGTGAACTTTTCAAGGATGAGGTTCGCGCCCTTGGACGTGAACTTGGCTTGCCGGAGGATATGGTGAACCGTCATCCCTTCCCCGGCCCTGGCCTTGGGGTTCGTTGTGTGGGTGAGGTCACCAAGACGCGTCTTGATACCCTGCGTGATGTCGATGCCATCTTCATCGAGGAGATCCGCTCAGCTGGTCTCTACAATGAGATATGGCAGGCTTTGGCATGTCTGCTTCCTGTAAAGAGCGTCGGGGTGCAAGGGGACGAGAGGACGTATGAGGAGGTCTGCTCCCTGCGAGCAGTAACCAGTGAGGACGCGATGACTGCCGACTGGTACCGTTTCCCCCCTGAGGTACTCGAGAGGGCTGCGAACAGGATCTGCAATGAGGTAAGCGGAGTCAACCGTGTACTCTATGACATCACCAGCAAGCCCCCTGGGACCATTGAGTGGGAGTAGTGGTATTGTATGTTCCTTTGAGTGGTTTTTTCTCTCATTGTCATGTCTAACCAGTTGTTGCATTATCCATAAAGGGGGTATCCCCTTTGCTCAAGTGAATTCTTTCATATAAAAAATGGTCATAAAATATTGTAGAAATTAATTTTTGCGATATTCTATGACTTTTTTTGTATATTACTTTAATAATACACCGATGTTGCTTGAAAATAAGCAACATCGGTGTATTATTAAAGTAACCTTGAAATAACTCAACCTTAGTTGAAGACAAGCAAGATTGAAAAGGAAATGAAATAACAATGAATGCATATAAACAATTGTCTAAATATATAACATTTTCATTAGGTGACGTTATAGCAATTACTGGTAATGAAAGTACATCAACATCATTAATTACCAGGTGGCTGAAGAAAAGATATGTGGAAAGGATTCGCAAGGACTTGTATACATGTATAGATTTGACCACTGGAGATATCATTGCGAATAAGTATCAAATTGCATCAGCCATTAATGATGAGTCGTATGTGTCACATCATACTGCCTTTGAGTTTTATGGCATGGCAAACCAAGTATATAATACAGTATATGTATCATCAGAAAAACGGTTTAATACATTCGATTTTATGGGAAATACTTATAAGTATATTAGTTCTGCTTTTAATGATGGTGTTATCCAAGTGAAAAATATTGAAGGTATTCGAGTAACAGATAAGGAAAGAACATATGTAGATAGTATTAACCTTGTATCTAAGGTTGGTGGTATTGAAGAGTTAATTAATATCACTAAAACAGTTGAAGATTTAGATACAGACAAATTGTTAAATTATATGGAACTGTACAATAAAAAGGTCCTTTATCAAAAAGTGGGCTATTTTCTTGAGAACTATTATGTTGGGGAAATGTTAGGAACAGAGTTTTTTGAAACATGTCGTATTAAATCAGGTGATAGTGTAAGGTATTTGGTACAAGGGCGAGACGGAAAACTTCAGGCTAAATGGAACCTTATTATTCCTGAGGAATACATACCAAGGATAGATGAGGTGGAGATGCCAGGGACGATTGAGTGGGAGTAAGTACGGACGTATAGCATCTGAATTGAAGATAATCAGGGAATATGACCACACCTTTCCGTTCAATCGACTTGCGAGAATTCATTCTCAGATACTTTGACAGGGAAAGATAGGCTTTCTTTCAGCTTTGCTCCTTCACAGTAAACGTGTGCAGGAATGCAGAAATGCGAGCGAAGTCGTTGCCGATGATACTCCGGTGTTATGGAATGGGTATATGCAAAAGGCGCATGATCTCTTTCTCTGATTCGAGAACCCGTCCAGCTATGAAGTCTATGAACGGTTGATCTTCCGTATGAGCCTGTTCGAGGAGCATGATATATTTCTGCCGTAGTATAGGTGGGATTATGGCAAGCATGTAGCCATCCTGTAGGAGCGCTGTATTCATAAGTAAGCGGGATATTCTTCCATTTCCGTCGATGAACGGATGGATGGAAACAAAGCGCCTATGCAGCTGGGCTGCAAACTCAACAGGATGATAGTTCTTGCGTTCAGAAGCTACCCATTGAAACAGGGCTTTCATCTCTGTTTCAATCTCTTTGACTTTGCAAACGGGATACTTCGACCCGGTGATAAGTACTGGCTCTGTTCGGTACGTGCCGGCAAAAGGAAGATTGATATCCCTTAGGAACAGACGATGCATGGTAAGGGCATCATCTTCAGATATTTGGTGATGTCCAAGGAGGGTGAACATGAAGTCATAGGCTTTAGCGTGGCCAATGGCTTCAAATGTATCGCTGAGAGGCTTTCCCCCTACAGTCAGCCCATCTTCCAACAGTACTTTGGTTTCACTCTCTGTGAGGGTATTCCCTTCCAAGGCATTGCTGGACCAGGTAAGGCCGATACGGTAATAGCTTTTCAACTCGTTCAACAGATGGCCCTCAAAGGGGCGAAGTTCATCAATTGCTTTTTTATAATGATCAATTTTCTCAAGTATTTTCATTCTGAAATACTCCCCCCTAACCAATTGGTACACGCTCATCATCATCTTTTGGTGGTCATAACAGCTTTGGTTCTCTCTCTGTCTCTCGTACCTAGGGTGGATGGTTTACGAGTTTCTTGCAGGTAGCAATCATCCACATAAGGAAAACTATAACTCAAACATCTGTATTTTTAGAGATGTGTTATGTAGTCACCTGTAGTATACATGCATGCATCCGTAATTGCTATGCTACAAATGTACATGCTCATGCTACCCCAGTACATGATTCATCTACTCGTATTTCCTATTTCACAGCCTGAGAATCTGAGGAGGATTTTAAGCTCATTGTAGTGCAGCATAGAGCGGCTTTATCCGCTTCCTGTACACCCGTACAAAGAAGAGGAGCGAAAGTGCCAATGCAGAGCTTTCAGCTATGATGAAGGCATACCAGACGGCATCGAGTCCAAAAAAATGTCCTAGGAGATATGCAACAGGAACCAGGAATATAAGCTGTCGGGTGATGGATATCAGCATGCTGATGTAGCCGTCCCCTACAGCTTGGAAGAGGGCTCCCAAGGTGATGCAGATACCAGCGCTGATGTAGCAGAGACTTATCCTTGGTAGCGCGATCTTACCGATGGCCATCATCTCATCGGAAGCGTTGAACAGGGAGAGCAGGGCACCGGGGAAGAGCATGAAGGCGGCAAAGCCTGCTGTCATGATGAAGAGGGCTACTATCAGGCCCACCCTGATGGTCGCCATCATCCTCTTGGGATTCTTCGCCCCGTAGTTGTACCCCAGTACTGGGATCATACCACTGTTCAGACCGAAGATGGGCATGAAGACAAAGGACTGTAACCTGAAGTATACCCCAAAAACCGATACTGCTGCAGTTCCGAAAGATATAAGCAGTTTGTTGAGGCTCGTTGTCATGATGGTGCCGATAGCCTGCATGATGATCGAAGGCAGACCGACTGCATAGATATCAATGACCGTGCGTTTTTCAAGCTTGAAGTACCTTGCCCTTATCTTCACTTCCTTGTTCTTGCGTACGAAGTATATGGCAAGCAGGGCTGCCACATGCTGGCCTATGACGGTGGCGATGGCAGCTCCCAATACGCCCATGGAGGGAAGGCCAAAGAGACCAAAGATGAGGATTGGGTCGAGTATGATGTTTATGATAGCACCTGTGCTCTGGATGATCATGGGACGTACAGTGTCCCCTGTAGCCTGCAGGATGCGCTCGCACGTAATGTCTACAAATATGGCGAACGAGAAGAAGAAGCAGATGGTCACATACTGCGTTCCCATCTGTAGGAGGGTGGGGTCATCAGTGAAAAACCCAAAGAAGGTCTTGGAGAAGAAGAGCCCTATGATAGCAAACAGTATCCAGCTGAAGAAGGAGAGCGTCAGGCCGTTGTTGGCGGCTTTCTCAGCCCCCACATAGTCCTTTGCACCGAGTTTTCTTGCCAAGAGGGAGTTTACTCCCAAGGAGGTTCCTACTGCCACCGCAATAAGCAGGTTCTGCATGGGAAAAGCCAGAGAGACGGCTGTAAGGGCAGATTCGCTGTACTGAGCCAGGAATATGCTATCCACCACATTGTAGAGGGCTTGGACCATCATGCTGATCATGATGGGAAAGGACATGGATAGTACTAATGATGGTATGGGCTTGATGCCCATCTTGTTCTCTTGAATTGGGTGCACAAAATTTCCTTATGCCGAAGAGTTTCGGATAGGTAGTAGTACCATAGGTGTCCTCTAATGTAAAGGTGGTTCGCCATCAAACAAATGGGTGGAAACTTGTTTTATGCTATCATTTTAGGGTAGCGAAGATCTATTCCTTGCCTGGCAAAGTCTCTTCCTGGTATGCCAATGGTGATCACTATCACTCAAAAAAGTGAAGGAACACTGACTCAGATTTTCAGTAGGTTTGCATCCCAAGGTTGAAGAGAAGTCCTTCTGATCGAAGGTACCTATCTTCAAAGCAGATAATCGCCATCCTTGATCCAACCTTTTTTTCTCATGCCATGGGAAATGACAAGTGAGATGACAGCGGGTAGCAGAAAATGCAGCAGTGCAATTTTCCACCACGATTCAATGCCCATGACTGCAATGGTGTTGATCTGTCCGACGAGGCCGCTTGTACCCATCCCAGATCCCGCTGCGTTGTTTTCCATGAGGAAGAGGGTGGTGGCAAAGGGGCCGAGAATTCCAGCAGTGAGTGTCGGGGGAACCCAGATACGCCAGTTCTTTACAATGTTAGGCATCTGGATCATGGAAGTGCCCAACCCTTGGCTGATAAGGCCACCGATCTTATTCTCCTTGTAGCCAGAGCAGGCAAATCCTATCATCTGAGCACAACAGCCAACTGTCGCAGCACCCGCTGCGAGTCCGCTGATGCCAAGGGAGATGCAGACTGCTGCACTGCTTATGGGAAGAGTGAGAACCATCCCTACAACGACTGCAACCAGTATTCCCATAGGGATGGGGTAGAGCGTTGTCAGATGGTTGATAAGCGTTCCGATGGCATTCATACATGCTGCAACCACAGGCGATAGGAAGATTCCCGTGATCGATCCTGCGGCAATGACAAAGAGGGGGATGAGGAGTATATCGACTTTTGTCTTGCCTGCTATCCTTTTTCCCACTTCGGCTCCGATTAGGGAGGCCAAAAGGGCCCCGACCGGTTCCCCTATGATGACTTTGGAAAGAAGCGAAGCATCAAAGACGAAGGTACCGGCCCCTACTGCTCCAACTACCGCTGAGGTAAATACTGCAAGTGGCGGTGCCCCCACCGCCAGGGCAACGCCTACACCAATGGCAGGGCCCATCATATATTGGGCGATCTGTCCTATCTGCATGAGTATTGCCGAATCCAGATAGAGCCCTGCCTGCTTGATGATCAGGCCAATTATCAGACTCGCAAAGAGGCCTTGGGCCATTCCATTCAAGACTTTGACAATATAGGTTGTCACGTTGTTTGTCGGTTGTTCCATCACTTCATCCTTATCTCGCATCTGTGGGATAGTAGGATGACTTCAACGACCTTAACCTGCAGTAAGTCAAATTAAGGAAGGCCTCCATGGTTAGGAGAACGATACAGAAAAATGGGAATTATGTACAGATGCCTTTTTTGTGATTGGAAACGCACATCCAAAGCATCTTAAGGATCATCTAATTCCTTTCTCTTGCACAAGTGATGAGCGTTCAATACAATAGGAAAACAGTAAAGTATAAATGCCGGGAGGTATCCCTCATGATAGTGTGCAAATTTGGTGGAAGCTCTGTAGCTGAAGCCCAACAGATACGGAAGGTCAAGCAGATCGTTGATTCTGATCCAAGGAGACAGATACTCATTGTCTCTGCCCCTGGCAAACGTTCCAAGGATGACGAGAAGGTCACCGACATGCTGTATGCATGTAACGCCATGGTTCAGCAAGGGCTTACCTGTAAGGATCAATTCAAGAAAATTGCCAAACGGTATACTTCCATCCTTGCAGAATTGGGTATGGATACAAAACCATTCCTTCCCATTTTGGAGGAAGTTCGTCAGATGATTGACGCCGGTCATGGTGCAGAGTATGCGGCGAGCAGGGGCGAATATCTTGCCGCAAAGATGGTCGCGACCTTTTTCGGATGGGAATTCCTTGATACCGATCCCCTTATCGTCATCAACCATGACGGGACGGTGAACCCACAGACATGGACTAATCTTAAAACAGCGATTAAACCCAAGATACAATATGTCGTTCCTGGCTTCTATGGATGTGACCCCGAGGGGAAGGTCAAAACCTTCAGCCGTGGTGGTTCAGACATAACAGGGGCCATCCTTGCAAGTGCAGCCAATGCAGAGACCTATGAGAACTGGACAGACGTTTCAGGGGTGTTCTCTGTTGACCCGAGGCTTATTCCTGATGCAAAGGTCATCACTGAGATGACCTATCGTGAAGTAAGGGAACTTGCAGGGGTAGGTGCTGGGGTATTCCACGAGGAAGCCATCGCCCCCATCCTTGCTTCTAACATTCCCATCAATGTAAAAAATACCAATGCTCCCCTAGATGCAGGGACGATGATCCTTCCCATGCGTGAGATTGGGGATCATCCTCTGGTCGGTATCTCTGCAAAAGGGGGCTTTAGCCGTCTTTCCTTGCGAAAGCTTATGCTGTTCAAAAGAACCGGCATTCGGCATGCCCTTTTGACCATGTTGCATATCTTTGGAGTACGGCCCACTTTCTCCTTGTTCGGGATAGACAGTATGGTCTGGTTCTTTGATAGTACACAGGCAAGTGAGAGTGTTCTCAATGCAATGTGCAGCAGATTGAAAAGTGAGTTTGATTTGGAAGAGGCCGGTGTTGACCATGGGCATGCTGTCGTAGGTATCGTAGGTTCTGGTGTTATGCAGGACAGTTCTGTCATAGCAAAAAGTACCACAGCCTTGGCTCAAGACAAAATTGAACTGAATTTCTTCAACTATGGATCTTCCGACACTTCTGTCCTTCTCGGGGTGAATAATGAGCAGGCACAGGATGCTGTGAAGTGTCTCTATAAGGCACTGTTTTAGTAAAAGAAAAAAGGATAAGAAAAAGACAGGTAAGGGACAAGACAAGATGTCAAACTATAAGTTGTATGGAAATATTCCGAAGCCGGAATATTTCCATACAGTGAAAACAATATCCTGCGCTGTTTTGTTTGTTTCTCTGCAATGCCTTATTGTCCAGATGCGGGCCTGATGTATAAATCTCCTAAAAATATATAATAGAATAATTTGAGAGTAGCACTGTGTTTTCACAAGAATCAATTTTGTTGGCCTTGCTTATCTTTGTAGCAAGGGTGTTTGATGTCTCCTTAGGGACTTTTCGTCATGCTATGATCATCCGATCCAAGCGAGGCATCGCTTTTTCCATTGCCTTTGTCGAGTCCCTCATATGGGTTTTTGCCGTTTCCAACGTCATTACCAATCTCACCGATCCCATTACTGCCTTTGCCTTTGCTTTGGGATTCGCTTCAGGTACCTTCGTAGGGATTACTATGGAGAGCTTCCTGAAGATAGGGGAGCAGGTAGTGAAAGTTTTCAGTGTTAAGGGTAGGGAGGTCGCTATAAAACTCAGGGCAGAAGGGTTTCGTGTAACTGAATTTTCCGGACAGGGTCGTGATGGCGAGGTGATTCTTCTTTTTGTCCAGGTGAGACGTAGGGAATCCAAGAAAATCCTCAAGTTGGCAAGAGCAATTGATAAACAGTGCTTTCTTGTGGTTGAGGACATCAAGTTCGTCGATAGTGCAATCTTATAACCCTCGTGCCTATCGAGGTGTTCTTGTTTATGGATAAGTAAATATGGGTTATGATTTAGCATAGTGAAGTTAAGGCCTTATGTGATGGAAGAGACCCCTTATGCAGCAGGTAAGATAAGGTAAAAAAGAACCGGTCCAGCAATGGACCGGTTCTTGATAGTCGGTAAAACTTATTTTCCAGCCTTGATGACCTGTTCGGTATCAATGTCGAAGAACTTTACTTTTGCCATATCAGGGATCAAGTAGATCTTGCTGTCAACCTTGGGGATTACGGTAGGATCAATCTTTCCGATGACCTGGCTCTTGGAGGTTGCAATATAGACGTGGGTCTCAGAACCGAGGGGCTCTACAACACTTACACGACCATTGATGGTCTCTCCATCCTTCTCTGCATGGCTGAACTTTACATCTTCAGGGCGGATACCAAAGGTAACGCTCTTACCAACATATGGGGTGAGCATTTTCTTCTGCTCAGCATTCAGCTTCAAGCGGAAAGTCCCTTCGTTTGCATAGAGATCAGAACCATCGGCTTCGATAGCTGTCTCAAGGAAGTTCATTGGTGGTGAACCGATGAATCCGGCAACAAACTTGTTCTGGGGATCGTTGTACAGTGCTAGAGGTCCACCAATCTGCTGGATGATACCAAACTTCATGACAACAATGACGTCAGCCATGGTAAGGGCTTCAACCTGGTCATGGGTTACATAGATCATCGTTGCTTTCAGGCGATTGTGCAGTGAGGAAATCTCAGCACGCATCTGAACACGAAGCTTTGCGTCAAGGTTTGAAAGAGGTTCGTCAAAGAGGAATACCTTTGGCTTACGAACAATTGCACGACCTACAGCAACACGCTGTCTCTGTCCACCGGAAAGAGCCTTGGGCTTTCTTTCAAGGAGTTCCTCAATTTCGAGAATCTTTGCAGCTTCGCGTACGCGCTGGTCAATCTCTTCCTTGGGGAACTTGCGGATCTTAAGACCGAATGCCATGTTATCATACACGGTCATGTGGGGATACAGAGCATAGTTTTGGAATACCATTGCAATGTCTCTGTCTTTGGGGGGAACATCGTTGACTAGATTATTGTCAATGTAGAGTTCACCGCTGGTGATGTCTTCAAGACCAGCAATCATGCGAAGTGTTGTGGACTTACCACAACCCGAAGGTCCGACCAAGACTACGAAGTCCCGATCCTTGATGTCGATATTAACATTATCGACAGCCTTGACGTTTCCGTCATACACCTTACAGATGTTTTTCAGTTGTACTGTGGCCATATAGCCTCCAATTTATTTTATCTAAGAGTACTGTACCCCAGCGGGGGATGGATGTCAAATATTTTTTCTGATTGAAATTTTTATATTTCTGCAAATATATATAATACAAACTAATAACAAATTCCCAATTTTACAAATTCTGATTACTTTTTCCCAGTCTTCATTACCAAACAGAAATTGTTCTTTTTGTACCCCAAGTACTTAGATAAGGATTACTCTGAAAACGTGATTTTGATCACCTTCCTCAATTTGTTATTTACACTTTGCCCTTTCTTTGGTACTATCCACTTGACGCGCTAGTAGCACAACGGTTAGTGCTCGTGCTTCCCAAGCATGAGACGAGGGTTCGATTCCCTTCTAGCGCTCAAATGGCCCATGATCTTAGGATTGTGGGCCTTATTCATACTGTTGTCTTAAGATTATATGAAAAGCTATTATGTACGCTTGTGAATATATAGGAAGGGGTCAAGTGCTGTTGCACCTGACCCCTGAAATTCAATGTTCAAATTGCTTTGCTTACTTGAAGCAGACAATTGCCTTAGGCTCCAAGACACGGAAGGTAAAGGACTCTGTCGCAAAAAGGGTCAGTTCCTTAGTGTCATGGGACTCGTAGCCAAGGGCGAAGTCCTGACCGATGGTCAGTTCCAGGTCATCACTGTCATATGGGACAAGGACGGCACCTTCGACTGAACTTGCAAATATTACTTTGCTCCCAAGCATTCTTTCGACTCGTTCAATCAGCGGCATGCCCTGAGCTTCCTTATGAAGGGCTATCCAGCCTGCTGATCCTACAACTAATGAGTAGGGGCCATTGATGTGGCTTTTCTCCAACTCCATGACACCTTTGGTCAGGGCTGTCAGGATATCAGTACCGTTATCGCCAAGGGGTAATACCTTATGTGCAGATGCCTCTTTCAGTCCCTTGATACCGCCAGCTTTGTAGCTGTTGTAGATTGCATTTTCCTCAAAGAGAGCAAGCTTCTCCACAGCCTCATCCAGGCTGTCAAAATCAATGTCCTTAGCTCCTCTGGCCAAGTTGTCCACTTCCCAGCGGTTAAGGGTGAAGCGAACGCGTGCCTCAGTTAAAGGTTTCAGGGTATATACGCCCGCCTTAACATCGCCATCGTCACATAGGGTAAGTCTTCCTTCATTGACTGCAGTAAACTCAAGGCCCTTGGGTCCTTGAACATTCACTACTTTGCGTGCGGTAAGGCGTGACAGCAAAACCTCTTTTGCCCTTTTCTCTATTTCACTCCAGCCTTCAGCTGTGAGTGGTGCCAAATCTCTTTTAAACATATCCATAAAGAAATCCTCCTTGGTTATGTGTCGGAAAATTATGCTAATTCTTCAAATTACCAATTGTCATACCGGATTTTGAACCAACAGGTTCTGCAGTCCCTTCCGTTCCAGTTGCCTGCTCTTCTACTTCAAGCAAGGAGCCTTCAGTAAAAAGGTAGGTTTTCATATCTTCGTCAAAGCCTGCCATATTTCTTCTCAGCCATTCAAAGGCCATGACTGCATGTTCAATCTCCTCGTCACGGTTATGTGCCATAACTTCTTTTAGTTCTTGGTCTGTGGTTGTATTGACGCGCTGGTTGTAATAGTCGATCGCTTCCAGTTCCTCTCGCAAGCTGGTAATTGCTCGTGAGATGTTTCGAGTTTGTTCGTCAATCACATCGAAAGGTTCAGTATAAGCCATATAATCCTCCTGTGGTTATTCATTAGCCTTATATACAATAATACTTAAATTTTGACGAGAAAGAAAGGGTGAGGTTTATTGCTGGGAAAACCATGCTGTGAGTTAAGAAAAAAGGGGAGAAGCAATTGGAGTTATTGGAGAATAAAATGGTGAAAATTTTTTTGATAGAAGAAAAGCAGGATAGATATTTACCCGGAAGAAAGATTGAATTTTCAATCAAAGGCCTAATCAAACTAAAAAAGATATGGTAGATTTGCATCTTTTATAGTAGTATGAGTAAGAAAGAAACAAAATACAGCAACAGTACTGCTGATTTTTGTTAAGATGAGTAAGGGATAGCCGCTGGTCTTGTTAAGATTCATCATTGTGCCAATACAAACCATTGATGAAATATAGGCTACCCCCACCCAAATCTTTATTATTAAGAAGTATCAAAACTCGCAATGAATCTTACGCTTTAAAAGATAAGATGGAAGCAATCAATATTCTTTCGGTTTTTATCCTTTTTGTAGGAACCCCTTGTACATCCCTATCAATGCATTTGTCATGTTTAAAAATCAGGATAAAATATTAGTATATCGTTTGGTATTGCTTACAGGCATGTTTACTTTGCTTTGAGATTATTTTATACTTTCCTAACTAGTACAAAATCCTTAATGATTTGTTGCATAGGTTGTATTATACTATATGTGTGAATGCTCTCATCCTTGCACTATGGAGGTTCCCCATGGCTTTGAAGTTTAAGACCATACTTTCGCAATTGCAGATGAAGATTATCTCAGGCGAGTGGAGTGAAGGCTTCAAGATGCCAACAGAGATGAACCTATGTTCGCAGTATGGGGTTTCCCGAGTGACCATCCGTAGGGCACTTGAGGAGCTTGTCGCACATGGGTACATTACGAGAACCAGGGGCCGTGGTTCGTATGTACTTTTCAATAGGGTTGTCGTTGACCTTGACTATTCCCAAGGCTCTGATAAGGCCGTAAAGGGACGATATAAGATCCTGCTTAAGGAAAAGCTGTTTGCGACAACTGCTGACAAACAACAACTTGATGTTGATGATCACATCTCAAACAATCAGATTTGGCATGTTAAGAGTTTGCATCTGCTAGGTGACAAGCCCACTGTCCTCAGTGATTACTACATCGCAGCAAGATTTGCTGATCCTCTTCTCCGGATGGAAGAGTACTGTGACGAATCTGTCTTTGAGATCCTCAGCAACCACTATGGACAGAAATGTTCTTTCGCCAAGGCTAAGGTGGCGGCCATCACTCCCAATGAAGAGATATGCAGCCACCTCCAGCTTGACCCACGTTCGGCTAACCTGTGGTGCAGAGGGATGTGTATCCTCGAGGACGGCACTGTTGTGGGGCGTTGCACTAAGATATTTGACGGCCTTGTCTATGAGTTCTCCATGGAGCCATCCCAGGTTCCTGTGAAGTAGTCTGTAGTACCGCAAGCCTTTCTGAAACAACCAATATTCTCCGGGTCAGGTCAATTGTATGATAAGGATGCCAATGTGCATAAATTGGCTCTATTTTTTCATTGTGTTTTCTTGACAATTCATGTATAAATGTATAGTAAACATACATTTTTCCCTATCCCCCTTATGGAGAGCACAACAATGCAAAGAACTATCATTACCATGTTGCATAATGCGGCAGCAAAATATGGCAACCGCGCATATACAAATACCAGGATGGAGGAGGGGTGGGTTCCCAGCTCTTTTGCCCAGACAGATACCCTATCTGACTCTGTCGCTGCACACCTTTTGTCTGCAGGCTTCAAAGCTGAACAGACTGTCGGAATCCTTAGTGAAGGTAAGAGCTCCTGGGTGACTTGTGAATTGGGTATCATAAAGGCAAGGGGCATAAGTGTTCCTCTTTCCATCAAGCTGACTCCAGAGGAGATTGCATTTAGGATCAACCATAGCGAAGCGTACGCAATTGCTGTAAGCAGCAATACTCTTGCCAATACAGTGAAGGCTCTTCCTTTTTTTGACCATAAGGTCCTGTTTCTGTATCTAGATGAAATGGACGAACGGCTGAAAAAACAGGTCGAAGAGGCTGGCTGGAAGGAAGGAGAGGATTTTGTCACATGGGGTGGGATGCTCGCCTCAGGAGAAAAGGCCCTAAAAAAAGATCCCGAGTTGGTCAGTAAGGCTGAGAAAAAGATTGATGAGAACGACACTATCAACATCTGTTATACAAGCGGAACCACAGGCAATCCTAAGGGAATCATGCTGACCCACCTTAACTACTGGACCAACAGTGAGGACGCCATCGACCTGTTCAAATTGGCCGATGCCGAGTTGGAGACCTTGGTTGTGCTTCCCGTTGACCACTCCTTTGCCCACACCGTTGGTATATACACAGCCCTGCTCAGGGGTATCACGCTACATTTTGTAGACTCACGGGGAGCCAACGCCTCCATTATCCGTAACTTCCCCAAGAATCTGGTGGAGTTGAATCCTTCCTTTATTATGACAGTCCCCTCAATCACCGGAAATTTCATGAAGAAGATGACCCAAGGTATCCATCAGAAAGGGGCCTTTATCGAAGGCATCTTCAACCGTGGCCTTGAGGCGGGTATTCTTCGCAACGGCGATGGATTCCGCCGTCCCGGTATATGGGTGCAGATAAAGACCTGGCCTGCATATGCCCTGGCCAACAAGCTGGTATTTCCCAAGCTCCGAGCAATATTTGGCAATAGGATGCTGTACTGCGTAGGAGGGGGAGCCCTTCTTGAAGCCAAGCAGCAGAAGTTCTTCGCTGCAATAGGCATCCCAGTATTCCAGGGCTATGGCCTTACTGAGGCTGCTCCCATCATCAGCAGTAATTCACCCTTGCGTTATAAGTTTGGCACCAGTGGCATGGTAGCTGGCTCCGAAACCTGCAAGATCATGCTTGATGACGAACATGAGGCGAAGGTCGGACAAAAGGGAGAGATTGTCATCAAGGGTGAGAATGTCATGAAAGGCTATTTCAAGAACCCTGAAGCATCACAAGAAGCCCTTCGTGATGGCTGGCTTTGGACTGGGGATCTTGGCTATTATGACGAGGATGGTTTCCTTGTAGTTACAGGAAGGGCCAAGGCCCTCTTAATCGCCAAGGATGGTGAGAAGTACAGCCCAGAGGAAGTAGAAGAGGTGATGATCAACAACCTGCCGATCCTCAACCAGCTTATGGTGTACAATGACCATGAAGTGATTACAACTGCATTGGTAACATTACAAGATGATGTGGCCAAGGCCTTGATCGAAGAGAAGGGTTGTAAGGATCCTGAATCTGCTCTTGCAGCAATAGATGAAAATCTTAAGTCATATGAGAAACATGCAACTTCCATCCCGAATGTATGGCTACCAGTAAGATTCGCCATCATCGAGAAACCTTTTAGCGAAGCTGATGGACTGGTAAACTCCACCATGAAGTTGGTTCGTTATAAGACCGTAGAATTCTATAAAGAAAGAATTACTACCATGTATGCCGGAGAAGCTGAAAACAGGAAAGAGAACCTAAAAGCTATCAAAGGACTATTCTTTTAGGAATACTAGCCCTCTCAACAATATACATATGTAAGGAAACAGGTGGAATAGCAATATTTCGCCTGTTTTATGTATACAAAAAGGTGGACAGAGTACACAAAATGTGTAACGATTTTTGTAGAGGCTAGTTTTATGTATGTAAGGCCGTTATGACATAGGTGAAATACATGACCTTGAAACACAGAAAGAACGTTACTTTTGTTATTTGTTACTATATTTTGATGGGAACGAACAAGCGTTTTCCACCCAAATAGGAGGGTGATTATGAAGAGATTATTAGTTCTGGTGTTGTTGGTGCCCATACTCGCATTGACAATGATTTCATGTGATGCGGACATGCGTTCAAACCTTGCTGGATTTATGGGCGGGTTCAATAGTAACGTATATGAAGACGCTGGTTTTATAGTAGCAAATACCGCACAGGCAGAGGCAGCTGCAGCAGCAATTGCTACGATAGGTACTGGTGCAGAGAGGACTGAAGATATTTCTAGTGGTGGATCTTCTGCTATGGGGTTGGCTGTTACTGGTCTTACTGAATCTACAATGTTGAAGCCTCAGCCCAAAGCAAAACAAGACGAAGTAAAATCCATAATTGATAACGCTCTATCAGGTTCTCAGAAACAGAAAGAGACTTTCCTTAACGACCTTAAAAACCCTGCTAGCTCTGGGCAAAAGGCTGCTGCAAAAGGTACAGTAGAAGTTTTCAATAAAACCTTGGATAAAATTAAGGAAGAGCTAGACGGTAGTGATCCAGGTAGTTCAGGACTTGGGAAAACTCTTGAGAACCTGAAGCTTCCCAAGATTGATGACGGAGATGTACTTACCCAGGGCGATCTTCTTGCATTGCAGCTGATGACTGACCTTATCAGTAATACTGTTGATACCCTAACTGAAATTGGAGGTACTTTGGCAGGAGCAACTGATACGAAGCTTGGTGAAACAGCTAACAAGGACAAGGTTCTTTTAATAGTCAATGATGCCCTCTTTGCTGCTCAAATAGCTGAAGAAATTTCAGGTTCAGCTTCAATTAATTTCTCTGGTAAACTCGATCTTGGGAGTCTTATGGATAGCTTGAATAAGGGTACAAGATCCCGTGGCGAACCCTTTGAACTTACTGAGGCAGAAGATTTTATTGGTACCATCAATAATCTGGCTCCAAGTATTGTTGAGTTGATGGGCATTACCTACAATGGTACAACGTTCTCTTATGAGCCTAAGACATACAGGAGCTTCCTGCTTAACCAACAGGTCTACCGTTCTTCAATGGAGCAAGCCTTGAAGATGATGAGTTTGGCTAATTTGGGGGATTCAGACGTTGATTCACCGGTCTTAGATACTCCTACTTTGGTTAAATATGCTTTGGCAGTATTCATAACTGAGCACGATGCTTTCGTAAAGAGTATTTCTGGTGTCCCTGTTAGTGCTGCAACCGTTATACAAGCTTATCTAAATGCCAACACAAAGTTAGGTTTGGGTACGCTTAAAGCAAGTGATGTGCTCACAGAACCCACAGCAACAGGAGTTGATTATGAAGATTGGCCTGCATTCATTAAAGGATCAACAATTAGAGCAGGAAGTGACGAAGGCCTGACTTATTTTAAGGCTATACTCCTTAACATCATTAAAATTAATGATTTAAGTGGGATTCCTCAACTCAGCACACAATTGAACGACTTCCTCGCAGATACTAGTGCTGATGGATTTGTAAAAACCTATAAAGAGTTGATGGAATAAGGAGGCACAACTATGAAAAACATTAAACTGATAAGTATTGTAATTGCTTTGGTCCTTCTGGTAGTGGCTCCTTTAGCTGCTGAAGTTTTTAACCCTGAAGATGTCATCTACAAACAGACTGGAGAGCCCTTCATGGGCACCAATACCCGAGTATTGAGTATGGGTGGTGCTGGTTTGGGTGTAAAAGGATACTATGACAGTTTCCTGATGAACCCTGCCAACTTGGCAGGAAGTGGCTTCAAGCTCTCTATTCCTGCGATAACCATGACCGTATATAACCCAAAGGCTATCCTGGAAAGTGGTGCGATTGAGGAGTTCGAAAAAGGGACTGAAGGTGGCATGGTAAATGGAGCTACGAGTTTTTTGGGTACTATCAGGCAAGGGTATGGAGATCTCTTGACCACTGATTCTTCAATAGTACTCACCCTTGGTGGATTTGGTATTGCACTTGAGGCGCAGGAACGTATCATGACTCATAAGATTGGAGTTGAAACCCTTTCTACCAAACTCAATCTCATAGCTCAGGTCACTACTGCTGCTACTGTTGGTTTTGGTTTGAACTTCAACCTCGTCCCCGATGTTATGTCAATGGATATTGGTGTTTCAGGAAGGGCTGTGTATAAGCTCTACCTTCAAAAACAGAATGCTAAAGGTATTATTGATATGATTGAGGATGGTGATGATCCTGCAGACAAGTATCTCAATGATGTCCCTCTTGCCGCTGGCTATGCACTTCCTCTCTCGGCTGGTATCAACTTCAACTTCCCGTTTGGGCTGAGACTCTCCACCGTTGCTAGGAACTTCAATGGCAAGTATTCCATGGAAATTTTCCCCTCAGTCAATAACTGGGCAGAATCAGTGTTGGGAAGTCCTCTTTCCACCCCTAATACTACAGCTGGTACTGACTCAGGGACCTTTGAGTTTGACTCAGGCTGGAAACTTGATGCAGGTCTTACATGGGCACCCAACGTAGGATCCCTTATCAAGCCGATCATTGCCATTGATGTACTTGATGTGATGTCCCTTTCTGGATTGGAAGACGATGCCTTGGCAAGAGGCTTCTTCGAACAGACCCGCCTTGGTGCATCAGTGAGACTGCTCTCCTTCCTCGATGTCCGCTACGGTATCAACAAAGGGTATCAGAGCATTGGTGTTGGTCTGGATCTGCTCATCTTCCACCTTGATGCCGCTTACTACCAGCTGGAGTATGGTCAGGATCTTGGAGACAAGCCCATCGATGCTCTCTCAGTACGATTCTCCCTTATCTCTCGCTAGTGATTGTCCTCTTCCATGTAGATTGCCCTCCCTCGAAAGGAGGGCAATTTCTTGGTTTTACGGGTGATTCCGGTTTCTAGGGTTTTCTTGGTATTTTGAGATTATTGTTATCTAAGTAACATTCTGTAAATATTAGTACTAATCTGATGATTTCTACTGTACTTTGTAACTATACCCATGCTATAGTTTTGCCATATTACATAGAGAGAGGTCAATTATGGCAAGCTTTGGAATTTGGGGTCTTATTCCACCCGTACTCACCATTACCCTGGCATTCATAACCAAGGATGTGATGGTATCCCTGTTCTTGGGAATCTTTTCAGGAGCTCTGATTGTTGCAGGAGGGAATCCCCTTGTAGCAATTCTCAACCTTACCGATATGCTCGCAGATTCGTTGAATGACGGATGGAACATCCGCATCTTCCTGTTCTGTGCCCTCCTTGGTGGATTGGTGGGGATGCTCAGCAGAACTGGTTCTGCCCGTGCCTTTGGCCGTTGGGCAGCTGACAAGCTTCACACCTCCAAGTCAAGCCTTCTGATGACCTGGTTCTGTGGGCTGCTTATTTTTATTGATGACTACTTCAATAGCCTTGCAGTAGGTACTGTCATGCGCCCCATCACCGACAAGAATGGTGTCCCCCGAGCTCAGCTCGCCTACATCCTTGACTCCACTGCAGCTCCAGTCTGTATCCTTGTCCCCATCTCCAGCTGGGTCATCACCGTCATGTCTATAGTAAAGGGATCTGAAGGCTTTTCTGCCCTTGGAGTAAGTGAATTCACCTTCTTTATCCGTTCGGTTCCCTATAACCTCTATGCACTGCTTACCCTGGGTATGGTGCTCTACATCATCCTGACTGGAAGAAACTTCGGCCCTATGGCCAAGAGCATTGCTTACGCAAAAGAGACCGGAAAACTCTACAATGAAGATTTTGGCCCGGCCCCTGGTGAGATAGACGATGGAGGAGAGGCTAACTCTGCAAAGGCAAGGCCTTTGGATATGCTGTTCCCGATTATAGTACTCATTGTCTCAGCGGTAACGCTCTTCCCCATGACCACTTATCTTGGCGCCATCGACGGAGAAGGCATTGCAACTCTCGGAGCTTCAATGGCTTCCATGAGCCTTGCTGATGCATTCAACAACACAGACGCCTCCATGGCTCTCTTCTATGCAGTTATCTTTACCTTGGTCATCTCCTATATCTACTACACTGCTCGCAAGCTTTTCACCATCAAGGGTGCAAGTGAAGCTATCGGTGATGGTATCAAGAGCATGGTTCCTGCCCTGATCATCCTGACCATGGCTTGGACAATCGGTTCTGTCATCAAGTACAGCCCTGAAGACGGCGGGCTTGGTCTTGCATCATACCTCAGTGAAGTGGTTGTCGGAGGTGGCTTCCCCATCGCCCTCATCCCTGTCATTGCCTTTGCCCTCTCTGCCCTGATCTCTTTCTCCACAGGAACCTCATGGGGTACATTTGCCATCATGATCCCCATTGTGATGCCCATCGCTGTCGGGCTTGGTCAGGCTATGGGCCTAGAAGGTTCAGCTCTGCTCAATGCAGCGATGATCAGCGTAAGTGCAGTCCTAGGTGGTTCGGTCTTTGGAGACCATGCCTCCCCCATCAGCGATACGACTATCCTCTCTTCAACAGGGGCAGGTTGTCCTCACCTTGAGCACGTTGCAACACAGATTCCCTATGCAATCACTGTAGCAGTCTGTGCCTTGGTCGGATTTGTCTTCGGTGGAATCTTCCTAAGCGTCCTGGTCGCCTGGATCGCTACCCTTGCTTCGTTTGCAGTTGCGATGGTGGTTCTTCCTCGGGTGTATGCGAGATAACTGATTTTTCCGTATTGATTTGTGGCCCTCCCTATCCGGAGGGTCATTTTTCTGTTTGCTATACAATGCAAAGAATTGTATACTCATAGACGGAGGCACGTATGAATATTGTCAAGATCAAGGCACAGGTGAAAGAGTACGATTGGGGCAATTCTTCCTTCATCCCCACACTTCTTGGGCAAAAACCAGATGGGAAACCCAAGGCAGAGCTCTGGATGGGCACCCATCCAAGTGGAGAATCCCTCATAGACGGTACAGAAGAGAAGCTCTCCGACTTCCTCCTGAAAGATCCCATACACTGGTTCGGACAGGACCATCTTGATTGGTTCGGCCCCGAACTACCCTTGTTGCTCAAGGTGCTTGCTATAGAATCCCCCCTTTCCATCCAGTGTCATCCCTCAGAATTCCAGGCAAGGGTAGGGTGGGAAGATGAGACTGCCTTCCGAGGCCGTCATCCCAAGGAACTGTGGAACTACAAGGATCCCAATAGGAAGGCTGAGGTTATCTATGCCCTTACCCCTGTGACAGCAATGTGTGCCTTCCGCCCGTTGAGGGAGATCCTCCCTATCTTGAAATCCCTCATTCCTGCTGGATATGCTTCTCATTTTTCTGACATTGATGAGGCATCTTCCACTCCCGACAAGGAACTGTCTCTTCTTTTTGAAACCCTCTACACCATGAAGAAGGAAGCTCTCCTACCCCTTATCAAGGAGTACATAGCCTCCTTACGGGAAAGGGAAGACCTCCCTTTCTCCTCTGCAGACGGACTCTTTCTGGAGAGCAAGGGCATTGCCCTGACCTGTTATGAGATGTACCCGGAAGATCCGGGACTGTTCGCACCATTTTTTCTCAATGTCAAACACCTCTCCGAGGGCCAGGCCCTCTATCTTGAGCCGAGGACCCTGCATGCCTATGTGCTGGGCAACGGCATCGAGCTGATGAGTTCCTCGGATAATGTCCTGCGTGGCGGGTTGACCAACAAGAAGGTCGATGTGCATGAACTGCTGAAGATATTGGAGATCAAAGGCAAGGAGGTGGAGCCTGTACCGACGCTGGTTGGCGCTTCAGGGAGAAAGCACTTGCTTACCCCGACCGAGGAGTTCCATCTGATGGTCTGCCCTTCAGGCTCCTACCACATCCACGACCGCAAAAGCATTGAACTGCTTTTTTGCACCGATGGCAAGGCAAACTTTACCAACGGAGAGGATACGACTGTCATTAGCCAGGGAGAATGTTGTGTGGTGGCAGCCTCCCTAGCGGAGTACCAGCTGGAAGTGGATGGGAATCTCTTCATAGCTGATGTGCCACGATAAGAGGGAGGTTGTCCCTGGTGTCGTATATGAGTATCTTTAGACACGTGTAAAGGTGTCAACGCATGAAAAGAGGTTCCCGAAGTCTGTTGCCTGTCATAGCAAGGTATGCCGTCCTGGCAGCCGTCATTGTGCTTATCCTGATCGCTGTGGACATGTTCCTCGGCGGTCAGGATAAGGTTGTCTACACCCCGCCCAAAGCTTTGGTCGTCGTACAGCAACCCCAGAAGGGGACAGTCGCAAAGCAAGGAGTATTCCCTTCGTATATCCAAGCCAAGGATACGATCCCTGTCATACCTCTGGTAGGAGGAACCGTAGAGACATTTGCCGTCTCTGTAGGGCAGTTGGTTGAAAAGGACGAGATCTTGGCTACCCTTGACAGCGAACCCTTCATACAGCAGGTAAAGCAGGCAGAGGCCGCCTATCTGGCCAGTGAGAGCACCTTTGCAAGGATAGATTCCCTCCATAAGAGCAAGGCTGTAACCGAACAGAGTCATGACCAGGCGAAAGCCCAGCGTGATGCAGCAAAGGCCCAGTATGAACTGGCCAACCTGCAGCTGGGATATACAACGGTACAAGCCCCAGTGTCAGGAACCATCCTGATGAAAAACAGCTCGGTAGGCAGTCTTGTCGGCTCTCAACAGCCTCTGGCTGTCATCGCTGACCTGTCCTCACTTGTTGTGAAGGTTGAGATCCCTGAGACCTACTATGCCATCTTTTGGCACAATGTTGATGACCTTGGCATTGAGGTAACCTCCACTACATGGAATGCCCCTGTCAAGGCATCACTAGTGCATATCGATCCCTTTATCCAGAGTGATTCCAAGACCTTTACCCTAGAGGCTCTATTGGAGGATGGGGAAGGCCTCGTCCGCCCGGGAATGGCCGTATTTGTCCGTATTACCTACGAAAAGCAAGACGATGCATATCGCATGAGCCAGTCGGTACGAAAGAGTGACGGCTCGTGGTATATCTATCATCCTGAAGTGGGTCGGGTCGAATATGTTCGCACTAGCATCGATTTGGAAGACGAAGAATTCTTCAAGGTTCCCGATGCCTATCGGGACAGCTACTTCGTAGTCGATGGCCAGCACAACCTGTTTGACAACCAAGAGGTCCGTGTCAAGGGAGATCCCCTGTGAAGGTATCAAAGCAAGCTATCCGCCATCCTGTCATCATCGGGATGTTGCTTATCGTGCTGATAGCCTTCGGATTCTATAGCATTTCCGGGCAGAACATCGAGTTTATGAGTGACATCAACATGCCCTCTATCATCGTCCTTGCCATATACCCAGGATCGGGTGCTGAGGATGTGGAGCAAGAGGTGACCACCATCCTTGAAGATGAGTTTGTGACGTTGCCGAATTACAAGGGCATGGATTCTGTCTCCAGCAATTCCCTGAGTATGGTCACCATTTACTACCAGGATGGGGTTGACCCCTATGACCAGCTTGAAGAGGTCAGATATAGGATTACTACCCTGGGTTCCGAGCTTCCCAAGAATCTTGAAGGGGAGCCCATAGCCCTGGTGGGGGGAGCTTCCATGCTGCCCATCCTCACTTTCTCGATTTCTGGTGGTAAGGATTTGGGAAGGGTCACCTCCTATGTACAGGATGAGCTCATCCCTGCCATCAACCAGATACAGGGAGTCTCTGAGGTGACTGTCCACGGCCAGCAGGAGCTGGAAGCATGCGTCCAGCTCCGCCTGGCCGACCTTGCAGCTAAGAAGATCAGCGTAACGCAGGTCTTCACCCTCATCGACTATGCGAACAGCCGCTTGCCCTTGGGAACTGCCGAGTACCAGGGGAAGACTTTCGACATACGGTACGGTGGTGAGTTTACCTCTTTGGAGGATCTCAAACGTGTTGCTGTGGGGTATACCGAGATGGGAACCCCCATCAGGCTCGAAGATGTGGCTACGGTCTCCTTGCGTTATCCTGCTTCTTCCTATGCTGTGGAGAGTGCAAACGAATCACTGTTGATCGCCAATGTGACCAAACGTACCGATGGCAATATAGTGAAGATAAACAAGGCCATACGTGCCTTGCTTGAAAAGGAAGAGAAGAAAAGCGGACACTCCCTCAGCTTCTCCATCCTAGGCGACGACAGCAGGACCACCATGGCATCGTTGTACACAGTCATCAGAAGTGGCTTAGCCGGGATCCTTATGGCCATCCTGGTCATTGTCCTCTTCTTGGGTGATACGCGATCGACCCTCATCATAGGCTTCTCCATCCCCCTGTCCTTGCTGTTCTCCTTCATCGGTATGCGCGTAATGGGCATCACCGTCAACTTGATGAGTCTGTCCGGGTTGGTTGCCGCCTTGGGCATGGTTGTCGACGGCTCGATAGTCATGCTGGAGCAGATATACCGATACTACAAGACAGGCTCTTATTCTGTTACAGCGAGCATTGACAGGGCGACTGAAGAGGTAGGTTCCCCTATCTTCGCCTCCACCCTTACAACCATTGTAGTATTTGTTCCCATTTCCATGCTTAGTGGGATCATCGGCAATATTTTCAAGGATATCGCCCTCACTCTGATACTTGCCTTGGCAGGTTCGTTTCTGGTTGCGGTCGTTTTTGTCCCTTTCTTTGCCAAGCAACTGCTGCGTCCGAATCCCCCGGTAATCCGAGCCAGAAGATTCAACCGGATGCTCGCCTCCCTTGAAAAGAAGTATAAGAGGGCATTGGACTGGAGTCTCTCACACAGCGCCTATATCCTGGTGATCTGTATCAGCATCCTCGTCCTTTCAGCCTTTACCATAACAAAGCTCGGCTTTACCTTCCTTCCCTCTACCGACAACAGTGACTTCTATGTCCATATGGAGTTTCCCCAAGGGTACAGCCTGCAAGAGACGCGTAGGCGAAGTGCCCTGATAGAGGGCCTCATCAGAGCCGAAGTTCCGGAGTTGCAGGATGTGATAACCTATTCAGGGATGAGTGACACGCTCATGGGGGGCAACAGCCCCAATATGGCATTTGCAAGAGTGGTTTTGGTTCCGGTAGCCCAGCGTAAGCGAGGGGTGCATGAGATTATGCTCACCCTACAAGCCCTTATCGCACAAGAAGTCCCTGATGTCACCGTCCGTGTTGAGAATGGCGGTTTTGATAAGCTGTTGGGCTTTGTCACCGGCGGGGGAGGCTACGGTATCACCTTGGTCAGTGAAGACCTAGCTATTCTGTTTTCTGAGGCCCAGCGAATCCAGGATCATCTGCAGAAGGATCCCGCTGTTGTCTCAACCAGCGTCGACACCTCCTTTGATGCAAGCCAGCTGGTGTTGGCAATGGATCGAGACAGCCTCAATAGATTGGGCATCAATAGCTATGAAGCATCTCTTACCAGCAGGATCCTTGTGGAGGGCATGGAGGCCTCCACATTCACCGATGCGAGCCAAAACCGTTATACGATCAAGGTTAGAAGTGATGTATCAGACAACCCCTTCACCGATGATACCCTCAATGCCATACAGCTCTACTCGATGGGTGGATCCTCCATCCCTCTTGCTTCTGTGGCGAAGCTTGAGGTGCAACCCACCCTCAGTGAGATCAACCACACAGACCGGGCAAAGACCATTACCATTGGGGCAACCCTTGTCGATGAGGATACCTCCCTTGTCCTACAACGGATGAACGAATACCTAGAAGCGGAACCTCTGGCCGATGGGGTGAGTAGCCTCTCTGGAGGGGTTCTCCAACTGATCGAGGAGTCCATCCCCCCCGTTGTCTCAGCCCTGCTCATTGCATGGTTCCTTGTCTACACGGTTATGGTCATACAGTTCGAACGGTTCAGACAGCCTGCCATCATCATTGTCTCCATACCGTTCTGCATCATCGGTGTGGTGCTTGGACTTCTGGGCTTTGGCTCTACGATCAGCATTGTATCCCTGCTTGGAGTCATCGCCTTGGGGGGTATTGTGGTTAACAACGGCATCATCCTAATCGACTATGTGAACCTCTTGAGGGGGCAAGAAAAGGATGCAGAGGAGGGGATGCAAGACGGTGAAGGGGCGCATGAAGATGCCTTGGTGAAGGCAATCACAGAGGGCAGTGCATCGCGCATCAGGCCCATACTCATGACCACCATCACCACCATGCTGGGAGTGGTTCCCATGGCCTTTGCCTCAGGGGAGGGCGCTGAGATATACGCACCCTTGGGACAGGCTATCGCAGGAGGGCTCTTCACCTCCACCCTGATAACCCTCTTCATCATTCCTGTACTCTATTTCCGTACTGAAAGGCGTGTCCTACGCAAGAAGGCAAACCAGTCATGAATAAGAAAACCTTACTTCCACTACTCCTAGGCCTATGCGTATTCTCTCCCTTGCTGCAGTCAGCGGCTACCTATACTGAACCTGAGCTCAGGGCTCTGGTGCTTTCGCACAACCTCCAGCTACAACAGGCAATAGGCGAGGAGGAACTCTCGGTATTGGATCGCAAGGATGCAAGGACAGGGTATGGGCCTACCATAGACATGGAGATATCAGCAACATATCTGCAAAATGTTGAGCTCATCACCATTCCTGCAGCTCCTCCTGTCCTCCCTTCCCCCCCCTTCCCCTTAGAGTTAGGTATGGAAAATACTCTCTACACATTCTCTCTCTCCCTCACCCAACCTGTCTGGACGTGGGGTAAGCTTCAGAATGGGGTGGCCATGACCGAGAAGCTTGTCGAGATACGGCACAAGCAGCGCTTTGCCCTAGAGAAGAGCCTGCTTGCGGAACTGGAGAGCAGGCTCTATGCCCAGCATTACCTGTTGGCAATGGAAGAGTTGCTACAAGAGCAGCTCTTCCATAGCCAAGCCTTGGTCTCTTTGGTGGAAGACTCTTTTGCCAACGGCATGATCCTTAAGGAGGATGTGCAATCCGCTAAGGTGTCTTCCCGCCAGATAGAGCTGGCAAGGGCTCAGGTCTCCCAACAGAGGCAGAGGCAGATCTCTGCTATTGGGCGGCTCTGCAACATCACCCTTTCTGATAGTGACACCCTGGTCTGGGAACCTGATGAGAAGAAACTTCGCTCCATGCTTGGCTTTGACCTGAAGAGCTTGCAGGCGATGGCTACTGCAAAAAATCAGGAGCAGGTGCGCATTGCCACCCTCATGACAGAATTGGCATCCCTCTCTTCTTCAGTTGCCAAAGGATCGCTCTATTGGAAACCTGATGTGGCCATGCAGGTATCCTTGGAGTATGGAGGGTCAAAGTTCCCCTTTGTCGAGGATGGGTGGCAGGATAAGGATGACTATACCTTCAACGTATCGGTGGGAATGAAGACCACTATCTGGGATGGGGGAAAGAAGTTCCATGAGGTGAGGCGCACCTCAGTCAAGGAGAGTCAGGCCCTGCTGGATATGGCTCAGGTGTACCAAGCGATACAGGCCCAGGTTGAGGAGGCGTATTTCACCCTGCACCTTGCCCATGAGAACCTCTCATACCTGCTTCTTAAGCAATCATCCTTGGATGCCGAGATGGTGAGGCAACAGTTTTTGTACGACAGTGGCTACGGATCAGAAGCAGATTTGCACAAGGCAAAGATCGCCTCCCTCGCTGTGGGGGTCGAGACAGAGCAGCAGTGGCTCTCCTATACAGGTGCCTTTGTCTCCTTACAAGCACTTTGTGGGGTAGAGAATCTCCTATTGTAGTGGTATAGTCTCGTATGGATACATTTTTGGAACTGCTTAAGAAAGAGATGCGCCCTGCAATGGGTTGTACGGAACCGGCTGCCTCAGCCCTTGCAGGTGCTAAGGCTGGCTCTTTGCTAGGGGATATCCCCTCATCGGTTGAAGTTGTCACCAGTCGTGACATGGTCAAGAATGCTATGGGTGTAGGCCTACCCAACTGTACGCTCAAGGGTATCCAGGCAGCTGTAGCCCTAGGGGTGTGCGGAGGATCTGTAGAGAAGGGTTTGAGTATCCTCAGTGAGATAGGGGCGAGGCAGCTTGAGAAGGCAAAACAGTTGTCGGTCTCCCTCTCCATAAGCACAGAGGTACCCTCCCTGTATATCAAGGTTACAGCACGCAAGGGTAACAAGGGTGCAACGGCTGTCATCAGCGGTGAACACGACCGTTTCAGCTTCCTGCAAAAGGATGATGAGGTCCTGCTCTCCTTGCCTGTAGACAACTGCAGTTCCGTTTTGGATGAGAGTGATGAGGATGTCATCGGTCGTGCAACACTCGCTGAGTTGCTCGCCTATGCTGATAATGCCCCTCGCCAAGCAATTGATCTCTGCCTGCATGCCAAGGAGACCAACCTTGCAATTGCCGAGCATGCCGTACGCAACGAATATGGGCTATCAGTGGGCAGGATCGCATCTGAAAGTCTTAACCAAGACCCTGGAAGTCTCTCTGAAGCTTTCAGCCTCGCCTCAGCCCTTGCAGCTGCCGCAAGCGATGCAAGGATGGCGGGCTGTCCGCTTCCTGTCATCATAAACAGTGGCAGTGGCAACCAGGGCATTACCCTGACCGTCCCCCTTGCCGTAGTGGCTTCCTACCTGAAGAAGAGTGACGAAGATCTGGGCAAGGCCCTTGTGCTCAGTGAGCTAGTCGGCCTATCCCTCACGGCAAGGAAGAACCGCCTTAGCGCCCTCTGCGGGGCCTTTACCGCAGCGATAGGAACTGCCTGCGGCCTGGTGTATTTGCTCGATGGGGACCTTGAGATTATGGATCGAGCCATCAACACGATGATAGGAAACCTTACCGGTATCATCTGTGATGGGGCGAAGATGACCTGTTCCTTGAAGATATACTCCTGCGTTGAGGCTGCCAATCTCGCTTGCAAGCTTGCTTTCCGAGGGTATTCACCGGGAAATGAGAGTGGCATCGTCGGCAAGAGCAGTGTGGAAAGCATGGACTTCCTCTCCAGGATCAGCCGTGAAGGGATGGAGGAGACTGACAAGACAATCCTCTCCATCATGTTGGGGAAACAAGCATGAACTATGTTGCAATAGATTTTGAGACAGCAAACAGCTATGCAGGGGGTGCTTGCTCTGTAGCGCTGGCACGCTTTGACGAAGAGGGGAGCCTCCTTGATTCCTATTACTCGCTCATAAGGCCCAAACACCCGTATTTCGATCCTGGGATGAGTGCTGTGCACAAGCTCAAGGATGAGGAATGTCTTGTCTCCCCTGAGTTCGATGCCATATGGCCTCTGATGCGAGCCTTCATTGGCCGTGATATCCTAGTTGCCCATAACGCCGCCTTTGACATGGGAGTGCTCAAGGGGTGTTTCGAAGCGTATGACCTTGAGGCAAAGGCTACATCCTATTTCTGCACCTACACCATAGCAAAAAAAGTGTGGCCCAAGATGCTCAGCTACAAGCTGACCTATCTGTGTGACCACTTCGGTATGGAGTACCAGGCTCACTATGCTCTAGATGACGCCATCATGTGCGGCCTTCTATTTGCCAGGCAGTGTAATGGCAACCTCAATGATCTGCTCTCGCTGAGGAGGTTCCTCATCACAAGCGGCATCGAGGCCAAGGTCATTGAGCATCAGCGAACAGAACTCTTTTTCCTATGAGGGGGAAGAGCCCGGTTGCCCAGAAACCCAAAAGTGCATAGCGGACAAACGCTCCTATCGCGTAGATCCCTTCTGGGATAATGGCCTTCAACCCCATAATTCCGAGAACTCCAACCATTCCCAAGAAAAAGCGCAACAGCTTTTTCTTCAAGGGAGCTTCCACCGAGTAGTTGATCTTCTTCGTCTCAAGTGCAAAGCCAAGATAGCCCCCTCCTGCAAGTGCCAGGGTTTTCATGAGATCCGTGAAGGCAACCTCGTCAATGCTATGGGTATTGAGAAGGATAGCAACTACCAAACCCACAACAAATGTGATACTCCCTATTGTTGTCGTAAATGTATAGCGCTTCTGCTTGTCGTCATAGAGCGCACTCAGTTTGGAATAGGCGATAAGGGTGATGCCGATACCCAAGGCCCAGCCCCCAAATACATCGATGGGCCAGTGGACACCAAGATACAGTCTGCTCACCCCTACCAGGAGTATCATGAAGGCACACAGGATACTGAGGGGGCGCTTTTTGAAGGCAAAGGCCAGGGAGCTGTAAAAGGATGAACCGGTGGTCGTATGTCCTGAAGGGAAGGAGTATCCGGTAGCAGTGGCAAGACGCTTGCCGTCAATGCTTTCCAATACCTGAAACGGTCTGGGGGCTCGGACTATAGCCTTGAGGGCTCCCATGGAGATGACGGAGAAGAGTAGGGTGGAACAGATGGTGAAGCCTTTGTTCTTGTCGATGTTCCATAGGATATAGAGCATTACGGCAATGACGAATGTCTGCTCCCCCACAGCTGAAGCAATATTGGCAAACGAGTCCATAAAGGGACTGCTGATGTTCTGAAAGAATAGCAGAATGGTTTCTTGCATAAAAGACTCCTTACCTAGGAGTATACGCAAGGACAGTGGCCCTTGCAACTCTGAGTGGAGTTGTAAGTGAGTGATTAGTACCTACTCTTCGAAAATAGCTTCTTGGATGCACGCTAGGATCTCCTCACGGGTAGGTTGGGCTGGTATGGCCCCCTTCTTTGTAGTGGTGAGGCTTCCTGCCGCATTGGCAAATGCCAGGATATGTTCCAGTTGTTCTGGACGCAACTTCTTGATCGTCTCCACTGTAAGAGGGCAGAGCATGGACAAGGCCGCACCAAAGAAGGCATCCCCGGCCCCTGTGGTGTCGATGGTCCTTACCTTGTATGCCTTGATGAAACCACTATGCTTGTCTGTAAAGTAATAGGCACCTTTTGGGCCCGCTGTCACGAACAAGAGCACGGGACCCATGGAGAGCACCACTTTGGCCCCTGCTGCAATATCGCTGGTCTCCGAAAGAAGCTCTAGCTCCTCATCGGAGACCTTCATGATATGGGCAAAGGCGATGCCCTTGGTCATCTGTTCCTTTGCCAGCTCTTCACTCTTCCACAGCAGAGGACGGTAATTGGGGTCGTAGCTGACCACCTTGCCTTTTTCGTGTGCAAGGGCTAGTGCTTCAAAGGTGGCGCTTCTGCTTGGCTCGTCGGTGAGGGAGAGGGATCCGAAATGAAAGAGGGAGCACTGTTCTATCACCTCGGTCTTGAGCTCCTCTGGGCGAAGTTGGGTGTCCGCCCCCAAGTGTCGGTAGAAGGAGAAGGAACGGTTGCCCCCCCTGTCATAGTGGATGAAGGCCAGGGTAGTCGGAAAAGCCTTGTCCAAGACTAGGGCAGAGGAATCAATGGCATGATCTTCCAAGGTCTGTTTCAGGCTTTTCCCAAAAGCGTCATCACCCACCTTGCCCATAAAGGCAGTCTTTCTTCCCAGCTTGCCTGCCATCGCGAGCAGGTTTGCAGGAGCTCCCCCCGGGTTTGCCCCAAAGGTAGGCACTCCTCCATCGTTGGCTCCTAGGGGTGCGAAATCTATGAGCAGTTCGCCCAGGGCTGTAATGTCAAACATACGCATCACCCTATCTTTACAACTGCTTTGACAATGTTCTGCTTGTCGGCAACACTCTTGTCCATAGCATTCTGGATGTCATCGAATTCGAATATATTGGTAACGATACCCTTGAGATTGATCCTCCCTTCCTCAACTGCCTTGATGGCAAGAGGATAGATATGCCTATAGCGGAAGACTGTCTTGAAGGTGAGTTCCTTGTCCAGGACAAGACCCATGGGAAGGGTCATCTCCCCTGTCTTGGAATATCCGACAAGTACGACATTGCTGCCTTTTTTCACATACTCTATGGCCTGCCTGGTGGTGATGTCCGTTCCAGCTGTCTCGATGGCAAGGTCAAAAAGCTTGCCATCGGTCAGCTCTTCCACTCGCTTGGCAACATCTTCTTTCTTTGCGTTGATGGTTGCCGTCGCTCCCAGTTCCTTAGCCTTTTCCAACCGTTTGTCCATGATATCGACAACACAGACATCGCTGACGCCAAGAGCCTTCAATGCCATCATGGAGACCAGGCCGATGCACCCTGCTCCGAAGACCACCGCTGTCTGTCCAAATTTGGCTTCGCCTTGGATAGCTGCATGGAATCCTACAGCAAGAGGCTCAATAAGAGCCCCTTCAAGCGTCGATACATTCTCAGGGAGCTTGAAGCAGAGAGAAGCGGGGTGTGTGGCATACTCCTGGAATACCCCATCTACAGGGGGGGTGGCGAAGAATACTACATCAGGACAGAGATTATAGCGCCCTGTGGTGCAGAATTCGCACTTGCCGCAGGTCTTTCCAGGCTCCAAGGCAACACGGTCTCCCTTCTTGAGGGTCGTAACAGCCTTGCCCACTTCGACAACCGTCCCTCCAGGCTCATGTCCCAGTACGAAAGGAGGCGCCACAACATAGGATCCGATCCTGCCTGTCTCGTAGTAGTGCATGTCGCTTCCGCAGATTCCGACATATTCCATCTTGATCAGGACTTCATGGTCTTTTGGATGTGGGATACTTCTTTCAAGGTAGCCCATTCTCCCTATTCCGTTCATGACTGCAACTTTCATCGTACCATCCATACGGGTATCTCCATTGTAAAAAACTTTTATAAAGTATTTTATTAATTATATGAAACCATTTCTTACCCTGTTTGTCAATCAGTAAGTTCAAATACTTTGGATGAATGAGTCTATGAAATGTAGCGATGCCCCAACTGCAGATGCCTCGGTCTTGTACCTGCATGTCCTGAGGTAGGTGGCCTTTTCTGCAAAGGTATCCAACGCTTCGACCCGGCTCTTTATCTCAGGAAGGTAGGGACTGAGGAAGCTTCCTACGTATCCTCCCAGTACAATGTCACAGTCGAAGATGACACGTATGTTGCTGATCATCAGGGCCAGGTTGTCCAGATATTCTGCAAAGACCTTCGTGTAGAGAGGGTCTTTGTCTTCCAGCTTGAAGAAGAAACTCTCCAGTCTGCCGTCCCCATAGGAGGTAAGGCTGAGAGCGGATCCATACGAATCAAAGTGTCCTGCTTTGCCGCAATAGCACTGTTTCCCTCCAGGGAAAAGGGTGGCATGGCCGAACTCGGCGTTATGGAGGTTGTTGCCCTCCACCAGGATCCCGTTGAGGATAATCGCACCCCCTACGCTGTTACTTAAAGAGAGATAGACCATGTTTATTAGATTGGGTGAGACCGACAGTTCTGCCAAGCTTGCAGCGGATGCATCATTGCATAGCCTTACCTCATAATCGAGACTGTCAGCAAGGGATATCTCTGTAGGTTCTTTGATGTTCAGGATATGTGAGCGAATGAGAGTTTTTCCATTAGGACTTACAATGCCAGGCACAGAGACACCGATGCCGAGGATCTTGTCAGCGTTCTTCCCCTGTTGGGCGATGAAGCTGTGGGTAAGGTTGGCGACCGACTGGTAATAGTCGTAGGTATTGGCAAACTTCTGGGTGAAGCGTACATGCTCGAGAACCTCTCCCTTGAGGTTTGATGCGGCCAGGCCTACATGGTTCTGGGTGATGTCCAGCCCGATTCCAATCTTGGAGTCGGGAAGGGCAGAGACCGAGGATGCCCTTCTTCCTCCTGTGGAGACAAGCTCTCCTGTCTCGGCTACCAGACCGAGGGCAATGAGATCCTTGATGTTCTGTCCTACTGTGGGGAGGCTGAGGGAGAGAAGGGAGGCGATCTCCTGTCTTGAGACCTTGTCATGCTCTATGACGGTCTTGAAGACGTTGATCCTGTTCTGTTTTTTTACTTCTATGTTGCTCAGTCTCATGCGACCCTCTTTATTGCCCTAATAAAATGACTATAGCATTGTTTTGAACTTTTTCAATGCTGGTTCTCTCGGTTTCCTTTAGGGAGAGCTCAAAAAACCCAAGAAAGAATGCAGTACTATGCTTCCCTAGGCAAAAGAGGGGAGATTGTAGTGAATAAAAGGGAAAGTCTGAAAAATATCTTGGAACTTTGCCAATTGCAAAGGGAAGCCTTCTATCCTTTAGGGTGCTACTGAGGAGAAAATACTCTTTTTTCTACTTTTTTTCTGAGGGTTGTTGACAAAACTACACCGATATTGTAGCTTGCTACTTGCTACGAGGGCGTAGCGAAGCTGGTTATCGCGACGGCCTGTCACGCCGTAGATCGCGGGTTCGAGTCCCGTCGCTCTCGCTTGTTAGAGACCGCCTTGGAATTCCAAGGCGGTTTCTTTATACTAAGCCCTCTGATACTTTTTTTGGAGGCACGATGAGAGTACTTATAGGCATGAGCGGAGGCATCGATTCAACGGTGGCCGCCTATCTGCTCAAACAGCAGGGACATGAGGTTGTGGGCGTCACCATGACAATCTGGAGCAACAGAAGCGACCTCCCCTCACCCAAGCAGACCAACTCCTGCTTTGCCCCTGACAAGACCAAAGACCTGGAGAAGATCAAGGCCATCTGTTCCCGCTTGGGAATTGAGCACCAGACACTTGAACTCAGTGATCAGTTCGAAAAGGTGGTGTTGGAAAACTTCAACGCTGAATATATGAGCGGCAAGACACCCAACCCTTGTGTCTGGTGCAACTCCAAGATCAAGTTTGGAGCCATGGTCGACTATGCAAGGGAGAAAGGCCTCCAGTTTGATAAGTTTGCCACAGGTCACTATGCCCGTATCATAGAACAGTATGGCCGATATGCCGTCTGTCGTCCTGCTGACCTGAAGAAGGATCAGTCCTATTTCCTCTACCGCCTCACCCAGGAGCAGCTTGCAACAACGCTCTTCCCCCTTGGGGAAATGCACAAGGATGAGGTTCGTCTCATTGATGAGGAGCAGGCATTCCATCAGGTGCATGAACAGGAGAGCCAGGACTTTTACGGAGGTGACTACACCGACCTGTTGGAAGCAAGCAATACTGAGGGCAATATTGTAGACCTCGAAGGCAACGTGCTGGGAAAGCACGAAGGCATCTGGCACTACACTATAGGACAGCGCAAAGGCCTTGGCCTGGCCGCTGAGAAGCCTCTGTACGTATTGTCTCTCAGAGCCGACACCAACGAGGTTGTAGTCGGCTTTGTCGAACACACCTACCAGAGCTCTGTAACGGCAGGGAATCTCGTCTGGGGCCTGAGTGATCATCTTGCAGGGGAAGTTGCAGTCCAGGCAAAGATACGCTCCACAGGCTCTCCTGTGCCCGCTAGGGCACACCAGAACGAGGATGGTACAGTTACCGCTATCTTCGAGTCTGAGATACAGGCTGCCACCCCTGGACAGTCCCTGGTCTTGTATGACGGGCCTGTGATAGTCTGTGGTGGGATCATCGAACGGGTAGGCTAAGATAACGATTGTATAGCATCGCTATTTTGGCTATGCTAGAACTACATAGGAGATACGTGATGCGAGTAATTATTCAAGACGATTATGAGAACCTGTCCCTTTGGGCAGCCAGGCATATTGCCAACAGGATCAGAGCGTACAGACCTACAGAGGCGAACCCCTTTGTGCTTGGACTTCCCACAGGATCATCTCCTTTGGGCACGTATGCAGAGCTTATCAGGCTAAACAAGGAAGGGTATGTCTCCTTTGCACATGTGGTGACCTTCAACATGGATGAGTATGTAGGTCTCGATCGCGAGCACGAGCAGAGCTACTACACCTTCATGTGGAAGAACTTCTTCAGTCACATTGACATTAAGGCTGAGAACGTACACATCCTCGATGGCATGGCAAAAGACCTGGTAGCCGAATGTGAAGCCTATGAAAGTGCGATTGAATCCTATGGTGGCATTGAGCTCTTCCTGGGTGGGATCGGATCTGACGGGCATATCGCCTTCAACGAGCCTTTCTCCAGCCTGAGCAGCAAGACACGCATCAAGAGCCTGACCTACGACACCAAGGTCATGAACAGCCGCTTCTTTGACAATGACATCAACAAGGTTCCCTCCACAGCCCTGACTGTAGGGATCAAGACAATAACTGACAGCAACGAGGTTGTCATCCTGGTAAACGGACACAACAAGGCCCTTGCCCTGGAAGCGGCTGTAGAGGGTGGAGTCTCTCATCGTTGGACCTGTAGTGCCCTGCAGCTTCATCCCAAGGCGGTTATTGTCTGTGACGAGAAGGCTTGTGGCGAGCTGAAGCTTAATACCTATAAGTATTTCAAGGATATTGAAGGTGACAACCTGGATGTGAAGATGATGATCCACTGATAGGGGAGAGATTTCACTGTTTGTACGTGTATTGATTTCTGAAACAGGATGTTTGTAAATAGGCTGCTAAACAGCTAACAGGTTCATCACCAATGGGTGGCAGGTCACGAAAGTGATCTGCCACCCATTGAATAATCCCTTCTTTCGTACCCCACGACAAACATACTAGCAGAACCAATATACAGTACTGTTTTATTGCCTCTTTGTTTGCAGCCTTAGGATTTCAGTCTTGCATGTATTCCGAACAACCGACGAAGGCGGTATCACCTTCACCCTATGAGAGGTCAATTTCACCTGTTTGTCTGAGTTTTCATCAACTATCGTTCCGATCACAGGTGGTAATTCCATACTATGCACACATGAGATACGAAGAGTGATAAAGAGGGTGGTCGGGGAACGAACGCGAGAAACCGTTACCCTTTTGGAGGGCATATGATAATCTATTTGGTAGGTATGAGTTGTGTTGGCAAGACAACGGTAGGCAGAATGTTGGCTGAAAAAATGAGCTATACCTTTTTTGACTTGGGTGAGATGACACAAAAATATTATCAGAAGCCGATTGAAAGGATTCAAGACGAATGCTTGACGATGTACGAATACATACAGAAAGCCAGTGTTGTGTTGGACACTATATTTTCCAAGAACATCGATTCTGTGGTTTCAGGAACCCCAGCAGGAATGAAATTTTCATATCTCCAAGTGTATAAAAAACATAAGAAGGATAAGGAGCTCTATTCGATACACCTGTATGATTCATTCGTGAACGTATTGGACAGATTGACGTTTTATGACAAGGATTCACAACCAATCATTGAACCGATGAATGAAGTCAAAAGAAAGCACTATCTACAGGACATCAGAGCAGACTACAGGTATTTCGAGAGTTCATACAAACGTGCTGATCTTCAGATCGACATTGAAGACATCAATATACAAGACATTGCTGAACTGATTATTGAGGAACTAAGAAGACACAAGGCAAAAACTAGGTCACAGGAATCGAAGGCCGATAGCAATATATAGGTCTAAATAGAACTATATATATGCTTTGAATATGGGCTTCTGGTGGAAACACCCTTGTGAGAAAGTGCCTGGGAATGCAGGATATCAAGGTTTTTGGTACCCGATCAGGGTATAGTTCTACTTTTGGGTTTCTCGTTACCTTAGCCGTTTGTATCATGCGGTCATACCCAATACCTTTTTGTTCTTGCTTTGTATGATTCTTGTGACTGGAAACTTTCCCTTATCCATGGGAGAGGTGGTGGAGAACAGTCCTTCCTGATCGTAGGTGTCAAGGGCCATCATTCCCGACTTGCTGTCTGAACTCTGGTCTACATCACACCCAACCAAACGGCCTTGCCGTCCTGCATCTGCCTGATGGCCGCCCTCTTGAGTTCCCCGATTGGAAGATTCAGGTAGGAAAAAGCCTTTCCTCCACGGACATTCCCAAGATATTGCACAGTATAGGTCTTTTCATACGGCTTATCCTCTGTCGGGGCATTGATGAGCCTGACATATTCGTCGAGATCCAAAGAGACGTACTCCTTGTAGAAATGCTGGGCGGTGGTATTGGAAATTCTGATGAATTTTCCGTCCTTGTCCCTAGTTTCAAAGGTGAACTTCTTTCGTGGGATGCCTATCGAGATGCAAAGCATGTAATAGATGGTGGACAACGGCTCTTCTTTCAGCTCTCGAAGTTCGCCAAGGCCCTTTGCCTCACTGTTGCCATCTCTGAGGGCACAGGCGAATTGGCGAAGCTTCAAAGTGAGCAGTCTGTTCATCGTCTTGGTCTCTTCTGATACTTTACTCTTGGGCATCGCTCGCTTGGGGACAACACCATACTTGCGTATCAGATTCGAGAACATATCCCACTGTCCTCCATCGCCAGGGAACCTTTGAGCAGGTAGCTCATGGCCCTCCCTTTGCGTTTTTCCTCCAAGGTCTTCAGAAAATGGTTTGATTTCTCGAGCTTGTCCAAAACAATGGGTAGGTGTTGGAGAGTTCCACATTCTTGCGGTTGAGCTTCTCCATGATCTCCAGGCGCATGACGTTGTGGGCGGAAAACATCCAACAGCGGCCTGACTTCTTTTGGTTTGTCATGTCACCGGCCTCTATGGCAACGGAGAAAGAGTGGCGGTTTTGACCACTGCCTCACATGCCGTGCAACTTTCAAGGATTCCTTTGGCCATCGTGGCAAGCATTGCCACCCTGTTTTTCTTGTCCTTTCAAAATGACTCTTCAAGCGCCTTGAGCGTAGTGTTTTCAATATTCTCTTTCATGGTTGCCTCTCTTATTAATTTGTCCAGGACATGTCTTCATGACCTGGACAGCGTGGGAGCATGGTACTGTACCTCAACGAGTCTGTACTGTTGAGTCCCCAGTCCTACTTCTCTGCATGGTCAAGGCCACTCCTCCAGTTGGTCTGGGGGTGGTTGGTATCAAGATTGTCTGAATGATTTTTCTTGTTTCCCTCTGTGAGCTGAGTTCCCTGTATGGGAGGTTGGGCATTGACCATATCGACACAAGCCCTATCGAGGGCACTCTTCCTGCCGCCCACATACAGGGTGTTGCAGTCGGTCAGAAAGGGTTTGCCCCCAAGCTGCTCTACGAGCTTCACCACAGTAGCAGCGTAGTTGGGGCGGAGAAAGGCAAGGTTGTCCGGTTCCTCAAAGTGCATCGTTATGGCGACGAGCTTCCCCTTGAAGTCGAAATTTCCTATTCCTGCCTGTGTGATGAGCCTTTCAAGCTTATTCAGGTGCGATTCCCCATTTTTTCAGCGTAGGTTGATAAAGAAACCATCTGAGGCTTTCATGAGGAGGCTCCTTGGTCCTGTTATAGTCCCAGTTCTTGCACAACCTCCATCGCCAGGGCAGGCTTGTCTGTCATGACCGAATCCACACCCATCTTGAACAGACGAATCATCTCGGCTTTGTCGTTGATCGTCCAGACCTGTATTATCGCATTGCGCTTGTGCATCGCTTTGACAAACGAAGGGGTGATGACGGTGATGCGTCCCTGGCTGGGAGGTACTTGGAAGATTATCTGTCTGCTCCTATGGAGCTTTTTGGGAAGTAATCCTGTCTTATGCAGGAAAAGAAAGCGCCTGACTTCCAGAGAAGCGAGGCTTGTGGTAATTCTGGGCTCCTTCTTGCGTAGGATCTTGAGGTTCAAAAGATGGAAAGAAGCACCTAGAACTCTTCCCATTGCCTGGTTCTCTTCAAGCACTCTGATGAAGGCATCGACGATGGGCTCTCCCAAGGTCTTCAGGTCCACATTGAAGCGTTGGGCCGGACAGGCCTTCAGTGCCTCGTCCAAGGTACACAACTCTACGCCCTTGTCTCTGAATGGGAAGGTCACCCCCCCATCGGTGGTGAAGGTATACCCTGCATCAAAGAGCTTGAGCTCTTCCAGGGTGTAATCTTCGATCCTGCCTGTGGCATTGGTATTGCGGTCGAGGGTGTCGTCATGCCAGATGACCAGAAAGCCGTCTTTGCTGAGATGTACATCGGTCTCAATGACATCAACACCCATCTTGTGGGCGCTTCGGAATGCCTCCAAGGTATTTTCTGGAAAGTGGGCGCTATCACCCCTATGGGCGACTACACGGGGAAGGGGATCGAAGAACGACTTAACCATCTTCCTTTGGCTCCTTATGGGCCTTGATCCTGCTCATTTTTACAAAGACCTTCTCCATCTTCTGGATCTCACTTTCTGTGAGGGCGGCACGTACAAACACATCCCTGAGAAAGCGGAAGGTCCACAGCTTCTCATGGGCCTGCTTGAAGTATCCGATCCCATCCATAGCCGTGGTTGCAGTCACTGCAACCTCTTCACAGCGAGCCTGTTCCACAGGAACAGCCTGCACTGGCCATGCCTTTATCTTGTCATAGAGGTTGTATGTGATGATCTGGACAGCTTGGGAGAGGTTCAACGAGGGGAAATCATCACTGGTCGGGATGCTTACCACAGAGGAGCATTGGGCTACCTCCTCGTCAGTGAGTCCGTCGGATTCGCGGCCGAACACGATGGATACAAGGCCTTCACCGGTATTTTGTACCCGTGATGCCAGTTGTTCCGGGTTCATCACACTGTCTTTCCTGAACTTTCCCTGGCGTCGGGTAGCGGCGACAGTAAGAACGCTTGTGGCAAGAGCCTCGCTTAGAGATTCGAACCTTCTGGCATTCTCCCAGACATCTCTTGCATGTAGGGCAAGAGTCAGTACCCGATTCTCGTCGTACTCCCTGTCACCTACCAAGACCAAATGCGTGATGCCCATGGTCTTCATGGCACGGCAGACAGAACCGACATTGGCACCATCTTGTGTGCCAACCAGTACGATCTGAATCCTATCCAAATTACTCTTTTGATCCATACTATAGAGTCATATCAGATATTGAAGCTTTTTCCAAGCTAGTCTATAGTTGTTTCATGACAGAAACACCCCAGGCAAACAACCGATACATACAGATTTTCCTTGGAATTCTCGTAACCCTAGCGATTCTTGCCGTACTCAAACTCTCAAAGGATGTCACCATCCCCCTTATCCTGTCGTTTTTCTGTTTCCTCATCTTCAGCCCGCTTGTTCGCAGGCTGGACAAACTGCATATCCCCAGGATCTTCTCAGTCACCCTGGTTATGGTCTTGCTGCTCTTCATCTTTGTAGCTGCAGGCTGGTTTGTCATCATGACCGTCGATACCCTGGTCAGGCTTATCCCCTTCTATGCCGACAAGGTGGTCTCCCTTGACCGCCTGCTATCGAGCAAACTCTCCCAGTTCATCGAGCTTCCCACGGGAACCTCCTTCTTGGCGGCTCTTCCCGTCAACTGGTCGAACCTCGCCATAACCAGCCTTACCAGCATATCCAACAAGTTCCTCTCTGTGACCAAAGTCGCCATGCTCGTATTTATCTTCTTCCTGTTTCTCCTATTGGAAAGGCAGAGCGCCATCCCCAAGCTGTTGGCCGCAGTCCCCAAGAGCAAGGGGCTGAAGATTGCCGTGCTTTTTGAACGCATAACACGCCAGGTCTCCAAGTATCTCTTGCTCAAGGGTGTCATCAGTGCAATGACCGGTGTCATGTTCTACCTTACAGCCTTGGTGACTGGTCTTGACCTGCCCCTGCTCTGGGGTGTGCTCGCCTTTGTCTTCAACTTCATCCCTTCCATCGGATCGTTGATAATAACCACCCTCACCATAGCAATGGCACTCATACAGTTTGCCCCCAACTGGTCAAATGTCATCTATGTCGGCATCATGACCATCAGCATCCAGACAATACTTGGCAACATCATCGATCCCAAGCTTCAGGGTGGACAGCTGAACCTCTCCCCGTTTGTCATCCTCGTCTCCCTTACCTTGTGGGGGTATATCTGGGGTATTCCGGGGATGTTCCTCTCTGTACCCATCACCAGCGTCATGCAGATACTCTGTGCCAATGTGAAATCACTGCGGCCCATTGCCATCCTCATAAGCAGTGGCAAGAGCTACCAGCGTGAAAGCGAGAAGCAAAACGCCCTGGCACGCTACCTGCGTAAGCAGGACAAGCTCAAGCGAGGGGAGAACCCCTCTGAACAGAGTAGGGAGCAGGCCGAGGAAAAAGAGGCGACCAGCTCCTACCATAAAGGTGATTTTATCCTACCAGAGAACTTCGGCGAGAAGAAATGAACGACTTTGCCGGCCTTTCAGAAGAGGAAGCCTCTCTTTTCGTCCACCAGACCTTCACCCAAACACCCCAGAGCCTTGTAGCTTTCAAGAAACATATACTCAGCTTCTATGCACAGCATGGCCGTCACTTCGTCTGGAGGGAGACAAGAGATCCCTATCGCATCCTTGTCTCGGAGGTAATGCTCCAGCAGACCCAGACAGGCAGGGTAGTGCCAAAGTACGAGACCTTCCTATCCTGTTGGCCCGATTTCCAATCCTTGGCCGAGGCAACGACTGAAGAACTGCTCTCCGTCTGGAAAGGCCTTGGATACAACAGACGGGCCCTGAACCTCCGTAAGAGCGCCAGGATGACAGAGTCTTGGGGCTGGACCATACCCAATGACAAGGGCCTCATCGAATCTCTTCCCGGGGTAGGCAAGGCAACCAGCGCAGCCATCCTAAGCTTTTGTTTTGGAGAGAAATCAGTCTATCTTGAGACCAATATCCGCCGTGTCCTGCTCTTCTCGTTCTATCCCGAGGAGGATGGCGTGAAGGACAAGGAACTTGAGCTGCTGTTGTATGAACTGAGTTTCATCAACGAGGATATGAAAGTGTGGTACTATGCCCTGATGGACTATGGAGTCCTGCTCAAGGCTCTCTTTCCCAACGCCAACAAACGTAGTGCCCACTATACCAAGCAGAAGAAATTCGAGAACTCCAACCGTCAGATACGCGGGCAGTTGATCCATCTGCTTACCGATACAGGGGCAAAAGAGCTTTCGGTAATCTATGACCTTCTCTCCCATTTTGAAGATGAGCGCATAGACAATGCCCTACAGCAATTGGAGAGGGAGGGCTTTGTCCAGGAAAAGAAGGGTGTATATGGTCTCAGTGACCAGTAGCCTTTTTCTTGTCTACAAGCAGGTTTCCCCCCATTCCGACAAGCATCAGTAAGGCCCCTGCAAGCAAGTTGACCGAAAACATATCAAAGAACAGGGCGTCTATGGCCAGGCTCATCAGTATCTGGGCTGAAGAGAGCAACAGGGCAGAGTAGATGGCCGGCACTTTGATGATGACATACGAGGTTGATACTACGACAAAGATGGCCAACAGGCCTCCGCTTACAATAAGTAAGGGCGACACGGAGGGTAGGGCTTGAAAGCCTGAAATAGTGGCTTTAGGAGCCGTTATGAAGTAGAAGAGAAGCCCTGCCACAAGTCCTGTCAGAAAGTTGTGCCTGGAAGCGAATATCGAGCCCTTGTAGCTGGCAAAGGTGCTGTTGAGCACCATCTGCGTCATGGTCAGGGCTCCTGCAAAGAAGCCCAACAGGATGAAGCCAAAGACAAAGTCCCCTTCCCCTCCGAGTGCCATGATGACGATTCCCACAGCACTGATGGCTAGGCTTGCAATCTTCTTGTTGCTGAGCTTGCGCTTTTTCATGCCCATGAAACCTGTCAGGTCAAATATCACCGAGAAGAAGCTCTGACCGAATACTGTGCTTGCCATGGCAAGTGAGGCTCCGGTATAGACAATCGTATAGTAGTTGCAGTTGAGGATGGCCAGACCGAACACCCCGTTGAACCAGAGGTAGAGGGGGGCACTCCTTCGCGGTGCATTGATATTCCTAGTGTTTTTTCCCACCCAGAGCAGGAGGGAGAGAAAAACCACTCCGATGATGTGGTTGACGATGAGGGAGACCCCCATTGTCAGGGCAACGCCCAGCTGGGTATTGGCCACCACCATGACCGAGATAATCATACCTGTAAGAAAATCAAGGAAAAGATAGAGCGCTTGTTGCATAATGGGCATTGTACCGTGTTTGCCCTTGTCATGCCAGTGAATAAATCCCTACAATGCATCCATGTCAGTACAACCGATCGACAAGAAGAGACTAGAAGAACTGGAAGCGGCCCTGCTTGCAAAGGCTATGCCCCCAAACAGCCTGGGCGAATTGGCTCGCCTAGGCATCAGGATCGCGCTCATAACACCAAAGCCACTATCCCGTCTTGCCCTGCTGCTCTTTGCAGGGGACCACGGCATCTGCTGTGAAGGGATAACCCACAGTCCCCAGGAGATAACGTGGCAACAATCTGTGAACTTTGCAAAAGGGGGAGGGGCCTGCGGTCTCTTTGCCCGTTGCAACGGGGTGGACCTCACCGTCATTGATATGGGGGTCAAGCATAGGTTCTCCCCCTCGGATGGAGTTCATGACTGTGCCTTGGGGTTTGGCACTGAGAACTTCCTGCATACGAAGGCTATGGACAAGCAGCAGTGCCTTACTGCGATGGAACTGGGAAGGGCACAGGTGCGCAAGAAGAAACACACGGGTTTTGACGCCATTGCCTTTGGTGAGATGGGTGTGGGAAACACCACAAGTGCCAGTGCCATTGCCAGTGCCATCACAGGCTTTGCCGTGCGTTCAGTGACGGGCAAGGGAAGTGGACTCAGTGACGAGGACTTGGAACACAAGTGCCAAGTCCTGGAAAAAGCCCTGAACAAGCATCGATCTCGCGATCCTCTGTCCGTGCTCGAATCCTTTGGCGGCTTTGAGATAGCTGCCATAGCAGGTGGCATCATAGAGGCCGCCTCACTTTCCATGCCTATCCTGCTCGATGGTTTCATAACCACAGCCGCAGCTCTTGTCAGCTGTGCCTTGGAACCTGACTGTAAGGACTACATCATCCCCTGCCATCTTTCAGCATTCGACGGGCATGACCTGCTGTTGAAGTATCTGGACCTTCCCAAGCCGGTTCTCTCTCTGGGAATGCAGCTGGGCGAGGGGACCGGGGCCCTGACCGCTTGGCCGATCATTAGCCAAGCGAGTAGGATCCTTACCGAAATGACCAGTTTTCAAAACGGGGGAGTGACCGACAGCACCGCATTGCTGCAGGAAAAGGGGATTTTGGTATGAGACTAGGGACAACCAGCTACATACTCCCCGATGATATCCTCCCTAATGTCCGCTATCTCGCCCCACTCGTCGATGATATCGAACTGGTCCTGTTTGAAAGCGAAGGGGATGATAACCTTCCTAGCGGTAGTGTGGTGCATGAGCTGAACAACCTTGCCCAGGAGCATGACCTTACGTACACTGTCCACTTTCCCTTGGATGTCTACCCTGGTTCAACGAACACCAATGTGCGGCAGAAGACCGTGGACACCTACCTGAAAATACTTGACCTGACGCACAAGCTGGATCCTTTTGGCTATATCCTGCATCTGACACCTGATCACTATGGAAAAACAGCATCAGACGATATTCCCGCCTGGCTCACCTGTCTTGATGAGAGCATTACCAATCTGTTGGAAAAGTCCTCTCTCGATAGTCAGATGTTCTGTGCCGAAACCCTAAGCTACCCTTTTGAGCTCGTACAGCCATTGGTAAAGAAGCATGGTTTGGCAGTCACCCTTGATATTGGGCATGTCTGGATGATGGGCTATGATGCAGCTGAAAACTGTTCTTCCTTGCTTCCTAACACGAGGGTCTGCCATCTGCATGGTGTTGATGAGAAGGCACAAGATCATCAGAGCTTGGAAAAAGGGGATCCTCTGCGTATCGAGAGGTTTCTCTCCTCCTTGGTTGAGCAGGAACAGGATGGTAAGGATCGGGTGCTGACCCTTGAGGTATTCAACCGCCATGACTTTCTCACATCCCTCTCCCTCTTGCGCCAAAGCCGTGCTATGATGCTCAGAAGAGAGGAAAGCAAACTATGGCAACAATAGATCTGAAGAGGGCGAAGACCCATGTGTCATCCATAAGGGACTCCAAAGGCTCTGTCTCTTCCACAACAGGTGGTGTGCGCATCCGAACCCGGCTTCCAAACCAGACCAGCCTTATCATAGGCGGCGGGAGAAGTGGCAAGAGCTCCTATGCACAGGACTACGCCCTCAGCGTCTCTGAAGGGACTTCCAGCAGGGCATATATTGCAACGGCCGAGCCCATTGACCTTGAGATGAAAGAGCGTATTGCCGCCCATCAGAAGGATCGTGCAGACAGGTTCATCACCATTGAAGAGCCCCTCGCCCTTGCCAAGGCAATACGCGATCTGCCCCCTTCTGTAGAGGTCTGTGTCGTCGATTGTCTTACTGTCTGGTTGGGGAATCTCCTCTATCATGAGAAGGATACCTCCCAGGAGATACGGGATCTGATAGCTGTCCTCAAAAGCCCCCCCTGTGACATCCTTCTGGTAACCAACGAGACAGGGCTTGGTATCATTCCCTCCGATGCAGAGAGCAGGGCTTTTCGTGATATCGCCGGGTGGATGAACCAGGACATTGCAACAATAGCCAAAAATGTCATACTGCTGGTTGCAGGGCTTCCTTTGGCCCTCAAGGGAAAGATCCTGTGAGTGAGAATGGCTTTACGGGGGCTTTTCGCCTTCTTACCCGCTTTTCTCTTCCTGGCAAGGAGTGCACAAAAGAAAGCAGCACCCTCTTTTGGTTTCCCTGTGTAGGGCTGGTTCTGGGACTGTTCTCTGTGCTCATTGCCCTCCTTGCTGTATCTCCCTTTGTCCGCTCCTCCCTGATCATCGCAACTGGTGCGTACCTGACGCGGGGCTTCCACCTCGACGGCCTGTGTGATGTTGCCGATGGCTTTGGGGGAGGGTGGACCAAGGAAGACAGGCTACGCATCATGCGTGACTCCAGTGTGGGGGCATTCGCCCTCATCACTGTGGTCGCTACCCTGCTTGTACAGGTTTTTGCCATCGCAGAACTGCTCACGTTTCTTCCCCTCCTGCTGTTCGTGCCTGCTCTGGGTCGGACGATGGTGGTTATGGCGAGCTGCCTCTCTGCCTATGCTAGGGAAGGAAAGGGTACTGCCTCTGCATTGGTAAGGCAGAGCAGTCTGAGGCATATGGTGGGGCCCCTGTTGCAGATTGGCATATTCATTGTCGTCTTGTTTTTTCTAGATAGCCCCTCTTTCTTACCAGCCCTCTCTGCCTCTCTCTTTGCCCTGGTCATGACCCTCTTTGTCTTGCGTATGAGCAAGAAGGCCATCGGAGGGGTCACCGGTGATGTATTGGGTGCCATAGATGTCCTTTCTGAGAGCTCAGCCTATTTGGGGGCCTTGATTCTCTTGGCCTATAAGGGGTAATTTTCTCAACAAAACTGCTTAGGAGTACTGAAATGATGGATATTGTCTGCCTTGATTTGGAGGGTGTGCTGGTTCCGGAGATTTGGATCAACGTCGCCCAGAAGACCGGAATAGAGGCCCTGCGCCTTACCACCCGGGATGTTTCTGACTATGACATACTGATGAAGGGCAGGTTGGAAATCCTGAGAGAGCACAGGCTCACACTCTCTGACATACAGAGTGTCATCGCAACCATACGGCCTTTGGATGGAGCTATGGATTTTCTCTCTGACCTTCGATCCAGGACTCAGGTGCTCATTCTCAGTGACACCTTCACCGAGTTTGCAAAGCCTCTGATGAAACAACTTGCATGGCCGACTCTCTGGTGTAATAATCTGATTATAGATGCCGATGGAATGATTCAGGATTACACGTTACGTATTCGCGATGGGAAATACCATGCGATCAAGGCCCTGAAGAGCTTGAATTTCAGGACTTTTGCCGCAGGTGACTCCTATAACGACCTGTCCATGATCGAGGAAGCCGACGCAGGCTGTCTTTTCAAGGCCCCGGAGGGGATACTGCAAAGCCATCCTCACCTGCCTCGGGCAACAACCTATACGGAGTTCTCCTCCGTGATACAGGAGTTTCTAAAGGGATGAAGCGCAAGGAATTTTTCTCGCTTGCCATGACAATGGTAGTACTTCTGCTCTCCATGCTCACAGGCTATGTGCTTCTTGCTCTGGTCTACGAGGGAAGTCCCTACCTTGTCGCCCTGATCGGATTCGTTGTGCTGGTGGTCTCCGGTCTTTTGGTTGCCTATCTCTTCAAACTGAGAAGACTGGTGGATATGGATACAAGGAATGAGGATTCTAAGAATGAAAACAAAGCTAAGAAATGACCTGGTGCACAAATGCGCATGGCAGGAGCGCAAGACTGTGGTGTTCATGAGTGACTTCGGCTCCTCCGATGGGGCGGTAAGCGCCATGCACGGTGTTGCCAACGCTGTCTCCAACAACCTCCGCCTTTCGGATCTCACCCATGAGATTCCACAGTTCAACATCTGGGAAGCATCCTACCGCCTGATGCAGGCAATGACCTACTGGGCTGCAGGGACAGTGTTTGTCTGTGTTGTCGACCCCGGGGTGGGCAGCAACCGCAAAAGCGTTGTAGCCCTTACCGCAAGCGGTCACCTGGTGGTTACCCCTGACAACGGGACACTCACCCACATTGCCGAGCATGTCGGCATCCTGGAGGTCCGGGAGATCTCTGAGGATACCAACCGTCTTGCAGGCAGCCAGAGAAGCTATACCTTCCATGGCCGTGATGTCTATGCCTATACAGGGGCGCGCCTGGCAGCCTCGCTGGTCAACTTTGAGGATCTCGGTCCTGTCGTACCCAAGCAGGTGAGGCTCAAGCTTGAGAAAGGCCGCCTTGAAGGGGAGCACACCCTGGTAGGTGCCATAGACATCCTCGATACCCGCTACGGCTCGCTGTGGACGAATATCAGCGATGAATTCCTGGATACGATGGGTATCAGTTTCGGTTCGATGCTGCAGGTCACCATCTCCAAGGATGGGAGGATCGTATATGGATATCCTGTCAAGCTCTGCAGAGGCTTTACCGAGGTGGGCAAGGGCGAACCTCTTATCTACGTGAACAGCCTGCTCAATCTCGGTCTGGCCATCAACCAGGGGAGTTTTGCCGCTACCTATGGCATTGGTACCGGTGAAGGGTGGAAGATTACTTTCTCAGTGGTATGATAGGCGCATAGTGCGCTTACAAATAGGAGGAATTCGTATGGAAAAGTCCAAAGGGATGCAACCTGTCAAGATGGTTGTTATCATTGCTATCGGGGCCGCCCTGTATGGGGTTGGTGGTCTGTTGAGTGTGCCTGTCTTTGCCAATACCACGATCAAGCCGGCTATGGCTATCCTAGCCCTTGTCGCTGGTGTCTATGGGCCTGTAGTAGGGTTTTTGGTAGGGTTCCTCGGCCACTGGCTCACTGATATGTTTGCTGGCTGGGGCGTATGGCCTACCTGGATGTTGGGCAGTGGTATTGTCGGAGCCGTTATCGGGCTGTTTCCGATCCTGACCAAACGGGCTCTGGACAAGGGCCTCTTTTCAGGCAAGCAGATTGGCTTCTACATAGCACTGGCTTTCCTGGGCAACTTCTTTGGCTACCTCATCAGTGCCATCCTTGACTTCTTGCTGTTTGCAGAGCCACTGGACAAGGTCATCACCCAGCAGCTGATCATCGCAATCACAAACACAGTGGTCATCGGTATCCTAGGAACCCTGCTGATGTTGCTTGTGGCAAAGCGCAATAAGGACAACAGCAACCTCTCCCTCGATACCGAAAAGTAGGCATGCAAGAGCCGATAATCTCGTTCAAGGATTTTCAGTTCACCTACAAGGCTCAGAAGGCACCTACGATCAAGGGCATCACCTTGGACATATATAAAGGTGAGAAGGTCTTGCTCGTAGGACCTTCTGGCAGTGGGAAGAGCACCTTGGGCCACTGTATCAATGCCCTCATCCCCAATGCCTTCGAAGGGACGATCGAAGGCTCTGTCTCTGTCGCCTCCCTTGTTGTGGCTACGACGGACATCTATGAGATAAACCGTCATGTGGGCACTGTCCTGCAGGATAGTGACGCCCAGTTTGTCGGACTTACCGTGGAGGAGGATATCGCCTTCTCCTTGGAAAACCAGTGCATGGCCCAATATGAAATGCTTCCCCAGGTAACCAATATGGCCCATTTGGTGGGTATGCAGGATTTCCTTATGCAGAGCCCCCAGGAGATTTCCGGAGGGCAGAAGCAGAGGGTAAGCCTTGCCGGGGTGCTGGTCGATGATGTCGACATCCTGCTTTTTGACGAACCGCTTGCCAATCTCGATCCCGAGACAGGCAAGCGCGCCATCGCCCTCATAGATGAGTTGCACAGGAGCACAGGGAAAACCATCATTATCATCGAGCATCGCCTTGAGGATGTGCTCTCTTGCCCTGTGGACCGTATCCTCCTTATAGAGGATGGCCAGATTGTCTGCGATACCACCCCAGAAGCGTTGTTGTCGGGATCACTGTTGGAGGAGAAGGGCATACGCGACCCCCTCTACCTCTCTGCCCTGCGCCGGAGCGGTGCAGACCTCTCTGTGGCAAAGGGCATCGCCTCCATCGATACCATCGATCTCGATCCCTATTGCTCCCATATACGCACTTGGTATCAGAAGAGACCAAATCCAACACGTGCAAAAGCTCAGAAGAAACAGCTTATCATATCTGATCTCTCATTCTCGTACGACGGCATCAGGGATGTGCTTACAGACATCTCGGCAGAAATACATACCGGGGAGATGATCAGCATCCTGGGGAAGAACGGGGCTGGCAAGTCAACCCTTGCCCAGATTCTGATGGGGATACACCATCAGGACTGCGGTACTATACACTTTGATGGTGAAGATATCTCCTCGCTATCTGTCACCGAACGCTCCTCGTTGATCGGGTTTGTGATGCAGAATCCCAACCATATGATCAGCCACTCCATGATCTACGACGAAGTCGCCTTCGCCCTTCGCCAGAGGGGGTACTCTGAAGAGGAGATACGTCCCCGCGTGATGGATGTGCTACAGCTGTGTGGTCTCAGAGCCTACCACGCATGGCCCATATCCGCCTTGAGCTACGGGCAGAAGAAGCGGGTGACCATAGCATCCATCCTGGTTACTGAGCCAAAGATTCTCATCCTTGACGAACCGACTGCAGGGCAGGACTTTGTGCGCTATTCGCATTTGATGGAGTTCCTCAGTTCCCTGAACAGGAAGACCGGTCTCACCATCCTTTTCATCACCCATGACATGCATCTTGCTTTGGAGTATACCGACCGCTCGCTGGTGCTCTCTGACGGGCTTCTGCTGGCCGACCAGCGTGTGTGTGAGGTGTTCAGTGATACAGAGCTGCTTGCGAAGGCTAACCTGACGGTGACAAGCCTATACACGTTGGCAAAACGTTGCGAGATAGATGACATCCCCGCCTTCATCGACTGCTTTATCCAAGGGGAGAAAGAGAGGCGCCCAGATGGTGTGGAGGTTGTCCCCCTCAAGAAGGGGGGGCTCTCCCATCAAAAGGCAAAGACTAAACGGAAGCAGAGAGAACCTGCAAAAAAAAATGCAGGCAAAGGTGTCCGGTCAAAACAGAGCGGAAGGAAGTTCGGCTTTGCCCTGAGCTATGAGGAGACAAACTCCTTCATCCATTCGCTGAACGGGGTGACCAAACTGGTATTCTTCATGCTCTGGATAGTACTCTGCCTCACAACCTTTGACCTTCGCATCCTTATTCCTTCGATGCTCTTCGCCCAGGCAGCCCTTGCTTCCTGCAAGGTTCCCATGAAGAAGTTCCTGCCCTATATCATTGCGATGACCTACGTCATCATGATCAATGCCCTCTTCATCTATCTGTTCTCCCCTGACCAGGGCCAGCGATACCTGGGAACCAGCCACATACTACTGGGATCTCCTTCAGCTAGGTATGCCCTTACTGTGGAGACTCTGTTCTACCTCCTGGTCGTCTGCCTGAAATACTTTGCAATCTTTCCCATGGCCCTGCTGTTTGTGACCGCCACACACCCCTCTCAGTTCTCCTCATCGCTCAACAGGATAGGGGTGCGCTACAAGACCAGCTATGCTGTGGGGTTGGCGATGAGGTATCTTCCGGAGGTCACCTCCTCCTATACCCATATCCTGCATGCCCAGATGGCTAGGGGAGTGGACATATCTAAGAATGTTCCCCTCAAGCAGAGGCTCTCCTCTGTAGGGAAAATCCTGGCCCCTTTGGTGCTCTCCTCCCTCGACCGTATCGATGTGGTTACCAATGCAATGGTTCTCAGGGGATTCGGCAAACACCCGAGAAGGACATGGTACCTTGCTAGAAAAATGAAAGTTTCAGATGTACTTGTCCTTGTTCTCATGGTATGCTGGATTTCCCTTAGCCTGTATATGCGATTTGGAAGGGCAGTAATGTTCTGGTTTCCCTTGTATTAGGAGGAAATTGATATTTATTTCAAGGAAAACCGAGTAATAAAGCTGAAAGCGAGGTAGAGGTCTTGACCTTTATGCCTGTAATCCCCATCTTATGTTGCATTAAATCCAAGGGAACGCCAAGGCGTATTTTAGGAGGCAAACTGTGTCCGATATGTTTGTTCAAGAGATGGAAGAGCAGCTTCACCTTATGCGAAAAGAGTTGCTTGACAAGCTGACTGAGGATAATAGTGACTTCAGAGAGATGGTAAATGCCATGGGTATCAAGGATAGCATCGATGTTGCTGCTGACGATATTGCATTTAAGAAGATGGAAGCCATTAATAAGCACGAGGCGAATCGCCTCAGGTCGATAGAGAATGCCCTTGCCCGTATTCATAACGGAAGGTATGGGCATTGTCTTAAATGTGCCAAGAAGATTCCAGAGGAGAGGCTCAGAGCCATTCCTTATGCAGTGCTCTGCATCGATTGCAAGAGTGCTGAGGAGACGCCGGGAAGACGATAGCCTTCTCTTGCTCTTTCACCCATGTGGAAAACAACAGATGGTGCCCTTCCGTTGGGATGGTACCATCTGTTGTTTTTGTCTCTTGTTCTTTGTTCTAGTTTTGGCTATTTTCAGCCTGTTCTTTCCTGTCTTTCTCTGATCTCAGAGCTCACTCCAATGCATTACGTTGGTGCCTTTTGCCTTGTCAGAGATACGGATTGTCCTGTTCTGCTCCTATGGTGGTCGCCGGCCCGTGACCTGGAAGCACTTGCACTTCCAGGGGGAGCTTTAGCAGTCTTTTGCAACTCTTGACGATCTCATCATAGGAACCACCTTCAAGGTCAGTGCGGCCGATGCTTCCTGCGAATAGTGTGTCGCCGGTAAACACGAACTGCCCTTGTTCATGGTAGAGGCAGATGCCTCCCTTTGTGTGCCCTGGTGTATGCATGACCAAAAGATGGCTGTCCTGAAGAATCTGGTTGTCTGTAAGTAGCCCTGTAGCTTCACTCATCGCCTTCAGTGCCTTCTCATATCTCTGGAGGAAACTCTTGTCAAAACAGGATTTGGAGAATCGCTCGTAGGCTTGTGAGCCCAGGTAGTGCGAGTCTTCCTCGGAGACAAGGATCTCCAGATGTGGCCACCGCTCTTTCAGTTCACCCAAGGCAGTAATATGATCCCAATGGGTGTGGGTAAGCAGGACAGCGACCGGCTTGACGTTGTGGTTCTCTATGGCTTTGTTGATACGCTGGCCCTCATTGCCCGGATCGATGATCCAGGCACTTGAGTTCTCCTCATTGCCCATGATGTAGCAGTTGGTCTGGTATGGTCCCACAACAAGACGATCTACGAACACTCTCTACTCCTTATTGGAATAACTGACTGCAGCCGTGCGGCCTTTGATGTCCATGCCGTTCAGCTTTGCAATAGCCTTTTCGCAGTTCTCTTCTGTCATCGAGATGAATGAGTACTTGTCGTGGATGCGAAGGCTGAAGATGTCATCTCTGGTAATCTCAAGCTCTTTCTGCAGCAGGAGGGAGAGTTCCTTGGCATAGAGGCGCTTCATCTTGCCAATGTTGAGGTAGAGGGTCCTCGCCCCTTCTGGAAGAGGTTTCTCCTCACGCTTCTTCTGTGGTGCACGTTCCTGCTTCTTGCTTTCAGCGGGAGGACTTTTTGGAGCCGGTTTGGCCTTGGTTGTTCGCTGTGGTGCTGCTGTCCTGGTTTTGGGTGAGTTGGCATTGAGCATTTCACGAAGTAGGTAGGCCATAAAATAGCTGCGCAGGGTAAAGGGTACGTTTTTCTTGATGAGGCGCTTCAACTGTTCCAGTTCTTCTGGATTGGGGTCGGCCTTGGTTTTTCCTGCAAGTACTTGGATGGTGCCTATGAGCAGGTCTTCCTCGCTTGCGTTGCTCTTGTTGTCATTTTCCATGAGCATGTCTCCTTAGATAATCGTTTGCTCTTCTGACCCTTGCCAGAGGGATGTGAGCTTTGTGTTTCCTACTGTGTGGCAGTCCTGGCCCTCTCCCGGCCGCGGGAGGTGGTGCAAGTGCTCAAGGGAGAGCCTGCCTCAGTGCCCACAGCAAGGAAAACGCCGTGGGCAATCAAGTGGATACCGTTTGATGACGGTCACACTTTGCAAGGAAGAAGAGCACGCTGGCACGTACAATACTACCTTCTTCCAAGGCTATTCAGGGTAAGGGCATGAAGGCTCCCCATCCCTGAACAGTTTGGCTCAGAATACCCAACCCTTCATACCCTTGTCAAGGAAATGCAAGGATTTAGCACTTTTGGTCTCATATCTTTCTTTGCCTAGGGGCCTGTATTTGTGATACTATCGTGCTATGGGAACCTTTCAAGCCGACATATTGCAGAAACAGAAGGAGATAGAGAGTCATAGGGAGGACCTGTACACTCTCTATGCCGAACTGGGTTTCAGCATCGCCCTGATCGAGCAGACAACCCCACTGTGGCTTGCATTGGAAGAGTTCAACCAGTTTGTGGAAGTGGACGCCAAGTATGAAGAGGCAAAGCAGACCTATGAGCGGATTCAGGGCTTTATCAGCCAGCTGGAGGATCGATCCCGCAAGATACAGCAGATCGAAGCCGACATACGGTCGCTCAACGGGCCGAGAAAAAAACTCCATGCCCGCCTTGGTGCCATCGCATACGAGGCTTATGGATCGGGTACCCTGCCCGACTACCTGCAGGAGACCTGTACACCCCTGTTTTCCGAGCACCATACCATGGTCAGGCATCTTCAGTACGCCTTGGAGCAATGCAAGACCCCGAAAGGCCCGATCAAAACGATCAAGTGTACTCTCCTAGCACGACGGCTACAGCACACACGCAAGCAGGTGATCCCCCTTTTGGTCAAGGCCGGTGGGATATTGGCCAAACTAGGGTGTGAAGCTGATCTTCCGGGTTTGGGGAAGGAGAGTCTTGTAGCTGAGCTTGCCCAGTTCAAGAAGAGGGAGAAGGCCCTGCTACAGGAGCTTAATATCCACCACAGTGCAGTTGCCAAGTTGCGAACCCAGGAGAAGGAGAGTCCGAGAAACCAGCTTGAAACAAGCCGTGCCCAATACAAGGAGATGGAAAAGCAGAGGATCAGGGTGAGCAACCTCTATGGCAAGGCTCTCTATGACAAGCTGATGCAACAAGCCTCTTCCCAACAGGTCGGTTCTGTTTCTATGGCCCTGATGGAGCAGATAACCTTGCACCTGCGCAGGGTCTCCAAGTTGGAGAAGGAAATCCTTGATCTGCAAAACCTGATGAAGGTTGAGGAACTGGAAGCCCAGATTGAGTTGGAAAACCAGAAGATTGGTCATTTGCGTACCCAGATAGAGCAAAGCAACAGGCAGATATCCCAAGTTGAACTCTCCATAGCACGCAAGCGGGAGAAAATATCCGTCCTAAGGCCAAGGAAAGCCCTGACTGACCATGAGTGAAAAGGATACAAAACAGACAAATGAGATAAAACCTCCCAAGTCCCCCAAGAGTAAAAACACGCTAGGGCTCAAGGTGACACTTGGCGAAGGGCTCCCTGAAGAAAAAAAAAGTAGCGCACCCAAACGGATCAGACCCACTACGACCTCAGCACATGCACGTGTAGATATGCCTGGAAAGCTTAAGCCCTCAGATGAGAAAAAACTTCCTGCCCCTGCCTCCAGACAAACAACTCCACCTCGCAAAAAGAGTGGTGACAGTACCCCCAAACAGAAAAAAGGGTCATCCCCCTCACAAGCGATGAAGAAGACTACAACAAAGGCTTCCCCTGCACAAGCTAAAACCCAACAAAAGGGATCGGCTCCACCCAAAAAGAGACCTTCGGGGAGCGGAAAAGTAAAGGGCAAAACACCTTCAGCGAAGAAAAGCGTTGAAAGGGAAAAGGTGGTCCCTCCGAAGATTGGCTCCAGGCGGGGTTACCGTCCCTCCCTTGCCTTTCGCTTGCGTATCCCAGTTTTTCTCATCGCCTTTGTAGTCTGCGCCCTCGCCCTCGTCCTTACCTTCCGTAAGGAGGCCGGGCCCTTGGGCAGGTATGTCGCCAAGGCATTGGAAACTCCTTCTGAGGAAGTGACCATCACAGCCGGCATGAGTGCCCGTTCTGTAAGCCAGTTGCTCAAGGACCACGGTATTGTCGATGATGATGCTTTGTTGCTACAGTTTTTCATCGACACCAATATCGCAACCACCTTGCGTAGTGGCACCTTTGTTATGGAAAGGGGCATGTCGTATGAAACCATCGGGAAGATCCTGACTGCACGGGTAGGGGATATTGTCCTTGTAGTCAGCCCTTCCTTTACCCTGGCAACCATTGACAGATATCTGCAAAACCGTGGCTATGCAAAGGGAGGGGAGTTCCTTGCTGCAGCAGCGGCTCTGAAGGAGAGGCACTCACTCTCCTTTGCAGAGGGCTGGCTACTCAGCGGCGAGTATGTGATCACCCAGGATGATGTTGCGAATGCCCTTGCCCAGGCTATGTTTGCCTCTATGCTAGAGTTGGTCCAGCCATACCTAGGATCCTCACAGGTAGCACAATGGGGGCTTGAGCAGATTCTGATAGTAGCCTCCATGATCCAAGCGGAGACCCAGAACCCAGAGGAAATGCCTCTCATCGCCTCGGTGATCTACAACCGTCTGGAGGCAGGACAACCTTTGGGCATTGATGCGACGACACGCTATGAGATCGACGACTGGGAGAATCCCATACCCAAGAAGGCCTTGGAGGAACAGACTCCCTACAATACCCGACGGAAGGTCGGTCTGCCTCCCTCAGGTATATGCAGCCCTTCCAAGGCCGCTGTAGAGGCTGCCCTGTACCCCTTGGAGAGTCCCTATTTCTACTATCTGCATGGCTTGGACAAGCGTCTCTATCCAGCGGTTACCTATGATGAGCACAAAGATAATATCAAGGCATATCGGTAGATTCGTTGTTGTTGGTATGCTTTGCCTTCCTATAGAACAGAAAGGAGTAGATCACAGGCCCAACGATCATAGAGGTCAGGCTGACTATGCCAATGGCAGGGAGGAACCACCCTGTCAAAGCTGAGACCAACAATAGGATGGATGCTGTTGTCCAGACCCAGCCTGCAAAGCGGTGGGTTCTGTTCCAGTTCTCCTCGTCTGCCAAAGTCCAGGGGATCTTGATCCCTACGGTATAGTTGTGCTTGCATTTGGGCAGGTAGTTGCCAATGACCAGGAAGAGCAGTGCAACAAAAACAGGAACCACCTTCTCTATCCTGATATCATAACCAAGGGCCTTGAACAGGGTAATGGGCGTCAGAAGAAGAGACAGGAGGGGCAGTATCCATTTGGACATATCCCGCAAGGGCTGTCCTTGGTCTCGTTTTGGATCGTTGTTCAGGACAAACTGGAGGAGGAAATTCACCAAGGCTAGTAAGAGAGGCAGTATGAATGCCCCGAAGGCTTTGGAGGCGTAGTTATCCGCCTGTCCTGCAAAATTGAAGTGAATCGGTATCTGGGAAGGAAGCCTGTCATATAGGAAGGCTGAGAGGATGACTGGTAGCAGACATACAAAGGTGGTGATGATCATGGTCTTGTCAATCTTTCGTTTCATGACTCTTCTCTCCTGCAAATTGGGCACACCAGAGCATGATCTCCTCAAAGACTGAGGCATTGAGCTCATAGTAGATGAAGTTTTTGTATTTGGTCTCTGTGACGAGGGAAGCTTTCTTCAGCTGGGAGAGGTGGTAGGAAACTGTTGCCGAGGTGAGGTTCTCTACCTTGGATGCGATGTCCCCGGCGGTGAGCCGGCCTTCCTTGAGCATGACAAGGATTTCCCTTCGTACTGGATCCGCTACCGCTTTCATGGTCTGGGAAAAGCCCATACTACCTCACTATTTAGATATATGTCTAAATAGATACTACTGGCAAATGCCATGCAGGTCAAGGTATTGTCTTCTCGGGTCGGTTTCGATAGAGTTTTACAAACCTTGAACTGGCTGTACTCTTCGGTATACCGTGGCAATTGTTCAAGAAAATGAAGAGGATCATAAGAATGGATACACTATGGTTTGATACCCTGTCTGAGAAGTGGGAGGATGGGCTTCCCTTTGGAAACGGAAGACTGGCAGGAATGCTCTGGGGCGATAGGACGAAGGATATCGTCAGCCTCAACCATGAGGATTTATGGACAGGTGACTTCAAGAATCGTGAATGTGAGCCTGGTTCCCATTTCCTGCCCTATGTACGTGAGTATCTGAAACGTGGGGCGAATTTCAAGGCGACTGCACTTGCCGCTGTTGCCTTTGGGGGAAATGGGGGGATCTCCCCCTTGATTCGAAGAATGGACTCCTTCCAACCTGCCTGTGATATCATCCTAACCCATGAGCATCAGGGTCTGATTCGTCGTGAGCTCTCGCTGAAGGATGGTATTGTTATAAGTCAGAAGGAGCAGCTGAGTGTCACAGCTCTATGTCACTGTACAGAGGATATCATCTGCGCCAGATGGCTCTCCCCAAAGCCCTTCGATGCAACCTTGTCCCTTGTGCGAGAAGAGCAGGAGGGTGTACAAAGCCGATACGAACTGAGCTCTGAGGCTGCAATGGCCTTGCTGGATGTAGATTCCGGGCCGGGGGTCAGCTATAGAGTGAAGTGCAAAGTCGTCACTGATGGTCAGCTGGAGACCCTTGATACAGGGTTTTATATCCAGAATGCCTCGTATGTCACAGTCATGGCAGATATCGGTTCTGAACTGCGTGGAATTGATGCTGAACTATCCAAACATGCTTTTCCTCAAAACCATGCTCTGTTGGTGGAAAGCCACACTGCTGAATTTTCCAAAATGATGAGCCGATGGACTTTTGACCTTGAGGATTCCCATTCTTCAGAATTGGCTCGAATTCCGGTGAACCGGCGTCAGCAACTTCTCAAGGAGGGGGGCGATGATGCACAATTGATAGCATTATACGCTCGCTTCGGTGTCTATCTCATGATAAGTGGTTCTCTGTTGGCTACATTGCCTCTGCATCTTCAGGGCAAATGGAATCATAGCACCTTTCCCAAATGGAATAGTGATTATCATCTGAATATTAACCTGCAGATGAACTACTGGTTTACCGACGCTCTCGGCCTTGATGCATATACCCGGCAGATGACTGACTACATTCTCTCTCTCTTGCCCAAGGCTCGTGAAGCCGCAAGGCGTCTGTATGGCTGTAGGGGAGTTGTGTTCCCCCTGAACTCTGATATCTGGCGGAACGTTACTCCAGAAGCATATAATTATGCAGTCTGGATTTCCGGCGCTGGGTGGCTGATGCTGCATTTTTGGAACTTGTTTCAGCATACCGGCAATTATGAATACCTGAAAAGCCATGCCTTCCCGTTTTTCAAGGAGGTCGCAGAATTCTATGAAGACTATGTGCAGTTTGATGATGAAGGACAGGCCCAGATCATGCCCAGCCAATCTCCTGAAAATCGATATAGAGGGGCAGGGTACTTTCCTGTAAGCATGTGCATCTCTTCAGCAATGGATGTCCAAGTCGCCCATATGGCACTTGATATTGCTGTACAGACAGCGAAACTCCTTGATGAGGATGCCGCTCTGTATGCCCCTTGGCAGAAGATACTGGATAATCTTCCACCGTTCAGAGTTGGTAGTGATGGCAGGCTCCTCGAATGGGACAGCGAGGATAAGATTGAGATAGAGAAAGGGCACCGTCATTTCTCCCACTTGTTTGGTGCTTTCCCTGCAGAGCTGTTTTCATCCAATCGTAATGTCGCACAGTTTGAAGCAGCTAGAAATTCCTTGGAATACAGACTTTCCCATGATAGCGGTCATACTGGATGGAGCCGGGCTTGGAGTGCATGCCTCTTCGCAAGATTCAAGGATCCTCAAAGGGTTGACTCATGTTTCAGGACCCTGGTAGGGGAGCTTTCTTCGACGACCTTGCTTGATCTCCACCCGGACTATCACCCCCAGAAGAAACGTCCCACCCAAACAAAGGATGATCCCTTTTTATTCGGGAAGCCTGTAGAGGATCCTCCCATGATTTTTCAAATCGATGGTAATCTTGGAGGAACTGCTGCTTTCATCGAAGCTCTGATGCAGTATAGGGATGGTCATCTCTATTTGTTGCCGGCGAAACCAAAAAGTTGGGAGAAAGGAACGATAGGGCCGTTACGCACAAAAGGTGGTCACATGGTCTCATTTTCCTTTGAGGGGGACACGATACTGACCCTTGAAGTAGTACTGGGTTTTGAGAAGCAGCTTGTGGTGGTCGGACTTGGTGTGGATGGTACGGATCTCCTGCTTTCAGGAAAGAAAGGCACAAAACTTCAGGTACGGTAGAGACTTCATGCGGCTGACCTCTTTTGAGTTTTGCAACGTCTTCCATTCCAGGGAAACACCCCTTTCGTCTTATGAAGCTGAAAGGATGGCCATCTGTCTTCCCTTTTTCAGCAGTTCAGCCCTTCTGCTTGTACCCGCTTGTGAAAAGACGTGATTTGCTCCATGAAAGGAGGTTGCCCTTACATTGGTATCTATCCATACTTTCGCGCTCCTCACTTCCCTACGGTTTACAACACCATTCTTGCAAGATTCCGGTCAGAGACCCACCTTTTCTGCATAGGCTTTTGGCGTCATGTTCGTCTTTGCCTTGAACACCCTGATAAAGCTGCTTGAGCTGTTGAACCCCACTGCCTTGCTGAGCTCAACTACCCTGATCAGGGGATTGGCTTTGATCATCCCACAGGCCCGTTCGATCCTATAGTCATTGAGGAATGTCTTGAAGTTCTCATTGCTGAGCTTCTTGAACAGGGTACTGCAGTACTTTGCTGAGATGTTGCAGTGGTCTGCTATGTCGTTGAGCATGATATCGTCATCGAAGTTTGCGAATATGTAATCCTGCATGGTCTTCAGCAGAATGTCGTCAGAAGATTTTTTCCTTTCGTGTATTGCCTGTATGATGGCGGAAAAGTTCTTGCGCAACCGTTCTACCATCTTTTCGCTTGCCCAGTTTTCGTAGAGCCAGGGGAAGTCGAAATTCCTTCCCAACAGATCCATGGGCGTTATCTTCAATTCCTGCATGATACGCAGGAGGGTGCCTATGAGCGAATACATCAGGTTCCTGTGGGCCTCATTGGAAAGGGTGTCGAGGGCAAAGTTCTCATTAATGATGGAATCGAAGATGGCCAGAGCCTCTTGCTGGCCTGCTACGATGGTCTGCACCAACTTGTTCTCCAGGGAAAGTGGGTAGAAGAAGTTGTTTCCCCTGTCTTTTGGGATATCATTGGATGTAATGAAGAGGGTCTCCTTAGTAGCATATTTGTACTCTGCTATGTGCAGTGTCTCTTTGTAGGATGTGGCTATTGAGGAGATGCCCGTCCTGCATGTGCTGAGGAAGATGGAAAGGTGCACTGCCAGCTCTTCCAGGGAGGATATCCCCCCAAGAAGTTCCTTTGCCTCTTTTTCACTGTCAGCCTGCAAGATGATCGCAAAGGAGCTGTAGGAGATATTGACGTAGTAGAGGTCATACTGTGATTGGAGGCTCTGGATATAGAGGTGGATTTGGTTTTTCTGCAACTGCAGAAACCAGTCATTCTTCTCGAAATCCTCGTTCAACGCATGCATCTCAACCAGGGCGACAAGATACTTCGCATGCATCTGCTTTGGGTTCAGTGGGCAGGCAGTCGATGTTGGTATGCCGAATATGAGTTCGCGGTAGTAGCGTTGCACGGTAAGGTTGTTGGTTTCCTCGATCGCCTGTTCCAGCTTCTGGTTGAGTTGTTCCAGGGTGTTGAGATTATCCTCAAGTAGCTTGAACTCATCGATTTCCGTGCCTTCCTTGCTCAGGTTCGGCAACTTGACGAGTGTCTTCCTGATAGGGGAGTAGAGTCTCGATGCCCAGTGAAGGGAAAGAAGGAGCAGGGCGACCGAGATACCCATCAGTGGCAGGAAGAATACCAGGATAGCATGCATCGCTCTGATCGGGGCCGAATCATACTCCAAGGCGATAAACCAGGGTTGCGCGGAGGGGTGCAGTACAAAGATGGGTTTCCCCTTGTAGGCATATTCGGTGAGACTGCCTGTAATTGGAAGTGAGCGTAAGAAAGCCAGCTTGTCCGAGTGATCCTCCCCTTGGTCTTGGGGAAAGATGTAGTCTTTGCCATAGACAAAAGAGAATTCTTCCCCTCCTAGCAGGGTAGCCATGGGGATGTGTATTAGGTAGCACAGGGTTTTGTCTGTAAAGGCATACTTTTTCAGCAGGAAGAGGCCATGCAGTTGGGAGTCGGAATACAAGGGGATGAGTTCCTCCTGTTGGGGTGAGAGCAAAAACCCTTTCCAGGTTGCAAGGGATATCCCTGACTCTTTCGCGCTGAAGAAATCCTTCTTTCGCACCGTCCCGTCCACAGTGATGACAAACGAGTCTTCCTTGTCATTGGTGATGAAGATGTCATATTCAAGGCCGCTCAGGTTAGTGGTGGCCTTTCCCAGATCCTCATAGATTTTTCGGGCAAAGAAGAAATACTCCTCATCTGTGCCAGATTCGATCCAGCTCCTTACATGCTCCTCATTGTGCAGGATGTTGAAGGTGTTCTCTATGATTCCCATCGCTGCCCGAGCCGCATCGCTTTTTGCCTGTAGCGTGGTTCTGAGCGCAGTGCGATAGGTGGCATTGTTTGTCTGGACCATCACAAAGGAGAAGAACCCCCCAAGGAGGAGAATGATGACAATAGCAATGACTGTGAAGGTGTGTTGGAGTTTCGCCTGGTAAGCTCCCCTTGTTTTGGCATCCTGTATCATGCATTGGAGTATATACGAGATATAGCAATAAATACAGAAGGTTTGTTCGCCAAAAAAGGTATCCTCCTTTCCCTATGGACGATCCCAATTGTTCAGGAGCCTTTCTTTGCATGCCGTTGATGACAGGCTGGCTCTGAATTTCCCAGCAATTTCGAGAATTTTGTAGATATGAGGAATAGTGTAGATGCCCATGCTTTTGATCTTTCCGGAATACTCGCAACACTTAAAGAAAAATGGATATATACAAAACAATTTTGCTGTCTGAGAATAAAGATGCACACAAGAGATATCTGTGAGGAGTCGTGTATGAGAAATAAAGCACAGAAGGAAATCGACCTGTCCAGACAGCCTTTGAGCCGACGTCTGCAAAGGACAATGGTCAGGGACTGGGATCTGTATCTGCTGTTGATCCCAGGCATCATCTGGTTTCTGATGTTCTGTTACAAACCGATGTATGGATTGAGGATGGCCTTCTATGACTACAATGTATTCAAGGGAATGGAAGGGAGCACGTTCGTAGGACTTGCAAACTTCAGGGAGTTTATGGGGGGGCCTGACTTTATCAGAACCATCAAGAATACTTTCATGATCTCACTCTGGCAGATAGTCATCTGTTTCCCAGCACCTATTGTCCTTGCCATAGCGATCACAGAGATGAGGAACAAGTTTGTGAGCAAGCTCACCCAAACCGCAACCTTCCTGCCTCACTTTATCTCTGTCGTTGTCGTATGTGGCCTGGTGGTCAACTTCCTCTCTCCTTCCACTGGTATCGTCAATCTGTTCTTGAACAAGCTTGGCATCGAATCCAAGTACTTTATGGTAAAGCCCGAATACTTCCGTGGTGTCTATACAGGGATGACATTGTGGCAGAATGCGGGTTTCAATGCGATCGTCTATATTGCCGCCTTGATGGGAATTGATCCGCAGCTATATGAAGCGGCCATTGTAGATGGGGCTGGCAAATGGAAAAGGATTGTACATATTACGGTTCCCTCCATCATGCCCACAGTGGTGACGATGTTTGTCCTGCAGGTCGGCAAGATGGTAAAGGTCGGCTATGAGGCCATCCTGCTGCTCTACAAGCCGACAACCTATGCAACAGCTGATGTCATTGCAACCTATGCCTATAGGGTGGGTATCGGTAATCGTAACTACGGCCTGGCTACGGCAGTAGGCCTGTTTGAGGCTGTCATCGCCCTGATCATGGTCGTAGGTGCCAACAAGCTGAGCAAGCGTGTCACCGAATCGACAATCTGGTAGGTAAGAGATATGAGAAAAATTGAACTGTTGAACTGGAAGAGGGTGAAGATCCAACGTATGCACAAAGCCGACAGACAAGCTTTGAAGAAGGCTGAACTGTCAAAACATCTGCTTGATAGTCGGGGTGAAAAGATCTTCAACAAGGTGATGATAGTCCTTGGGCTACTCATCACTGTGGTAACGCTGTATCCGCTTTGGTATACCCTCATAGCTTCTGTGAGCAAGCCCTTGCTTGTTGAGAACGGCTCGGTGATGCTACTTCCCAAAGGGTTGTCTTTTGACAGCTATGTGCAGGCTGCACATAAAGATGGGATTTGGATCGCATATGCGAATACCCTCTTCTATACGGTTTTTGGCGTGTTGGTGAATATGGCTTTTTCCATCACAATGGCCTATGCCCTCTCTAAGAAAAGGCTGGGATTCAGGAAGTTCTTTACCTTGTTTGCTGTCTTTACGATGTGGTTCAGTGCCGGTATCATCCCGCTGTTCATCACCTTCAAGGATTTTGGGCTGTTGAACACCAGAAGCGGAATACTATTTGGGTTTGCCATAAACACCTACAACATGATCATACTCAAGAGTTTCTTTGAGCAGGTTCCCGACTCCCTGGAAGAGGCTGCCTTCATGGATGGCGCTAGCAATATCCGCATCCTGACGACCATCTATCTGCCCCTATCCAAGCCGGCCCTGGCGACAGTGGGCATGTTCTATGCGGTGAACAGATGGAACAGCTACTTCTGGGCAATGAACCTTTTGCGTGATGACAGCAAGATGCCTTTGCAGGTCCTCTTGAAGAAGCTGATCGTTGATCGTGTTGCCAATGAGACCGAAGCTGCCATTGTGACAGCAGAGTCTCTCTCATCCCCTACGACTGTCATCTATGCGATTATCGTACTTGCGATCATCCCCATGATGGTGGCCTATCCGTTTGTACAGAAGTATTTCAAGAGCGGGCTGACCATCGGGGCTGTAAAGGGCTGATCGGTATCCAACTATTGTTTGTTAGTTTGTTTGTATTTAGTGGTAACACCACCAAAGGAGATAACATGAAAAAGAGAATGTTTGTAGCGTTGCTCGTTTTGCTTGTGGCCTTCAGTGCCTTTGCAAAGGGAGATTCGGAAAAGGGAACTGCTGTTAATGCAGAGGACCAGGTATTGAGCGGGACACTTGCCAGTGCGACACCCAAGGAGTTCACCATATTCCTGAACTTCAACAACATGCCCTTCGATAAGGAGTGGCCTGTATGGAAGAAGGCCGCTGAGATGACCAATGTCTCATTCAACGGCATTATCCCCCAGAGCAACTCAAATGAGGAAGAGGCTTTCAACCTGATGCTCTCCTCAGGTGACCTTGCTGATGTTATCGGGTACAAGAGCATTGCAGTGCTTGAGGAACTCGGTCGTGATGGTGGCCTTATTCCCTTGAACGACCTCATCGACACGTATGCGCCTAACATCAAGGCAACGATGGAAAAGGATGTGGTATTCCGTAACGCCTGTTACTCCCTCGACGGGAACATCTATATCATTCCTAAAAATCAGGAGCTGTTCAGCGCAGAGTACTGGTGGATTCGCAACGACTGGCTTCAGAAGCTTGACCTTGAAGTTCCCTCTACAGTTGACGATCTCTACGATGTGCTGACTGCCTTCAGGAACAACGACCCCAACGGAAACGGTCTCAAGGACGAAATACCTCTCTTTGACCGTGCAGGATGGAAGATGCCCGATGAGTATCTCTACCTCTGGGATACATCCACTGAGTTTTATGTCCGAGACGGCAAGATTGTATTCGAACCTCTCGAAAAGGATTTCAAGATCGGTGTGCGCAATATCGTCAAGTGGTATAAGGAAGGCCTTATCGACCCAGAAATCTTTACCCGTGGACCGAAGAGCCGCGACGTACTGCTCAGTGCCAACCAGGGAGGCCTGACCCATGACTGGGTCTCTGCCGCCAACTACAACAACACCCTCTCCAACTCCATCCCTGGTTTCGAGATGGTAGCGTTTGCCCCTCCAATGGATCAGAATGGCAACAGGGTCGAACGGACCAGCCGTTTCCCAGGTGTCGGTTGGAGCATCTCCTCCACTGCCAAGGATCCGGTCACCATCATGCGTTTCTTCGACTTCTGCTTCTCCCCTGAAGGGTCTGAGCTGATGAACTGGGGTATTGAAGGCGAGACCTTTGTCCGTAATGCCGATGGCAGCAAGTCCTTTACCGATGTCGTCATGAATAGCGAAATGAGTCCTCTTGGCTATCTCCGTGGACAAGGGGTGCAGTATAGGATCGGTATGAAGCAGGATCAGAATTACGAATATGCTTTCATGACCGAAGAGGGGAAGAGAGCCACCAAGATGTATAACGACAACCTCGATTGGTTCCGCCTTGACCAGGCTCCCTATGCCGATGGTGTGCTCAGCCTGCGCTATACCCCTGAAGACGAGTCTGCGTATCAGAAGATCATGGGTAACATCCGTCCTTACGTGGATGAGAAGTTCCAGTCCTGGATGCTTGGGACCGCTGACTTTGATAAGGACTATGATGGATTCGTCAAGGAGCTCAAGAGCCGTGGCATTGACAAGGCAATTGCAATCAACCAGAAGGCCTATGAGACCTACATGAAGAAGTAACAATTGTGCTGTATCCAGAGTGGGGAAGATGTTCCTCACTCTGGATACGGTTGTTTGTCAGAGAATCAGGTGGCACTACGCATGCCCTTCCTATGAAGGTCTTACGTAGTACGACCTCAACAGGAAAGGGTGAGAATTGCCCCTAAGGAGTGTCCTATGAATAGTATGCAACCGGCGTTGGGAGATGCGATCAGGCAGATAGACTCTTGCTTGCCCGCTTTCATTGAAAAGTATCCTTTCTCCCACAGTGAGGGGAACTTCTACGAGGCCAGTGAGAATGTCGAGTGGACGACTGGGTTCTGGACAGGGGAGCTGTGGCTTGCTTACGAGCACACCCACTTGGATAGATATAAGGATGCCGCCCTCAGGCAGGTAGCCTCCTTCAAGGATAGGATCCTCAAGCGCATCGATGTCGACCATCATGACATGGGATTTCTCTACTCACCCTCCTGCGTAGCTGCCTATAAGCTGACTGGTAGTCTGGAGGGAAAGGAGGCGGCCTTGCTTGCGGCCGACAACCTTATCTCCCGCTTCCAGCCTAAAGGCCAGTTTATCCAGGCTTGGGGTGAGTTGGGATCTGAGGACAACTATCGCCTCATCATAGACTGCCTTTTGAACCTTCCCCTGCTATTCTGGGCAACGGAAGAGAGCGGTAAGGATATATATCGGGATATAGCCCTGAAGCATATCGACACAGCCATGCGCGTCATCATCCGCGACGATGACTCTACCTACCATACCTATTATTTTGATACAGAGACAGGAGAGCCCACCAAGGGCGTGACGCGCCAGGGGTATCGTGATGGCAGTGCCTGGTCACGAGGACAGGCTTGGGGAATCTACGGCTCTGCCCTGGCTTACCGCTATACCAGAAATCCCAAGTACTTTGTCCTGTTTGAGAGAATGACAAAATTCTTCCTTGACCATCTGCCCAGCGACAAGGTTCCCTACTGGGATTTTGACTTCACCGATGGCAGTGACGAACCTAAGGACTCCTCAGCAAGTGCCATCGCCATCTGCGGCATGCATGAGATGGCAAAGTACCTTGATGGGGATAAGGCTGTTTTATATCGGGGTGAGGCTGAACATCTGCTGCATGTGCTGATAGAAGCTTGTGCTGCAACTGATCCCACAAAGAGCAACGGCCTATTGCTGCATGGCACCTATGCCCGCAAGAGTCCCTACAACCCCTGTAACAATAGGGGGGTCGACGAGTGCAACATCTGGGGAGACTACTTCTACTTGGAGGCTCTGATGAGGTTTTCCAAGGATTGGGATTCGTACTGGTAAGACAAGAGGAGCAACGGGTTGTGAGAAAGAAGAAAAATCTCCTGTACATATTTGCTGACCAATGGAGGTACCATGCCATAGCTCATGTGGGTGAGGATGCGGTTATCACCCCCAACATGGATGCATTTGCCAAACAGAGCATCTGCTTTGACAATGCCATCAGTACCTATCCTCTCTGTTCCCCACACCGTGCAGCTTTGCTGACAGGAAAATATCCCCTCTCCTGTGGACTATGGACCAACTGCAAGAAAGGTCTTGCAGTCAGTCCCTCTCTTGCAACGCAGGAGATCACCTTTGGTGATGTCCTGCAGAAGGAAGGCTATGACACTGCCTATATAGGCAAGTGGCATCTGGATTCCAGTGATGTGAACTACTATGAGAACCCGGAAGCTGGCAGTGGGCACTGGGATGCCTACACTCCACCAGGTCCGAGAAGGCATGGGTTTGACTATTGGCACTCCTATGGCGCCATGGATGACCATCTATCTCCCCACTACTGGGAAGATTCCCCTAAACGGATCGATATCAGGAAATGGTCACCGCTTCATGAGAGGGAAGTGTTGCTGGACTATTTGGAAACAAAGAGGGATAAGGCCAAGCCCTTCTGTGCGGTCCTCAGCTGGAATCCTCCTCATCCTCCCTATGACCAGGTTCCAGGGGAGTATAAGCAAATGTACGAAAGACCCCATACGTTCAGGGACAACGTTCCTCAGGCGATGCGAAACGACCCTGTCTTCATTGAACACTTCAAGGAGTATTTTGGTGCGGTAACCGGTATCGACGAGCAGTTTGGCATTATCATGGTCTACCTGAAAGAGAAAGACCTTCTCGATGACACTGTTGTCGTTTTGAGCTCTGACCATGGGGACTGCATGGGCTCGCATGGGCTTTACGGCAAGAATATCTGGTACGAAGAGGCGATACGCATTCCCTTGTATATCCGTGACAGTTCCAAAGAAGCTAAGTCTTTGCCCTGCCTCTTAGAGAGCTGTGACCAGATGCCAACCTTGCTTGATCTTCTGGATGTAGAGATCCCTTCCACAGTTGAAGGGAAGAGTTTCAGACATGCAATGGAAGGCAAACCTGAAAAGGAGAAGGAATATGCATTTCTCTGTATGCTCCCCGGCATGCCTGAACTGATAGAGCCCTATAAGCAGCTTGGCCTGGATTCGATGTGCTACGGCTGGAGAGGCTTGAGAACCAAGGGCCATACCTATGTCATTGACAATGGTACCACACCCGGAGACAAACAGAAGCGTTATCTGTATGACAACAAGAGCGACCCTTTCCAACGTAATCCAATGGTACTTGAGAAAGAATCAGAGGAGTGCAAGAAGTTCGACCCAATCCTGAAGGATTTCTGCTTGAGGCAAAAGGACTATTTCCTGTTTTAGGAGGAGATGATGAAACAGAAGCGACCCGATATCCTGTTGATTCAGGTAGACCAATTGCATAGCCGTGCACTGAAATCATACGGGGGAGCTGCAGAGACTCCCAACATAGATTCACTCTTTGCTAGAGGGGTGGCTTTTGAGAGTACGACTGTGCAGTGTCCCCTCTGCCAACCTTCCAGGGCAAGCCTATGGAGTGGGATATATCCCCATAGGACTGAAATCCTCTCCAATGGCAGGGCCTGGCCTTGTCCCTTGTTTACCGAAAATCTTCCTACCTTGGGCGAGGTATTCACCCAAGGGGGATACAGGGCGATTCACTTTGGCAAGCGTCATGACAGCGGTGCCTTGAGAGGCTTTGAGCTGGTTGAGGAAGCTGAGACCTTTGTACCCGACGAGAATAGGGCGTGGCCTTTCAATTTCGATACCTACAATGATCAGTATACTACAGACCGCGCAGTTGAGTTTTTCTCTTCCTATGCAGATGAAAAACCACTGCTTGCTGTATTGGATCTGATAAACCCCCATAATATCTGTGGATGGGTGGGAAAGAACAAGGGAGAGCATAAGGATGTCCCTGTGGACAATCTTCCTCCTCTGCCTCCCAACTTCCGCTTTGATGATATCCACAACAGGTCTAAGAGCATACAATATATCTGTTGTGCCCACATCAGGCAGGCTCAGGCATCACAGTGGGATGGGGAGAATTTCCGCCACTATATTGCAGCCTACAATTACTATCTGAATCTGGTGGACCGACAGATCGGAAGGGTGCTTGGTACCCTGAAAGAGAGGAACAAGCTAGATGATACTATCATTGTTTTCTTTTCCGACCATGGGGATGCCCTTGCAGCTAGGGGGAGTGTTACCAAGCATACAGCTATGTACCAGGAGCTGGTTGAGGTTCCGCTGGTATTCTGTGGTGGTGGCATACAGGGTAGGGGGAAGATGGTAGGGGGCCTTGCCCAGAGCCTGGACCTGGCCCCGACTTTGTGTGAGATAGCAGGCCTGCCTATTCCTAAATCCTTCGATGGAACCTCTTTGATGCCCTCGTTAGAAGAGGGGATTCCTCCTAAGCGTGAGTACGCTGTAAGCCAATGGCATACCGAGTGGGGGTACACCGTTGAGCCCTGCAGGATGATACGCACTCAGGACTGGAAGTACCTGCACTACCTGGAAGATGATTTTGAGGAGCTCTTTGATTTGAAGAATGATCCCTATGAGATGACCAATGTGGCTCAGAACCCTACCTATGCTGATGCACTTGGGTATCACAAAGGTCTTTTCAAGCAATACCTCAAGGAGACTGGCGATCCCTATTTCTCGCTGGAGGCCAAGACAGACAAAAGATGGCGGGAGCATGAGGTGGGCTATGACAAGCATAGGGGTATAACGGCACCTGAGGCATAGGGGAAGTGGAAAATCTTTGCCCATACCATAGGGTAGGGTGCTGGTGATAATTATTTGGAGAACGTTTGGGCTCCATCAGGGAAGACCCTCTATTGAAAGCATTCCATAGAGGGTCGTTTAACAACAAATATCTAGGCATACAGCCTAACAAAGTACTTGTATCTAAACGTAATATTATTTACTTTAAGTGGCAAATATATACTTTAAGAGTAATCAAATTATCTTAATTTCCTCTATAGGGAGCTCATGTCCAATGCGGCAATGGCCGTTGGACCAAGCAACGGAACATTCGAAGATAGAATCTTTATCAGTGACAGCTAGCGAACCCTGAAGCCTCTCTTATGACCACATCAATACCATATTTGGGATAATCACCCGTTTTTCTGTTGGGGCTATCTTCATCACTCCACTCATTGGGTAATCTGGATACACAAAAGAAAGACCTTGTAACTTCTTCTGTTACAAGGTCTTTATTACCGGCGATCGGAATCGAACCGATACGGATTACTCATCCATCAGATTTTGAGTCTGACGTGTCTACCAATTTCACCACGCCGGCATTAGCGGATTCCATCCTAACAAATCCCTTGGGTAAAAGCAACATAGTTTCACAAAAAATGCTCTATTGTCCGAAAGATTGTTTTTTCACCTCTTTTGCACTACAGTTAGAACAGTTGGAGGGTATAGTGAAAACTCTTACCAAAACATGTCTGATGCTCCTGTTGCTAGTCTTCTCACTCGTCCCGATCCTTGCTGTTGAGCAAGTTACCAATGCGAGTGCAGATATATTTACTGCCGATATCCCCATCATGTATGGCGATGAAGCTTTCAGGGCCCGCATTGCTGAGAAAACAGGAGGGGAGCGCTCCCCTGTTGGGCTCGTCCTGTCGGGTGGGTCTGCGCGTGCATTCGCCCATATCGGAGTACTCAGGTTCCTGGAAGAAGAGGGCATTGTCCCTGACTTCATCATCAGCAACTCCATGGGAAGCATCATAGGGCTGATGTATGCAGCCGGCATGTCGGCAGACCAGATCCACGAAAGCATCTCCAGGGTCTCCTTGGAATCTCTCTTTGACCTGACCTTCCCCATTGGTGGAGGTCTGATGGAGTCATCTCGCTTCAATGCAGTCTTGGCATCCTTTCTCGGTTCTGACCTTAAGGTTGAGGACCTTCCCATCCCCATTGTCGTAATTGCAGAAGATCTGGTTACCCGTCGTCAGGTCCTTATGGCAGAAGGGGATTTCTATACCGTACTGCAAGCTTCCTATGCCCTTCCTGTCTACTTTCCCCCAGTGGAGTATAAGGGGCACCTCCTCCTTGATGGAGGCATCACCAACCTTGCACCGGTGAACCTTGCCTATGAATATGCAGACTCTGTCATCGTATCCACCACATTCTATGATGTGGATACGCTGAACCTGCGCAACCCCCTTACGATCCTCAATGTTTCCATCGACATCGGCAAGCGGAGAAAAGGGGTGGAGGAGCTCAAGGACCACCTTTCAGATGCCATTTGGATTCGTTGTGCTGTTGAGGATATATCATTCATGGAATTTTCAGCGGTAGATGAGCTGGCAAGCAAGGGCTATCAATCTGCATTTCTGCAGAAAGACGCCCTCGCAAAGCTACCCAAGCTACCAATGGATGCTACCCTGACAGAACGACGCTCCCTCTTGTCCGAAAGGATAGAAAAAAATCTCAAGCGTCACAATATTTTCTCACACAGCAAAGTGCGAGGTGTAACAAACCTTTTGGGTTTGGGCTTTGATTCGGAGCGAAGTGGGAACGATGACTCCCATCTTAAGGATGCCAACTTCTTGGGGATGAAATATATCCTCCGTACAGGTGACCTGAATCTCTCGCTTAACGCAGGGATGGCCTTCCAGACATATACCAATGAGAATATGAACATAGCCCCGGCCCTTCGGTTTCAGCTGGACTATTATTTCCTCAACCATTTCAGGCTCTCTTTCGATAGTGCCGTCGCTTGGGATGTGACAACTGAGAAACCTCTCCTCTCGACAGGATTGCTCCTTGACGGCAGGCTCTTGCTGCTGGACAACGCACTCAGGCTCAGGCTTCTGGGAAGCTTTGAACATATTTCCAATCCAGGTCTTGGCGACCTTGTCCCCTTATGGACAAAAAACACCTATCTAGTAACCTCTACTGCTGAAGCCCTGCTCTCGCTGCCCCAGCCTCAGGGCCTGGGTCTCGAACAGGGAGTATTCTCCTTTTCGTACCAGTTGCTTGGTGACTATCAGACCAGTCGCCCCTTCTTAACAGGAACCTTGAGTTCTCTGGTACTGCATAAGCCTACCGGTTTGTTTGGTGATATCTCAACGACGGCGAGGTTTTCCCTCGACGGAGGCGGTGATGTCCCCCTTTTCCTCTCTGACGGCTTTAGGACCAACAATGCAGTTTTGAACGGACAGGGTCATGACCTCTCCCTTCCCACAGTAAATCCAGCCAACCACCTGGTGGTTACCTCCCTAAGCCTGGGATACACCCCACTGAATTTCAAGCCCGCCATCGCTGAGTTGTTTATCTTTGACAAGAGCAGTGTTGCACTCTACCTCGACCTGTTGTGGAGCGAGAAGGACTCATGGAAGCCTTTCCTTTCCTTAGGCTTGGAACTGCATACCGAGTTCTCCTTGCTGGGTATCAGAACCCTGCCTGTCACCTTGTATGGTGGATGGGATCAGAGTGTAGGTGGTATTGTCTGGGGCTTCTGGATTAACATCCTCGTCTAGGGTCATTGTCCCTCATGCTTTCTTGCATACTCCAGATCGGCCTCTGTGAGGTCGGTATTTGGGGTATAGTCATCCTCTATCACATCCAGTTTCTTTGCTGCTTGTTTGTTTTTTGGCTTCACCTTCTCTTTTTCCGTTGCAAAGCCACTTAGGACTAGCTCTTTTTCTTCTGCAAAGGCCTCTGGCAGAGGCGAGGGGATTTTGCCGGATGCGACAAGGGCGGTATTCTGTTCTATCTCCAAAGCACCTGCCCGTCTTGTCTTGGTATCTTCCAATCTCTCTTTCAGTGTTTTGATGGTCTCTTTACGCATGCTGGTGGTATTGGAGTACCGTGCCAGAAGAGCCTTATCCAACAGTTCTAAAGCTTCTCCTACCTTGCCGTAATGGATCCTGACCTGAGCCGCATGGAGAAACGGTTCTGGGAAGGCTGGGCCTCTGCTTATCAGGGTGGTATAGATTTCGTTCGCCTCATCCCACTTGCCTTCGAGCAAATAGAGCCACCCATGGTTGTCATGGATACCCGGGCTCTCCTTCTCATATTGGCTACCCTCCTCGACAAGGGTACGGGCAGTCTCCAAATCTCCCTGTTCCAAGGCATAGGTTCCATAGTTGATGAACAGGTTCTTATCACGGTAGCCACAGTCGTAGACTTCCTTGACCAGAGATGTTGCCTTTTGCATATCGCCATCCATCCAGTAGACCATCGAGAGCATGGTCTTGGCGATGTTTGTCAGGGCCTTGTCCTCTTTCTTTTTCTCTTGTGAAAGGTAGTCCTCGATGATGGCTTTGCCCTCTTGGGCGTCATCGCGTTGGATATACATGCTGGCAACGGTGATCCTATAGGCAGGGATCAGGCCACTGTTCAGTGCCTTCTGGTAGAGAGGCCATGCCTTGTGCCACTCGCTCTGGTCTTTCTTGACGAGATGGCGGTTGCCCTGGATATAGAATAGGATGCTCCGTTTCCAGAAAAGGAATCCACCAAGCAGAACCGCAGCGATACCAGCCTTGACCATGGCAGTGGTGGGTAGGATCGTAATGCCCAGAATTATGAGAAGGGACACCCAAAGTCCCAGATTTTTCTTATTTTTCATACAGTCTCCTTTGTGCACAACAAATAATGTATCGTGAATGGCCAGAGGTTGCAAGAGCGGTTTGCACATTGTACAATCCCCCTATGGATGACAGAGATATTCTGGTTCACGCATGCTGTGGGCCCTGCAGCACTGCAAGTATCGAGCGCATGCTCGCCGATGGATTGCAGCCAACCCTATTCTTCTCAAACAGCAACATCTTCCCCCAAGAGGAGGCAGATTTGCGCTATGAAGCCCTGCTCATAGTGGCAAAGGCCTATAACCTTCCTGTACTACGGGAAGAATGGGATCATGAAAGTTGGCTGGAGGCTGTCAGTGGCTTGGAAGGGGAGAAGGAGGGAGGTAGGCGATGTGAAGCCTGCTTTGCCTACAACCTGAGAGAAGCTTCCCGCAAGGCTGAGGAACTGGGTTTTTTGCACTTCTGCACAACGCTAACCGTCAGCCGGTTCAAGAACAGCAAGACAATATTTCGAATAGGGGAGGAGTTTCCCCTTTTTGAAGAGCTTGACTTCAAGAAGAAGGGTGGCTTTGACCGCAGCCTTGTCCTCAGTCGAGAGCTCGGACTCTACCGGCAGCACTACTGTGGTTGTGAGTTCTCCATCCCTTCGACTTAGATACTTTGATTCTGCGATTCTAGTATGCTATACTCAGCCTTGATGTGAGGGAGAGCGAATGAGAAAGTTGCTGAAATTTCTGACCGGAAGGCTTTTCCTCTCCTTTATACTTATCCTCCTACAGGTTTTTGTACTCATCAATATTTTTGGCTTTGCCAAGAACGATGCCCTCTGGATCCAGGTGTTTTCCACGATTTCCATTGCAATGGCCCTTTTTGTAAGTGCACGCGATCATCTGAATCCCGCCTATAAGATAGGATGGATGCTCATCTTCATGCTTCTTCCTCTCTATGGAGGGTTGCTCTACATCTTTTTGGGTACCAGGAAACTGAGCCCGAGGCTCAAGAGACAACTCAAGGAGTACAATGCCTTCCATGAAAAAGGGATGGAGAACATCTCCCTCTCTGCTGAGTTGCCCACGCAAGCCCTTGCATCCTATGATGTATCACTTTCGAGACAGGAGAGGTATATCACCGGAATCAGTGGATTCCCCGTCTGGAGCAATACGGAGGTGGAATACTTTGCCGATGGTGAGGATTGGCTTCTTGATGTCCTTGAGGAGATCAGGGGAGCCAGATCCTTCATCTTCCTGGAGTTCTTCATCATAGCCGAAGGAGAGGTTTTCACTGCCCTGGTCAACGAGTTGGTTGCAAAAGTACAGCAAGGGGTTCTTGTACGCCTGATGTTCGATGACGTGGGCTCCATCTCCACCATCCCAGCCTATCATGAGCGCTATCTCAAAAGCCTTGGCCTTGAGGTCGTTGCCTTCAATCCCCTTCGGGCACACTTCAATAGCCGTCTCAATAGCCGTGATCACCGTAAGGTCGTGGTCATTGACGGCAATATCGGGTATACCGGGGGGCTGAACTTTGCCGATGAGTATGCCAACCGGCAGATACGTTTCGGCCATTGGAAGGATACCGGTGTAAAGCTGAAAGGCGACGCTGTGTGGAACCTCACCCTGATGTTTCTTCAGCTATGGAGCTTTGCAGCAAAGAAACCTGTGGACTTCGCCCCTTTCAGGCCTACCGTCCAGTACAAGACCGACGGGTTTGTGCAACCCTTTGGGGATAATCCCCTTGATAATCACAATGTGGCAGAAAATGCCTATATTCAGATCATCAGCATGGCCAAGAAGTATATCTGGATCACCACCCCCTACCTGGTCCTGGACAATGAGATGATCACAGTGTTGAAGATTGCCGCCCAAAGCGGGGTGGATGTTCGCATCATCACCCCGAGCATGCCTGACAAGTGGTATGTCTTTTCAGTCACCCGCAACAACTACTACTCGCTCGTAGATGGTGGAGTCAAGATATTTGAGTATACCCCGGGCTTTATCCATGCAAAGATGTGCATCGCTGATGACAAGGTGGCCATCATTGGGACAATCAACATGGACTACCGCTCCTTCTACCTCCACTTTGAAAATGCTGTGCTGTTTTACGGTTCATCTGTTATTGAATACGTTTTTTCTGATATGGTAAAAATACTGGATGTGAGTCGGAGGATAACCCCGGAGTTTCTTGCCACCCGGGCATGGTATAAGAAGCTTTTCGGAACCTTGCTGAGGCTGGCTGCACCACTGTTGTAGGAGTACGCTATGAAATTTCTCAATTACGGATCGGTAAATATCGACCTGGTCTTCACTGTAGACCATATGGTACAGCCGGGGGAGACCCTCTCCAGCTCCTCCTTCTTCAGAAGCGCAGGAGGCAAAGGGGCAAACCAGAGCGCAGCTCTGGCAAAGGCCGGATCCTCTGTAACCCATGCAGGGAAGATAGGCTCAGATGGGCAGTTTCTGGTAGACCTCCTTGCTGGCTACGGGGTGGACATTTCCCTCATCCGCCTCTATGAAGGGGCGACAGGCCAGGCTCTTATCCAGCTTGACAAGCACAAGCAGAACGCGATCGTACTCTATGGCGGAGGCAACTTGCAGATCACCCAAGAGGAGATCGATGAGAGTCTTGCCCGCTTCGATGCTGGGGACATGCTTGTCCTGCAGAATGAGATCGTGCATACCTCCTACCTCATTGAAGAGGCAAAGAAACGAGGCATGCAAGTTTGTCTCAACACCGCCCCCTTTGATGAGAAGATACACACCTTGCCCCTGCACCTGGTGGATATCCTTGTCGTCAATGAAATCGAGGGAGCCGCCTTGGCAGACACCGCCAAAGGGGCATCGTTTCCCGAGGTGCTTGATGCCTTGGTGAAGGGATACCCTTCAAGTGAGATCGTGTTGACAGTAGGCAAGTGTGGTGCATATTACGGCTATAGGGACATCAGGTTGCACGAACCTATCTATGACCTTCCCGTTGTGGACACCACAGCAGCCGGTGATACCTTTATAGGATACTTCCTTGCCTCACGTGCCCTCGGCCATGACAACCAGAAGGCCTTGCGGTATGCCTGCAAGGCTTCAGGTCTTGCTGTCTCGCGCATAGGGGCGATGGGGTCGATCCCGCTGGCTACAGAGGTGTTCCCCGAGGCCTAGTTTCCCAGAAGCTGCAGGTGCGTCTTGCGATAGAGTGAGGGCGAGGAGCCTGTGGAAGCCTTGAACCGCTTGGAGAAGTGGAATTCAGAGCAGAACTGCAGTTTTGCCGCTATCTCCTTGACTGAGAGGTCGCTGCTGGTCAACAGTGCCCTTGCAGCCTCCAGCTGCAGGTTTGAGTAATACTTCATCGGTGTGGTGTTCATCCGCTTTTTGAACAGGCGGACAAAGTAGGAGGGATCCAGCCCCACATGGCTTGCAATCTGTGAGAGTTGCAGGTTGTCAAAGACATGGCGCTGCATATGCCTGATGGCCTTTTCAAGGCGTACATGCGATCCTGTAGTCCTCTCTGAAACGCTTCCCGCCAGCAGGTTGTAGAGAAAGCCCAGAAGCTGGTGGCACGAGCTGAGACGTAGCTCCTCCTTGGAACTGAGGGCCTTGTCCCGCACCTCCTCAAAGAAGAACCTCCAGTTTGTCCCTATGTGAAGGGGATGCTTATACTCCAGCTTGGAGAACAGGCTCTTCTGTTCAGGGCAGGAGATCAGAGTAGCATAGTAGGTCAGGTTCGCCCCCTCGTCGCTGGTTATGCTGTGCTCCTTCTCGTCAGAGGTGACGAACAGCGATCCTGGGGCAATGGTGTACGAGTCGCCACCATTGGTGAAGGTTCCACTGCCACTGACAAAATAGTGAATTTCGAACGAACCCTCTTCGTGGCTGTGCACCCTCTGGTGCCATAACAACTCCTGGTTTTCGTGCATCTGATATACAAAGACTGCATCAACAATTTCCATAAGTCAATAATACATATGTTATTCCAATCTTGTCTATGGTTATATCGCCTGTTGTGTTGGATGCTGTAGATAGTCAGGAGGAGTCTGTATGCAAATTGTTGCCGGAATTGACACTGGAACCCAGAGCACCAAGGTGCTGTGCTATGACGTAGAGCAGAAGAAAGTGGTGGCGAGTGTGAGTGCTCCTCATGCCATGATCAGCGGCGAGGATGGGATACGTGAGCAAGAAGCCGTATGGTTTCTTGATGCCATACGAGCTTGCTTTTCCCAGATTGACCCTGCTATCCGCAAACATATCACCTCAGTCGGGGTATCCGCCCAACAGCACGGCTTTGTGCCGGTGGGAAGCAAAGGTGAAGTCTTAGCCCCAGTGAAGCTGTGGTGTGATACTGCAACCAGCGAGGAGTGCGACATCCTCACCGATCGCCTGGGTGGGGAGGAGCGGGTGTTCTCCCTGATAGACAACCAGATCCTTGTCGGATATACAGCACCCAAGGTGCTCTATCTCAAGAAGCACAACAGAGGCGCCTATGACAAGCTTTCCCATATCCTGCTTCCCCATGACTACATCAACTTCTATCTGACAGGGGTCTACTCAGCCGAAGCAGGCGATGCCTCCGGAACTGCCTTCTTTGATGTGAAGAACAAAAAGTGGAGTGAGGAAGTCCTCTCTGCCATCGACGATAAGAAAAGCCTGCTCTCCATGCTGCCCCCTCTCATCAACTCAGGTGATGCCTGTGGCAGGGTGACAACCCAAGCGGCAAAGGATCTGGGTATCCCCTTCGGTATCCCTGTCTCCTCAGGTTGTGGGGACAACATGGCTGCCGCCCTGGGGACGGGGTGTGTGAAACCGGGCTCCCTTACCATGAGTATGGGGACCAGCGGAACGCTCTTTGGCTATAGTGACAGCGTAGTGTCGGACAGGAAGGGCCGCCTTGCCGCCTTCTGCTCCTCAAGTGGGGGCTATCTCCCCCTCTTGTGCACCATGAACTGCACCATTACCACAGAGAGCATCAGGGCACTGTTTGGCTATGATGTGAAGAAGCTCGATGAGCTTGCCCTCAAGGCCCCTATTGGGTGTGAGGGGGTGACGATGCTTCCTTTCTTCAATGGGGAGCGGGTGCCGAACCTTCCTCATGGCAAGGGGGTTCTCGCAGGGTTCGACCTTTCCAACATGAAGGTGGAGAATATCGCTCGTGCCGCTTTGGAGAGCTCAATCTATGCGATGAAGGGAGGCCTCGATGCTTTTGGGGAACTTGGCTTTGAGCCGAAGCATCTGGTGCTGACCGGAGGTGGCTCAAAGAGTGCCATCTGGAGGCAGATCGCCTCTGATGTCCTTCAGCTTCCCCTCTCGGTTCCCAGCATCTCCGAGAGTGCCGCTCTCGGGGCCGCTTTGCAGGCCCTGTGGACAGAGAGCGATTTGAGTATCGAAGAAGTTGCCAAAGAACATGTGCAGTTTGATGAGACAAAAGGATGCTTGCCCAATGAAGAGAGTCGACAAGGGTATGAAAAAGCGTATGAACGCTACCAGGGATATGTACAGGCTATGACGCCAATGTTCAGATAGGAGGAACACTATGGACTATTATGTAGGTGATACAGAGTATTTCAAGGGAATAGGGAAGATTGAGTTTGAAGGCAAGACGAGCAAGAATCCGCTCGCCTTCAAGTTCTACGATGCGAAGAAAAAGATAGCAGGCAAGACCATGGCCGAACACCTGAGATTTGCCACTGCGTACTGGCACAGCTTTTGTGCCGATGGGGCCGATCCCTTCGGAAGTGCTACGATCGTACACCCCTTCCACAATGATGATCCCATGAAGCAGGCTATGGCCAAAGCCGATGCGGCTTTCGAGTTCTTCACCAAGATCGGCACCCCATACTACTGCTTCCACGATATTGATGCCTCGCCAGAAGGGGAAAGCGTGAAGGAATACGAGTCACATTACCAGAAGGTAAGTGATGCGCTTCTTGCCAGACAAAAAGAGACAGGGGTGAAGCTGCTATGGAACACTGCCAACGTCTTTACCCATCCCAGATATATGCACGGAGCTGCCACCAATCCTGACTTTGCAGTTGTATCTAGAGCTGCTGTACAGGTGAAAAACTGCCTTGATGTCAACGTGAAGCTCGGAGGTGAGAACTATGTGTTCTGGGGTGGAAGGGAAGGGTACATGACCCTGCTCAACACAAACATGAAACGGGAACGCGAGCATCTTGCACGATTCTTGACCATGGCGCGTGACTATGGGCGTAGCATTGGTTTCAAAGGGACCTTCCTTATCGAACCCAAGCCGATGGAGCCTACCAAACACCAGTACGACTATGATGCGGCGACAACGATAGCCTTCATCAGGGAGTTTGGCCTGCAGGATGATTTCAAGTGCAACATCGAAGCCAACCATGCGACTCTGGCAGGGCATACCTTCGAGCATGACCTGCAAGTCTGTTCTGACAGCGGGATGCTCGGCAGTGTCGATGCCAACCGGGGCGATGCACAGAACGGCTGGGACACTGATGAGTTCCCCTCCAATGTCTACGAGACGACCCTAGCTATGCTGGTAATCCTCCGTGGTGGTGGCCTCGGTCATGGTGGCTTGAACTTTGATGCCAAACGCAGAAGGGGCTCTGTCGACAACGAGGATCTCTTCCTTGCCCACATCGGTGGTATGGATAGCTTTGCCTTTGGCCTTGAAGTTGCCCACAAGATTATCGAGGACAAGGTTCTCGACGATTTTGTTTCAGAGCGCTACGCTTCCTTTGATGCAGGTGATGGCAAGAAGTTTGCCGATGGCGGTATGGATCTCACAGCTCTCGCCCAATATGGAAGGACAGCCACCATCATGGACAAGAGTGGCAAGCAGGAGAAGCTGCAGAATCTCTTGAACTCCTATATCCTAGGTTAGCAAGGGAACCAGCAAGATATAGCAGATTGTGCTTATGACGACAGTCACTGACGAGGTGAAGGATGACAGCTTCCCCTTGTCGGTGCATTGTTGTGTGTAGGCAGTGGCCACCGTTGCTACAGGAGCGAAGAAGAGCAGGGTGAGGGTGACCTTGACCATGGGCTCCAAGCTGGTGAGGGTCCATATCAGGACGGAGAAAACGATGGCAACCAGATAGCGTATGCTGATCACCTTCAAGGCCTGCCTCATCCAACCCTTCTCAAAATGGATGTCCAGCATGATGCCGATCATCAGCATCGCTACGATGGGGTTGGCCTTGCCTATGGCTGTCATCCATTCGGTGAGAAAAGCTGGCAGTCTCAGTCCTGTCAGGGAGAGCACTATCATCAGGAGATAGGTGAGAAAGGGTGCTGATCGGAAGAGCTTCTTCAGGATGTCCCTGACACTTGGTCTCTGGCTGGTTGCCACAGAGCTCCCTAGTGAGTAGACAAAACCTGTAGTCATCAGGGCATTGCCCAAATCAAAGAGGGATGCGACTACCAGACCAGGCCCACCATAGAGGCTCTGAACAAAGGGAAAGGTGAAATTGCCGACGTTGTAGGTTGGGGTGTTGAAGATGGCATAGCCCTGCATCCCTTTGGATGCCTTGCGCATTACAAGGAAGGCCAATCCCATCAGGATGACATTGATGACAATTCCCAAGAGGATCAGCAGGAACAGGGAAGGCATCAGCTCAAAGGATTGGAAACCTGCTATGATGGCCGCCGGTAAAGTTATGTTCATGACAATCTGCGAAAGAACGCGACCATCTTTTTCTGAGAACATCCCAGCTCTCTTGAGCAGGTTTGCCAAGAGTATGATCGCGAGGAAGAGTAGGGGTTGTGAGAGTGTGCTTGTCATGCTATGAGATCCTTCCTTTCTTGGGGTTGGCGATGGCTAGTGGTACTTTCCTGTTTCTGGAAACGAGGTACGATCCTAGGATGATCAGACTTGCACCAAGGGTGAAGGTGGCGCTCAGGCTCTCTTCAAGCAGGACAACTCCTGCAAGGATTGCCGTCACCGGTTCGAACACACTCAGGATAGAGGCCTTCTCGCTTCCTATGGCGCGTATGCCCAGCGAGAAGAATGAGCAGCCAAGCACTGTGGAGAGTATGGCCAAGCCTGCAATGCCTCCTGCTACCTTGCTCCAGACGATGGGGAGGTGGGGACTTCTTATCAGATCTATGATGGTGGGGATTGCCCATACGAATGCAGCACTGCTGAGGATGTGCAGCATGAGCAGGGTATTGTCCAGGCCTTTTATCTCTTTCCGATTGAGGAAGCGCACATAGAGGCAGAAGGTCAAGGCACTAGCCAAGGCAAGGGCTATGCCCAAAGCCTGGTTTGCACCTCCTGTCCCTGAGGGTCTGACTGCCAGGTAGAGGCCTGCCAATGAGAGGAACGTTCCCCATTTTTGTAAGGACGAAGGCTTGTAGCCATCGAAGGCCATGGCAAATATGAGGACTAACAGTGGGTAGATGAAGTGCAGTGTTGTGGTCAGGGATGTGCTTATGTAGGCATAGGAGAGGAAGAGCAGGTAGCTCGTTCCCCCAAAAAATAGTGATGATGAGAAAAACAGTCGCCCCCTCAGGTGTCTTGGGAGCGCTGTGTCTTTGCCTTGGAGCTTAAGAGCGATCCAAAGCAGTATGGCCGCCACCAGAAACCTAAGGGTTATGCGTTCGTAAAGACCCAGTCCCCCTTCCTTGGCAAGCATGTTGAACAGACCCATAAGGCCGAAGAAGCTTGACGAAAGGAGGGTGAGCCCTACACCAGTCTTGTAGCCTATCATCGCAGGAAGTCTATCTGCTCAGAAGTGAGGGTCAAGTCAGAACCTCCGAGGGTCTCTGTTATCTGGGAGAGCTTGCTAGAGCCTGCAATGGCTATGGTAGGATTTTTCTGGCTGGTCAGGTAGGCCATACACAGCGCTGCTGGCGTTACGCCCAGCTCTTCTGAGAGGGCTTTGCATCGGGGAACGATGGAGAGGTTTATGTCGGTCAAAAAGCGTTCGCGAGCCCGCTCGCTCAAGCTATCACCCCGTCCTTCAATAAGCTTGGAGAAGAGGCCTTTTGCCTGGGAGGCGAAGGCCATGACCGGCATGTTGTGCTTCTCATACCAGGCCCTCTCTGTCTCATTCATGCAGACAAGGGTCTCGTCTCCCCATGTCTCAGGGGTGCAATGGGCGAGACTCCACTGGATCTCGCTGATGACAAACTCTTTTTTGTTGTGGTCTTTTGCCCAGGTGTTTGCCTCCTCGATGCGTTTTGTGGTCCAGTTGGATGCACCAAGGTGTTTGACCAAGCCTTTGTCCACAAGGATATTTCCCATGTCTATGATCTCGTCGGCTCCCATGCTTGGGTCGTCCCGATGGAAGAACCAGATGTCGACGCTGTCACTTTGCAACTGGTCAAGGCTTCGCTGGATGTCCCCCATCATATCCTTGTAGGTGATCCTTCCCCGGCTCATGTCGTCCTTGTAGGGGTGGCATCCTTTGGTAGCGACTACCATCTCCATACGATTCTTGTTCGATCGGAGCCACTTGCCAAGGACTTGCTCACTGGTGGAGGGACCTCCCTCCTTGTCCTGACCATAGATATGGGCGGTATCGAGGAGATTTCCCCCCTGTTCAAAAAACACATCCAGCTGTGCAAGGGCGGTCTTTTCAGCAATTGACGCGCCGTAATGGTCGCATCCCAAGGCTATCTGGGAAAGTTTGGTTTCAAAGAATGGGGTGTATTTCATAGGGTGTGTCTCCTTGAGAGGGTTATCTGATCTCTGGTGAAATGGCCTGTTTGCCAATACTGATTTTACCTATGATACGATACGCAGTCTTTTTTTGCTACAGAGGGAAGAGGAGATATGAGGGCAATAGGACAAAGGGAGGTTTTGACGATTGCTGAGGCAAGAGAGAAGAACGTGAGAAGGAAGTGCTGGGTGAACCAAAGAAAGAGAGCAGAACTTCACTTTTCCCTACTTCTCCCTACTTCTCCCTGATTGTTTTTTGTCAGGTCTTATAGTTGGTCTCTGGCTCGGTCTCTCTCTTCTATTGTTGCTTGACCGCTGTGGTTTCTCTCTGTAGTATTACCAAAGGACTCATAGGAGGGTAGATACGATGGACAGCGATTTGGAAGACCTGATGAAAATCTTTGCCAAGACAACAGATGAGAAGCAGATGCGCAAGCTCTTTGAGGAAGTGTTCACCCCCAGCGAGCTGAAGGATTTTGCCTTGCGCTGGAACTTGATGAAAGACCTCTACCGCGGCATTCCCCAGCGTGAGATAGCAGCCAACCATGGGATTTCGCTGTGCAAGATCACCCGAGGATCAAAGATTCTCAAACAAAAGGACTCATACTGCAGGAGGATTCTCAGCGACCGTTATGATGACCACCTGCATATCTGACGGGCCTTGTTTCTTTGGTTCAAAATTCACCGTGATTGTATGCAAACCAGCCCAAATCTGCAGTATTCACGCCTTTGTCCTCTGATAGTAGTTCCGAAAGTAACCATATGATGGTAGTATATGAGTCGAAACGTGAGCTCGAATGAAAAATAGGGATGTTTGTCAATTTCCTATATGTCTGTAACCATATGCTTTGATAGTCAGTTTCATTGATGGTATGATTTTCTGCTACATGGGTGCAGGATACAATTAGGATATGTTTGCAATGTGTCCCATACATCTTGTGTAGGGATGCAATTTGGTCATACTCTCTTTTCTGATCCGATTGAGTGAGGGGTAGGAAGAATGGAAAAATCTAGGCGTCTGCTTCTTGGAATTAAAGTGATTTCAGACGCAATTGCTGTTGCCGCATCATGGGTACTGGCAGGGTATCTGAGGTTTTATATAGTTCCTGAAGGTAAGTTGAGTTCGTTCGAACTGTTTCTGCAACTAATCCCGCTCATCATAGCCATGTATATCTTTTTCATAAGCAGAAATGACCTCTATGTCGAGGAACTTGAACATTCCTGGCGTAAAGAGACTACCAAGCTGGTCAATAGCTCGTTCCAGGCGTTCCTGCTTCTTGTAATCACCCTGTATTTTATCTTTTCCGATAAGGTCAGCCGAATAGCCATTGCCATCCATTTCTTTTTGGCTGTTGTCTTTCTTGTCACAGAGAGAGCTCTCATATCTTCCTATATCAAAGATGCGTACGCCCAGGGCAAGTACACCAGAAAGATCCTGCTTGTAGGCTTTGGTGAAAAACTGAAAGAGTATGAACAAGCCCTGCATAGCGCTTCAATGCGAGGCATTAAGATTGTCGGCCAGTATGACAGCAGTGAAAACCCGATTGGAGAGATACGGCAACTTACATTTCCTTCTCTCAGGGATGCGGTCACTGCAACAAAACCAGACCTGGTGGTCATAGGCTATCCCGGTACAGAGTATGAAAAGCAGGAGAAGATGGTAGCCCAAGGCTTGGATCTGTTGAATGAGAAGGTGGTTCTGCTACCTTCCCTTCCCGAGTCCTATATTGGTACTCAGATCTCCGATTTCCGTTGGATTCCCATGCTTCACCTGAATGCGGCTGACATCGGGGTTTTCCAGAGGATAATCAAGCGTATGTTTGATATCGGTGCGTCTTCTTTTGGAATTCTCGTGCTCTCTCCCCTGTTGTTGCTTCTTGCCTTGATGGTCAAACTCTCCTCGCACGGTCCGGTCATATACAAGCAGAAGCGGATCACCAGAAATGAAGATATCTTTACCATGTACAAGTTCAGGAGCATGCGATCCGATCTTCCTGAGGATACTGAGCACTGGACCGAGGAAAATGATCCGCGGGTGACGAAGATCGGCCGGCTCATGCGCAAGACCAGCCTGGATGAGCTTCCTCAGCTGTTCAATGTCCTCGGTGGCTCCATGAGCCTGATAGGGCCCAGACCAGAGCGACCTGAGCTTGTACAGAAGTTCAATGGGGAGATTCCAGGCTATAGGATGCGTCATCGTGCAAAGGCAGGAATCTCAGGTTGGGCACAGGTGAATGGGTGGAGGGGAAATACCTCGTTGGAGAGAAGGATTGAGTTTGATCTCTATTATATACGCAACTGGAGTTTCCTTTTTGATCTGAAAATTGTATTGTTTACATTCCTCAAAGGTTTTGTGAATGAGAATGCATACTAGAGATTGGAGTAATTAATGCTTAAAAAGCTTTTGGTTTTATGTAGTGTCGGCTTGTTTTCCTTCGGAGCCCTTTTTGCTTTTTCCGAGATTGAGCAGGCCCTTCCCGGTTTGGATACAGAGGCATACCAAGCGTTGGAAAAGGGAGAAATCCTAGATGCAGAGACTGTAGGCGGAGGGACGATAACACAGTTGTTCGTCCCTGGCACTGAAGCGAGCAAACGCTCCTATGTTGCCCAGAATGCAAACAATGGGTTTTCCATAGCTGCAGTAAGCTACATTCCCTATGGCCCCAGACTGAAGAAGATGGACACACTAGAGAAACAACTCACTGTCTTCAATGCGATGCGGGCGATATCAACCCAGGAAGGGCTGATGTACATCTCACATCGCGCTGGCAACAAGCCCAAGGAGCTCATAGAAAAGTCTTCCTACATGGAAGATGAAAAAAATCTGAACGATCTTGTTGCCGATCCTGTTGCGACAATATTTCCCCGATCAGTACGGAGTTATGTCTTTCAGAGAGATTCCTCTTTTGGAGGGAACCGCTACCTGCACACCTATACCAACAGTGATCGTGAGATCTTTGTAGAGATCACCAATATCAGCACCATTAAGGTGTTTGGAATCTTTACGGCAGTCCCCAAAGAGAAGCTGTCCATCAATATGGCAACGTACTTGTTGGATGATGGGCTTCTGCTTATGGCACTGACTACCATTGAGGATAGGGATCCTAAAATTTCAATATTAGGGATATCTGTAGATCTTCCCTCCTCTTTCTTACGCAGGATAACCGCTTTGCAGGGTTGGTTTGTCGGACAGCTTGAAGCTGTTGAAAGGCAGTAGGGTACAGTATGGGTGATAGGAATTGGTGTAAGGCACTATACATACTTGTGGTAGTGGGGGCAATGGCTATACTTCCCTTGGCTTCTGCGATCAACAACTCCATCCCAGTCGATCACAGGGTGTACCGGATCCTTGATGTGGCGGAGATAAGAGGCCTAATTGAGCGGCAGGTCTCGGCAAAACCTTTCAGTGCCAAGAAGGTCATGACCCTTCTCTCTGAGATCCAAAGCCAGAATAATATGCTTTCCTCGCATGAAAGAGCTGAGCTTCTTTCTCTTATGCAGGAGTTTGAAGGCTCATATGGGATTGTTCCTTCTCCCTTTGGAGATGTATTTTCAACAGGGTTTTTCCGCACCTATGATCCAAATGCGAAGATAGGCGCATCCATGGGGATCAATCTGGCCTCCACGCAGACTGCCAGCCTCGTATCCAAGGAATATGACTCAAGGAATTCCCTCTTGGCCTTTCTCAAAGGTGACTTGGGCGAGAACATCTCCTTCAACATGAATTTCGGGCTTCTCATAGACAGGCTGAACAATAGCGTATTCCTCCCTACTGACTTTACCATACAGGGTGAAGGGTTCTACATGCTCCTTGGCAAAGGGGGCAGACAGATCAGCACGATTCCCACAGCGGGATTCTACACGGGTCTTGCCCTCTCCCCCGAGTTGAACGCCACCTATTTCGATGGTGCGGTAAACCTTAGGTGGGGCTCGATCAAGCGGGACTGGGGTCCAGGCTTGAACAATATTCAACTCTCAGGATCTGCCCGCACCATCGAAGGCATTGAGCTGCAGGTAGATATCACCCCATGGTTGCGTTTCATAGTCCTCAACGGTTCCTTAGGGAAGTTCTCCGTATCAACCATTGGAGAGGGTGACGATGAAAAAGCTTTTTTCTCCGATTATTTCTACGATGACAAGCCCTTCTACCGCTTTGAGAATAATTTCAGTGCACAGAGGATAGAGTTCAATCCTACTAAGGACCTCACCTTAGCACTGTATGAGTCAGTGGTCTGGCAAAAACGCTTTGAGCTTGGATACCTCAACCCCCTCTCCATCTACATGTTCCAGCAGAACAACCTCGGTGACATCGACAACATGCTTGCTGGCCTTGATTTCAACTACACACTGGCAAACAGCATCCGCCTCTATGGAGGCATCGGTGCTTCTGAGCTGAATAAGATCGGAAGCCTGATGACCATGATCACAGCCCCAAGGAACATGCTGGCCTTCCAGGCAGGCATCACAATCCCTCTTCCCATAGGTTCCTTCTCCTCCGTCACCTTCCAGTGGACCTACCTTGCTCCCTTCTTCTACTCGCATTATCCGATGCGCGAGCAGGTGGGGACTCTTGATAAAAATGCTTCCTCAGAAAATTCTTTTACGTCCAAGCGCAATAATCACTACAAGTTTTCTGGTACTGCTGTTGATGTTACCTATGAAAGAGATGGAGCAGGAAAGACGGAGTCAATCCCGCTTCCCACCACCTCTGACTCCACCTTCTCTGAGAACGGACGCATAGAGGTTGCCGTCGATCGCAATGGTGACTATCTCATCTACGAGACCTATAGCGAGACAGCCTATGTAAACAAGGGAGAGAACATTGGCTATCCTCTGAATCCCAACTCCCAGGAGTTCCTCCTACAGCTTGACCTTGGTCTTGCCCATGGATGGACAACCCAGGGCGTGGTCAAGTATCAGGTTCGAAGCGGACAGTATGGCTACTCCATTGAGCAGTTCTATGACTATCTGGGCCCTACCAGCTATGCACAAAAGGACTTCTGGAGCAATACTTTCGAACATGCATTGACTTTCGAGATGCAGGTTGCCAAGAAGTTTGAGAAGATGCCCATCGAGATCAATGCCCAGTATCGTTTCACTACTGTGTGGGAGAGGGCCCTGAATGATCTTGGGGGAAAGAAGCGCTTCGATGGCATGACCGCAAGCTTTGGCCCCTGGCAGGATCCCTCCTATGACCATGTGCTCCAGGTGGGTATCAAGGTCTTCTATTAGGGAAAACAATCTCAAAGTTCCAGGATCACAGGCACGTCTTGAGATCCTTACCCATGACTGGTGTTGGAAAATACAGAGTATCCAGAAGCTATCAGGACTTTTCAGAATGTTTCTTTTTGTTACCATTTCATGAGTTTCAAGCGTACCTTTCTTTTTGCAATAAGCCATACGAGTAACCACACCAGGGAAAGGTTGTTATAGATAGTATACATCACATGCTGCAGGTGTATGGTATTTTTACTTACCTGGAGTCGGTGCTTTGTGATTGGACTTCCTGATACTGATGGATTTGGTGTTTAATAATTGCTGAGAGTGGTTATAGTAGCCTGCTTTTCTTGACAGAACAAGAGAATCTATTTATTATTACCAAGATAATTTACGACAATATAGTGGTTTGTCAGTTGGAGTGACATGAAGAGTCTTATACACATAAAAAGAGGTATCTTAGGCCTCTTGTTTCTTATATTCCTTTCATCTCTTTTTGCAGGAGAGCCCTTGGTCACCACCGACCAGGTATCTGCCTATGTGATCCAAAAATATGTGTTTTCTGTTGATGGAAGTACAAAGGATTTTGCCTTACGTAGTGTGGTCATCCCCTCGGGTGGAGACCCCATTTTTTTGACAGAAGAGGCTATGGTCGAAGCCCTTGCAGCCAAGAAGCAACTCCTTGTTAACAAACGAATATTCACTGAAGTTGAATTCGAGTACTCGTTGGAATCCTATAGTAAGGGAACGGCATACTATATCGTTACATTTTATGTAGAGGATGCCTCTACGTTCCTCACCATACCATACCCAAAGTTTGACAATGACACTGTCGGTCTTCGTCTGGGTGTGAAGATGTATGATAAAAATCTCTTGGGATCCTTCAGTGACCTCTATATTAGTGGAAGCGTCTCGCAAGGCAACGGTGGACGCAACGGATGGGAGAATCGTGAGGATGACCTTGAGGTGAAAGTCTCCTCCCTTCCTATGGGTAAGACGTTCCTAGATTTCTCCTTTGATTACGAACGCATCAAGGGCAGCAGTGATGCCGGTACGTTTGACTTTGCTTTCAATTGGTACAACCTGGTTATCAAGGGATCCAAACTCAGTATCGCCCCTTGGGGTAAGTTTACCCCGGCTTCTGACTTTTCTTCCTTGAACCCCCAAGAGTATGGGGTAGCGTGGAGTCTTGGCCCTTTCAAACAGAATGAAAGTACCTTCTCCTTATACAACCAATTGAAACGACATACGGGGCTAAAAAATCTCTATACCTTGACCTATCTCGACCAACATGACCTGACCTTTTTCTCGCATCCTATCAGTTTCAGGATTACCACAGAGTCTGATGCCGTATTGGGAAGTGACGTCCTTTCGTACATGAACGTAGGGGTAACCCTGGGTACAGGCATCTCTCTTCCCTTTGGCCTGCATTGGTCCACATCCGTGGGTTCCTTCCTTCACTATAATCCCACTGATGTTCCGGTTCCGTACTCCTATCTGCTATCTAATAGCATCAGCAAGTCGAATATCAACTGGGATGGTAATTTCCGAAAGGGGGTGTATTTTGCCTTAGATTTCATTACCGATCTCTACCCCCAGGACGAATACTGGGTGAGCAGAAGCACTTGGTATATTGCCAATACCCTCTCTTGGTTTCCCATTGCAACCAGCTGGTTAAACCCCTCCGTACAGTTCAAGGGTTTCATAGCTGATGAAAAGAAAAGGGCACATTTTACGAATGAGACAATTGCTGACTCTATTCGTGGCTATCTTACCCAGACCATTGAAGATTTGGCTTTGGGTGCAGCACGTGAATATGGGGCGATCATCAACATGAACCTTACCACCAAGTTCATAGACTTTGGGTTTGCCAAGTCCTATGCAAGTCCATTCATTGATGTGGGAATATTCCAAGATCCAACCAATCCTGACAAACCTATACTCATCTCTAGTGCAGGCCTTGATGGGTGGGCTATTCTTAACAGGTTCCCCAGCTATCCTGTCAGAGGTTCCTTGGGATTTAACCTAGAGAGTGTGAGGAAAGCTATTGATAATGAAATTGGTTTTACAGATATTGAATGGGAGCTCTACATTGGCATGGGGTTGTTCTTCTAGGTACCAAAGAAAAACGAAAAACTTGGTTGCAAGTATTTTCTGTATCTGGTTGCTTCTAGGGGCAACCGTCTTCTTATCAGCATCCCCGCTAGAAGGCAGACAAAATATCTATCCGGTGGATTCTTCCCTGCATGAGGCGATAACATACCTATACATCGGCCAAGGCCTCTCCTTGCCCTCTACAGCCGGGCCCTGGAGCAAGGACGAACTCGTAAGGATGTTCTTTAGACTGGACAAGGCAAAGCTAGATGCATCTGCAATGCATACCTATGACTATGTCGAGAAAAGCCTCTATGCCCCTAATGCTTCCTTTTCAATGGGGCTTCACTTTGCTACAGAACTCTACCTGCATACCAATACATCCAGCTACACGGAAAATAGTGATTGGATATATAATTACGACTCACGCAAAGCACCCCTTTCACTTCCTCTTGAACTATCCATCTCGGAGCTGTTCTATGCCTATTCGAACATCGAAGTGAACAATGGCAAATACTACACCATAACCAGTACCATCGAAGGGGAATCACCACTGTACGGGACATATGCGTGGACAACAAATCTCTTTCACTTCTGGCGACCTGAAGGTGTAGTTATGGAAGCAAACTTTCCCTTTAGGAGTTTTGGTGCATTGGGAGGCAACCTCTGGAGCTTTGAGATGGGAAGGGACAAGCTGAGCTGGGGGCCGGGTAGGACCGGCAACTTCCTGTTAGGAGACCATCTGCAGTATCACAACCAAGGCAGGTTCACCGCCTATGGGGATTCGATGAAATTTACCTTTGTCACCTCGTTCTTTCCTCATCCTGATGAGATATTTCCGCTTGGCAGTACTTCCCCTGGTAACCAATCCCGCGAGATCCAAGGTTTGAAAATGTTCATGGCGTACCGTCTTGAGTGGAGGATTCCCGGTAACAAGGTAGGGCTCGCCATAAGCGAGAGCATCATGTACCAGTCATCTGATGGGCATCTTGATTTGCGTGTTCTCAATCCCTTCATGATCTATCACAACTATTATGTTTTGGAAAATGCCAATTCTCTGATCACGCTCGAGCTTGACTATACTCCCATCTCCAGCTTGAACCTCTATACCCAGATTGCCCTCGATGAGCTTGCCATAGGGGATGAGAGCAATGATCCTCCGGTCCATCCCAATGCCATGGCCTTCATGCTCGGCTCAACCTACAGCCGTCCCTACAGAAAAGGTGTCTTCCACCTTTCCTTGGAAGGGGTCTATACCGATCCCTATCTGTACTTAAGGAGCAAAGGCGGGAGCAGCGGGCAGGATCCGAACAAACCTGAAGATACCCTCAATTTCATTGGATCCATACGCCGTTGGTACGATAATGACCTTATCTATGACCAGGAGTACCTAGGCTACCGCTATGGTGGGGATGCTGTAGTGGGAAACTTGGAGGTAGGGTACAAGGAGTACGGGTCCTTCTCCCTTCTCGGGCATCTCTTTTTCATGGCTCATGGCAGCATTGGCAAGACAAGCCCTTGGCTGATGGACCAGACAGATCCTGCCCCTTCGGGGAATGTCACCTTGTATTGTGATGTTGGCTTCTCTGGATCGTATCAGATGGCAACGTCCTGGAAAGCCTATGCAGGCTTTGACCTGCTTGCCAGGGTCAAGGAGTGGGATCCCTCATATGATGTGCAGGTGTATCTTGGGATGCAGTATAAGCTGTAGGACACCATGCTGAAAAAGCAGGATTCTGCCTTATCCCTTATCTTAGGGTGTAGATGAAGGAATTATGCTTGAACTACAGTCTTTGTATGGGTATTCATTTCTTCTGACCCCTTTGCATAGAAAGCCTGGGTATCTTCCAAGATCATCCGGGCGAAGGCTAGGGTATCGAAGGAGAGAGGCAGCTTGCCAAAGCGCTGCTGCATCGCCTCCTGCTCCTGTTTGTCTTCGTCGTAGGCTTGAATAATTGATACTTGCTTTGGTACCGAATCTTCAGTCCACCCTACCTTGTGCCTCTGCATGAACTGCTTGGTAGGAAGCGCTGCATAGAGCAGATTGGAAACAAGGAAGGGCCTTTTGAGGTAGAGAGACTCCATCAGGGCATTGGCCCCAGCCTTTCCTGCCTGCACATCGCTGGCAAAGATATAGTCTTGGATATTGTCTACAAACCCTGGGGTATGCAGGGAGAAGCCGGGGTACTTCTTCTTGAAGTTGGAATAGCGTATGGCAGTGCTCTTGCTCAAGGTTCCGACTGCTATGACCTGCCAATCGAGGCCCCGCTGTTGCACTTCCTCTAGGAAGTCAGTCTTGCCTATGCCCTCTCCCCCTAGGTTGAGCAGGACGGTGAACTTTTCCTCAAGGCCCAATTTTTTGCGTGCCTGTTCCTTGGTCAAAGTCGCGAGATCTCTCATTGTCTTCTTCAGGGGAAACGGACAGATGGATATGGTCTGTTCAGGTTGTCCTTGCTCTATGGTCAGCTCCTTGCCTAATTTCGTGCTTATGTAGAGCTTGTCCAGATCGCCGCCGATGCCAATGTTTGGAGTAAAGAACACATCAGTGGAGTACTCAAAGACAGGTACATGCAAACCCAGATGATCGACAATGGGCTTGATCAGATTGGCACCCAAGAAGTGCGCGACAACGATACAGTCGGGCTTGTTCGCATCAAACCAACACTTGAAGTCTTTATGTGCATGGGAGTGTGTCGCAAGAAACCGTGTTCGTCTGGCATTTGCGTGGGAATCGGTCTTCGGATTGACAAACTTTTCCAGACGGGGGAAATGCAGGAGCATCCTCCAGTTATGTTTGCTTATCCAATTGACAACAGGGGCCTTGCATACCTCCGCCAGGAGGTTGTCGACCACTGTCTCGTGTCCCAGTTCCTCAAAGGCATCAGCGAGTGCCTTGGCAGGGGTAATATGACCTTTGCCTGCATCTACATATAGGAGTGCTATTTTCATGATGGTCTTAGAATAGGCGAAAATTGGGGCAACGGCAAGCGTTCTTCATACAACATATCAGTTCTTGTTGCTATGCTTTCTTTTCCATCGAGCAACCTCTTCTAGGATATCGAGCACGAAGGCCTCACTGCTGAATCGTAGGGGAAGGGAAGCGAACCGTTTTTCCATCTCCTCCTGTTCCTCTTCGTCCTGATAGTATGCTTGCAGGATGTCTATCTGATTCTTTGTCCTGTTTTCGCTCCATCCGACCTGGTACTTGTCCAGAAAGGTTGTGGTGTCTCGTGCAGCCAGGAGCAGGTCTGATACCATAAAAGGACGGGAGAGTGCCATGCTCTCCATAAGGGCGTTGGCACCGGCCTTGCCTACCTGCACATCTGATGCTTGGATATATGCTCCAATATTGGTGATGAAGCCTGGAGTATGGAGGGCGAAGGTGGGGTATTTCCGTTGGAAAAATGCAAATCTTCTTTTGGTGAATGGGGTGAGCTTTCCAACCACGACAACTTGCCAGGGAAGGGCTCTTCTCGCAACTTCATGGACAAACTCAGTGTTCCCTATCCCTTCACCACCAAAGTTCTGGAGTATCGTAAAGCAGTCATCAAGGGCAAGCTTTGCCCTGGCTTCCTGTCTGGTGAGAGTGGGCATATCTTCGATCGCGCTTTTCAGGGGGAAAGGACAGACTTTGACCCTATCTGGAGGATGGCCCTTGGCCAGGAGCAGATCCCTGCCTACAAAGGTAGGGATGTACAGGAGATCCTGCTTCTTGTTGAAGCCAGCGGTGGGATTGTTGAACACATCGGCTGCGTAGCCAAACACAGGTATGGGAAGTCCCAGCTTGTGAACTATCGGGGTGATGACATTGGCACCCAGAAAGTTTGTGCAGACGATGAAGTCTGGGTTGGTTCTTGTGTACCATGCTTGAAAGCCTCTCTTCAAAGGCAGATGCACAGCGAGAAATCGGAAGATGGCACCCATCGCCTTGGTATCATGCAAGCCGTGGTAGATCCTCTCAATGCGAGGGTGCCTGAGCATGAAACGCCACTCTTTCTTGCAGTATGTAGACCAGAATTTTGTGTTGCACACCAAGAACATGTCTTCTACCAAGGCTTGGTGACCTTGGATTTCCAGTTTTTCAGCCAAGGCTAGGGCTGGGACATAGTGCCCCTTGCCTGCATCGACATATAAGAATGCTCCTAGCATGTACTATTCCTTTGATGTTTTTTCAGAATGCTTCCCAAGTCATGGGAGGGCAAGCACCATGATGTCAGGTGATGGTTCAGATGCGGATCCTTGGTCTCTTTCCCAGCTTGTTTCGTACCTTGGCAGTGAGGATGATGTAGGAAGGCATGACAAATATAGTTGACAGCATGCAGTTGAGAAGGGCTATGCTCATCAGGCTTCCAAAGTACCGAACCGGAGTATACGAGGCAAAAAGGAACATGAGCATCCCAGCAATGATGGAGAATGTGGTCAGTATGATGGGTCTTCCTGTCTCCTTGATGGTTATTCCCACTATCTCCTTCAACGGGAGGTCCAAATCGCGCAGGTTGTTCTTGTATCGGAGCAGGAAGTGGATGGCATCATCGATACCAGCCCCTACCGCCACTGATGCAAAGGTGACTGTTATCATATCAAAGGGAATGCCGAGCAGATACATGAAGATGTAGTTGGCCATTACCCCTGTAAGGATGGGGATAAGGGCGAACAGTGACTGTGACAGGGATAGGAAGGCTGCCAGGACAACAAGGAATACCAGGAGAAAACTTATATAGGTACTCTTTCTCTGGTCGGAGAGCAGGAGATTTGAGAAGCGAAGTGAAGCGTGAGGCTCCCCCCGGATGAGAATCTTGGTGCCGTTGGGCAGCAGGGGGAAGTTCGCTTGCAATACTTCCTCTACCCTGGCAGCACTGGCAACTGTCATCAGATCCTGATCCTGTGCATCAAAATTCTGGATAAATAGGGAGAGAGAGGATCCATCCTCATTGAGGATGGCACCTATGTCCACCTTGCTTTGGTTGTTCATGAGGATAACCATCCGGCTCAGCAGGTTCAGAAGCCCTGATGAGGCTGGAATTCCCTTCTCCCCACTGTAGACAGTGTTTGCAAAGCTGACATAGGAGGCAAAGGAGAGAATCTGGATGACATCCTCGCTCTGTGCAAGCACAGATTGCTCAAAGTCGTATACCTTTGCAAGGTTCTCACTCTGTAAAAAGAAATTCTTCTCATCTTCAGGAGCTGTTATGGTGACAATGAAGGGGGCGTCCCCTCCCATCTTCTGAGCAAAATGTCGGGAATTCTTTCCAAAGGCATCTTTTTCTGGGAGGTACGACATATAGTTGGTATTGATGCGCACATGATCCTTGGTTACAAAATACCCTGCGATGACAACAATCCAGATCAGGATAAAAATTGGCCACCGTCGCAAGACGACTTTGCTTGCATAGGCAACAATCTGAGCAAGATATCCAGCGCTGTAGGTTTCCAGCTGAAGAGGCTTGGGAGGTGAGACAAGGGTCAGCAGTGCCGGTAGGTAGGTAGCCGATAGCACTGCACAGAAGGTGATCCCAAACCCTACCGCAATTCCAAACTCCCTAAGGGCAGGAGTCTTTGAGAACAGGAGGCTGAGAAAGCCTATTACAGTGGTGAGACAGGCAAAGGCAATTGTGCGAAGAATCTTCTTTGTCGATTCCACTGAGTCCGCCCCACTTGTATAGTCCGCATAGTACTCGCCGATGACATGGATTGCATAGGAGGACCCTAGGTTCAGCACCATACAGGGGGTGACGATATTTACCACCGTAAGGGCGTATCCGAGCAACTTCATGGTGCCGAAAGTCCATATGATGCCGATCACAGACATCGAAAAGGGTAGCAGCATGCTTCGTTTTGCCTTGAAGCTCAAATAATAGACCAGCAAAATGGCTAGGGCACAGAGACCAAGCAAGGCCTTGAGGTCACGACCCAGGTAGTGCATCAGGCGGTTGCTGATGACAGAGCCCCCATTGATGTATACCTGTATGCCAGCACTACGTAGGTCATCCATCATTGCAGAGAGTTCAAGCTCCCTTTCATCAGAAAAGGCTGAGGTCTGGAAGGAGAACAGCATATTCTTCATGTCTTCACTGACCAGATAGTTCTTGATGATGGGATCTTTTTCCACACGCTCCTTCAGAAGGGCCGCTTCCTCCTCAGTCCAGAGAGAGCGTCCTTGGTTCGGGGCGAAGGGGACGCTCATCAGGCGGGTTCCCCGTTTTTCCAAGGTGACAAAGTTCAGTACGGAGGAGCTTGCACTCAACTCCTTGGTAGCGCTGAGATGTGCCATGGTTTTTTCGATCAGGGTGAGTTTTTCCGCTGTATAGAGGTCGTTTGCCTCGACCATGACCAGATAGGATGAGGTATAGGGATAGTCGCCTTCATCCCCATCAGGGTCAAGGGAAGGGGAGGTGCTGGAGCGAAGATGTGCATTGGCAGTGAGGACTTGGGTATCGAGGATGAGGCTCTCCCCCTCTGAAATCTGACCGGTGGAGGTTGTGGCATGGGCAGTCCCCCCTTCATAGACCGTGGTTTCCTCTATCTGGTACAAAAGGTCTGAGTAGTCTCCGCTGAGCTCAAGGGATACCGCATGGTAGAGAAAGAATATGGTTACTATGGCTATACATACCAAGGTGGTTTTGCTGTGCTTGCCAACAAAAGACAAGATATCAAATTTCATGGTGCTCCTGCATACTTCCAAACAACCAGAGAACAAGCCTTGATAGTATTGGATTTGTTTTGAATAGCATATCACAGCTCAGATTAAAAAAGGAACCCATTCTCTCATCTTGGGGAGGATGTAAAGAGAAAAAGAAGCCCCCGATCCAAGGGAGACCGGGGGATTTGGGGGACTTAGTCCTTATAGCGCTTCTTCGAGGGGAAGTTCCTGCTTTTTGCAGGGCGTGGTCGTGAGCTGTAACGCTCCCGATCACCGGAGTAGGAAGGACGGTCATTGTCACTTGGTCGTGAATCACGTCCATATGGCTGATACTCATCATCCCTTCTTCTTGGCCTGTCATAGCCACCGCCACCTCTGGAGGGTCTTCCCTCACGGTACGGACGATCCTCATACCTGTCGCCTCGGGTTCTGCCTGAAAGGTTCTTCCCATTGGGATTGTCCGGCTTTGCCCTGGTTACAAGCGGGCGGCCTTCAGACCCACGGTCTGAGAACACCCGTATGATCTTCTCTGCAACTTCAACAGGGGCAGAGACGAAGGAGAAGTTATCCCTAACCGATACATCCTGCAGATCCCTGTCCTGGGCTCCTGCCTGCTCCATAAGGTAGTCGATGAGCTGTCTCTTGTCCAAGCCATCCTTGCGTCCCCTAGCAATGAAGAGTCGGGTAAACCCGTCATTCTCGGAGAAACCTCTGCGCTCACCTCCACGATCATCACGATCGTCACGGGAACGCTGGCTTCCCCCTATGGATCTGTACTTGGATACATCAAGCTCAGCACTGTAGAAGTGCTCGAGCAGTGCAGCAACAAACTCCTCAGGATCATGACCTTCCAAAATCTGTGTGGCAAGGGGCATAAACAGGTCGTAGTTTACATCCTTATCAGCAAGTTCAGTAAGGGTAGTGAGGATCCTTTCGCGTTTGATGTTGATGATATCATCAGCATCAGGGACTGTGCCCCTACGGATATCAAACTTTGAAGCTCGTTTGATAAAAGTAAAGCGCTTGAACTCACGAGTTGCCACAAAGGTAATGGCGGTGCCTTTCTTTCCTGCTCGTCCGGTGCGTCCTACACGGTGGATATATGCTTCAGGATCTTCGGGGAGGGAGAAGTTGATGACATGGGTGAGGTCTTGGATATCGATACCTCTGGCTGCCACATCGGTGGCCACCACGATATTGATAGTTTTTTCACGCATTTTGGCGAGGATGAGCTCACGCTGCTTTTGGGAGAGATCCCCGTGCAGAGGTTCAGCACCGTATCCACGTTCGGAAAGTCTGCGGCCGATCTCATCACACTGCAGTTTTGTGCGGCAGAAGATCAGGCCATAGAAACTCTCTTCCATGTCGATGATCCTGGTCAGGGCCTCAAACTTGTCCCCTTCGCGAAGCTCTATGTAGAGCTGGTCGGTCAGGCTTTCTGTTATTGCATCCTGCTCAATCTTCACCAACTCGGGTGATTTCATGAAGCGTTCGGCAAGTCTGCGGATTGGGGCGGGCATGGTAGCAGAGAAACAGAGCATACGCTTGTTGTCAGGAGTCTGCTTGAGCACTTCCTCAATATCATCCACAAAGCCCATATCGAGCATTTCATCCGCTTCATCAAGTACGACGAACTTGAGGTTCTCAAGGTTGAGGGACCCTCTTCGGAGGTGATCGAGGATACGTCCTGGAGTTCCTACGACTACATGGACGCCCCTGCGAAGCTTACGAAGCTGCAGCTCCATTGAGGCTCCGCCGTAAACGGCGGCGATCTCGAGGTGGCGATCTCCCTTGAGGGAGTTGATCTCTTCAGAAACCTGTACGGCAAGCTCTCTCGTCGGTGCGAGAATGAGCGCCTGTACCTGATAGGCTGAGGGGTCTACGATTTCTAGAATGGGAAGGCCGAAGGCTGCCGTCTTACCGGTGCCTGTCTGGGCTTGGCCGATTACATCTACCTGATCCTTGAGAAGGAGCGGAATGCACGCTGACTGAATCTTAGTTGGCTCTTCGAAGCCTTTTGCTTTGAGCGCAAAAATAGTTTGTGCGGACAGTCCGAGTTCCGCAAAGTTTGTTAAATCTGACATGAATCTCCTGATATTTAAATGGCTGCATGAGTATTGGACAGCCGCGAAATACACATATGTCTGAACATTCTATACAAAGGGGAGAGTTGTTTCAAGACAAAGGCATTCCATATATCCTTATATATCCATTTTGTTTACCAGCGGTTATATACATCCTCTGCAAAACCCGGAAAGCGTGTCAGTGTAAGCTCAGTCTTGTCATCAAGGATCACCGTGCCGGAAAAATAGCCGAATACCTGGTGTTGTATCGATTGTATCAGGAGGAGATTTGTGGTGGAAAAACGGTCTGTAGAAGGGACGAAGTCCAAATTCAGACGGTTGTCACTTGAGCTGAACTGCCAAGGCCGTAAGTACCCATCTTCGGGGATATGGAAGGTTACTTCTGCAAGCTTATGGATGATCCCATTGTAGAAGAGGGCGTTTTCACTTGCGGAGGTCCGGTCGGAAAACCCGTAGCCGAGGTTGAAGCCAAAGGGAACATTTTCAAGCAGGCCGGATGCGGAACTCCAATACCATCGATTCTGGTATGTCCATCGCCCGCGTCCCCAGTCAAGGACTCCCCACGTCTCACCTGTGAGTAGTCTCTCCTTGTCCAGACCGCGTCTGATAGTCCCTTCTACCGGCATGCAGTTGACCTTTTCGTTGAGATAGAAGGCCTTGCGCTTCTCTTCCCAGCTAGTTGCAATATTGATGCTCTCCATCGTAGGTTTCTGGGTGAGGGTGACATTCACATCAAGTCCGACCCTTCCGTCAGGCAAGACCAAGGAGGGACAGGCAAACATCAGATGGCGTTTGTCTCCTTTCTTTATGAAAGCGAAGCGGAGGTTCTTGTTAGCCCATGATACCTGGTTGTCCTCTGTTGATGTCGGGCTCAAGCCTAGCTTTCCCAAGGGGAAAAGCTTGATGGCGTCTTTTTGTGCGTAGGATTTGCGGGTAAAATCGATATAGGATATGGCGAATAGTGCTGCATACCCGAGGTCACTGAAGGTGGCTGTGACAGCATACCCCTCTTCCTGATTGATTAGGGCGTAGTAGTCCCATTCTTTTATTGCAAACCTAGATGCCTTGATGTCCTTGCGCTTGTACTGCCACAAAGGTCTTCGTGCCCAACCCTCTTCAGTGATATGGCCTTTCTTATCCAACAGGGGAATGGGTTGTGTTATCTCATGTTGCATACAAACCTCCTTTGGCAGGGATTCAAGGTATCCCATGTAACTACAGTATAGGCCTTATTCGCATGCTTGTGGATTATTTTTGTCCTAGTCGGAATGAGGTTCAAAGGTGAAGGGAGTTTGGAAAACAAAGAAAGCTGGCCGAAGCCAGCTTTTTCTCAAGTGAAGTTCATTCTATCAGCCTTGACCCAGGATTGTAGAGAAGAAGGTACCGAGGAAGTTGTCCTGGAACAAATCTGAAGTGTAGAGAGCCTGGGAGAAATCCTGTTGGTTCTGTGAGCCGCTGAGATAGTTGTAGAACATCTGGATGTAACTACCCATACCCTCATCAGCTACCTCTTCGTCAGCTTGAACAACTAGGTAGGAAGCGTTGCTTTTGATGGGTTCGAGAATGGTTCCAAGCTCAGCAGTATAGAGCTTCTGACCCAATTCCTTTGTGGTCACAGCACTGGCAAGCTTACCCTGTGGGTCTGTGTAGCTGAAGTTGTTCATGTAGGTTGACTGTGCAATGTTGTAGGGGGTTCCGGCAACGTTGACCAGGTCAAGTTCGGCTTTCTCTGCAGCAGCGGCAAAGTCATCCTTGGCATCAAGGGCAAACTCATTGGCCTTGGCTAGGAGATACTCATCGACCACTGAGTCTTCGCTGGAGGCCAGGTATGCCTTGACAGTTGAAAGCAGGGCAGGCGAAGCATAGTCAGCCTCGAGGGGAGTGGAGTCAAGACGATAGATCGACCATGCACCAGGGCCCTCAAGGGGACCGACAATATCGCCACCCTTTGCTGTCAGCAACTTTGTGGCGTCTTCAGGATTCTTGAAATTGGTGGTAAGGCCGAAGTAGTAGACCGTACCGACCTTGCCTTCGGAGGCGGCATAGTTGTCTTTGCTCGAGGAAAGTGCTGCCTCTTCAAAGGTTTTCTCACCGCTTGTAATTGCACTTGCGAGCGCCTTTGCCTCATCCTCTGTCTCAACGCTGATGATGCTCAGATCCATGCTGTAGAACAACTGCTTGTTCTGCAGGGCATAGGCACTTGCCTTTTCATCGGGATATAGCGATGCGTTTATATCGACATAGTTGAAGGTACGGCCCTCTGAAGCCATCTTGGCTACATAGTCTGCCTCGGAAGAGGAGGAGAGTGCACTGCCGATGTCATCGATAACTATCTGGTATGGGACACTCCTTCGAATGGATTTCTCAACAGATGCCTTGCTTTCAGCCGTTGCCTTCTGGTAGAGCTCAACATCGAACTTTCCGTCCTTGTTGTATGCCCCGCTGTTGATGATGGCTCTGTTGACCACTTCGTCTGCAGCAATGATACCTGCTTTGGAGGCCAGCTGGTTGACTGCTGTGAAGAGGACTGTGCTGTCATAGGCACTTTTCCAGATCTGGTAGAGAGTCTGTGTGGCGTTGTCACCTGTGTTCTTGTATTCGCTACCAAAATTCTGCACCTGGTCATAGAAATAGTTTCCATATGCATACTTGATATCTTCCTTGCCATATTTGCCAAAGACAATGCCATCAGCATTGTTCGGGCCTACAAAAGCTTGGATGGCAGGTGCCAGAACAAAGGAAACAGCGATGAGCAATAGGACGATCATACCAAAAACCCAACCCGGGGTTATCTTGCTTTTAGCTTTTACGGCAACAACTTTCTGCTCTTTCTCGGTGGTGCCGCTTTTCTTGCCTTTCTTGAAGTCGAGTGCTTTTGACTCTTCTCCGCCATTCTTTTCATCTGTTTTGTCGTTTGAAGACATCATAAACCTCTTTGTTGCCAAACATTTTCCGCTTTTGCGGACATTCTTATGAAAAATACCATTAAGCCTACACACTGTCAATGAAATGATGCGGAAAAGGGTAATGCGGATCGAGAAGTGATTTTACCTCTTATTGACAATAAGGGGGGCAACAGCTATATTTTACCCCGGCCAAGAAAGCTTACGGGTAGTAGCGCAGGGGCTAGCGCACCTGGTTCGGGACCAGGGGGTCGGAGGTTCAAATCCTCTCTGCCCGACAATGCATCATCAAGAATACACTCTCTCAATCTGATACTCATTGGGGGGAGTGTATTCTTTTTAGTTGTGTGGAGGCATTTTTTCACTGGATATATCGGGGAGCTTTCATCTTCTCCCTCAAATCGATCACTGGGAGTTGACCATCCCATTTCTTCCTCCTGCCTGATCTTTCCTACTCTTGCTGTTGGATTGTGTCAGGAGCTCTGTTTTTTACACCGAACGTGAAATATAGGATGTGAGCGATCCATACAATGCCCAGGATTATCTGAGCCAGCAGAATTTGGTGCATCATCACAAAGCCAAACGCCATGATCACCGTGATGGTGACCATCACCCGTATCTTGTTCCCACGAGTCATGCCCTGTTTGTTCAGGTAGCTTTCCAGGTTGTTCTTGTAGAGCCTGGTGCCTCTGAACCATGCATCTAGCTTCTTGGAGCTTTTTCCAAAACTGATGAAGGCGAGCAATAGGAATGGGAATGAAGGCAGAAGGGGTACCACTGCTGCCACAGCCCCTATACCAATCCCTATAAAGCCCAATATCAGAAAGACAAATTTCATTCGTTCCCCTTCATTTGTGTTAGAAACACCTAACAAATATAATTCTACAGGTTTACTTCCAGCCCTGTCAAGAAAGGATGGTGACAAGTAAGATAATCGCCATAGGCAAGAATGGTTGGTTGGTTGTGTTTCCCGTTTTTGTGATACAGTCGTGTCTTAGTGGTGCCTGTAGGACTTTTGTCCTACAGATACTCTCTTAGCGAACTTTTTCGCTTGCCTTTGTCCTTAAGTTGGCCGATAGTTATAGGCATAGCAATACCAATGCACGAATGCTAAAAAACACGCTTATAAGAGGTCTCAGATGTCCTTCACCCTTCCTGAATACCATGCCCCTGATTTTTCCCTTGAGCCATTTGAAAGGAGTCCCAATGTCTTGGTGCAAAGGGCAGTGAAAGATGGGGTGGCCCCCAAAGGTTTCCACAGCACCTCCATGTTTCCCGAATACTATAAGGTAGACGGACAATGGCTTCTAGCCGAGGAGAGCAGGATGGACTGCCTTGTTGTCCTTGATGACAGGGGTATCCCCCATGTTGTAGAAGGGCGGCGTGTCAAGAGAGGAGAGCAGGTTGTCATGGGAAGGACCGAGCGCGCCGAAGAGGGCATATATGTCCACGCCACCGGCTTTCTCACCCCTGAGGATTGCCATGACGACAAGTTTGTCTTCCGCACGGGAAGGTCTCGCGAGACTGCTTTTTCCAGAGACTATGACAAGCTGTATGAGCTTCTTCAGTATGAGAAGGAGCATGGCAACATAGTCTTTGTGCTGGGACCTGCGGTTGCCTTTGACAATGATTCGAGAAGGGCTGTGCAACTCTTGATCGAAGCCGGATATGTCGACGGGCTTTTGGCGGGCAATGCCCTTGCAACCCATGACCTGGAAGCCGGATATTTCAAGACAGCCTTGGGGCAGAACATCTACACCCAGGATAGTGTGCCTAACGGCCACTATAACCACTTGGATGTCCTGAATATGGTGCGTGACTATGGTTCCATAGAAACCTTCATCGAGAAGGAGAAGATCACCGATGGAATCGTCTACGCAATGGTGAAGCAAAACAAGCCCCTGGTCCTCGCTGGCTCTATCCGTGATGACGGGCCGATGCCTGAGGTGTATGCCAACGTCTATGAAGCTCAGGATGCCATGCGCTCAGTAGTCAGCAAGGCAACTACGGTGATAAGCCTGGCGACACAGCTGCACTCCATTGCGACGGGGAACATGACCCCTTCCTTCAGGGTTGTCGATGGGAAGGTCAGGCCTGTGTTCATCTACAGTGTCGATATCTCAGAGTTTGCAGTCAACAAGCTCAAGGACAGGGGAAGCCTCAGTGCTACGGGCATTGTGACCAATGTGCAGGACTTCATCGTCAACGTTGCCAAGGGCCTGAATGTGGGGAAGCTGTAAGAAGAGCTTCTCCTAAATGCCTCTTCTGCTCTTTTCCTGTTTGGTATACAGTAGAGGCATTACCAGTTCGTAGGAGCCTACATGCAGTACTCACTTCTTGCCCTCGATCTCGATGGCACCCTTACCAACAGTCAGAAAGAGGTCACACCCCGATCGAGGGCAGCCATCGACGCCGCCTTGGATCTGGGGGTGTGCGTCACCCTTGCCAGCGGGCGCCCCGTCTTGGGAATTGCCCCTCTTGCCACTTCGCTAGGCCTATTCGGGCGCAACGCCTATATGCTTGCATACAATGGGGCTCAGGTGATAAGTTGCATGACCAATGAGGTCGTCTGGGAGCGGACGGTGGGCCTTGATGCCATCAGGACGGTATTCTCCTTTGCCAGGGAAAAGGGACTTGCCTCACTTTCCTATGATGATAGGGGGGTCATTACCGAGAGGCCTGATGATCAATACATCAAAAAGGAAGCATATAACAATGGGATTCCCATCAGGAGGGTGGAAGATCTGCTCTCCCTGGTCAATGTTCCCCAGCCCAAGGTCATGATCGTTGGCGAGCCTTCCCTCCTTGTTCCTGCTCGCAAAGAGTTGCAACTCCTTCTTGGCGATAGGGCAGACGCCTCTTTCAGCGAACCCTGCTTTATGGAGATTACTGCCAAGGGTGTGCAGAAGGCGGCTTCACTTGATGTCCTGCTTTCCCTTTTGGGAAAAGGGAGGTCATCCCTTATGGTTGTTGGTGATGGCCTCAACGATGTCCCTATGTTGGCCATAGCGGGGCTTGCTGTGGCAATGGACAACTCTTCCTCTGAGGTGAAGGCCCACTCCCATGTGGTGACCTCTTCGAATGATGATGACGGTGTTGCCCTTGCGATAGAGAGGCATATTCTGGGAATGGGGTAGGGCTCAGGATTCTTTTCTCTACCAGGCTTGAGGCTTGTGCCATAAAATTGGTAGTTGCAGAAACACCCTTGATGCGTTGTGTTATTTGGGTTTTGGTAGAGTTAATTTTCTTGCAGAACAACCTCTCAAATGTCAAATCCTGTGGTACAATGCTTGGTATGTATCATGTTACCTAGTTAAGGAGGAGTACATGAAGAGAGTATTAGTGTTCCTAATGGTGTTGCTCGTTGCAACAACAATGTTCGCTCAGGGTGCCAAAGAGGCATCTTCTGATGTCAGTGGCAAACCGACCATCCGTCTGCTGACCGATGCCACCGGTATCGACGATAAGTCCTTCAACGCAGCAGCCTGGAAAGGAATCGTGGCATTTTATGGCGATACCGTGGAAAACCCTACCAAACGCGGAAAACTCTACGATGTAGTGACCGCCCAGACACAGGATATGTACATTCCCAACCTGCGCCAAGCCGCAGACGAAGGGTATGACATTATCATGGTAACCGGCTTTACCTGGGCAGACGCCCTTGGCGAAGTAGCCCCTCAGTACCCTGACCAGCAGTTCGTCATTGTCGACGTCAACTGGGTAGGCCAACCCAATGTCCAGGAGTTCATCTACAGTGAAGAGGAAGGCTCCTATCTGGTCGGACTTGTAGGGGCCTTGCAGGCCAAGGAAGATGGTATACAGAATCCTAAGTTTGGCTTTATCGGCGGAGTTCCCGGTAGCACTATCACCAAGTTTGAGATGGGCTATGTGCAGGGTATCCTCTCCGTATTCCCCAATGCCACGATCGTTGACTACTATGCCAATGACTGGGGCAAGCCCGAACTGGCAAAAGCACAGGCTAAGAACTGGTTTGACAGTGGTGTCTACTGCATCTTCAGTGCGGCTGGCGGGACAGGCAATGGAACCATTGCCCAGGCCAAGGAGTACAGGATGAAGGGTGAGAACGTATGGGCGATCGGTGTCGATAGCGACCAGTTCTCAGATGGCCTGTATACCGATACCAAGAGTGCTGTACTCACCTCCATGCTCAAGCGTGTTGAGAACTCCTCTCTGAAGGTTCTCAAGGAGGCTGAAGAGAATACCTTTACTGGTGGAGTCGTACAGATGAATATGGCTGACGGTGGTGTCGGCTATTCCCAGGCGAACCCCGAGCTTTCCAAGGCTGTTATCAAACAGGTTGAGGCAGCGAAGGCAGATGTCATCTCCGGAAAGATCAAGCTGTACAAGACCTATAAGGAGGCACTGGCTAATGGTGCCGCCCCCAGAGGCCTTTCTGCGCTTGATGACTAAATATTATCTGTATTGTATGGCCGGCAGATATCATCTGCCGGCTCTCTTCCTGGTCATTGCTGGCAGTGATCAGAGAGAGAGCTTGTAAGGAGCTGAGGGTGAGTGAATATGCAATTGAGATGGTGGGCATCACCAAGACCTTCCCTGGTGTCATAGCCAACGACAAGGTGACACTGCAGGTTCGGGAAAAGGAGATACATGCCCTTCTTGGTGAGAATGGGGCGGGCAAGTCTACTCTGATGTCCATCCTCTTTGGCGCCTACAGCGCCGATAGCGGAACCATCTCCATCCATGGGAAACAGATGGAGATTAAGAATCCCAATATTGCCACAGAGCTGGGAATTGGTATGGTGCACCAGCATTTCAAGCTGGTGCAGAACTATACGGTAACCGAGAACATTGTCCTGGGAATGGAACCCACCAGGATGGGGGGCATCCTTGATCTGGGGGCCGCAAGCAAACGTGTCTCTGAGATAAGTGCCAAGTACGGTCTGGCTGTGGATCCAACTTCCATAATTGAGGAAATCTCCGTTGGACAACAGCAGCGTGTGGAGATACTCAAGACCCTCTACCGCAATGCGAACATCATCATATTCGACGAACCCACTGCAGTTCTTACCCCTCAGGAGGTCGATGAGCTGGTGGACATTCTCAGGCGGCTGCGTGAAGAGGGCAAGACCATCATCCTCATCACCCATAAGCTTAAGGAGATCAAGGACGTAGCGGACAGGTGCACCGTCCTCAGACGTGGAAAGTATATAGGCACCGTTGATGTCGCCTCTGTCAGCGAGCAGGATCTTGCTGAGATGATGGTGGGCCGCTCGGTCAAGTTTGAGATTGACAAGCCTGAGATGGAGGCCAAGGGCATTGTACTCTCGATGCAGGGCATCTGTGTCAATAACGCATCGGGCCTTGAGAAGGTGAAGAACCTGAGCCTGGATGTTCGTGCAGGGGAGATCGTCGGGATCGCTGGAGTCGATGGGAACGGGCAGACAGAACTGCTTGAGGCCATTATAGGCTTGAGTCCTGTCAGCAAGGGCTCAATCTTCCTCGATGGCGAGGAGATGACCCATAAATCCATCAGGGAGCGTATTGAATTGGGTTTGGGTTACATCCCGGAAGATCGGCACAGGTACGGTCTTGTCGGTGATTTCTCCATCTACGAGAACTGTGCGTTGAAGAACTACTATCAGGATCTCTATAAGAACAAATATGGTTTGTTGAACTTCTCCAAGATGTACTCTGATGCAGAGGTCCTCATCGATGAGTTTGACATACGTGCCGGGGAAGGTGCCCTTACCCCTGCCTCCTCCCTCTCCGGAGGAAATCAGCAGAAGGTCATCGTGGCACGGGAGATCTCCCTGTCACCAAAGGTGTTGGTTGTCGCCCAACCTACCCGAGGCTTGGATGTGGGGGCCATCGAGTACATACGCAAGCGCATCATAGAGGAGCGGGGAAAAGGTAGGGCAATCCTGCTGGTTTCCTTCGAACTTGATGAGATCATGAACCTCTGTGACCGTATCGCCACTATCAGCAAGGGGAGTATCGTAGCAGTGAACAAGCAGCATGAGGTAACAGAGCGTGAGATCGGCATGATGATGGCAGGCTCGAAGAAAGAGGAGGCCATGCTTTGATGCACGCAAAGAAAAAGCAATCGCTGTTGCAGTCTGATGGGGCAGTCTCCGTCCTGGTTGTCCTGTTGGGATTTTTGTGCGGAACCATCCTTATAGCCATGGTGGGAAAGAATCCCCTGAACATGTATAAGGCGATCTTCCAGTCTCTCTCTGGGTACAACATAGACAATGGCAAGATGAATGTCCGCTATATCGGGGAGACGCTCAACTACTCGGTCCCCTTCATCCTCTGTGGTCTTTCCATGGCATTTGCCAACCGAGTAGGCCTGTTCAACATCGGTGGTGAAGGGCAGTACATCATGGGCCTGACCATGGCTCAGACAATAGCCTTGTTGGGGCCGACCATTCCAGTATTCCATTGGATGCTAGCGATCATAGGAGCTGTGGTAGTCGGAGCTTTCTGGGGTGGAATCGTCGGGGTGCTCAAGGCCAAGTATGAGGTTTCTGAAGTTGTCTCGACCATCATGCTCAACTATATCGCCCTCTATCTCTCCAGGATCATCTGTCTGCAGCTTCCGGGTGCTACCACCTACAAGACAGCCAACTTCCCCGAGACAGCCCTGATAGGAAACAGCTTCTTCCAGAGGATTACGAACAACTCCCTGTTGAACAACGGTATCTTCATGATGATAGTCGCTGTAGTGCTCTATTGGTTTGTTATGGAAAAGACCAGCCTCGGCTATGGCATGCGTGCCACAGGCTTCAACAAGGAAGCCGCCCGGGCAAGCGGTATTCCCGTAGTGAAGAGCATCGCCCTCTCGATGGCCATAGCCGGTGCCTTTGCAGGTCTTGCAGGGGGTATCGTAGCCCTTGGGTCCTTCAAGTACGGACGGGTGCTCTCGGGGATGGACAACTACGGCTTTGAAGGTATCGCAGTTGCTCTGGTAGGTAACTCCACTGCCTTGGGAACCATGCTTGCAGGATTTCTCTTCGGGATGCTCAAGAATGCCCAGGCCCTGATGCAGAGCAAACAGATTCCCAAGGAGATTACCTTCATCATCCAGGGCCTGATCGTCATTTTCATCGCCTTGCGTTCTGCCTTGAAACTCTACCGTGAGTTCCTGGACAAGCGCGCCCTGCAAAAGGAGGTTGGTGTAAAATGAGTATGATACTTGGCATGTTCCCTTCAATCCTCATGATAGTGGCTCCCATCCTCATCACTGCCATCGGTGGTATGATCTGTGAGAAATCGGGTGTCGTAAACATCGCCCTCGAAGGCCTTATGGCCCTCGGGGCCTGCACTGCCGCCTCAGCCCATGTCCTGATGGAGAGTGCCGGCGTCCCGCACCATATCTCGATTGTCCTTGCCTTGGTTTCAGGGGCGTTTGCAGGAGGAGCCTTCTCTGTGATCCATGCAGTGGCCGCCATCAATCTCAATGCGGACCAGACCATCAGCGGAACCGGCATCAACCTGCTCTCCAGCGGGGTGACGATCTTCGCCTCCCAGATTCTTTTCTCTGCTGACCGGACGCGGGAGTTCAGGATGGGGATGCAGACAGACTTCCTGGGAATCTATCCTACAGCCTATATCGCCATCGCGGTGGTAGTCCTCTCCTGGTTCATGCTCTACAAGCTGCCCTTTGGTATGCACCTTCGTTCCTGCGGCGAGCACCCGAGTGCAGCAGAGAGTGTGGGTATCAACGTGAAGAGGATGCGATACTTCGCAGTCCTCTCCAGTGGTGTCCTGGCAGGGCTTGCTGGTGGGTGTGTCGTCCTGACGCAGACCATCCAGTACACCTCCAACACCATAAACGGACGAGGTTTCATAGCCTTAGCGGCTGTCTCCTTCGGCCGCTGGAGACCCCTTGGGGTACTGGGAGCTGCCTTCCTCTTCGGAGCTGCACAGGCTTTTGCCATCATAGCGAACAACATCCCTGCCTTGCGTGTCCTGCCTACCGAGGTATTCAATATCCTGCCCTATGTGACCACCTTGGTGGCTCTGGTGCTGTTCAGTGGCAAGAACTACGCACCTCGTGCTGCAGGCAAGCCGTATGAGAAGGGGGCCTCCTGATGACAGCGCACAACAGGGCAAAGAAAGGTGAAATCGCTCCCATTGTACTGGCCCCTGGCGACCCTTTGCGTGCAAAGTTGGTTGCCGAAAGATTCCTTACCGACGCACGTCTGGTAACAGATGTGCGCAATGTCTTGGGATATACAGGACTGTTCAGAGGGAAAAAGGTGAGCGTGCTCTCCACAGGGATGGGCGGCCCCTCAGCTGGGATCTACAGTTATGAATTGTTTACAGAGTATGATGTGCAGGCCATCATTCGAATCGGCACCTGTGGCGGCTTCCAGCCTGGGATAGAGGTTGGCGACTTGGTCATTGCCATGACCGCCAGCACCGACTCTGGGTGGGCACACCAGTACAACCTGAAAGGGACCCTCAGTCCTGCCTGTGATGCCTTTTTACTGCTTGAAGCAGTAAGAAAGGCGAAGGAGTTGGGTCATGAGCATCATCTGGGGATGGTCTTTTCCAGCGACCTGTTCTCCTCCTACAATGCCTTGGGTGAGGATAGCTGGAAGGCCTGGGCCCGTATGGGAGCCCTTGCCCAGGATATGGAGAGCTATGCCCTCTATGCTACGGCCGCTTGGTGCAAAAAAAGGGCTCTCTCAATCCTTACTATGACCGATAGCTGTGTGACAGGCCTTGGCCTTCCTAATGAGAAAAGAATGACAGCCCTGTATCCTATGCTGGAGGTAGCCTTGGAGACTGCGTGGGAGAACCTATGACGTTTCTTGAAGCAATGCAGAGACGGTTTGCCTGCAAGCTATATTCCGATAAGAAGATTGAGGAGCATGAAATTCTCTCCATCTTGGAATATGGACGGCTTACGCCGACCTCCTTTGGCCTTGAGATGTGGTCCTTCCATGTGGTGGAGAAGCCTGCGATGCGAGAACAACTCTATCATTCTTGCTTTGACCAGGCATCTGTCCTGAGTGCGCCCCTTAGCATCATAATCCTTTGCCGGCCCCCTTCCTTCCTCCATCCTGACGGGCCCTACGTGAAGGCACGTGGGATACGTTTCCCTGGGGAGCTTTCCCTTTTTGTAGAGGACTATCGCCCTTATTACGAATTTTTGGCAGGCGAAGGCCGCCTGGAAAGCTGGTCCCGTAGCCAGGGCTACCTGGCAGTAGCCAACATGATGACCGGAGCCGCAACCCTGGGAATCCAGAGCTGCGCCATTGAAGGCTTTGATGAGGAGATGGTACTCACCATCCTTGGCCTGGACAGGGAAGAGTGGACTGTCTCCATGGTCATACCGTTCGGGTATCCCGCTGAAGCTGCAAGGCCCAAGATCAGGGCAAGTCTGGATGAGCTTGTGGTCAGGCACCGGTAAAGCGCCTAGTCAAGCTTACGTAGAGCCTCATCAATGAGCGACCAGAAGTGGGTGGTGTCCGCCTTCTTGGCGACAAGGACACCCCCTTCCTTACAATCCTTTCCCCGCAGTGTCTTTCCGTACGTCCCCTGATCCTCCAGTTCGACTGAGACCTCATGCCTTTCGTAGATGAAGGGTTTGGGATCTATCAGGTAGGCTATGCACAGGGGATCATGCATGGCTGGATGGCCTTTGCCCTTTCTCTGGTAATTTGCCATGTAGGTATCCATGCAGGAGCAGAACAGCTGTGCACCTTTTCCCCTAAAGGTCTTGTATGTGGAGAGGGCATCGGGAGATAAGGTGACCTTTGTCGTGCAATCAAGGGGGAACATAACCAAAGGGGCTCCGCTTGCAAACACTATCTGGGCGGCCTCAGGGTCGGCATAGGTGTTGAACTCTGCCTCTGCAGTTACGTTTCCACCCACAAAGGAGCCTCCCATCAGGACAATCTCCTTGACCATGGTGATGATCCTTGGTTCCTGCTGCATGGCAAGGGCTATGTCGGTAAGAGGCCCGACAGCAACCAGGGTAATTTCACCTGGGTTGGCCATGATGGTGTCGATGATGAAGCGGATGCCGCTTCCTTGCTTGACCTGTTGGCGAATTCTGGGTTGGAATACAGGTCCGTCAAGGCCACTCTCCCCATGGAAGTCGCCTGCATGGACGCGCTCGCGCTTAAGCGGCTTTTCTGACCCTCTGTAAATGGGGGCATCTATACCAACCACTTCACAGACATTAAGAGTATTCTCAAGGGTCCGTTCCAGACCCACATTGCCTGAAGTGGCAACCAGGCCCTCTATGTGGATTGCCTTGGAACCGGCGGCGAGTATGATGGCGACCGCATCATCGAGACCGGTGTCCACATCAAGGATGACTCTCTGCATCTACATCACCTTCTTTGTCTTGGGAAGCATAATATTCAAGGCTACAGCGACTACTGTTGCGATGACTACCGGAGACTGGCCGAAGATTACCTGGAACCACTGGGGGAAGGTGGAGATGGCAGCTGTGGAGTCGGCTATGCCGATTCCCAAGGCTGCCGCAAGTCCTACGATGGAGGTGTTGCGGTAGTTCATTTCCTCAGATACCACCAGCTTCATACCCGTCATGGCGATTGAGGCGAATACGGAGATGGTGGCCCCTCCAAGGACTGCCTGGGGTATGGTTGTCAGGATGGCAGAGAATTTGGGCACAAGACCAGCGACCAAAAGTATCATGGCAGCCAGGCCCAAGGTTATGCGGTTGATGACCTTGGTCGTGGTGACGATACCGACGTTCTGGCTGTACGTAGCGGTGGGAAGGCCACCAATAAGGGAGCCAAGCAGGTTGGTGAAGCCATATCCTACGATACCGGCTCGCAGTTCGGTCGTGGTGGGCTCGCGATCCATGGACCCGACTGTGGTGGCTGTGAAGTCTCCGATGGCCTGGATGGCGTTGATGGCAAAGAGGATGCCCAGGGCGAAACACGCTGAGATCTCAAACTTGATGCCAAAGTGCATGATGGTCGGAGCTTGGAAGATACCAGCTGTTGCGATGGAGGAGAAATCGACAATACCTAGAAACAGCGAGATGATATAGCCGACGATGATTCCTATGAGAATTGAGGCCAGCTTGAAGATGCCCTTGCCGAAGTGGTTGAGCGTCGTCACCACAGTAAGGGTTATAAGGGCGAGGATCCAGTTTTGTGCAGAGCCGAAGGAGGGGCTTCCCACACCTCCCGCCATATAGTTTATGGCAGTGGGGTAGAGCGAAAGTCCGATGGTAAAGACCACAGTCCCGGTGATGAGGGGAGGGAAGAACTTGCGAAGCTGCTTGACGAACACCCCCACAAAGATGGCGACGCCTCCTCCTACAAGCTGGGCACCGAATATTGTTGCTATATCATAGCCTGCAGCTATTCCCTGCATGCTGGGCAGGTAGGCAAAGCTGACGCCCAGGATGACAGGAAGTCCCGAACCAAGATATTTCCCTATGGGGAACAGTTGGAGAAAGGTAGCCAAAGCCGCGATTACCAGAGCCCCTTGTACCAATATGATGCTGTCCTGGGCTGAAAGATTTGCAACCCTGGAGAGGATGAGGGCCGGGGTGACACAGCCTACGATCATGGCAACCACGTGCTGGGTTGCCAGAGGAAGTGCACGTTTGAATAAGGGCACCCCTTCCAGGGTGAACACGGAAGTTCTTTGTAGTGGTTTCATGTTCCAGTCCTTTCTCAAGATTAACCCTTAGATGGTAGCATAACAGAGTGTACGTATAAAGAGCTATCGCTGAAAATAGATGGGAAAGATTGCGCAGAGGCCTGCTAGTGTCCTTCTATTTTGCGTGAAAAAAAAACAAGAGATGCTGCAGGACTATCGCATTGCTTTTCTGAAGTCATATCTGTATGGGCAGTTAGGTCAGTAGTTTTTCTGATGGCAAACAGAGGGTGTTTTGTGGTAGTATCTTCCCTATGAGAATCATACAGATTGCAGTAGGAAAAAATCAGGTGCCCCTGACCGGCTACCTGCAGGATTTTACCCAGGACGGGGGGATTCGGAATATCAGACCGTCGGTGGTGATCTGCCCCGGAGGCGCATATCGTTTTCGTTCGGAGAGGGAGCGCGACCCTGTCGCCCTACATTTCCTCTCGATGAGCTACAACGTCTTCATCCTGGATTATTCGGTGCAGAATGAGGCCTCTGCACTGAATCCTCTCATTGAGGCAAGCGATGCCATCATCAGGATTCGCGAGCATGCTGTCGAGTGGATGTGCGACCCCCATGGTATAGCCATTCTGGGTTTCAGTGCAGGAGCCCATGTCGCCGCCTCTCTAGCCACGTTGCATGACCATCAGCGGTTGCAATCGGTATTCGATACCAAGGGGGGCTTGAACCGCCCTGATGCTGCGGTGCTCTGCTATCCTGTCATCTCCACCAAAGCGGGTATCGGCCACCAGGAGAGTGCTGACTGGGTCAGTGGAAAGGACGAGGAGGACCGTAAGCTCTTCAGCCTGGAAGACCAGGTTACAGAGACTACCGTCCCTTGCTTTATCTGGCACACGGTCAACGACGCTTCTGTACCGGTGGAGAACAGCATGCACTTCGCCTCGGCCTTGAGAGAGAAGGGCGTGCCTTTTGCCCTGCATCTCTTTACAGAAGGGGATCATGGCCTGTCGATGTGCAACTACGAGGTAGGAACCCCCAATGTTGCGTGTCAGGCATGGGTAGGGCTCTGTTCCACCTGGCTCAACGACAGGTTCGAGCACGATTTGTAGGGGTCTGGTTGCTATAGGGTCTCTAGGATCCCTTCGGCAGAGCGGATTCCACTGGCCCATGCCCCGGTTATGCCGCGGCTGGTTCCAGCTCCGTCCCCTGCAAACCATACATCTTCGGTGACACGAAAGCGTTCGTCGAGGTAGGCTGGTTTGTTGGCGTACAACTTGATCTCAGGGTAGTACATGATGGTCGAAGGGTGCAGCACCCCAGGCACGATAGTGTCGAGGTTCTTCAGCGCCCGCCAAATCGAGCGCAGTATCTTTGCAGGGATTGCCAGGGAGATGTCTCCGGGACAGCAGGTTTTCAGTGAAGGCTCAAAGTCGTAGAGGTCGCCGCTGAAGCTGTCCTCCTTGCTTCTCGATCCAAGACGGAAGTCACCCACACGCTGCATCAGAGGCTTGCCTCCTCCCATCAGGGCGGCCTGCAGGCCGAGGTTCTCGGCAAAGGCCTGTCCGCTTGCAAGAGGTGCGGTAAAGCGCACGGTCTTGAGGATGGCGAAGTTCACCAGCCCGTTGTCGGTATGGGTGTCCGCTGAGAAGGCGTGCCCGTTGACCGAGTGCCACTGATCTCCACGGCTTGTTGCATAGCGCTCACGCACCACATGGGCATTGCCGCTGTTGGTGCAGAAAGTCCTCACCTTGTCCGGGAAGTAGAACTTGGGATCATAGTAGTCCTTTACGATGGGGTAGTGTTCGATGCGAGTCTCCACCCGTATGCCGATATCGACAATATTGTCGACGAAGGGGACATTGAGGGTATGCATGAGATCCTGGAGGAAATGGAATCCCTTTCGCCCTGGAGCTACCAGAAGCTTCTTGTACCCGATCTCCCGCTTCTCGGTGGTGATGAAACGCTCTTCCCTATGGATGCTCTCCATCGCCTCGCCAAGGGCGAGCTCCACTCCGAGTTCCTGTAACCTCACCAAAAGCTCTTTAATCAGAAGTAGTCCCCCATCGGTTCCAAGGTGGGTCTGTCTGATGTCCAGAAGCGTACAGCCCAGCCTTTCGGCTCTCTTCTGGTAGATTTCTATGTTTTGCTTGGGAAGGAAGGTCGGTTGGAGGAACTCTATGACCTGTTCAAGGTAGTGATCGGCAACTTTTTCCTCCCAATACTCGGTGGGAAATCCGATGGGGTAGGTGAAATTCATCTTACAGTCGTTGCGCATGCCACCTGTGGAGGCCCTCTCCCTGTCGAGGATGAGGATCCTGAGATCCGGTCTCTGTTTGGCTATGGTGAAGGCAGCCCCCATTCCTGCAGGTCCGCTCCCTACAATGACGACATCATATGTTTCCATCTGGTCCCTCCAAAGAAGTATGGAAGGCTCTTCCTTCCGTGTCATTATCCCGAATCTACTCCCTTTGGTAAAGCCCTCATTCGTAGTGGAATATGTTGAATAGTACAAAGAAATACAGTACCATTCCCTAATAGGAATAATACTTTGGAGCAGACGGCATGTATATGAACACGAAGCAAGCCGCCATACAATGGGGCATTTCTGAACGTAGGGTCCGTATCCTCTGTACTGAAGGGAGAATCGATGGGGTCATCCGCAATGGATGGGCTTGGAACATCCCCCTTGATGCTGCAAAGCCCTCCGATGGGAGACAGCTGCGTCATCTGAAGAATGTTGACATGCGTATCGGGGTGATGAACTTCTCCTCGTTGGAAACTGCCAGGGATACATTTCTGTCGAGCCCGAAAGATGAGCAGCTGATGATGCGCATCTACAAGAACTCAGTGTTCCGATTTGTCCTAGGCACCTTTGCCTGTGAAAATTTGGAGATGGACAATGAAGAGCTCGCCCTTCTGTTTTCCGGGTGTTTCTCTCCCTCTGTGAGCTTTGATACACAACTGCTGGCTCTCAACACACGCTCGCTATTGGTACGCTTCGCCCAGGAGAGTGGTCTTGGCCCCGGCTATAGGAACGTTCAGGCAAAGCCTTACTTTACGGAGAGCCGGCTCATACAGCTCTATGGATCCCTGTTGCAGGGCATAGATGATGAGGCTGCCCTGAGCTATCGGGAGCTTCTTCCTTCTGAGATGGAGAAGGAGGAGGAGAGCCTTCCCATCGCAACGAGGATGGAGATACTGTTGCGCCAGTATGAGATGGATTGGAAATCGCTCCATCCTCTGGTACGTTCGCTCTTTTTGTTTGGTGAACTACTTCGCATTCGTCCCTTTGGTCGCTATGATGTAGTTTTTGCATCCTTGGCTCTTGCAGGGGAACTGCTCTCAAGCGGATTCCCACCAGCTTTTGTCGATGTAAGTCAGGTCAACGAGTTCAAGGCAGCTCTGGCTCTTACCCGCACAAGGGGAAATTATCAGAACACCATGAGAATGCTCGAACAATCGTTGCAACATGAAATTGCGCACTACTGCGTAGGAGATTCCCCATGAAATATGATTACTTTTTCCGAAACGCAACCATCGCCGACGGCTCTGGCCAGCCCTCGTTCGTCGGAGATGTTGCGATAAAGGATGATACGATAGTGAAGGTTTCCCAAGGGGGAGACATCCCCTCAGGCACTGCCTTCGATGCGACCGGGCTTGTATTGTGTCCCGGCTTTATCGATATCCATGGCCATAGTGAGCTTGAAGTGTTGAAGAATCCTGCTATGGAGCCTAAGATCATGCAGGGCATCACCACCGAAGTCGCGGGGAACTGCGGCATTGGGGTGTATCCTCTTTCGGAGGTGAATCTAGCCCTGCATGAACAGGTCCAGGATATCCTGGGATCCTACTCCCCCCTTGCATGGAATGATTTTTCTGAATATTCCAAGGTATGGGATCAGAAGGGAAGTGGCACCAATATGGCATTCCTGCAGGCACATAGTCCCCTTCGGTACTTTGCCCTAGGCGGGAATGCCAACCGCCCGGCGACAGCCGCTGAAGTCAGGGTGATGTGCCGTATGTTGGAAAAGAGTCTCAATGACGGGTGCATCGGCTTCTCCAGTGGCCTGTACTACGCCCCCTGCCTGTTTGCAGACCGCAGGGAGCTGCTCGCCCTGTTGCAGGTGACCAAACAGTATGACCGTCTATTTGCCGTGCACCAGAGGTGTGAAGGCAATGATGTGCTCTCTTCTCTGGAAGAGGTCCTCGACCTTGCCCGTCTCACAGGGGTGCGCCTGGAGATAAGCCATTTGAAGGCCATCGGAAGGGTAAACCAGATATTGGTTCCCAAGATGCTCACTATGATCGAGCAGGCGAGGATGGAAGGTATCGATGTGCTTTTCGACCAGTATCCCTACGAATACGGATCGACAAGTCTCTTTAGCCTGCTTCCTCCCCACTACCTCCGCCTCAGCCGTGAAGATCTGCATAAGCACTTGGAAAGCCCCAAGGAAAGGGCAGCTATCAAGGAGGAGATGCAAGACCCCGATGGGTGGGACAGCCTCTATGAACTGTGTGGATGGGATGACATTACGGTGATGGCACTGGACAGCAACAGGCAGTATGAGGGGTTGAGCCTTACAGAGATTGCAAGCCTCCGCTCCCAGGGCCCTTTTGACTCGTTTTTCGACCTGCTTATGGCCGAGAAGGGTACTGCCCTGATGACCGATGTAGCCCAGAGTCAGGACTCGGTCAAACGAATCCTTGCCCATCCTCTGATGTGCTTCGGCACTGATGCCCTGTATTCTGGAAACAAGACCCATCCACGCTCCCACCATGCGGCGGTGCATCTTCTGGACAAGTACTGGAAACAGCAGAACCTGTTGCCTTTGGAGACGCTGATAAGCAAGATGACATCAGAGCCTGCCTCTCGTCTCAGGCTGAAGGATAGGGGCAAGATCATGCCCGGCTTTAAGGCTGATCTGGTCATATTTGACCCTGTCACCTTGAAGGACAACTCCACTGAGGGTGATCCCTTGGCAAAGAGCGACGGGATGGTCTTAGTGATGGTAAATGGAAAGCTCTCCTTTTTTGAAGGAGAGCCTACAGGAGTCTGTTCCGGTTCGCTGCTAAAAAGCTACTCGTAGCGCTGGAGGAAACGTTTTGTCCTCTCGTTCTCCGGGTTGTTGAACAGCTCTTCAGGCCTGCCTTCCTCGACAATGAGCCCGTCGTCCATAAATATGACCCTATCGGAGATATCCCGTGCAAAGGACATCTCGTGGGTCACGACGATCATGGTCATCTTCTCCTTTGCGAGGGTCTTGATGACCTTCAGGATCTCACCGGTAAGCTCGGGGTCGAGTGCACTGGTTGGTTCATCAAAGCAGAGCACTTCCGGATTGAGGGCCATGGCCCTTGCGATGGAGACCCTCTGTTGCTGACCTCCGGAGAGGTGGCAGGGATAGGCATGTTCCTTATCCTCAAGACCCATCTTCACCAGAAGATCACGTGCTATCTTCTCTGCTTCCCCCTTGGTCTTTTTCAGGACATGCATAGGTGCTTCTGTCAAATTGCGAAGCACGCTCATATGGGGGAAGAGGTTGAAGTTCTGGAATACCAGGCCGAAGTGCAGACGTACCTTGTGCAGGACATGCTTAGGTGCATAGCGAACCACCCCGGTTTCATCTGTGCTGACCATGGTATCCCCACAGACCTCTATGGTTCCCTTCTGCACCGTCTCCAGCTGGGTGAGACAGCGAAGGAGCGTGCTTTTTCCGCTGCCGGAAGGCCCTATGATGGAGAGGACCTCGCCCTTGTTCAAGGTGAAGGAGATGCCCTTGAGCACACCCAGACCGTCAAAATCCTTTTCCAAGTCAGTTACCGATACTATCTGCATGCTCCCTCCTAGTTGTAGTAGTTGAGCTTCGTCTCAAGCTTGTCAAAGCTTCTGGCGACGAACGCGTTCATGACGAAGTAGAATACCCCTGCAATGAAGATGGGCATGGTGGAGAACTGCCTAGCCGATGCGTTCTGTGCGACACGAAACAGCTCTGCAACCCCGATGGTCTGTGCAAGGGCAGTATCCTTTACCAGGGTGATGACCTCATTACCCATCGCCGGGATGATGCCCTTGATGACCTGGGGTGTCACGACATGGGTGAAGGTATGTACCTTGGAGAATCCGAGGACCTCACTGGCCTCAAACTGCCCTTTGGGTATCGACTGGATACCCCCACGGTAGATTTCGGCAAAGTAGGCTGCATAGTTGATGACATAGGCGACGATGACTGCTGTGAAGCGGTCATAGGAAGCGCCAAAGATATAGTACGGGGCGAAGTAGACGAATATGAGCTGCAAGATCAGAGGGGTTCCACGCATGATCATGATATAGGCATTGACCAGCGAGGAGACAACGGGATTTTTGGCCATTCGTCCCCTTGCAACAAGGACGCCCAACGGCAGGGCGAACAACAGGGTAAGGGCAAAGATTTTGAGGCTGGTTAGCGTAGCTTCAAGCATCTGCAGCAGTAGCTGTGCCATGTGAATCTCCTCTGAGGTAGTGTATGGCTGTCATCCTGCTAGGGATCAAGATACAATTCTTGAAGAAAATACAGGAAATCAAGCAGAAACAAGAAACGGGGAGCCTGAGCTCCCCGTCATAGTAGCGAATTATTTATTTTCCGACAACCGTGATGTCAGCGCCAAACCACTTGGTTGCGATCTTGGCCAGGGAGCCATCGGCATCCATAGCCTTCATCTGGGACCAGACTTCATCAGCAAGCTTCTGCTCGCCCTTGCGGAATCCTACTCCATAGGCCTCGTTGGTGAGGTGCTCGTCAAGAATCCTGAAATCCTTGCCACTGCGGTTGATGTTATCATTGGCTACCAGCAGGTCGAGGACAAGGCCGTCGATACCGCCGATCTCAAGGTCCATCAAGCCGGTGAGGTTCTCTTTGAACTCAACGACGTTCTTGATGGTTTTCTTGAACTCAGGGCTGTTGTCCAGTGCCTCTGCTGCTGAGGATCCGGCCTGCAGGCCGATATTCTTATTGGCAAGGGAGGCGAGGGTCGTATAGGGCGAGCTGGCCTTTACCACCACAACCTGAGCATTGTTTACATAGGGGGGTGTGAAGGTCATGGCTGCAAGTCTCTCCTCTGTGATGGTGAACCCGTTCCAGATGCAGTCGATGTTGCCGGTGTTCAGTTCCTGCTCCTTGGCATTCCAATCGATGGGCTGCAGGACAAGCTCGACATCCATGCGCTTGGTGATCGCCTTTGCAAGGTCGACGTCAAAACCGACGATCTCGTTGTTCTCATCACGGAAACCCATAGGGGGGAAGCTGTCATCGAGGCCCATGACAAGCTTGCCTTTGTCGAGCACCTTCTGAAGTGAGTTGTCGACCCCAGGGGCCTGTTCTTTTGATCCGGCTGCAAAGACGGTGGAAGTGAGCAGCAAGAGTGCCAACAGGGCAATAGTAATTTTTTTCATACGTTTCTCTCCTAAGTATCAGGTGCCAAAAAGGCATTTAGGAGGAGTTTAGCTTGATATTGAAGAAATATCCAGTCCTGTTGCATATTTATTCATATGTTGTATAAGCCTTACCCTCGTTTACCCTCTGCCTTTGGGCTGATCTGTCCAGTTTTTCCTGTTGCATATGATATTTCAGACTTTTTCTGAAAATATTCTAACAGCCTCATGGACCAAAGACACGGCTTACCTATTTCTTCTCGTTATTTGGATGGACAACATGGCAAGAACCGGAAAGTGCGCACCCTCTGCAAGCAGAGGTAGGTTCTCCCTCTTCATCCAGCTTTCCACAGGAGCCGCATCCACCGCTTTTTTGCTGTTTGCGGATGGTCATGATGGCATACCAGAGCAGGAGGGCTACGATAACTGCGACGATGATATTGGCGAAAATAACTAGTATAGACATAGGTACCTCATACGATGAGCAGCACGAGAGCTCTGACAAGAAGTGCTGCCAGATAGGCGATTCCTGTCTGCCAAGCAAGGGCAAACAGCAGTTTCCTTTTGCTTCCCAGCTCCTTAGCCATTGCACTTATTGCTGCGATGCAGGGGGAGGAGAGCAGGATAAATGTCATGAAGGCCAAAGCGGAGGAAGGGGTGAACAGCGACGTTATGCCTGCATCACCCATGGTGACGCTCAGGGTGGACACGATGGACTCCTTGGCGGCAATACCGGTAAGTAGGGCTACGCTTGCCTGCCAGAACCCAAAGCCCAGAGGTTTGAATATGGGTGCGATTATGCGCCCTATCATGGCGAGCATGCTCGCCTCGGGGGGGACGCTCTGTAAGGTGAAGGAGAATGAGGAGAGCAGGTAGATGATCACAGAAGAGAGCAGGATTATCGTCCCTGCCTTCTTGACGAAGTCCAAGGTACGCTCGCGTGTCTGCAACCAGACATTCTTTACTGTGGGGAGCTGGTATCGGGGAAGCTCAAGGATGAATACGGTCTTTTCCTTGTGACGGTCAAAGGCACGCATGATGAAGCCGGTCAGCACGACGGCCAAAATTCCTGTCAGGTATATCATCGGTGCTATGTACCACTGACCTGGGAAGAAGTAGGTTATCATGAGGGCGAATATCGGCATCTTGGCCCCACAGGGGATGAAGGGCGTGACCAGGACGGTTAGTTCGCGCTGTTTCTGGTGCTCGATGGTACGCGTACTCATGATGGCAGGGACTGTGCATCCGGTACCAATGACCAGGGGGATGATGGATTTGCCTGATAGTCCTATGGAACGCATCATCCTGTCGAGGATGAAGGCGATGCGTGCCATGTACCCGCAATCCTCGAGGATGCTCAATAGGAGAAAGAGTACGAACAGCTGGGGTACAAAGGTAAGGACAGCTCCGACCCCTGCTATGATTCCTCCCGTAAGGATGCCCGAAAGGAGGGGGATCACGCCCAAAAAGTCGAGGAGAATGGTCAGGTTTGTCCCGAGCATTTCAAAGAGGCTCTCCAGCAACCCTGTGGTCAGGCCCCCTACCAATCCTATGGATAGGTAGAAGACCGCCCCCATGATGGCTACAAACAGCGGGAGCGCGGCAAAGCGGTTTGTGGCAATGGTATCGAAGTTGAATGATCGCTTGCGCTTTATCTTGACCTGAGTCGCCCGTGCTATATGTTCGGCTACCTTGTAGCGCTGGTCGATGATGATGGCCTCGACATCGTCGTCATAATGGTCACACAGGCTCTCCTTGGCATGTTCCATGTAGGAGGCGAACTCTTTTGGGAAGGGGGGCATGGTGGAGAGGAACAGTTCGTCCTCCTCCAACAGCTTGATGGCTGCCCACCGGCTTTGTCTCCCTTTGGGGATGGAGTGCAGGTAGTCATGTTCCACCAGGGCATTGATGTATTTTTCGACGAAATTGGAAAAGAGTGGACAAGCCGGAGCCTTGTTCTCCTCAAGGGCATCCTCAACCTCTTTCTTGAACTGCTCCAGTCCGATCCCTTTGCTGGCGGATATGGAGACTACCGGGCATCCAGTCATGAGCGACAGGCGCTTTTCGTCGATGGTGATGCCCTCTCTCTCCAATAGATCCTGCATGTTCAGGACTATGAGCACAGGCCTTCCCAGTTCTGAAAGCTGGGTCGTCAGGTAGAGGCTGCGCTCGAGGTTTGTCGCATCGATGACATCAATGATGAGATCTGGTTGCTCATCCAGGATGTATCTTCTTGAGAGTTTTTCTTCGGGGGAGTAGGGGGAGAGGGAGTAGATGCCGGGCAGATCCAGGACCTTGTAGCCATTCCAGAAGCCCTCTTTTTTCTCTACGGTGACTCCGGGCCAGTTGCCCACGTATGCTGTAGTTCCCGTAAGGGCATTGAACAGGGTGGTTTTCCCGCAGTTGGGATTACCGATCAACGATATCGTCTGCATAGTTATCGCAATTCTATGACACGGGCCTCAGCCTTGCGGAGGCAGAGGTTGTATCCTCGTAATGTCACTTCCATAGGATCGCCCATAGGGGCCATCTTCACTACTTCTATATCGACACCTTTGGTGAATCCCATATCCATGAGTCTTCTCTTAAGTTGTTTCGGTGCTGTGATGGCACCTACACAAGCTCGTTGTCCAACGGTCAGTTCATCCATTGTCATTGCCATATGCACTCCCTGATTCTTGTTTCTCTTCCTATAAGTTAGACGAAACAAACAAATTAGTCAATGCATTTTTAGGCTTTTCTGATTGCACATGGAAGGCTTTTCCACAGTGTTTCCCAGATACTTTTCTCCACATACCCCTTTCCATACTTTAGGATGACAAAAAATTGGATGCATGGTACGATAGGGCATGCAAAAATCTGGGGAAGATTACCTGGAAGCCGTATTGGCCATTCACCAGGAGAAGGGTAAGGTAAGGACTACTGATGTAGCCCTCCGTCTTGGGGTTTCCAAGCCAAGTGTCAACAGGGCTATGAAAATCCTCAGTTCTGACGGATATATTCATCAGGAGACATACGGGGATATCGAATTGACGGAGAAGGGTGAGATCAAGGCATCCCAGGTCTATTTCCGGCACAAGACCCTTACCACGTTCCTAAGCGAGATGCTTGGTGTCGATCCGAAGATAGCCGAGCAGGATGCCTGTCTCATTGAGCATGACATCTCCAGCGAGACGATGGAGAAACTGGCCATCTTCATGCAGATGCACGAGAAAAAAACCTAAGTATTCCTATACTAGAACTACGTCATAACATTCATGTTGTTTGCAATACAATATTGCCACTGATATATAAGGTGGCTTTTTTTGTGCGTAAAACACAACAGGAATCTCAAAAGCATTGTCTTGTGTTGGCTCAAATTCCCTGTGTATACTTAAGGCATGAATGACTTTAGGAGGTCAGTATGAAGAAATCATTAGTGTTGTTCGCTGTTTTGGCACTCCTTGTCCCAACTTTCGTTTTTGCCGCAGGTGCAAAGGAAGCTGTTGTGGATGAGAATGCTCCGGTAACTGTCCAGTATTGGACCCATGAGGATCCTGCCAGGACCCAGCTCGAGACTGAGTTGATCGCAGAGTTCATGAAAATGTACCCCAACATCACTGTTGTCCGTTCCACCCAGGCTTCTGTGAAGCAGATCGAACTGGTTCAGACAGCCTTTGCCGCCAACCAGGGCCCTGACATGTTCAACCTGCCCATCGAGAACCAGTATGCGTATATCTCCAACGCCCGTGTAGCCCCTGTCGACTACAAGGCTGCCGGTTATGCCAACAAGCAGGATCTGCTTGACAAGTACATCCCTGGTGTCCTGGACACGGTAACTGTCGACGGAGAGGTCTATGGCCTTCCTCTTGAACTGACCAACTGGTCCATCTATCTCAACAAGAAGGTCTTCCGCAGTGCAGGTCTCAATCCTGAGACAGACTATCCCAAGACCTGGGAAGAGATGGCCGACATCTCCGAAAAGCTTGTCATCCGCGATGGTGACATCCTTGTTCGCCGTGGGTTTGACTTCAGGTATCCGTATTATCTGACGTTCTTTGTCCCTATGGTAGAGCAGCTCGGTGGTGATCTTCTGAGCGCTGATGGCAAGAAGGCCATCATTGGTGATGATGCCTGGATCAAGGCACTTACCTACATGAAGGAATGGGGCCCCAGCGGTCGTAACCTTGGTTCTCCTACCTACAAGAACGCCCGTAACTTGTTCAACAAGGATAACAATGACATTGCAATGGCCCACACCGGTCTCTACCAGGAAGGGCGAATCGAGAAGGACAATCCTGCATTCTTCAACAGCGGAGAGTGGATGGTCATTCCGTATCCAGTATTTAAGGATGCTGTTCGTGATGTGGCTGCCTGCTACTATGGTCACTTCTTCATGGTCAACGCTGACTCCGACCCTGCTGTTCGCAAGGCCGCCTGGAAACTCTCGGGCTTCCTGCTCAGCCATGGTGAGGATTACCTGACCCGTGGTGGAAACATCATCCAGCCTACCAAGGCGCTGTTTGCTTCCGATACCTTGAAGAATATGCCCTATAGTCAGGTGTTCATCGATGATATGAACCGTTCCCACATGATCTACTACGGTGAAAACTCAGCTCAGATCCAGACTCTGATCCGTAACGCCGTCGAGTCAGTCATGCTCAGTGGAGTAAGCCCCGAGAAGGCCCTTGCAACCCTCAGGGCTTCTGCACAAGAGGTCATAGACGAACAGTAGTCCTAGAAGGGAGTGTTCTGCCGGCCTAGCCGGCAGAACCTCTTCCCTATTCTCCCTTGTTCCTTTCTTTCCCTGTTTTTCTATCTACGCTTTTTTTCTGTTCCTTCCCTCTGTTTCTGCTTTCTTCCATTTCCTTGTATTATTGTAACTTCTGTGCTTACCAATAGCATCTATGCTGTGTCTGCTTGAGCTTTGTTTTCGGCTCAAAGTAGTCTGCATCACACATACTGTGGGCAATTCTGTCCGCTCTCCAGGAGAGACTCTATGGGTTCCAAGAAAAGTTTCAGCATCGAGAAAAAACAGGCACGCTGGGGCATTGCCTTTGTAATCCCCTCCTTGGTGTTTTTCTCTGTTTTTAATTTTTATCCTATTTTGAATGCATTTTACATGAGCTTCTTCAACAGGAAAGCCCTGAGCAAGGCCCCACCTGACTTTATAGGGCTAGATAACTATTTTCGCCTGTTCAACCCAGAGACGGCGGGGAATGAGCTCTCCTTCATTAATTCACTGAAGTCGACGATGGTATTCACCTTGGGTACCTTCATTCCCCTTCTGATCCTGAGCCTTCTGATAGCTGTCTTCATCAGTTATCTCTCCAGCAACAAGACCAAGAAGTTCCTGCAGGTTGCCTACTACTGCCCTGCAATCCTCTCCTCAGTAGTTGCCGCAACCATCTGGATGCTTATCTTCGACCCGAGGGGCTTGGGTAACCAGTGGATGAACGCACTGCTCAGGACTCCTGGAACTGACCACCGGTGGCTTGTCGACCCTGTCATGGAGCAGGTCTCCACCATGATCATCTATTTCTGGAAGTACATAGGGTACTTTGTCATCCTATTCATCACCGGCCTTGCCTCCATTCCCCCAACAATCTATGAGGCATCGACAATTGACGGGGCAAGCAAATGGCAGAACTTCTGGAGAATTACACTTCCCCTGTTGAAGCCTACCGTTGTGCTGGTCTCTGTCATGGCGATGTTGCAGTGCCTGAAAACCTTCAGCACCCAGTACATGTTGTACTCTAACGGTGCTCCCAGAGCCCCCATCAACGTCATTACCTTCAATATTTACGTTACCGGTATCCAGCAGCAGTACCTCAGCAGGGCAAGTGCCATGAGCGTAGTGCTATTCATGCTTATGCTCAGCCTGACCTTGTTCCAGTTCAAGACCACCAAGAGCGAGAATGTGGAATACTAGGAGATGATGATGCACAAACCCAAAACCCTTACCTTGCCAAAAGTACTGATAACCCTTTTCCTGTTTGCCATGTTGCTCTTCACCCTGATGCCCATTGTCTTCATGATAACTGCATCGTTGATGAGTTCTCGCCAGATAGTCCGTATGCCCTTCAATTGGATACCTGAAGGATTGCACTGGGAGAACTTCGCCAAGGCGATCATGGGAAATGATGGAACATACATTTTCGTACGGAATATCTCCAACTCCCTGATCGTCAGCACCACAGTCGCCGTAACGACTGTCATGCTTGCCGCCCTCACCGGATACGGACTTGCAAAGTTCAGGTTCAAGGGAAGGAATACGGTATTCATGATGATCATGGCAACGATGATGATCCCCTTCGAAGCGATCATGATCCCCTTGTATATGGTTGTCATGGTTCTGCATATACAGAACAGCTACATAGGACTTATCCTTCCCTTCCTGGTAAGTGCGTTCGGCATCTTCCAGATGAAGCAGTACCTGACAACCTTTCCCACTGAGTTCCTCGATGCTGCCCGTGTCGATGGCATGGGTGAGTTCGGTATCTTTGCCAAGATAGTATTCCCCAACTGCAAGCCTGTAATTGCCACCCTTGCAATCCTCTCCTTCAGAGGCCAGTGGGACAACCTGTTGTGGCCATTGCTGGTTAGCCAGAGCGACAAGATGAAGACCATTCCCCAGTACATCTCCAACTTTGCGTTGGAGCGAAGTACCGACGAAGGGGCGATGATGGCAGCGGCACTGCTGGCATCGGTACCAATGTTCTTGCTTTTTATGTCCCTTACCAAGTACTTTATAGGTGGCTCAGCTGTATATGAGTCGAGGAAGGGTTAACTATGTTTGATCGAATTTGTACTGATCTTCCCAGCAGTGATTCACTGTTCGCCCCCTTACTGGCTCTCAGCTCGGATCTGGAGATGTTCCCGCCCTTAGGGGAACTTCCTTACAACCGTTACCTATTGGTTTCCAAAAACCAGGAGAGTATCCGCATAGCAAGACAGATGGGCATTGCCAGCGCAAGCCCAAACCCCGAGATCAAGGCTGATCTGCTTGCCAAAGAGGTAGAGGCCCTGAGACCCCATCTCGCCTTTCTCAATGACCCTATACAAGGGTGTGAACTCTTTATCTTTGATATGGGAAATGTTGTGGTTAAGAATATTCACATGCTGGGCAAGGTCTCCCGGCGTCTTGGTCTCGACAAGGAGGAGTTCAAGGCAGATTACCGCAACTATGATTTTGCCATGATGGATGGGACACTCCCCATAGATGCCTACTGGAGACATGTCGAGCAAAAATTTGATATCAAGGTGGAGGGAAATCCTTTTGCAAAGGATTTTACCCCTCACTTCAATGACGAGGTTGTCGCTCTTCTCAAGGCCCTCCGTTCTGAAGGCAAACGCGTAGTCTGTGCCTCCAATACCTTTGCCCCGCACTGGGACATCCTTGAGAGGATGGGAGCTCTCGTCCTCTTCGACAAGTGCTATGCATCGCATGAGATGGGCATCTCAAAGCCTTCCAGACAGTTCTTCGAACACATCCTGACCAAAGAGAAGACAGAGGCAGGCAAGGCCTACTTCATAGATGACTATGAGGAGAACATTGTCATGGCCTCTACCCTTGGCATGAAATGTCTGCTATACGCTGATGGGACCCGCCAGAGTGCAACAGAAAAGCTCTCTGAGGTGTTTGGCTTTTGAGATAGAGGGTAGGATACAGTTAGTGTATCCTACTGGAGTTTCTTCGCAGTCTCTTGCACTCCTTGCAAGATAGGAGCCGCTATTTCTTCGGGAAAGCCATGAGGAAGTATTGCCGTCACCTTTTCTATTGCTGAAGGGACTTCCTGCAAGATTTCACTGATGATTTCATGTATCAATAGGGTAGAACCAGTACTGTGAGCTTGTTCAAGCCAATGCCTTTTCTGGATTCTAGCCCATCCATAATGACGATTGTTTCCTGTAACAGCCATGGCCAGTTTCAACTTTTGTTGTGGAATCATTCCGACACCATGGCCAAGTACTGGATAGGCGGACATTACATCATACAGGGGAGTCAATGTGTATCGTCCCTGCCTTTCAAGGAAGATGCTGAAGTTCTTGGCATGACCGTCAGGGGCTGCCAGCAACCAGAACAGGATTTGTGCCTTGAGGAATTTTTTCCTGTTGTCCTGAGGGTCTCTAGCCTTAAGCAAGAGTTTCATTAAGGTGGAAATTCCCGGTCCCCCTTCTGATTGATATTTCATGCTTGCCATTGTCCCTGTGGCTTGGCAGAGGTCCTCCTGAGGGAGGCGTATCCACCACTTCTTATTTGGAGCGATTCTCCGGTCAAAACGTTCAACAACGAGAACCTTTTGATCTTCAAAGGTTGCAATATCAGTTTTTGCAACTTCCATCCCAAAGGCCTCAAGAAGGTTGAGGCAAAGCCATTCATTTTCGATTGAGCCTCCCATATCTGCTTGCATCGTGCCTATTTTCCCTAAAGGCAGTTTGATGATATGCGTAGTGGGCGTTGCACCAATTGGTCTGCACCAAGCTTCTTCGTGCCAAAGCAACGCAGTTTTTTCCTGAGCCCCTGCAAGTGAAATTCTAAAAGGCTCATCATGAGAATCCTCTGGGATCCTACCAACTTTTATCGAGCGGATGAGATTCGCGACATCATTTGAATTCAGGATTTGAGCCTCAATGGTATGGATATCAGGTTGAATATTCTCTTCAGGTAGCAGTTGTAAAGCACCTACACAATCTTTGCCGATTTCGGATAGCAAATCAAAGGCAGATGTCGAGCGACAGCCAAAACGACGTTGAATTCTCTGTCTTATATCAGAATTATCGGGTAAGAGGTTGTCAAAGAAGTCTTCTATGAAGGATCCCTGCAACGGCAAAGAAGCAGGAGACAAAGGAAGTGAAAGTGAAAGAGGGCGTACAGAAGAGCTGACAAGCCATGAATCAGCATATCTGAAGAGATGCCCTTGTCTTGGATCTTTCGTCCATGCACCGACCAGTTCACCATTCATCCAAACATGTAGAGTCTTGTTCATTTACCACTCTCCTTGCTGAGAAAGCTCTGCTTTTGTGGGTATTGGTTTCAGATTCAATTCAAGATCAAGTGCTGAAAGAAGCTTCAGGAAACTGTCTAGGGTACATCTCTCAGGATCATTCTCAAGGGCAGAGATTGTCTTGGGGAGAAGCCCCACCTTTGCTGCAGCTTCAGCCTGAGTGAGGTTCAACGTTTTTCTGCGGTTTCGTAGGGCGACTGTAAGCTGGTATGGGGTAAGTATAAGATGTTCCATAGAGCCTCCATAGGGTTTAGGGTATATAAAATATACCTTGTAGGGTTAAATCTGTCAATATACCTTATAGGGGAAATAATTGATATATCCCTTATAAGGTATATCTATTCGACAGTAAGATACTGTTATACATTGTTGAACAGTAAGTGTATTGCTCTGAAATTTCCCCACTCTAACACAATCATGTGCAGTTTTTCACTGTATTCCTACGTCTTATTGCAAAGAAAACCTGCATGTATGCAGGTTTTCTTGGTGTAGGGAAGAACTGAAGGAATCCTTATGGTATGATAGCTGCTCTTACTGACCGCTATGCTCATCCCTATACTGGGTTGGGGTCATCCCAGTGAAGCGCTTGAATATCTTGGCAAAGTAGCCGGGGGTAGGGAAGCCGCAGTTGGTTGCGATCTCCCCGATGTTGCGCTTGGGATCCTTCATCAGCTCCACCGACTTGTTGATCCTCCAGGCATTGAGGTACTGCAGGAAGTTCAGGCCGGTTACCTCCTTGAAGAGGCGGGAGAGATGGCTCTCTGAGAGTTCCAGGTAGGCCGCTGCCTCCTGCAATCCCACAGGACTTGAGTAGTTTTCCGCGATGAAGGCAATAGTGTTGTCTATGACATGGTTGTTGACATTGCGGGGCAGGGTGATGAGCTCGGCTGCACTGGCCTTCTTGCCCTGTTTCATCTGCTCGAAATCACGATCCTCTTCCTCAATCTTCTTAACAAGGTTGGAGAGGGTCTCCTCGAGTTCCTCGTCGTCCACAGGCTTGAGCAGGTAGTCGAACACCCCAAGCCTTATGGCCTGCTTCATATAGTTGAAGTCAGTGTGGCCGCTTAGGATGATGGCATGGTTCACCGGACAGCGGGAGAGCATGGCAAGTCCGTCCAGGCCAGGAAGCCTGATGTCTGTAAGGACAATGTCCGGTTCGAGTTCCTTGATAAGCTTCTCGCCTTCGAGGCCGTCACCGGCAGTCCCTACCAGCTCGAGGCCGAGTAGCTTCCACCGTATGGATGAGACTATCTCGTCCCTCACAATCTTTTCATCTTCAACAAATACTACAGTGTAACTCATACGGTTCTCCCTTGTGTCTCATCATTGCCTTTTGGGAAGGAAATTGCTACCACAGTGCCTTCCATCTCTTTGGATACGATCGAGAAGCTCATCTTCTTTCCGTACTTGAGGGCAAGACGCCTATATACATTGTATACACCAACGTGGGTTGAATTTGCAAGGTCATCGAGGTGCTCTGGAAGCGTTCCTGGGGGAAATCCTACACCATCGTCCTTGACGGTGATATAAATCCTCCCGTTATTCTCCTCTACCAGAACCTCAATGTTCCACGTTCCCGCCTTCGGTTCCAACCCATGGACGATGGAGTTCTCCACCAGAGGCTGGATGATAAGCTTTGGAGTCTTCACCATCGCACAGGCGGGATCCAAGACAGTGGTCACATGCAGCTTCTCTCCGAAGCGGATCTTTTGGATGGTCAAATACGAGTCTATCAGGTTCATGCTCTCCTTGAGGGTGCATTCGCTTTCATGGTTGTCTATGGTGGAGCGAAGGAGCTTGCCCAGCTTTATGGTGATGGTGTAGATCTCCTCTTGACCGTGCATGCGTGCCAACGCCTTGATGGTGTTCAGCGTATTGAAGAGGAAGTGCGGGTTCATCTGGCTTTCAAGGGCCTTGCGCTCAGCCTCAGCAACCTTCTGCTGCTCTTCGCGCGTCAGGTGCAAAAGCCCTTTGATCTGATCAACCATGGCATTGAAGGAGTGGTCCAGTTGTGAGAACTCCCTGATTTTCGCATACTCCCTCTTGGTCTGCAGATTCCCCTCCTCCACCTCTTCCATGGAGGAGGCAAGGCTTCTGATGGGCTTGGCTATGGAGCGGGAGAAGAGCAGTGAGAGAGCTATGGCAAGGACAGTCCCTATGCCCATCATTATGGCAAATGCCCAAATCCACTGGTTGAGATTCTCCTGGAAAGGAACCGAGCTGATGATGCCTGCCAGGATAAGGGAGGTTCCCGGTATGGATGTGGTGGCGAAGATGGACGTGCCTTCCTGGACTACTTTATTGGAGAAGTCCCCCTTGAGGGAAGCGAGTTCGGGGAACAGCTCGAAAGAGCCGAACTTTTCCGGGTGCGTCAGCGAGGATACGTAGAAATCTACTGTGTCTATCAGAAGCTCCTCTCCGAGCACCCTGTCTGTGTTGATGCTCTCGGTAAGTGCCTCTGCATATATCTCCACCACAAGATAGCCCAGATTGGTACCCGATCGGTCATAGACTTTCCTGAGTATGGAAGCCAGGACCTGGCGTCCGTTCTCAGCAGTCCTGTGTCCTCCGATGCTGATCAATGAAGCAGTCTGGGATACGTTCTGGTTCTGGCTGATGATGTTGTTCATATCCCAGTCATTTCCCTGGTAGCGCAGGTCAAAGACCTTGGGGAACTCGTGTGTCGATATCCTCACTTTGCCGGAGTTGCTCACAAGGTGTGCGCTAGCCAGGTAGGTGTCACCCCTCATCACTCCAAACAGCAGCTGGTAGAGTTCCCTGGATGCACGGGAGTTCACATCAAGGACATCTTCTTCAAGGATCCTGACAACCAGCTCATCTGTTGAGAGGGTATATGCCTTATGGCGATACTCCTCCAATATGTTTGCCAGACGGTTTGCGTCCAGTGTTATGATGTCCATGGCCTGGTTCTGCAGGTACCGTACCTGGTTGCTCTCTCCTGTCAGGGTATAGAAGGAGGAGAAGAGCCCCAGAGGCACTACCAGTACTATGATAAAGTAGAGCAGCAGTCTCCCGAACAGGGTTTTTTTCCCAAGTTTCCAGGTCTTTGTTTCCATGCTCGCAGTGTACCGTCAAAACGTAGGGCGTTCAATATCATTAGGTGTAAACGTATTTTTCCTGCATAAACATACTGCTTGATGCATATTTGTGTATACTTTTTTTCTTTGAGGGTTGACACGATTAGGAAAACCGCGTTACAACCTTTACAAGGCTATTCAGCCTTTTTTGAGGAGTGTATTGTGAAAGGGTTTGCAAGGCAGGTGAGTCACCATACAGATGAAAAAGACAGAACAAAGCATTCTGGCACCTATGCCTGTGCACAAGGTTCTTCTCGCTCTGGCGCATATTCCATGCGCAGTTTTCTTGCCGACAATGTCATCCTAGCAAACCTCCTCCTTATTGCCCTCCCCATTTCCCTTCTTCTTATTGTAGTAAGCCTAATTATTCTCTAACCACGGCGGCAGAGCATTTCTGTTAGGTCCGTGGAAAAAATCCCCTCATACAGGGGACCGATAGCTTATACCCATTCCAGAGACAAAAAAAGGAGCCAGACACCATGAAAAACAAAGAGAAACGGTACACCCTAGCCATCCTGGTAAACAACCAACCCGGCGTTTTGATGCGCGTCGTCTCGCTTTTCAGCCGCCGTGGCTACAACATCGACAGCCTCTCGGTCGGTGAGACTGAGGATATGGCTTTCAGCCGTATCACCATCGTCATCACAGGGGATCGTGAGATTGTGGAGCAGATCAAGAAGCAGGTGGGCAAGCTCATCGATGTGAAGAGAGTCTATGAGATGACCCAGACCAAGTCCATCCAACGCGAGCTTGTCATGGTCAAGGTCTCCACCACTGCCTCCAGCAGGACGGAGATAGTCGAGCTTGGTCAGATCTTCAAGGCGAAGATCATCGACGTCACCGCCTCAACGGTGACCCTGGAGATGACCGGGAGCCTGGATAAGATCCAGTCCTTCTACGACCTCTTGAGCCCCTATGGGATAGTGGAGATGTCCCGTACCGGTATCACCGCCCTTGAGCGAGGATCGAGGCCGTTGAGCTCCATAAGCTACAGCGAAGACGAAAACTAGAACACAACGCCACAGTGGCGCTTCATACAAAAAGGCCGAAGGGCCGGAGGATAGGATTCAATGAGTACAATGTATTATGATTCGGAAGCTGATCTCTCAAAGCTGGACGGCAAGAAAGTCGCCATCATCGGGTACGGCAGCCAGGGCCACGCCCATGCGCTGAACCTGCACGAAAGTGGTGTTGATGTGGTGGTGGGCCTCTACAAGGGTTCGAAAAGCTGGAAGATTGCAGAAGAGGCCGGCCTTCACGTTGCCACAGCAGAAGAGGCGGCTACGATGGCCCAGGTCATCATGATGCTCCTCCCTGATGAGAGACAGGCGAAGATCTACCACGACAGCATCGAAGCTGGCCTTACCAAAGGCAAGTATCTTGCCTTCGCCCACGGCTTCAATATCCATTTTGGCCAGATCAAGCCACCAGAGGGTGTGAACGTCATCATGATCGCACCCAAGGGCCCCGGCCATACGGTACGCACCCAGTTCCAGGAAGGCAAGGGAGTCCCTTCTCTTATCGCCATACATCAGGATCCGAGCGGAGACTCCAAGGATATCGCCCTTGCCTATGCAAAGGGACTCGGAGCCGGTAGGGCGGGTATCTTTGAGACCACCTTCAAGGAAGAGACAGAGACTGACCTTTTCGGTGAGCAGGCTGTTCTCTGTGGTGGTGTGACCGCCCTTATCAAGGCTGGATTCGATACCTTGGTCGAGGCTGGCTACCAGCCTGAGATGGCATACTTCGAGTGCTGTCACGAGATGAAGCTCATCGTTGACCTGATCAACCAGGGCGGACTCTCCTACATGCGCTACTCCATCAGCGATACAGCCGAGTATGGCGACTACATCACCCAGGACAAGATCATCACCGACGACACCCGCAAGGCTATGAAGGGCATCCTCACCGACATCCAGGAAGGCAAATTTGCCCGAAACTGGTTGTTGGAGAACCAGGTCAACAGACCTTACTTCAATGCAAAGAAGCGCATTGAGAGTGAGAGCCTGTTGGAGAAGACCGGGCAGAAGCTGCGATCTTTGATGAGCTGGCTGAAGAAATAAAAAAAAAGAAATTCTGGGAAGGACACTATGGAAAAAAGCGATCGGATCTATATTTTCGACACCACTTTGAGAGATGGCGAACAGGCACCTGGCTACAGCATGAACCTTGACGAAAAAATTCGTATGGCCCAGCAGTTGGAGTCCCTAGGTGTGGACATCCTTGAAGCGGGCTTTGCCATAGCGTCCCCCGGGGATTTTACCAGCGTGCAGGCCATAAGCCGTGTGGTGCAGGACATGACAGTCGCCTCCTTGTCTCGCGCCTTGGAGAAGGACATCAACGCAGCTTGGGAGGCGGTGAAGGAGGCCAAGAGGCCTAGGATCCACACCTTCCTGGCCACCAGTGACCTGCATTTGCAGTTCAAGCTGAAACTCAGTCGCGAACAGGCCTTGGAAAAGGCCGTGGCGATGGTGAAGTATGCACGGAACCTCTGCGGCGATGTGGAGTTCTCCTTGGAGGATGCCACACGCTCTGACCTTGACTACCTCTGCCGGGTTGTCGAGTCCGTCATCAAGGCAGGGGCCCATGTGGTGAACCTCCCTGATACGGTAGGCTACGCCACCCCCGAAGATATGAAAAGGATGGTAGGTGCGGTAATGAACCGGGTTCCCAATGTGGACAAGGCGATCATTGCCGTGCACTGCCACAACGATCTGGGCCTTGCCATGGCAAATACGCTGGCAGGCTTGCAGGCAGGGGCACGCCAGGCTGAGTGTACCCTTTGCGGTATAGGGGAGAGGGCAGGCAATGCCGCCCTGGAAGAGATTGCCATGGCCATCAGGACAAGAGGCGACCAATACAACTTCCACTCCCATATCAATACTGAGGAGATCTACCGATCAGCTCGCGTGCTGACCTCCATAACAGGGGTGAAGATGAACCCCTCCAAGGCGATAGTGGGTGCCAACGCCTTTGCCCATGAGAGCGGTATCCACCAGCATGGCATGATGGCAAACAGCCTCACCTACGAGATCATGACCCCAGAGAGTGTGGGGGTGCTTACCACCAGCCTGGTTCTTGGAAAGCATAGCGGACAGCACGCCTTTGAGAAGCGCCTTGTAGATCTGGGCTACGCCCTGGGCAAGGATGAGGTCATGCGCCTCTTCGGCGAGTTCAAAAGTCTTGCCGACCGTAAGAAGACCATCACAGACCGAGACATCATCGCCCTGGTGGAGAGCACTTCCAAGAGTTCTCCTGTGACATGGGAGCTTGACTCCTTTGTGGTGAACAGTGGGAACATGATGACCAGCACCGCATGCGTGACCCTCAAGAAAGGCGAAAAGAAATATCAGGAGGTTGCCTGTGGTACCGGTCCTGTCTACGCTTCGCTGCGCGCTGTAGAGAAGATCATCCGCCACCCGTTCGGTCTTGAGGACTATACCCTGCAGGCAGTCACCGAGCACCGTGATGCCCTTGGGGAGGTCATGGTGAAGATCAGCGACGGCCATGGGGTCTACCGCGGTAGGGGGGTCAGCACCGATGTCATTGAGGCTTCCATCCTCTCCTGTCTTGCAGCGGTGAACCGCATGCTTGACGAAGGCCAGCCGCACAATGTGCAGGGGATCAAGGTAACATCAGCCCCTAATTTTGAAAATGACATGCTCAGCAGCCATAGCGACAAGAAAAAGGAGCACGATCATGAGTAAGGTTGCCCTGTTCGATTCAACCCTGCGTGATGGAAGCCAAGGCGAAGGGATCAGCTTTTCCGTCGAGGACAAGCTGAAGATCGTACGCGCCCTTGATGCCTTGGGCGTACAATACATTGAGGCTGGAAACCCGGGTTCCAACCCAAAGGACCTGCAGTTCTTCGAACGGGCGAAGGATATACTTCTCAAGAATGCCACCCTGGTGAGCTTCGGTTCTACCAGAAGAAGGGGTATCGAGGCCAAGGATGATGTGAATTTGCAGAACCTGGTGAAGAGCAATACGAAGGTGGTCTCCATCTTCGGCAAGAGCTGGGACTTCCATGTCACGGACATCATCAAGACAACCTTGGATGAGAATCTTGCGATGATCGAGGATAGTGTGCGCTTCATCGTAGAGTCGGGCAGTGAAGTCTTCTTTGATGCCGAGCACTACTTTGACGGGTATGTTGCAAACAGGGAGTATGCCCTTGCAACGTTGCAGGCTGCCCTCGATGGTGGGGCCTCGACCTTGGTTCTGTGTGAGACACGTGGGGGGATGCTTCCTTCCCTAGTCGCTTCCATTACCGAGGAGACAGCAAAGCTGTTCCCTTCTGTCCCGTTGGGCATCCATGCCCACGATGACATAGGGTGTGGAGTCGCCTCCTCCATAGCTGCCGTTGAGCGCGGTGCCATTCAGGTGCAAGGCACTTTGCTTGGCTTTGGTGAGAGATGTGGAAATGCCAACCTGGCAAGCATCGCAGCCATCCTTGAGACCAAGATGGGACATGACTGCCTCAACGGGGTTGTCCTGGAAAACCTTACCCCTGTATGCCGCGCAATAGCTGAAGTTGCCAATGTGCGCATCCCCCATGGCACGCCCTTCATCGGACGCAGTGCCTTTGCCCACAAGGGAGGGATGCATATCGACGGGGTGCAGAAGAACCCCTCTTCCTTTGAGCATATCGATCCGCATGTCGTCGGCAATGAGAGGCGCATGCTGATGAGCGAGGTTGCCGGACGTGCCCTGATGACTCGCCGCATCGCCGCCATCGCACCTGACTTGGATAAGAGCGACCCTGTGACGGTCACCCTGATGGATGAGCTTAAGAGCCTGGAAGCCGAAGGCTATCAGTTTGAGGGTGCGGAGAGTTCCTTTGACCTGGTCATACGGCGTCACCTCAGAATGTACAGACCCTTCTTTACCCTGGTGCATTTCCAGACGTTGGGCAGCATGCCTTATGCAGACCCTCTCTCGGGGGCTACCCACCAGGCGGTGGTGAAGGTGAAGGTCGGAGGAGAGAGTGCCATAACGGCAGCCGAGGGAGAAGGGCCTGTCAACGCCTTGGACAAGGCTCTGCGCAAGGTGCTTGAGCAGTTCTACCCGACACTGAAGAGCGTGCACCTCACTGACTACAAGGTCCGTGTCCTGGACTCGGGCAGTGCTACTGCCTCAAAGGTCAGGGTTTTGATTGACTCCACAGATGGTCAGGACTCCTGGTCCACCATTGGGGTGAGCAAGGATATCATCGAGGCCAGCTGGCTGGCCTTGAGTGACAGCATAGAGTACAAACTGATCGCCGATGGGATTACCCCGACGGACGACATAGAGTAAGGAGACGCCAATATGGGCATGACAATGACACAGAAGATTCTTGCTCACCATGCAAAGCTGGACTCGGTTCGACCAGGCCAGCTGATCATGGCTGATCTTGATATGGTGCTGGGTAACGACATAACTGCTCCCGTTGCAATCAACGAGTTCCCCAAGTTCGGGAAAGAGACGGTCTTTGACAAGGACAAGGTTGCCCTTGTTCCCGACCATTTCTCCCCGAACAAGGACATCAAGGCTGCCGAGCAGTGCAAAGCCTTGAGAACCTTTGCAGGAGAGCATCAGATAACCAACTACTTTGATGTGGGGCAGATGGGCATTGAGCATGCCCTGCTTCCTGAAAAGGGTCTGGTCGGAGCAGGGGATCTGGTCATCGGGGCAGACAGCCATACCTGCACATACGGAGCTTTGGGAGCTTTTTCCACTGGAGTGGGTTCTACTGACATGGCATGCGGAATGGCCAGCGGCCAGGCTTGGTTCAAGGTTCCTTCTGCCATCAAGTTCAACCTGACTGGTAAGTTCAAAGTCCATGTCAGCGGCAAGGATCTCATCCTGCACATCATCGGCATGATCGGTGTCGATGGGGCCCTCTACCAGAGCATGGAGTATACAGGCCCAGGCGTCGCCTCCCTGACCATTGATGACCGTTTCACCATCGCCAATATGGCAATCGAAGCTGGGGCAAAGAACGGGATTTTCCCCGTTGATGATGTGACCCTTGCCTACTTGGCTGAGCATTGTCCCCGTACGCCTGTGATCTATGAGGCAGACTCTGATGCAGAGTATGAGAAGATCATCGACATTGACCTGTCCAAGGTGAAGAGCACGGTCTCTTTCCCCCACCTCCCTTCCAATACCCGTACCATCGACGAGGTCGGTGAGGTGAAGATCGACCAGGTGGTCATCGGCTCGTGCACTAACGGTCATATCAGTGACCTGCGTGAGGCGGCTGCCATCCTCAAGGGCCACAAGGTTGCCCCATGGGTACGATGCCTCATCTTTCCAGCGACCCAGAAGATCTGGAAGCAGGCGATGAATGAAGGGCTTTTTGATATCTTTGTCGACAGCGGGTGCGCTGTCTCTACCCCGACTTGCGGACCTTGCCTTGGCGGGCATATGGGCATCCTTGCAGAGGGGGAGCGTGCGGTAAGCACCACCAACCGGAACTTCGTCGGCCGTATGGGTCATGTGAAGAGTGAAGTTTACCTTGCAAGCCCGGCTGTAGCCGCTGCAAGTGCGATCAAGGGGTACATCGCCGACCCCGCCAAAGTGCAGGAGATTCGATAATGCAAGCAAAAGGAACTGTCTTCAGATATGGGGATAACATCGATACCGATGTCATCATCCCTGCGAGGTATCTCAATACCTCCAACCACAAGGAACTGGCCATGCACTGCATGGAGGATATTGACGCCTCGTTTATCAAAAAGGTGAAACAGGGTGATATCATCGTAGCCGACAAAAATTTCGGCTGTGGCTCGAGCCGCGAGCACGCTCCAATTGCCATCAAGGAGAGCGGTATCTCGTGTGTCATCGCACGCACGTTTGCCCGTATCTTCTACCGCAACTCACTGAATATCGGCTTGCCGATCCTAGAGTGCGAAGAGGCCTGTGACGGTATCAAGGCAGGGGATGTGGTCAGTGTGGATTTCTCCTCCGGACTCATAACCAATGAGACCAGCGGGAAGACCTTCCAAAGCGAACCGTTTCCTCCATTTATGCAGGCATTGATACAAGCCGGCGGGCTTGCCCCCTATATGGTGGAAAAAGGAAAGAAGGTATGAAAAAACATATAGCATTGGTGCCTGGAGACGGCATCGGAGTCGATATCGTGGATGAGGCGGTCAAGGTCCTTGACCGCATCTGCAAAAAGTTCGGCCATGAGTTTACCTATAGCACCTACCTCGCCGGAGGGTGTGCCATCGACGCCACAGGAAAGCCTCTTCCTTCTGAAACCCTCAAGGGTTGTAAGGAGAGCGACAGCATCATCCTTGGGGCAGTGGGTGGTCCCAAATGGGACAGGCTTCCTAGCGACATCCGCCCTGAGAAGGCACTGTTGGGGCTTCGTGGTGAGCTTGGCCTGTTCTGTAACCTCAGGCCTGCGATCATCTACAAGCAGCTGAGCGCTGCCTGCCCGCTGAAGGCTGAGATAGTGGGTGAGGGCTTGGACATCATGGTGGTGCGTGAACTCACCGGTGGTATCTACTTTGGCAAACGTGGACGGGACGAGAACAGCGCCTACGACACGATGAGCTACACAGTAGAGGAAATCGAGCGTATTGTCCGCAAGGGTTTTGAGATTGCTAAGAAGCGAACCAAAAGGCTCTGCTCTGTAGACAAGGCAAACATCCTCAACTCCAGCCAGCTGTGGCGTGAGGTTGTGGAGCGTCTTGCCCCTGAGTATCCTGATGTGAAGCTGAGCCACCTCTATGTGGACAACGCTGCGATGCAGCTGGTGCGTAACCCCCGTCAGTTCGATGTCATCGTGACTGAGAACATGTTCGGTGACATCCTCAGCGATGAGGCCTCCCAGATCACCGGCTCCATCGGAATGCTCCCTTCGGCATCGCTACGTGAGGATAGCTTCGGCATGTACGAGCCTATCCATGGCAGTGCCCCCGACATTGCAGGAAAAAACATTGCCAACCCCATAGCCACCATCCTCTCTGTCGGGATGATGCTGCGCTATACCTTTGGAATGACTGAGGAAGCTGATGCTGTAGAAGAGGCTGTTTCCAAGGTTCTCGATGCGTCCTATCGCACCGCTGACATATACACCGAGGGCATGAGGCTCGTCGGTACAAAAGAGATGGGCGACCTCATCGCCCAGGCCCTGTAATAGGGAGGTAGTAGGATGGATGATACCAAGAAACGCTCTAGTGTGATGACTGAAGGCTTTGACAAGGCTCCTCACCGCTCTCTTATGAAGGCGCTCGGTTGGACTGACCGTGAGATTCATATGCCCATGATCGGCATCGTAAACGGTGCCAATGAGATCATTCCCGGACACATCCACCTCAATAGGATTGTCGATGGGGTAAAGGCGGGCGTTCGCGCTGCTGGGGGCAACCCTGTATCGTTTCCTGTTATCGGTGTCTGTGATGGCATAGCGATGGGGCATACGGGGATGAAGTACTCTTTGGCAAGCCGTGAGATCATCGCAGACTCCATCGAGATCATGGCTACCGCCCATCCTTTCGATGCCCTGGTCTTTGTCCCCAACTGTGACAAGATCGTCCCGGGGATGCTTATGGCAGCCGCCAGGCTGAACATCCCCTCCATCTTTGTTTCCGGCGGCCCTATGTTGGCTGGTCATGTACCTGGAGGATCAGTCGATGGCATGAGCCTTTCTACGATGTTTGAGGCTGTCGGCAGCCATGCAGTAGGGGCGATGAGCCAGCAACAGCTGGACATCTTTGAGGACAGCGCCTGCCCTACCTGCGGTTCCTGCAGTGGCATGTATACGGCCAATAGCATGAACTGCCTTACCGAGGCTATCGGCATGGGCCTTCCAGGCAATGGGACGATTCCCGCTGTCTACAGTGCCCGTGACCGCCTGGCCAAGGAAGCTGGCTATATGATAATGGAAATCCTCAAGAGGAACATCAGACCTTTGGACATCATGACAAAGAAGGCCTTTGCCAATGCCCTGGCTGTCGATATGGCCTTGGGGTGCAGTACCAATACGATGCTCCACCTTCCTGCCATTGCGCATGAGGCACATGTTGATCTTGATATCTTCATGGCGAATGCAGTAAGTGCCAAGGTTCCCAACCTCTGTCATCTTGCCCCTGCCGGGCCTTACCATATTGAGGACCTCTACAGGGCAGGGGGAGTGCTTGCTGTGATGGGTGAGCTTTGCAAGAAGGGGTTGTTGGATGGCTCTCTTCCTACCGTCAGTTGCAAGACTATCGGGGAACTCTATGCAGGTGCGACCAATCACAATACCGAGGTTATCAGGCCGATCGACAATCCCTACTCCGTTACCGGAGGGATCGCCGTGTTGCAGGGAAACCTCGCCCCCGATGGGGCTGTGGTGAAACGCAGTGCTGTTGATGCATCCATGCTTGTCCATAAGGGTCCTGCCAGGATTTTTGAGAGCGAGGAGGATGTCATCAAGGCAATCTATGCCTCTGAGGTCAAGAAAGGTGATGTGGTGGTCATCCGTTATGAAGGGCCAAAGGGAGGGCCGGGCATGCGCGAGATGCTCAGTCCGACCTCTGCAATTGCAGGCATGGGCCTGGACAAGGATGTGGCCCTCATCACCGACGGGCGCTTCAGTGGAGCGACAAGAGGTGCCTCTATCGGACATGTGAGTCCTGAGGCTGCAGAAGGAGGACCTATCGCCTTGGTAATGGAAGGAGATATCATCAGTATCGACATCCCTCATGGGAAGCTTGAGCTGCTTGTTGATGATGCTGAACTGGAAACACGGAAGAAGAGTTGGAAATGCAAGCCTAGCCCTATAACCACCGGATACCTCGCCAGGTATGCCAAACAGGTTACCAGTGCTTCCACTGGTGCGATTTTCAAGCAATAGATAAGACCATAGAACAAGGAGAACCTACCATGCAGATGACTGGAGCACAGATAATTATTGAGTGTTTGGCCGAACAGGGTACCGATGTCGTATTCGGCTTCCCAGGCGGGGCAGTGTTGCCCTTGTATGAGGCCCTGTATCAGAACCAGAAACGTATCAAGCACATCCTCACTGCCCACGAGCAAGGAGCCAGCCATGCTGCGGACGGCTATGCCCGATCGACTGGCAAGGTAGGGGTGTGCATTGCCACCAGCGGCCCTGGAGCCACCAACTTGGTGACCGGTATCGCAACTGCCTATATGGACAGCGTCCCTATGGTAGCCCTTACCGGAAACGTGACACTTCCCCTGTTGGGCAAGGACAGTTTCCAGGAAGTGGATATCACCGGCATCACGATGCCCATCACCAAGCACAACTACATCGTCAAGGATGTCGCCATGCTTGCCCAGACCATCCGGTCTGCCTTCAGGATCGCCCAGGAGGGCCGACCGGGTCCTGTGCTGATAGATATCCCCAAGGATGTCACCATACATACCACCGACTATGTGGCCCAGAAGCCCGAGCCTATCCTCCCCAGGACTGAGCGCCTGAGTGAAGAGAGCATGGAGATGGCCATCCGTCTGATCGAGGAGAGCGAAAGGCCGATGCTGTATGTCGGAGGAGGCGTCATCAGGGGCAAGGCCTCTGAGGAGCTGAGCACCTTTGTAGACCTTATTGATGCACCGGTGTGCACCTCCCTGATGGGATGTGGGGCAGTGAGTTCCTATAACGAGCGCTTCACCGGTATGGTAGGTATGCATGGTTCTAAGGTCTCCAACATGTGCGTCTCTGCCTGTGACCTGCTGGTTGTAGTGGGAGCACGCTTCAGTGATCGGGTAGTCAGCAAGGCGAGCGGGTTTGCCCAGAATGCCCGGATAGTGCATATCGATGTGGACCCAGCTGAGATCGACAAGAACATCAAGACCTACTGCCATGTCATCGGGGATGTGAAGGTAGTGCTTTCCGAACTGAACAAGCGCATCACGAAGTCACATTCCAATGAGAAGTGGATGGATCAGGTACGCTCATACAAGGTACGCTACCCCATCCGTTTTGACAACGAGAGCCAGCGTGCCAAGACAATACTCAAGAGCCTGCAGAAGGTCCTTCCCCCTGACTTCTACATAGTAACTGAGGTAGGACAGCACCAGATGTGGGCTGCCCAGTTCCTCAAGCATGTACAGCCTGGTCACTTCCTAACCAGCGGAGGGTTGGGGACGATGGGCTATGGCACAGGGGCAGCCATTGGAGCTCAGATGGGTAATCCGAAGAGCCGTGTTGTCAACGTTGCGGGGGACGGCAGCTTCGGCATGAACTGTAACGAGCTTGCAACCATTGCCCGCTATAATCTTCCTGTGGTAATCCTGTTGATGAACAACCATACCCTGGGTATGGTGCGCCAGTGGCAGACCCTGTTTTTTGACAACCACTATAGCGAGACCACCTTGGATGGTGGTGTCAATTGGATCAAGCTCGCTGATGCGTATGGCATACAGGGGCGCAGGATAGGCTTGGATGATGATCCCAAGGCTATCCTGCAGGAGGCACTGGATCTGCATGCTCCGGTTGTCATCGAGTGTGAGATTCCCACTGACGACAAGGCCTATCCAATGGTAGCCCCAGGGGCATCCATTGATGATATGCTTGGAGTGGGCGAACTCGGCGACTACTGATAAACGTAGGAGATCAGTTCAAATAGGGACATCCCAAAGGCGGCGCTGATATTTTCCAGTGTCTGCTTGCGGGGTGTCCTCTTGTTTTTTTCGATATAGTGTATCTGGCTTCTGGTAAGATATGCCCGATCCATCAATTCCTGTTGTGTCATATTTTGTGCAAGGCGCAACTGACGAATTGCTTCCCCAATCATCATTGTTTCCATAGGAAGAGTATCCAACCAAATTTAGACACATGTCAGTTTTTCGTCACGAGAAGTGGAAAATACTTTCCAGAAGAAAGAAACATACTCGATACTATGCAGGAAGGCTACCTAAGCAATGTGAATTGAACTGATATGCTTTTGCTGTATTTATATTTATACAAAATCAATAACAAATATAAAAATCGCCAGTTTTTCCAAAAAAGCGTCATTGGATGCTATACTAGCTGGAGAAACCAGATCCAGGAGGGTTATATGGAAGCAGATTTGCGAGAAATGTCATCAGAAGAGTTAGGGGCGGTATGCTCCAACCTTTCCAAGACTTGTGCCAAGCAGATGAGACCCGAAGAGGCTGACCTCTTTGGGAAGCTCTCTGCCTATTATGGAAAACAAGCATCAAAACAAAAGCAGAAAACCGAGAAAGAGCAGGCAACAAGTTCCTTCAAGGCTCTTTCCGCTCTGATAGAGCAGGACCTGAGTCAAGGGTATGCACGGGCGAACAATGCAATTCAGGACGAACACGACCGTGGTGCCAAAAGATCCTTGGTATGGGGGGAGAAGGCGACGAAGCTTCTGAAGAGCCTTCTCACCAGATATGAGAAACAAGGCAATGCCTTACTGGAGAATACCAGTGTGTTTGTCTGTGATATCTGTGGCTTTGTCTTTGTGGGCGAACAGCCCCCTGAGGTGTGCCCTGTCTGTAAAGTTCCCTCCTTTAAGATTCTTCCGGTAAGAAAGGAGGCCATCTGATGTATGCTGTAAGAAATATTCGCCTCTGTACCAAGGATTGTATCTGCCTGTTTGTCTGCCCTACTGGTGCTACTGATACCGAAACCGGTCAGATTGATGCATCAAGGTGTCTCGATGGGTGCCGCCTCTGTATGGATGCATGTCCCTCGCATGCAATCTTCCTGTTACCCAAGAACTATGCAGACCAACAAAAGAAAACCGATACAACAATAAAAGCTCTGAGAGAGCTTGCCATAAGCAAGGCAAAGCAGGAGAGGCTTGCAACCGATATAGCCAACGAGACAACAGATCCTATCGTAAAACAGCTTGCCACCACCCTTGTACGGTCAACGAGAATCCTCCAGGAGGATCTTCACAGGGAGAGTGGTTTCATGCTTCCCCAGGATGCCATTACCAGGGATTTCCTGAAAGAGCAGCTGGAAAGCAACAAGGACAAGGACTTCCCCAAGGAAGCGGTAGAGAGGTTGTTGGAGTTGCTGTAGGGCAGATGCCCTTGAATAGCCAGGACATGAGGTATTTGCCTGGAACCAATACTGGTACCAGGCTTCAAGCTGATAGAGATCAGTAATGGTGCTAAGAGAGGACAATCCTAGCAAACAAGAGTAACAAACAACAGCCAAGGGCAAACGCAGAGTGCGATTGCCCTTGTTTGATATTACCAAGAAAAGCAACCGTACCATGCTTTTTGGCATCCGGTGTTGAACCTGGTATGTGAAGTGCTTTGATACAACAATTCTCTAAGAATATATATCTATTAGTGTATATTGTTTGCAAACTTGTGATAGATGAAATACCGTATACTGAGACAAGTACAGGAAAGGGATACTATTGTGATCATGGATACGTATCGAATGAGAAAATGTTTGAAAACGGGCAAGAGCGTCAATATTGAGTTCAAGGAATGCAATATTGCTTTACCCCAGTCAGTATGTGATACTGTCTGTTCCTTTTCAAACCGGTTGGGAGGTTACCTATTCTTAGGAGTCAAAGATTCTGGAGAAGTCATCAGTATTGAGCCTGAGAGTGTCCAGAGTATCAAGAGAGAATTTGCAAACAATCTGAACAATCCACAAAAGATAAACCCTCCGTTGTATGTCCAGCTCAAGGAATTTGGATATGAGGATAAGGTCATACTATACGCCTATATTCCTGAAAGCAGCAGTGTTCATACATTGAACGGCACCAAGATTTTTGACAGGAATGAAGATGGTGACTATGATATTACCAGCAACCAGAATCTTATTGCGAAAATGTATGCCAGAAAATCCAACAGAAATTCTGAAGATAAAATAATCCCTTATGCAAAAGAAAGTTGGTTTGACTTTGAAACAGTTAAGATGGCTAAGAGTCTTGCGAATAATGTGAACAGCCAAAATCTCTGGTCACGTAAAGACGAACATGAAATACTCAAATCCTCTATGTTTTATAAACACGATACTGAAACTGGTATTGAAGGCTATACTCAAGCAGCCCTATTGCTGTTTGGGAAAGATGAGTATATCGGAAGTGTACTTCCCCATTACCATATTGACTGTCTGGTGAGAAAAGAAAACTTGGACCGTTTTGATGATCGTGAGGTGGTGGAGTGTAATCTGGTCAAGGCATACGACAAGATAATGGATTTTGTTGCCAAGCACCTGTCCAAAGGTTTCCATATTGATGAGAACACCCAGACAATATCTCCTAGGGATAAGCTTTTCAAGGAAGCGGTTGTTAATTTTCTCATTCACCGGGAATACAGTGATGCCTATATCTCTTCAATGGTGATAGAAAAGAATAAGGTGACATTCAAGAATGCTGCCAACCCTTCTTATATAGGCAGGGTGGATATCGATGATTTCAATCCCGAACCTAAGAATCCCACGATAGCAAGGGTGTTCAGGCTGATGGGGTTGGCTGATGAACTTGGATCAGGATTCAGAAACATCAAGAAATATTGCAAGATTTATGCTAACAGCACTCCTATTGTGCGAGATGGAGTTGTTTTCACCCTTGAGCTTCCCCTTCAGTCTGATGAGAAGGTAGCAGAAGATAGAACCTCCGTAAAAGAGAAGATATTGGACTATGTTGCTACCAACCGCGAGATTACGAACAAGGATGTTCGGGATAGTTTTGGATTTGAGAGAACCAGGGCTGCTGAATTGTTATCTGAACTCATGGATGAGAATCTTCTCAGAAGAGAAGGTAGCGGTAGAGGCACCAAGTATGTTCCTGCTAAGGGCTAATCGACCAGTTTCTCAGTAGATGGGTTTTCTGTAGCATCATCAGTTGCATAAAAATTAAGCAAAGGGATCATGATTTGAGGTAAGCCGGCATAGGCAGTGATCATTGAGACAACAGATCTCACATATGATAATAATATTGCCGGGGCATTATATTTTAATAAGGCATTCAACTCTTTTTCCTCAATCGCTTCTTCCCATGAAAAGATACCTTCATTTATTATAATCAGTTTAAAAGGAACCTCTTCTATGGAAACTCCCTTAAAAATTGAGAACTCAAATACTACTTGAGCTGAGTTTGAATCAATACGGGATATTTTTGTCTCGCCTGATAAATCCAGTTTCACATTTTTTGTTGTTTTATAATCAGGGTTGAGATAAAAATCACTTTTTATCAATCTTTGCTTTTCCAATTGAAAATTACTAGGTTTCATACATCATGCCGCCATAGGGATTATTTTCTTTTCTAATAAAGGGTTCGCATTGGTTTCCATTACTGAAGACTCTTTTTCTTCAATTACTTGATACTGAATGGTTCCATAAGATACTGATTCTTGATCAAATAACTCTTCACCAATTATATGGAAATCTCTATCTTCGTGATATTCTCTACTGAGAACATCGCTTGCTCTAGCCATCCCTTCTTGGTCAAATTTCTTTCTTTCTTCAGGACTCATAGCCTGGACTTCATCTAGAATGCGCAATATTTTTTTCAGCATAGGATCACTCATTTTTAACTTCCTCTCTGCAATCAATTACAGAATCATCTCGTACGGAATATATTGTTTTAACAGTACTCAAGAAATTCGAAGCTTCGAATAAATAACAATTACCTTCATTCTTACTATAGTCAGCTAGTGCCTTAACAACAAGGCAGTCATCCTGCATGTCTGGATAAAAGGAAATAATAAAATCAATCTTTTGACCAAATCCCATTTTATTTCTTTTTTCTTTTCCGATTTTATTCTTAACAGTTTGCCATAAGCCACAAAAGCTATTAAGAATATCTGTATCTGTCAAATCCAGGAGATGCCCACATGAAATTCGCGCTCTTACGATTTTACAAGCTTCTTCGTAAGGAGGATCTCCTTTCCTAACTTTTTGTCGTTTCCAATATCTTGCATTGGAAAGATTATCCCAAAAGTACATCCCCGTGCCAAGCCAATCAGTATCGTTAGAAACCTCAAACTTTCCACTCAGGAATCGTTCACATTTTTGATATTCATTCGCATGATATCCGATAACTTCGGAATAACAATCCACAACTAAAATCCTTATCTCTATTTTGCTATCGACTAAACCATACCAGCAATAATTCTAGTGGTCAACTTCTTTCGTAGTTTCTGCTAATCGTCCGGTTTTCTTACAATCTTGACCCTTCAAAGTCGAACAAAAATGTACCGCGATGGCTTTTATAATTCTATCAATCTCTCTATTATTCGAAAATAATGTTTGGTATGGTAAAGAAGTGGGCTGGGAAACAGCCTATTGTATGGTATATTTGTTCCTAAGAGGTTCTGCCTCTGTTTCATCCATGCCGTAACTTTGTCATGGTTTGTATGGTTTATTGGAAGAGAACCAGTAAGGAAAGGTATGCAATTCTTTGAAGTCAATGTACTTTCTGTAGTACTGATGCTATCAATGTTTTTCGATATACTTCGGTTTCCCCTACTAAACAAAGATCGGGGTAGTCGATTTTTCCGTGAGATTGCGGTTGTATTCTCTCTGTTTATTGTTTTCTCCCTGTTAGGTGATATTGGGAGTAAAGGCATCATCATATACTCACCTTTATTTGAACGACTGCTTTGGATAGTACATTTTCTCTCATTCCCCTTTCTTTTAGCCATGTGGGCACACTTCAATGCTATCAACATCTTAGATGATACCAAATTTGTAACAAAGTTCTCTTTGGTTCAAGGTATTCCCTTGATGGTGCTGACAGTGCTGTCATTTATTGATGTTTCCCGACAGACATTTTATCCATTCAATGCAGGATATGAAGACCTCCTGCCTTCTGCGGGAACCTATTTTATGATAGGGCTATCATTCTTCTATTGCCTTGCGATGACCATGCCGACTTTGGCCCATTATAAGGATTTGCAGGGCTCTTTCATGTTTGTCTCGTTTCTGCTCCCCGTCATGTTCTTCTTCTCAATCGTTGCTTTCTGGGTAACACATAGTCACGAACAGTTCATGTTGGCAAACTCCTTTATGCTGATATTGTACTATCTGATCGGACAACGCGATTCGATCAAGGTTGACAGCCTGACAGGTCTTCCTACAAATTCCCTGTTACAGCGCAAACTTATCCGAATCTTCAAACTTCAATCATCATATGCATTCATTCTTCTTGATATTGAGAACTTCAAGTACTTCAACACACGCTATGGTTACCTGCTAGGGGATAAGATGTTGGTCGCTCTGGCCCAATTCCTCAGTACCCTGGGTAGTGCGAATGAGGTATTCCGACTTGGTGGGGACCGGTTTTGCCTTTGTATCCCAGCCAAAGACATTTCTTACGCCGATAGCTTGGTTACAAAGATCACCGACCGGATGGATCAAGTATGGGAACTTGATGAAAACGCGTTATTCCTGCAGGTCAACCTAGCCGTCATTCATTTTCCTGACCAGGTCTCTAATTGTGAAGAGTTCAAGCAAGCCACTGATCAACTGTATATGGAGATGAAGACTGAGCGAAAGAAGTCAGTGATTGTGTATACCCGGGAGGAGTCAATTTTCCTGCAACGGCGTCTGAACATCATTTCCGCCCTCAGGGATTCAGTCAGAAACCCTGATCAGGTGCAAGCTTATTATCAGCCAATATATGATCTGAAGACAGGATGCTTGGTGTCAGCAGAGGCCCTAATGAGAATAGAGGACAACCATCTAGGGTTGTTACAGCCGTCCGATTTCATTGCCCTAGCTGAGCGAACCGGCTTGATAGTGCAACTGAGTCATATCCTGCTTGCAAAGGTGTGCAATGTGGTCAGGCAGATACCTGAAGTTTCTATTGGATGTATAGCGGTCAATCTCTCTGGAAAGGACTTTGAATCAAAGACCTTGGGGAAAAACCTTTTGGAAATAATCAAAGCTGAAGGGATCGATCCAAAAAGAATCGGCTTTGAAATTACTGAATCAGTGGTTCTCCAATCATATGAAGCTGTAGCGGACATGATGGAAAAGTTCTCGCTTCAGGACATATCCTTTGCCTTGGATGATTTTGGCTCAGGATACTCAAACGTACAGGCTTTGATGGATCTTCCTTACCAGTATGTTAAGTTCGATGCGACCCTTATTCAGCGATCAACAGCAAGTCCCAAGATGCTTTCCTTACTGACTGATATGCTGCACAAGATGGGCAAGAAGATTGTTGCAGAAGGTGTTGAGACAGAACAAGAGCTGACCATGGTGAAAAGAATCGGCATTGACCGGGTTCAAGGATTCCTTTTTGCTGAGCCAATGGCCACCGAAGCCTTCCTCGCATTGGTTAGGGACCAGAAGAGAATAGGGGGGGCACAAAAAGAATCTAGTAAGAGCAACTTATCGGAAAAAGAGTGATACGCAGATACTGATTTGTCTTGATATGTATCGCCTGAGAAGGGGAGGCTGCTCGTATAGTGAGCCGATTCGTCTTCCTGCCTTGTCTTCGTTTTCTTAGAGTCCAAGCTTTTCTTTTTTCTTCTCAAACAGATATATGGAAAACACCCCCAAACTTCCCACCATCGCCGAAGCTCCTGTGCTCATCCACAGCAGATTCATGCTGTGGGATTCTATGATGGCGCCTCCTATCAGAGGGGCTATTGCATGTCCTGTCCCCATGATGATGGGTAGTATTGCACTGAAGCGTGCCCTGTGGCTGATAGGGGTATTGTTTGCCACATAGAAGTGCTCGTTTGTTGCCGATATGATCTCTCCCAAGGTAAAGACAGCTGTCAGGATCAGGAACATGAGCGGCAGCTTAGCGAAGGCAAACAGAAAGAATGCCACAGCATACAGTAGCCCAGAGACGACTGTGTTTGCCAGAGGGTGAAACCTTCGGAGCTTGCTTACCAGCAGTGGGGTGAAGAGGACCACCACGATTCCATTAAGTGTCATCATCTTGCCATAGAGTGGAGCCCCTCCCATACCGAACAGGTCAGTGGTCAGCAGGGGCAGGGCGAAAAGGGTCTGGCTGTAAGCATAGCTGAAGAAGGTGACCGAAAGGGCAAAGAAGAGCAGCTTCGGCCTGGTTAGCAGGGCCTTGATGATGCCACCCTCTTCTCCCTTCTCTGTTGTCTTCCAGTCCAGGCTCTCCCGTAGCAGTTCCTCCGAAGGTTTTGTCTCCTTAATCTTCCAGATTACCAGCAGGATTGAAAGGATACCTGCCAAGGCATTACCCCAGAACAGCCATCTTGGGTTGGCATAGAAAAGATACCCTGCGATGATGGGCCCGAAGGCATAGCCCAGGTTATGTCCAAGATAGAGCAGGGAGAAGGAGACCTGTCGGTCCTCAATGGTCGTTACATCAGTCTTGAGGGCTTCCCTTGCCGGGTCTACCGCCCCATCGAAGAAGAGAGCCAGGAGGATGAGCCATGGGATGATGGCGCTTCCTTCCCAAAACCCACAGAGGATGAAGCATCCGTCCATAAGCAACTGCGCTACGACCATTACCGGCTTTCTGCCTATCTTATCGGCAAGCTTGCTTCCTATGAAGGAGCCTGGGACATACAGTGTCGATGCAATGGTCATGAAGGTACCTGCCTGCAAGGCTGAGTAGCCAAGGCGTTTGGTGAGGTAAAGGGCAAGGAAGGGATAGACAAATATGCCCACTCCGTTGATCATGGTAGCGAAAAAAAGCACATAAATCGGCGGATTCAGGCCTTTGTAAATGGCGAGGGGGTTTTCCACCCGCCATTTCATAGGATTGCCTCTATCGCCTTTGCAAGTCCGTCCTCACTGTTGGACGCGGTAACTGCATGGGCATGGCGCTTTATTTCGTCGGGCGCATTACCCATCGCCACCGAGTAGCCGGCAATCTTCAGCATTCCAAGGTCATTGTAGTAGTCGCCAATGGCCATTGCCTGACTGGTCTGGAAGCCATAGGCTTCACAGATGGCCTCAAGGGCATGGCCCTTGTCCACATCCTTTGTTGAAATCTCCAGGTACCTGGGACCCGAGCGATAGACATTCAGGGTCTGGGAGAACTTCTTGTGCAGAAGCTTTTCCGTTTCAAGAACCAGGTCAATGTTTTCGCTCATGCATAAAAGCTTGTAGGGGGTTTCCCCATTGGTGGCACAATGAAAGGGAAGTTCGTCAAAAGGGACAACCTTGCCCTCTGTCTTGGAGACAGATGACTCAAAGGCCATCCAAGGGCTTTCCTTGTGAATGTACCAACGCCTGTCTGTGTAGATGAAGGACTCAAGACCCTTACCTTCCACGAAGGAGAGCACCTGTTGCGCATCCTCCCAGGCGATGGGATGCGATGCAAGGATCTTGCCCTCATCAACAACGAGGGCCCCACTGTAGCAGCCAAGAGGGCCATGTATGCCCAGTTCCTTCTGCAACACCTCAAGGCTTGAAGCTTTTCTTCCGCTCACCAGGGCAATGGTAATGCCCTTCTGGTAGGCTTTGGCGATTACCCGCTTGTTTTCAGCGGATATCAGGTGGTTGGTATCAAGCAACGTACCGTCTATATCGGTACAAATGAGTTTACAGTCAAACATGGCCATATAGTAGTATATGGGTGAATTCTTGTACAGGAGTGAAATGGCTTTGAGTGATGGAAGAAACTATAGGCAATGGATTTGTGTGCCTATTGGTTGGCTGTGTTGCTCGCTTATGATCAGTTGCACTGATGGGTGTGAACTTCAATTCCCTAAATCTGCCTCATCACTGAGATGTTCGTGACGTTTCATGCACGCCTTTTCTATCAACAAGCATACTTCTTGGAAAGAAAGAATGCAGTATAAAGTAAGTGTTTAAGTGGCATATATGAGTCTTTAAGTCATTTATTTGCGGTAATATATGCTATATGACACTTTACCATGCAGCATGAATAGAAGCATGCAGGGTTGTTTTCCTCCAGTGTGCACCGTATGCTTTACACAACAGGAGACGTGCCATGAAATTACGATACTTGAAAGGGATATGCAAAACCCATGACTTGCGTTTCCTCAGCTCTGAAAATGTGTCGGGAGACTATTGGATAATAAAACTGCAGACTCCCTATCCCATGCAGTGGCTGTCTGGCCAGCATGGGGCATTTACCCTTCCTGCTCAGAAGGTACGGGGAAAAACTTTCGTGCCTTTAGCGTTGCAAGCGTTCCCAGTGAGAATATGATCCTCATTGGAACACGCACTGGCAAAACGATCAGTGGTTTCAAGAAAACACTCACGAACCTGCAGAAGGGGGATGTTGTGAGGATCCGTGGTCCGTTGGGCTGGTTTGTACTCAGGGACAACACCAGCTCCCTTGTCCTGCTTGCCACGGGCGTCGGCATTACCCCTGTTCGTTCCATCCTCTATTCCTTGAACCCACATTCCTCACCCTAAAAACAGCTTTTGACGGGAATTAATTTCAGGTTTTTTTCAGGAGGGAATCCTCAGTTTCGTCTTCCTTCAAAAGAAGTGAAGCGGCCTCGAAGGCATCCTGAGACACCTCCTTCA
>JBLXDK010000004.1:0-286516 GCA_048264225.1 Sphaerochaeta sp.
GGCGTCATAGCCGATCCAGTCTACCAGACCAGCTGCAACCATTGCCATATCCGCAGGCACATCGCCCACGTTACCAGCGTTCAGCATCAACCAGTTGTCGGTGATAGCCTTGCCGGCCCTAGCCATGGTGGAAAGCCTGGCAACACCGATTCCGCCGTTCTGGGCGTAGATGTTACCATTCAGGTCATTGGTATGGACGATGAACAGGTCAAATGTCTTGGCCCCTTCACTCTTTACGATTTCCTTCACTCCATAGGGGAGAGCCATCTCTGCCATAACAGGGGCTTCCTTTACAGGAACGACTGGTTTGGCGGGCTCCACAACTGGTGCAGGAGCTGGTTCAGCTGGCTTCTCTACAGCCTCTGGAACTGCTGCAGGCACTATTGGCTCTGGAGCAGGTTCTACAACAGGGGCCGGTGGAATTGGCTCGACCTTTGCAGTACTCTTACAGCCTACTAGGGAAAAAGCCAACAAAGCTACCAGCATTGCTGTCATAATTGTTCTTGAAAGACGTTTCACGTGTTTCCTCCTCATGACGTTCTCATGTGTCGTTGCATACGTACTCAACAACACTATAACACAAACAAGTAAAATCGGATACACCAAAAATACGTAATTAAGGCTAATTTAAGCGCTTATAAGGTGCAAAAGAAAGCCTGTGACAATATATATCACAGGCGTTTCATCTTATTTTCGCATTAGACCCTTTTACATCAAGTCTTTGGGCTTACGAGCAGTATTGCCAGATTTCTCGCAATATGCAACATGGTGAAGCTTGCCATTCTCAAATACAGCCTTCATTTTGATCACACCACCCCAGCGGCTGGTCATTGCCTTAGCACCTTCACGGCGCGCGTTTTTGGATACGTTTCCTGCCATATGACTATCCCTCCAGTATTAATTTTACCAATTTCTTCGTAACTATAACGAGTTGTACCAGGGAAGTCAAATCCCTAATGCAAATATTATACCCACTCATTGCACTTTTTGCAATCCACACGTATTATCGGGAAATGATACATATCAAGGAACAGGCACACACCCTGCTAAAAAAGGCCTTTCTCATCCCAGTATACCTCTACAAGGGATTGCTATCACCTTTTTTTGGAAGCAACTGCATCTATCACCCAAGCTGTTCCTCTTTCACCGTTGAGGCGGTCATGAAACACGGAATCATCAAGGGAACCATTATGGGTGGTGCGAGGATCCTGCGATGCAGCCGCCTGTTCATGGGCGGAGATGACCCAGTCCCTGAAACCTGGTCCTGGAAACAGATTAAGGACAGCTTCATCATCCACAGAAGATAATCAGCGAGAAAGCTCCTTCACAAAAGGAATCAGAACAGAAAGGGCATTCTCGTTGTATCCGCCCTCGGGAATGATGATGTCTGCAAAAACCTTTGTAGGCTCGATAAAATTGAAATGTCCAGGACGGACAACTTCAAGGTACTGGTTGCACACGCTCTCGACAGTCCTCCCCCGCTCTGCTATATCACGCTTCAGACGCCTGATGAAGCGAATGTCGTCAGGAGTATCTACAAAGAGCTTCAAATCCAAAAGGTCTCTCACCTTCTGCTCATACAGCACCATCAAACCCTCAATGATAACCAACGGCTTTGGTTCAACCAGTACGGTCTCATCTTTACGCCTGTGGTGCACAAAGTCATACAGCGGCATGTGTATCGGCTTGTCATCCTTGAGCATACAGAGATGCTCATACAACAAATCCATATCAAAGGCATCAGGGTGGTCAAAATTAAAGGCTGTTATGTTCTCATTGCTTATATAGGAAGCCGAGCGATAGTAGTTATCCTGAGGAATAAAGACAAAATCCGAACATACTTCACTAATCTTACGAACTATCGTCGACTTGCCCGAACCTGATCCTCCGGTAATCCCTATGATCTTCACTTCCCTCATGTCAGACTCCTCAGCATCATGCAACTTTCAAGCCCCTCAAAGGGAGGCCTCTTGGGAAAATACTCCAGACCGATATTGCCTGTATAGCCCAAAGCCTCGAGAAATGAAAAAATCCTGCGATAACTCAACTCGCCGCTATCGAGTTCTGCCCTACCGGGGACTCCCCCTGCGCGGATATGCCCGATCCAGGGCAGATACTTCTCCAGCCTGATAAGGATATTGCCTTCACTTATCTGCTGATGGTAGATATTGTAGAGAAGTCGCACATGAGGGTCATCTACGAGCTTCAGGACAGCGGCGGCATCACCGGTTCGGCTCAGAGCATAGCCCTTATTGTCGATGCGGGTATTCCTCGGTTCGATAAGCAACTCACAATCATGTTTTTTCAGAAGGGGAAGGCAGAGCTCCAGCCCCACGACCATCGTTTCCAACTGTGACTCATGGCTCTGCTCTGTCGCTAATCCTACGCCACCCACGATCAGGCGGTTGCCCAATGTTAGGGACATCTCAATACCCTGGTGCAAATTCTCCACAAACTGAGAGTGCAGAGAAGCATCCACAAGGGAACTTTCAGGCATGCCCATGGTATGGCATGACAAGGAAACCTCCTTGAGCCTATCTGACAGGACAGAAGGATCCTCCTGGGGAAAAGACTTCCACTCCACATACCGATACCCCATCTCATGCAACCTCTTCAGTTGGTCTTTAGAGGGAAAACTCTGGAAAATGGTATCCAAACTTACACTGTACTGCACTATTTCACTCCAAATGAGAACATCGTCGTGTGCTTGTAGACAGAGGTGCTGTCAAGCAAACACGAGGGGAAGTCAGGATGGTTCGGACTGTCGGGGTAGAACTGCGTCTCAAAACAGACTCCCCCATGCTTAGGATAAGCCACCCCGGCCTTGCCAATGGTCTTACCATCAAGGAAATTGCCAGAATACAACTGTACAGCGGGGAGGGTGGTGCTTATCCGCATTGTCCGCCCCGTTACAGGCTCATATACATGAGCAAACTCAAAAAGACGAGAATTGTGCTTTGCCAGCACAAAACAGTGGTCATACCCCCCAACCTTCTCCAAATCTCTTCCCAAAGGCTTTTTCTTGGTAAAGTCAAAGGGGGTGCCCTCCACTTTCAGAACCTCCCCTGTGGGTATGAGCTGATCATCGACAGGGAGGTAGCGGTCACAATTAAGCAACACCTCATGGTTGAGGACAGTTCCGCTGGCGGCCCCGCTCAAGTTAAAATAACTGTGGTTTGTCAGGTTCATCAAGGTTTTTTGGGTAGTGGTCGCCTCGTACTCGATCAGCAGATCCCCACTAGGGCGCAACAGATAGGTGACCGTGCAGTTAACCGCCCCCGGCATACCCCCATCACCATCGGGACTATACAGACTCAGGACGACACCAGGGGAGCCAGACCACTCAAAAGGCTCCATGTGCCAGTTCTTCCATCCGAAGTTGCTCTTACCGCTATGCAGGGAGTTCTCCCCGTTATTGGTCTCCATCTGGTAGTCCACCCCGTCAATGGAGAATTTTCCCTTTGCAATCCTATTGGCAAACCTACCCACGACCTGTCCGAAATAGGTAGTGGAGCTAAGATTATCCAAAGGGTTGTCAAAGCCTAGGACTATATCACGAACGGAACCATAGCGGTCAGGGACCTTCAGGGACTTGAGCACCCCTCCCAAGCTGAGAATTTCAGCCGAGTAGGGTCCGCTGGCCAATGAGACCAGATAGATATTCTCGCCATCTTTTGTTGTTCCATACACTTGTTTGTTTAGCATCTTGCAGCTCCCTAAAGAATCATGACACATATATACTATAAGGTAGTATACACCCCCTATGAGGGGGCAACAACCAACAATTGTGGAAAAAATGACAGGCAAGATACCAACCGTCCAGACTCTGCTCTCTATATATAAGGATAGGAAAGGGAAGGATAGGGCCAGCCCAATGAAAGGTATCAATACCCCAGGGCAAGCCCTGGAATCTCACCTTGCGTTTCCACACTCGCTCGGTAATGGAAAAAACCAAAGCGAGAACCGAGCACAACAGAGCATGGGCCTTTGCCTTGCAAAAGCCCATGGATAGTCCCAACTTTGGGTATGGTTCTCATTTCCTTGCATTCTTGCGCTACAAGCATACAAGGGTTACCAGGCACAAACCTGTGACCACAGGTTTGTGCAATGCTCTCTGACATGTCGTAAAACACCCTTCTAGGAGGACGTCTCGTCACTCTTCAGGACAGCAAGGAACGCACTCTGGGGAATCTCTACGTTTCCCACCATCTTCATGCGTTTCTTCCCTTCCTTCTGTTTCTCCAGTAACTTACGCTTCCTGCTGATGTCACCACCATAACACTTGGCTGTGACATCCTTTCGGAATGCTGAAATGGTCTCACGGCTGACAATAGTCCCACCGATGGTTGCCTGGATCGCAATCTTGAACTGCTGACGGGGGATCTCACCACGGAGTCGGTTACAGACCTGCCGACCTCGAATCTGGCTGTTTCCCCTGAATACCAACTGGCTCAGGGCATCCACACTCTCACCATTGACCAGAATATCAAGTCTGACCAGGTCAGTCCTCTTATAATCCTGAACCTCATAGTCGAAGGAGGCATAGCCACGGGAAATGGACTTGAGACGGTCATAGAAATCAAACAGGACTTCGGCAAGGGGCATGTCATATACAAGCTCTACGCGTTTCTCGTCCAGATAGTTCATCTCTTTCTGATACCCGCGCTTCTCCATGCAAAGGTTGATGATCGGCCCTACATAGGTGGTAGGGGTTATCACACTTGCCTTGATATACGGCTCTTCTGCATAGTCTACCTGCATGGGATCAGGATAGGAGAGGGGGTTGTCGATATATTTGGTCTCACCGTTCTTAAGATGGACAATATACTTTACAGAAGGGCTGGTGAAGACAATGGAAAGGTCGAACTCCCGCTCAATGCGCTCCTGGACAACCTCCAGATGCAACATGCCGAGGAATCCACATCTGAAGCCAAAGCCCAGGGCAGCAGAGCTGTCCTTCTCATAGATGAGCGACGCATCGTTGAGCTTGAGCCTCTCGATGGAATTGACCAGTTCTTCATAGTCGTTGGTATCAACAGGATAGATGGAGCTGAACACCACAGGTTTCACTTCCTTAAAACCGGGAAGCGGTTTCTTAGCCCCCTTGACTGCTGAGGTTATGGTATCCCCTACCCCTACATCACTGATCGTCTTGATCCCAGCAATACAGTACCCGACGTCCCCATAACGCAGTTCACTCTTCTTGACCAGCCCAAGCTGGAAAATACCCAGTTCCTCAATCTTGTAGGTTGAGCCACCGTGCATGAACTTGACTTCCTGTCCCTCCTTCATTACGCCTTCAAAAATCCTGAAGTGGATGATGACACCCCGGTAGGGGTCATAGTGGGAATCAAAGATCAATGCCTGCAATGGTGCGTCGTCACGTCCTTTCGGAGGCTCGATATACTCGACAATCGCCTCAAAAAGCTTGTCGACCCCGACACCTGTCTTGGCACTGACCTGAACTGCCATATCGCTGTCCAGACCCAGGTCATGATCAATCTGGTGCAGACAGGCATCGATATCCGCTGAAGCAAGGTCAATCTTGTTGATGACAGGGATGATGGTCAGGTTATGCTCGACTGCCATGTATAGGTTGGCAATTGTCTGGGCTTCGACCCCCTGGGAGGCATCAATGAGCAGCAAAGCACCTTCACAGGAGCTTATAGCCCTGGACACCTCATAGGAAAAGTCCACATGTCCCGGTGTATCAACCAGATTCAGGTCGTAGGTCTTTCCGTCCTTTGCTGTATAGGGGACGTTGACAGCCTGGCTCTTGATGGTGATCCCACGCTCACGCTCAATGTCCATATTATCCAGCATCTGGGCAGTCGAAGGACCGCGGGAGATTCCGAACTTGGCTGTTTCGATAAACCGGTCGGCAAGGGTAGACTTGCCGTGGTCAATGTGGGCAATGATGCAAAAATTTCTCGTCAAATTGGAATCGGTTGACATATATTTCCTTATTCTGTAGGTTTCTCGCTCTCATCTTTTGCTGGAGCTTTCTTCGTTTCTGGCTTAGCCTTCTTCTTGGCAGGATTCTTGACCTGTCTGGGGGTGGAAACCCAAGGCTCAAATCCTAGGAGCGTACGAATCTGGGCATCATCGAGGGTCTCTTTCTCTACCAGTTCCTGGGTCAGGATATCGAGCTCCTCCCGCTGTTTGGAGAGGATCTTTCGAGTTGCAAGCATCGCTTCATCAAGGATCGCATGGATCTCCTGGTCAATCTTGTTTGCTGTCTCGTTGCTGTATTCCTTGCGTTGGGAGATCTCCCTTCCCAGGAAAATAGGCTCGGACTCATCGGCATAATTGACAAAGCCCAATCCGCTCATGCCCCACTCGGTGACCATCCTGCGCGCAAGGTCTGTGGCCTGCTTGATGTCATTGCTGGTACCGGTTGTAGTCTCACCATAGACAATCTCCTCAGCCACGTAACCGCCCATGGTCACCTTGATCCAATCAATGAGCATGGAACGGTTTTTGGTATAGGGATCGCGCTCTGGAAGGCTGACCGTAAGGCCAAGGGCCCTTCCATGCGGTATGATCGTAACCTTATGCAGAGGATCAAGATTTTCCAGGTAGTAGTGCAACAGGGTATGCCCGGCTTCATGGTAGGCTGTGGCAAGCTTCTCCTCATCTGTCATGGCGCGACTCTTGCGTGCCACACCAAGCAGAATCTTATCCCGTGCCTCTTCCATGTCGGCCATTGAGACGGTGGTCTTTCTCTTACGCGCGGCAAACAAGGCCGCTTCGTTGACCAGGTTGGCAAGGTCTGCACCGCTGGTGCCCGCCGACCCTCGGGCTAGCCTCTTCAGATCCACATCATCTTCCAATTGAATCTTACGTACATGGATCTTAAGAATGGCCTCACGCTCCTGGATATCTGGAAGGTCAACCACAACCTGGCGGTCAAAACGACCGGGACGCAACAGGGCTGGGTCAAGGACATCAGGACGGTTGGTCGCTGCCATCACAATGACACCGGTTGTTGTGGAGAAGCCGTCCATCTCAACCAGAATCTGGTTGAGGGTCTGTTCACGCTCATCATTGCCACCACCAAGGCCACCACCACGGGTTCGTCCAACAGCATCAAGCTCGTCAATGAACAGGATACAGGGAGAGTGCTTTCTGGCTTGTTCAAACAGGTCACGCACCCTGGCAGCTCCCATACCGACAAACATCTCGACAAAGTCAGAACCGCTGGTATGGAAGAAAGCAACGCCACTTTCACCGGCTACAGCCTTGGCAAGCAGGGTCTTTCCTGTTCCGGGAGGCCCGACGAGGAGAACTCCTCGGGGGATCCTCGCACCGACTTTGGTAAAGTGATCGGGTCTCTTGAGAAACTCAACGACCTCTTCCAACTCGTACTTGGCCTCAACCTGCCCTGCCACATCGGCGAAGGTTGTCTTGGTGTCCGTCTCAAGATACTCCTTGGCCCGGCTTTTGCCCAAGGATGACATCATTTTGCCATTCATACCGCTTGATTGGCGGTAGAGCATGATGGTGAAGCCGATGAAAATTATCCAGGGCAAGAGCTGCAGCAAGATCTGCAGCAAAGAGACTTCCTGGACAGAACCGGTGACACTGACCTTTTTGGCCTTCAGCGTATCCAGCAGGCTCTCATCAAAATAGGGGATTCGCGTCCTTGCGGTAATGCCGTTTCGCATCACAAAATTAATCTGGGACTGTTCCTTGATCTCAACACTCGTCACTTCACCTGCATTGACGTACGAGATGAAGGTCGTATAGGGAACCACCTGATCAGCAGTTGTGGCGCTATTGAAAAACATATAGGCAAATGTAATGGCAAGCGTAACAAACACCATCAGGGCAAACCTGTTCTTCGGATTGTTCTGAGGCATAAAAGATGGCTTCTTCCCATCTTTGGAAGGGCCCTGCCAGTACTGGTTACTGTCCTTATCGTCTTTTCGGGAATCGTTATCTCTGTCGTGGTCTTCTTTTGTAAGTTTCACTGTTCTCGTTCCTTTTGCTAACACTATATATATTTGTGGTTCCTCCGGCAAGGGGAGTTTTATACCTATAACACAATCGATCTTTTCCACCAAGGAAGCGCGCAAACACTGCTACAATACCTGTATTGTCCTCCAATACTGGTATTTGCTTTTGCATTTCAGGAATAATCTTCCATTCAGAAAAGAGTTTGCTCAGCAAAATCGTCTTGCCTTGCAACTCTATACGATCCCCTTCCAGGGGGGAACGCAACACAGGATGGACAAGCATTTCCTCTTGGATATGTAACAGCAGGGGGTCATCACTCGTTTGTCTGATACTAAACTCCACCTCTGGGCTAAGCGCAACAATGCTGTTCTTCCCAAGTATATCGAGTGACAGACAAAAACTGAAGGGCACCTCTCTTGCTTGCAAGAAAAACCATCCTTCAGCGAGGCGGGCTATCATATTCCCACTGTCAATGGACCACCGTTTGGAGCCATCGCTTGCTTCCAGGGCCCTGCGAATCTGCTGCACCTTGGCATACGGAATCCTCGTCCCCTCCTCCTCAGTAACATGGGCGAGCATTCGTAGCAATACAGTATCCCGTATTGAGAGCTCCAATGCAAGGAAGTCATCCAAAAGTATTCCAGCATGCTCTGTAAGCACGACTCTTTTCATAGCCTCAGAGGTAAGGGCTTCCAACAAGGCAGATACTTCCTTTGCACGGGAGGCAAGTCTCTGCACCCCGGTATGGGCCTGGGGATAGAGAGAGAGGATGGAAGGGGAAATGGTTTTTCTGATGGCATTGCGTTCGTAGCACTCCAACTGATTTGTGGAGTCTTCTGACCAGTGAAACCCCTTGGACTGCACATACTGTTGAAGTTGGGCATGGGTCAAAGACAACGTTGGGCGCACAATGATTGTCGGGGAGGAGAAGCCTCTCTGGACAGAGACGATTCCCTCCAAGGAGGCGATACTGCCCCCCTGAAACACCCGCTTGAGAACCGTTTCCATCTGGTCATCGGCATTGTGGGCAGTAACCAGATAGGTACAGCCCAATGCGGCACACTCCTCTTCCAAGGCAGCATAGCGCAAAAGGCGGGCTGACTCTTCGATACCCGTACCTCTCCTACGCGATGTGTCTGCAACAGACCCTTTTGCAAGGTTCAGCACAACAAGCTCGATGCCAAGGCTTGCACAGTTTGCTCTGTTAAGGGTGATCTCACGCTCCAACTCCCTATCGCTACGCAAGCCATGATGTACATAGAGAGGCACAACAGTATTCGGGCTCAGCAAGCCTGAGAGGGCGATCAGAAGGGCTAGGGAGTCACTTCCCCCTGAGAATGCCACTGCAAATCTCTTGCTCAAATCAATATGATGATCTGTGAGGAACCGATAGACTTCAGAGGGGACCAACTCTTCGATTGTAGGCATGTATCACCTCCTTGATGCTCCTGCCTTCGATAAGTGAGCAAAGAGCCTCTGTGGCAAGCTTCACCCCCTCTTCAAAACGAGGGTCACTCTCTTGGGAAAGCACATGGTCAACGACAGAAACACCGGCGGCAGGACGACCGATACCGACATAGATACGGACAAAATCACTACAACCGAACTTTTCGATCAGACTTTTCAGCCCGTTGTGCCCGGCAGAGGATCCCCCTTCCCTGATCCTGATCATCCCCAAGGGAAGATCCATCTGGTCGAGGACAACTATCATGTCCGAGCATGCTTGCCTTCTGAAATGTTTCGCAATATCACCACTGTTGTTCATATAGGTGAGGGGTTGTACCAAAAGGTTTGAACTGCCTCCCCTACCAACCTTTGCAGAGCGGTATAAACGGAAACAGCGTTTTTTCAGACGAACCTGAAAAAACGCTGCACTCTGTTCAACCACAGCAAAACCGACGTTGTGCCGAGACTGTTCGTACTTGGTCCCTGGATTTCCCAGTCCAAGAATCAGCTTCATTTTGAGTCCTTGTCATCCTCGTCATCATCAGATGCTTCATCGATGACTTCAACTTCCTCTTCTTCTTCCTCGACAACCTCTTCCTTAATTGCCTTCACTGATGCGACAGTACGTTCAAGTTCCTCAAGAACCTTTACATGTTCAGGGAAAACCACCTCGCTGAGGTGAAGAACTTCGTTCAGAGCAAGGTGAGAGACATCCGCATGGATTACATCGGGAAGATCCTTGGGCAGACACTCAATTTCAACTTCATGCATAACCTGCTCAAGCACTCCACCCTCATGGGTTCCGATTGGATTGCCAGTAAGGGTGATGGTGACCATGGCACGAAGAGCCTGTCCACGGGTAACTTCGTAGAAGTCCACGTGCTTGATCTCTCCGCGCATCAGGTTTTCCTGGTAGTCCTTCATCAGACATTCGTATTTTGTCTTGCCAACAACAATCTTGAGAAGCGCAGTTTCAGAGAAATAGCGAACCTTATTGTGGAATTCCCTTGAATCGAGGGTAATGTGTATAGGATTCTTCTTCTTGCCGTAGATTACAGCAGGGATACGTTTGTTGCGCAGCACCCGGCGTGCGCCAGCGGAACCGAAATCGGTTGTTCTTCTTTCAGCGGAAAGAGTTCTCTTTTCAGACATACAATTCTCCTTGTACTCTCATTGGCTGCCATTTTGGCACCAATTACCATAACATAGGGGTATCCAGGACACCCGACGAAATACCATACTACCCGATTCTCAGTATGGGCGACAAGAGCTTTGCCTCCGAATGGGAGGGCAAACAAAAAGCAACCCGCAAAAAGGGATTGCTCAATGCAACTGGGAAGGAGGGATTCGAACCCCCGATGCCGGCACCAAAAACCAGAGCCTTAACCGCTTGGCGACTTCCCAAGGACGGATACGACAATATCCTAAATATTATCCTTTGTCCAGCGGTTATTCCTCAGAGGCTGGGTTTGTCTCCACTCCCACATCAGAAACATACGCATCCATGACAATCTTTTGGAGGTGGTCACGGAACTCACTGCAGATGGGATGGGCAACATCCTTGAACTCCCCATTGGCAAGTTGTCGGCTTGGCATGGCGATAAAGTCTCCCTCACGACCCTCAATAACCTTAATGTTATGCACGACAAACTGGTTGTCGAACGTCACTGTCACATAGGCCTTGAGCTTCCCCGCCTGATTGACTTTCCGTATCCGCACTTCTGATATGTCCACAAACACCTCCAATTCATTTCCCTTGAACAAAACCACCTATATCAGCTTAGTGCACCAAACCTGCACACTATCCGTAAACCTGTTGTGAAGCTCCCCACACAATTCTAGCACACTTTTGTCATCTTCGCTTATAAAATACCAACAGGAACCACTTCCAGACAAACTGTAATATCCATCATATTTGCTTGCCAGAGAAGCCACTATCTCATAGAACTCAGCAAATTCGGTACACTTCTCAAAATCATTGTACAATACACCTCTCCAACGAGGAGTATTCTGCTCCAACGTGGAAAGGACAACCGGCAAAGGAACTCTAGGATTCAGTTCATCCTTATCCAGAAGCACATCAATTCTTGCGTACGCTTCCTTTGTCGAAACAGCGTAATCACGAGGCTGGGCAAGCAGGATATGCTTGTTCCCAAGGGAGAGAGACCGAACCTTATCGCCCCTGCCCTCTACCAATGCACAGGAGAAGCCTGAAAGGAAGAAAGGCACATCACTGCCGACGTGTAGGGCCAGATCCTCCAGTTCTTTAGGAGAAAGGGCCCTGTTGCCTGCAACCTTTTGTAACAGTAACAGCAAAGAGGCGGCATCACTGGAGCCCCCGCCGAGACCTGCCTTGACTGGGATGTGCTTTTCACAATGGACCTGTACTGCAAGGGGAAGCCGCGTCCTCTCGTACCATAGCCGGGCAGCTTTGGTCATGGTATCGCTTCCCTGTTCGCAGTAGGCTTCCAAACCAGTGACTGTCAGGGAAAATGTACTGCTTTCGCTGTAGGTCATCTTGATATGGTCTGCGAGATCCACCATGGCAAAAATGGACTCAATGGGGTGGTACCCATCTGCAAAAGGGGCTCCGACAGCAAGATGTACATTCACTTTTGCATAAGCGTGACGAGAAAGCATGGTACCCATGCCAGAACAGTATCAAAGGCAAAGTCGATTGTCTAGCATTTTTCATAAATATCTATGCTATGAGCTATTTTATGTTCTATATACCTTGGCTAAAAGAATACATGTTTCAGACTAAATTTGTAATTTATACAGATTCTAATATTTGTAGCACAGCAGGAAAAACTAGACCCAGACACCCAAGGAGACCAGTTTATCAGTGACCTTCTCACTCCAACCATTGTTGGCCTGGGGATTTCCCGGGCTGGGATGAAGGATGGAGGAGACGATCCTACCCTCCTGGGGAGGGAAGAGCTTCTCCAGCTTTTTCTCGGCATATTTGCCCACACCGATGAAATTGGTTGGCTTGATCAGGGAGACGACATCGACAAGATAGCTGTCACAGATAGTCTCAAGGGCTATGCGTTCGGTCTTTGGCAGCTTGTCAGGGGTGATGTTCTTTCCTGTTGGCCCGCGATCCATAAAAACCAAGGGACAGTAGTTGACCACTGTCAGAGTGGAAAAGCAGAAATCCGTATTGCCATACCGATCACTAAAAAGGGCCCAGAGTCTCCTGCCACTGACCTCACTGCGTTTGACATCCATCCCCACTATAGGACGGGCAGGATGCTCGTAAGGTGGCTTGCCCACCTCTCCGTCCAACTGCAGAAAATCCTTCACTGCATGGATCTCCCCAAAGGGGACACCATTCTGGGCCATGCCGAAGGGGCCGGGGTTCATGCCGAGGAAGATTGTATCGACCTGCCTGTTCACATAACGGAGAAGGTACTGCTCGTGCAAATCCCAAGCATACAACAAGGGATTGTAGACCACAAAGTCAGTAGAGAAGCGTAAAGACTCAATTTGGGATCTGAACTGGAGGGTTCGTTCGACTACTTTGCTACCTATGTCATTCATCCTGTAATCCCCTAGCCAAATGGAATAAAAATCCGTAAGATACCACAACATGACACAAAACGAGTATAACCTCAAGGGAATTGTTTTTGATAAGGATGGAACGCTGTTTGACTACGCCCAGATATGGGCAGAGGTGCTCAGTGAGGCCATCACAACTGCATTTGCTGAGATGGGAAAGAATAAGGGCAAGCATAAGAGAGCCCAACAGGCTATGCTCCGACTGATGGGAATTGATGATGAAGGCAATACCCTTGCAAACGGCCTCGTTTTCACCCACAAGAAGCGGGTCATCATCAAACGCTACCTCTTATATTGCATACGCTACCGCATCCCGGTGGTAAAGACGTTTCGTGTGTACCACCAGAATATCAAGAACAGTGAGAAGCTCGTAAGCGAAAAACTTAAGACCCTTGACTTCTCCATGCAGCAGGGGCTGTTCGCCAAGCTCAAGGAGAATGGATACCGCATCGGGATCATCACCAGCGATACAGAGTCCTCTTCAAAAACCTTCCTCTCGCTGATGGGCCTTGACCATATGGTGGACTTCTTGAGCACAAGGGACAGCAAATATAACAAGAAACCCCACCCGCAGGCCTTTGAGGCCTTTTGTTCACGATTCTCCCTCTCCAGTAGCGAAGTGGCTATGGTCGGTGATTCAGAGACTGATATGAAGATGGCAAAAAAGGCCAAGGCCGGCTATACGATTGCCGTTCTGAGTGGCAGCAATGATAAGAAGATGCTCAGACGTTTTGCCGATGTCGTCTATGAGGATGTCTCCTATCTCTCAGATGATGAGAGGCTCTTCCCTTCGCTGTAACTGTTTCAGAAGTCTACAAGCCAAATCAGCAGATTCAACCTGTACGAAAATGTGGTCATGATAGTATCCTGCCACGATATTCGCGCTTATTCCTGCATCTGCAAGAACCCGTGAGACGTGTGCTGTCAGACCGACGGCATGCAGACTCGAATGCACCGACAGGGTAATCCGCCTCCAAACTCCCTCATAGGAAAAACCCTGCCGGTCGGCATCCTCCTGCTGCATGATCAGGGTCAGCCCTTCATCTTCACGTATGGAGGCCCAGAGGGGAAAATCTGGAGTAAAGGGATAGGCTTGGAAGCAGTAGACACACCTCTCTTGTGATAGTATTGGCTCTAGCGTCTCAAGCATTTTTTTGAGGTCAGTCTCTCCTTGGGTTGTTTCCATATATAATATATATCCTCCTAAATTTGCCATCTCTATCTTAGGATACCTTACAGACACCGGTGAAATACCATCCAATGTCAGAACACTTTTCTACAATAAGAAAATTAGGGATTTTCTCTTCTGTCCACCCCTTATAGTAGAAATATACTAACGGATTAAACTCTAATAATACAACATATTAATAATTTATTGACAATTTACTCGATTTCAGTAAAAATCTTCTTTACTATCGGGTAATAGGGCATATAGTATATTCCTATCATACGATGTTAATGGGGGGGGATTCAACCATGAAACACTCTTGGGAAGAACTGGATGACGTACGAGGGACACTGTTTTCCGGACAGTGGCCAACTATCATTGAGATGTTTTCCATCTCCCTAGGCAAATTCCCTCATCGTCCCTGCTTCACCTCATTCAAACCTGAAAGGGTCACCCTCACCTATAGCGAGGTACATAAGGCAGTGGTCCGGGTCAGTTCTTACCTACAGGAGAAAGGGGTTGCCCCTGGAGATAGGGTCATCATCAACGGCAAGAACAGTCCCAACTGGGCGATAGCCTACCTTGCAGTATTGCATGCCGGCTCGATTGTGGTGCCTTTGGACAACCAGATGCCCGTCAGACGGGTACAGGATCTCAGCCTTTTCTGTGAAGCTTCCTTTTTCTTCGGCGACAAGGCTGTGGTTGAGGCCCTTGACCATGATCTCCCTCACTTCAAGGCAATGAAGGGCATGGCGACTCTTCTCGGCGACAGTAGTGCATGCCCCTCCATCGATACCCTCCAGGCTACAAAAGAGTACCGGATGCATCCGAGCAAGGGTGATGATGTAGCTGCCATTCTCTTCACCAGTGGAACCACAGGAAACGAGAAGGGGGCCATGCTTACCCACACCAATATAGTCAGCGATGTCTACCAGGCCTGTGATGGAATCTTCCTCAGCCTCGATGAGACTGATGTGCTGTATGCACTGCTACCGCTCCACCACTCCTACTGCTGCACTTCCGTCTTGTTGGAGACACTCAAGCACGGAGCGGAGTGTGTCTTTGGCCAGGAGATCGCCGTCTCGCGCATGATAGCGGACATGACCAAAGGCCAGGTCACCATATTCATGGGCATCCCCATGCTCTATAACAAGATACTTTCAGGCATGATGAAGCAGGTCCGCAAGAAGGGCATTGTTAGCTACGCACTGGTGAAAACTATGATGGTAATCAACGGGTTCACCAAAAAACACCTTAAGGCAAACATCTTCAGAGGTGTCTTCAACAAGTTGCTGTTGAGTAAGGTAGGCTTGGACCAGAACAACTTTCTCATCTGCGGAGCCGGACCGCTCTCGCCCAAGGTATTCAAACAGTACCAGCAGCTCGGACTGGACTTCATCCAAGGCTATGGGCTTACGGAAACAAGTCCCATCCTGACGCTCAACCCTATAAGCCATTTCAAGATCGAGTCTGTCGGTATGGTCTTCCCGCTGGTGGATATGAAGATCGGCAACCCCAATGCACATGGCATCGGTGAAATCCTGGTCAAGGGTCCGAACATTACAAGCGGATACTACAATGACAGCGAGCATACAAAGGAGCTGTTTGATGAGGAAGGGTATCTGAAGACTGGGGATCTGGGCTATCTGGACAAGGAAAACTACCTCTACCTCAAGGGAAGGGCAAAGAACCTGATCATCACCGAAGGGGGCAAGAATGTGTACCCTGAGGAGATCGAGGACATGTTCCAGCTCTATGCCCAGGTCGATCAGGTACTCATCAGAGGATACCAGAAGCACAAGAACAGCAACTCGGAACTGATCGAGGCGGTCATCTTCCCTAATGCTGAGTATTACGCAACTCAGGAAGTCGGCCAGAAGGAAGATCTTGAACGGATCATCAGGGAGGTCAACCAGACCCTCCAAGGGTACAAGAAGATTACCAAGCTGACAATCCTCTCCGAACCCATGGAGATGACAAGTACAAAAAAGATCAAACGTAACATGGTGACTGCATAGGATCGTTATGCTACTATAGCCCTATGAAAACACTTATTTCCCACGCCATGATCATCCCCATGAAACAAGAGGGAGAGGTCTTATACGGCGATATAGGCATAGACGGAGCACGCATTGCATTTGTAGGAAAAAAACCAGCAAGCTTTATCCCGGACAGGACCATTGATGCGGCTACCATGCTAGCCATGCCCTCGCTGATCAACTCACACTCCCACTTGGCCATGCAATATATGCGCAACTACAAGGACGATGCACCCAATCTGCAGGCTTGGCTTGCACAGATATTCCCCATCGAGGACAAGATGACCCAAGCAGATGTGCTCGCCTCCTCCCGACTCGGGGTCATCGAACTGATACAAAGCGGCATCACGCTCTTCAACGACATGTACTTCTTTGCCGAGGCTACTGCCCGTGCAGCCAATGAAGGCGGCATACGTGCAAACCTGGGGCTGACCCTCTTTGGTGATCTTGCATCCTCCAAGCTGAGGATCAAGGAGAGAGAGCACCTGATAGTTTCGGCACTATCAGAGTCAAACTCCCGCATTACCCTCGACATCGCCCCCCATGCCATCTACACCTGTACCAAGGAGACCTACCAGTATGGGCATGACTGGGCCAAAGCCAACCGGCGGAACATGCATACCCACCTCAGCGAGACCAAAAAAGAGGTTGAGGACTGCCTTGCAGAACACCAGATGACCCCTTTGCACTATCTCCATTCCATTGGAGCCCTGAAGGACATCCGAACCCTGTTAGCCCACGGGGTCCATCTCACACCCAGTGAAATAGAACTGCTGAAAAGCATGGACGCTTCTGTAGTCCACAACCCCAGCAGCAATTGCAAGCTTGCCAGCGGTGTCGCCCCCATCGGGACGTTGCTGAGCAACAACATCAATGTGGCCATAGGGTGTGACGGATCGAGCAGTAACAACAACCAGAACCTTTTTGAGGAGATGCATATTGCATCTCTGCTGAGCACGGTCTACAGCGGACACTTGGGCAACCTCAAACCTTTTGAGGTCCTCAAGATGGCAACCATCAACGGGGCAAAAGCTCTGGGACTGGATGAGAAAATAGGCACCCTTGAGGCTGGGAAAGAGGCTGACATACTCCTCTTGGATATCAACAAGGCCCATCTGACACCTCTGAACGACCCTTTCAGCGCCCTGGTCTATGCAGCCCAGGCCTCTGATGTCGACACACTCTTCTGCCAGGGCAAGATGGTCATGGAGAAGCGCAAGGTCCTCGGCCTTGACCAGGGGGAGATCCAGAAGGAAGTCAACTGCCGATGGGATGCAATTCGCAGCAGATGAGATAATCGGGTGGTTTTGAGAATAGTACACCTACACTAAAGACCAAGGCGATGCTCTGGTGAATATCGATGGTATTCTTACCTGAAGTGGTTAGGAAGAGAAACACAAGAACAAGCTGGAGAAAATAAAGAAAACAAAAAATGCATGAATGAAAACCTAGAAATCAAGCAGTATTTACGTTACCTGAGATAAGATCGGCACCAAGAGAGCCAAAGGAGAAACCAGACATGGATGAATCGTTCATAACCCTTGAATTCAAAGAGAATGCACTGTACCTGATAGATCAGAGGGTCTTGCCGGCAACCTACACGTACTTTACCTGCAAGACCTATGAGGATGTGGAGTTTGCCATCCGTGACATGGTAGTCCGTGGGGCACCTGCCATCGGTGCTACCGCAGCCTATGGCGTCTATATGGCAGCTGCCCAGTATGCCGACCAGAAGGCCTTCAAGACACATTTCAGGAAGGCTTGTGACTTTCTAGCAAAGAGCCGCCCCACTGCAGTGAACCTGGAGTGGGCCATCAACCGCATGTGGGATGTTTTCCTGAAAGTCGAGAAAGAACCGACTGAAAAGATGCTCGCCACACTCAAGGCCGAAGCGGATGAGATCCGATCTGAAGATATCCGGACCAACAAGGAGATGGGCAGGATTGGCAACCAGGTCATTCCCCATGGGGCAACCATCCTTACCCACTGCAATACAGGAGCCCTTGCCACCGCAGGATGGGGTACGGCCTTGGGTGTCATCAAGGAGGCCTTCTATGACAATAAGAACATTTTCGTCTACGCCGATGAGACCCGCCCACGCTTCCAGGGAGCCCGTCTGACCGCCTGGGAACTGATGGAAGCGAAGATTCCCTCTGCCCTGATCCCCGACAGTGCAGCGGCCACCCTGATACGCGATGGTAAGATTGACTTGGTGATCCTCGGAGGAGACCGGGTTGCTGCCAACGGAGATGTGGCAAACAAGCTCGGAACCTTCGCCCTCTCGGTCATCTGTAAGCAGTATGGAGTGCCCTTCTACTCTGTGGTTCCCGTCTCCACCATCGACTTCAACCTCACCGATGGAACGCTCATCCCTATCGAGGAACGCGACAAGAAGGAAGTGATCTTTGTAGGGGACACACAGGTCGCCCCACTGGAGATGCAGGTTTACAATCCGGCCTTCGATGTAACCCCGCACCAGAATATTACCGGCATCATCACAGAAAAAGGTATTATCCGTCCTCCCTACAGGCAGAATATCGAGCGCCTGAAAAATGGAGAGATGCTATAGGCGACCAAGGGGGCTTGAACAATTGTTCGTGTTTTGAAATGACAGCTTTTGAGACAGGAGAGGTGGTTTGAGTTACAGACTGTTTGCTCAAAAACAGCTCAGAGGGATGATATGTGGAGGATTTGGAGATAAAAATATTTCGAGCTGTGCGGTTGGTATAGACACTAAGCAGCTCGGATAGAGGATATTACTCTTCCTTCCGATTTCAATGACATGGTGAGTTTGCCTTCGTGTAGCCACGAGTCCAGAGTGTTGTTCATTTCCAATGTAGTCAGAAGTGCAAGGGCCCCACTGCCTTCAAAAGACCAGCTCATGCCATTGTGTTTTTGCCTTTGGGCGACTAGACAATCGTTGGCCTTTTCGCTGGTATTGCTGGAAATTCTGTAGTTTTGGGATCTGCGAGCGGCATGGCAGGTGATGTTCGGCTTCTTTCTACCAAGATAGGCAATCATCTCCTCTACATAGTACTTGTTCTTGATGCTTTTGTCGGGAATCGTGCGTATGTAGCCTATGGCCTTGTCCACATTGCCTGGCCAGAGGATCCTGAGAATTTTCCTGATGGTCTCCTGTTTCTTCTCCTTAGTCATCTTGAATGCCATGCTCGAGAGCTCCCTGATGCGTTTCACAAGATGGTACCAGTCCAGGATAAGGGAATAGGGACGGTAGTTGAAGTATTTGTCTATGTTCGCCCGTATGTTCTGAGCACCGTCTGAGAAGAAGATTAGATGCCGGTTCTCCATGAGATGGTTTTGAAGAAGGAATGCCACCAGGAGCCTGAATGCCCTTTCCATCCCGACGGCCGTGATGACATAGGCTTTGCTGTCCGCCTGTATGTGTATTACCGTATTCTCGACAAACTTCCGTTCCTTTTTGCCGCCGTCCTTTCTCCCCTCCTTCTGGTGCCTGACCCCCACGTCATCGATGCTTATCATGCAGGTCTCACAAGCCTTTGCCTCCATGCCCTGGGCAAGCGGAATATCGCATATCTGCTCTTCCTCAGGCTTGTCGATGTTATAGGTGCTTATCATATCTGAAACTATCGCACTCCACTGCTCATCTGACATGTCTGTGACCTTTGGCTTGGTGATGCTGCTGGGCAGGGTCTTGGTATCGAGGGGGAGTGCGGTGTCGGGATCAAATCCATTGGAGGAAAGGATGGAGGATGCGGTATCCGAAAGGGCTTTTGATACGCGCCGCCCTACGCTTTCTGCATGGTCTGCTATCGTGCGATGGCAGAAAAGTTCCCCCTCATCCCTATGCATCGCCCGATTGAGGAATTCCATGCAATCCCTGTAGCTGAGCTTCGTCAGCGTTTTGAGGGACAGCTCCTCAAGGGAGAGGCTGACAAACCTTTGCTTTGGCGTGAGGAAAGTATCGAAATCATCATCGATTGTTAGGCAGAATCGGCCTATTTCTGAGTCTGCGGCTCTTTTTTGGCTTTTTTTTTCACATCATCACTGGCGAAGACTGCCTCGGTGAACTCCTTCTCCGCCTCCTTGCGCGTGGCGATGAGCGCCTTCTCATACTTGTCGATATCTGAGAGAAGCCCTTTCATTGTCTTCCTGTCGATCTTGTCGGGATGCGTAAGGTCGCACTCCTTGGATATGGTCTTCTCCACAACGGTCCCATCATCGAGCGTTGTCTTGATCGTGTACTCAAGTCTTGCCATTCTTTTTTCCTCCTGTATTCCTTGCTGCAAGTTTCACCTTCTCCCTGGATAGGATCTCCTCCGGCTCCCCTTCGTTGAAGGCTGCCCTCAGGTAGGGAAGCCTTTCGGAGGGAACATATCCGAAGGATAGGATGAGGACGTGGCGGGATTTGCCCTCAACCCTTTTGGATTCCACCAGAGAGCAGTAATACCCATCCCTACCGTTCTTATTGTCTAAAATCGCCTTTACAAACATATAATAGCCTACATATAGATATCTTATTTGTTTAAATATAACAGATAATTATTGATTTTACTAGCCTACAATATGGCCAAAAAAAAGAATCATGCAGAAAAGTACACGACTCTCATTGATTCTATGTTTTTGTTGCCTCCAACCGCACAGCTCGAAATATTTTTTCTCCAAATCATCTTTTTTCTTTGATTATTTGTTTTTTTTATGCATGCAGAAACCACCCCTGTCTGGTTTGCGTACCTGCTCAATATGGATCATGATCAGTTAGTTTCTACGCATACCGCAATAATCTTTCTGAATTTCTACCTTTTCCTAAACCCTTTACCAAATCCATAGGATTCTATATTCTCATATACAGATTATTGCATAATTATGCAATAAAGCTAAGGAGTAACCCAATGCATGATGCAACCCAACGAGTTATGGACCGTGTGATCCAACTCGACCCCAACCAACCTGAATTTATCCAAGCTGTCACTTCATTCCTAGGCTCAGTTGACAAGCTAGTCGACGATATCCCACAGATACTCTACCACAAGGTACTCGACCGTCTGGTAGAACCGGAGCGTGTCATCATGTTCCGTATCCCCTGGTTTGATGATGATGGGATGATGCAGCTCAACCGTGGATTCAGGATCCAGATGAACAGTGCAATAGGACCCTACAAAGGTGGAATGCGTTTCCACCCTTCGGTAAATCTCTCCATCCTGAAGTTCCTCGCCTTTGAGCAGACCTTCAAGAACAGCCTCACCGGCCTCTCTCTTGGTGGTGGCAAGGGTGGAAGTGATTTTAACCCCAAAGGAAAGAGTGATGGCGAGGTCATGCGCTTCTGCCAGAGCCTGATGCTTGAACTGGGCAGACACATCGGTGAGGATACTGACGTGCCTGCAGGTGACATCGGCGTAGGCGGAAGGGAGATCGGGTACATGTATGGCCAGTACAAACGCATCCATAACAAGAGTGTAGGCATCCTGACTGGCAAAGGCCCCTCCTTCGGCGGTTCTTTCATCAGACCGGAGGCTACAGGATACGGTCTGGTCTACCTTTCAGCAGCCATGCTGGATGCTGAGGGCAAGAGCCTTGATGGCAAGAAGTGCCTGATAAGTGGAAGCGGCAACGTTGCCCAGTATACTGCTGAAAAGCTTCTGGAGATGGGATCGAAGGTACTGACCATGAGTGACTCAAGTGGAGTCCTGATAGACCCCAGCGGCATCGACAAGGAAAAGCTTGCCTACATCAAGACCCTAAAGAATGTCAGACGCGGACGTATCGCAGAGTATGCCCAGAAGTATAAGGATGCTACCTACATCCCCCACAACGGATCTGCCACCACGAACCCCATCTGGGATGTGAAGGCCGACTATGCTTTCCCCTGTGCAACGCAGAATGAGATCAACGGTGAGGATGCGAAGAACCTTGTTTCCAATAAGATCAAGCTGGTAGGTGAAGGGGCCAACATGCCCACCACCCTGGAGGCAGAAGAGATCCTGATGGAAGGTGGGGTCCTCCTTGCCCCTGGAAAGGCATCCAATGCAGGAGGCGTCGCCGTCTCAGGTCTTGAGATGGCGCAGAACAGCCAGAGGCTTCAGTGGTCTCCCGCCCAAGTCGATGCACAGCTGCTGACCATCATGAAGAACATCTACGGCAACATCAGTCAGGCGGCAGAAAAGTACAGCACAAAGAACAACTTTGTCGATGGGGCAAACATTGCAGGATTCCTCAAGGTCTCCGATGCCATGATCGCACAAGGGTATGTCTGATAAACTCAGAAAGCAGGCTACCATAGGCCAACAATCCATTGCACAAGGGTAACCTTGTGTGCATTCAAAAGAGAGCATCTACCATTCTGAAGGAAGGTGCTCTCTTTCTTTGTCTGCCCCCATGCCATCCTTTTCGACTGGGTTTCCTTGTTCGTTTGTTTTGCTGAGAAGAGTACTCCTCACCTTTATGCATAATGCGATGCCCTTTCACTAGTGCAATATTCCCTGTACGACTGGCTAAATATTTAGTATACTAGGGGGTAAGGAGACACAAATGAAAGATCAAGAATTTTACATTTGCAAAATTTGCGGAAACATTGCTGCCAAAGTCGTCGATAGGGGACCAACTCTCTCCTGCTGTGGAGAAGAGATGACTACCATTAAGGCAAATACCGTTGATGCAGCGAAGGAAAAACACGTTCCTGTTGTCAAGGTGGAAAAGGACATTGTAACCGTAAATGTCGGATCAGTAGATCATCCCATGACTAAAGAGCATCACATCAGCTGGATCTATCTGGAGACAGAGAAAGGTGGACAGAGGAAGAATCTCGCCGTAGACGCCAAGCCTCATGCAACCTTCTGCGTTGACAATGACAAGGCTGTCGCAGTGTTTGCCTACTGTAACCTGCACGGGCTTTGGAAGGTCGACCTTTAGATCTAAGGAGAGAGCTGACCGGTTCTACCCCGCAAGGGTGTAGAGCTGGATCTGCAATATTCCTCGCATTGCGAGGAATATTTTTATGTAAGGACACATGCATTCTTTCTTTCTTTTTCGGGACTCCAATACAGACAATCTCTACCGAAAACCCTTGTTAGTCAAACCATCATGGCAAAGACCGTTGCTCTGGATATCAGGGCCCTTGGAAAGAGAATAAAGTACGAGCAGAAGCGTTTGGCATTCAGAGGGGAAACCCAGCTTTTCAGCAAGCAAGAGTGAACCAAATAAGGACGGGTCATCGTAGTGAGATCAACAAAAAAAGGCTTTATCGAATCTCACTACTGCCAAAAATCCTAGTATCCTATTTGACAACTACCCTGAAATACCGTTTCTTCCCTGCCCTGAGCAGGAGTTCCCCTACATCGTCAAGATAGGTGAGGTCTATCATAGCCTTGGGATCGGTAATCTTCGTCTCCCCGACCCAGGCTCCCCCACCATCGACAAGACGGCGTGCATCACTGTTGGTGGCTGCGAGGTCAGTACGGGCAAAGAGGGCCAAAACGGGAATTCCTGCCTCAAGCTCGCTCTTCTCCACCTCAATGAAGTTCATACCCTCTCGGCCTTCGGAGCCGAGGTTGGCACTCCCAAACATGGCCTTTGCGGCAGTCTGGGCCTTTTCAGCCTCTTCAACGCCGTGGATGATCTTTGTCTGCTCGTAGGCGAGGCGGATCTTCGCCTCATTGATGTTGACCCCTTCAGCCTCATACTGTGCTATCTCATCCAAGGGGAGGAAGGTGAAGAGCTTGAGGAACTTGACGACATCCTCATCATTTACGTTGCGCCAATACTGGTAGAAGTCATAGGGGGTGAAGAGTTCGGGGTCAAGGAAGACAGCTCCCTTCTCGCTCTTGCCCATCTTCTGCCCGTCAGAGCGTGCTATGAGGTTGAAGGTAAGACCATAGCACTCTGCTGACTCGGTCTTCCTGATCAAGTCGATACCTGCAACAATATTGCCCCACTGGTCATCTCCTCCGATCTGAAGGCGACAGCCATGGTCGCGATAGAGGGTCAGGAAATCATAGGACTGCAAAAGCTGGTAGTTGAACTCAATGAAGGAGAGGCCCCGTTCGAGCCTTGCCTTATAGGATTCAAAGGTAAGCATCCTGTTGACCGAGAAATGTCGACCGATCTCCCTGAGGAAATCGATATAGTTCAGGTTGGTCAGCCAATCTGCATTATTGAGCATCACAGCCTTGCCCATGCCCTCAGAGGGATTCTCGGAGAAGTCGACTACCGTGCCCAGCTGTTCCTTGATGGAGGCGCAGTTGGAGGCTACATCTTCAGGGGTCAGCATCTTGCGCAGCTCGGTCTTCCCGGAGGGATCTCCTATCATAGCGGTGCCGCCACCGACGAGGGCGATGGGATTGTGTCCTGCAAGCTGCAGGTGGTGCATTGCGAAGAAGGGCACCATATGCCCGATGTGCAGGCTCTTGCCAGTAGGGTCAGCCCCTACATAGAAGGTCACCCTCTCCTTGTCCATAAGTGCACTCAGTGCATCCATATCTGTACATGCCTTGATGAATCCCCGATCCATCAAGGTCTTCAGTGCGTTGTTCATACCTTATGCCTCTGCTCTCTTGTACTCTTTGGTCGCCTTATTGATGGTGGCTACCAACTCTGTGATAGGGACTCGGACCTGCTCCATGCTGTCACGCAGGCGCAATGTCACTGTATTGTCCTGTAAGGTGTCGTAGTCGACAGTCACACAATACGGAGTCCCGATCTCGTCCATACGGCGGTAGCGACGACCGATGGCGCCACTGACATCAAAGAAAGTGACAAAATCTTCACGAAGCTCCTTTTCAAGCTTGGAGGCAAACTCTGCTATACCGTCCTTCTTCACCAGAGGGAGCACCGCCACGGTAACCGGGGCAATCCTGGGGTGGAAGTGCATTACGGTGCGAACATCCCCACCTTTTAGGGTCTCTTCCTCGTAGGCATCGCTGAGAGCCATCAGCACGTTTCGTGTCAGACCTGCAGAGGTCTCCACTACATAGGGAATGTAGCGTTCGTTGGACTCAGGATCGAGGTAGTTCATCTCCTTGCCACTGAAATTCTGGTGTTGGGTAAGGTCGTAGTCTGTGCGGTTATGCACCCCTTCGAGCTCCTGCCACCCCATGGGGAAGAGGAACTGGATATCATAGGCATCCTTGGCGTAGAAGGCAAGCTCATCAGGACCATGCTGGTGCCAACGCAAGCTTGAGCTCTTGATGCCAAGTTTCTCATAGAAGGCCATCCTCTGCTCCCTCCAGTAGGAGAACCACTCTTCGTCACTACCGGGTTTGCAGAACCACTGCATCTCCATCTGCTCAAACTCACAAGATCGGAAGATGAAGTTCTTGGTGGTAATCTCATTACGGAAGGACTTGCCGACCTGGGCAATGCCAAAGGGAATCTTTACCCTGCTCGACTGCACAATGTTCTTGAAGTCCACATAGATGCCCTGTGCCGTCTCGGGTCTGAGATAGAGGGTCGAACCCGAATCTGCATCGGCTCCGATATGGGTGGAGAACATCAGGTTGAAATTCCTTGGCTCAGTGAAGCTCTCCTTCGTACCACAGGTTGGGCAAGCCCCGTTGAGGTCGATCTGATCGGCACGGAAACGGGATTTACACTGCTTGCAGTCGACCATGGGGTCGGTGAAGTTCGAAACGTGGCCGCTGGCTTCCCACACACGGGGATGCATCAGGATCGAGGCGTCGAGGCCGACGATACCGTCATGGATCTGGGTCATCTCCTTCCACCAGAAATCACGGATATTGTTCTTAAGCTGCACCCCCATCGGCCCGTAGTCATACGCGCCACTCAAGCCACCATAGATCTCACTCGACTGGAAAATAAATCCACGACGCTTACACAGCGAGACAATCTTGTCCATTGTTACTTCAGCCATATTCTCAACCCTCACTTCTCAGCACTGACAATGCTGTCTCAATTCTTGCAAATGTTTTTTCCTGCCCAAGCAGGGAGATCGAATCAAACAGGGGGAGGCTCACCGAACTGCCGGTAAGGGCCACCCTCAGGGGCATGAAAACCCCATTTACCTTAATGCCCAACTCAGTTGCCAAGGCTGCTATCTCCTGCTCCATATCCTCGTTGGATGCAGAGGCGGCAAACCCCTTCTTCAGAATGGCATAGGAGCCTTCCAAAGCAGCGAGAGCGACAGGGCCCTCGACATTCTTTGCAAGGAACAGGGAGGGGTCGCTATACTCAGGCTCCTCAAAAAGGAAGCGGGAGAGAGGGACCACATCACTGAGGACTTTCAGTCGCTCCTTCACCACAGGAACCAAAGCATCAAACTTGGCCTGCACATCATCGGAGAGAGGCTCTGACAAAAAGCCCGCCCCAACCATATAGGGAAGCAGCAACTGGGCAAGCTCCTCATCGCTCTTCATCCGGATATACTGTCCGTTGAACCAGTCGAGTTTCTTATAGTCGAAGACCCCTGGGGCCTTGTTGATCTTCTCCAGGGAGAACACCTCTTCGAGCTCCTCCTTGCTGAAGAACTCCCGCTGCCCATCATAGGACCATCCGACCATGCTGACATAGTTCATCAGGGCTTCAGGAAGGTATCCCTTCTCTTTGAAATCCCGTACGGAGGTGGACCCGTGGCGCTTGGAAAGCTTCTGCCCATCCTTACCCATGACCATGGGCAGGTGACAGTAGAGCGGGGCCTCCCAGCCAAAGGCTTCATACAGCAGAATATGCAAGGGCCCTGAGGGGATCCATTCCTGGGCACGCATGATATGCGTGATATGCATCATATGGTCATCGATGACATTTGCCAGATGGTAGGTAGGAAAGCCGTCACTTTTCAGAAGGACAGGGTCAGGGCTGACATCACGGTTTCTGCGCGTAATGTCTCCCATAAGCACATCATGGATGGTCGTCTTTCCTTCTAGGGGAACCTTGAGGCGGATGACACTCTTCAAGCCCTGGCTCTCGAGCTCTGATCGCTGCTCCTCACTGAGGTTGGAACAATGGCGGTCATAGCCTTGCATCTCGCTTTTTGCAGCCTGCTGTTCGGCCCTGAGTGCTTCCAGACGCTCGGAGGTGCAGTAGCACCGGTATGCTTTGCCATCAGATACCAGCTGCTCGGCATAGCTCTTGTAGAGGTCAAAGCGTTCGCTTTGGACATACGGTGCGTAGGGGCCTCCTACCAGAGGGCCTTCATCCCACTTGAGGCCAAGCCAGTTGAGGGTATTGTACAAATCCTCCAAGGATTCGTCGCTGTACCGCTCCTGATCCGTGTCCTCTACACGAAGAATGAATTTTCCCCCGTTTGCACGGGCAAAAAAATAATTGAACAAAGCTGTGCGCACTCCACCGATATGTTGCAAACCTGTCGGGGAGGGGGCGTAACGTACTCTAACTTCCATCAGGATATACTCCTTCTCATTGGTACTGTTGTACCGTAAAAAGGAGAAAATGGCAACAATGCACTGAATCAGGGAATTAGGCACTGGCACCGCACCCTTAGGCTGGCTACCCATGAAATTTGGGACATTTCAGAATATCACCCACAGCAAATATGCATAAAGGGGTCTCCTACATACCTGCTCTTATACCAACAGCATTGACATGTAACAGGGTTTATGCATTGCCCTAACTCCTAATTTGATATAGAGTTCATACAATTATATTTTGGAGGACTACACTGTACGCAATTCCCACAAACACTGCATTCGGACAAGGTAACCATAGAGAGCTGCAAAGGCTTTTTTCCATTCCAGCTATCTTGTTTGCCCTGCTCTTCATTGCAAAAAACATAACACCACTCTATGCTCTCCTTTCGAGCAGTTCTATCATAATCCTGTTGGCCGTCGTCCTGGTAAGCCTGTTGGCTGCCTATCACCTCTACAGCTCTATGGCACGTGTAGGGAGAACCCCCTATCTTTTTGCCCGTCCCCAACGCAAGGAGTACATACTCCTTGTCGATGACATCCTCCTCAACCAGGAGTTTCGCAAGCTCAAAGGGTTTTTCCATCATACCAACCACATCTATGACCATGTCATCCGAGTCTCCTACATATCCTATGTGATAGCCAAGGCACTTCACCTTGACTACCGCTCGGCAGCCCGTGGGGGTCTCCTACATGACTTCTTCCTCTATGACTGGAGAGAGCGTAAGGCCAATGACGCAAAAAAGGCCCTCCATGGACGAGAACATCCGCACATCGCCCTGGCAAATGCCAAAGGGCAGTTTGAGGTCAGTGATCTTGAAGCTGATATCATCGTCAAGCACATGTTCCCCAAGACCCGGGCGATGCCCAGGTACAAGGAGAGTTTTGTGGTCTCCCTCAGCGACAAGATATCCTCAGTCTACGAGTACTACACTCTGCTGAAGAGTCGCTACTTGCATACGGGCAGACAAGGTAGAGCCTGACCTACTCCCACCACTGGATTGGTGGGATTGGAGCTATCCCTTTCCTTACTTCCCAATATAACACCAAAAATTCTCACAAGACATCATGAAACGTGTAGCAAGCCTGGATGAAAATCCAGGCTTGCTACTTCAATGCATTGCAACAACGAATGCTCTTCCCCTACTCGTTCACCAACCAGGAGACGACACTCTCCATAGCCTTGTCCTGTGCAGGCAGATCCTTGTCATAGGGCATGAAGTGGGAGGCTGCTGGGATATGCAGGTGCTTGTTCTTTCCCTTCGCCTTCTCCATGACAAGACGACTGGCCCCCTGGGGGACAGTCTTGTCCAATCCTCCGCTGATGATCAACGTATCGGCTACAAGATGGTCAAGGCATGCTACTGCCTGGCGTCGAATCTTTTCCAGCTCCCATACGGCAGGGGGGAAGGTATACGACCAATATTCGGATTCAAGGAAAGCATCGTCATCCACATCACCTTCATAGTGGAAATGGTACTCAGGATCACTTTTCCAGACTACTTTCTGCCGTTTGACAAAATGGCGGAAAAGTCTGAGCTTACACACCGGTATTGATGGGATCAGGAGAGCTGGAGCCAGCAGGGCAAGCCTCTCCACATCAAAGGCATCGGCTATGATGGTGGCTATGGCACCACCCATCGAGTGCCCGACCAGGTACACCTTCGCGTAGCTCTTGCTGAGGTTCACATAGGCATCATAGATGGTTCCTATCCAGTCCTCCGCCTGGGAAGCGAGAAAGTCATCACCACAGGTCCCATGGCCCGGAAGTCGTGGGGCAAAGCAGTCGAAGCCCGCCTCATAGAGATCCATCCCAGGCCTGATGAGCTCTCCCGGATAGCCACTGAAGCCATGGACAAGTAAGACTGCCTTTGGAGAGCGATTCTGGTGTACCATCTTCCAAGCCCTGGCGCACTTGCGAACAGGAGCCTTATCCTGGTAGTGATTCTTATTCCAAGGAAATACATCATAGGAAATGTGCATCTCAGGCCTCCTTACCATGTCTGTTTGAGCAGGTTCAGCAGGTCTATCCTGCTACGTACCTTTGTCTTGGAGAAAATATTGGCCACGTGGTTATTCACAGTATTGGCACTGATGCCAAGGTTTGCCGCTATCTCCTTGTTGGTCAGCCCGTCGCTTACCAGTTGGATCACCACATACTCCCTTTCAGTTATATGATAGGGTGCGAGGTCCTCCAAGACAAGGACTTTCTTACCAATGGATCCTTCCCTAGCCAGCCTGACAAACTCCATAAACAGAAATGTCATGACACTTATGGAGAAGGCAAGGAAATACACCCCGTACATCAGCAGCTTGATGGAGGGAAAGAAGAGCGAGAGCAAGATCGACGGCAGCATGGATGCACTGACAATGATGATGGTGATGCACGTCGCCCTTGCTGTCTTATTCTCGATGGACGAGAGGTTCTTGAGCATGATGATAAGACAGAACCCGACGACAAACACGAACAGGAGGATCATAAGGTCATCAAAAAGCTTGTTGCCGGTAATTGCGTGGGAAATCCCCAGACCGAGATAGACACAGGCAAGGGAGTAGAATATGGCCTTGTAGGGATTTCTCCAGGGGTGTGCTATTACCCACGTAGTGAAATACGGTACGAATACCGTCAGAAAGGTCACATTCGCAATGAATACAGAACCGATTATGTACCCCACCACCACAGACGCAGTTCCCGCAAGGAAAAGGTCTGTGATGAACTGCAGGGCTAAAAGCATCATGCACCCCAAAAGGGATGCATGACAGACTATAAAGAACTTGGTCCACTGGTGAGAGGAGTTCATGCTGTAGACGATAGCCAGGGCTAGCGTCATACAGCCAAGTGCGAACGCGATCATATAGACCAGTAACGTCAATCCACTCACCAAGGTTACCCCTTATTCATGCCCAATTGCTTCTGATTATGCGTAAGGTCTGCAAGACCGCAGATATCGGTGATATCGTTCAACAGAGGAACCAGTGAAACCGCAGCCAGTCCCAATTCCTGTTCGACCAGACGGTTATAGGCATTTGCATTGAGGGAAGCCTTGGCCTTTGCAGGATAAAGCTTCAAATGCAGATACATGCCATCGGTCAACAGATAGGAGGCATCAGAGGTAAAGCCAGGCAGGGCCTTTTGCAAAGCGCTGCTTATCAGATTTGTCTCACCGACAAAACCCCTGGGGGTCTGCAAGTGAAGCAGGTACCAGAGGGGCATGGCGGGATTGGTCCAAGCCAGCCCCACCTTCTTCTTCTTGGCATAGGGAATCTGCGTTTTTACCTCAGAGGGAGTGATAGAGAGATCTGCAAGACCGAACAAAACCCAGACAACCGAATAGTTGCCGGTGTTTCGGTAGCGCGATGCGAGTGTGACCAGATGTTCAAGATCCTTGAACTCCGGCTCCCACAAGACTGTCAGGTTGGAATACCTGCAATCCTTACGCATCTGGGAAAAATAAAGAGCCTCAGCTTCGGTGGCTGTAACTATCAGGATAGTCCTGCGCGGCTTGTTGGATACTTTTTTGCGTGCCATGGTCAGACCTCCTTGTCCGTTTTTTCGTCAACAAAGCAAAACTCAGAAAGAATAGGCAACGAACCGAATGCCCCGTTCATGTACTGGGCCTGGGTCTTGTCCCTGTTCTTGGAATATTTGAAATCAGCAAGGCTGTAATAGACGGTTGCACTTTCGCTGTTCTTCTCAGCAAAGTAGATGCCATCACGTCTCATGAGTCCCGGTTGCAAGAGCGAGGGGTTACAGTCCACGGCAAGCATCTGTGAGCCATAGCCGGTATTGCTCTCCTCGAATATCTCAACGATATGCGCCAGGACATAGGGATGCAACAACATGCCGAAGTCATCAATGATCAACGTCCTGGGCTTGATGAAGCTTTCAAAGAACGCGACCCCGATCAGACAGAGCCTTCTGAGGCTCAGGCTCTCCAAGGAGAAGTATGAGGCGTAGTGCTGGGTGACGTTGGTGTGGACAAAGATCAGCCGGTCATCCTTGATCTTTATATCACGGATATCGGTGATATCGACACTCCACAGGAAGTTGGTCAGCTGCTTTACCCAGGAAGGGTGCTCGGTCAGCTGGGTGATGAGGTACTTCTCACTGAGATTGGAAACACCCATGGGCATCATATGCAGGCATTCGTCAATCCATGTGTAGAGAGGCAGTGTAGTCTCACTTCCCTTGGCCATAGAGGCACTGAGGAAGGAGTGCTTCTCGTCCACCTTATCGACCAGGCGTTTCTTCTCCCCACGGTAATTCTTACCAAAGCGGTACTTGTAGGCAAGATCCGCATCATCGAGCAACAGGGAAGCCTCGTTGAGCTTTCGCTCGAACATCAGCCGCTTGGAACGCCCGACCATGGTAAACATGGACTCTTCAAAAATCTTCTCCCGGTCAGCAACCAGGGTATAGATACCAATAGTGGAATCCTGCGTCGCATCCCCCTGTTCCAATACCACCCTGATGATGATAGTGGCAGGTTGTCCCTTCTCATCAGAGTAGGCAAATGAAGTCCCGCTGAGAATCTGCAGGGGGTTCGCTGTCTCTTCCCGTGCGGTCACAATACCTTTCAAAGCTTCGAGTGCCCGGACAAAGGAGCTTTTCCCTGCTCCGTTGGGCCCTATGATCGCCGCGGTCTTGATAAGCTTGAGCTTATCGTTTACTGCAACCACCTTTGACTCGGGAAACCTGTTGTCCCGGACAGCTTCAAACGAAATAGTCTGGGCAGACCGTACGGACTTAAAGTTCGCAATAGTCATATCAAGCAGCATGCGCTACCTCCTTACTCACCCCTTCGGGTGCAAATCACAAAATCATTCTTTCCATCTTATCGTATACCTTAGGCCAATCGTTCAGGACGGCGAGCATACGGGAAGGAAGAGTCTCATCACCATGGTTATCGGTCGCCACAAGATCCACCAGTCCGCTTTTCAGATAAGAGAGGGCAGATCCGTTCTCGACAGCTTCGACATTCACTTGAACCAAGGCCCCAAGGGCGAGCAGGCGCTCCAACATGGAGCTTGAGGGATTCAGCCAACGATACCGCTCGACATGGGCAAGAATTACCGTAAGCCCCTCGGACTGCAACTTCTCCAGGCGCGGGATCAGGTTTGCAGGGGGAAGGGAGAGACCAAACTCAACAAGACAGTACTTGTCGGCAATGGGAATGCATTTCAATTCCGCCTGGTCACCGACAAACAGCTCACTGCCCAGGTAGGTCACCATCCCCATGTCCATAGCAACCTTTGACGCCCATGTGAACGTGTCGCGCAACGATCCGATACTGGTCTTCACATACGGATTGTAGATATGCGGCGTAAAGGCAATGGAAGAGACCCCACTCTCCTTGTAGAGACTCAACATTCGGGTGAATCCCTCTACAGAGACATAGCCGTCATCAATCTGAGGTAATAAGTGACAATGGAAATCACAAATGCCCATTTCAAACTCCTGCCTGTGATTATACCCAGAAATGATCGTTTATGAAAGGACAAAGATCAGAGAGTTGCAAAATAGGCTATCAAATGGTCAAAATTCAATCATTGAAGAGGCTTGAGCGCCTTCTGAAAGCATATGGTGCTTCACCATATGCACCTCACTGACCATATCGGCTATCGAAACAAGGGAAGGTGGAGCATCGCGACCGGTAATGACGAGGTGGGGAAAGCCTTCTTTCTGTTTATGGTCTGAAAGCCAGCGACATACTTCCTCGGTATCGAGGTAGCCTAGAGAAAGGGTATAGGTAAACTCATCAAGGACAATAAGGTCAAAGCCTGCGGTGGAGATCCACCTCTTGACCTGTTCCCACCCCTTGACGGCAAGAGAGGCATTGGTCTTTGCGTTGTCCCCGACCCAGGTAAAGCCACAACCGAAACTCTTCCATACAACTCCCAGCTGGGTAGCTGTACGGTACTCTCCGCTATCGAGGCTCTGAGGATCACCCTTGATGAACTGCGCCACGGCGCATCTTCCCTTGTGCCCCAGGGCCCTCATCACCTGACCCATCGACGCGGTGGTCTTTCCCTTCCCATCACCTGTATATACCAATATCCTTGGCCGTCCCAAACCTTCCATCATCACTCCATCGTCAGGATCTGTGTCCTGACAACATTCCCATCAACAATACCAGTAGTCCCATCAATCTGCTTCATAGCCGCATCCTGCTGGCTGGAGACCTCTTTCAAACGTATCAGCTGGGTATGGCTCTTTGGGTCTCCTGTCCTGTTGTACACCTGATTCATCAGCGCAAGAGCCTCGGAATACTGGCCCATTCCTTCCAACAACAAGGCAGCATTGTAGCCACTAGGCAGATGCCCTCTCTGTTCCCATGCTTGCAAGAAAAGGGAGTACGCCTCTCGGAGGTTATCCTGCTCTGCCATCTTGTATGCCTGTTTGACACTGTCAACCTTTGGCTTGTTGGCCATCAGCGAGACACGTGTCTCTTCCCAGGAAGGAGCAAGTTGCTTGGCTATCTGGGAGGGAATGGCCTTGACCATCTTCTCAAAGAGAGGGAAGAAGGAGGGGGCAAACCCACTGGAGTAACAACGCTCATCTGTGTCACGGCTATTTTCACCAATCCCAAAGATTGTCTTGCCCAGACAGGTTTCCTTTGTCTCTTGCGAGGTAAAGCTGTCTGTTGCCAGGATCCTGTTAGCCTTGAGGTCAATGAGGCTATAGGTGAAGGTTATAGTAGCCTTCTGTTCAAGGAAGAACGAGCGGCCGGTGACCTTCTCATAGGAGATGACCTTTGACGCAGGATCGGAAGGATTAGGATCTTCTGTGACCCACTCCTTAATATCCCTTCCTATGATCTGCTCTTCACAGTTCATATAGGTGATGGAGCTTTTCAGAAGAGCCTCAACGCTCTCATCTATCAGAAGGGAGTATGCATTCTTTCCACTTTTACCCAGGGTGAGATAGGCATCAGTCGTCTCAGGGGGCAGAATGGTGAAGTAGTCTGTCTTGGCCAAGGCATCGACTAGGTATGCTGTACTTGCCTCGGCTATATCGGCACTGACCTCAGAATCAAAGCTGCTGCTGAGGGAGAAGGAGGTGTCGCTGGAGCCCTTTATCCAAGGAGGGAGCACGCCCCCCCGGGGAAAGGCATAGCTTTCGGTGGAGGCGATGGCAATGTTGCGATGGTTGCTGACATCAACATCACTGGGGATGAGGTGTCGTACCTTGATGGACGTAGCACAAGAGGTGAACGCCAGTATCGCCACCATGCTCAGGATGCCTACTAGTAATGCCCGTTTTCTCATGAGAGACCCTCCTCAGAAGCCAAATACTCAGAAGCAACTTGTATGGCTCGTGCCATACCTCGGTTATCAGCTATGCCCTTGCCGGCAATGTCAAAGGCCGTGCCGTGATCCACACTGGTGCGCAAGAAAGGAAGGCCCCATGTAATGGAAATGGTCTGGTGAAAATTCAGGGTCTTTGCCGCAATATGCCCCTGATCATGGTAAAGGGAGATGGCAGCACGATATTTCCCTATCTTGGTCTGGTGAAAAACGGAGTCGGCACCGATGGGGCCAACCACATCAATACCCATCGACCTCGCCTCTTCTATTGCAGGTTCGATGGATACTCCTTCCTCATCACCAAACAGGCCGTGTTCCCCACAGTGGGGATTGAGACCGGCAACAGCCATAGGTAAATTCATGTCAAACACCCCATTGCCAGAACTAATGGCCTCACACTGCACAATAGTCTTGAACAGGCTCTCCTTGGTCACAGCCTTGCAGGCATCGGAGAGGGAGAGGTGTCTGGTATGGAAGAAGATCTTCATCCCCAGCGTGTCGAACATGGTGACCGCGCCTTGTGAACCGGTGAGGTCAGCAAGAATCTCCGTGTACCCAATATGGGGGACATGCGCAGCTTGCAACGCTTCCTTGTGTAACGGTGGGGTTACGACAGCTTTGCAGTACCCTTCACTTACCAGCGAGACACACGTCTTGACCGACTCGTAGGCAGCCTGACCGCACATGGCGCTGACCTCTCCATAGGCAAAAGTCTCAAGTTCGATGCCCCCAATATCATAGAGGATACGGGCCAAGCCCTTGGTTTGGGCAGCTTCAAGTGAAGGCCGGTCATTCACCACCACATCAAAGGCTCCCTCAAGGTGCAGGTCGCCTGCAGTTTTGGTAAACAAGGTCTCAGATCCTACCACTACCAAATGTAGCGATCCCGATAGACCAACTAGGGTTTTCAGTACTATTTCAGGGCCTATTCCTGCAGGATCACCCATAGGAATGGCCAGATATGCATCTCTGTTTCTCATATGGGGCAATCATAGCAGTGTGAAACAGAGCTGTCCAGAGCAACTTCAACTATAACGGAATGGCAGATAACCAATTGACAAGTGAATAAGCTTCTTTTACTGTTATGCATGTAAGGGTAGAGATGTTTTGCAAGGAGTATGAACATGGCTAAATACCGTGAGGAAGAAGATGACCTCGATGATGAAGAAGATCGTTATTTCAGCACACTCGAAGAAGAGGAAGATGCTTACCTGGCTGACTTGTACGATGCCCCGGAAGTAATTGAATTCGGTGATGATGACGATGAAACCCTCGATGATGTGGAAGACGAGGATGAACTCATCGACGATGCTTTCATGATCGACGGAGACGAATCCTATGAGGACGTGGTGTTTGACGAGGACGAGGAAGAGGATTTTGCTCTCGACGAACTGGATGACGAAGAAGATTTTTAGAAAGTAGCGTGTCTACCAGAAAGAAGCCTCCCCACGGGGAGGTTTTTTGTTTGCCCGAAGACTATCCACTTTCATACTACCGTCATAGCAAGCAAAACCAATCTGAGAAACCATCAATACACAACTAGCAATACCCGATGAATGCCGTATGCAATAAGAGAAATATGGAGCAACAAAATGAAAAGAATACCCAAAGGATACAAGAAGATGGCAATACATAGGGATCCAAGGAAAAAGATTTATTATGTTTCTATGCATAGGTACTTGCGCTTCAGAAAGTTTCTATGTATAGTAACACCATCACAAGGAGAAACACCATGAAAAAATGTATTGCCCTAGCCCTCTTGCTCATCCCTACCCTCCTCTTTGCACAGCCCGCAGCAGAACTCAAACAGGACAGCGTTTCCATAGGCATTTCCAAGATGGTGGCCCACCCCGCCCTCGATGCCATCGAGCAGGGTATCCAGGATTATCTCAACAGCACTACCATCAAGGCAACCTTTGACCTGCAGAACTGCAATGCAGAAATTGGAACTGCAATTGCCATAGCACAAAAGTTCAAAAGCGATAGGAAAGACCTGGTCATAGGCATTGCCACCCCACCAGCCCAAGCCCTTGCTCAGGTTATTACAGACATCCCGGTGGTCTTCGGTGCAATAACCGACCCCCTTGCAGCAGGCTTGGTTGCAAATTACGACAAGACAGAACCTACCAATATCGCAGGAATCTCAGATCTCAATCCTGTACAGTTGCAGCTGGATACCTTCTTCTCCATCACCAAGGCAAAAAGACTAGGGATGATCTACACCAGCAGTGAAGCCAACGGGGTTGCCATGATGGAACTGGCAAGGGAGATCTGCAAAGAGCGTGGCATTGAGTTTGTAGCTGCTGCGGTAAGCAACTCCAGTGAAGTGAAGATGGCAGCCCAATCTATTGTAGGGCGCATCGATGCCATGTACATCGCCATCGATAACACCGTTGTCAGTGCCATCGCAGGAGTCAGTGAAGTATGCAAGAAGGCAGAAGTCCCCCTCTTCAACACTGATACCACCAGCAGTGAAAACATCGACTTCCTGATGAGCTGGGGCTTCAACTACTACACAGTAGGCGTCGAGACCGGCAAGGTCGTCGAAAGGATTCTCAAGGGAGAAGATCCCAAGGACATAGGAGCTGTCTTCTTTGATGACCCAACCCAGTTCGAACTCTGGTTCAACCTTGATGTGGCAAAGAGGCTTGGCATCACCATTGATGAGAGACTGCTCTCTTCAGCAGCAGTGTTGGTCAAGGATGGGAAGATACAGCGAAACTAGGTCGTAGGGTACTATTATCACAACCTATCACCTATTCACTACAGCAGGACTTTCCTGTGAGCACAAGAGAATCTGGTAAATCCAGGTTCTCTTGTGCTTTTCTGCACCTATCTGGAATATTCGTCCCTTTCTTCAGGATAGCTGACACTTGGCGAATTAGTATCGACAAGCGAACTACGAGTGACACAGATGATTATGCATCCAATGAAAGGTATCAATACCCCAGGGCAAGCCCTGGAAAGAGGAGGCGTCGCCTCCTTATCCGCTCCAAGGGACGGGGTATCTCACCTTGCTTTTCCACACTCGCTCGGTAATGAACAAGTTTTCTACGCTGAATATCCCTATAGGGTAGAGAGACACAGTAGGAAGCCCTGGTGAATTGAGACAGCAAACTCACCCTGGCTTGATAGACACCCTTGCCTTGGGAAACCTCCTGGTAGTATTCTTGAGATTGAAAATCGGAGGTTCATATGATTCGATCAAAACATACAAAGATGTTGGGCATTGGCCTTTTTCTCCTCGTCCTCATCCTCTTGCTGAGCTCTTGCTTGCCGGGGACACTCACTACACCTGATGACAAACCTGCCGGATTCTTCCTAGGCATCTGGCATGGTTGGATCGCACCAATCTCCCTCATCATCGGGATTTTTGACCCCTCTGTTCGCATTTACGAGGTTCACAATACAGGCTGGCTCTACGACTTTGGCTATTACATCGCCATCATAAGCGGGTTTGGGGGCCTTTCCCTTGCAAGAAGGAAGTCGAGACGAAGAGACTACTGATACAGTGCTTTTCATCTTCACATGAAGACCTTAAGAGTTCTCCACCTGCTGTGCAGAGTATCTGCACAGCAGGTGGAGAACTGTACTTGTTTACTTGAATTTGTACTTGTACTTGTATGTATACGTATAATAAAACTAATTCAGATACTGATAGTGCTACCATTCATGGATCATTTGTCTCTGTTTTCCCTCATACTTTCCACCCCTGTTCACTCTTCTCCAATCCTCTCTTTTTGCTATTCTTCGGATTTGCATAGGGGACGATTTCCCTTGTTTTTCAAATCTTATGCATAACTTATGAATTTATATTCATTAATGTGCATAAGGCGATTTACAAAAGACCAAAATAAGGCTATAGTTTCGCAAACGCACTTCCCATTATCTGGAGGATATTTACATGAAATCTACACTTCGCACGACAGTATTGTTGCTTATTCTGTTCCTTACTGCGGTCTCCTTTACCTTCGCAGCAGGTGTTGCTGAAACACCGGCCGCAACTGGACCAAAGACATACAAGATCGGGGTATCAAAGATAGTTGCCCACCCTGCCCTGGATGCAGCTGAGAAAGGCATCATGGATTACCTTGCTACCACCGACCTGAAGGTTACCTTCGACCTGCAGAATGCCAATGGTGACATTTCAACCTCATCCTCGATCGCCCAGAAGTTCAAAAGCGATAAGGTAGATGTTGCAGTCGGCATTGCCACTCCCACAGCTCAGGCTCTTGCCCAGGTGTTCTCAAACTCATCTACCCCAGTTGTGTTCAGTGCAGTAACAGATTCCACTGAAGCTGGCCTTGTAGCCGCTAACATCGCAGGAGTCTCAGACAAGAATCCTGTCGAAGAGCAGATCAAGCTTCTGGCAGACCTTACCGGAGCGAAGTCAATTGGAAATATCTACGCTTCAGGAGAGGCCAACGGTGTTATCCTGATGGAGATGGCCAAAGCTGCATGTGACAAATTAGGCATAGGCTTTGTTTCTGCTGCCATCAGCAACTCCAGTGAAGTGAAGATGGCCACCCAGTCCATCATTGACCGTGTCGATGCAGTCTACATTGCTACTGACAACGCAGTCATCAGCGCCCTCGCCTCTGTTGACGATGTCACCACAAAAGCAGGCAAACCTCTGATGAGTGCCGACCCCTCCGGAGTTGACGGCCTCAATGTCATGATCGCATGGGGCTTTGACTACTACAGCATCGGCCTGGAAACAGGGAGAGTTGTGGAAAGAGTCATCAAGGGCGAGAAAGCTGGTACCATCGGTACTGTCTATATCACCGATCCCACCAAATTTGAACTATGGTTTAACCTTGATACTGCAAAGAAGCTTGGATATACTATTCCGCAGTCACTGCAAGACAGTGCGGCTGTGCTCATCAAGGACGGTAAGACCATCAGACAGAAATAGTCTGGGGTCCAAACAGAACCGCCACTCTTGTTTGAGAGCGGCGGTTTTTTCATGGTAAGGGGTTATACATGTTAGAAGGAATTTTCGTAGATGGCCTGGTCTTTTCACTTATGGTCATTGGCATTCTCATTTCCTATAGGATTTTGGACTTTGCTGACCTGACGTGCGACGGATCGGTTGCAACTGGGGCGGCAGTGGCAACCATGGCCATTGTAAACGGCCTTCCGATCTCGTTTGCCCTCCTGCTCTCCTTTATCTCAGGAGTTCTTGCAGGCATGGTAACAGCAGCCATCCACAACAAACTGAAAATTCCCGGCCTTTTGGCAGGTATTCTCACTATGACGATGCTCTACTCCATCAATCTGCGGATCCTTGGCAACAAGGCGAATGTCCCCCTGTTGCGGGTCGAGACCCTCTACTCCAAGCTTCCAAAATTCTTTACTGCCTTCTCCCCAGAATGGGCATCTCTAGTGGGAACCCTGTTGGTAGTCCTGTTTGTGAAGGTACTCATCGACATCTTCTTCCGTACAGACCTTGGGGTCGCCATGGGGGCCATGGGTGGAAACGAGCAAATGGTCATAAGCCAAGGCATCAACCCTGAGGTGCTCAAACTCATGGGTATCGGACTCTCAAATGGCCTTATCGCACTCTCTGGCGGCTTGCTTGCCCAGTACCAGGGGTTTGCAGATGCAAACCTCGGTCAGGGCATGATTATCCAGGGCTTGGCCGCCATCATGCTCGGTGAATTCCTTTTCTCCACCAACCGCATATCCCTGCTTACCTTGCGTGCCATCTTCGGTGCCATCATGTACAAGGCTCTGATGTTCTTTGGCCGTAAGTACGGCTATCTGATCCATATCACACCCAATGACTTCAAGCTGCTTACCGGTATCCTGGTAATTGCCTCGCTCTTCATTGCCCAGACAAGAAGCGTCGCCTCCTCCAAGGGAGCAAAGAAAAAGGCCATTGCACGCTCACTAGCCAGACATGAAGCCACCCTGAAGGAGGAGAACTGATGTTAGACATAACCAATATGACCAAGGTGTTCTACCCAGGGACAGTCAATGAAAAGATGGCACTCGATGATGTGAGCCTGCATGTGAACAAGGAAGATGTCGTCTGTGTGGTCGGATCGAACGGGTCGGGGAAATCAACCCTCTTCAACCTGATCAGCGGGACCTACCCCCTTACCAGCGGCAAGATCATCTTCGACGATACGGATGTGACCAACAGTCCCGAGTACAAGCGGGCGATGACCATAGGAAGAATCTTCCAGGATCCCACCAAAGGCACTGCGGCAAACATGTCCATCGAGGACAATATGATCACAGCCGAAACAAAAGGCATGAAGGGCCTTCGCATCAGCCTCAACAACGAAAAGCGCGAAAAGTTTAGGCATCTGTTGGAACCTATAGGGTTGCAGGACAGGCTGAAGGATAACGTAGGGTTGCTCTCAGGGGGTCAGAGACAGGCCCTCACCCTCTTGATGACAGTCATGAGCAAACCCAAGATGGTTCTCCTTGATGAGCATACAGCAGCCTTGGATCCACGAAACGCACAAATTGTCATGGCTCTCACCGAACGCTACATCAAGGAGTACAAGCTTACGGCCCTGATGGTGACACACAACATGCAGTTCGCCATCGACTTCGGCAATCGCCTCATCATGATGGATGAAGGAAACATCATCCTGGATGTCGCAGGGGAAGAGAAATCGAAACTGACTGTAGCCAAACTGGTTCGGCTCTTCAAAAACCTCAGGAACAAGACCTTCGACAATGACGAGGGTCTGCTTACTAAAGGCTAGAAAAGCAAGTTGATGGCATGGGATACGTGATCTCTTTTCTCGAGTAATCTCGTATCTCTCTTTTCTCTTATTCTCTCTTGTCCTAATAGTGTTTCGCCCCTATGATGGGGCCGAGGTTCTTGTCAGTGAAAAATACAAAACGGCAGTCGTTGGAAGAACTCCTGTTCTCCCGTCAGTTTCTTTTTAGGCTCATTGTCCCTCTGATAGCGGAGCAGTTCCTCGCTGTCACCATAGGCATGGCCGATACCATGATGGTGGCCTCAGTGGGGGAAGCCGCAGTGAGTGCCGTCAGCATAGTTGACGGCATATCCTTTCTCATCATCCAACTCTTTGCAGCCTTTGCCACAGGAGGCGCTGTCGTAGCAAGCCAGTACCTGGGAAGAAGAGACACAGCCTCTGCCAATGATGCTGCCAAACAGCTGTTCTTCCTCTCCATGGTAGTCTCCACCATCCTGCTCATACTCTGCCTTCCCGTGCGGAAGAACATCATCACCCTTATTTTCGGATCATTGGAAGCAGATGTGCTTGCCAACAGCACCACATACTTTCTCTACGTCCTGCTTTCTCTGCCCTTCCTTGCATCATACAATGCCTGTGCAGCACTGTTCCGTTCCATGGGCAACAGCAAGGTATCCCTTGCCGTCAGCACCCTGATGAATATCATCAACATAGCGGGGAACGCCTATTTCATCTTTGCACTGCGCCTGGGTGTCACGGGGGCGGGTCTCGCCACCCTGCTCAGCAGGATGGTAGCGGCCATCATCATGGTCATCCTGATAAGCGATAAGAAGAATATCATCTTCATTTATAAGATTTGGAAGTTCGAATGGCACTGGGAAAAAGTGAAGAGAATCCTGCAGATAGGAATCCCCACAGGCATTGAAGGGAGCATGTTCCACATCGGACGCCTGATGGTACAGGGCTTTATCGCCTCCTTCGGAACTGTGGCACTGGCGGCCAATGCCATTGCAGGCTCTGTTGCATCCATGGCCAACATCCCTGGGGGAGCCATCAACATGGCGTCGATCACCCTCATAGGACAGAGCCTGGGGGCGCGAAAACCTGAGCAAGCCCTCCACTATGGCAAATGGCTTCTTCTTCTGACCTACCTTTCAATGGGCTTGATGACCATCCCAATCTTCTTTTTTGCACCCCAGATAGTCCATATCTTCAATCTATCAGCAGAAGCATCGGTTCTTGCATCCAACATCATCCGCACAGCCATGATAGCTACGGCCCTCATCTGGCCCATAGCCTTTACCGTCCCCAACTTCCTCAGGGCTGCAGGTGATGTGAAGTACACGATGCTCGTCTCGATGTTCACCATGTGGGTATTCCGGGTAGGCTCAAGCTATGTGCTTGCATTCCACTTTGGCTTGGGTGTCTATGGGGTATGGTTCGGCATGTACATCGACTGGATCTTCCGTGGGATACTGTTCGCCACCCGTTTCGCACGGGGCAGATGGAAGACAATAAAGGTAATCTGAACAGGCAGAACACCTACCCTGAGAAAAACTCCAAAGGGGGATAGGACCTGCGCTGATCATTACCCCCCTTGCCCTTATCTCAGTTCAATCCTAAGATAGGGAAGAGGTTGCTGCTCGTGAAAAAAACATCGTCTCGGGTGCTGGAAAAACCTATGTTCTCCCGGCAGTTTCTCTGTATGCTCATAGTCCCGCTCATTGCAGAACAATTCCTTGCCATAACCATCGGCATGGTCGACACCATGATGGTTGCCACTGTCGGAGAAGCTGCTGTCGGTTCTGTAAGCATCATCGACAGCATATCTCACCTCATGGTACAGCTCTTCGCCTCCTTTGCAACAGGAGGAGCTGTGGTTGCCAGCCAATACCTTGGAAGGAAGGACCAGGTATCGGCCAATGATGCTGCAAAACAGCTGTTCATACTATCCTTGGGCGTAGCCACCCTTCTGCTTGTCCTCTGCATGCCGGTAAGGAAGGCTATAATCTCGCTGATATTCGGTTCCATTGAAGCTGATGTGCTCGTAGGCAGCACCATCTACTTCAAGTACATTCTCTTGTCATTGCCTTTTCTTGCCTCCTTCAACGCCTGTGCAGCCCTGTTCCGTTCCATGGGCAACAGCAAGGTATCCCTTGGTGTAAGTATATTGATGAATATCACCAATATTGTGGGCAATGCCTATTTCATCTTTGGCCTGCATATGGGAGTAGCTGGGGCAGGTCTGGCAACGCTGCTCAGCAGGATCCTTTCCGCCACCATCATGGTCATCCTGATCAGTAACAGGAAGAACATCATTTTCATCCACAAGATCTGGAAGTTCGAATGGCACTGGCACAAAGTGAAGAAGATCCTTCAGATCGGCATCCCCACCGGGATAGAAGGAAGCATCTTCCATATCGGAAGGCTCCTGGTGCAAAGCTTCATCGCATCCTTCGGTACGGTGGCCCTGGCGGCCAATGCCATCTCAAACTCAGTCGCTTCTTTGGCAAATATCCCCGGCAGGGCGATAAACATGGCATCCATAACCATCATAGGACAAAGCCTCGGGGCCAAGAGGCCCGACCTGGCGGTCTCCTATGGCAGGAGGCTGCTCTTTCTGGCATATGGATCCATCGCCCTCATAACCATTCCCCTCTTCATCATCGCCCCCTCTGTCGTCGATATCTTCAACCTATCAGCAGAAGCCTCTCACTTGGCGACAAACATCATCCGAACTGCGATGGTTGCAAGCACCCTGATCTGGCCTTTCTCCTTCACCATCCCAAACTTCCTCAGGGCTGCAGGGGACGTGAAGTACACCATGATCGTCTCGATGTTCAGCATGTGGATATGTAGGGTAGGCTCAAGCTATGCTCTCGCGTTCTTCCTGGGCTTGGGAGTGTATGGGGTATGGTTTGGGATGTATCTCGATTGGGTATGCCGGGGTATATTCTTCTTCGTACGATTTGCCCGAGGAAAATGGCGAACAAAAAAGGTGATCTGAGATCACCTTTTTTGTAAGAAGCTACCTATAAGGTCAGGCTTCTTCCTTGTCCTCTTCGTCATCGTCATCGTCTTCTTGTGACTCATTGCTCTCTGCATCTGCATCAACTATCGCCCGAGTCTGCCAGAGCTTCTCCAGGGAGTAGAAATCCCTCAACTCCTCACTCATCAGGTGGATGACAATATCTCCACAGTCTATCAGCTCCCAACCATCACCCTGGGGTGACTTGTGGCGGTTGGCGACAGTGAGCCCAAGGTCGTTGATCTCGCCCCACAACTCGTGGGCGACACCCTTGAGGTGGCCTACGCTGTTTACCGTGGCAATGATAAAGCAATCAGCCCAAGAGCACTCACCTGTAATATCCAGGATATTCACATTCGTGCACTTGTGGTCTTCTAAAAACTGGCCAAGCCTTTCTGCATTAGCCGCTACCTTCGTATTCATCCAATCATTCTCCTTCACTCGAGAAGCAAGGCGGAACTGAGCCATTGGCCCAGGTAATCCTTCAAAAACTTCCAATCAGTGTCTGTATCTATCATTACGAACTGCCCCACATCATAGGTGTGGCTAGCTTTCATCTTCTGTAGCAGGGCCAGGCCATTGGGGAGGCCTGTCAACAATTCCAGTGTACTGACGAACGGGGTTTTCCTCAAGTCGCCAGCTCTTGCTTGCAGGACAGAGAGCGCAAGCTCGTCAGTTACCTCTGTTCTCGGAATACCAAGGGCCTCTCCGGCTAGAGTGGTGACAAGCGAGCGAACCTCAGCAAGGGAGGCCTCATCCCCTCCAAAGTAGGTTTTGGAGGGGATGCCAAAAAGGTCGGGCAAAGCCTCTTTCTCCTCAAGGCCCAGTGCCAGAGCATACCCCCTTACCAATTCTGAGGGCAGATGCATCACAACCAGATGCTTGTCCTGGACAACGAGGACAACACCCTCCGAACCAAAAAGGCCATAGTATGCCTCCCTCTTCTGATTCGAGCACCCTACAGTGAATACGAGGGCGAACAAAACCAGTGTGGCAAGCGAGACGGCCCTTCTCATATGCGTTTCCCTGCCAGCAGATAGCGCTTCAGATTCTGGGAACATGTAGCTACATGGTTTCCCTTTGCAACCAGATAGGTCTCCTGCATCCTGAGAATTTCCAGACAGATCATATCCAGCGAGGGGAGGGAGAGCAGTTCCTCCCGTATCTTGTCAGTGAGGTGTGTTCTTCTCGGTTCGATGTAGTCAGCGATGAACAAAACCAGACCGAGACGTCCCATATGGATACTTCCCAGCGTATGATACCTCACTGCCAGGCAGAGTGAGTTTTCATAGCCTTGGTGAAAGAGCACATGGGCACCTACTGGTGCATGCAACAGGACAGGATCACCCTCCTCTTCGCTTTCCAGTTGCAGGTGATGATCGTCTGCGTACGAGATCAGATCCTCTGCTGCCCACTCCCTTGCGATGTCATGCAAAAGAGCTGTTTCCCTACAGAGGTTGAGGTCGATGGGCTCACCGTACCGACGTACAAGATCCAGGGATGTGATGGAGGTCGCCTTACTGTGCAGAAGACGATCGTCACTCATCAGTGAAGAGAGTTCATCCTCAAGAGCGGTAGAGCCTGTTCTGCTGAACATAGGATGCAACCTCCTCCGGCATCAAAGAGCGAATATCCTCAGAAAGCTCCTCATCACCATGCAGGAGAGCACATGCGTCACGGATGGTTGTTGAAGAGTCATCGACTGTCATATTCTCGATATACTCAAGATCCACAGCATGGTCATAGAAGGGTGTCGCCTCCTTGTCACGGCGAATGACAACAAAGGATACCAGTTCCTTCAGTTCATCATACTCGTGCCACTTATCAAGGGTGGAGAGAAGGTCATCACCCATGACCAGGCCAAGACGCCCTTTGATGCTGTACTGCAGATAGAGGTGCTTGACCGTATCGTAGGTATAGGAGACTCCTCCACGCTCAATCTCACATGCATCACTGACCAGTTCAAGCGGGGGATCATCAGGGTAGAGTCTCCCATATGAAGCGAAGCTGAGTTGGAGCATGGTAAGACGGTGATGCGCATCTGCAAGAGACGCATCACGCTTGAAGTTGTTCTGTGCAACAGGAACGAATATGAAGCGGCGATACCTTGTGGTGGTGGCCACCGTATGGATCAGGTGAAGATGGCCAAGATGAACCGGATTGAAACTTCCCCCCACCATGGCAGTAGCGACTGGCTTGACCAACGTTTCCCCCTAGAGTTCGAATGGCTCGTCAGGATACTCGGCATCCAAGTCTACAGAGGTACTAAACCCCCCTACAGTACTGTCCCCAAGCGCCTGGAGAGTCGGGTTTTCCGTATCCCCTACCATCTTGATGAAAGCTTGCTTGACCTCATCGAGGCCGATGTCCAGATAGACACACAAGCCTATCACCTCTTTGTCGGGGTACTTCGCCTGCAACTCTGCAAGCCTCTCCTTGGTTCCCGGCTCATCGAGCTTCGTACCAAGGATAACCTGTTTCTTCTCCAAAAGCAAAGGCTCGAAGGCTGCCAGCTCATTACAGAGGATATCATAGGCATCGAGATAACGGTCATCGCTGAGGTCAATCAGGAAAGCCAGACCTGTAGTCCGGTTGATATGCCTCAAAAACTTGATGCCCATACCGGCACCTTCACTAGCCCCTTCCAAAAGGCCGGGGATATCAGCGAGCACAATGTCGTGATCACCATAGCGGAACATGCCCAGCTGGGGAATTTTAGTCGTAAAGGGATAGCCGGCAACTTTGGTACGGGCATTGGTCAGCATATTGAGTAGGGAGGATTTTCCCGCATTGGGAAATCCTACAAAACCGATGTCGGCAAGAACCAGAAGCTCCACACCGACACGCGTCTCCTCACCCTTTTCACCTGGTTGGGCAAAACGGGGAGTCTGTCTCACTGAAGTCTTGAAATGATAGTTACCTTGGCCACCACGGCCACCGGTCAGGTAGACCCAGCGTTCCTCACCTGTGAGATCCTTAATAAGGTCCCCGGTGTTGGGATCCTTGAGCACAGTCCCGGGAGGAACTGGTATCTCAATGTCTTTGCCATCACGTCCATAGCAGCGATCCCCGGAGCCATTGCGGCCGTTTTCAGCGCGATAGGAACGCACCATCTTCAGATGGCCAAGGGTCCTCAGGTTGTTCTTCACTACAAAGACAACATTGCCGCCACGTCCGCCATCGCCGCCGTCCGGCCCACCCTTGGGAATATATTTTTCCCTGCGGAAGGAAACACAACCGTTGCCTCCGTTTCCGGAGGCAACATCAATATAGGTCTCATCTGAAAATCCAAACATGCGTTCGTCTACTCAGGCCATAAGGCCAATATCGGTAGTAAAACTACTCAGTTACGATGCTGATGTACTTGCGATTCTTCCGTACGTGGAACAATACAGTACCTGCAGCCTTTGCAAAAATGGTATAGTCAGAGCCCAATCCTGCGTTTTCACCAGGATGGAATTTGGTTCCATGCTGACGCACGATGATCTCACCAGCCTTAACCAGCTGTCCACCGAAACGCTTAACGCCAAGGCGCTGTGAGTTGGAATCACGACCATTGCGGGAGCTACCGCCACCTTTCTTATGTGCCATATTCCTTCCTCCTTAAGCGATAATCTGATCGATGGTGATCAGTGAATACTTCTGTCTATGACCTTGGGTCCTAGTGTATCCCTTGCGGCGTTTTTTCTTATACACCCTAATCTTGTCACCCTTAAGGCTTCCATTGAGGGTTGCCTTGACCATAGCATCTGCTACATAGGGGGTGCCAAACTTTGCATTGTCCTCATCCACGATGGCGAGAACTGTTTCGTACTCGAGGGAAGACCCTTCCTCTTTCTGGCTGATATAGTCAACCCGAACGGTCTGGCCTTCGACTGCTTTGTACTGTTTTCCGAGAATTTCTACAAGTGCATACATGTCGATTTGCATCCTTACGTTTAGTTTGTGCCCTACCCTTATACCATGCATCAAAAAGAAACTTCAAGGTTATTTCTCGTTAATTGATTGAAAAACAAAGAAAAAGGAGTTGAAAACCTACCGATCGATAGGTTAGTATCAGGTATGAGTACGACATCAACCAAACAAAACCTCATCCTCTCCCTCTTGGAACTTGGCTCCAAGAAGGGGATAGACAACGTCTCCATTGCGATGCTTGCCAAGGAGAACGGTATCTCAAAAGCATCAGTCTTCCATCATTTCGCAAGTAGGGAGGAGATGATAACATCCCTATTCGCTTACTGTAGGAAACTTGCCTATGCACAGCAGATAACCATCTCCTTCGCAGGAACAGCGAGCGAGGTACTTTTCAGAGCGATGGATCACTACAGCGACGTCTATACAACAGAGCCCCTGTCGTGGTTCTACAGCATCATCGAGTCTGAGAAACTGATACATCCTGAAGCCTCTTCCATCGCCAGAACCCTCTCCGAGATGTTTGACGCACAGAGCCGAGTCCTCATAGAGGAGCTCTCCGAGACAGGAAGACTGGAAGTTGAGGATTTGGATCTGGCTATCGAGATGTTCAGTGCCACGGTGCAGAACCTCCTCTCCAAGATCCTGATCGGCAAGGAAGCCGACCTGCCTTGGAGAGAGGAAAGGTTCATCAACAGCTTTTGCGCCCTATACAAAGGGAAATGAGATCACATTGCATCTAGGAAGGGAATGCCAACCAGGGCAAATGCATTCTTCAGGACCTGCATCACCATGGCCGAAAGCTCTATCCGTGCACGCACAAGATCATCACTTCCTGCCTTCAGCACAGGGTTGTCATGGTACCAGCGGGAGAACAGGCGCGAAAGCTCATACAGGAACGAGCATAGAAGCGAAGGATCCAGTTCCGCACCCGAACGGGCAACCACCTCCGGGTAGAGGGCGATCTGCTTGATGAGCTCGCGTTCATCGCTGAGGGTGAGCAGGCTGCTGTCAAAGGAAAGCTTTGTCCTGTCCCCTCCCTCACTTTCATACCGAGCGAGCATGCTGGATATTCTGGCTCCCATGTACTGCAGGTAGGGTCCGGTATTCCCATTGAATGAGATGGACTCAGCAGGGTTGAAAATCATATCCTTGAGAGGGTTTACCTGCAAGAGATAGTAGTTCAGAGCACCCAATGCGATCGAAGAGGAGGTCTTGTCGACATCGCCGACCTGCTCTTCGCGCTGTTTTGAGCGGATCTCAGCGGCTGCCAAGTCAGTCAGCTGCTGGACAAGCTCATCAGCATCAACGACAGTCCCTTCACGGCTCTTCATCTTCCCATCAGGCAGGTTGACCATGCCATAGGAGAGATGGTGCAGATCCTCTGCCCAGGTGTAGCCCAACAGGGAAAGAACATGGAACAGCACCTTGAAGTGGTACTGCTGCTCACTGGCAACAACATAAATAAGGGAGTCGAACGGCCAGTCCTTATGCCGCATGATGGCAGTACCCACATCCTGGGTCATGTACAGGCTGGTTCCATCCTTACGCAACAGCACTTTCTTGTCCAGTTTGATGGCTTCGAGGTCGACCCATACAGAGCCGTCTTCCTCACGATAGAAAACCCCTCGCTCCAAGCCTTTGAGAATCTCGTCCTTGCCATACTTGTAGGTCTCAGACTCATAGTAATAGTGGTCAAAGCTGATACCCATATTTGCATAGCTCTCGGCAAGGCCGTCGAGAGTCCACTTGTTCATCTTGTGCCAGAGATCCATCACTATAGGATCGTCCTCTTCCCATCTCTGGAGCATCTCTTGAGCCTGCTGTTCTGCACTGGGCTCCTCTTTTGCCCATGCGGCAAACATCACATAATACTTGCCGACAAAGTGGTCGCCTTTCATGCCGGTTGACTCAGGGGTCTCACCCTTGCCAAACTTCTGATAGGCAAGCATGGACTTGCAGATATGCACCCCACGGTTGTTTATCAGGTTGACCTTGCGAACGGTAGCCCCATTTGCCTTCATGATGGCACTGATGCTCTCCCCGATGCTATCGTTGCGCATGTGCCCCAAGTGAAGGGGCTTGTTGGTGTTGGGGCAGCTGAACTCAATGGTTATACGCTTATCACCAAGGATCCTGTTAGTCCCATAAAGGGAACCTTCAGATTCGATAGAAGCTGAAAGGGATGTAGCCAACGCAGCCATATCAATGCGGATATTTAGATAGGGACCTGCGACAAGCAGTTCACCCAAAGGCCGGTCAGTGATTTTCTCTATGCGATCCTTGAGAGTTGTGGCAAGCATGGGAGGGGCTGTGCGAAGAATCTTCGCATAGGCAAACAGGGGAAAGGCAAGGTCTCCCAACTCGGGCTTGGGAGGAGTCTGAACTGCCAAAGAGGGCAGTTCAACCTCTTTCCCAAGGATTGTAAGGGCATATGAGGCAAGCTCTTTCTCTACAAGGGCTTTCCAGGACTGGCGTACCGTATCAAGCATTATGTTTTCCTTTTTCGTGCAAGTAGAAGAAACTATACTACAAACCAAACTCATGCATCAAGGCCGATGCTGATCTCTCCACTGGATAGAATTTCTTGCGATCCATCCTCAGTCTGGACCACCAGATGGGCTTCATCGTCGATGGAAATGGCCAAGGCCTTGCGCTGTTTCTTCTGAGACTGAATTACAATGTGCTTACCCAATACAATGGAGCGAGAGCGGTACTCAGGGAGGAAGGAGCGATCAGATAAGGCTGAAGAATACCCGATGAGGGCTGTAACCAGATGGGCGACTAAGAGAGAGGCATCGACATGCTCAGGTACCAGCGAACTCTTTCCATACAGGGATGTCACAATTTGCCGTAAAGCGGGTGGATAAGCCTGCTGGGGAGTGGAGTAGTTGATGCCGATACCCACAACCATAGAGGAAAGCGTCCCGCTCTCCACATTCAGCACCCCTTCAGTAAGGATGCCTCCAACCTTACGCCCATCAAGGAAAAGGTCGTTCACCCATTTGATACCACAAGAGATGGAGCAGACCTCTTCAATCGCCTGGGCAGAAGCGACAGCTGCCGCGCTGGTGATCAGGGAAGCCAAGGAGACAGAAGTGGGAGGAGCAAGAACCAAGCTGAGGTAGATGCCCCCCTTGGGGCTCGCAAAATCACGCCCCAGACGCCCCCTCCCCCCGCTTTGGCTATGGGCCAGGACGAGGGAAGGCGTAGCACACCCTTCACTTGCCAACTGCTTTGCATAGCGGTTGGTCGAGTCTATGGTGTCAAAGAGGTGAATGGGTACTTGAGGCAACAAAGAGCAAAGCTTCTCTTTGTCAAACAGCGATTCCTGCTGAATCAGGGAATAGCCCCGGTTGGTCACCGCATCAATGAGGTGCCCTTCGTCACGAAGGGTTTCGATCGCTTTCCAAATGGCAGAACGGCTGACCCCAAATTCTGAGGCTAGCTTCTGACCCGAAACATACGTATCTTGATGGTGGCTCAAGTAGGAGAGCACGGCTAGGGATGTATTCATGCAAGTATCATAGGGTAATTGTCAACCAAATTCAAGTTTACAATATAAAATTCAAGTGGTACCCTCCTCCCATGAATACAAGAAAAACTGTCCTGACCGCTCTATTCGCCGCACTGATAATCGTAGGGGCATACATTCGCTTTCCCCTTCCCCCAGTTCCCATCACGCTGCAGACGCTTTTTGTCATCAGCGCCTCACTGCTTGGAGGGATAGCGATAGGACTGAGTAGTGTCGCCATCTACCTCTTGCTAGGGGCGGTAGGCCTACCTGTTTTCACAGCAGGTGGAGGCCTAGGCATCCTGCTTGGACCTACCGGAGGTTTCCTCTTTGGCTTGCTTCCTGCGGCCCTGCTTGCGGGTATTGCAGGGAACTATGCAATGAATCTGAAGGATACTGACCTACCTAAAAATCTTTCAGACAGGGAAGGAGAAGAATCATCGGAAAAGCAAACAACAAAGAACAAAAGGAACTACCTCCTTCTCAGCATCATCTTTGGAACGCTGGCAACCCTCGCCATCTATGCAGTTGGTGTACCCTTCCTCAAATACAACCGCTCCCTCTCATGGAAGGTGGCCATACAGGTAGGGATGCTCCCCTTCCTTATAGGGGACACCATCAAGCTTATCGTTTCAGTGCAGCTTGCCCAGATGTTTGCACCGAGGATTGGGGAGTTTCTCAATGGAGCAAGTTCTTCATAATCCTATGGTTCCTATGAAAGAGGGAAGCACAAAGGTTAAGGTAGAAGAGAATATGTTTGATTGCGTCTTGGTCTCTGATATACTCAAATTATGCAGAGAGAGTACGAAACCATAAAAACGATTGTTGAGAAATGGGATGATGGCTTGGGGATAAGAATCCCCCCCTCATATTCCAGACAACTAAACCTGAAAGAAGGCTCTGTTGTCGAGGTTTCACAAAACAGAAAGGGAATGCTTATCCTGTTTCAGCAGAAAACCCGACAAGATGAACTGGAAGAGCTCCTGAGCCTGATCACCCCTGAGAATATGCACAATGAAGATTTCTTTGGTATGGAAATTGGCAACGAGATAGAATAAATCGCATATATTCATAATTAAATGAATATCGTGTTGATACATAGCACTCTGCAGGCTAGCCTACCCAGGACTTGTTGTTCCCCCAAACAGGTATATTTGTAGGGCCACTTATGCCAAACTCACAAGCAGAACATTACTAGACTTAAAAGCGAGATATATTCCTGGTTTTTACTAGAGAGTAAACTCTTCCAGTACATTCCAATAGCCTGTCTAAAACTATAAATCTTCCATCTCATAACACAAATTATCCTGTATACTACACCCTCAGGAGAATAAAAGTGCAATCCATCAAAGCCGCTTCAGTACAGTTCAACCATCACAGGGACGACAAGGCATACAACCTATCTGTCATAGGAAAGTTTGTAGAAAAAGCCTCCGCCGATCATGTCGATCTCATCATATTCCCCGAGATGTGCATCACAGGCTACTGGCATGTGAGAAACCTTGCTGAGGGTGAGGTCCGCGCTTTGGCAGAGCCGGTTCCCAGCGGACCCTCCACCCAACTCCTTTTGGCTCTTGCTGCCAAGCATCAGATGACCATCGGGTTCGGCCTCATTGAAGAGTCTGAAGAAGGGGTGCTTTACAACACCTATGTAGTGGCGATGAGCGACGGCAGTTTTGCCAAGCACCGAAAATTACACTGTTTCATCTCCGCCCATATGAAAAGTGGTGATTCCTACACCGTCTTCGACACCCCCCATGGGGTTCGGATGGGCATCCTCATCTGCTATGACAACAACATCATCGAGAATGCCCGCATAACTGCCCTGATGGGAGCCGAGGTCCTGCTCGCACCCCATCAGACAGGGGGGTGCAACTCTGCAAGCCCCAAGGGGATGAGCCGTATCGACATAGCTTTATGGGAAGAACGTGAAAAACGAATGGCTGAGCTTGAAGCAGAGTGCCGGGGCCCCAAGGGAAGAGGTTGGCTCATGCGCTGGCTACCCTCCCGAGCCCATGACAACGGCATGTTCCTGCTCTTCAGCAACGGCGTGGGAAGGGATGATGACGAGGTGCGCACCGGTAATGCCATGATCCTCGATCCTTATGGGGAGATTCTTTGTGAAAGTGAAGTTGTTGATGATGACATGGTAGTTGCCACCCTTGATGCTACCCTGTTGCCCTTCAGTAACGGACAGCGGTGGATGAAGAGCCGCCGTCCTGACTTGTATGGCCTTATTTGCCGGAAGACAGGAAGGGAGGAGGATACCAGGACTGTCAGGTTCACCTACCTACAGGATACAGATGAATGAACGGGAAAATATGCATGACGACGTACGCTGAGATGACATATTGAAGAAGAGGGCATTGAAAAGGAAGGGAGAACATGCCAGAGGCTGTCCATTCTGATGAACAGCTTGCCCTTTGCCCTTGCAGACCTTGCATAGAATGCTCAAATAGCCGTATGGTGAAGATATGAAAGATTGTAAAGACCACAGTTTTGATGCCACAGCCTTTCTTCCCACCTTTTTAGGTACCTTTGAAAGAGTTAAAGGCAACGCCAACTTTTATGGTATGAAGCAACTCCCCCAGATGCTTGAACTTGGGGATATCGCAAATGAATATATCGAGCTGATGTTTCCCGGACGCTGCGGGCGCGAGCGCGTTGGCTTGAGCCTGCAAGAGATACTGCAGGATCAGCTGAACATGGTCTCCTCACGCTTGATGACCCAGGTTCAGCTAGCTTTGAAATACGAACATCCCGATGCGGAAGATGCTCAACTCAAAGAAAAGAGCGATCACATTATCAGAAGTATCTGCGCCCTCCTTCCCGAAATACGGCTCAAGCTGAAACTCGATGCTAAAGCAGGATTCGAAGGGGATCCAGCAGCAAATAACGTACGAGAAGTAATCCTCTCCTACCCTTATATGAAAGCTCTTGCTGTCCACCGCATAGCGCATGAACTGTTCAGAATGAATGTTCCCCTCATCCCACGCATGCTCAACGAGTATGCCCATAAGGAAACAGGGATCGACATCCACCCAGGGGCAGAGATCGGAGAGTCCTTCTTCATCGACCACGGCACCGGTGTGGTCATCGGAGAGACCTCTGTCATCGGGGACAATGTGAAGCTCTACCAGGGTGTCACCCTGGGAGCCCTCAGCTTTCCCAAGGATGCATGCGGCGAGCTTATCAGAGGGGCCAGGCGCCATCCCTCCATTGAAGACAATGTCACCATCTACTCCAACGCAACCATATTGGGAAACATCACCATAGGAAGGAACGCTGTCATCGGATCCAATGTATGGATCAAGGAAGATGTCCCTGCCGACACTATGGCTGTCATACAGGAGCCCAAGCTGACCTTCAGGGAACTGAATAGAAAGAAGAGTTAGTCTTTTCTTCCCATCGGGTGTTGCTCATTGAGCAGCGCCAGATGGTAGAAATCCTCCCACTTGCCATTGAGCAGCAGGTATTCGCGCTTTATTCCTTCCTGGACAAACCCCAGCGATGTTGCAAAAGCCAAACTCGGAGTATTTTTTGTCATGATGGTCGCTTCCAGCCTATGAAGTTTCAGCTTGGTGAAGGCATATTCGACAACTGAACGTACAGCCTCAGTGCCAATACCCTGTCTCTGCCACTTGCCGGCAGTGCTATAGCCGATATTGGCGCTATAGGAGGCACCATAGACGATATCACTCAAATAGACCTGGGCAATAATGGCAGAGCCCCCCTTTCGGGAAAACACCAGGGGAAGCTTACGCTTCTGAGCATACAGAGTCACCTGATTCTCACAGTAGTGCTGGAAGTTGGACAGCGTATAGAAACTGTCATTGCGTTGGGGTGAGAATTGGGAAAACATCTCTCGGTTCTCCCTCTCATAGGCGAGCATCTGCCTAGATGAGCTTTCGTCGACAACGAAGGCACACAGGCGCTCGGTCTCAAACAGCTTAAGCATGGCAGCTGACTACTGGCTTGCAGGTCTTCTCGTCACAGGGGACAAAATGTCCCTGAACCAGCAACCCTTCCCTTGCAAACAGGGGAGCCTCAAGGACTTTCACCTCAAGATAGTTTCCACTCAATCCATACCAGAATCCGCCCTTGCGTTTCTGCAGCACCACTTCGGTCGGCTTGCCACTCTGACGCATCAGATACTCTCTATAGAGTTCATCGGAGAGGTCGCGTAGCCTTTTCGCCCTTTCGTCCCGCACACTCTCCGGTACCCTGTCCTTCGCCTTGAAAAGAGGTGTGTCAGGTCGTGGGGAGAAGGGAAATACATGCATCTGGGAAAACTTCTGATCCTTGAAATAGCGGTAGGTCTCCTCAAACTCCTCATCGCCCTCACCAGGGAGGCCGGTAATGACATCCCCTGCGATGAAAGGATCATCTTTCGCCTCGCGCAGGCGGTCAAGGATTGCCGAAAGCTCTTCGATGTCATAGTGACGGTCGACCCGTTTCAAGACCTTGTTGCTCGCACTCTGCACAGGAATATGGAAATGAGGCTGCATCCTGGGATCCTTGAGTGCTTCAAGGAGCCTCCCATCGATATGGTCCGGTTCCAAGGAGCTCAGGCGCAGGCGTATGCCATCACCTAGGGAGGCGAGCAACTCCTCAAGCAAGCCACCCAACCCATTGTTGGTATGGTCGTACATGGTAAGGTTCACCCCGGTCAGCATGATCTCACTGAAACCAGCCTTCTCCAGGGCAAGGGCGCGCTCTACGACTGTCGCACTATCAAGAGAGAGCGCCTTTCCCCGGGCAATGTGCACCCGGCAGTAGGCACACTCGTTGTCACAGCCATCCTGTACCTTCAGGAATGCACGGCTATGATAGGCAAAGGAGGCGGCATCATAATCAAAGACAGAGGCCTTGCCGTCACTGAAGGAGAGACAGCCGCTCTTGAGGTCAAAACCTGCCTGTAGGGAGGCGCTCAGGTGTTTTGCAAGTTTAAGCAAGTGTGCCTTCTTCTCAAGAGGCACCACGATGACCTGGTCCGAAAGGGCCTTGAGCTCCTCCTCGTTGACCTGGGCGTAACACCCGGTAGCCAGGGTAGGAGCTGTAGCTGCAAACTTGCGGATCATCCTGCGTGCCTTCTGCTCGGCCTTTGAAGTGACGGTGCAGGTATTTACGATAAAAAGGTCTGCCTGCTCGCGTTCCCCTACAACAGTGAACCCCTCTTGGGAGAAGGAGTCTGCTATTGCCTCACTTTCGCACTGGTTGAGCCGGCAACCCAAGGTATATACACAAACGTTCAAAAACTACCCTCCTGGTCTTTCAGGGTCTGCATTACCGTATCAACAGCACCCTTGAGTCCCATGCGCATCTGCTTGGCATAGGGGTTGTATCGTTGCAAATCATAGAAGAGCTGCAAAGGGTCATTGCAGGTCTGCTCCACTATGGAGGTGAGGCTACGGTAGCCGGTGGTTGCCAGCTGGGTCTCACCAAGGGAGAGTTCGGAGAGCGTCCTTCCCACAAAGTGGGTGATGCCCTGTGACCAGGCAGCCTCACGGTCATGCTGGTCACAACTCATCTGATGCACCTCAAGTTTCCACCGCTTGAACTCGTCAACCCACTGTTGCACGATGGCAGAGGGTGCATGGACGGGACAGATCACCATAGGAAGTCCTATAATGCCGTCTTTGCCGGAGTCTGGTCCGAACATCGGATGGGTGGCAATGCAAGGCACATCTTTTCCAAGATAGGTACGCATAAGCTTGGCTGGATATATCTTGACCGAGCAGGTGTCCATCACCAACGTTGCCTCCTTGATCCTGGATGCAGTGCTTTTGAGGACCTCCTCAAAGGCACTGATGGCGACGCAGTAAAAGAGCACGTCACAGCCTAAGACCTCGTCTTCAGTTCCTAACGTTACCCCTTCAGGAGCAGTTTTAGCACTGCGCCCGTACCCAAAGACCGAAAAGCCTTGCTTAGCGAGTTCACATGCCCAAAACGAGCCAAAACGACCAAGGCCGTATACACCAATTTTCATAGAAGTATTCATTGCCGGCATTGTACTGAATATGCGCCTTGCTAGCAAGAACGTGAGGATGATCGGTCAAACAAGAGCAAGGAAAACAAGGCGACTGCCATACTGGCAACCAGCACTACAAGTCCACCTTGCAAGGTATAGCGCATGCTCACCAGCCCTATGAGGGCAGGAAGGGTGAGCCTCCCCAATACCATGCTTACCGAGTGCATATTTGCTATCTGCAGCATTTCCTGGGGCCAGGTATGTACCTCAAGCAGTTGGGAAGCTGGGTTGAGGGCCCCAAAGGAAAACCCCAAGAGAACCATAGCAATTAGCGCTAGTGAAAGCGTCTGTGCCAACACCAGCAAGGTAGTAGATAAAATGCCAAGGATGGTAAGGGTCAATAACAGGTGCAGAGGATTCTTTGCCCTGTTGGTCAGGGGGATGACAAGGAACCTGCTGGCTGTGCTGCCTGCAAACATCAACGAAAGGGAGAAGCCAACTTGGGTTGCAGTCGCCCCCCTGTTCTGCTGGAGGTAGAGCAAGGGATAGACAGTGCAGCAGTACTCAACAGCGTTAAAGAGGATGAGGTAGAGAAAAAAGAACCTGAAGCTACGCTGCTTCAAGAGGGAGAAGCTCTGTAGGAATGATCCGCTTTTGCCCTTGCTGCTGAATAGCTGGGGATGCTCTTTTGCCTTGGGTATATATGCGATGAAGAGGATGCTCATCACCAGATAGACGGTGGCCATCTGGTAGAAGCCAAGATACCAACGATCCCCCTTGATAAGGGAGATGTAGAACCCGGCTGCGATGCTTGCAACACTCCAGATCAGATGCATCAGAGGGATATTGGTCTTTTTTCGCTCGGGGTCAGAAAGGACCAGAACGCTGAAGCTATTTGTGCCGTAGAAGTATCCGAGCCAAGCCTGCACTAGGAAGAACAGGGTAAAGGAGAGTGCACTGCGCGAGAGTCCCATTCCCAAAAGCCCGACAGCCGATCCCAGGATTCCAACTATCATCAGAAGATAGGGACCCATGCGCTTGACCAGGATAGGAAGCAACATGAATGAGAGCAAAGTTCCCACCTGGCTCAGACTCATCAGAGCACTCATCTGGCCCAGGCTCAACGAGCAGGCCTTCTGGATCTCGGCACTGAGCCCACCAAAGAGGTTCGAGCCAACTGCAGTCACCAGTATCATGGCGAATAATACCGTTCGGATGTGCATATGAATTGTACACTAGCATATTTGGGAGAAGAGACACACTATCTGGGTGCACTTTCACAACAAGAACAATCGTGATATCCTTACCAATATATTATCACCTATACAGTCAAGGAGCAGAACCATGACATTTGCTGAAAAAATGAAGGCCCAAGCTATTGAGGCCAACAAGAAACTCGTTCTTGCAGAAGGAACAGAGAGCCGCACCATACAAGCCGCCCGCAAGATCATTGATCAGAAGATTGCAGCCTCGGTAACCCTAGTGGGACAAGAGAGTGCCATAAGGAAGGCTGCAGAGGCAGTGAAGACTTCCTTGGATGGGATCATTCTGGAAGACCCTCTTACCAATGCAGACAGAAAGAGCTTTGGACAAGCCTACTACGAGTTGCGCAAGCATAAGGGCATGACCGAAGAAGAGGCCTATGAAGGCATAATAGACCCATTGCGCTGGGCAGCTATGATGGTGCATCTGGGAAAGGCTGACGCTATGGTAGCAGGGGCAGAGAACACCACCGGTGATGTGCTCGTTGCTGCGTTCACCATCATCAAGACCAAGCCTGGCATCAAGTTTGCCTCTTCATGCTTTGTGATGGCAACAGACAAGACCGATCTTGGAGTGGACGGCTCCTTCATCTTCGCCGACTGTGCCACCATTCCCAATCCAACAGCCGAGCAGCTTGCCCAGATCGCAGAAGCTTCTGCAGTCTCTTGCAAGACTTTCTTGCAAGCAGAACCCAAGGTAGCCATGCTCTCCTACTCCACCAAGGGCTCTGCCAAGGGGGAGCTGGTAGACAAGGTTGTCCAAGCGACAGAGCTTATCAAAGCCAAACTTCCAGACCTTGCAGTCGATGGGGAGCTACAACTCGATGCCGCAATCATCGGTAGCGTCGCCAAGAGCAAGGCACCCGGTTCTAAGGTTGCAGGGACTGCCAATACCCTAATCTTCCCTGACCTGCAGGCAGGTAACATCGGATACAAGCTGGTCCAGAGACTTGCAGGGGCTGAGGCCTATGGACCTATCCTCCAGGGTTTTGCCAAGCCGATCAGCGACCTCTCCCGAGGCTGTTCCATCGAAGACATCGTCATCACCGCATCTATAACCCTCGCCCAGGCAGCTTCTGTCTGATTGTGATCAGTAGGTAGAGATGGAGGGGGCCCGCAAGGGCCCTTTCCTCTGACTAGATTGTCCTTATTTTCTCTTTTTGCTACTATGCCTTCACCCTTAAGGAGCTTGCTAAGCATGGGCCGTTCCAAAAAAACCCTGGATCTCTTCGACCCCACCCTCTCACAGGGATTCATCATCTGGGCCTTGGCTTGGCCTACCATTGTAGAACAGATTCTCCAAGTGAGCGTCACCTTTGCAGACTCTGCAATGGTGGGCTCTCTCGGGGAGAGCTCAACAGCTGCGATTTCGGTCACCAGCTCGACCATCTGGCTGGTTAACGGTTGGATGAACGCCCTTGCCCTGGGCTTCGGTGTCCTGATGGCACGGCATCTTGGAGCGGGAAAGGCTGATCGGGCAAAGCTGGTTGTCCGTCAGGCCCTGCTTACCACACTGGGCTTTGGACTGTTTCTCACCCTGCTTTTCATGCAGGTGGCACGCTTTCTTCCCTCCTGGATGGGTGCAGAGACAGCAGTACTCCCCCTATCCCAAGAATACCTCACCATAATAGCGATCGGGTATGTGCCCAACCTCCTGATGATCACCATCAGCACCCTGTTGCGCCTGAGCGGGGACACGAGGCGCCCTCTCTACCTCAACGCCTTCAACAATCTGGCAAACATCCTCTGCAACCTCTTCTTCATCTTCCCTTCCATCAGTGTGGGCTCCATCACCCTCTCTGGTCTGGGTCTTGGGGTAAGGGGGGCTGCAATGGCAACGACCCTTGCATGCACTCTGACAGCGATCCTGCTTGTGATAGTCCTCTTCAAGGGCGATCATACGATCAGGATATCCTTCAAGGAGCGTTGGAACTTTGACGTTGGCATACAAAAACAGGCACTGAGACTTGGCATACCTATCGCCCTGGAGAGATCCACCCTCTCATTTGGACAGATTGCCCTTACCAAAATGGTGGGAACCTTGGGAACTACAGCCCTTGCTGCCCACTTTCTGGCCATCAGCGCCGAGTCGATAACCTACCTGCCGGCCTCAGGCTTCTCCACTGCCGCCACCACCTTGGTCGCTCAGTCGCTGGGAAGGGAGGACAAGGCACTTGCAAAACGTTATGCCAACCTCTGTGTACTTGCAGGTACGCTGATGATGAGTTGTATGGGACTGGTACTGTATCTATTCGCCACGCCATTGATGACGCTCTTCACCCGAGTAGAGCCGGTCATAGCCCTGGGCTCACAGGTATTGAGGATAGAGGCATTCGCACAACCTGCATTCGGTCTCTCCATCCTGGTCTTTGGCGTGATGAGGGGCGGTGGCGACACCAAAGGGCCGTTTCTCATCTCCCTTGCAGGGATGTGGCTATTGCGTCTGCCTTTGGCTTTTCTCCTGCTCCGCCTGACGAGCCTGGGCCTTGCGGCAATCTGGACTGCCATGATGAGTGATTTGTGTCTCAGAGGTATGATCTGTCTGTACAGCTATAGGAAAGGAACGTGGATCAGCAGCTGGAAACAGCTTCACTGATGGCGATGAACTGACTCCATTCAAGCTGTTCGGCCCTCTTGCCTGCATCGACACCACTCTTTTCCAGAATGAGGGCAACCCCATCCTTGCCAAAGCGGGCGCCGGTCTTTCCACCCAGCAAGTTGTTCTTTATCGTCTTCCTCTTTTGTGAAAAGAGGTCGCGCACCACCACAAGAAACACTTCCCTGAGAGAGGGGTCAACCAGAGGCGAGTCGCGCTTGGTCATCGTGATGACAGTGCTGCCTACATTGGGTTCGGGGTAGAAGGAGCTGCCGCTGATGGTGAAGGCACTTTTGACCTCGTAGTCCATCTGGGCAAGCAGGCTGAAGGATGACCAGTTCTTATCACCCGGGGATGCACTGAGACGCAAGGCGACCTCAGTCTGCAGGGTGTAGACCATCTTTGGGGGAAGGCACGCTGACTCAAGCAGCTTTGCAATGACGACCGAGCCCACATTGTAGGGGAGGTTTCCACAGATCCTGTCTGGGGTCCCTTCGTCCTTCCAGAGCCTCTCCCAGGTCTTGAGGGCGTCTCCTTCGATAAGACGGAAGTTCTCATCATCGCCGAAGGCCTGCTCGGTGAGAAGGCGGCAAAACCCATGGTCTATCTCAAAGGCAGTGACAAAGCATCCGACTTCCAGAAGATGTGCGGTCAGCGATCCTATGCCAGGCCCGACCTCCCAGACTTTCATTGTCGGTTCGAGATCCAACTCCCTTACGATGTTCTCACGAACATGCCGACTGAGGAGAAAATTCTGTCCAAATTTCTTACTCAAGGCAAGCCCTTCCTTATCGAGCAAGCTCTTTATGGCCTTCGGTGAATCGTACGCGAATTTCCAACTCATAGGAGTGTCTCCTTCTTTTTTGCAAAGCCCGTTCAGCATAGCCAATAGAGGCAAGGAGCGTCAACACAACCAAGAGATAGAGGACAAACCCACCGCCATCAAGACCACCTGCAAACAACGTGCTCCCAAAAGAGAACACGGCGGTGATAAGGCGATGTAGAATGGTAACCAAAAAAACGAAAGGCTGACCAAACACAAAGACAAGGAGGGAACTTCCCATCAGGGCAAACATCAGAAGAGAAGCAAATGGGGCTATGAAAAGGGCCCCTATCTGCCAAGCACCCCAGACAGTGAGGGTGGGGATAGCCGTAAAAAGGATGGCAAAGAGTGAAGCAAAGAAGCTCTCCATCCATTTGGGACGGTAGAAGGAGAACACTCTGTTGCACAGAAGCCCTCCATAGGCAGCATAGCTGAACAGGCTGCCCATACTTGACAAGGCTGAGGGGAACAGCACTATCTGGATGCAGGCAGTAGCCAGATACGAGTAATAGGAAGCCATCCTTCCCCTAAAAAACAGCGAAAGGATTGCCATTCCCATAGCCCGTACCAAGGAAGGCCTGGGGCCTACCAACAGGACATACAGCAGAGCAATCGCCACAGAAATAACCCTACCCCGCCTCTTTCCCAACAGAGGAACCAGTATAAAGGTGAGTAACAGTATGAAAAACTGCAAGTGCATCCCCGAAAGGGCCAGCAGATGGGCACAGCCACTGCCCAGGCTGAGATCCTTGAGGGGAAAGGCACCGTCCCCTGTCCTTCCCAGAAGGAGCATCAGAGCGAGGGCGCGACTCTGCTCATCGTCTATGAGGAGGGTGAAGCGCCTTTCTATCAGGGAGAGCACCTTGCGCCTGAAGGCCCGTAATCTGGAAATGGAGAGGATCTGTACCGTATCTGCAAAGAAAAGCGATCCATCGGGGGAAAATTCTCCTTCCATGGTGATCATGCTCCCACTGACCAGGGTGGTGTCGGCCTTAACCAAGGCCGATACCACCCCCTTTGCACTGCCTGTCGCCCCATCACCGGTGGTGCAAGAAGCAAGACGTAGGCGTACTACCTGCTTAGCACTACGAGAGAGCAAGGAGTCCTCGACTAGAGTCCCCTCCAAAGCTGCAATGCGTACAGAAAGGAATGCCGTCTCAACATGGTTACAGGCTGCCGTCCAGCCAAAAAGGACGTAACAGAAAAAACTGAGAGAGAGAATTTGTATGATAGTCTTCTTGTACTTGCATGCACCTGTGTGCACCATGAATCTCTTGCAATAGACATATTGAGCAAACCCAATAAGGAGCAGTAGCATTGCCACCACAAGGGGATAGGCAAGCAGAGCGCTCTCTGTTGCAGCGAGAAAGAAAAGCAAGGGAACACCCAGGACAATGCCCAGGCGAACCCAAAAACATCCACGCATACCCCCTAAGACAGGGGTATGGCCTGATCGCTTCAGTTCACCTGTTCGGCAAGGATAACGGTCAGGGCAAGCAGGGGAAGATCGAGCTTCTGCTGCATGTTGAGATGGAACAGACGTTGGGCAAGCCTCAAATTCGGCTTCCTTGACTCCCTGACAGAATGAACCCTCTGGTACATGCGATAGAGGTTCTTCTGTCTCACCTTCAAGTGCAGGAGCAAGAGCGAGAGGAACTCTTCTGCCCACGGCCCCCTCTGCTCTTCAGTGAGGAGTTCGAAATCCTTATTCCCAACCAGACAGAGGTTGTCACTGACATCCTGCATATCAAGGCTCGCTATGTCCTGGAGAAACGCCTCCAAGGCAAACAGAGACACCAGCTGTTGATAGTCAGGGCTTCCTGCCTGTCCCTTCAGCTCGTACCTTCTTTGCCTGGCAACTGAAGAGCGGGTATCACGCTTGGCGAGGGCAATCCAGCAGAATATAGTCAGAGCAGAGGAGACTAGCATCTCATCCAGCATGGGGATGGGGTCGCGTATTGCAAGGGACATAAAGAAATAGGTCACCATAAAGACCACTGCACAGATAAGAAGCCTGGGTATGTACTGTTTGTCCTGGATCCAGCGATCCACATAAAAATCAATCGCACTGTACAGCGCATAGGATGCCTCATCCTTCTGGCCCTTGGTCAGCATACCGCTGCTCTTGAGCACCACAGGGGTCTCGGAGTCCATTTCGGAGACCTTATCGGTCTTCAGGTACGGGCTGAGGTAGAGATTCGACCCGACTTTTCTAAGCAAAGCATAACAGGTTATCATCTATAAGGCCGCCTTGAACATTTCTATGAGAGCCGGGAGGCTTGCTTCCAATTCCGCCCTGTGCCCTTGTTCAGCTTTTACAAAGAGGTAGTACTTGATCTTCGGTTCAGTCCCGCTAGGGCGAACCACCAGTTTTTCTCCTGTGCTGAAGTGCATGATAAGGACATCAGAGGGAGGAAAGCCTGTGTCCTTGCCAGAAAGCAGATCCCTGGTGGAGATGATGGTCTTGCTTCCGAGGGTATCCCCCTCCTTGAGATTCCTCAGGGATGTCATGATCTGTTCTATCTTCCTCTTCCCTGCCGATCCTTCATAGTCACGGGCAAAGACCACCTCTGTACTGTAGCCGTACTCATCATAGATGGCATCGAGTCTCTGTTGCAAGGTAAGGCCTTGATTGGCGTAGTAGCACATCATCTCAACGGCTACCAAGGCTGAACTAACAGCATCCTTGTCCCTGACAGAAGGGACGGTGAGGTAGCCGTAGCTCTCTTCACAACCGAAGAGGAAAAACTCCTCTTCACTCTGCTCCAAGGAGGCTATCTCTTCAGCGATGTACTTGAAGCCGGTAAGCACATCCTTGCACCTGCCCCCATGGCTCTCAGTGATCTGCCTGACCAGATCGGTGGTGACAAGGCTCTTCACACAAACAGGATTTTTCTCCCCTTCAGATGCTCCGATCAGGTAGTCGCACAACAGGACCGCAATCTGGTTTCCACTGAGAAGCTGATAGGAATCCTTATCAGAGGTGACGGGTATGGCTATGCCCAAGCGGTCGGCATCAGGGTCGGTTCCCAGCACGATGTCGGCTTTGCTCTCCTTTGCAAGTGCGAGAACCATTTTCATGGCTTCGGCACTCTCAGGGTTGGGAAGGCTCACTGTGGGGAAGGCACCGTCAGGCTCTTGTTGCTCCTTCACCACAACACACTTGATGCCCACCTCTTCCAAGAGATGTCGGATCGGTACATTGCCGGTCCCATGCAAAGGGGTATAGGCCACGGTGATGGGGCTGTCATAGACGAGGGCAGGCCTCTTCAGTGAGGCGAGAGCCATCGCGTAGTAGGCTTGGTCCACCTTGTCGGGGACAGGGACCAACAGGCCTTTGGATCGGGCGCTTTGCTCGCTGATCACCTGGATATCGTCAGCCTTCACCGAGTTGGCACGCTCTGCAATACTGAAGTCATGGGGAGGGGTCACCTGCCCTCCAGATCTCCAATACACCTTGTACCCATTGTATTTGGAAGGGTTATGACTTGCGGTTATGACAATCCCAGCTGTAGTATTGAGATACCGTACGGCAAAACTCAGCATCGGAACCGGATGCAGCGTATTGTACAAGAAGACTGAAACACCATTGGCAGCAAGAACCAGAGAAGCTTCCATGGCAAATTTCTCGCTGAAATGACGGCTATCATAGGCTATGGCGACAGAAGGGTTGCTGGACTCCTCGTTGAGGTAGTCACTCAGGCCCTGGGTGACCTTGCGTACGATGAAGGAGTTCATCCTGTTGGTACCCCCACCCAAAATCCCTCTGAGCCCTGCAGTCCCGAAAGAGAGGCTGGTATAGAACCTGTCGTAAAGGCTCTCCCAGTTCTCCTTGGCAAGATCCTGTTCCACCTCTTCCCGGAACACACTCTCCTGCTCGCTTCGGATATACGCTTCGGCCTTACTTCTCAGGTCTTTCTCATTGTAGGTCATTGATAGCCTCCTGTAGCTCCTCTACCGAATCCACCAAGTTGGATGGGCTCAGCCGAGCTAGGTCCTCTCTTGATCGGAATCCCCACGATACCAGAATATATTGGCAACCGGCATGTACCGCTGTCTGGTAGTCAACTTCAGAATCGCCTACATAGAGCAAATTTTCAACCTTCAGACCTTCCTTCTTTGCAAAAAGCTCAAGACCAGCCCTGTCAGGCTTACGCGGAAAGTCATCTTTCATGCCCCGTACCCAGGTAAACCGGATATGGGGAAACAGGGTGCGGACAACCTCACCCGTCAGACCATCTTCCTTGTTGGAAAAAACTGCAAGCCGGATACCTTGTCGGTCAAGGTTTTCCAGAAGGGATAGGATCCCCTCATATGGCTTGCTCTTAACACAGTGATTTCGGCGGTAGTATTCCATCATGGAGGCATACATCCTATCGATATGATCAGAGGTGAACTCCTTGCCCCAGAGCTGTACTGCCCCTATCAGGGCGTTTCGCAAGCCCCTACCCACCACTTTTTTTGTCATTACAACATCCAGAGGGGGCAGGCCTTCCAGTGCAAGAGCCCGGTTGAGGGCATCAGTTATGTCTTCTATTGTATCAACAAGCGTTCCATCAAGGTCGAAGAGGACAGCCTGCACGCTTTTTTTCTGCATAGGGGTATTATCGGGCATCAAAGAGGTGCAAGTCAACAAACGTTTTGACAAAACCGCTGTGTTCCGCTACTCTTAACCCATGCAAACAATTACAATTAAGGATGGCAAGGAAAAACAGCTCTTACGCCATCACCCATGGGTTTTCTCAGGTGCAATCGACTCGATAGCCAACAGCGAAGAGGTAGGGATTGCAAAAACAGTGACACAGGAAGGGGCCTTCATAGCCTGGGGTTGGTACGATCCCAAAAGCCATATCCCCCTCAGACTCCTCAGTTGGAATGAAGCTGATAAGGTCGATGACACCTGGTGGGCAAAGACCATCACTGAGAGCGTGCTCAGACGAAGTCCCTTCTTCAGGGACAAGAGCACCCCCACAACAACCTTCCGCATCATATTCGGCGAAGCCGATATGCTTCCCGGTCTTGTTGCCGATGTATATGGGACCCTTATCCGTGTGGACATCAGTGCGAGAGTTGCCTGGGACCACAAAGACCTTATCGTTGCCACGCTGGAAAAATTATTGCAGCCTGCGATGATCATACTCACCACTGACGGCGCCTACTGCTCGGTCGAGGCTCTCAGTGAAACGGTGTTGTTCTACCAAAACGGTGGATACTTCACCCCGAGCAAACGACTCGATGCGGTCAGGTTCCGAGAAGACGGCCTTTTGTATGAGGTAATCCCGGGCAAAGGCCAGAAAAGCGGATTCTTCTGTGACCAAAGGGAGAACCGTAAGGCGATCGAAGCCTACTGCAAGGATGCTGTCGTCCTTGACGGATGCTCCTATACGGGAGCCTTTACCCTGCATGCCCTGCGTAGCGGTGCGGCATGGGTAGACCTCATCGACAGCAGCTCTGCCGCCCTCAAGCAGAGCCTTGCCCATGTGCATATCAACCAGGATGCACATATCATCCCTAAAGACAGCCGTGAACGAGTGAATATCATTAAGGCGGATATTTTCAGGCAGATGAGGGTCATCGAAAAAGACAAGTACGACCTCATCATACTCGACCCTCCCAAGCTTGCCCCGACCAAGAGCCAGGCTGACAAGGCGGCAAAAGCCTACAAAGATCTGAACCGTCTTGCCATGGAAAAGATAAAGAATGGGGGCATCATAGCCACCTTCTCATGCTCCGGGGCAATCTCGTCTGAGATGCTGAGGACCATCCTTGCCTGGAGCGCCCAGGATGCTGGGGTGGAGGTTCAGATACTGCGAACCCTGGGACAGGCAGAGGATCATCCGATACGCCTGTCCTTCCCTGAGTCGGAGTACCTCAATGGGTACCTTATCAGAGTGATACGCTAGCTGGCTACAGGATTGGGGGTATCGTCAGGATTGGAGTTGTCACCCTCTCCTGACAACATGGCTGTGAGAAAGCTCAGTTGTTCCAGTTGCTCAAGAACAACCTTTGGCAGCAGATCAATCTCTGCGGATCCACTATCCAGAGCACGAAGGGCATAGGCGTAGTCCTGCATGACCGGCACCTCCGGACCAAAACGGAGCTCCTTGGGCATGGTCTCTTCCTTGTTGTAACGACAACGGCGGAAGATGCCATTGCCCGCCTTGTCAGCATTGGCGCATACGCCAAACAGGCGACATATCAGAGGCCTGGCAGGATAGACACTACAGTGGTAGGGAGAATCGAATCGGTAGAGGGGACAGGGCCCGCTCTGTGAATGCTTTGCCTCGACAATCCTATAGATGAGATCCGTATCTTTCTTTATCAACAAGAGGTAGGCAGCCACAAGCCTTGCCTCCAATGCCGTGATATCGGGCATAAAATGCTCACAACAGGTACCACAGCCCGTTGCGCAGGCTATGCCGTGCTCAAAGCAGAATCGTGAAGTCTCTTCTTCTATCTGGTCATACAGGCTGGCAAGAGAAGCCATACCCGCACCCGCATACGTCCCGCTGAAAGCGGTACATATCTCTGCTATGCTATCCATCATTTCTCCCAATAAGCAGAGATACTAGCATTGGAAAAACAGGAAAATCAATCAGGGAGGGCCCGCTTTCTCCGTCTTTTATTCCTAGGTTTCTTCTCTTTTATCCGTTTTGCCTGTACCGAGCGCTGTACTAGGCGCTGGTTACGTCGGTCAGAGAGCATCCAACCACCCAAAAAGGCACTTAACCCACAGACGGAAAGGGCCCCTACCCACGCATAGGGGTGGTGCATATAGGGAAGTTCAATATTCATGCCGTAGAAACTTACTATCAGGGTGGGGAACATCAGGGCGATGGATATGATGGTCAGCCTCTTCATGATGACGTTCATGTTGTTGCCGATGACCGAGGCAAAGGCATCCATCGTACCGGTTAGGATGGTGGTATAGACGTTGGCCATCTCTATGGCCTGCTTGTTGTCTGTGATGGTATCTTCCAGGAAGTCCCTCTCCTCCTCTGTGGAGAGCTTGAAATAGGAGATCTTGAGCAACTTCTCCATCAGAACCTCATTGGTCGACAGGCTTGTGGAAAAATATACCAAGGACTTCTGAATCTGCAAAAGCTGGATCAACTCATAGTTCATGACACTTTTCTGCAGCTGCTCCTCAACCAGGGATTTCTGCCTGTTGATATACTTGAGCAGGCGGATGTAGACCATGGTGGCACGCCCGAGGATGCTGATGACAAAGCCCTCCTTGGTTGCCACCGGATACTGGCGGAAGCGGTTCTTGGAAAAGTCCTCCAACACGATGCTGTCACTTTGGCAGATGGTGATGACCGTATCCTTGTACAGGACTATCCCCAAGGGGACTGCATACTGGTTTATGCCTTTGCTATCATCGGCAAGTGCGGGCAAACGGATAATGAGGGCGACATAGTCGTCCTCGCGTTCAATGCGGGCCTGCTCGTCCTGGTCCATGATATCTGCCAAGAGTTCACTGGATATGGTGTACTGCTCTTCCAGCAGGGTAATATCGTCTCGGTTTATGTTACGGGCATCCACCCAAGTGTAGGATGCCTCGACAGAGCTATCACCTGGATTGGTGCTCACTACAGTATTTCGAATGGTTATCATAGTTCCTCCGTGGATTGGTATGTACGGCGTACCTCAGAAATCCCTAGGAACAACCCCAAACAGGGTCTAGAACGTAGGAAAAGAGGACGCCAAGGATATATTACTAGGCAGGGGTAGTATACTGCCACCTTCGTCTGAAACAGACATAGGATCCTCCTCCTCTTACAAGATGCTTTCCACTACTGGAACTACGTTCCCATACTACCACAACCCGCAAAAAAGAATAAAGGGGAATAGGCATGATCATGGCTCTTTTTTCAGCACTTCCCTAACCAGAGCAAAAAAAATATACTGGCACGCAGGAGGCTGATGATGTTCACAAGAGAAGAAGCTCTGCAACTACTGAAAAAATACAACAAGAATGAGGCTTTGATCCTGCATGCGTACTGTGTGGAAGAGACCATGAGAAAATTTGCCGCTCATTTTGGTGAAGACGAAACCTACTGGTCCTTGGTAGGCCTCTTGCACGATGTCGATTATGGCAGTTTTCCTGAAGAGCATTGTTCAAAGGCTCCCTCCCTCTTGGCCGAAATCGATGCCGATGAAGCATTCATCCATGCCGTCTGCAGCCATGGCTTTGGCATCTGCACTGACATCAGGCCTGAGCACCGTATGGAAAAGGTCCTCTTCACCATCGATGAGCTCACCGGCCTGATCTACGCCACAGCCCTGATGAGGCCTGAGCATATGCAGGGAATGAGTGTGAAGTCAGTCAAGAAGAAGTGGTCATCCAAAGGCTTTGCCGCCGGGGTCAACCGAGACATCATCAATGAAGGGGCAGCAATGCTGGAGATGGAGATAAGCCCGATCATCCAGATGACCATCGATGCCATGCGAGAATCGCAGGAGAAGATTGGCCTCTAGACATCATTCATCTGCTCGATCCTGACGATACCCGCCTTGTTCAGGACGATGGTATAGTGGCTGTATATGTCCAGATCTTCCTTGAGGGAAGTCTCCCTGATAACCAGGTGAAGATGATAGACCCGCTCGCTGTTCAGCTGATCCAGCTCATCAGCGTTCGGATCCATCCTGAACACTATGTCCTTAGGATCATCCATCTCCTTGAGGAAGTCATCGAGGCGGATACGGGTGACCAGGGTAAAGTTGTTCTCTCTGGGAAACTTATCCCGCTCTATCTTATGTTTGGTCAGCGGATGCATAACAAGGTTGCGTACATAGTGCATGACATTCTCATCGGGGAGCATATCCCTGAAGGGATTGGTCTTGTCCTTGCGGATATCCTTTACTTTGGTGGGAAGTTCATGCATCTCCTCATAGTGCAGCCGTATCCGGCTCGAACAGATTTTGGAGTTGCTTTTAGGCGAGAGGAACGAGGATATTTCATCAGCCATCATCTTCGGAAGTACTGCATTGAAGAACGTCCTGAGCCACTCCTTGATCCTATCCTTAAATACATACGCTATGATGACTATCAGAGCCCATTGCGTGCTGTTTTTTAGGAAGGTCTTCTCAGCAAAGATGGAAGCAAGGGTCGCAAAGGCCATTGCCACAGCAGCGGCTGTCCCCGCGAGTATCTGAGAGACCCTCATTGGCCAGCGTGAGACCTCCGGGACAAGATAGAGGGCTGACTGGGTCCACTTCTTCAAGGCAGCCTTCCTGTACTGGACAAGCTCCGGGTTGTCCCCCCCACTGGCATAGCTCTGGGCGTTTCGGTACTCAGCCTCATCTCGGGAAAAAGCAAGCAACAGGGTGAGGGTTTCCTGAAGCTCCTCACCAAGGTGGGAACTCGCCATGTACAGGTCGATCGCCTGTTTCTCATTGAGCAGGCTCACAGCCTCATCAGCCCAGATGTATGCTACGAGAAGGCGGTTTTCCAACGAACACTTGGCCCTGATGACCTCCAGCATATTTCTGATGCTCTCTTGGATGACAAGGGTGTTCCGATACCAATCCTGCAGGGTAATATTGAGGTCACGTTTCATGCCAAGGCGAGCCATATCCTTGCAATCCTGCAAAGCCGCCTTATTCTCATGTCTGACAGCATTGGCCAAGGTCTGCAACTCGTGGATGACCGTACGTTCAGGTACGCTGGTTATATCCTTTTCCAGGTTCTCCGTATACCGATTGAGGAGAGTGAGAGGACTTATCATATTGTCCTCATCGAGCAACTCCTCTAAGGTAAGCTCGGGGGAGGAGTACCGTCCATGACTCTGGAACTTGTGCAGCATCCTCTGCTCGGAGTAGGTGCCCTTGTTCACATAGAGCTGGGGAGGAGAGAAAAGATAATAATGTATTTCCCGTTCATATTTGTGCGTTTCTGGAATGGGAAGGACTAATTTGGTCTCCAAGTGTCTGCTGGAGTGTTTACGTAAATCTATCAAGGTGCCTCGCCTCCCGGTTCAGTAGTATAGCACGCCTCGCAAAAATCACAAGTAAGGTCAGCTAAGGTTTGAAAAAGAGTCGAAGGGGTACAAGGGTGCAACAGCAAGGATACTCTGGTCAAGACCGGCCAGCGGGGGGATGAACACAGATCGTCTCTCTAAGGAGAATACTTGCTGGACCCTCTCACCCAACAGCGATTGCATCAGAGAACGCGGACACCCAGCCTCGTAGAGCCTTTTTACCAGATGCAGCAATCCGCAGAAACCGGGGATCCCACTGGATCCACCCTCCTTGTCCGCTAGGGTATGCGGGGCATGGTCAGTCTCGACCCAGTCGATCCGCCCTGCAAGCAATGCAGCAAAGAGGGCTGCCCTTTCCGATTCGCAACGCAAAGGCGGATTCATCTTGGCATAGAGAAAATGGGAGGAAGCATCGCCACGATGGAGAAGCAGATGGTGGGGGGTGGCAGCACAACTGATGCGCCGCCCCCACTTCTTTGCCTCCTCAACCAGAACCAAGGAGGAAACGGAACTGAGGTGGCAAATATGCAGGTGGCCTCCAAAGCCAGCTTCTTCACTAAACCGAATCTGATCTGCAACAGAAACAACCTCCGCCTCGACAGGCCTGGCTAGAGAGTGCGTCGAATAATCAGAAGGGTCTTCAAGATCTGGCTTGAGGAGACTCTCCTTCTCACAGTGCAGGGCGAGAATCCCATCATAGCCCAAGCGGGCAAGGGTGCGATATACCCCTTTTTGTGTCTCTTCCTCTGTAAGACCCATATCCCCTGTGGAGTGGCCGGCAAACATCTTCAGCCCTATAACCTCAGTAGGATACTCACGAGTAAGCGCTACAACCTCCTCTATTTGCCGTGGGTCGGCAGTAACCCCTGCATACAGGTGGTAGCGAACAGGAAGGCAACAGCGTTTTGCATCTGCAATGCGCTTTGCCACACTCGCCCTGTCTGTAAGAGGGGGCGAGGTGTTGGGCATGTCAAAGAGTTCATCCACACCACAAGAGAGGGAAACGCTCATGCCGTGCAGGAGTGTCTCCTTCTCAGACTGTCCCCAATCCCTGAGGTGTACATGTGCATCTATCATAGGCCAACCATCTCCGGCGCATTCTCAACAAGATAATCATACTGCATGAAAGTCCCCCAACGACAGGTCAATCTGTCACCACAGGCACACTCACCACACATGCCTATGCCGCAGAGCGTATTCTTCTCCATGGAGAGATAGAGCCGATCACCACAGATACCTCTCGCTATCAGTTTTTTTGCAGCAATCTCCATGAACTTGTCAGGTCCCACCAGATAGCAACCCTGCTCGCTGTCAAGCCCGATGGTATCCAGGAGCTCCAGAACCCTACCGGGTTTGCCGTCATCGGCGATGCAGGTAAACGATCCACATTGGCCAAGACGATCCTCAAGCAGGGCCTTGCCGACAACTGCCTCACTGGTGCCTATCAGAATGGTAAGCGTTGTTTGCTGCTTCTGTAATTGCTCGACCAACGATGGAAGGACGGCAACTCCTGTTCCCCCGGCTACCAAGAGGGCTTTCTTTGTCCTTGCATTCTCCAAGGGGGCGCCATAGATTCCCCTGACATAGAGCTTCGAGCCCTCTGTAAGGCTGCAAAGTTCAGAGGAGAAGATCCCCCTGTTCTTTACAATAAAGGTAAGCGGCTCATTGTGGGCCACACTGAAAGGCTTCTCTCCAAGAAGAGGCATCCAGAGGAAGGCAAACTCCCCTGCCTTGCAGGGAAGATTGCCATCAAGGGTGATGATGGCAGTATCCTTGCCATACTTCTCCATCTTGGTGACTGTATGTTCGACATATGCCATCTGCCTCTCAGAAATGAGAAAAGAGGAGCTGCTCTGTTCGACAGTAGGTTTTTTGTCTTGCAACAAGGCCTGGGCCTCTGCCTGCACGCTTGCAATATAGGAAGGCCAGTTGCGCTGGTCGACCATACCGAAGGCAGATCCGATGCCCACGGCATCAGATCCTGCTCTGATCATGGCAGCGGCCTCCTCACCTGTGGTCACCCCACCCATACCGATGATAGGGACAGAGGGACCGACAGCTTTGCGAACCTCTGCAACTGATCGAAGGGCATCCTTATGGATCCATTTTCCACTGCACCCGCCCTTACCCGAAAGCTTGTTCTGCAGGATAGGTTGCCCGGCTACAGGATCGATATGTTGGATGGGGCCTACTGTGTTTATGGCAACCAGACCGTCAGCCCCTGCTTCGATCACAGCCCTTGCAATTGAGCCGATGGCCTCAGTATTGGGAGTCAGTTTTACGAATAGGGGGGCCGTACATCCACCGGTGGCCTCCTTGATGGAGTGCACATACTCACTGGCTATCGCCATATCGCATCCGATGGATGACCCGTACCCTACAGAAGCATGGGGACAGGAGAAGTTAAGCTCAACGAGGTCTGCAACAGGGTCGAACGCTTTCACCAAGGTGATGAAGTCCTCTATGGAGTTTGCTGAGAGCGAGACGTTTATCAGCGATCGAAACGTATGGTCCTTTCTCAGCTGCTCAAGCTCTGCAAGGGCAACCTCAAGGCCGGGGTTTCTCAGGCCTACTGAGTTTCCAAAGTTCCCTAAACTGGTCTCACATATGATGGGTTCGCGGTTACCCGGATTCACCTCAACCTGAAAACTCTTGGTGGTGATGATTCCTATAGAGGGCACTTTCTGGTCAAAATACCTGATCAAGGCTGGCTTGGTCGATGCAACCCCGCTAACGGTAGTCAGCACCACCTCAGCATCCTTACGCAGGTGGCGTCCCTGCAACAACTCCATCACAGTCATACGCTGGTTTCCTTGAGCAGTGTGCGTAAGGAAGCTTCACACATCTCCAGCCAATCTTCAGGGGCAGAACCTTTCTTCCAGGGATGGGTCAGGGCACTTGAGCTGTTTATCCGCGCCAGTTCCACAGGATAGCCAACCTCTCTCAAGGCCGCCATGACAGAAGGAGCGGATCCTCCCTGGCTGCCGACCCCGGGAACAAGCAGAGGAACCGAGTGTTCAGCGTACAAAGAGGCGATGGTCTTCAGCTCATCCATGTTCGTAGCACCGACGACAGCCCCTACAGAGCCCTGATCGTTGTTGTATGCGATAATCTGACGTGCCACCTCCTGGTAGAGAGTCGAAGAGTCATTACCTCTCTTTACAATGAGATTCTGCAGATCCTTTCCCCCTGGGTTGCTTGTCCTATTGAGGATATAGACCCCCTTCTCAAGGGGGCTATGGTCAATAAAGGGCCTGACAGAGTCACTTCCCATGTAAGGGGCGACGGTAACTGCATCAGAGAGCCAGGAGGAGAAGGCTTCGTTTGCATAGTTGAGACTACTTCTTGCTATGTCCCCACGCTTGCTGTCCAGGATGACAGGGATGCCGGGAAAGAAGTTCTCCACCATGTCCATGACATCGGCAAGGGCGAGGCTTCCGGAAAAATCCTCGTCGCGAGGACGGTCCAGCGCTTGGTAATAGCCGATGTTTGGCTTGAAGGCCGAGGGAATGAGGCCGGAAAGGACCATCCTTCTGAACAGCTTTTGGAAATACCTGTTCAGATTTGTTCGGGTATCATCATCCTGGAAAGGGAGCACTTCCACCTGGGGGTCAAGACCCATACAGGTGATATTGCCCACTTGGGAGGCACTTGTGATTAACTTCTCACGATAGGTCATTCTTTGCTCCTACTATACTAAAATTCTGATTTTACTGTTCAATCTCAACTATTTGGTTGTCTCGATTTCTCTGTCTTTTTTAGCTTTTCTCTAGCTTTTCTCTAGCTTTTTTTATTTCTTAAGCGGAGGAAACCCATGATTCTCACCCCATCCAAAGGGATCAGAACGCCACTCGCTGAGCAGTGCAGCCCCGTCTTCATCCACATACCCGATCTTTAGAGCTGTCGCTACCATGCTGCTGTAGGAGAGGATGGTATGGGCGGTACAGTGAGGAGTGAGACTGTCAAAGGCATCGACAGAGACTTGTAGGCCGTAAGTGAAGATGGCAAGGGTATAGGGACAAACACCACCGGCAGCCACTATCGCCTCAACGGCCTTGATCGAAGAGCCTCCTGTCGAGATGAGGTCTTCGATGAGCAGCACCTTCCTCCCCTCGTAGCTTCCGCTTGGGCCCAACCCCTCTATTTGCTGGTGCAGGCCATGGTCTTTTCCGGAGCTTCGCACATAGGAGAGGCTCTTGCCCATCCTGTCTGCAAGGGTAGTCGCATGGGGAATGCCTGCTGTTGCTGTCCCTGCAATGTTGTCAGGATCGAAGGAAAGGGCCTTCAGCATCTCAGAGAAGGCCTCAGCTACCAGAGCCCTCGCCTTTGGCAGGGCGAGTAGCTGACGGTTGTCATTGTAGATAGGCATGCGATAACCGCTTGCCCAGGTAAACGGGTCATCAGGCTTCAGCCTGATCGCCCCTAATTTCAAAGCCTCTTGTGCCAGCAAAGGCCCATATTGGTCTGTTATGGTCTGTATATCTTTCATAGTGTTCTCCAGTCTATCCTATTTCTTCCTGCTCTGCCAGATTTCCTTGAAGGTGTGAGTCTTGTCACAGTAGGAACAGGCAAACAGATTCTCCTTGTTGCGGGTAAAGTGGGCAGGCACCCCTTCATTCTGCAAAGGGTGTGAGATGCAGGCCTCATTTGTGCAGCCCAAGTCATCAAAGTTGTAGATTCGGGGTGGCATGTGCAGGCGGTACTTCTTCTCTATCTTCGCGTCCCTAATGATGTTCAGCGTACACCCTGGAGAGACAGCGGCAAGCCTCTTGAGGTTCTTGCGTGTCAGATCGGGGGCATCAGGACGGAAGATGATGCCCTTGTAGGAACCCTCTTCCTTATGACCGGAGCTTACCCACTCCCCTCCCTTATCCTCATCGAGGCCTAGGACACTGCTGATAAGGCGCATATGGTCACGTATTTCAGAAGGAGTATCTCCCTTGCAGATATGGTCGATGACCAGGCCGTTATGGATGGGCTTCACCCCTTCGCTTACCACCTTCTCCTTGAGAGGTATCTGGGTCAGGTCCACTTCAAAGATGTACTCGGCACGCTCCTGTTCAACGACCTTTTCTTGGGGGACAAAGGTCTGACCAATCTTCCCTCCGATGAGGGCGAGCAGGATAATCCTGACATACATGCCATTGATGGACTGTCTCTCCCATCCGTTGAGAGGGGTGTCATCAAGGAAGGTAGGGATGGTGGGGGTGACCTTATGACGAGGAAGCGGGTGATAGAACTTGGTACCTTCCTTGAGGAGGCTCATGTAGGAACGCTTGAAGGTGATAGCACCTCTCAGCTCCTCCTGACGCTGGAGGATACGGTCACCCATCCTCTCAAGCTGTGGACGGGTGAAGTACCACTTGTCTGCAATATCCTTCTGCCCAAGGTACTCCTCGATGGAGGAGAAGATGCGCACCTCATACCCATTCTCACGCATCTTCAGCACATACGTCTCCGGCATGGCAAGTTCGACCGGAGCTATGAGGTCAACCTTCACCTTGTCAAAGAGCTTGAGCCCCGAAGCCTTGGAGTGCACAGTCCTCCCATGATAGAGGTCTCCCACCAAGGCAAGGTGGATAGAGTCGGTCTTCCAGTTGTTGTCTTCGATAAAGGTAAATTCGTCAAGCAGCTCCTGGGTCGGGTGTTCATGCTTGCCATCCCCCGCGTTGATGAAGGTGGGCTTGCGCCAGAGCTTGTTCCGCTTTGCATAGGATGAGCATTCTTCTTCAAGCCAACGGCAGACCCCCTCTACCTTGCTTCTGATGATGAACACAGAGTTGGAGTATCCGCTGAGTGTATTGAAGGTGTCGGCATAGCTTTCACCCTTGTTGAAGGAGGAGCTGTCGCTGTTCAAATCTGATACCTTCACATGGTGAAAGTTGGCTGCATTGCGGAAGGACTCCTTGGTTCTGGTGCTGTCTTCCAGGAATACCTCATAGACACCAAAGTCCTTATCATCAATGCGGTACCCCTCCATGACAGGGAGATCGTTCGTTTCCATCGCCGCCTTGAGCTTACGCACCTCACCAAAGAGATATTTTCTCTCCTCGATGCTCAGATCATCAATGACGCACAGAGACCTTCCAATAAATACATTTTTGTTGTCCATTGTCGCTCCTAAAAAAAAGCCGGTCCCAATTGACCGACTTTTTTATTACCTATTTGTATGGGGAAACAGTACGAGCAGAGGCTCTTCAAATTTCTGTATCGAATCTTCTGCATCCTGGTTCCCTCCCCTTGAATCGAAAAAACCTTACCAGAGTACCACGCCTCTGTCCAGCCCCCGGCCCTATTTCTTTCCTGTAGCCTCATCATCAGATTCAATGGCAGAGAGACTGTCAAACTGAGAAGAAGGTTTCTTTTCACCTGCTTTTTCTTCTTCAACAGGGATAACCACCACTCTCTTCCCTTCGACAGGGATATCCTTAGCGACTACAACAACCTCTTCCACCACCTTCTTCTCTTCAAGAGGGTTTTTGGCAGGTGGTGCTTCAGATACTTTGACAGGGGTTTCTGTTTCTGGAGAATACTTTTTGCCAGGGGCGTGCATGGAGAACCCTGACCAGGAGGCTAGGCTCTTGTGGGCTGCCTCAGATCCAAAGGCGAGGATTGGGTCGAACAACGTTACTGTGGTGCGTCCGCGAAGGGCAAGATCCTTCTTGTACTTCCTCCGGTACCAGCTGGAGTTTCTCCGTTTGCTCAAAACCCGCATCTTCTTGTGATCACCTGCGTTTCCATAGGAGGAGTACCGGTACGAGTAGGATCCATAGCGCTTGCCATAGCCGTACCCATAGCTTCCGGTGGATCCCGGGATGACACCGTTGAACACTACGCCGGTAATAGGCACCTTTCCTGTCTGCAAACTCGATACCAAGTCTCCCAAGGCTCCCTTGGTGGTGACCCCGGCACGGACGGTGATGATAAGACCATCAACCTGCTTGCTAATGGCAAGCAGCTCACTGGCCGAGTCGAGAGGGGGGGCATCGATGATGATGAAGTCATAGACTGTCTTCAGATATTTGATCATCTTGACGTAGGTAGGATTGGAGAAGATAGCCGAAGGTACTAGAGGAGGGACACCCGGTGGCAGAAGGTGCAGGTTTGGCACATCTTCAAAAGGCTGGAGAATGCAATCCTCCAAGGTGGAGTTGCCCCCTACATAGTCGACAAGTCCGATCTCCCTGTGCTTGAGACGGAAAAACCGCTCCATACTGGGAAGACGCAAATCACCGTCGATGACCAGAACCTTACTGCCCATCTGGGCAAAGGAGAGGGCAACGTTTCCGATGATGGTACTCTTCCCCTCGGCCATGGAACAGCTGGTGATGGAGAACACTTTTTTGTCCTCTTGGGAATAGAGCATGTTGGCAACAAGCTTGAATCGCTCAGATTCGAAGGAGAGCGGGTCGTTATAGACCGTGAGGGTCGGATACTTGTCCTTAGGCGAGACTTTCATCAAGGGAATCCAACCAAGCATCGGGGTATCGTTACCGGTAATCTTCTTGATCTGCGTCTCAGTGCGAAGGGAGAAGTCGGTCGCCTCCGCTGCAAGGGCAAGCAGAAACCCGATGGCCATTCCCAACAGCAGGGCAACGGCCATGATCAGCATCTTGTTGGGGCTGACAGGGGATCTGGGAAGGATGGCCTCATCAACAACGGTGACATTCCCTGTCACCGCCGCCTCAACAAGCTTCACCTCCTCAAGCATATCACGGAGTTTCAATCCGATGGCTTCATAAATCTGCACATCACGAACCAGCTCCGATAGCTGACGTTCAAGGATAGGTAGCTTGGAGAGTTCTTCGACAAAGACCTCCCCCCGTGCCTGGAGCACCTCGATACCGACCTCGGTAGTCAAAGCCTGTACTATAGCCTGGATATTCGCATCCTTGGCATATGTGCGCGTAAGGGCGGTGACCCTATCCAACAGATCTTTTGTGGTCTGTGAGATTGCACTGTTCAGGACATAGGTGCGTGAGGAGCCTAGGGATGTCGAGACCGCTGTAGCCTGGTTGGAAGAGGGGGAGACAAGCGACTCATACATCGTCAGCTCTGTCTTCCATGCTGCAAGCTCTTTCAGCTTTGTAGCGACAACAGGATCCTTTCGGATGGCATCAAGGGAGAGGACGCCAGTAATGCCCGCCTGCTGCAAACCGGCATTGTAGGATTCAATAAAGACAAGCGACTCATTCAGCTGCAGCTTCAAGGGCTCCAGCCTGAGCGTGTAGTAGGAGATCTGTTCGACAAGCAGGGAACTTTTGTCAGTAAGCTGGATGATGTCACTGTTCTCCCTGAAGTCACCCAGGGCATCAGAAGCGTTCTGCAAGGATTCGTCATTGATGGGAATCTGAGACTGTATGAACTCTCTCTGGGCTGTCTTGGAGTTTTTGGCGATGCCTGTGAGCAAATTGTCATAGCTTGAGGCAAGTGCATTGGATAGATCTCGGGCAAATTCTCGGTTTGCATCGGTAACGGTGATACGGACGATGTTGGTATCCTTGACCGTAGAGACTACAACGCGGTCCTTCACATTCCCCAACACCTCACTGTCGGTGTATGCAAGGCCATCGGCATTTGTGTAGGAGGAAAGGTCAAGGGTACTCAGGGCGTACTCGATATTTTTTCTGCTGGTAATGAGCTCCACTTCAGTTGCAATCTTGGTAGTGCTGGTACTGCTCTCCAACAGGTTCTCAATGGAGGATGATTTCTGGATGGGCTCGACAAGCACCGATACCTGACTTTCATACTGGGGAACGGCTACATACAGATATCCGATGGCCGCAGCAAGCACAACAACCAGCCCTATCACAAACCATCCGAACCTTTGCCGGAAAATATGGAGCAGTTCGGAGATGGAAATCCCCTCCTCTTGCATTTCACCTTGCATATACCCTGCCTGGAACTCTTCTTGCTGACTCATTGTACCCTCTCCCTACAGCTTTTGCGATTCAATAATAATACCGATTACCGTTGCCACGATTCCCAAAACGGAAGTGACCAGGCCAATAACTGCCACTGTCGGGGCGATATCCTTGATAAACGTAGTCTTTGCAACCTTGATGGTGGATTCCGGAGGAATTTCCCCCAAGTTGTCCAGCTTCTCCCCTGAAGGCCCATAGGCCTTGATGGAAGTAGGGAATGAGGCGTCATCACTGAGCCCACCTGCCAGGGAGATGTAGTAGTTGGCTCCCTTTGCCGGAACATATGCGAATACTCCGGAACGTACAACCCCACCACTGACAGATATGAAGCGTTGGCTGAAAGGTATGATGAAGGTATCACCACTTTCCAGGGCCAGATCCGCATTGGGGTCATCTCCATAGAGAATCTGCTGTGCTTTGAGAGGAATACGTCTCTCACTCCGAAGCAGATATGAGCCGTCGAGGTCACTGACAGTCATCAGGCGGGGGGCGATGGAGGTCAACATCTGACGGACACTCTCCCCCGGGTAGAACTGATAGAAGATCCTTCCGGATGGGGTTCCCATCAGGGCTGTTGAGGAAAGGCTGTCATAGGCTTCGCTTGCAGCGACAGCACCTTCAATGGTAACGGTTCGGACAGAGGACTTGAGGGTGTCTATGACAACCTGGTCCATATGCTGCAAAGCCATCGGCTTGCCACCAAAAAGGTCAGCATAGGTCACTTCCCAAGCTCCGTTGGTCTTGTTGAAGCGCTGGACCCTGATCTTCTGCACATCGGCATTATTCAAGACCCCACCCCCATAGGTGGAGACCAGGTCCTTGAGGGTCTGCCCTTCCTGCAGCTGGTAGGTTCCCGGTGCATAGACATTGCCTGCAAGCACCACAATCTTTTCGGCCCGGGGTATGGTGATGATATCACCGCTACGGAGCAGGGGATCCTGGTCAAGGACGCCCTTACGCAGGGCAAGATAGAGGTCATAGGTAGCGCTGGAACCGTCCGAATGGGTGATGAGGATATTTCGTGTAGAGGCATAGGGGGTAGCACTGCCCACCACTGAGGAGAGTCTTGAAAGGCCCCAGACAGGTATCACGCGTGTTCCACCCACCTCCCCGACGACTGTAACACTGAAGGATCCGGTACCAGTCAGTATGAGCTGGGGGTTGGAGTAACTGTGATAGGTCTGCACCATGGAAAGTATTTCTTTCTTCATTTCAATGAATGAGAGGCCACAACAATTCACTGTCCCAAGGCCAGGGACGGTGACTGTGCTTTTCTCGTCTGCCTGCAGTTCGACGGTGACAGTCTGAAGCCCATCAAGATAGACCAGACGGAACCTGTCCCCAGGGGTTACAGGGTAGGAGCCGTTGCTGATGGCGCTCAGGACCCTGTTCTCGGGCTTCTCTTCTACCTGTTCCGTGGGAAGGCCGAGTTGTTCAGCATAGGACTGCAGTTCCAGTGATCGTCCGTCGAAGGCAGGGGTAAGGGAATCAGGGCCGAATAGGGGGGAACGTACAACAAGGCCTGAACTGTCAGCAGAGAACAGGAGTGTAGAAAAAAATAGAAGGAGGAGAAAAACCATCGGATATTTCTTTGCAGTCATATTCATACCTATTGTGATCCTTATCATTGGGAATTTCATATTCATGGGAAAACGCACTATATCATACACTGTCCTATCCTACCACTAGCACAAAAGTATAGGCAAGCGCTAAATGGAATAAGTGGGGACAAGGGGAGTAATTATGCTTTGTTTGTTAGTTTTTTTTCTGCCATGACAGAGCAATCGCCGTTCAAATATGCCCGTTCTGGCTTCCAAGCAACACAAAAAATGCATAATACAACACAAAAAGACCAATAAAAGTGCCAACCGTGAATATTGGTGATAAATATTCTGTTTTTGTTGAATATTATGGTAAAAAGCATATTGCCTGTTGCATAATAAGGGAAATCGCACAACAGCACCTGTTTTCTGAGGAATACCGCCTTAAATGTTTGTAATTATTGTTTTGACAGCGCCTAAAACGTCCCGTATAATTTGAGTTGTTCTAGCTCTTAGGGTATTATCGCCCCATCACATAATCTTTTAAGGAGAGAGAGTCATGAAAAAAGGTATCGTTCTAGTTTTGATCGCTTTGTTGGTTTCATCCTTTGCTTTTGCACAGGGAACAAAGGAAGCCACAGTGGCACAGACTGATGGCCCGCTCAAAGTCGGCGTCATTTACATCAGCCCTCCTGGTGACATGGGTTACTCATACATGCACGACCAAGGCACCATTGCCATGGAGAAGCATTTTGGAGACAAGGTCAAGGTCTACAGAATGGAAGGCATTGCAGAGAATGAGAACAGTGAAAGGGCAATGGAAAGCCTCATTGACGAGGGGTGCAAGATAATCTTTGCAAACTCCTACAACTATCAGCAGTACATGCTCAACGTTGCACAGAACTATCCTGACGTCTATTTCGAACATTGCTCGGGGTATCTGCTTAATGACAACATGTCCAATTATTTTGGTAGAATGTATCAGATGCGCTATCTCTCCGGCATGATCGCTGCAAAGATGTCCCCTACCGGCAAGCTCGGCTATGTGGGCGCTTTCAATACTCCTGAGGTTGTACGTGGCATCAACGGCTTCGCTCTTGGTGCAAGGGCTATTAACCCCAAGGCTACTGTCACAGTCGTATGGACAAACTCTTGGTATGACCCATCCTTGGAGCGCCAGGCTGCTGTCTCCCTTCTAGACCAGGGTTGTGACGTAATTGCACAGCACCAGGATACCACCGAACCTGCAAAGGCAGCTATCGAGCGCGGCAAGTATGCTATCGGTTACAATGCTGACTTCAGAAGCATGATCGGTGATGACAGAGTTCTCGTTTCCCCCATGTGGAACTGGGGAAACTACATGATTCCTGCAGTCCAGAGCGCCTTGGATGGCACATGGAAGAGCCAGAGCTACTGGGGTGGTCTTGAGGACGAGATGATTCACCTCTCCCCCATCTCTCCTTTGGTTCCTGCTGAGTTCCAGAAACAGGTCGTGGCAAAAGAAGCAGATATCCATGACGGGAAGTGGGATGTATTCTGGGGCGCTCTCAAGGACAACACCGGGAAAGTACGTCAGAAAGCTGGTGAAAAAATGTCAGATGAGGCTATGCTGACCATGGATTGGTTCGTTGAAGGCGTCATTGGAAAGGTCAAATAACCCAACCACACTCTATTATAGGGGCGGGCAGATGCCCGCCTCTACTTCTCTCAAGAATGTCCTCGGTCGAGGACACTCACATAACTGGATACAACATGCATGAAACAAACACCTCCGATACGCCTGTTGTGCGTATGGTAGGCATTACCAAACGATTCCCCGGTGTCCTTGCGAACGACAACGTCAACCTTACGCTACACCGTGGAGAAGTCCTTGCACTCCTGGGCGAAAATGGAGCCGGCAAAAGCACCCTGATGAATATGCTCGTAGGCCTTTACAGGCCCGATCACGGCGAGATCTACGTACATGGGGAGCTTGCCCAGATTAACTCTCCCCAGGACTCCATGGCCTTGGGCATTGGCATGATCCATCAGGAGTTCATGCTGGTGGGGAATATGTCCGTTGCTGAGAACATCATCCTTGGCATGAAGGATCTTCCCTTTGTCCCTCCCATGGCAGAGATTAAGCAGAATATTACAGAGCTGAGCAAACGTTACGGCTTACAAGTCTACCCTGACAAGATAGTTCATGACCTTTCGGTTGGAGAGCAACAGCGAGTAGAAATTCTCAAGCTGCTCTACCGTGGTGCAGATATTCTCATTCTCGACGAACCGACAGCTGTGCTTACCCCAGGCGAAGCTAGGGATCTGAATGAGATACTCAAGAAGATGCTTGCTGAAGGAAAGAGTGCCATCTTCATCACCCACAAGATGGATGAGGTCATGGAGTTCTCCCATTCGGTGCAGGTGCTCAGACGCGGAAAAAGTGTCAATGTCTGCAAGACTTCCTCCATCCAGCGGATTCAGGATCTAGCCAATATGATGGTAGGCAGGGACATCCTCTTCTCCTTGGATCGTGGCCCCTACAATCCTGGAGAAGTGATGCTCGAGGCAAAAAACCTGGTTATGCATAGCATTGCAGGAGGTAAACGCGTTCTGGACGATGTCTCCTTCACGTTGCGTGGGGGAGAGATCCTGGGTATAGCAGGTGTTGCCGGCAATGGGCAGCAACAGCTCACTGAGGCCCTTACTGGCCTCATGATGGTCAACAGCGGTCAGGTTTTCATCAAGGGCAAGGACTATACCAACAAGTCACCCTTGCAGATCATTAAGGGTGGAGTCAGCCATATCCCTGCAGACCGTGGAAGAATGGGTGTCGTCGGGGATATGAGTGTCGGGGACAACCTCTCGATGAAGAAGTATCGTACAAAGGAGCTCAGTGACCACTCCATCATAAAGCGCAATTGGGTTCGCTTGTTTGCAGAGAAACTCATCGAGACCTTTGTCATCAAGACTCCCTCACAGGACACCTCGGTTAAATTCCTCAGCGGAGGAAATATACAGAAGACTATCCTAGCGCGGGAGATCGACTCCTGTGGAGGTATCCTCATAGCGGTGTACCCTTCAAGGGGTCTGGATGTCGGAGCCACTGAGGCGGTAAGGCAGAACCTTATCAAGCAGAGGGATATGGGTAATGCCGTATTCCTGGTTTCTGAAGAGTTAGAGGAACTGTTGATGGTCGCAGACAAGGTCGCCGTCATGTTCGAGGGACGAATTATGGATAGTATGGATGTGAAGGATGCAAAGACTGAAGAGCTTGGCATGTTGATGGCCGGTGTAGAAAGGAGAGACATATGAGATTTGCCCTCGAGAAACGGGACAGCCGATCCCGAAGGATGAGCATCCTGGTCCCTGTCATTTCACTGGTGATCTCCTTTATGCTTGGTGCTATTGTCCTCGGTCTAAACAATGCCAATCCGATACAGACCTATGCCGCTATGGCAAAGGGAGCTTTCGGTAGCCAGTCAAAGATCCAGTTCACCCTGGTAAAGGCCATACCCCTCCTGTTGTGTGGTCTTGCAGTAGGGATAGCCTTTCGCCTGAAGTTCTGGAACATCGGAGCTGAAGGCCAGTATGTCAGCGGAGCCATCGGCATCACCTGGGTAATGCAGTTCTGGACCTTCCTACCCAATTGGATGGTGCTTCCTGTAGGAATCGTGGTAGGAGTCCTCTTCGGTGCACTATGGGGAGGGATCCCCGGTGTCCTCAAGGCCCAGTGGAGTGTCGATGAGACACTTGCAACCCTGATGCTCAACTACATCATCATTGGATACGCTGAGTATCTCTATATCAATGCATGGAAAGCTCCTCGTGGAAACATGGGAACCGTCAGGTACCCCGAGTATGCTTGGCTGCCCAGGATATGGGGGCGTGTCCATGCTGGTATTTTCTTCGCCCTCATCCTGGTTGCAATCCTCTGGTTTGTCCTGTACAAGACCCGCTGGGGCTTCGAACTGAACATGATCGGAAAGAACCAGAGGGCTGCAAGATGCCAAGGGGTCTCCATCAAGAAGAATATCATTTTGGCTATGCTCATCAGCGGAGGCATTGCGGGTCTTGCAGGAGTCATAGACTCAGCTGCTGTCACCCACCAGCTCACCAAGGGAGTGAATGCGGGCTATGGCTTTACCGGCATCATCATTGCCTGGATGAGCGGCCTCAATCCGATAGCCTCAATATTCATCGCCTTGCTCATGGCAGCCTTGGAAACGGGTTCTGATGCTTTGCAGATCACCCTCAAGCTGCCAGCGGCGATGGGAGAGGTCTTGCAGGGCCTTATCCTCATCCCCCTATTGGCCGGTAGCGTATTCACCGAATACAAGTTGCGCATCTTGAGCAAACATAAGGAGATTTCCGAATGAACTGGATAGATTTTACAACCAAACTATTTGCGGCAACCCTAGCTATGGGAACCTCCCTCACCTATGCCACCCTTGGAGAGGTGTTTACTGAAAAGACAGGAATCCTCAATCTGGGAATGGAAGGCATAATGCTCATGGGAGCCCTTACCGGCTTTGCAACGGCCTTTGCCACAGGAAACCTCTATTTAGCGATCTTGGTGGCTATGTTCGTAGGTGGCTGCTTCTCCCTGATGCACGCTTTCCTATGCATCAGCATGAGGGCAAACCAGGTAGTGTCAGGACTTGCCATCACCATGTTTGGAACCGGTATGGCAAACTTCCTCGGACAACGCCTCGGGCCCGCTTCCAACCAGTTCAACCTCTGCGGCATGAACCTTGCAGCTAAATTCGACAATATTGCGATCCCGGGTTTGAGCAATATCCCCATACTGGGGGCCTTGTTTGATGTGAGCGTACTCACCTATGCCCTCTATCTGATCATCCCCTTCGCCTGGTTCTTCATGTATAGGACCAAGCACGGTATGGTTGTCCGTTCTGTCGGAGAAAACCCCAGGACTGCAGCTGCGATGGGTATCTCAGTTTCGAAGATTCGTTACCTCTATACAACCATCGGAGGCATGTTTGCAGGTCTTGGAGGGGCGTGTCTCTCTCTGAGCTTCACCCCAAGCTGGAATGACGGAATGACAGGAGGCAAGGGCTGGATCGTCATTGCCCTGGTCATCTTCGCCGCATGGAATCCGGGAAGAGTGGTTATCGGGACTCTGATCTTCGGTGGTATCACAAGCTTGCAGTTCAGCCTGCAGGCAGCAGGATTTGAGATGGTCATCCCGACGCAGTTCCTTGCCTTCTCCCCCTACCTGATCACCTTGGTGGTGCTCACCGGCATGACTATCATCAACCAGAAGAAGAAAGGATCGTTCGCCTCTCCATCTGCGTTGGGTACCTCGTTTGCCATTGACGATAAGTAACAGGGGTTTGCACTTTCTTGAAATTCAAGAAAACAAGAGTACTCATTAAAAGAAAACGGGACCCTCGGGTTCCGTTTTCTTGCTTGCCTGCCCTGCATGAATTGGATAGGATGGAGAGATGAAAAAAACCAATGCAATGAGGATCCTGGAGAGCCTGGGCATCGAATATGAAGTACACTCGTATGATTGGGATGAAGAGCATCTCGATGCAGTGCATGCCAGCGCCAGTGCAGGACTTCCCAGCGAGCAGGTGTTCAAGACCATTGTGATGCAAAACAGTGACAATGAGGTATTTGTATTCTGTCTTCCAGCTGAATTCTCAGTCAGCCTGAAAAAGGCACGAGCTCTGACAGGGAGTAAAGATATTGACCTTATCAAGATGGAAAACCTGCTCGGCCTTACCGGATATATCAGGGGAGGATGCTCGCCTTTGGGAATGAAAAGACACTTCCCCACCTTTGTGGAGGAGCTTGCCCTTCTACAGGATCATATCTATGTCAGTGCAGGGGTAAGAGGATTCCAGCTGAAGGTAAGGCCTACAGACTTGGTGAAGGCTGCAGAGGCAAGCTTTGCAGACTTTACCTAGTCGTGTTTGTTCTGGCTGGTAAAGAACCTGCGTAGCCTACGGCTTAGAGAGACCCCTACAAGCAGGAGCATCAGCACAATAGCTGCGGATAACAGGCTCACTGACCAGTTCAACATCCAGATCCCTTGCCTATAGTGCGTCATAAAGAGATCCAAGGCTGTGAAGGTCAAAAACAATACTATCAGGTTGAAGAACACGAGATCCGCAAGAGGGATCCGGGTTGAATTGCGTGTCAGGAAGAGAAGAAAGAAGAGTCCCACTCCAAGGAAGAGCACACATGTGGTGGGCAACGCCACAGGGACGAACCATGTCAGACTCCCTGCTACCACGCTGTTGATCATACCAATGTACCCAAGCAGGGATCCCATAAGCAGAAGGGCTGTCCATCCAGGGTGTTTTTTGGCCACAGCAGTTGTAGTGTAGACGGCAAAGACCCAGATCAGGGCCAAAGCTCCTACTGCGACAGAAGACCAGGAGATCTGCGAAGAGGTGAGATCAAGACCAAAAAGATAGAGCGACACCAGTACAATATGGGTGGTAGCTTGGGCAAAATAGGTATGCTTTGCCACCAAGGCCATCGCTATGACAAGAGCTCCCATTGCGGTACTGAATAGAGGAATGAAACTATGTTCCATGTTCCCTGAAAACCACATGGTAAGGGCTATGGTAATCTCACTGACCACCAACAGCGCCAGAATGAGCTCGATGATACCTTTGCCTTTCTTGGTTATGCCCTCTGTCCCTTTCGGAGGGAGGGGGTGGGGAAACAACGGTTCGGATTCTCCGACAGCAAGTCCTGGGGGGAGTATGACCGGGGTATGGCACAGGGGGCATTCGGATGCCCTCTCTTCCAGCTTCACTCCGCATTTAACGCAATATGGCATGTCTCACTCCTTGTTTTCTTGTATGCGGTTGGTCGAGATTTCAACAGGGATGCCGTCCTCTACAAGGAAACGGCAGAATATCCGCTCCAAAGCGGTATCCGTATTGAAGAAACTGCTGAAGTTGATGACCACCTTATCCTTAAAGCCGACTACTGCAAGAGAGACCTTGTTCATCTGCCCAGGGCAGAGATAGAAATCCATGCGCGAGATTGAGCTTTCAAGCTCCTCGGGTACTTTTACATACCCAAGATTGGAGATGACCGCAGAGTAGAGATCATCCCCAAGTGAGTTGGAAAGCAGTTTGAACAGGGGGTTCTTAATGGCTGTGGGGGCGAAACGCATCAGAATGTGGCGTTCCCCTCCTACATTTCGCTTGATTTGGCTTCGGATCAGCTTGGGATCCTGTGACAGGGCCATGTCCAGATGTATCTTTTTGAGAATTTCCTCAAAGGTATACTCCCCAAGGGCAGGTTCGATTCCGGGAACTGCAAAAAGGGTAAAGTTTCTCATGGTGTCGAAGTGGAAAATGTTTCGCAGATTCATCGGAACTGAGAGTTTGATGGGCTTGCGCTTTCTTTGCTGGGGCACTTCCCATTTTTGAAACTCCTGAAGTGCCATAATAAGAACCGAGGAGAGGTATACGGTAATCGTATAGCCTCGCTGCCTACAGCGTGCCCTCAAAACATCAGCATCGACCATAGCGCTTATGACCTTTACCCTGTCATCATAGGATCCTGTGCCTTTTCGGTGGTAGGCCCTTCCAGTTGAGGGGGTACCGGGAATGGTCTTGTCATAAAAGTGCTGAAAAGGGTCGCTGAACTCCTGTTCAGCGGGCCGTTGGGCAAAGTCTAGGGCACCGCTGAAGGTGACATCAGCGATATCGGCAATGCGACAGTACTCGCTTACTATCATCTTCAGATAGACCAAGGCACCAGAGCCGTCGGTAAGCGCATGGAAACACTCCAAGGCTATCCTATGGTTGCTGTACAGCACTTTGAAAAGGTAGCCGTTGTTATCCTTGAAGGAGATTCTCGCACTAGGATAGGAGCCTTCCTCATGCAAGACGGGGCTCTTGTGGTTTGGTGAGAGATAGTACCAGAAGAACCCCTTGTGGAGGCTCACTTTTGCATACGAGCACCGCTCCAAGGTGTTGTGCAGTGCAAGTTCAAGAATCTGGGGAATAATCTGTTGCTTCAGATCCATGGAGAGGCGATAGGTATTCGCGTTGTATCGCGCCTCTGTCGGAGGGTAGATGAGGGCAGAGTTGTCCAAGGCTATGAAACCTTCTGGTGCGTAGCTTTGTACTCGTATCATCCTATTCGTCGTACCTCTTCCCATGTTTGTAGAAGGGGGTTTTCACCAGTTTAGCTCGTTTCTTCTTCCCATGGATTTCAATGGTCAGTTCATCACCAAACGCAAGTTTTGGCTCGCGCCTGATAAGGACATAGGCACAAAAGATCCCTAACGTGGGGCTTTTTGTTCCGCTGGTGACAAGGCCGAAGCTCTCATCAGCAAGAAATACCTCACATCCGGAGCGTGGCACTGCCTTGTCAATCATCACCACCCCCCGAAGGGTTCTGGGAATGCCCGCTTCCTTCTGCTTGACGAGCTCTTCCTTTCCACAGAAGTCGTCTTTATCAAGACGGACGAAGTGGCCAAGGTTTGCTTCCAGCGGCGTGATGCTGTCACTTATCTCATGACCGTACAGGGGAAGCTTCGCCTCAAGGCGAAGGGTATCCCGACAGCCAAGGCCACAACACTCAATGCCCATCTCCTCACCCGCTTCCAAGAGGGTATTCCAAAGCAGAGCAGCATCTTCGGCTGCACAGTAGAGCTCAAAGCCGTCTTCACCAGTATAGCCGGTACGGCTGATAAGGCTCATGACTTCTCCTACTGCACAGGGGGAACGATAGGTGAAGGGTGGCATCCCTTCACACTCCGGGACAAGGGTCTTGAGAACCTCAACAGCAAGCGGGCCTTGCAAGGCTAGCAGAGCTGTCCTTTCAGAGAGATCTACGATAGTAGGCCTCTCTTCTTCTGGATAGGGTACCCCTTGTTGCATCCAAGCGAGGTCCTTCTCAATATTGGAAGCGTTCATGACAACTAGGTAGGAGGTTCGGTCACGGCAGTAGATGAGCAGGTCATCTACAACCGTGCCGTTGGAATAACACATCATGGTATACATGACTTCACCCTTATTCATGCTGCTGATGGCATTGGTGCAAAGATAGTCAAGGAATTCGGTGGCTGCCTTCCCGGTTACCAGACACTCGCCCATATGGGAGACGTCGAAGAGTCCTACCTTGGTACGTACTGCCTCATGTTCGGCATTGATACCCTTGGCATAATTAACCGGGAGTTCCCAGCCGCCAAAATCGACAAGCTTAACCCCTTCGTACTGACTGTACACATCAAATAGTGGTGTGTGTTTCATCCCCTTCCCTCCTGGATTGTGTTAGATCAGGGCGATCATCTCAATTTCGACTGCCACATCCTTAGGAAGCTTGGCTACCTGGACAGCAGATCGTGCAGGAAGGATGCCTTCTCCGAAATAGGAGGCATATACGGCATTTACTGCAGCAAAGTCATCCATATTTTTCAGGAATACAGTTGCCTTCACGACTTTGGACAGGTCGGTACCTGCTTCTGCAAGGACGGCCTTCATATTTTCAAAGACCTGTTTGGCCTGGTTTGCTGCATCGCCACCAACGAGTTCGTTGGTCTTGGGATCGACAGGCAGTTGGCCTGAGGTGAAAACAAAAGGTGCGGCTATGATAGCCTGGCTGTACGGGCCGATGGCTGCAGGGGCCTTGTCGGTGTTGACGAGTTTTTTCTCAATCTGGTTACTCATGTGTTTTTTCTCCTATGAGCTAACAATACTCTCTCAAACACTCTCTTGCAAGCAGTTCCAAGGTATAATAGCCTCTGGAGGGGGAAAGAAGGCAGTATAGGGAATCAAGCTAAAGATCAGGGCAGGGTGTGAATCGTAGGGAAATCCCCTTAATGGTGCGATCAATACAAGTAATAATTGTGTGACTAAATGCAGGCTTTTTCTGTTTTACAATTAGTCCACTACTGATGCATAGTCGGGGCGAACATACGCCAAGAATCTTTCCCTGTACGCTTTGCAAGGCACATCGCCCGGTTGTAGACGGCAAGATCTGCTCTATAGGAGACCAGCAGAGCTCCTTGCTCAGTAGAAATGGGCTTTGATGACAACACAGATAAGGCCTCCACCCAAGTGAGCAACTCTGTGGCGGTTGTAGAATAAAAATGAATCTGCCACTTTAGATAGATTTGGTCGCTGGTCTAAAAGGCTTGCCCTCCAACGGTGATGCGTAGGTCGGGGAATGTCTTTTTTGCGGGCAAAAAACCGAGTCATGACATTCCTCGAGGTATTGAGGCATCGTAACCGAAAGGGCAACTATCTCTGGTTTGTGTTCCTCCACTGCGTGCTGGAGGTACAGTAATGCTCCTTATCGACGGTGATTATATTCAGGTGCCATAACTCGCCGACCTCGTGCATGACATCCATAAGGACATCCTCATAGCCCACAGCTCCAACAGGATGTTCGACTTTTCGGTGTCCTTGATTAGGGTAATCGCATCCATAGTGTCCTTCGCATCAGGGCGTCCAGATATTCCTTTCTGAGTGCGACATGGCAGCCCTCAGTAAAACGTCTGCTCAAAAGGTAGTCGATCATTGCAAGGGTGGTCTTTTCTACTGCCAGTTCAAGATACCGTTTGGCAAGCTCTGCTTCCTCTTCAGTAACTAGTTCACGGGTGAAGGTACGCAGTATGCGCCAGTGATCAACCTTCATAACCTATATGCGGTACCTATCCATATCTTTCATCATGGTACATAGTACCTCATATAGCCAAACAGCATAGGAGGCGAAGACCATTTCATCCTGCAACCTTACAGCAGTGGAGAGGTAGCTGAAGTCGTAGAGGATATCCTGGAACATCAGGTGCCTGCGGCGGTCGTCCATCTCCTCAACCAATGAAGGGTCCTCAGCAACTTGTCGGTCAAATATCTCCTGCGCTAGGACTATGCGTTTCGGATCAGTGGTGGTCAACAGTAGCTATGACTCAGAACTTGAGATATCCTTTAGGGCTAAAACAAATCCACATACCATTGGGGCATGCTACAAGTGGTTCCCCAATAATAGGGAGAGTAGCTCGTCAGCTCTGGAGACAACTGCCAGCATCGAGTCAGTCTTCTGTTGGCCTCTGGGGAAACCAAAGCCATAGTCGACTGCAATGAAGGATACATTGGCCTCTTTCGCTCCCAGTTCGTCATGGATTGTATCACCGATAAGTACTGCGTCCTTAGCCTCAATATTGAGGTCAGAAAGGACCTTGTTGACAATATCTGCCTTGCTGAGGCTCCCTGTCGGGTCGCCTCCCCTTATGGAAGAAAAATAGTGGGCTAAACCAAAGTGATCCATCATAGAAATGACAAGGTTCTCCGTTTTGAGGGAACCGACAGCAAGGAGGTATCCCCTATCCTTGAGCTTTTCCAAGGTATTCCTTATGGAAGGATACTCCATAGCACCATACTGTCCCCGAAGGTCATACTCCTTGCGATAGTGTTCTATTGCATCTGCAATAAGCTCCTCTTCAAGGTTGTAGGTATGTATGAAACACTGGTCTATAGGGGGACCGATGAACTTGCTCAGTTGGGAAATGTCATGCTCAGGCTCACGACCAACCAACTCCACCGCTTTATTCGCGGTAGCGAATATGCCAGATGAGGTATCCATAAGGGTACCATCGAGGTCAAAGATTGCTAATTTGAATTTCATTCTTGAACCATATAAAATAACCAGTCTTGTATCAAGCCATTGGTTGCAACAAGGTCACAACGGCTATCGGCAAAGGGGACAAGCGCGTCGCTAGGGGCAAAAGAACCACCGGCTTCCTTCAGGATACAGATACCAGCTGCCATATCGTAGTAACCCAAGCAGAGCTCATAATACCCATCGATTCGTCCTGCTGCTATGTAACTCAGTTCAAGGGCGCAGGAACCAAAGGATCGGAGATCACTGGCTTCAAGGAAAATGCGGTACATGGTTTCAAAATACTGCACAGCAAGGGAATGATTCCGATGGGGAGGGACACAGACGATAAGAGCCTGAGAAGGCAAGGTATGTTGTGAAACATGGATAGGGTTGCCATTGAGGAATGCACCTCCCCCTTTGCTTGCCCAAAAAAGCTCATTTTGGCGTGGGTTGAACACAACACCAACCAGAGGTTTGAAAGGCTCCATCTCCCACGCAATGCTTATGGTGTAGTTGGGAAGGGAACGAAAGAAGTTGGTCGTACCGTCGATAGGGTCGATGATCCATCGCCCATGATCGAGATTCCCACTCGATCCTGTCTCTTCACCGAATATGGCATCAGAGGGAAAGTGATCTCTGATGATGGAGATAATGAGGTCTTCTGAAAGCCTGTCGGTCTCAGTCACGAAATCGTTGTCCTGCTTACGATGTATTGTATGATTGCCCTGCTTTTCTGCCTCCAATACGAAAGCGCCAGCCCTGTTAGCTGCAGAGATGGCAACCTGCAAATGCTCGGCGATATCCCCTTCGGTCATACTCCCCCCCTTTTTCGTTCCAGTATCCGTTCCCCAAGATTCACCACATACTTCCAATCAGTATGGGAGAAATCCTCATAGCGGACAGATTGCTCTTCTGCCTGGACGAGCGTACCGGTAGGGGAATACCTCAAATAGAGCACTTCCCAGCTGGTTTTACCCTGGCTATACATGATAGCGGCAACATTATTCTTCCTATCCCAGGAACGAAGCATATCAGTTCGTCCTGTTATCAGCACCACAGTCAGATCAAAGCCTGGAATGGTAAACATCTTATCCTTGTTGTCAGAAAGCTGAGCCTGCCTTGCTTGCTCAATAAGGTTGGATGTAGTCTTAAGCAGAGATCCTTCAGCTGTCTTGCAGAAATCAAAAAACACATTGTCGCCCTTCTCCTCCAGCTTGCCCAGTATGTCATGCAACCGATTAGGTAAAGACCCTTCCAGCGCGGACTCAAGCTCTTCAAAATGGATAGGCTCTTTCTCCTCTAAGCCAACAGGAAGCTCTTCACCTTTCTGAGAAACAGTCTCAGCCAAGATAAAGCGAGGAGAACTCTGCACACTCGCTACAGGCTCTGGCTCTGGTTCAATCACCTCAGCATCTGCAGATACAGGGGGCATTGCCAACCTTTTGTCAGGTTCTGGCTCCCCTTCAGGTTCTGGTTCAACTTCAGCTTCTGGTTCAACTTCAGCTTCTGGTTCAACTTCAGCTTCTGGTTCCACTTCAGCCTCTGGTTCCACTTCAGCCTCTGGTTCCACTTCAGCCTCTGGTTCCACTTCAGCCTCTGGTTCCACTTCAGCTTCATCAGAAATAGGAGGTTCTTTGGATTTTGATGGAGACACGTTAGCTATGGACGAAAGGTGCCCAAAGAAGGAAAGTGGAATGGAAGGTTTGGTCTGAGAGTGTTCTGAAAGAGCGGGTTCAACTTCCAGTCCAAGATATTCATCCTCACTTTCCTGACTATATTGCGTATAATCATACAACTTGCTGTCGTCTTCCAAGTCTCCTTCCATCTGCTCATCCGCAAGGACAAGGGAACTGCCCATCTGTGGCAGGTCCTCATCAACCAGATTGTCCTCAATGTGGCTGATGGCTTCATGTTCATAGTCATCCAAGTCATCATCATCTTCTTTATCAGAAGTATTGTTTTCCACCAGATTCCCTTCAGAAAACATGAAATCATCTTCCAGATTGAATAAGGTCGGTTGCAACTCTGACAGAGCCATCTCATCAGCAGTCTCATTTTCATCGTCATCGATCTCAGAAAAATAGGTGAATTCACTCTCTGATTCGTACTCCTGATCAGATTCCCCTTCCAATAAGAAATCATCCTCAGCAAACAAGTCATCATCTAACGATTCATATCCACGCACATGGTGTTCTTGCTCAGGATTGTTGTCTTCCTCTACAGGGAACTCTTCTTGTGTTGTTATTTGTTCATCTTCCTCGGGCTCTTCATGATGATGCTTCTGCTTTCCAAAGATGGGAAGACCTACCAACTCCTTAATCTGGGCCATGCCATCCCATGAGGTAGCAAGGTCAGCAAGTTGGATAAAAGAGAGGGTAAGGGTGTTCTTTTCCAGAGCCAAAGGATATTGGCTTGGTTTATTTGCACTATCGATGACAACAGAATTGTAAGGAATATCTTGTACCAGTCTCAGGGCATCAAGGGTACCTTCCAGTTGGATAAGAGCATCCTGGGTCTCCGAAAAAGGATTGTAGGGATAGTATCCCATGTGGGAAGCAGGTATCTGAATGGCAAGCTTGTTCTGGGAGTCTTCAAAGACAGCGTCGATATAGCCATCACCGTGGGGAACTTTCCTGGTGAAGTTCATGGTACCGAGCATTGCAGTGAAGAATGTGAGGGGGACAAGGGACTGTTTTTCCTGCTCGATGGCTATCCATCGGCTTTCAAATTCCTCACCTTTGGCACATACAGCTTTTCGGATGATCCAGTAAGCTCGATCCAACAAGGTAGCGCCATCAAAACACAAGACAGTATTGAAGATACGCAAGAACGGACGATCATCAAGCAACGAGGGTTTTGTCAGCCAACCCATTGTCTCAGATTCGAGAAACGCACTGTTCTGCCCGGCATCTATGGCAAGCAAAAGAGCATCGGAGACAGAAAGGTCGGTTATCTTTCTTACAGCAAAAAGATCATAGCCATCCCTTCTTCCCACAATATCAGCGACCCAACTCTCCCACCCCTGATCGGCTATGATGCGTTCCATATTTTTTTGTATGTCTTCAGTCGAGTCACCACGGCTTTTCAGCATCTCAAGCTGCAACATGCTAGCCTGTTTGAAAACGGAACTGTCTTCCCTAAGTTTGTCGATGCCCTCATGGGCATTCTTAGCCAGTTGGACAAAGGCTGTGAGAAGGCCGTCGAGCTTCGCATCGAAAAGCTCTGCTATCAAGGCATTGAAAGGTTGTAGTTGGTACTTGAGGGCATTATGTTGCTTATCCAGCAACTCCTTGTCGGGGGAAGGAGGCAGGATGCTATTGGTCGCATACTCCTGGAAAGCTACCAACAGCTCTTCTGTGGAGAGCTGTTGGTCGGCATACAGGGAAAGTGCGTAATTGTCAGTGTAGCGGATGGACTTGCGGCAGAGGTCGTCAAATAGCTTGACCAGGCGTTTCCAATCTTTATCCTTGATATCTGTATTCTGGGAGTATGGCCCTTGTTTAGCTGCTACCAGCGACTGAAGATACCACACCAACCGAGAAGAGGTCGCTTGGGCGAACATGTCGTTTGGGCGGTCATGCACTATCCTGCGCTGTTCCCAGCACGCCATTTTCACAAGCTCCAAGGGGTGGAAACGGTCAAGGATGGATATGATATTGGAGACATCATTATTGAGGAAAATGGAGACCTCTTTCAAATTTTTCTGAATCTTCTCAGCCGAAACACCTGTCATGCTGAGCAAATCCCATCCAGGACTGTTTTTCACAAGCAGTATCTCCTTGGTTTTGAGCATAGCACACCTTGTTCACTCATTCAAACTCCCTTCGCTTCCCGCTGCTTCCAAGTATGTGTAATTTCCAGACACCAGTCTTATCTACCAGAGTCTCGATATGTCTCGTCGCATTCTGGGAAGGGGCAAACCTCCTGCACAGGGCATCAAGGGCCCCTAGCTTCTCTTCCCTGAGTATAACCTCTTCTGCTGTTGCAAAAAAGGTTGCACTCTCATACGCAACGGAAAGGGCTGCCTCATCAGGGACGGCAGAGCCCACACAGGTAATGCAGACCCGGCTGTCCTCTCTCAAGTTGTCTATCTTATGCCCCTGTTTGGCGCAATGGAAATAAAAAGAGAGCTCATGCTCAACCACTGAGATGGGCACAGCATACGGCGATCCCAATCCCAGGGGAGACTCAGCTCGAGCGTTGACTGTCGACAGCGTCACCCAAAGGGATTGGCGAAGCAGGCGGTAGCTGTCATGCTCCTCCATCATTCTTTCAGACCTTCTCATAGGAACCATTCTACACCTCTTCCAACGCTGGTGCGCGCATTTTTTTCCAAAAGACCAGACACAACACTACTGATATCATTGCAAATACCGAAAAACTTTCAAACAGCACCTTATAGCCGAACCCTTCGGTAAGGAACCCTCCCAAAGAGGATCCCAAAACCGTAGGAAGACCCGTCCCCAAGGAGATGTACATCGACATGCCCAAGGTGCGGTGGGTTCTCTTGACCCTTCTTGCCACTAGCTGGATGGCAGCAGGGTGAAAGAAACCAAAACATACACTGTGGAGCAACTGCCCTACGATCACACCGGTGAGGGTAGGGAACCGAGCATACAACAACAGGCGCAACGCCATGCCAAGCCCACTGATGAGCAACAGGAAAACCGGCAGGACTCCCTTTTTCTGGATAAGATAGCCAGCGAGCAACATGAGGATGATCTCACTGCCTGCTGCTATGGCATTCATCAGGGAGATGGCAGTGATATGCAGCTCCTCAACAAGATAGAGGGAGAAGAAGCTTGTCACAGCTGACATGCTCAACCGGTTGAAGGCGATGATTATCAGGCCGATGACAAAGGCTGAGTCAAACCAGGGATTGGCTGAGAAGGGAAGCCTCTTGATGGCGGGAAGTATCTTTTTTGGGGTGTGTCTTTTCCCTCTTGCCTGCATCTTCCCCTCTTTCCAGCTCAATACCGGCAGGAAAAAAAGCAGACACCCGAGCAGGGCGTACATGATGATATTGGAATTGTCTGTAAGGACAGGTATTCCCAAAGCAGTGAAAGCCAAGGAGAACACGACAAACCCCAACGTACCAAATGCCCTGATATAGGAATATTTCTGGGCATCCCCATTGAACTTGTTGGTAGCCACCGTATCTACAAGAGGCAAGAGCGAACGTAAGAAAAAAGCTGTTATCACCAGGGCAAGAATGGTGATCCACACAGGCCCGTTACGAACCAAGAGGATCAGTCCAAGGGCAGTTGCCGCAGTGGAGACAAGCACAGTATCCTTGAGTCTGCCACTCTTGTCGACAACTCTTCCCACTACCAGAGGCCCGACAATTCCGGCCACTTCAAAGATGCCCAACAATATCCCCACAGCCTCGTAGGAATATCCGCTGTTGCGTAGCAACACCTGTAAGTAGGGATTTGTTATCGCAAAGATAGAGTAGACAAAAAAGAATGAGATATATAACTGCACCATGCGGGCTATTGTATGCTTTTGTCCCTATACACTCAAGCCGAAATTCACATCTCCAGGAAGGTTCTCGCCTTTCTCAGCGTGGAGGAAGGAAGACGAAGATCCTCCAAGGAGGAAATGGCACATGCCTTTCGGCCTTGTACAATTCTCTCTGCAAAGGAAGGTCCGATCCCGGGGACCCTGAGCAGTTGCTCCTTTGAAGCTCTCTTTACCGAAACAGGGAACTTGTCAGGATTACTCTCAGCCCATATCAGCTTGGGATCCTTGTGCAGATTCAGATTGCCTTCTTTTCCAAAAACCAGATCCTCATAGGCAAACCCATACTTGCGCAAGAGCCAGTCAGCCTGATATAGCCTATGCTCACGCATCAGGGCATCAGGTGAAGTACCTACCGAAGGGCCAAGGTCAAAAAGCGTAAGCTGTTCGCTTTTGGGCTTCTCCCGTCTCTGTTCGCCAGGTATGCTCGCATCACCAAGGCCCCCTTGGTAGGCGCTGTAGTAGAGTCTTCCCATCTTGAGGTTGGAGTACATGCGGCTTCCGTAGGAGAGAATCTCCTGGTCACTCTCGTCACTGGCGCCAACAATGAACTGGCTTGACGTGGATACACCCGAATATCGCGCGCCCCTTGCAGTCTGTTCGGCGATGAAGGAGAGCGGTTCGATGATATCTTTGTGATAATCCTTCATATCGGTGAGACGGGAGAAATGCTTTGCCCCGGGGGTCTCAATGTTGAGCGATACGGCAGAGGCATAGGCAAGGGCAGATTCGATGCTTGCCCTGCTGGCACCTGGAATGATCTTCAGATGGATATACCCACGGTAACGAAAATGCTTTCGCAGGATCTCTGCAGTGGAAACAAGCATCTCCATTGTCTTGTCCCCAGTGCCCATAACAGCGCTGGAGAGGAATATCCCGACCAGGGGGCGCTTGAGCTGGAAATCATAGAAAAAAGAAGCCATCTCATAGGGGGACAGGGCTACAGGACGGAAGTCATTCTCCTCCCTAAGGGGGCAGTATTTGCAGTCGTTGGCACAGCGGTTACCCATCAGGGTCTTGAGTATGATCCCAGGGCCTCCACTGGCAGTCGTCGTAGGATAGAGCCACCCATCACCAGCGTTGTTTTTCTTGCGATGTTCGTCGGGATTCTTCGTTCCGCATGCACACGAGAGGTCATACTGCGCATCTTGGCTAAGAATATCTAGCTTTTCCTGAGTATCCATACAAGAAAGGTAACATTGGTTAAGTGGTTTTTACAAGAGGTATTTTCACAATCGAAATAAAACGCCCGTAGTATTTTTGTGACAAACGTATTTCAGTCTGGTATAGTGCCGTTTGCTACAGGAAGTGTTTTTCTTTCGCGCCTGTATTCAGAGACCAAGAGTCCACTCAGGGTAAGAGCAGTTCCGATGGCAGAGGTGGGTGTTATGACTTCACCGAGGAATATGACAGAGAATACTATTGTGATGACAGGACTGAGATAGAGGTAGAACGAGCTCTTAACCGCTCCGATGCTCTTCAGCCCAAAATTCCAGAAAACAAAACAAAGGGCTGATGCGATAAGACCAAGAAAGAGGAAGTGGAAGATATAGGGAGGCTGTATGACCACACCTATGGTCGGAAGGTCTCCGAGGAGCAAGTTGGCAAATATCATGCCTAGCAGTGCATAGAAGAACATGGTCCTGGTTGCCAACAAGGTGGGATAGCCGCGCCTTGAGACAACGCGCGTGAGCGTGGTGTAGAAAGCCCAGACCACAATACCCAATATGGCAAGGAAGTCACCGAGGGGATTGAGGGAAAGTTCGGCCTGGCCGCTATAGCTGATCAGGGCGATACCACCCATCGAAAGGACAAAACCTACAAAGTACTGTGCTTTGAGATGCTCTTCCTTCAAGAAGAAATGCACTACAAGCAGGGTGAAAAAAGGCGCTGTAGCCACAATGACACCCACATTGGAGGCTGAGCTGTATACCAAGGCAGTGTTCTCCAGATAGTAGTACAGAAAGATACCGCACAGGCCGGCCCCTGCAAGAATCAGACGGTCACCCTTGTGCTTGTATACCATCTTTTTGGGATTGCACAGGGAGAGGAACAGAAAACCCAAAATAGTCCTCACCAACAGGATTTGCATTGGAGTAAAGGCATCGAGGAGAATCTTGGTTGATATATAGGTGGTTGCCCAGATCAGGACGACCGTAAGTATGGCAAAATGCCCCAAAACCCTTGTTCTGGGCAGGATGACCGTTGAATTATTCATATTGAGAGGCAGTGTAGCCATAAATCCTACATGTTGCAATTACTGTATGATATACTATACGTGCCATTGGAGGTGCTCATGATAACTTACAGAAAGGAATTGTGGTTCAACATCAACAAACGGCGCGGTCTGATCAACATCACTGAGGCCGTACAACAAGCCGTCAATGAAAGCGGTGTCAAGGAAGGACTCGTTCTGGTCAATGCTATGAACATCACATCCAGCGTCTTCATCAACTCGATCGAGAGTGGCTTGCACCAGGACTTTGAGGTTTGGCTTGAGAAGCTAGCCCCAGAACTCCCGCATGAGCAGTACAAGCACAACAAGGGTGATGAGATGAACGCTGACGGCCATCTCAAACGCAGCATCATGGGCCGTGAAGCTGTAGTTGCCATCACAGGAGGGATGCTCGATTTCGGCTCCTGGGAGGAGCTCTTCTACTATGACTTTGACGGCATGCGCGACAAGCACTGCCTCATCAAGATCATAGGTGAGTAGGAGCAATTCGAGCCTTTGGGCAGTATGAGCGATAGAACCTATCGCTCATACCCCAACAAGCCTACAGTGACTCTCCAAGAACTTTCTCACGGTAGGCCTTCAATCCAGCTTCAAAGCACTTGAGGGCCTCTGCGAGATCTTCGGTATTGAGCACATAGGCGATCCTCACCTGCTTGCGTCCAAGGCCCTCTGTCTCATAGAAATCTTCACATGGGGCGACCATCACAGTCTTGCCATCCAAGGAGAAATCCTTAAGCATGAAGATTGCAAAATCCTCAGCATTATCAACGGGAAGCTCGGCAACCAGATAGAAAGCACCCTTGGGGGTACTGCAAACCACCCCTTCAATCTTCTGCAGGCCCTCTACAATAAAGTTTCTGCGTTTTTCATACTCAGCCTTTACCTCTTGGAGATAGGTCTCATCAGTATCAAGGGCAGCCCTTGCTGCAACCTGCTCAATCTCAGGAGGACAGAGCCTAGCCTGAGCAAGTTTGAGCGCATTTGCCAAAACCTCGGGATTCTTGCTTACAAGGGCACCTATGCGCGAGCCGCACATGCTGTAACGCTTGGAGAAGCTGTCCACACAGACAACCCTATCTGCAAACTCAGGGAAGGCCAGCACGCTGGCAAACTCCTCCCCATCATAACAGAACTCCCTGTACACCTCATCGACTATCAGGAAGATGTCATGCTTCTTGACAAGGGTGAGCAACTGCAACAGCTCATCGTTGGTATAGACATGGCCTGTAGGGTTATTGGGACTGCATAGGAGGATCGCCCCGGTCTTGCGTGTAATTCTCTTCTCAAACTCGGAGATATCGGGAAGGGAGAAGCCATCCTCCAACTTGCTGGTGACAGGCACTAAGGTGACCATCGCAGAGTGGGCAAATGAAGATACGTTGGTGTAGTAGGGTTCGGGAATAATGACCTCATCATAGGGGTCACAGAGGGTCATGAAGGCAAATTGCAGGGCCTCACTACCGCCGGTGGTGATGAGAAGCTCATCACTTTTTACCTCAAGGCCATACTTGGCATAATAGTCTGGAAGGGCCTTTCTCAGATCCTCGCGTCCCTCGCTGTTGCCATAGGCGATGATGCTCTGGTCATAGGAGCGTACGGCATCGAGGACTTGAGGGGGGGTTTTGATATCAGGCTGGCCTATGTTGAGATAGTAGACCTTGAGGCCTCTGTTTTGGGCATCACGGGCATAGGGGGAAAGTCTCCTTATGGGGGAGCATTGGAAAGCGGAAATACGGTTTGACATTTTCATAGTCAGTTCTCCTGTGAGGATTGAAGTAAGGTACATAGTGCATTGCCTTCCCCGCCATACGGATCAGGAGAGAGGCAAAGTGGAATAACCCGGATACCGCTGGCCTTCGGCTACGTGCGGTCCGGGTTACTAGCGCTGGCAGAGGCCTTTTGCGCTGTATTTTGTGCCTGAGTATTGTCAATCATAATCTGGATGAACTTTCTGTTGTCAAGCAACGGACTGATGGATCTGCCATGGTGCAGACGACTGATGACCCGGGCAAACAGCTCGGTTATGTCAGCTTGCACATACCACTCCTTTTCCAGGAGATCACGTCCGTGGTAGACGGCGTTGGTTCCGATGATCCTGTAGAAGATTCCTTCCTGATAGGCTTGCTCAAACTCGTCAACTGCATTGGCATTGAAGAAGGGCAGGCTTACCATACAGATGACACGCTTTGCCCCGAGGTTCATCAATTCGCGCATTGCTATGATCAGGGTTCCTCCGGTGGCCAGCATATCGTCAGCCATGAGAACGGTCTTGCCTGTGACATCTCCGAGGAGGTTGATGCTCTTGATGTTGGAGTGCTTGGCATCCTTACTGACAATGGAGTAGTCCCGCTCCTTATAGAGCATTGCCAAAGGACGGTGCAGTGCCTGCGCATAGAATTTGTTACGACTGATTGCCCCTGTATCGGGGGATACGACAACCAAGTCGGGATCGCCGAAGTCTATGAGCTTGTGCAAGGCTATGAGCGTCTGGTAGGAACCATGGAGGTTCTCCAGATGAAGGTGGGAGAAGCAGTTCTCAATCTCCCTGCTGTGTATATCCAGGGTAATAATCCTATCCACACGCAACATCTCACAAATGCGGCCAAACATGGCTGCAGTCAGGGCCTCACGGCCACCTTTCTTGTGCTGTCTTGAGTAAGGATAGGTAGGGAGCACCAACGTCACACTCTCACCACCGGCAAGCGTTATCGCGTTAATGGTGGTGAACAGGAACATCAGATGGTCATTTACTGAGAGGGGAACAGGCTCATCGGAACCGGCAACCCGAACGGGCTCCATATTGGAGAGGTCATAGACAATGAATACACGAAGACCTCTGACCGCATCAAGTATCTCCGCCTTCACTTCCCCGTTGGCAAACCTTGTGTATTTGGCCTTGATGGTAAAATCCGGGCACTGAAACGAGCTGGGTCTCTTGCTTCTGGGGATACGCTTGTTGTTCAGGTCATCAAGCAGAGTGACTGTCTTGAGGATCTCCTCCTCACTCATGTTATGCCTTTTTGCAAGGGCGGAGGAGAGCTTGGTGTAACGTTCGAGATAGAGGCGTCGCAAGTGTTTTACAATCTTGCCGGTGAAGTACTCTGAGCCGGGACCTGAGATGATTCCAAGCTTTTGCGGTTTGATGATACTCATGGGCAAACCATACAACAACAGAGTTGAAAGTTCAATCCATTTCAAGAGGGAGAATCACCCTCGAGGGGACAGTTCTGTTATTTATCCGGTCAATAGGATGAAACAGGCAAGAAAACGCTATCAAACGGAAAACTCTTCAGCCACCTACTTTACCAAACCCTCACAAACTTGGTACGTTTGTGCTGATATGAATATACTCATGACCCTGTTTAAGATTGTAGGTAGTCTGGGGCTTTTTCTCTACGGGATCAAACTCCTCAGTGAAGGTCTTCAGAAAACTGCCGGCAATAGACTGAAGGCCATTCTTCGCTTAATGACCAAGAACCGTTTTGTCTCGGTACTGACGGGTATCATCATAACCATCCTTATCCAGAGTTCCTCAGCAACGACTGTCATGGTTGTCAGCTTTGTGAATGCCGGTCTGATGGACCTTTTCCAAGCGATCGGGGTCATCCTTGGAGCTAACATAGGTACCACATTCACAGGATGGATGGTCGCCCTACTCGGCTTCAAGATGGACATCACATCCCTAGCTCTCATCTCCTTGGCAATTGCCATGCCGATGATGTTCTCGAAAAAGAACCATATCCGCGAAGTGGCTGATATCCTGCTAGGTTTCGGCCTGCTTTTCCTTGGACTCAACTTTATGCAAAAGTCCATGCCCGACTTGACCGGCAACGTGGAAGCCCTTAAATTCCTCAACTCCTTCAACAAGGACTCACTGTTGATGATCCTTACCTGTGTCCTGATAGGGACTGCGGTCACCGTTGTTGTGCAGTCATCCTCTGCTGCGATGACGATGACACTCACCATGGCATTCAACGGCTGGCTCGGGGTAACTGCCTCAGCTGCCCTGATCTTGGGCTCTAACATCGGTACCACCATCACAGCCTACCTAGCCTCCATTGGAACCAGCACCACCGCAAAAAGGGCTGCCTTGGCACATATTATCTTCAATGTGATCGGTACCTTCTTGGCTATCATATTCCTCAAGCCAATTTTGATGGTAGTCAACACCCTTACGCTCAAGGACATCTACTCGCTCTCCCCCGACGCCCTGGCCCACCAGCTCCCACTCTTTCTGGCCATGTTCCATACGGTATTCAACGTGACGAACACCGTCATCTTCTTCCCCTTTGTCCGCCAGTATGCCCGTCTTATCGAAAGGATGGTCCCTGCCAAAGACGAATACGACGAGGGAACCTATCACTTCAAATACATCGGTGGTACCTTCATTGACTCCCCTGAACTCTATATGATCACCATCAGGGACGAAATCCAGAAGATGGCCAATCTGGCGTGTAATATGCTTAACCGCTATCGCGCCATGTTCAACAACCCTGATGTCAACCTTGAGGTTGAGGTTGCCGCGATGAAGCACGATGAGGAGTATGCCGACCAGATGCAAGAGCAGCTCTCTGACTTCTGCGTCCATCTGCTGCAGGATTCACAGACTCCTACCAACGCATCTTCACTGAACTGCCTGATCCGTGTCATGGATGAACTGGAGTCAGTGACCGACAGCTGCTTCAACTTGGTCATGCTTGGGCAGAAACGATTCCAACAAAATTGGAAATTTGACGATGAGACCGATAGTGAACTGCGTCAGTACCAGAGCCTGGTCCAGGAGTTCCTCAACTATGTGCGCGATCGCATGGACAGGACCCTGACCAAGGCGGAGATGCAGAAGGCCAACGAGTTTGAGGAACAGATCAACACCTGGAGAAATCACCTGACAAACCTGGTACAGGGACGTCTCTCAGAAGAGCATGCAGATGTTCGCATGGAGCTGCTCATCCTTGAGAAGATTCGGCATCTCGAGCATATCGGGGACTACTGCACAAACATCGCTGAGGCATATCACCAGGCGGTCAAGCACACCCCCATGTTGCAAAAACGTTCAGGCCGGCCAGTGGCAATCCTGACAAAAGACGAAGAGAGAGCAACAGGAACCTGATGCTCTATCAGGTTCCTGTCCGATGCCCACCTTCTCTGGTGGGTTTTTTCTTGCATGTACTGTATGACCCTCTGCTAATAGAGGACAACCTCAACATCTGGAATACCGCACAGCTCTTCATACGCTTCACTGTAAGAACTCAGCACTTGCTCACACCCCTCCTTCATGAGATTCACAAACATGAGGTCATCATCAAGGGCAAGGTTTCCTGTGGTTCCCAGGCTTGTACGATTCTTGAGAGTCTCGATAGGGTCAAATGAGGTGACATCAGAGAGATGCAGGCCCACATCCTTATAGCTGTCACGGAAGTTACCGCCCTCCAGAACCTTGTTCAGGACAACATCGGTAGCATAGAGCGAAGGCACACAAGCTTTGGTAAGTGCCTCCTCATGAACAACCAGACCCGAAAGCATCCGGCCCATGATGGCAACCAATTGCCAGGTGGCTCGGGTCCCTTGCATCAACGGCTCCTTGGTATCCTGAAAGTCTCTGTTATATCCTGAAGGAAGGCTTCTTATGATGGATTTTACTGCCATCGCGGATGAGGAAACCAAGGCAGATCGGCTTCTGGCAAGCTCAAGCCCGTCAGGATTCTTCTTCTGGGGCATGATGGAGGAGCCTGTGCAAAGCTCCTGCGGAAGGGAGAAATAGCCAAACTCAGGCAGGGTGAACAGGATAAGATCCTGGGCAAGCTTGCTTATGGTCAGGGCGATATAGTCACAGCTGTCCAGCAGCATGGCTTCAAACTTACCACGGCTGTTATTGGCGTAGAGCACATTATTCTGCACTCGGGAAAAGCCCATCTCAGAGGCGACAAACTCCCTATCCAAAGGAAGGGGGACACCGTAGGAGGCCGCTGATCCCAAGGGGCTCTGATCAAGCGTCCAGGAAAGTTGCATCAGGTGCTGGGCTTCGTCATAGAGCTCCTCAGCGAATGATGCAGCCCAGAGCCCTACTGAGGAAGGCATCGCTATCTGCATATGGGTCCGACCAGGCATGGGGACAAACTCGTGGTGTTTGGCAAACTCCAACAGGCTTTTTGCAAAGGATCCTGTCTCCCTGCAAAGCTTGAGGGCGAATTCACGCATCCAGAGACGCAAGGCAGTCTGCACCTGGTCGTTTCTGCTTCGTCCTGTGTGGATTTTCTTCCCAGCCTCCCCCACTTTGTTTGTGAGAAAACCTTCGATGGCTGTATGGCAGTCCTCATCCTGAGCAGTTATGGGAAAAGTCCCTTCCCCTCCCAGCCGTACGACCTCTTGCAAAGCCTCTTCCAGGTGTGCTAGCTCGTCTTCCGAAAGGATGCCGATGCTCAAAAGCCCCCTTGCATGGGCAATTGAGGCCAATGCGTCTGCAACCACAAGCTGTTGGTCCAGGATATAGTCCTTGTTTACCGTAAACTCTTCCATCAATGAATCAAGCGAATAGTCTTTCTGCCATAGTTTGGACATGTTCATCCCCCCAAGATTGCCCAAGTCTAGGGTGTTTGCCTCCATCTGTCAATTGAAGCAAACAGAGGACATCCCCTTCTTTTTCAGTATGAAAGCACGTACAAAAACTTTAGTGACCCTCCTTTTTCTCCTACTCCTTACCACCGGCTGCGGTTGCAACCAACAAGGACCTGCCATCACAAACATCTTTGCCCAACAGGACAGCACACCCCCAAAGCTACTCAGTGCAAAAGCCATCGATACAGCTACCATTACGCTGAAATTCAGCGAGGAGCTTCGAAGCAAATCCGTCAGGTTAGCGGTCAATGGAGTGCAAAACATGAACTACCTCTGCAAAAGGGACACTATCATGCTCTACCTCACCTCTCCCATGGAGATAGCATCATCCACACAATTGGAAGGACGGGTGGAAGACGAATGGGGAAACAGCACACGCTTCAACCTCGAGGTCTGGGCATATAACCCCAACAGGGCTGGAGTCCTGATAAATGAATTCTCCACGAAGGGATCGGGCAATAACCCTGACAGGGTTGAACTGCGCATCACCAAGGCAGGAAACCTTTCCGGCCTGACCGTAGCGAATGGAGTGGGGCCCTTCGCCAAGGACCGATGCATCCTAGGGGACAAGCAGGTGTATGCAGGGGACTTCATAGTCATTGCATTCCAAGAGGGAGGGCCTGTCCCAGGATACCAATCAGAACAGCTTGGAGGCCTTGGCTCCAATAATGGATGCATCACCGTTACCGAAAGCCCTGACTGGGAGAGCCCCATCCTCGATGCAGTACTCTACAGCAACAAGTCCACCACTACCCACGGAGGTTTTGGCGCAGCGGAGACGGAAGAGGGGGCTCTGCTTCTCTTCCAAGGGCGGCAGTGGAATTCCCCCTTATCTGAAAAAGCCATAGACTCCACCGACAGTACAGCTACCCGAACCATCTGTCGCACCACCTACAGCGACACTAACAGCGAACAGGACTGGTATGTCTGTGATACGAGAGAAGCAAGCTTCGGCGGGGAGAATTCGGCTAGCCATTATCTGAAGTAGTACATGTACAGAATCTGACAATTCTCGGAACCACCTAGACGATGACAAGGCAATTCCCTATTATTGGAAGATCGAGGATAGCAAAGATGAGTGCAGCCACCGATGTGACACAGGCGCTTCTGAAACTTGCAAAAGTCAAAGAGATGGCCACCAAACAGTATAAGAACCCTGCCAGAAACACAGCTGTGATGGCTGCCAAACATTTCCGGTCAGGATATGAGGTCGACACGCATGAGGTGCTGGGGAAAAGGGTCATCACAGTCAGTTCTTCTGACTCTGACCAAAGGCATCTGCTGTTTTTCCATGGGGGATCATATGTAATAGAGGCAACTGTCTTCCACCGGAAACTTATCCAGACCCTCGTTAAGAAACACCATATGACTGTCTCTTTCGTCGAGTATCCACTTGCACCGGAAAATACCTATGAGGCAACCAGGGCGATGGCCCTTGCATCCTACAAACAAACGGTCAGCACCTATCCCGATCACACTATCTCCCTTTTTGGTGATTCAGCGGGAGGCGGCCTGGCTTTGGCCCTTTTGCAGGTCCTCCGTGAAGAGGGGGTTCTCCCTTTCCCAAAGAGAACAGTACTGTGCTCCCCTTGGCTAGACTTATCGCTACAGAACAAACATATTCCAGAGTATGTGGATGTGGATCCTGTCTTGTCAGTAGAAGGCCTACAACATGCCGCTTCTCTCTACAGTGGAGGAGAAGACCTTTCGAATCCCTTCCTGTCCCCACTATTTGGGAACATGGACGACCTGGGGGAGATACTGCTTTTTGTCGGCAGTCATGAGATACTCTATCCTGACTGCCTCTTGTTGCAGAAAAAGATTGAAAAGGCTACAAATACTTCACTTTCCCTAGTTCTGGGGGAGGACTTGATACATGACTGGGTATTGTTCCCTTCCAGGGAAGCAAAAAGAGTACCACCTCAGATAGATGCATTCCTGCACTGAGAATATAGCAAGACAGACCAAGGGAGAAGAGGCTTACCCCTCACCTCCTAATCAAGCAATACCCCTTAGCAAGTCTAGAGATAGGGTTTCACAAATGCTTCAAGCACTGATAGGGACGCAGCCCCAATTCTCTGGTCGACGACCTCGCCATTCTTAAAGACCATAAGGGTCGGAATGCTGTTGACACTGAATTTGCTGGCAACAGAGACGACTTCATCCACATTGACTTTAGCCACCAACAATTTCCCTGCATACTTTTCAGCTAACTGGGTAAGGGCTGGGGCTATCATCTTGCAGGGGCCACACCAAGGTGCCCAAAAATCCACCAAGACCGGTTTGTCCGCTTGCAAAATCTCACTTTCAAAGGTATCGGAAGTAATGATTATTTCACTCATTCGTATAGCTCCTCTTTACGAGAAATATAATAACGGCAAACCGGTAAAAAAGATAGTGGAATCTCCCTATGGATCAGAGGGCGATCTCCTCATCGAAGAATGGTTCCATCTCCTCTTCACCAACCTCAACAGGTTTCCCCTTGCTCTCCGGCTTGAACTCCACATGCTCGGCCACCACTAGGATCTTCTCCCTGTTACCCCCGTCCTTGTCTTCCCAACGTTCCTGGCGCAGGCGTCCCACAACACGAACACCCCGTCCTTTCTTCAGGTAATTGAGACATCCCTCTGCCAGGCCGCCCCATACCTGCACCCCGATGTACATGACCTCTTCCACCGCTTCGGAATTTGCCTTCTTGTAGTACCTGTTTACTGCGATGGAAAACTTTCCCATGACACTGCCATTGCTTCCTACCAGCACCTTTTCAGGATCACGTACCAAATTCCCTTCAATGACAACTTGCCCATGATACAAGATTACCCTATGCAAGTGTTTGTTTTGTAAACACTTATTTTTCTGGAATTTTACCAGTTTTTCATCATTTTTTGATATTTTAGACTACTCAATTTCGTCAATTTTTACCAAAGATACGCACACTCGTATTTTCAACAATACCGTTGATTAATATGCCATTTAGTTTTGGGGTTTGGTGGTTTTCTTCGTCCTGGTCACAGCCTTCTTGGAGCTGTAATGGGTGCTCTTTCGGACCTTGTTGCCGTGCTCATCAAGCTCGATGTTGGAGCGTTTTGCCTTGAGTTTCTGAACACGTTTGAAACGGCGTTCATGGATGATTGGGAGGTGATGATTGCGTGATCGGTGGACTTCGAATGGGTCACGGTCTTTTCTCTTGGTTGAAGGAAAATCTGCAGACTCTGTTTCTCCATAGACTGAGGTGCCGGTATATTTCTCATTGGTGAGAATGTTCTCGATCGTCTTTACCGGCCATTTTTTCTTTCCGGTTGGTGTGGGAACCTTCAAGGATTCCAGTTCCTTCTTGATCCTCACGATACTCCAGCCTTGCTCGTACCAATCAAAGATCTTCAGGACTATTCTTGCCTCAGCGATGTTGAGGATGAGGCCTTCCTCCTCATTACGATCATAACCATAGCACCTTCGGGAGAATGCCGGGGAATCAGGATCCATGGTACTTCTTTGAAGACCCCACTTGATGTTCTCACTCTTGTTCTCACTCTCGGCCTGGGCTATGCCCGCATGGAGTGTGAGCAGCAACTCCCCTGCCTGGCTGAGGAGGTGTATCTGCTCGTTGTAGAAAAAGACATCCACCTTCAGTTCCTTGAGTCTCCGAAGTGTCACCAGAAAATCCACGCAGTTGCGTCCGAAGCGGCTGATGGACTTGGTGTAGATCATATCAATCTTCCCCGCCTCACAGTCGGCCAGCAGGCTCTGGAAGCCAGGACGCGTGCTGATGGTCCTACCAGACTTGATATCGATATAGGTACCGACATATTCCCAAGCGGGATTATCCAGGATGTCCTCCTTCTCGAAGTCCATCTGAGCTGAAAGACTATGAAGCTGTCGCTCCTTCTGCGTGCTAACACGACAGTACAAGGCAACCCGGAGACGCTTGAAATGTCGCCTGGCTGGAATGACATGTATGATGGGTTTTCTCTTCTCGTCGGGCATGGGTTTTTATAACACGAATGGAAAGGGATGGATAGATTTGAGGATTCGGAAAAGATTGAACCGAGACGTTTCTCAAGGTAATGAACATTATCGGTTCAAGGGGTTTTGTTTACCGTTTGAGTCGGTTTTCGACCTCATCACTTTTCTTTTCGATGTTGTCGGGCATTACGATAATGACAGTCACACACCGAACCTCCTGACCCCAGGGTACTTTCTCGCGTAAAGATAGTATTCGTCCATTTTGCCATACCGTAATCATACGCGCACATTGCCGGAGTAATTTCTGATATGCCGAGGGTACAGAACAAGTGGTGGATACCACAACGATCAAAGACAGCGTCAAAGGTATCAAGCGACTTCCCAGGTAAAAATTTGAATCTCCACGAGTAAGGATTATCTGAAAGCTGACTGACTTTTGCCTGCTTCGCAAGGCTCTTTTGGTATTTCTCAGAATAATTATTGATACTTCTCAAATACATCCTCATTATACGGCTGTCGTCCATGGATGTGCCGTAATATTCCTTCATTTTCTCACACGACGGTTTCGGGTCAAGACCAAGATAGATAGCGGCAATCTCTGCGGCACTGATTAGATTGAGAATGAGAACATCATTCCTGCCAAATGGCGGTATGATTTCGATAATGGCCCTATACTTCTCTCTTGCCTTTCCCATAACCCCATTACTGTCTGATACTCCAAGAATCGGCAGGTGCTTTTTGAAGGTTGGTGCAAACAGTACCCACATCGCTCGAGTCATTAATCCGTTTCTCATTTTATACCTTTCCTTTTCATGCCTTGTAGCCCCTCTTATCAGTTTCAAGAGCTCATACCAAAACACCGATGCTGCGGCAAGACCGAATTAGGAAAGATATTGGCGCTAAAAATCCTGCATATTGCATTATTTTTCCTCCATGATTATTCTTGTCGATTACTTTCCAAAATCAGGTGTGATACCAGCTAACGTCCTGATCGCTGGGGTATCCATGTGACTTGCCTCCACCAAACCCAACAACTCCCGTTTCAACACATCCATTTCATCCACCGCTCTGCGGGCATGCCTGGCCATCGCCGTCTCCGCGAGATCAGTGCGTAACACGAAGGAAAATACCGCGGCGACAAGAAAACCAGGCAACCGCAAGTACCAGAGCTTCCTCGGTATGGTCCGATGTCCAAGACACCTAAGGACAGCAAGACCTTCCTGGATTGCGGCAACCATCAACCTGACATCGGAGAAATGCTTGGACAGCCTTATCGGATCACCCCCATGTTTATACAATGCTTGAGCGATCGCGCATACCACCGCCACATGCGTCTTCTGCCAATCATCCATATGCTTGCACGTAACGGTGGGAATCCCAGCTTCCCGGAATATCCCCGCAAGGAACCCGACCCGATCGTATGAGGTGTGTACCAACTCACCCACGGTAGTGGTTTGAAACAATCTGACCAATCCTCTGCCTATCCTGTACACTACGACATTTCCGTCGACCACCTCACCACCTGCCGAGGGGAAGGCTATCATCACCCGTTCGGCTCCCACGACATCGACATAGGCTTGGTATCCCGCCGCGGTGTTCACCATGAACACGAAGCTTGATGATTGGTTGGATGCCAACAGCGGAAGCACCGCTTCTATCTGTGTCCTTTGAACCACGACAAGAACGAAATCATATCGATCGTCAGGAGCCAGTGATGTAATCGTCTTGACAGGGAATCGTTCAACCGTGGAAGAAGTCGACTCACGTAGGTGCAGCCCATTTTTCCTTACGGCTTCAAGCCGGTCTCCTCGTGCCAGAATGGTTACATCCTTACCGGATCCTGCCAATTTGCCGGCGAACAGACTCCCGATCGCCCCTGCTCCTACAACTAGAATTCTCATATCTTCCCCTCCGATGGTGACGAGCTTTCACAAGATGGATACATGTGCGGTTGGTGCAAACAGTACCCACATCGCTTGAGTCATTAATCCGTTTCTCATTTTATACCTTTCCTTTTCATGCCTTGTAGCCTTCTTATCAGTTTCACAAGCTCATACCAAAGCACCGATGCTGCAGCAAGACCGAGTGCCGTAAGTGCCTGCATTCCACTGAGTGGGGCGAGCTTGAGAAAGGTGGAAATCGGTGTATAGAGGATTATGGCCAACAATGCCAGCGTTCCAAGATTGACGGCCCACATAACACGATCCTTCACGAGTTGCTTCGCTGAGTGATAGGCAAAGTCATGATTGGAGCTGTTGACCTGTACCAGGAACAAATTCGCCAGCATGATAATGGCAAGACCCATCGCGCGAGCTTCCGGTGCATTGGCAGAGTTACCTGCAAGGGTTGCAAAATAAGCGCCAAAAGATGCAGCGAACACGAAAATACCTTGTAGGACACTCTTTCCCAGCAATCTGCCGGTGAGCAACTTCTCCTTTGGGTCACGGGGTGCACGATCCATCACATCCTCTTCCGCAGGCTGACGTTCCAGCACAATGGAGCAGGTCGGGTCAATCAATACCTCCAGCAGCACCACATGCAACGGTAGAAGCATCAGTGCAGTTGGCTCTATCCCCAAAAGCGGAGCCAACAGGGAGGCTGCTGCAATAGGAATATGTATGGTGAACACATAGCCAACCGCCTTGCGGATGTTGTCATAGATGCGCCTCCCGTCGCGGACTGTCTCCACTATGGTGGTAAAGTTGTCATCCATGAGAATCAGATCGGAGGCTTCGCGCGAGACTTCGCTGCCGCGCTTGCCCATGGCAATGCCGATGTCAGCGTATTTAAGTGCTGGAGCGTCGTTGACACCGTCGCCTGTCATGGCCACAATCTCGCCGTTCTCCTTGAATGCCCTGACAATGCGCATCTTGTGTTCAGGGATGACGCGGGAGAAGATGGAAACGGTCTTCACTGCTTCCTGTAGTTCCCCGTCGCCCATAGCTTCAAGCTCTTCGCCTGTGATAATGTTTTCGCTGCCGGGGATACCGATTTTGTTGGCAATGGCAGAGGCTGTAATCCCGTTGTCGCCGGTGATCATAACCACCCGAATGCCAGCTCGATTGCAAACGGCGATATCCTCTTTGACACTTTCACGGGGAGGGTCGGCAAGCCCCACCAGACCCAGCAGAGTCAGACGGCAGTCGGTGATGACGGCAGGAATAGCGGATTCGTTTTCAGGCTTGGCAGTTGCAACGGCAATGACCCGCAGTCCCTGGGAGGATAGTGTTTTGATCTGTGACTCGATAGTCCGTCGCTCCTCTTCTCCTAACTTGCAGATGCTCAAGATACGTTCAGGGCTCCCCTTGGCGGCAATAATCAGATGACCCTTCTTTCGCCAGACATGGCCCATCATCTTCAACTCATTGGTAAAAGCGTACTCACTGACAAATTCGTTGGAGAAGAGGCTTTCTTTTGTGATGCCATAATCCTCGCAGTAGCGGAGCATGGCTTTTTCCATGGGGTCATACGCATCAGTTTCACAACCCAATCCCATGGTTTCCACCAATTCCTGCTCTGTGGCACCGCTTGTCGTCCAGACATCCTGTACGGTCATCTGGTTCATGGTGATGGTGCCGGTTTTATCTACGCAGAGAACGGAGACCGCTCCAAGCGTTTCCACGCTGGGTAGCTTGCGAACAAGTGAGTTTTTCTTAGCCAACCGCCAGGCACCCATGGAAAGGAACACAGTAAGAATGACCGGAAATTCTTCTGGTATCATGGCCATGGCCAGCGTAACGCCGGAAAGTATACTTTCAATCAGACGATCCATAATTGTATGATCGGGAATGTTGAACCATGTGAACACCGCTACCAGAGCAAAGAGCACTCCCGCAATAATTGCACAGGTCTTTACAAGCTTGCCTGTTTGTTTTTGCAGCGGTGTGTCCTCATTGGGAGCAGCAATCACTCCCAGGCCGATTTTCCCGTATTCGGTCTGCACGCCTATCGTATCCACCTGTACAACAGCGTTGCCCTGGGTAACAAGAGTGCCCGCATAACAATAATCCTTGCGCCAATGATCCTTTGTTGGTTCAGTGCTTTCCGTAGGAGTTTTCCATACGCCCTCTGCCTCTCCAGTAAGGGAAGACTCATCCACGCATAAATCTGCGCAACGCAAAACTAAACCATCTGCTGGGATCTTCACGCCCTCGTGAATCATCATGAGATCACCCGACACCAAATCAACGCTGGCAATCTGTTGTTCCTTGCCGTCACGGATAACGGTGCAATGGGGAGCAGACAAATCCTTCAATGCGTTCAGGGTTTTATCGGTTTTCCATTCTTGGATCACATCAATACTGATGATGCCGACGACGAAAATGAGCATGATAGCGCCATCTCGTGGTTCTCCAAGCAGGAAATAAATAATCGCAGCGACAATGAGCAGCAAAAACATCGGCTCACAGATGATATGAAAGACTTTTTTTAAAAGGCTTTCTTTCTTCTGCTGTGCCAGCTCGTTCTTGCCGTACTGGGCCTGCAATCGTTTTGCTTCGACAGAGGTTAGCCCTGTCATGTTCGGTCTGTAGGTTGTCATAAAAAGAATCCCCCATTTCCCGCTGCCATGTGGCAATGCGGTGTTATGATTTCTCTTTTGACACTCCATTTGAGGTCGCCTGTTCCATAAGGCAAAAAAATGGCACACCCATGGAACATACAACTGTCCCACAAATGTGCTTATTAGCAATTTGCTGCCGTTGTTAAACGGCCCGGCCCCACGCCCGCTTCCGGGCATCGCCTGCTCAGTTTGTACTGTTGATCTCACATCCTGAAAAACAGGAATGTAATGCAGTGCAAAAAGACTTTTTTAAAAAGTATACGACAATGCATAGGTTGTCAATCATCCGGCTACTCATGTTTTTTTTGCTTTGCCATTTTATTCAAACCAGGGTTCATACTTTTTACGAAATGGCGAATATTTTGTCACATCTTGATACATGGCATCTCTTAGTAAAGGAAATATGTCCAGATGATCCCGCTAGCATGAATTTATACAGAGAAGTTTTGTTCATCTAGAAATCGAAAAAAGAGACATTTCTTCCCATTATATACAGTTATTTAGACTATAAATCATCTGCTGCGGCTCGTTCAGCGAAATGGTCAAATCGGTTTCAAGCTCGCTGCGCGCACCGCCCAGCAGCCGGTACAGCGGCTGGTTGCAGCTTTGGGCAAACAGGTCGTAAAGTGCCATATCCACGGCGGCCTTGGCCGAGGTATTGCCCACAATGGCGCCGTGCAATGCTGCTTGCACCTCTTCAAACGAGTCAAGGTCTTTGCCTAAAAGGGCGGGGCGGATATGGCCCAGAATCGCCGCTTTGATTGACGCGTTTGTCTCACCGGTGATAGCTGCCGTGGGCGGGGCTTCGCCCCAGCCTGCCAGCCCGCCAAAAGCCGTGACGCAAACCAGTGTATCCTCCACCGCGTCTACCGTGCGCAGCGCGGTTTTAAACGGGGTTTTCAGCGGCACGCGCACACTGCCCACCCTGATGTCCTCTATTTTCACCCGGCATCATCCCTTCGTTTTGCCTGTGCGGCATTTGTTCTGCTATGCACCGGTACCCAGTGTAGCGCAAAGCAAACGGGGATGCAAAACCATTTTGTGATACTGTTTTTCATGCTGCGGCTGCCGGTGCCGCCGGCAAGCGGGCACGCGACATCGGTTTACTGCGCCGCCGGTGCCTGCCGTTCACTTTCCAGCTTTTTCATGCTCTTTTTAAACTGTATGCCAAACAGCACCGCGGTAAAGGTGACGGCCAGCAGGTCTGCCACCGGCTCTGCTGCATAAATTGCCGTTGTGGGGGCGGCACTAAATAGCCGCGGCAGCAGGTAGATCAGCGGGATCAGCAGCACAAACTTGCGCATCACCGCCACAGTGATTGAGGCCTTGGCACTGCCGATTGCGATAAAGGTCATCTGGCAGGCAACCTGCAGCCCAAACACCAGCAGCACGGCAAAGTAAACCCGCATTGCATTGATGGTAAAGGCGGCCAGTGCGGCATCGGCCGTAAACATACCCACAAACACCTGTGGCGCCAGCATCAGCAAGGCCCAAAACACCGCCGAATACAGCAGGCTAACCTTCAGCAGCAGCCAAAAGGTCGCGCGCACCCGCTGTGGGTTTTTGGCACCGTAATTATAGCTTGCAATTGGCTGGGCACCCTGCCCCAGCCCTTGCAGCGGCAGCAGGGCAAACTGCATCACACTGGTAAGAATGGTCATTGCGCCCACCGCAATATCGCCGCCGGCGGCCAGCAGTGAAGAGTTGTAGCAAACGGCAATCACACTTTCGCTTGCCCCCATGATAAACGGCGCCAGCCCCAGCGCAAGACAGGGCAGCAAAATGCGCGGCGAAAGCCGCAGGTTGCGGCGCTGCAGCCGCAGCAGTGTTTTTTTGCCGGTCAAAAACACCAGCACCCAGCAGCAGGACACCGCCTGCGACAAAATGGTGGCCAGCGCGGCACCCCGCACCCCCATGCCAAACGCATAGATGAAAATGGGGTCCAGCACAATGTTGCACACCGCGCCGATTACCACCGAAACCATGCTGATTTTTGTAAACCCCTGCGCGGTGATAAACGCGTTCATGCCCAGCGTCAGCTGTACAAACAGCGTGCCAAGGGCGTAAATGCTGAGGTAATCGGTCGCATAGCCAATGGTGTTTTCACTGGCACCGAAAGCCAGTAAAACGGGCCTGCCCCAAACCAGCAGTACCGCACTGAGCAGCAGTGAAATGAGCACCTGAAATAAAAAGCTGCTGCCCAATATTTTTTGTGCCTCCTCTTCATCGCCGCGCCCCATGGCAATTGACGCGCGGGGTGCCCCGCCGGATGCGACCAGCGAGGCAAAAGCAGCGACGATCATGATGACCGGCATACACACGCCTACCCCTGTCAGCGCAAGGGCACCGTCCACCGGCATGTGCCCGATATAAATGCGGTCCACAATGTTGTACAGCATGTTGATCAACTGCGCCGTGACGGTGGGCACAGCAAGCCTGCGCAGCAGGCGGGGGATGGGGTCGGTACCGAGAAATTGGTTACTTTGCTGCATGTGGGGTATTACTTCCTTTCCAGTGCGGTGCGGGCGTTTTCTGCAATGCGGGCGTTCAAAGTGGCATATTGGTCACGCTGCTGCGAGGTAAAGCCAAAAAACAAATCGTCGAGAAAGCGTTCTTTTACAGCCTGCACCTCGGCGGTCAGCGCCGCCCCCGCGGGGGTCAGCACCAGGTGCACCCGCCGCCGGTCGGCAGTGTCCGGCCTGCGCAGCAGCAGCTTTTTTTGTATCAGCCCGTCCACCGCTTTGGAAACATTGGCTTTGGGCAGCATGCGCAGCTCTACAATATCGGTTGCGGTGTCTTTGCCGGGGTTGTTGACCAAAAACATCAGCACGTTGGCTTCCGCCTGTGAAAGGCCATGTTTTTCTGTCAGGCTGCGCGCACTGTGGTCAAGCAACTGCATGACCAGCTGTACATTTTGCAGCAGCTCTGTATTGGTAAGCAAGCTTTCACCCCCTTTTAAATAGTTTCTTTATAAACGGTTTCTAATGAAACCATTATACAAAATCCTGCCACCCTGTCAAGCACTTTGTGCTACAGCGGTGCTACAGTCAGTCTTTTTACGGTGATTTTTGGTGTCTTTTGTCGTTTTTCACCATTTTTCATTGAATCTATACAAGAAAACTCTTATAATAAACATAAGCAAACCAGGCAAAAAGCCTGGCAACATTCTCTGCCCAGTGCCATTTTACTGTGCCTTTGGCAGGCTTTCTGTATTATTTTGGCCCAGCCGGCGCAGGGCTTCCCCCCGGCTGCCGCCCCACCCACAGCCCACAACAAGAGGAACGCACATGAAAAAGAACATCGGTTTTGGCCTGCTCGTCTTTTTTGCGCTGCTCATCTGCTTTTTGTTTGCACAGCAAGCGGCTTACCACGTCGTTTCAATTTTTTTAATTGTGCCCAGCGTGGTGGCGGTTATTTTTTACCGCAGGCGGGGCCTTGTTTATGCAGCCCTTATTTTGCTGGCGGCATTAATGATACCTGTTTTTATCAATAAAGACCCCCTTGCCATCGCAGAGTCAAACACAGTCTCTTCTATAAATCGTAGACATCCTTGTAGGTCCTTTTTTATATCATTACTCCAGAATCGAATTACAGTCCAATCAAGTAATGCCAATTCTCTATCCACCCTGCGATCGCGTTCCATATTCTCTTCTATATGTCGAATCCAATACTGTGGGTTTTTTCCGCGTTCCAAGCGAACTTTTAGCTTATCCCAATCTTTACCGTGGAAAAACTCGCTATCACAAAAAAGAGCTAACTTGTATTTTGTAATTGCTATGTCTGGAGAACCTGGTAATTTCTTATAATTCTTTCGATATCGGTATCCATCGTGCCATAAACGCTTTCGTAGCAATACCTCAACACTTGTATCTTTGCTACGGATATTTCGCATATTCCTTCTTATTTTCTCAGATACTTCTCCAAATTGGCGATCTTTTCTTTGCATAATTATCAACCCCTAATCTGGTGTATATGACGTGTTCACACACATAACGATATATTGCTTATTCGTTATGGGCTTTCCTTTTCGTTATGAGTGTGTGCAAAATCCGATTTCAAAAGATGCTTGAATGTTAATCTAATCAAGAACACTTTCCGTTAATCGCAACGTACAAAGCCCTCTACACACCCCTCGTCGTCGTAAAGCCCTCACTTCTATGCAGTTTGAAATCTCATAACGAAAACAGGTGAAAATCCTTGTATCAATCACGCAACGGCTTCATCATACACCGTCTCACCGACCTGTGGATCCAGCAACATGATAAGTAGCTTCACAATAGAACGGGGAGTATAGAATTCTCCTGCATTCTTCTTTGACATGTCCGCAAATTTTTTTATGAGAAACTCGTAACTATCTCCCATGACATCAGCGGAGTAGTTGGTATTGCCTACTTTGATCTTAGACATATGTTCGACAAGATTCTTTAAACGTTCATCGGAAAGCTTAGTTTTGTCCGTCCAATTTGCATCATCAAAGCTGCTGAACACACCACTCAAGGTATCTGGATTCGCTCGCTCAATCCCATTCATTGCAGTTACAATTGAAACACCTACATTTTCACTTGCTTCACGTACGTCCTGCCAATGGCATCCTTCAGGAATATCAAAGCTATGATTCTCAGGAAAACTTGCGTATTCCTCATCGCCTCCGGAACGATTCAGAGCCGCTATGGTTTCTTCATCATAGACATCGGACAAACGCTTGAAAAATAGAATGGGTGTCACATAACTCTTGAATTCATCCTGGTTAATTGGCCCTCTCAAAATATTGCAAGCTTCAAACAAATGAGCATACAATTTCTGACTCGTTGTTTCTTCTACAGTGGCAATCGAATTTCCCAATACCTCATCTATTTCATTAAAAGCTGAAAGTATCATCTTTTCCCGATTGCCTTTAGTTTTCCTTCCAGAGCTCTTGGGTGACGAAATACCGATACTATTACCATCCTCAACTTTTTCAATTCTCGGAGGATATATCTTCTCGAACTTGTTTAATATAGAAAGCAGCCGTTTATCTAGAAACGTCAATACATGTTTCCTAATATGGTTCGGTACACCATAGTAAGCTTCAGCTACGCTACCCGTGATTGCTGCGATAGTATCGCTGTCCCCACCGAGTGAGATTGCATTTCTGATTGCATCCTCAAATGAGATTGATTCAAAGAAAGCCGCAAGTGCTTGGGGAACACTCCCCTGGCACGTCACATCGAACGAGTAATCAGCACGTATGGATTCCAGAGAGAAATCCATACGATAATAATTTTTATCAATATAATCTCTGATCTCCAAAATGTTCTTTCCGGTGAGAGCCAGAAAGACGGCCACTGATACCGCCTCTGCGCCTTTGAGCCCTTCTGGATGATCGTGGGTCACCGAGGTTACTGCATAAGACAGAGCTTTCACTTCGTCAAGGGTTTTGCAAACATATGCACATCCACTCACTCGCATTGCTGATCCATTACCATAACTTCCATAGGGTTTTGGATTATCAGAAAAAACCCATTGATAAAAATGACTGCCATATCCACTAGTGGGGTACGGTCTCCCAATTTCTTGCATACTTTTTACAGCCTGTTGAGAAAGGTCGCTGTAGTCTTCACGACAGCTCAAGAGAGCCTCACAGATTGCGAGTGACATAATCGAATCATCCGTGAAAAAGCAGTCGTGTGTAAGAAAATCAAATTCCTTAGTCTTGATATTGTTCCATTCATAACGAGAACCTACAATATCACCAACAATCGAACCGATCATAGAAACTCCTCAACTGTAAGATATTTAAACACCAACTGTCTAAACGTTATGTCTAAAATTACGAATGCATATGATGTCTTGAGAAATGATCTTCATCTTCTTTGGATTAACTGTGCATCCTTACTAAGGATAACCTGCAGTCATACTAATGTACAAGGAAAAACCCTATGCTGAGCAACATACTGTGGAGAGGTACCAATGTTATTGACACCTCCCCACATATCCTCTATTCTCACCACTACCTGGATACTACTTAACATTTGTTTACACTATTTCCTAAAATCCTATTGACCCTCAAGCATCTTCCGTACTATCCTCCGCTCACCAAGTCTGACGACTAACAGACTTACAAGGATAATAACATTATGAAGAAAACTACCGTGACTTTTGGAGAGTACCTGAAGCACAAACGCGAAGAGAAGCAGATAAGCTTGCGTGAAGTGGCTCGTACTTTGGGAGTGTCGGCGCCGTTCCTGAGCGATGTGGAGAACAATCGCCGTGGACCGTTGACCGAGGAACGACTGGCTGATTTGGCCAAGGTGTTGAATCTGAATGAGAAAGAGAAAGCCAAGATGTATGACATCGTCGGAAAGCAAAAAGGCCTGCTCGCACCGGATCTGAATCCGTATGTGACCGAACGGCCGTATGTGAACGCCGCTCTCAGGACTGCAAGAAATTTGGAAGCGAACGAAGAGGATTGGCAGTGGTTCACCGATTACCTAAGCAACAAATATTCGAAAGTAAAAGAGGAGTGATCTTCTTCCTATGTCGTCCCCAACCAAGGTTATCAGAATCAACAACGTCAGAATGGTATGTCGGGATCAAATTCATCCCCATCATCTTCCGCCTCTGGCAATCCTTGGATCTCTCTATACGTCTTAAGGAGCTTGTTCTGGAAATACACCGTCGGCTCTCCGCACTGTTCACAAAACCTTGAGTCCGGTAGGTTTTCGTGGGGGTCTCGCGGATAGCTGTTCCCGAAATCATCCTCCCATTGACCAGGTATGCAATTGTTCACCAATGGCAATCCACAGATCCGGCAATAGGTGGCATCAGCACTGAATTCTTCGTTTTGGCAACGTGGGCATTCCTTGACCTTGTTGGTTTTTCGATCATATTTGATCTCGGACTTGTATATCATCGAGAAGTCTCCTTCAGTATATTTTTCTAAGCTTTGTTTTATCTGTATATGGTATTTGCTATCTTTGAATGCAGTAGGTTTCCCGCATGCATAGCAATGTTTCGCCTCAGGATGGTTGAGATGTGTAGGATCATGTGTACATGGATTTTTTAACGGAGTACTGCATATCCTACAGTATACAGCGTCTTCTGAGAAAATCTGATTTCCACAGACAGGGCATGGGGAAAATTGAGTATGAGAATTCACTCCAAGATCCCGGTAGATGATTCCTGTTGCATTAATCTTGAATGAAAATTGTTTTCTACCACACTCAAAACAATGGGAAGCCCCGGGTAGCCGTACCCATCCACAATGGGCGCAATACCAGGTTGCAGCATGCTTGATGTGTTTCGTGGTTTCCCAATCTATCTTTGATGTACTGTACTTGTTGATATCTGCCTGCAGCAATCCAATCCTGGCTTTGGCTGCAGGGGATGAAATGTCGAATGCTTTCTCGATCAAGGATTCCGCACTGAAGCGAGCTTTTAAGTTCGAGGTAACCGGAGTCTGTTGGATAACTACCCAACCTTCGCTTCCATCAGCAACTTTTGAGATGCCGTGACTATCCAAGAGCCGTTCGGTATGGTAGGCGGGACAAAGAAGGTTTCTGGCAAAGCAATTCGCTTCGTTCTCTAAGCGCTTATAAAGCTCTTGCCCCACTCCTCCCCTCTCAAGTATGGGTTTGCCATACTCATCGTGATGTCCCAGAAAGATATGTCCGATCTCATGTGCAATGGTAAACCGAATGCGTTGCTTTTTCTTCTTTTCATTGTAGTAAACGATGTATTTGCCGCATCTCTCATCCATAACAGCGGCACCATCCTCTGATCCGAAAAACTTGAAGCAGTCCTTCTGGGATATTCCTGACTGTGCCATCAGTTGTCCATAAGAACAAAACTCGAACAGATTATGGAATTGATGTTGGATCGCATGCAGACTCACCGGAAACCGGTCAATGCCGGCGTCCTCAAGTACGATCAAGGCCTCTATAATGGGTTGTTGGTAATCTGGATTCAGTCGCATCAAAAGTCATCAGAGGCCTGGGGCTCGATGACTCCGTCGCTATCGGCATTCTGGAAGGCTGTAGCAAAATTGTTTCGTAGGATTTCCATCATCCGCTCCCTATCGTCTTCGGACATGGACTTCGACGCACGCGCAATAATCCTGATATCCTTGTCATCATCAATCGTCTTGTTCAAACTGAGAAGGTAATTGTAGTCAATGTGCAGCGCCTGCGCAATAGCTTTCAGGGTACTTGGATCAGCCACGATATCTGGATTGTTTTCGATTCGTGAGATGGTGGCATGATTGAGGTGTATAGCCCGGGCAAGTTCCCGTTGGGTCATATCAAGCTTTTCACGTTTTTCCTGAATGACTTTTCCCAATGTGAGTTCGCTTTCGCTCATATCCATCCCCTTTTCTCTCGTTATTCACCTTCGATAGCAGTCAAAATGTTCAGTAACAGGTAGATACTACCAAATATGTTGATTCTAGTCAACGTTATTTCAAATCTTCTCATTTTGTGTTGACTCGAATCAACAATTATTGTACTTTCACTCTGTTGATTCGATACAACACCATATTCCCAAAGCCTTCGGGCTGCATTTTTTTTTGGGGTATGTGTTGCTTCGATTCAACAATAAAATCGATTCGAGCCTGACAACGTTTAGGGCGAGGAATCCTGATGCAGCAGCCTGTCACACCAAGAGTGTTGACGGGCTGTTTCGGGTCTCCTGGTCTCGTTGTGCCCTCAGGCTTGCAATCTGATCACCACGGCTCCGAATGGCGTCATGACCTCGCCCTCCGTCTCAGGCGGGAGGCACACATGGCAAAGGACGCCAGGACAGAATTCTTCTATTACATCGACGGAAAACCGTACCGACTGACCCCAGGTAAGGATGGTATCACAGAGGAGATCATCACCGTTCTCCGCGACTCGTATCATGCCGAGCATCTGAACGACCGGTATGAAGATGAACTTCAGGATGCGAATTTCAAATTCTCAAAGATTCTTCACGATGCCAACCCAGTAACTCATCCTAATGATCCCATCGAACACCTTGTGGATATCTCCCAAGCCCCCGAGGAGATCCTATTCCAGGATGAGCTTCCCCCCTCGATCAGGAATCAGGTGCACACGCTCATTCCCCAATTGATCCCTGCCCAACAGGAGCTTTTCTGGAAGCTCTGCGAAGGCCGACAACTCGTCGATATCGCCCGTGAGGAAGGGACCACGGACAATGCGATCCGTAGCCGCCGCAGAAAGATGTTCGATCGCATCAGGGCTCTCTATGCCGAGGAGTTCGGGGATGCATAGTCCCCGTTTTCTCCTTGGGGTACGGATTTCAGGTATTAGGCAGAGGATGTACACACGGGGTGATGCCACACCGAAACAGCCTCCGGGGAAACACCCCGTACAGCGATGGAGAAACACAATGAAACTTCAACACAGGGTCCAAATCAATGTGGCCCAAGGCGGGGAAGGAACCCAGGGGGTACTGGGTAGCCGTGGACGAAAGCTACCCGCAAGGCTGCTGCGATTCCTGTTCGGCCAGTACAGCGAAGTGCTCGTACTCACACCGGGCAAGACGGTCAGGAGCGTCGAGATACATGAAATGCAAGAAGGAGTGAATGGAAATGGAAGATAAAGCCCAGTTGTTGCTTGATGGAGCCAAGGGATTCAGATCCCTTGCGGAGGCGCTCGAGTTAGCCGCCGAAGTACTTCGCACACAAGACCTGAAGAACCTGCTCGGACAGAAAGATATCCAACCGGACCTTTTTGAAGCACAGGACTCCCCAACGATTCAAGAGCCATCAAAGGATGAGTCCCCTTTGTCTCTGATCGATGTGCGCAAGATACTCGCAGAGAAGTCGCGTGATGGTCACACGGACCAGGTACGGTTGCTCCTGCAAAAGTATGGGGCTGACAAGCTCTCAGCGATCGATCCCTCCCATTACAGAAATCTTGCCGATGAGGCTTTTTGTCTGGGAACAACATTGGAAGATTTAAAGGCTGCCGTCGACGCAATCACCTCGAAGGACAAGGCCGATCAGATGCCAGCCATCTATGAACATCACTATGCTACCAGCCTTGAGGATCTGAAACCGGAATATTACCCGGGTTTCCTAAGGGATATCAGGAGGCTTGCCGATGAGTAGGCATGCCCTTCTCTCTCCCTCATCGGCCTCGCGATGGACAATGTGTCCGCCATCGGCACGCCTATGCGAACACATCGAGGAGAAATCCAGCGTCTTTGCCGAGGAAGGAACCGAAGCCCATACCCTATGCGAGTACAAGGTCAAGCTTGCCCTGGGAATCAAGATGGAGGACCCGAGACCCACCTTGCACTACCACAACGAGGAAATGGAAAGCTGTACCGATGAATACGCCGCATTCGTTCTCGAGGCATTGCAGCATGAGAAGGATGCTCAAAAAGATCCGTTGATACTCCTTGAACAACGCCTGGATATCAGCACGTATGTACCTGAATGTTCTGGGACCGGAGACTGCATCATCATCGCCGACAGGAACCTGCACATCATCGACTTCAAGTACGGACAGGGGGTTGCAGTCTCAGCCGACCACAATACGCAGATGATGCTCTACTCCCTCGGAGCTCTTGATATGTTCGGCTCGCTGTATGAGGTGGAAGAGGTATCGATGACCGTATTCCAACCCCGCCTTGCAAACGTGAGCACGTTCACCATGACTGCCGATGATCTAACCAACTGGGCTGAATCCTATCTCAAGCCAAAGGCTGAATTGGCATTCCGGGGCAAGGGTGAATTCTGCTCAGGTCCCCATTGCCGCTTCTGCAAGGTGAAAGCCACCTGCCGCAAGCGTGCCGAGGCGAACCTGGATCTCGCTCGCTATGAGTTCGCCGAGCCTGTACTCCTGGGAGATGACGAGATTGCAGAGATCCTGAGGCAGGCTGACGAGTTGGCTTCTTGGGTAAGCGATATCAAGGGGTACGCTCTTTCGGTATTGGGTAGAGGAGGAAAACTGGAGGGATTCAAACTGGTCGAGGGTAGATCGATACGCAAGTACACCGATGAGCAGGCCGTTGCTGAGGCAGTCAACTCTTCTGGATTCGATCCCTATGAACACAAGGTACTGGGAATCACGGCAATGACCGAATTGCTGGGAAGAACACGATTCAATGAGATCTTGGGCCCATTCATCTACAAGCCCAAAGGCAAACCGACGCTCGTACCGGAAAGCGATAAAAGACCGGCTATCACAATCAACGACTTTGACGACATGGAGGAAAAGTAATGTCAACAATCGCAAATCCAATGAAGGTAATCACCGGAAAGAACACCAGATGGTCCTATGCAAATGTGTGGGAGCCCAAGTCCATCAATGGAGGGTCTCCGAAGTATTCGGTCTCCCTGATCATCCCCAAAAGCGACAAGGCAACTGTGCAGAAGATAAAATCTGCCATTGAGGCTGCGTACAAGGAAGGCGAGGCAAAGCTCAAAGGCAATGGAAGAACAGCCCCGTCGCTTGCATCGCTGAAGACTCCCTTGCGCGATGGGGATATCGATCGCCCGGATGATCCAGCCTACGAGAACGCATTCTTCATCAATGCCAACAGTGCCACCGCACCCGGTATCGTTGATGCGGATTGCAACCCCGTGCTGAACCGCAGTGATGTGTACTCGGGTGTCTACGGACGGGCCTCGATCACCTTCTATGCGTTCAACTCCAACGGCAACCGCGGCATCGCATGCGGCCTGCAGAATCTGCAGCTCATCCGTGAGGGAGAGCCTCTGGGCGGTAAGGCAAGTGCAGAGAGTGACTTCGCCACCGACGACGAGGATGATTTCCTTGCCTGATCTCTTCGGAAGAGGACGGTGGCAATATGCTGCCGTCCTTTTAATATGTGCTTACTTGAAACCCAACTTCGTTACCAGGAGATCAGGATGAACTACCTTAGCATCGATATCGAGACATATTCTTCGATCAATCTAGCCAAAAGCGGAGTTTACCGTTACTGCGAGGCAGAGGACTTCGAGATCCTCCTGTTCGGTTACAGCGTGGACGGCGGGGAGGTGAAGGTCGTCGATTTCGCCCGGGGAGAAAAAATCCCCAAAAACATAATCAGGGCTATCTACGATGATAGCATCATCAAATGGGCGTTCAATGCAACCTTCGAACGCATTTGTCTTTCCTGCCATTTGGGATTGCCGACAGGTACTTATCTGGATCCGTCCTCCTGGCGTTGCACGATGATCTGGTCGGCGTATCTGGGACTACCCCTATCGCTGATGGGTGTCGGTGCAGTGCTCGGTCTTCAGAGACAGAAGCTCTCCGAGGGCAAGGATCTGATCAGATACTTCTGCACACCATGCAATCCTACTATCACCAACGGCGGACGTACCAGGAATGAGGCTGATGATGCACCTGACAAATGGAAATTGTTCATCGAGTACAACAAGCGCGATGTCGAGGTTGAGATTGCCATCCATCAGCGCCTCTGTCGATTTCCGGTTCCCGATGCCATCTGGGATGAGTACCGCCTTGATCAAGGCATCAACGACCGGGGTGTGCTGGTCGACAAGAATCTCGTGGGTAATGCAATCAGGATGGACAAACGTGCCCGAGAAGAGTTGATTGCGAGGATGAAGGAGCTCACTGATTTGGAGAATCCCAACTCGGTATCCCAGGTAAAAACCTGGCTATCAGAGAACGGTCTTGAAGTCGATTCTCTTGGCAAGAAGGATGTGAAGGCAGCTTTGCAGGATGCCCCGCGCCAGATACAGGAAGTGCTCGAGCTCAGGCTTCAGCTTGCCAAGTCGTCGGTGAAGAAGTACCAGGCGATGGAAAACGCAGTTTGCAGCGATGGCAGGACTAGGGGCATGTTCCAGTTCTACGGGGCAAACCGTACCGGGCGGTGGGCCGGAAGACTCGTGCAAATGCAAAATCTACCCCAGAACCATCTGGAGGATCTGGAGACTGCAAGAACCTTGGTGAAGAGCGGTAGGTATGAAGCAGTGCAGATGTTGTATTCCGATGTTCCCAACACATTGTCACAGTTGGTCCGTACCGCATTCATTCCCAGAAACGGATATCGGTTCATTGTTTCGGACTTCTCAGCCATCGAAGCAAGAGTGCTCTCCTGGCTTGCAGGGGAAACCTGGCGCATGGAGGTCTTTGCGGGCAATGGCGACATCTACTGTGCATCCGCTTCTCAGATGTTCAAGGTCCCTGTAGAGAAGCATGGCCAGAATGCCCATCTAAGACAGAAAGGGAAAATTGCCGAATTGGCGCTCGGGTACGGCGGGTCGGTGGGAGCTCTGAAGGCGATGGGCGCTCTGGATATGGGCCTTGAAGAGAATGAGCTCAAGCCATTGGTAAATGTGTGGCGTCAATCCAATCCGAACATCGTCCAGTTTTGGTGGGATGTGGACAAGGTGGTTAAGGAAGCGGTCAAGGATAGGATCTCGACGAACACACATGGCATCAAGTTCTCGTATGAGAGTGGCTTCCTGTTCATCACCTTGCCATCAGGCAGACGGCTTGCCTACGTGAAGCCCCGTATGGGTACCAATGATTTTGGCAGCGATTGCGTAACCTATGAGGGTGTGGGAGCCACAAAGAAATGGGAACGCATCGAAACATATGGGCCCAAGGTGGTGGAGAACATCGTGCAGGCAATCAGCCGTGACATTCTCTGCTTCGCGATGCAGCAACTCAAGGATCATCGGATCTGCATGCACATCCATGACGAAATCGTCATCGAGGCACCTGATGAGATGGAACTGAAAGCCATCGAGGCTTCCATGGCGGCATCGCCATCATGGGCGGATGGACTGCTGCTCAATGCGGATGGCTTTGAGACTAAATTTTACAAGAAGGACTGAATATGAATATACGCAACAAGGAAGGATATATGGATAGGACCCCTTATGAGGCTATGAAGGCTATTGAGAAACAAGCTAGGCCACATTTTGATTATCATCCTATGGTATATATCTGCTCTCCATATGCTGGAGACATCGAAGAGAATGTGTTCCATGCTAGGCGTTACAGCCGATTCGCTGTCGAAAAAGGTTATCTTCCGATAACCCCTCACCTGCTCTACCCACAGTTTCTTGATGACGGGCTTCAGAGCGAACGCGATCTGGGTATGTTTTTCGGCATTGTGCTCATGAGCAAATGCTCGGAGGTATGGGTATTTGGAGAACGAATCAGTACAGGAATGCAAATTGAGATTGATAGGGCACGCTGCAAGGGATACAAGGTGAGATTTTTCGGCAGTGATTGCCTCGAAAGGAAAATAACCTAATCATCGAGACACCTAACAACAAGACCTCCCTTGGTTGCTTCTACCCAAATATTTCATTCTCGAGCTGTTGGTAAATACCTGTTTCCGGAGTGATAAGCGGAGCCATTGTATCCCGTAAAAATGCATCTGCATTGTTCCCACATCGAGAGAGCCCGAGTGTTTGCTTCAAGGCATTATAGATTTCACCTCGTGCAGATTTAATATCATCGTGAGGTTTCCCTTGTGATACCACATTGGCTAATGCTGCATTTTTCTTGATCAAACATTGGTCATAATTTCCTAGCTGCCCCTTGGAAATGCAAAGTTTTTCTATGATTGAATCATCCAGCAAATAGGATTCCAAATGCCTTTTTGATAACGTTTTTATGCCTTTCTGCAAAAGTTCCTCAACCTCAGTATTGCTACGCTCATCCCGATCAACAATCTTAATTACTTCAGTATTGCCTAACAACTTGCTCATGATCTCCCCGAGTCTTTTCTCAATACTTTCCAATTCGCTACAAGATCCACCTGAAATAAAGAAGGTATCAGGGTGAGTATTGCCAAAAATCATCGTGTAAATAGTCTTGTCATAGTCTTTCCGATTATTCCCATTTGTATCCCCTTCACAAAAAACAATCTTCTTTGGTAACATAAGTTTTGCAAAATCCCCAAATGCTAATTCATAAAACTTATCCATCACAGCTTTATTGATCTTTGCAGGTCGAATAATCTCATCACTATCAAAGTCCCTTCCATCGAAATCCAAAAACACAACCGTACCAGGATTAACTTTCTCGATATCCTCAGCTTCTTGCAGCATACCGATTGAGTGAGTTGATAACCATAATTGAGAATTCTCAGGAACCAAGAAATATAGTTCTCGAAGTACTTTCCCTTGCAATTTTGTGTGCATATGTGCTTCTGGTTCATCGATACAATAAATGGCATCAGGATAATACCTGGCCTGAATGACCATATCTAATATTAGATCGAATGCTGACTTTTCGCCTGCTGATAAATTCCTATAGTGGAAATTCTTTACAGATCCTTTTGTAAAATAAAAATTTCCATTCTTCAGAGGTTCTCCTAAAGAGGAAAATTTCAAGTCCTCAAATACACGTTCAAGCGCAACACGAATCTTCCCCGTAAGCTCTTCACGCAATGATTCTACAGTTCTACTATCATTTTCGTTGTTAAAAACACCGGATATTGTATTCGCAATGAGCCGTTGGTAATTAGCAGAAACCGTCTGATCATTCTCAATAAGGGTCTGAAGCCTGATTGTTTGTGTTGGATCAGATTGCCTCTTCATTGATTCAATTTGAAAATCTGATTCATTTCTATATGCGCTTCTGAAGTAAAAGTGGCCCTTTATATTACTTTGTCCCCTGTTTTTAGGAAAGGTTGCATCATGAAAGTCTATGTCAACGGTTTTTGGAGCCAACTGCATCCACTCAATTTGTTCATACTCAACTGAATGACCTGTTTTGCTTAAATAGCGGTAATCACCAACATTTTGGTACCCGGAATATTTGTAGTAATGGTTCATCGCTTCCATAAAAGAGGTTTTTCCTGAGCCATTCGGTCCCACTAAGACGACCAGTTTCGCGGTCTGCGGAATATTATCCACAGTTAGGTGTGTAAAACGCTTAAAGTTATCAAGTTCGACTTTCTTAATCCGCATAGATTGCAATCTCCAAATCTCGTTCCATAGTAACGCATTTCAAAATTGTATGGCTAAAGAAGGCTCGTTATTCAACCCTATCAATCTGTGGGCACATTTTATCAGGACTACTTTCTAAAATAGTAATAGTTAGACAAGCCAGAAGATGGAGCTTGCACGAAAGTCCATCCACGACTGGCTATATAGTTCAGAAAGGCACCCAGAGTATAGTAGTAACCATCTGCTCCCATTGCACCATAATTGCCAAATTTTGCACTTCCCAGTACTTCTTTAAGGGAGTCGCCAGAAATTTTCACCTGAATCATACCACCTTTTTCCAATGCATTCTTAACCTGTGTCGCATCCGAGTATTCAGTGGCTTCTTCATCGATGCGAATAACCAGAGCACGGTTGGTTGAATTGAACACCTCGGTGGAGTTGTTGCCAAGGTAAATGGTGGTACTGATGTATGCCAATGCAATGACTATCAGTATCAACAATACCTTGATCCCACCAAGGTTCACCTTTGCCTTCCGGATTTCTTTCAAAAGGTCATCAAGATCAGGCTCATGAAGGCCAGCTGTCACATAATCTTTATCCATTTATGTCTTCCCACAATGCGAACAATTAGTTTGGTTTCCAATGCTCAATGGACAGATTAAATCCGGTTCACATTCGCTGTCAATCGAAACAGCACATATCCAGTTGTCAATAGCAAACAGATCCGAAACATCCAATCACAACAAAACCATTGCTTAGAAGGGGGTACGGTTTTCCGGCAATAAGAAGGAGGAATAATTATGAGTCGAAAAACCGTACCCCGTTATAGCCAAGACCGATGCAACAATGATGTGTGCCATTCCAGTGAAAGAGCATCCCCTTCATCAGATACGCTGATTCCCATCAACTATGAAACCCCGGTTCCTACTGTAAGTGCACGGGACCTGCATCAGGCATTGCAGGTGTCTACCCGATACAATGATTGGTTCTCTCGAATGTGTGACTTTGGATTCATCGGCGGAAAGGACTTTTACTCAAATCTGAGTAAAAGTATTGGAGGTCGCCCGGGCATCGACCATGAGATCACCATCGCTATGGCCAAGGAAATATGCATGCTCCAACGATCTGATATGGGCCGAAAATTCCGGCGGTACTTCATTGCCATAGAGGAAGCATGGAACTCTCCCGAACACATCATGGAACGCGCACTGCAGATTGCACACCAAAGAGCACTCGAGGCGCAGCGACGGATCATGGACCTCACGGAGAAAAATGAAACCCTCGAGATCGCCTTGAATGCCTCACTGCAGTTCTACACCGTGGCAAAGTACAACAAGGTTTTCGGAAAACACTGGAATCTTGCACAATCCCAGGCCATCGGTAAGCAGCTGTCGGCATTCTGCAGGTCACGAGCGATCGAGATACGTTCATGCGAAACAAACGACGAACGCTTCGGTACGGTGAACAGTTATCCGATCACCGCATGGGACGACTTCCTGAAGGAGATACAATGAACGACCAACTCATCAAGGTTGCACTCTGCAACCGAAAGACCGACCGGAAGTACAAGAATCAGGAAATGACCTGGCAAGCGATAAAGAATCGCAACGCCAACCCCATACGAACCTCGGAGACGGTACAGGAGTACCCTCGGCTCCCACGTGTCCAACGTGATCAGCTGAAGGACCAGGGGGGCTTCGTCGGCGGATGGTTGAAGGAAGGCATCCGAAAGAATGGTCATGTGATTTGCCGAATGGTGGGAACCCTGGATGCAGACCATATCGATGGCGGAGAAGACTTCCCCACCAAGGTGAAGAGCTCCTTGACAGGTATAACCTATTTCCTCTACTCAACACACAGCCATGCTCCTGAGAATCCCCGTTGCCGCATCGTATTCCCGTTCACCCGTGAAGTAGGCGAGGACGAGTACCCCGCCCTCATGCGCATGGTCGCAAAGCAGATCGGCATAGACCATTTCGACGACTCCACCTACCAAGCCAACCGCATGATGTACTGGGCGAGCTGTCCCTCCAACGGGGAATTCATATTTGAGGCCCAGGATGGGAGTGCGCTTGATCCCGACAAGTACCTTGGCATGTACCACGACTGGAAGGATGCTTCCCAATGGCCGGTCAGCTCCCGTCAGTCCGAAGTCATCCAAACCTCGATGCGTAGCCAAAGCGATCCGCTGGCGAAAGAAGGAATCGTGGGGGTATTCTGTCGAGCCTACCACCCGATCGATGAGGCGATCGATGCGTTCCTTTCCGGTGTGTATGCGCCCTCCACCCAAGAGGGAAGGTACGACTACAATCCCGCCGACTCAAGTGCCGGAGTGGTGATCTATGATGGCAAATTCGCCTACTCACATCACGCGTCCGATCCTGCATGCAACAAGACTCTCAATGCATTCGACTTGGTAAGAGTACATCGCTTCGGGGATGACGATCCAAAGAAATCATTCAACGCCATGGCAGATCTTGCCAGCAAGGACGAACGGGTGAAGTTGCTCATCCTTCATGAGCGCAGAATGGAAGCAGAAGCTGACTTTGTACCGGAAGATGACTGGAAAAAACGGTTGATATACGAGACCAGGAGCACCGTGCTCAAAAATTGCGTGTGGAACCTGAACCTGATCCTCGAAAACGACCCGGATCTCGCGGGGTTTGCTTTCAACGATCTTGCTGGGCGCATCCAAGTCACATCCAAGATGCCATGGGACAGGCCGGTGGGAAACAACTTCTGGCGCGATGCCGATACGGCACAGCTGAAATCCCTCATCGATATCCGCTACGGGTGTTTCTCGAGCCGCAATCATGATGTGTCGTTCACGAAGATCTCAGATGACCGTCATTTCCACCCCATCCGCGACTATCTGAATGGCTTGCCGCCATGGGATGGTGAAACAAGGGTCGAGGAGCTTTTCATCCGATACCTGAAAGCCGACGATACACCCTATGTCAGGGAGATAACCAGAAAAACGTTCGCTGCCGCGGTTGCCCGCATCTACCATCCGGGAACCAAGTTCGACAACGTCCTTGTGCTCGACGGCGAACAAGGTATCGGCAAGAGCACGATCGTGAAGGACCTTGTGGGTAGTGAATACTATTCCGAAACCCTCTCTTTGGCCGATATGGAGTCCAAGGCGGGTGCGGAAAAGCTGCAGGGGGTGTGGATCGCAGAGATCGGGGAACTGGCAGGAATAAAGAAAGCCGACATTGAGAAGGTGAAGGCGTTCTTCTCCACATCCGACGACCAATACCGCCCCAGCTATGGAAAGGTGGTCGAAAGCCATCCCCGCCAGTGCGTGATCATTGCGACGGTCAACGGAGAACACGGGTACCTTCGCGACATCACCGGCAACCGCCGGTACTGGATCATCAAGTCCAACCTGGTTCGGCATAAGATGACCTGGCAATATTCCGAGGCGTATCGGACCCAGTTCTGGGCGGAAGCTAAAGCAATCTGGCAAAACGGTGAAAAACTCTATCTCGAGGGAGGTTTTCTGGAGGAGGCGGAGGAGGTCCAGAGCGAAGCCATGGAGATCGACGTGCGCGAGGGTTACGTCAGGAATTACCTCGACTTTCTGCTCCCCGAGAACTGGGAAGCGATGGACCTCTATGCACGACGTGCATTCCTTTCGGAGAAGGACAGCGGCATGACGGTAAAGGGGACCGTCAGGAGAACCGTGGTCTGCAATATGGAGATCTGGTGCGAATGCTTCGGCAAGGACCCCGCCATGATCAGCAAGAACGACTCATATGCGATCACTGCCATCATGCAGAAAATCGAGGGCTGGGGCAAATACCAAGTAACAAAAACAGGAACGCGATACTTCCCGATTTACGGAAAGCAACGCGCCTATGTTTATCAGGGAACGGAACAGTCTTCAGAACGTTCCAAGCCTGTTCCAGAACTGGTTCCATTGGACTATGACGCAATCCCGTTCTGAGGAGCAGGTTTTGGGGCATCAGGAACAATGGAACAAGAATATCTACTACATAAGTGGAAGTAGATATACAGGGGATGAGAGTGGTAGCGAGGGCGTATATACGCACGTGGGACTTTATAGGACCCCCTGTTCCTTTCGTTCCACTCGTTCCTTCGTTCCAAAGGGGGATTTGGGTTGCTTGAGAAAGAGATCGAGTTGCAGCTGGTGATGGCTGTGAAAAAGATGGGAGGCCGGGCTGTGAAATTCATAAGCCCGGGCTTCGATGGAATGCCGGACCGATTGGTGCTGCTGCCCGGCGGACGGTGCGGCTTTGTGGAAGTGAAGGCCCCGGGCAAAAGGATGAGGGCACTCCAACGGGTAAGGCATGAAATGCTGAAGGCCCTGGGGTTCAAGGCATACGTGCTGGATGCAAAAGAGCAGATAGAGGAGATCATCAATGACATATACACCGCATGACTACCAACAGTATGCGAGCGACTTCATAGAGGGGCACCCCGTGGCAGCGGTATTACTGCAAATGGGACTTGGCAAAACGGTCATCACCCTGACGGCCCTTTCCAACCTCCTCTTCGATTCGTTTCTGGTACGCAAAATACTGATCATCGCACCTCTTCGGGTTGCAAGGGATACGTGGCCGGATGAGATCGGCAAGTGGGATCATCTGGAGGACCTTGTTGCATCAGTGGCCGTGGGAAGCACCGCCGAGCGCCTTACTGCCTTGGAGCGCAAGGCTGACCTGTACATCATCAACCGCGAGAACGTACAGTGGCTCATCGAGGAGACCACCCTGCCCTTCGACTTTGACATGGTGGTCGTCGACGAGCTCTCGTCGTTCAAGAACCACCGCTCCAAGCGCTTCAGAGCGCTGATGAAGCGCCGTCCCGTGGTAAAGCGCATCGTGGGTCTTACCGGCACCCCGGCAAGCAACGGCCTGATCGACCTGTGGGCACAGTTCAAGCTCCTAGACAAAGGCGTGAGGTTGGGAAGGTTCATCGGAGCTTACCGTGATACGTACTTCTCCCCAGACAAACGCAATGGACAGATCGTGTTCAGCTATAAACCCGCCCCTGGTGCCGAGGAACGGATCTACCAGGCAATCGAGGACATTACCATCTCCATGAAGGCCCAGGACCATATCAGGATGCCCGAGCTCGTGACCAATGAGTATAAGGTTTCCCTCAGCGATGATGAGCGGATGGCCTATGAGAGACTTCGGAAAGATCTGGTACTCGATGCCTCCGGAGGTCAGGTGACCGCCGCGAATGCCGCGAGCCTGTCGGGCAAGCTGCTGCAGCTGGCGAACGGTGCGGTGTACACCGACGACGGGGCGACGATCGGCATCCATGATCGCAAGCTCGATGCGCTTGAGGACCTCATCGAGTCAGCTAACGGGCAAAGTGTGCTGGTGGCCTATTGGTTCAAGCACGACCTTCAGCGGATTGCGGGGAGGCTGGAGAAGCTTGGCGTGTCGTTTTCAACTCTGGATACGAGCGAAAGCCTCCAAAAGTGGAACGAAGGGAACCTACCGGTTGGGTTGATCCACCCCGCATCGGCCGGACACGGGTTGAACCTCCAAAGCGGTGGCAATTGCCTGATCTGGTTCGGACTGACCTGGAGCCTCGAGCTGTACCAGCAGACGGTGGCGCGCCTGTGGCGCCAAGGGCAGCAGTCCGAGACCGTGGTGGTTCAGCACATCATCACTGAGAAGACCATTGATGAGCGCATCATGAAGGTCCTCTCGGGCAAGGCTCAGACCCAGGACGCCCTGATCGAAGCGGTGAAGGCCGAACTTACAGGGGGCAGCAAATGACCGAGGCAAGTATGAGACATCTGGCAGCGGCCATCGTGGAACGTGCAATCACCGACTGGCACAAGGCCATGTCCCAGTTGGAAGGCAACCCCGATTACGTATATGCATGGGCAGCAAAGGATGAGATCGAAAGGTTTTTCGAGAGCGAGTGGTTCGGGCTCCTGTGCGAGATCAGCCCCGACTTCACCAAGATTCACCTACAGGAGGTAAGAGCATGAAAGCAAAGGAATATCTGTCGCAGGCATGGTATCTGGACAAGCGCATCAAGACCAAGGAACGCCAGCTCGATTGGCTCAGAAGCCATGCCGTCTACGTATCACCAAAACTCACCGAGGTACCCAAGGCTCCGTCGATCAGGCGGTCTCCCGTCGAGGAGGCGGTGGTGCGGATCACCGAGTTGGAGAATGAGATCAATACCAGCATCACTCAGTTGATGCGGATCAAGGCTGAAATCGCCGAAGCGATCCGGAGTGTGAACAGTATGGAGTGTGAGACGCTGCTGGAGATGCGCTACCTCACCTTCTTGGGATGGGACCAGGTGGCAGCCCAGCTGAACTATAGCCAAGACTATATCTATCACCTGCATAGGAAAGCGTTGGGATTGGTGAGGGTATCAGAAACCTAGCCATGTTAATTGTGACTGTATGGCGGTAATCAAAACACAACTGTAGTTTTTCTGGAATATCATGGCATGCATATCAGTCCCAGGTGCATATTTTCAACATACAGTTGTCGCCTTGACATTACTCTATCGAATGGATATATTAACCTTCATGAAGTTCTATGGCATCTGGTTTATATAACATCCCTTCTTTTTCTCACTAAGCTCCTTGAAAACCGAGGGGTTCTATAGTGCTGTCTTGGCACTTATTCAAGAGATAAATGAAGGATATACCAATGAATACCAGATCCAGAATCGAACACAGTTCGTTTGAACAAACGTATAGTTTCTTTATGAACCCGACAAATCATACATATCAAGAATTCCTGTCTGAGTTTGGGAAAGACGTGGCAGATAGTGTTTTCCACCATCTCTACAAAGATATTGATCAAAGCAGATTCTTTCGACAGCTTATTCCGATTAGGATGCTCCACGAGAGGAATACGAAAAAATACGTATTCCAGTTGTATGACCACAATCTGATAGAAACCGTCTGTATTAAACGCCGGACGGGAACGACTATTTGTATCAGTACTCAAGTAGGCTGCCTAGTAAAATGCAAATTTTGCAAGTCAGGAGAAGATGGGCTCATCCGTAATCTTTGTGCCTCCGAAATAGTTCAACAGTTGCTCTTTGTTGATGAAAAGATCAATCGAATTGTTTTTATGGGTATTGGAGAGCCTCTGCATAACTACAGAGAGTTATTAAGAGCAATTAGAATCATGAGAGATCGTCAGGGGATAGACTTCCCAACGGACGGAATTACAATTTCTACGGTTGGGCCAATTGATAAACTCTCATTATTACAGGATGAGCATATAAAAATACAATTAGTCTTATCCCTACACGCTACAGATCAGAAGACACGGGATTTCCTTATTCCTGGGATGGCAAAATTCCAGATTAACGAAGTTGTTGCAGCGGCCATGAAATATGGGAGGCGCCATAACAGAAGTATTATTTTCGGATATCTTCTGCTACCAGGGATCAATGATAAGGATGCAGATATCGAAAAGCTCATCCAATGGTTTTCAGGCAAGGATGTTGTCGTCAATCTTATGCAGTATAACGGCTCTGAGACTAGATACTTTAAGAAAACCAGCAAGATGAATATTTTGAAAGTGAAAAATAGACTTTTAGAAGGAGGTGTCAACGTGACAGTCAGGGAGAGTTTAGGAGAGTCGATAAATGCCGCATGCGGACAACTCTCCAATAAATATCGATGATTTAATATATTTTTCTACTTTACATTGAATTTTCAGGAAACTAGTGCTCAGATAACTTTCCGTATTGGTGAACACATGGAAAAGAACAAATGGAGCTTCGAAAGCCTTTCCGGGTTTTCTTTCTCCACTTCCAACTACTTCCCACTGAACATCTTTTTACTTATAAAAGATACTCTCATGGGCAACTACGTAAAGCAGTAGTTTTGGACAGTACCTGTGCACCCAATCGTTAAATTATCAGAAAATAACAGTTGTGCTCAGTTCGCGTTCCACGCTAATGTACAATCAGACAAGTCCAATCGAGAGCTCGGGAATTCCTCCCGGGCTTTCTTTTTGCCCGAAGGAGATCCTCGTATGCCCTACAAGCCCAAGCGACCGTGTAGCCACCCAGGCTGTCCGCGACTCACCGAAGGTCGGTACTGCGAGGAGCATGCGAAAGAGGCTGCGAGAACCTACGAACGCCATCAACGGAACCCGGGAACAAGCAGACGATATGGATCGGCTTGGAGGAAGGTTCGCAGTAAGTTCCTAGCCGAGCACCCCTTCTGCGAGCTGTGTCGGAGGCAGGGAAGACTTACACCAGCAACGATTGCCCATCACATCAAGGCCACCAGATATGGTGGCACTGATGACGATGAGAACCTCATGGCACTATGCAACAAGTGCCACTCGGCCCTCCACGGGCGTCAAAAGGACCGATGGAAAGGTTAAAAGGTTACTACTGGTGGTGTACCCCCTAGGGGATTATCAATCTCTACACCATATATGGTGTACAACGGGCAGGGGCAATCACGCGGAAAAATTGGAATTCAAACGGGGGATTGACCCCCTCATCATACGAAGGCGGTGCAACATGGCAAAAGACGGTACCAACCGTGGTGGTGCCCGCGTCGGTGCAGGGCGCAAACCCAAGGCTCTCTCAGAGAAAATCCACGAAGGCAGAGCTGCCAGCGTGGTGCAACAGCCTGAGGCTGCCGAGCTCGAAGGCGCTGATATGCCACCGGTAAAGTATTACATGACAGTCACTCAGAAGAGTGGCATTGAACTCGATGCTGAAGAGGTCTTCCAGGAGACATGGGATTGGCTCAAGACCATGCGCTGTGAAAAATTAGTCAGCAGCCAGATCATCCACCAATATGCGATGGCAGTGGCGCGCTGGATCCAGTGCGAGATGGCCGTCAGCGAGTACGGCTTTCTTGCAAAGCACCCAACCACCGGTGCTGCAATCGCTTCTCCGTATGTGGCGATGAGCCGTGAATACATGAAGCAAACCAACCAGATCTGGTATCAGATCTTCCAGATCGTGAAGGAGAACAATGCCACTTCATACCAAGGAGCGAACCCTCAGGATGACCTGATGGAACGGCTGCTCACTTCCAGGCGTAGCCGCTAGGAAATCAAACAATCAAAGGAATTCAAACATGAAGAACTACCTCACATCCGAGAGTGTCTGCTGCGGACATCCAGATAAGCTATGCGACTACATCGCCGACTCGATACTTGATGCCTGCCTTTCCATCGACGAGTACTCGCGCGTTGCCTGCGAGGTCATGGCTACCAAGGGCAGGATCATTGTCGCTGGTGAGATCACCAGCCGCACCAAGGTCAACATACGCCAAACCGTACGGACCGCCCTTGCCGAGCGTGGCTACAATCCCAAGGATTTCACCATCAGCGTATTCTTGCACAACCAGAGTGGCGATATCGCCGGTGGTGTTGATACCGCCCTTGAGATCAGGGATGCCGAGGGTAATCAGGACGAACTAGGAGCCGGGGATCAGGGTACGGTGTACGGGTATGCAACCGACGAGACACCCACATGCATCCCGCTGCCGCTTGAACTCTCCCACCGCATATGCAGCATCCTGGACAAGTGCAGGAAGAACGGAACCATCATGGGTATCCGCAGCGACGGCAAGGCCCAGGTTTCAGTGGAGTACGATGATGGCATTCCTATCAGGGTTGCCGCCGTCATCGTCTCGGTCCAGCATGAGCGTGACAAGAATCTGGACACCCTCAAGGGCGAGCTCATCGAAAAGGTGCTCGAGCCTGCCTTCATCCACTTCCCCATCGATGCACACACCCGCATCCTCATCAACCCATCCGGTCGTTTCGTTGAGGGCGGACCTGCCGCCGATACCGGCCTTACAGGCCGCAAGATCATGGTGGACACCTATGGAGGTCTGGCATTGCACGGAGGGGGCGCCTTCAGCGGAAAGGATGCTACCAAGGTGGACAGGAGCGGTGCCTACATGGCACGCATGATCGCCAAGAACATCGTCTCAGCCGGTCTTGCCAAACGCTGCGGGGTAGCAATCTCGTATGCAATCGGAAAGGCTGAACCTGTCGCGGTAAATGTACACACTTTCGCTACAGGAAATATCGACGATGAGCAGCTTGCGGATGCTGTCCGCATGGTCTTCAGCCTCAAGCCGAAGGACATCATCGAGGAGTTGGGGCTGCGCAGTCCCATATACAACCTTACCTCCTGCTACGGCCATTTCGGCAACTCCCTCTTTGCATGGGAACAGGTGAGCGAACGGTATATAGAGGCGCTCAAGGGAGAATTGGATCATGACCATTGAACAAAAACACATCAATGACCTGCTGCCTGCAGACTACAACCCGCGCAAAGACCTCAAGAGCGGTGATGCCGAGTATGAGAAGCTCAAGCGCTCGATCGAGCAATTCGGCTATGTGGAACCGGTGATCTGGAACAAGACCACGGGTCGGGTCGTAGGGGGCCACCAGCGATTGAAAGTTCTCAGGGATGCAGGGCATACCGAGCTCGAGTGCGTGGTCGTGGATCTCCCAGAGGACAAGGAGAAGGCCCTCAACATTGCATTGAACAAGATCAGCGGCGAGTGGGACAAGGACAAGTTGGCCTTGCTCATAACCGATCTGCAGGGTCTGGACTTCGACGTATCGCTCACCGGCTTCGACCCAGCCGAGATCGACGACCTGTTCAAGGACTCGCTTGCCGACGGTGTGCATGATGATGATTTCGATGTGGAGGCGGAGCTGGAGAAGCCCGCGATCACCAAGAGCGGGGACCTCTGGAAACTGGGTAAACACCGCCTGGTATGCGGGGACAGCACCAAGGCAGAGACCTTCGATCTTCTGATGGCGGGTGCCAAGGCGAACCTGGTGGTCACCGACCCACCCTACAACGTCAACTACGAAGGCTCGGCCGGCAAGATCAAGAACGACAATATGGCAGGCGATGCTTTTCTGCAGTTCCTGCTTGATGCCTTCACCAACACGGCAAATCATATGGCCGACGATGCCTCCATCTACGTATTCCATGCCGATACCGAGGGACTTAACTTCCGTAAGGCCTTCAGCGAGGCCGGCTTCTACCTGTCGGGCACCTGCATCTGGAAGAAGCAGTCGCTGGTACTCGGCCGCTCGCCCTACCAGTGGCAGCACGAGCCGGTTCTCTTCGGATGGAAGAAGAAGGGCAAGCACCTGTGGTACACCGGACGCAAGGAATCTACCATCTGGGAATTCGACAAGCCCAAGAAGAACGGCGAACATCCGACCATGAAACCAGTGGCCCTTCTGGCCTACCCGATCATGAACTCGTCGATGAGCAACACGCTGGTGCTCGACCCGTTCGGCGGCAGCGGCAGCACGTTGGTTGCCTGTGAGCAGACCGAACGGAGCTGTGCCACCATCGAGCTGGATGAGAAGTATTGCGATGTCATCGTCAAACGCTATATCGAGCTTGTCGGATCCTCAGCCGGGGTCATCGTGCAGCGCGACGGATTGGATTACACCTATGAGGAAGTCGTCTCCGAGGAGGCAAATGATGGATGAGCTGACCCTGATCACTACGCTCGCAGTGTGCCTGTTCGGCTCGGGTGGCATCGTGCTGTGGCTGCTCAACCGACTGGCAAAGCGGAGCGACGACCGCCTGGGGTATGCGAAAGACCTCAAGGAGATCAAGACCACTATCACCCGAATCCAGATGGGTTTGGTCATGGCGCTGGAGAATGACAAGGTCATCTTCAAGTCGCTGAGGACCCATGAGATCAACGGCGAGAGTGAGGAGCAGGAGAAAAAGATGGACGATTACTTTCTGTCGCTGCTTGGCAGCAAGGGGGAGCGGGGATGACACTGAGTGCCATATTGCTCGCCTTCGCCGCGTTCCTAGGGCTGGTGATGGAACTGTACAAGAAGAGCCTTCGCCATGACAGGGCAAGCGAGAACGAGATCAAGCTGGTCGCCCTCGCCTGCTCGGCGCTCCTGGGATATGTGACATTCCGCATCGTTGTAGGAACAGGCGTCGATGGGGGGCTGAACAATACACCCTACCTGGTGATCCTGTACACGGTAGCGATCTATCTGCTACAGCTTCCTGCATGCATGGCGTTCTGGAAACCATTGGTCAAAAAGTTCATGGAGAGAAAAGCCGATGAATGAAATCATGCAGATGCTGATCCTCATCATCCTGGGGTTGCTGGGGATCACACGATTGCAGGCACACAAGACAAAGGATCTGAAAAAGGATATCCAGCAAGCACAGGTTACGGTGAAGAAAAGAGAAAAGGAATTGGAGAAGATCGATGAAGTACAGCAGAAGATCACCATCATCACACAAGAGGCGGCACCTGAAAAGATCGAACCTCCTGAAAGCGGCGACTCTGCTGGCCGTCTTGATCGTCTCAATCGGCTGCACGAGCACACCGACGGTCGAGGTCAGTGATCCATATCGCCAAACTTTGGTATCGATGGCTCCCGAAGGACCAACAATTCCGGCCTTCCCCACCCTGAACTGGACATACCAGAATGGATTGTACTGCATATCGGAGACGGATGCCGACAAGCTTCTGGACTATGGGGAGAACGCTCTACCGCTGTTTGCCCACCACTATGACCAATACCTGCGCCAGATGCGACTCATCCTGGATGCGTTGGCGAAACCCTGAATCATAGGACTTGCTATTCATGCAAAGCTGAGCGATCAATGCACACTACACGGAGGATATATATGGATGAAATGAACCGTAAGAGAGTCGAGGTCCTCAGGGAACAATACCCAAGCGGGTGTACAGTCGAGCTGGTGAGCATGGACGATGAGCACGCACCGCCGGCGGGCACCAAGGGAGAAGTCATGCACGTCGACGATACCGGAACAATACACGTTATCTGGCAGACCGGCTCGACTTTGGGAGTGGTTCCGGGGGTCGACATGGTGAGAAAACTGGACGAAGAAATACCTGCAAAATAGTGTATCTTATTTTCATATATACACTTGCTATATATTCCTCTTTGAGTGATTACTACAGTACGAAAAGAAACACACCAAAGAGAGGTAGACGGCATGGAAAAGACAACACGGTTCGGAATCGAGATAGAGATGACAGGCATCACCCGCAAGGACGCAGCCCTGGCTGCCCAGACGGTACTCGGTGGAGAGCTGCTCTACGGTGGCTCCTACTACGACACCTACGAACTGAAGACCTTCGATGGCCGCACATGGAAGTTCACCTATGACGGATCCATTCGATGCGAGACCAAGAGAAACGGAATCAGGGAAACCGCCACAAGGCTTTACAGCGTCGAGCTGGTCAGCCCGATCCTCACCTACGAGGCCGACATCGAGAACCTGCAGGAGGTCATCAGGGCGCTGAGGAAGGCTGGAGCCTTCACCAACAGCTCATGCGGCATCCACATCCACCTTGATGGCGAGGCGCACACACCGCGCTCGATCAGAAACTTCGTGAACATCATCTACGCCCGAAACGACCTGTTCTACAAAGCCCTCGGCATAGAGGCCCAGCGGGCACGGTACTGCAAGAGGATGGACGAGCACCTTGTGGCGACCATGAACCGCGCCAAGCCGACCACCTTCGCCAAGATAGAGAGCATCTGGTACGAAGGCTACCGGGGAAACAGGGACGCACACTACCACGAAAGCCGCTACCATTTCTTGAACCTGCACTCTTTCTTCCACGGCCACAAAACCGTCGAGCTACGCGGTTTCAACAGCACCCTCCATGCCGGAGAGGTCAGAAGCTACATCGTCCTTGCCCTTGCGCTGAATACCCAGGCGCTGAAGCAAAGCTCGGCGAGCACAAAGAAGCCCCAAGCCGAGAACGAGAAGTTTGCGATGCGCACATACCTCAACCGCATCGGTTTCATCGGCGACGAGTTCAAAGCCTGTCGCGAGCACCTGACCAAGCGCCTTAGCGGATCAGCGGCATGGAGACGGCGTGTTGCCGCCTGAAGGGGCAACCTGACAAGGCTCTGAGGGCGGGACGACCGCCCTTTCAGGTGGTAGAAGACCAAGTGAAGGAGTGTAACAACGATGAAGAAAGTCTATCTGGCCTATGGAAGCAATCTGAACCTCGAACAGATGGGAGAGCGATGCCCCGATGCCGCAGTCATCGGAACAACAGTACTGCATGATTATCAGCTGTTGTTTCGGGGAGGCCGACATACTGGCGTGGCCACCATCGAAATGAAACGAGGAGCAAGGGTTCCGGTGCTGCTTTGGCAGATCACCGAGAAGTGCGAGAAGGCCTTGGACCGCTACGAAGGGCACCCCCACCTGTACCGTAAAAAGCGCTTGATGGTGAACCTTGACGGGGATGAGTTGGTGGCGATGGCCTACGTCATGAACGAAGGACCTCCGCTGGCGATGCCGGATGCATACTATTACTCGACCATCCTTGACGGTTACTACGACTGTGGCTTCGATGAAGGTATCCTCAAGCAGGCGGTTATGGAATCGATGGAGGCCGCCAATGACTGAGCAGATAAGGGATCAGATCCTCAAGGTACGTGACAGCGGTCTGACGAACATGTTCAACACGGGGGCGGTCCAGTGGATCGCCTCCCAGATGGGACTTACGGAACTTGTCGACTACCTTGATGGGGACAACACAAGGGAATACGCTCACTTCATACTCACAGGCGAAGGCTGACAGGAGCCTTCACAAGGTGTCATACCCGACTCTGCACCAGTAGTGTGTTTATTCAAATTATTGCTCTGTAACAGGTTGCTATAGTTTCCGATTTGAGGGATATATACACCAACAAAACGGACACGGAGGCAAGGACATGTGGAGAGAAGGAACCTTGGAGATCGGGAAGAGCGTTTTCAGGTACTGCATCAAGGTGTACGGCGAGGGTTCGGACTACGGCATCGACGAGGGGAAAATTTCCAAGCTGATGCTCAAACGCGACGGCAGGGTCGTATGCAACTACGACCGCGGCTGGGACATCAGGCCCCGCGACCCGGATACAAAACAGGCTCTTGCAAGCCTGAAGAAAACATACAACTGACAACAAGTACCCACCACTTGAAGGGACCCACGCCGGGTCCTTTTTGTTTGCCCTGAGGAATGAAATAAGTTATGCCGAAACCGAAGAAATACACCCCTACATCCTTCATGGCAAAGGAATCGACCTACGACAAGACCCTGGCCGACCGTGCAGTTGGGTTCATCGAATGCCTCTGCCACACCAAGGGGGTTTGGGCGGGAAAGCCCTTCAAGCTGCTTCCCTGGCAGGAGAGAATCATCCGCGACCTGTTCGGTATCGTCAAGACCGATGGATATCGGCAGTTCAACACCGCCTACATCGAGATTCCCAAGAAGAACGGCAAGAGCGAACTTGCAGCAGCGGTGGCGCTGTTGCTCACCTGCGGGGACTTCGAGGAACGCGCCGAGGTCTACGGGTGTGCAGCCGACCGGCAGCAGGCATCGATCGTATTCGAAGTGGCAGCGGACATGGTGCGCATGTGTCCCTCGCTGAATCGACGCGTCAAGATCCTCGCCGCCACCAAGCGCATCGTGTACCTGCCGACCAACAGTTTTTATCAGGTGCTGAGCGCCGAAGCCTACTCCAAGCACGGATTCAATATCCATGGGGTGGTCTTCGACGAACTGCACACCCAACCGAATAGAAAGCTCTTTGACGTGATGACCAAGGGCTCGGGCGATGCGCGTGCCCAGCCGCTGTTCTTTCTGATCACCACCGCAGGCACCGACCAGCACTCCATCTGCTACGAGCAGCACCAGAAGGCGAAGGACATCATCGAAGGTCGCAAACACGACAAGACCTTCTACCCTGTGATCTACGGCTCGGAGGAGGATGACGACTGGACCGATGCAAAGACATGGAAGAAAGCCAACCCGTCGCTGGGGCATACAATCACCCTCGAGAAGGTGAAGGCGGCCTGTGACAGCGCAAGGCAGAATCCGGGCGAGGAGAATGTGTTCCGACAGCTCAGGCTCAACCAATGGGTCAAGCAGGCGGTGCGCTGGATGCCGATGGAGAAATGGGACCTGTGCAACTTCCCCGTCGATGCCGAGGAGCTCGAGGGCAGGGTCTGTTACGGCGGACTGGATCTCTCGTCGACCACCGATATCACTGCGTTCGTGCTCGTATTCCCTCCCAGGGATGAGAATGACAAATTCGTGATCCTCCCCTGGTTCTGGATACCCGAGGACAGCCTGGGCCTGCGTGTGAGGCGTGATCATGTGCCCTACGACGTATGGGAACGAACCGGCCACGTACAGACCACCGAAGGCAACGTGGTCCACTACGGCTTCATCGAGGCCTTCATCGGCGAGCTCGGCAAGAGATACAACATCCGGGAGATCGCGTTCGACCGTTGGGGAGCGGTGCAGATGGTGCAGAACCTTGAGGGCATGGGCTACACGGTGGTGCCCTTCGGACAGGGCTTCAAGGACATGAGCCCCCCGACCAAGGAGCTGATGAAGCTGGTATTGGGGCAGAGCATAGCACATGCAGGCCATCCGGTGCTCCGCTGGATGATGGACAACATTTTCATCCGCACCGATCCGGCTGGGAACATCAAGCCCGACAAGCAGAAGTCCACCGAGAAGATCGACGGCGCGGTTGCCACGATCATGGCACTGGACCGGGCGATCAGGTGCGGCAACGAAGTGCGCGAATCGGTCTACGAGGACCGAGGCATCCTCTTTATCTAGGAATCAGGAGATACACATATGGGACTCATATCCAAGCTTGTCACCAGAACGCGTGACAAGCCGCAAAACAGGACCAGCGGGTCCTCATACAGTTTTCTCTTCGGAGGATCAACATCCGGCAAGGCGGTGAACGAACGATCGTCGATGCAGATGACGGCAGTCTATGCCTGCGTGCGCATCCTGGCCGAAGCGATCGCAGGCCTGCCGCTCCATCTGTACCGTCACGACGATGACTCGAGCAAACACAAGGCCAAGGATCATCCGCTGTACACCCTGCTGCACAGCGAGCCCAATGCGGAAATGACCAGCTTCGTGTTCCGCGAGACGCTGATGACCCACCTGCTGCTCTGGGGCAATGCGTATGCGCAGATCATCCGAAACGGCAAGGGCCAGGTGGCCGCGCTGTACCCGCTGATGCCCAACCGTATGCAGGTGGACCGCGACAAGAGTGGCAAGCTCTACTACCAATACACCACCAGCGCCGAGGATGCGCCGACGATGAAAGGCACTTCGGTGGTACTGGACGCCTCTGAGGTGTTGCACATCCCGGGACTCGGTTTCGACGGGTTGGTGGGCTACTCGCCGATTGCGATGGCCAAGAACGCCATCGGCATGGCGATAGCCTGTGAGGAGTATGGGGCGAAGTTCTTCGCCAACGGCGCTGCCCCAAGCGGGGTGCTGGAGCACCCGGGAACGGTGAAGGATCCCTCGCGCCTCCGCGATACGTGGCAGGGCCAGTTCGGGGGCTCGTCCAATTCGCACAAGGTCGCGGTACTCGAAGAGGGAATGAAATACACCACCATCTCGATCTCGCCCGAGCAGGCGCAGTTTTTGCAGACACGCAAGTTCCAGATCAACGAGATCGCACGCATCTTCCGCGTCCCCCCTCACATGGTGGGGGACTTGGAGAAGTCCTCGTTCAGCAACATCGAGCAGCAGTCGCTCGAGTTCGTCAAATACACCCTCGACCCGTGGGTGATCCGCTGGGAGCAGGCGCTTTCGCGTGCGCTGTTGGCATCTGATGAGAAGCAGACGCACTTCTTCCGCTTCAACGTCGAGGGGCTGTTGCGTGGTGATTACCAGAGCCGCATGGGCGGGTATGCCACCGCACGCCAGAACGGATGGATGAGCGCCAACGATATCCGAACGCTGGAGGACATGGATCTCATAGGCGACGAGGACGGAGGAAACCTCTACCTCATCAACGGAAACATGCTCCCCCTCTCGCGGGCAGGGGCATTCGCAGACAAGGCTACCAACACATCCCAGGAGGAGAGTAATGAAGAACAAGAAGTTCTGGCAATGGAAAAACCAGAGCGAAGACGAAGGCAGAGCGAGAATCCTTGAGCTTTCGGGCACGATCGCCGAGGAGAGCTGGTTCGATGATGATGTCACCCCCGAGCAGTTCAAGGATGAGCTGTTCGCCGACAGCGGCGAGGTGACCATCTGGATCAACAGCCCCGGTGGGGATTGCATCGCAGCGAGTCGCATCTACGCAATGCTCATGGATTATCCGGGGGCAATCACCGTGAAGATCGACGGGATCGCAGCGAGCGCAGCTTCGGTCATCGCGATGGCGGGCACGAGGGTGCTCATGGCACCCACTGCCTTGATGATGATCCACAATCCCATGACGCTCGCCTACGGCAACCATCAGGACATGCAAAAGGCCATCGGCATGCTGGATGAGGTGAAGGAAAGCATCGTCAACGCCTACGAGATCAAGACGACCCTCACCCGGGCGAAGATCAGCCACCTGATGGACAACGAGACGTGGATGAACGCAAAGAAGGCCATCGAGTTGGGCTTCGCCGATGCGATCCTCGAGGACGCGAAGAAAGCGTCCAATGAGGACTCGTATGCGTTCTCGATGCGCACCTCGCAGCTCTCACTGATGAACAAGATCACCGAAACCTATGCAATCACAGAAGACCAGGAGCCACCTGAACAAGGCAGAGCCGCCCTTGGCGAGCTTGAAAAACGACTGAATCTCATCAAACCCCAATAGGAGACAACACAATGGGAAAGATCAACGACATGCGTGCACAGCGCGCGAAGACCTGGGAACAGGCAAAGGCATTCCTCGACTCCAGGCGCAACGACAAGGGCATCCTGAGCGCCGAGGATACCACCACCTACGAACGTATGGAAGCCGAGATCGTGGATTTGGGCCACGAGATCGAACGACAGGAGCGCATCGAGGCGTTCGAGCGTGAGCTGAACGCTCATGTGGGCTCTCCGATCACCAGTCGCCCCGATGGAGCACAAAAGGCTGAGAAGAAAGCAGGACGTGCTTCGGACGAGTATCGAAAGGCATTCTGGAACCACCTCAGACGCCGCGAGAATGCACCTGAACTGCGTAACGCATTGCAGGTGGGAACCGACACCGAAGGCGGCTACCTGGTGCCCGACGAGTTCGAGCACACCCTCGTGACAGCGTTGGAGGAGGAGAATCTGTTCCGCTCGATCGCCAGAATCATCCAGACTGCCAGCGGAGACCGAAAGATTCCCATTTCCGCATCCAAGGGCGAGGCGGCATGGATCGACGAGGAGGGAACCTATCCTGAGAGCGATGACAGCTTCGGGCAGGTGACCATCAGCGCCTACAAACTGGGTACGATCATCAAGGTGAGCGAGGAGCTGATCAACGACAGCGTATTCGACATCGAGTCCTACATCGCCACCGAGTTCGCCCGCCGCATCGGGGCCAAGGAAGAGGCAGCGTTCTTCACCGGGGATGGATCGGGCAAGCCGCTGGGTATCCTCGCGGCCACCGGGGGTGCACAGATCGGCGTCAACGCGGCTTCCGCAACCGCCCTGAATGCCGACGAAGTCATCGACCTGTACTATGCACTGCGATCTCCGTATCGCAAGAATGCGGTGTGGGTGACCAACGATGCCACCGTCAAGGCGCTTCGCAAGCTCAAGGACGGCAACGGGCAGTACATCTGGCAGCCTTCGCTGACTGCAAACACCCCTGATACCATCCTGTCCCGTCCGGTGAAGACCTCGGCCTACATGCCCGAGATCGCAAGCGGGGCCAAGACGCTGGCCTTCGGGGACTTCTCGTACTACTGGATCGCCGACCGCCAGGGACGCACCTTCAAGCGCCTGGGCGAACTGTTCGCCCCGACCGGACAGGTTGGCTTCCTCGGGTCCCAGCGTGTGGATGGGCGTCTGATCCTCGGCGAGGCCGTCAAGGTCCTGCAGCAGAAGGCCTAAGGGAGGTAATTGATGTCATATAACACCAAGAACTACCGCGAGCAAGGCGGTGAAAAGACTGTCATCGGCGGCGAGATCATCCTCGCTGGTACCGCGAAAGTCACCATCGACCCTGCGGCAGTCATCGAAGGGCTGCCCAGTGGCAGCATCAATGCCGCTGCCAGCCAAGCAGATAGCACGGCTACCACCATCGAAGAGCTGGTGCTGGATTTCAATGCACTGCTGGCAAAGCTCAGGAGTGCGGGCCTGATGGCCAGCTGATAGTAAACGATTATGGGGGCATCCCGGTGAGAGCCGGGGTGTCCATCATTTCGATGATGGAGGAAGCGCATGATCGCAAGCATCGCCATGTTCAACACCTACAGCGGCAATTATGAGGACGCTCCCGAGGCCGTAGAGCTCAAGGGCGCTTTCCTCTGTACTGCCGAGGATATCGTGACCTCGTACCTGGGCTTTGATCCAAAGCAGCAGGAGTATACCGATGTGGTTGCCTCGGGTTCGGGCTCCCGTCGCCTGTACCTACGTGCGCGCAACATCACCGCTGTCCAAGCGCTCACCGTAGGAACGACCGCTGTGGACACTGCCCTAGTAACCGCATGCGACGACCACATTCGCTACATCGACTACGCCACAAAGTTCCCTGTTGGCAAGGACAATATCCGCCTCAGCTACACAGCGGGATGGGAGATCGGGCAGATGCCTTCGGTGATCGTCGTCTCGATCCTACGTATCGCCACGCTCATGCTCAGCGAGACCGGTGGCAACATCGGCCTGACAGGCAAGAGCTTTGCCGACAACAGCCGCACGTTCGTCAATTACAGCAACTACCGCAAGTACCTGCAGCCGCTGGACAGCTTGCGCATCCTGGGGTTCTGACATGTTTGAGAGACGGAAACGATACAGCACCGAAAGCGTATCGGTCGAGACCGACCTGGCTGAAGCATTAGGGTACCTCGAATCCCTCGGGGTAAATCGGCACAAGGCGATGCGACGTATCCTGGGCGGCATCGGCACGGCCGCAAGAGCCCAGGTGCGTAAGGCCTACAAGTCCCACGGGCTCTCCAAAGGAAGTGGGGCGCTGTACAAGAGCATCAGCCGCCGTGTGATCCGTAGCGGCAAGGCGGTCATCGTCGAAGCCAAGGCTTCCTCACAAGAGACCAAGGTATTCTACGGCTACGCACTGGCCAAGGGAGCGAGGATCACTGCCAAGGATGGAGGATACCTCACATTCCAGAAGGACGGAAAATGGGTGCGCGTGCACTCGGTGAAGCTTCCCGAGCGCGATTTCGTAGCCGCTCCGGTGAAGAAGTACCTGAGCACGACGGCCTTCAAGACGAAACTCGATCAGCTGGTTGAGCGGGAGGTGGCGCGTATCGAAAAGGAGAGTAAACGATGATAACCGAGATGCAGGTACTCGAAAGGCTCAAGGCGGTGATTGCCTCTGATTTGATCGGATTGCAGGAGAGCGAAGAGGGGATTTCCATCGAGCACTTCGATGATAAGAACATAGAGATCGATTTCCCCGATGTGGACAGCATGCGGCGACCCACGATGCTTTACATCCAGCCCGATTATGAGAACCTCGAGCCGCTGGGCATGAACAGCGACCTGGCCACCATGCGCGCAACCATCTTTCTCCTGTGCAAGAGTGCACCCAACGCGATTCTGGTCAAGCGTGTATTCGCACTGTATGGAGCCCTGTACCTACTCGTACGAGGTGATCCCACGCTGGGAGGATTCATCGAGGACGCGCGCATCACCGACATGGACTACTACCCTGCCGTAACCGCAAGCACGACGGTCACCGCCATCGAGGCGAGCATCGACTTGCAGTGGTCCAAGGAATTCTAGAAACCACAAGAGAGGAAACGCATATGGCATTTTACACAGGAACGGGATCGCGGCTGCAGGCAGGCAAGGAAAGCTCCTTCGCCCAAGCTGCCAGTCCCACAACACTAATCGACCTGACCAGCGAGAGCATCAAGGTTGCTGTCGAGAAAGGGGATGAGGGCTCGCTGCTGGGAAGCAAGACCGCTACTAACCGGGATCTTCTGGCGGTGACGGTGGAGGGCTCGGTGAGCTTCATCCTCCGACCCGAATCGGCCGGTCTCATCCTTCACGCCGCCCTGGGGGGAGAAGACACCTGCGCCCAGGTGGGAGAAACGGATGCGTACACCCACACCATCGGCCTTTGCGATGTGAACGAGGCACTTCCCAGCCTCACCTTCACCATCGACCGCAAGGCGGCAATCAAGCGCTACGCAGGGTGCACCATCAGCGCCCTCAGCCTGGATTGCGCGGCCGGCGATTACGTGAAGGGCAGCATGGACCTCAAGGGGACCACCGAGGAGAGCGGAACCATTGATGAGGCATTGAAGGGCTTCACCCTCCCCTCGTACCGGTGCACCAATGCGACCTTCACGGTCAATGGCACAACATACGACATCACCAGCGCATCGCTGAAGATCGACAATGCGCTCGAAAGCTCCCCACGCACCTATGCCTCAGGCCTGTATGCAGGAAGGCCGCAGCATGGAAAGAGAGCTGTGACCATCAACTTCGAGATCCCCTACAGCGCCGAGGTTGAAACGCTCAAGAGCTCGTATCTGACCAGCGAGGAGAACGCTTCAGTGGAGCTGACCTTCTCATCTCCTGGTGCAGGGCACAGCATCACCATCACCCTCTCGCATGTGGCGATCAGCGAGGTGGATGCGAATGTCGGGGGAACGGGCATACTCAGCTCCACCGTTGCAGGCGAGGCGCTCAGTGTGGGCACCGATGAGCCCATCATTATCGTGATCACCGACAAGATTTCCACACCCTACGGAGGATAACAGCCATGTTCATCAAGACAAAACATTACGAGAATTGCATACAGAAGGTACGCATCGAAGTGGGAACACTGGTGGGACTCAAGGCCGACGATGAGGCATACATCGTGCTCAAGGAGCTACCCACCTTGGAGATGCTCAAATTAAAGGAAGCCTCCGAGCAGGGAGAAAACCAGACGCTTACGTTGCTGCGCGACCTGCTTCCCTCGATCCTAGTTGATCACAACTTCTACGAGGATGTGGATGCCAAACGCAAGATGGATAACCGCGAAGTTGCCTCACTGGTGTTCGAGTCACTCGATCTGACGGTGAAGGTCGTCAACGAATACACCCATGCCGCTTTTTTTTCCCGTGCGGACACCAGCGGAGGCAGATCGCATCCCTCTGCTGCGAGGTATTCAACGGAAGAAGAAGCGCAGAGCTCTACGCCGAGTACGGCCACTGGCTCTTCTACATAACCGATATCTTCCTTCCCTGCTGCGATTCTGAGAGCGGGGACTTCAGGCACTTGCCGTTCGCCGGCAGCCTCATGGACCAGCCGTACATGAGCATGCAGATTCTCAAGCTGATCCAGCTCAACTACCGGCGGCATTTGCATGAGCAGGCTAAGAAAATGACACAAAAACACTAATCACAAGGCGTCCATGGGGCGCCTTTTTCATTGCATAAGGGGAAAGCGAGTATGGCAGCACAAGCGAAAGTCATCATCAAGGGCCAGAACGATATCGGAGGGGCTGTCAAATCAGCTGCAGCCGACCTGGGAAGCCTCAAGGGTGCTGCAACCAAACTGGGTGGAGTGCTTAAAGGCGCCTTCGCCGCCACCGCGATCATCGCTTCAGTGAAGGCTTTGGGAAGCGCGGTATCGGCAACATTCTCCGAGTTCTCCGCAGCCGAACGATCCTACAAGCAACTCGCCCTCGCACTGGGCGACAGCACCTCGTATGAGAAGGTTACCGCCGTGGTCGAGCGGCTGAGCAGCCAGACACTCTCTGGCAAGGGCGATATCGAATCCATGGTCGCCCAGCTGGCCGCCCTGGGCAAGAGTGCCGACGAAATCGAAAGCATCTCCGAGGCTGCAGTGTACCTGTCCAACGTGACGGGCAAGGACCTCAACGGCTCGATGATGAACCTGCTGGATTCTTACACCGGGGCCACCGGGGAGCTGAGAAAGCTCGGCATCGAGCTCGATGGCCTCACCAAGGACGAGCTCGCACACGGAGCGGCGGTCGACAAGGTGATCGACAAGCTCGGAGAGTACTCGGCGATGATGGCCGATGGGGATACCGCCCAACACCTGACGAACATGAAGAACACCTGGGGCGACATCCGCCAGCAGGTGGGCGGCATCATCGATTACAACTTCGGTCCGTGGTTGGGCAATCTCGATGTAGCTTTCAGCGGCATCAAGACCAACCTCACTGCTCTCATCAACTACGTAGGGGCGGTGATGAAGAACCTGCCCTCTGCCTTCAAGCTGACGCTGTCCACCGTGTGGGAACTGCTCAAGCGTACCTTCGAGTGGGACTCGCTCAAGCAGATCATCACCACCACAGCCCAGAATATCGGCATCGTCATCAGCGCCATGCTCAAGGCGGTGTTCGAAAGCATTCCCAAGCTGCTGGGCAATGCAGTACTCGGCATCATCAGCTGGGTCACCTACATCGCGCTGAACATCGAAAGTGCGATCCTGGGGGCATTTGAGAATGCGATCAACAAGGCGGCAGACAAGATCCAGGGCACCTGGGTGGGAAAGATCTTCGGCCTGGGTGACAAGCTGGCCAACCTTGATATGGGCGCAGAAGAAAGTAAAAACGAAGCTACGTTCTACAAGCAGCAGGCCGACCGGAGCTTCGAGAATTTGGGACCGCTGTTGCGCGACGCGCTCACCGATGCAATCGATACCGCCCAGACGGTCGTACTCAATAGCGCCGACATGGTCTCTTCCCTGTACGGCGACATTGGCCTCGATTTCAAGACTGCACTGGACGAGATTGTCGCACCTGATCTTGAGGCGATCGCCCAGAAGGCTGATGCGGCGAATCAGACCAAGCTTCTCAGCCAGATCGCCTCCAGTGGCGAGGGTACGGCAGCCTCCACAGCTGAGACAGCCGATAACACGAAGCAGACCGAGAAGCGCATGGGCTCTCAGATCGCCTCGATGCTCAGTGAAGGATTGACCAGTGTGTTCACCGGCCTGTTCGGGGACGTAAGCGGAGGCCTTATGGGCATGGTGGCCACCGAGATGCTGGGAGGGGTAAGTGCGATCATATCAACGTTGCAGCCGATCATCGACATCATCTTCAACACCCTCTCTCCCTTGGGCATCCTGCTCACCATCCTCCAGGGGTTCGTCTCGGTGATGGAGCCGGCGCTCACCGCGGTGTTCCAACCTTTGGTGGATGTGTTCACCTGGATCGGGACCACCTTGGCAAGTCTGTTTCTGCCGGTCTTGGATGTGCTGCACACAGCCTTCGCCTTGGTGGGAAACATCCTCATGGCGGTCCTTACCCCAGTACTCCAAAGCCTTGCACCGGTCTTCCAGGTCATCAGCGGCATCATGATGGCATTCTCACCCATTCTGCTGTTGGTGGCCAAGGCCTTCACGATCCTCATGAGCCCGCTGCAGTATGTGGCCGACCTGCTCTCCTGGCTCGGAAGCTGGGTGCAGTACCTCGGGTCCGTGATTGCCACCGCGGCCTACAACCTGGTTCACCCGTTCAGAAAAAAAAGCTATGCATCCAGTCCCGGGTCCTTTTCCAGCGACGCCTTCAGTGGTCTGGCCGACCGCCTAGCGAACATCGATGCCGTCTACGACCAGGGGAGCGTGGCAACCGACGCGGTCTCCACCACCACGGCAGTGGGAAATGCAGGGTATCAGGGAGCGACGCACGTGACCATCAACATCTACCAGCAGGCACCGGTTGTCGGCAGCGACGGGATGCGCGCCTTCGCCCGGATGATCCGAGGCGAGTTCGAGCGGCTGGATTACTACGGAGTGACAACCTAGATGAGCAGCATACACAGCCCCTCTCTAAGCCTCACCTTCCTGGGAGGCGACCTCGAGACTGGACACTCCTTGGTACAGACGATCGGCGAACAGCATATCGCACGCAGGTCGATCACCTTCCACCAGCAGCTGCTTAACGGCCTTAAAAGCGCCTCGAATCAGGTTGATCTGCTCTTGGATAAGGCTTGCCCTGCAATCGAGGATATCATCGCCACAGAAGGCGATGTGAAGGCCGTCCTCACCGATGGGACGGAGACCTTGTTCACCGGATATCTTTCGACCAGCTACAACTGGATGCTCACCCACGCAGGGAAGCAATCGTTGGCGATCACCATCGAGGACACCGGCACCCGGTTGTTGGGAAAAGCCTTCATCGAAAATGGACGGCACCTATTCAACTGCACGGCCAGCGAGGCGATCGCCTCTATCTGTACAAGAGCGGGTATCACCGTATCACCAGATTGCATTTCCCTCACTGCACCGGTCACCCGAAGCGTGGATGGATCGGTCACCTGCGGCGAGCTGCTGGACCAATTGGTGTATGAGCTGGGTCATGTGCATTACTTCGATGCACTGGGACACCTCAGGCTCTTCAAGGTGGACTGCACTTCCACTGAGAACCTTCCCACCCTCGATAAGGACGACTTGGCTGTGGTGGGAGGCAAGGCGATCACGCTTTCCAAGAAGATCCGCCAGTACAAGAGTGCGCGGGTTTCATTTACCCGTTTAGGGACGGCAGGCGACTATCTGGTGTACCGCAATACCACAGGACGAGGGGATGGACACCCGTATTGTTACCTCAAGCTGGAAGGTGGTGCGCACTTCGACGGCAGTGAAATCTATACCCAAGGAGAGTGGACCGAAGCCCAGACGGACAGCTTTCGCACTCCCGCCCTCATCGAAGCCTGCAACGCCGCAAGCGAGATCGATATCGTGGGATCGAGCGACATCATCGCCGTTTCCAATGTGCGCACCGAGATCACCGCCGAAAGCGGCTACATCACCGCCAACATCGCTGCGGCAGGCGGTCCATATCTACAGGTGGCGGCACACAACAGCGGAACGCTGGCCTATCACATCACGCGCCTGGATGCCTATGCCGACATCATCTATGTGCGTGATGTGAACATCGTCAGGACAGCCGACAGCGTCTACGAAGGTGAAAATTCGGACAACCTGCTCTCTGAGGAGCTGCTGTTCGTACACGAGCGCACCCTGGCCCAAGAGCATGCGAACCTCCTGGGCCAGTTCCACCGCCATGCTGGCAGCCAGTACACATTCTTCTCGGCCGTCGACTTGAGGTGCGGAAGCCTCGTCAGACTCATCGACGATGCCTTCAGTGGCCTGAATGTTTCAGCTCTGGTGACCGCACGCACCTTCACCGATGAGAGTGCAACCTACCGCTACGAGGCGGTGGGCATCTCGGCATTCGACCTGAGTGCCCCAGCCTACCTTCAGGTACTCGACAGGGGCAAGAACGACACCGTCGGATCCCCGGGACCACCGGGGGTGGACGGCTCGTCGTACACCGTATCCATCCAGTCATCCAACGGTTCGATCTTCCGACCCGAGCAGGTCGATACGATCCTCACCTGCCACGTCTTCCAAAACACCACCGAGATCACCGAAGAGATGGATGCCTCGCGTTTCCAATGGAAACGCCTCAGTGCCGACCCAATCGATGACGGGCGGTGGAACACCTCATCAAAGGCAATCGCCCATAAGAGTGTCGAAATCAAAAACGCAGACTGCGTCGGGCGTACGGTCTTCTTCTGTGAGATCGACCTGACCGGCTACGAAGCATAAGGAGCACATACCATGGCAAAGACAAGCGCCAGTTTCACGCTGATGGATTATACCGACGGTATTTCCCTCATCACCGGTATCGACAGCAATCTGCCCCTCACCAGCCTGTACGATACATCGAACCAGACCCTCAACCCCTCGTGGGCAGGAGACACCTCGCTGCAGCTCACCCCCGTGGTACGCAAGGCCGGAGGGACCGATGTCGTTTCTACCATGACAGCCAAGACCTGGAAGCGCCGCATCGCTGGTTCTGCCACCTGGACTACGGTCACCAGCGGTTCCAACGGTGAGACGATCAATGCGACGAGCGGGGTACTCACGGTGAGCGAGGACAAACTCACGACCGATGTGTGGCAAATCGACTACCAATTCAGCGGCACCTACACCGACCCGGTTCTGAACCTCGCCTTTCCCGTCACGATCGTCATCACCCTCTCGCGGGTGGCCAACGGCACCTCATTCGTGGTCGCCCGGGCTTACGCCACCGGAGGCAGCCAGTTCAAGAACCACAGCCCTTCATCGCTTTCAGTCAAGGCTGAGCTCATCCGCGGTACCACCAAGGACACGACAAACCTCGACTACCAGTGGAAAAAATCGATCAACGGGACCGTCTGGGAGGATATCGCAGGAGCAACTGCGGCCACCTTGACGGTCACTCCTTCCATGGTGGATTCGTTTGCCATGTTCAAGTGCTCGATTCTGGACACCGACGCCACTTCCGACACTTTCAACATCAGCTACGACACCGAGGCCGTTTCGATCCTGGACGTCACCGATCCCTACCAGGCGGTCATCGAGTCCACCGCGGGAAGCTATTTCAAGAACGACACGGGAAGCACCACCCTCATCTGCCGAGTGTATCAGAACGGCGAGGAGATCGACGGGACCGGAGTGAGCCTCACCTACACATGGACCAAGACCGACAAGGACGGAACAGCGGTGGCGTTCACCCCCACGGCGGTTGCCCATGGGTCGATCGTGACCACCAAGAAGAAGGCTATCTCCGTCTCGCACGATGATGTGACGGTCAAGGCCACCTATTTCTGTTCTGTCAGCTGACCAAAAGGAGAACACATGGCACTAACCGGCGCAAGTTATACCCTCACATCCCTCAGCGACGCCCCCTCGTACCAACTGCAGCTGACGATGTCTTCTGCCTCCTTGGGGACTTTGGATCTGGCGTTCTACAAGAACGGGTCGCTGTACACACCCTCGGTATACGTATATGCACGCAGCTGGGACGGCAGCAGCTGGGCCCAAAGCGGTGCAAGCGGGACCATGACAGGGGGAGTTCGCTCGTACAGCTACAGCTCGGTGGGGGCCTTCGATGTGCAGATCTACACCGATTCGTCCAAGACCGAGCTGCTGGCCACCTCATTCGTCTCCTACGGTGAGACCGGCGAAGCGGGCTCTGACGGGGAGGCGGGATCCAATGGGCTCAGTGTCACCCCGATCCACCAGTTCGCGTTGCTTGCCGAGGGATCCTCACCGGGGGAGGCCACCCAGTGGTCGGACTCGCTGCCCGGTCCCTGGTATTACGGCTATGCATACTGGACGCGCGTCAAGCAGGTGTGGAGCGACTCCACTCCCCAAGAACCCCATATCACCTACGCAGAACCGTTTTTGGATGTCGGGGCGAACACCCTGCTGCGCAATTCGATCTCGTTTTCCATCAGAAGCAGCCGAAGCACCTATGAGCGCAATGTACGCAGCGTGGAAAACTCGATCGTGGTCCTCACTGCCGACAGTCGAGGGTACGAGAACGCTACCTTCCAATGGCTGATCAACGCCGAATCCTATGCGGGAGGAGAGCTGACACTCACCATCCCCAAGAAGCAAGCGCCACCCCAGATCGATATCACCTGCACGATGTCTTATACCCGTCTGGGTAGTACCGAGACGATGATACGTACACTCACCCTCTCGGCCAACGATGTAACCGAGTACACCAAGAGCTACGGGATCCTGGGGGGTCCCGGGACCATCAGCGATGCGATCGAAGGGGATTGCTATGTGCTGCAGACGGGAGACGACTACGTACCCCAGGTGTTCGCCAGCGGTTCGTGGATCCCCATCACCAGCCAGAACGCAGCCCAATATCCCGAGGCGATGAGCAAATGCGGCAACGCGGTGCTCCTCGGTGGGGCGAATATTCCCGTCACCTCCACCGCACTGTACGCATACTATCGTACCCTGTATGCGCAGTCGGCGAATATCGATGTGCTTTCCACTCAGGATCTGCAGATCATCGATACCGGACGCATCCGCTCGATGGGAAAGCACGCGATCGGGGATGGGAATTCGGGATTCATCATCAACAGCGACGGAACCAGCGAGTTCGTCGGTACGGTCATCCGCAACGCCGACCTCTCCGAGACGCGCATCGAGCGCCTAGACGCAGACGTGCTGCGTACCGTCAACGAGGTACGAACCGGGGAATCTTTCAACGGCTCATTGTCCTCAACCCCCTATTGGGACTTGGGGACGGTGATGGGGGATCTCATCGCCCAGGTCGCAGCCAACTCGGTTGTGCACAAGGGCGGCTCGTTCATGGCCACCAAGGTGGAAGGTGGCTCTGTATCCACCGTCTTCGAGAACGTGTTGCATGTCACCTCTTCTGGCGAGCGTGATCAGGACCGCAGCCTGCTCAACCAGCAGATCACCACGGCAAATGCGGGAACCGCTTTCACCGTCCCCTCCCCGCCTGCTTACACCCAGTCTCCACTAAGGCTCGGAGGAGTCAACTACCTTGCGAAAATCACCTCCACAGGTGCTGAGGTTTCGGGAAAGAAGCAGTACTCGCTCGATGGAGGGGGCTCCTGGACCGACTACGACAGTCGCGCCCTCGATCATGCGACGGTTGCGGGCAAGACGGTCAAGGTACGCCAAGTGCTCAGCGGAACCTTGTATGACCCAGGTAGTTGTACGACCGGACGGGTATCGGGCATCAGCTCGACCTCTCCTGCAACGCCATTTTTGGCGGAGGGAAACGGCAGGATGGTAGTCGCGTGGGGCTCGACGCTCAAATCATTTCCCACCGGGAATGTGGCCTCGGTCTCATCCTATTCGCTGAGCACCGCCTATCCATCTTCCCTCGGTCTGGCATTCGGCAATGGGATCTTCCTGGCGATCTGTTCGGGCTCGGTCCAACGCCGCGTGCTCTCAGGTGGTGCGAACGGCACCTCGTGGAGCGAACTGTCAAGCGAAGCCTACGACAACCTGTTCTTCGCCAATGGATACTTCTATGCACATGTGTATGGTGGAGGGGCCTCCGATTGGAAACGCTCGACCAACGGAAGTGGGTGGATAGCCGCAGGATTCACCTGTGCCCATCCCTTCCCAGCCAACAATAACGATTTCATGAACTCGCGCATCGCATACGGAAACGGTGTCTATATCCAGGTCAGCTATGTCACCCTCTCATCAGCATCGGTGTATCGAAGCACCGATGGGCAGAACTGGAGTGCAATCAATATCGCCAGCACGTGCCCCAGCGGCATAGCTTGGGGCAACGATTTCTTCATCGCCTATGAATACGGCAGTGCGTATTACTATGTCTCGGGCAACGGAGGGACCACCTGGTCCAAACGCTCCCTGGGCTACACGCCCACCAAGATGGGAGCTGCCGTCTATGCCGCCAGTGGAGCCAATCCCGCTTCGACGGGTACCACGCTACAACGGGTGTTCTACGCCATCGACAGCGCGGGGTATCTCAGTGCGCTGACGCTCAATACAGCAACACCCACCTCCTATACAGCGGGGACACTCAGTGCAGCCTACAATTACAGCGCCTACGATGTGGGCATTAATCTGCTGGATGGGCAGGGGGCAAAGATCAGCAGCCATACCACAGCCAAGGATTATTATGCCGGCACGTTCATCTTCGATGGGACCAACCTCTCTGCAGCTCTAGGCTCGTTCTACTACAAGTTCGCAGGCATCTTCAAAGCCGGCACCCAGGTGGCTGCCGGGGCCTTCGACATGTTCCAAAGCATCGCCATTGCCTGGAGCCGCATCTACAACAGCATCGAAGGTCCTGTAGCAAGTCCTGCAATCGTAAGCTGGTCGGGAACCAGTTTGACGATAACCGGTGCCGGGGGAGAAACCTCGCGTATCCGCAGCAATGACCTGTTCTCAGCCCTTTCGATCTCCTTCACCGTGATTGCCGAGGCGAAGGGAGCGTATACCAAGGCCCTGTATCCCCAACAAGCAGGCCAATATGACATCGGCGTGTCCTCGAATCCATATGCGAATGTCCATGCGAACACGTTCCATGGGAATCTGCAAGGGAGCGTGAGTGGGAATGTGAGCGGTAATGTCACGGGTAATGTGACGGGAAATGTGAATGCACAAGGCACCCCCAACAAGGTGTGGGGGGCTGTGTGGAACTAGGAGGAACAACCATGCAATGCAATGAATGTGGACGGCAGCTGACCAAGCTGCCCTTCATCTTGGACGACAGTGAGATCGCCGACATGCAACTGGCGATCGACAAGATCAATACCGCACAGACCGCCCTGAAGGCTGAGGTGTACGCATCCTACCGATTCGAGCAGGAAAGGGACATCTACGCCTACTTCAAGGCGGTCTTCGATGAGATGGCGGAGGGCAGGTTCCTGTATGCCACCTGGGAGCGCCGCGTTCGTAGCCATTACAACTACCCCGAGGGCGAACTCCTGGTGATCAACGGCGAATGCTTCGCCCATGAGGCTTCGTGATGGGAACCTATAATGATATCAGAAGCCGCTTCGAGGCGATCCAGGAGGCCTTCCGCGTTAATGGCTACCAGCGCTACGACAACTATTATGTGTTCTCCCCGCCTGCTGGCTTTGCCATTGGCCAGCCCATGAAGGCTTCGGACATGAACGCAATGAAGGATGCTCTGCAGGGTAATACCCGCGCGCTTCTGTACACCACCTACCCCATCGCCTCGGTTGCAACCGGAAGTCTGATCAGTGCCAATCTGCTGAACCAGGTCGACCAGTACAAACAGGACATCAATGATCTGCGCGGCTGTGCCAATTGCAGCAACACGTGCACCTCGACGTGCTACAACGGCTGCCACAACTGCACAGGAGGGTGTACTGGATCGTGCACCGGGTGCAGCGGTTGTTCTGGCTGCAGCGGATGCTCGGGCAACTGTTACAGCTGCAAAGGGGGACTGTGGTGTGTTTCGTGCCATGGATGCAGTGGATGCGGAGGATGTCGCGGCTGTGGTGGATGCACCGGCAATTGCCAAAGTGCCTGCTCAGGCTGTACCTCCTGCAGTACCAACTGCAACGCCAGTTGCAATGTGAACTGCTCGGGTGCATGCAAGAATTCCTGCTCGAGCGGTTGCTCGAACTCATCCCGCATTGGAGGCTGACATGCTCATTCCCTTTAGAGAACCAGGGTTGTTCAACGTGACGCTGAACACCACCGAAGACTGTAACCTCAGGTGCACCTACTGCTATGAGGTGCACAAGAGAAGAAGGACGCTTTCGATGGAGGATGCAAAGGCCTTCATCGACCACATCCTCACCGACCCCGATCCTGCAGGATTGCTGGATGATCCGGATCCGGTGTTCCGCAAAGCATATCAAAAGGGGCTCGTCGTCGATTTCATCGGTGGAGACAGCTTCATGGATGTTCCGTTCTTGGACGAGATCTGCTCCTACACGCTGGCCAAGGTGATGACCACCGACACCCCCAATGCCAAGAACTGGCGAGGCAAGCTCCATTTCTCCATCTCCACCAATGGCACGCTCTTTTCCGAACAGGCTAGGCGGTTCTGCGAGAAGTACAAGGACCTTTTGCTGGTGGGCATATCACTGGATGGGTGTCCTGAGATCCATGATGAGAACCGGGTGTTCCCCGATGGGTCCGGTTCGATGCAGAGCATCATTCGCCATTGGCCGTGGTATAAGAAAACATTCCCGATCCAGTCGATGCAGACCAAATCCACCGCGAACCGTCAGAGCATCCCCTACCTGTACGACTCGCTGGTGTATCTGCACGAAGAGCTGGGACTGCGGTACATCAACCAGAACTTCATCATGGAGGATACGGGGTGTACCCAAGCCGACTATGATAAGTTGGACCGTCAGATGGAAAAGTGCACCGCCTATGTGCTGGAGCACCGTGACGACCTTTTTTGGAGCATCCTCAGCAAGGAACAGTTCGGCTACGCACACCTGTCATCAGGGGTTGATTGGGACTGTACCGGCCACTGCGGAAGCGGGGCGATGCCGGCCCTCTCGGTGGACGGCAGGATCTTTCCGTGTATCAGATGGCTACCGCATACCCAGGTCGATAAGGCAGATTTCATCGTCGGGACCGCAAAGGAAGGGTTCACCCACAAGGAGAACTTTTTGAAGGTCCGCGAAGGCGCCTATCGCGCCAATTGCTCGCTTGATGAGAAATGCAGGACCTGCGAGGTGGAAAGTGCCTGTTCGTACTGCATCGGAGGCTGTTATTCCGAATTCGGCGAGTTCAAACGGACGACCTACATCTGTGAGATAACCAAGCTGCTGGTTAAATGGGCCAGAATGTACTGGGATGAGTATAACCGCCTTGTGGGATTGGATCCGATTGACTGGGCTGTTGAAGCAAGGGAGAAAGGGAACCGGCATGGAATCATGTAGAATGAGTCATTTCAGAAATTCTTTGATTAGGGAGGCTCTTGCAAAATGAGGATTCATTGAGAATTTGAATCCATCCGACGACACTAATACCATTGATTAAGAGGAGCGAACCGTCCAATCAAGGGCTTCAAACGAGTAAATACGCCCGGTCCATCGATAATCGAGTGCAAGAAGACACACCTACCCCACGATAGGCGAATGCATCATTGCTCTTTGTGGTGTTACGCAGTTTTCTGGATGCCCGGCAGGATGCAATACGTAACAGTCAAACCAACAACGCACTAACCTGACACTCCTCTACCCGATATGATTGGGGCCGGAGTGTGAGATGCGTGAATTTCAACCTTATGATGATCAGAAATCAGTCGTTCTCTATAGGCCTCATGGCCTGGGAGAGCATGCTCATCTCATCGGTGACAATCTGCAGGTCCTCCGGCTTCACATTCCAAGGCATCAACGGCTCAAGCTGTTCACCGGTGAGCTCAAGGTTGTCGTACCTGGCAGCCTGCATGAAGAGATAGGCGAGATAATTGCGGGGATTCAATCCCTGTTTCTTGGCCGTCTCTATGAGGCTGTAGAGCAGACAGGAAGCATCGGCACCGTCATCGCTGCCGTGGTTCACCCAGTTCTTGCGTCCCTGCACGTAGACTCTGATAGATTGCTCACAGTCGTTATTATCGATTTTCAGCTCTGCATTCTCGAAGGAAAGCAGGACCTTGTCCCACTGGTTGAGGGCATAGGAGACAGCCCGTTTCTGTACCAGGTTGACCAAGGCGGTGGTGAGGGCGGCATTCTCAAGCCAAGCATGGAAGTCGTTGAGGATCGGCGTCGAAAGGGCCTTCCGTTCTTCTATGAAGGTCTCCTTGGAAATCTCGCCTGCGACCAGTTTCTCCCGAAGCTGGGAGTCGAGCTTGTACAGCCTGGCAATCCAGGCGATGGCGGGACCTGCAAGGTTGTGGTCCTTGGTGATTTTCTCACAATCCTTGAACCGTCTTGCCACATGGGCGAGACAGACGCACCTGTGGGCCTTGCCAAGGTGGGAATCATAGGCTCCGTAACCGTCCGCCATCACCCATCCGGTGTAGTCGGCGAACATCGACAGCGGAGGACCTCCTTTCCTGTCGTCGAAATACCGGTACCAGGCGAGGTTCTCGTTGCACACCGCCCACATGTAGTTCTTCGTCTTCTCCGAACCCTGCTTTTTGGTAGTAGTTTCATCCATGTAGAGGGATTTCTGGGTGAGCACCTTCGCCTTGAACGATTCATCGGCGGCCTTGATGCGCTCGAGGATCGCCAGGCCGTAGTTGCTCATGTCCTGCCTGCTGATGTCGATGCCGTCAAGGCCGAGGGCCTTGCTCAGCCGGTTGTGCGGAACGTGCAGCCCGTATTTCTGGTAGGCGATCTCGGCCAGCAGGAGTTCTCCCACCTTGGTCTTGGGAAGGAAGCGCCGTACCGCCTGTGCACTGAGCACGAGCTCCTCTTCTTTGTTTTTCACCGTATACTTGCGGTTCTCAACCTCGACCAGGATGACGGCGTTGATGCGCTGAAAGTACGAAGTGTAGGTTGACGGCATCGGGCGCACCGAATAGCCCCTGCTGCGGTAATCGTCAAGTACCGAAGCCTCGACGTCGTTGACCAGGTTCACCATGTGGGAGGCTCCCGAAAGGGGATTCCTTCCGGTGCTTTTCTTCCGTTCTTTTTCGGCCTGTTGGCTTGCAGTTTCTTCTTGTTGGGGTGCCGCTTGCTGGGGCAGCATCTCGGGGGCGAACAAGGGCAGCGTTTGCCAGTCCAGGTTCTGCTGAAGCTGTTCGCTGGACCTGCCGAACTGTTTCTGGAGGAGCAGGTTGAGCGTCATGTGCAACTGCTCGTTCTGCTTCTGCAACTGCACCATCATCTGCTGCATCTGGGAGAACATGAGGCTGATCTGCTCGAAGCTCATGTCCTTGGTGGGGACGACGGGAACGGGCACCGAGGCCGGGCTTTTCAGCCCGTCAACCATGATTTCGACCGTCTTCGACTTCCTGTCACCCTTGCTTCTCATGGGTATAAGTATAGCATAAACAAGGGTTTAGGTACACTAGTTACAGATATTTAGATGCACTTTCAGACGGCTTTCCCGGGTCTCATCCGCACGTTCTCCCAAGGGGTGAAGCGGCGGAAAATGTCTATGCCGTCAAGCATTGCAAGCAGATCCTCGCTGCTGATTTCCTTCACCTTCTCCTCGGTGTTCGGCCAGGCGAAGGTGTAGCCGCCCACCAGTTTCTTCTGCAGCAGCAGGAAACCCGTCTTGTCCCACATGACGCACTTGATGCTGTCACGCCTCCTGCCGCAGAAGATGTACAACCCTCCCTGGGTGACGTCCATCTCCATGATGTTGGTGATGACCGAAACGAACCCGTTGATACCGCGTCTGAGATCCGAATATCCAGGGAGCAGATAGATTGGGATGCCGCTCATGTCAAGCATTGGCCGCCTCCTCGATCCGGATCTTTCCTTCTTCATCGACGAGAACTTTCCCGGCAAGGCAGAACCGGTACTGGTCCGACCGGTTCCAGGGAATAGGGTCAAACCGTTTCCTTGGTCTTCCCCGGCCACGCTTGACGGAACCGATGATCTCAGCCTTGTATTGCTCAGGCTTTTTGTTGGTTTCCATTTTGCACCTCCGGATACGAGTCTATCGGTGCTGGCTTCTTCATATCAGTGCGTTGTTGGTTTGACTGTTACTGCAATACTGCAGTATCTTGATTGCAGCAAGGCACAGCACGCCGGTCATCAGGCAGTGGGAGACCTTCTCCGTCCCCCTGACCATGATCTTCGGCGGAATAAGCCAATCCTTCAGGTGGGAGTTGGATCGTTCGACGGTCGAACGGATCCTGAACCGCTGCTTTTCAGAGGGGGAGAGGACCCGTTGCTGCTTGCGCCGCTTGTTCGGGTCGATGATGGGCATCCTGCCGTTTCCGATGATGAAGTCCTTGATGGGCTTTGCATCGTAGGCGCTGTCCATCAGCGAGTACAGGTGTTTGATCCGCTGCCCGGTCATCCGCTCCAAGGGAATCGCCGCTTGGCTGTCATGTACGTTGGCACCCGTGACGATGGTGCTGACGGGAATGCCGCTGTCGGTGACATCCAGGTGAAGCTTGTAGCCCTTCCAATAGTTGCGGTTGCCCTGGCTGTTGCGCTTGCATCCCCAGCTGCACTGGGAGTTCAATTCCTCGACTGCCTGTTCGGCAGTCTGGCCAAGTTGCTTCTGCAGAACGTTTTGCTTCTTGGTTTTCGACTCAGAGCCTTTCCTGGGCCTGCCGGGTTTCCCCCTCGGGATCACTTCCTTCTGCCTTCTCGCGCGCCTCGATGGCTGTGGAGTCCCGGCTGACATGACCCACGATGCGGCCGTCCAGATAGGAGCTTACCAAGGGGCCCAGCGCCTTCTCCATGAGTTTTTGGCGTGCATGGGATGCAAATTTCCTGCTGAAGGTGGCCTCACTCGGTATGGATTATTATTTTCACTCCTTGGTGTGGAGTTATTTTCTGATAGCATCATATCGCACTCCTTTGCTGTTTATGTTGCGGGTGTTTCAATTTTATCTTTTCTCTTTTTTGTTGGCCGATACAATCAGCATCATGGGACGGCGCATTTCATCCTGAATCCCCGGAATATCCATCATGTTTTCCGGCGGCTGCGGCTCCACAATATGATTTATTATAAAACCATTTGAAAGCAGTGTATTTAGATATGTGGTCAGTGTTCTATGATATTTTGTAACCTTTTCTCCCAAAAACACAGCTGTCCGTTTGCCCTCATAATAATAATTATCCACCGGAAAATGCAGTATTTCTCCTTTTTCGTTATAATGCCAGTCTTGTGTTCCATAGGCAGTAAAAACAGGATGTTCAACCGTAAAAACTAGCTTACCACCAGACTTCAGTATTCTATATATCTTTTTTACTAAAATCTCATAATCTGCTACATAGTGAAACGCAAGTGAACTTAATATTACATCAAAACTCTCCTCTGGGAATTCCACATCTTCTATAGCACAGCATTTATATTCAACCTGTGGAAAATGTGTTTTTTCTTTGGCTACCTCGAGCATTTTATGAGAAATATCAACACCTACAACAGAAGACGCTCCGTGTTCCATCGCATAAATACAGTGCCATCCATAGCCGCATCCTAAATCAAGCACACGCTTATCTTTAAAATCCGGCAGCAGCTTTCTCAATGTTTCCCATTCTCCTGCACCGGCTATTCCCTGCTGTGAGCGACTCATTTGACTGTATTTTTGAAAAAATATATTATCATCATATTTATTTTCTTTCATCTGAATTCCCCCTCGTTTAAAAAGTTATTTATCTCCGTTGCAATTTTTTTCACTTCTTTATAAAGCTTCTCGGTCATATCGTAGCATACGAGGCAGTATAGTTTAAGTGTATTTTTTCACAACAACTTGTACTTTGATTTTTGAAGTGTTAAAATTAATATACTATTAATTGAAAGGAGAGATGGGTGGACAATGAAGAACTAATCTAATTTTTAACAATTGAAATAGTATATTTCATTTTAAAAACTTAGGATTAGTCTGCCCATTTTGCCATATACTAAATAAATGTAAGACTGAATAGCTAAAAAGGCTAAATAGTTTTATTTGAGTATCGTAAAAAGTTACATGACTAATCCTTCCAACATTATTTGGGAGGTTTTTTTTATTCTCCCTGAATCAAAATAAAGAAAGAAGGAATCGAATTGTTAAAACAAAAGGAACTAATGACAAGGGTTAAGGAACTTGTCCAGTCAGATGAACGAATATCTGCTTGTATGATGTATGGCTCTTTTACAAAAGGAGAGGGGGATCAATACTCTGATATAGAATATTATGTTTTTCTAAAAGATGATACAATTTCCACCTTTGATTCAGCAAAATGGCTAAATGAAGTCGCTTCCTACACTTTACTCTATCAAAATGAGTACGGTACGGAAGTAGTAATTTTTGAAAATCTAATACGTGGTGAATTTCATTTCCTTTCCGAAAGCGAAATGAATATTATTCCTTCATTCAAAGAATCAGGCTACATTCCTGACACAAAAGCAATGTTTATTTATGATGAAACAAGACAACTAGAATTGTATTTATCAGAGTTAGAAGGTCCGGGGCCAAATAGACTTACAAAAGAAAACGTAAATTTTTTATTGAATAATTTTTCCAACCTATGGTTAATGGGGATTAATGTTCTTAAAAGAGGGGAAAATGCACGTTCACTGGAACTTTTATCTCAATTACAAAAAAATATACTACAACTCATTCGAATTGCGGAAGAAAATGCCGATAATTGGTTTAATATGACAAAGAATCTTGAAAAAGAAATTAGTCCTGAAAACTATGAAAAGTTTAAAAAGACTACTGCCCGATTAAATAAATTAGAACTATATGAAGCCTATAAGAACTCTTTGCTTCTCGTTATGGAACTTCGAAATCTCGTTGAAAAACAGTATCAGTTAACCGTTAGCGATGATTTCTTAGGCAAACTGTTTAATTATATGAACGAATAAATAAAAAGCCTGTATCTCAAGTGATAACTAAGATACAGGCTTTAATTGTTATTTACTTTAAATACATGTTCTCAAAGTGAAAGTATTGATTATAATGGAGTTTTAATAATTTACTCTTGATAAAATCTTACTCCATCGCTTGATGACCTGATGGTCACCACAAGGCTGGTGAAAGCAGGTGAACTGCTGGGTATCCAGGTGCTGGATCACCTGATCTTCTCCGATGAATCGTACAGATCGATGCTCGAGGAGAATGAGTTGTCAGGGAGATGAAGAGGATGTGTTTTCACGCCATGTGCTCACTGGAACGGCAATCGATGCTGAGGATGTGAGCTCCCCTCTTCCGCTATTCCTTGCACCACCGGGGAGAAGGGTTTTCTTGATCAGCTTACTCTCAATGTGGATAAGTTGGAATTTCTTCCTGGAACCCCGATTCCCGAAAACCCAGCAGAACCGCCAAATTTCGACTAGTTTTGTGGCCAACGAGGATTTTCTTCCTGGTTCCTATATAGTATTTTCGTTGCATTGGCAACATTTCCTGTGATATTACCGAGTTCATACGATTTGTGCAAGTCCACAAAACAACCAAATCCCATGTCATCCGCATCACCTCTCTGATGGACGCTACCATGAAAATCTGATACAATCTCATTATCCCACCAGACGGAGAATCGAAGAGCCGATGAAGAACTGAAGATCGAATCGCTACAGGACATCCCACGTAAGAATAATTCCAGAGGGGTTTCGGTGCATTCGATCGACAGGTGACTCGTGTTTTTCCCGATCCTTGTCGTTGTGTGCCCACCCCATGCCTCAGGGAGACACATCATGGGCATACAAACCATAGGATTCTCATCAATACATTTCCACTATCCCAACCAAAGCCAAACACTGTTTGAAGATATAGATCTCACCTTCGGTGTGGGGTGGACAGCAGTGCTCGGTGCGAATGGAGCGGGAAAATCAACACTGCTCAAGCTCGCTACAGGAGAGCTACGCCCCACCTCTGGTCAGATAACCAGACCCGAATCGGTCTGGTATCTTGAGCAACGGACAGATGAACCTCCACAGAACTACGATGAGTTCGCCTTCGCGTATGATCGGGAAGCCTGTCGACTTCACGGTTCGTTGCGAGTTGAACGCGATTGGTTGTCCAGATGGGAGTCGCTGAGTCACGGAGAGCGAAAACGGGCCCAATTGGCACATGCTTTGTGGAAAGAACCAGAAGTACTGGCAGTTGACGAACCAACTAACCATTTGGACACAGCTGCCGTAGAATTGGTAGCTAACGCATTGGCATCCTTTCGTGGTATCGGAATCATAGTCAGCCATGACCGCACACTAGCCGAATCGCTGTGTGAGAAGACGGTGATCGTTCATGCCCCCTATATCCGTATGCTAGATTGCAAACCATCGGTCGCGTTGCATGAGGCGAGTCGTGCCGCCACGGCAACATATCAGATGATGGATACACAACGCCAACAACTTTCCCGCCTTTCGGAGGACCTCATCCGACGATCCTCAAAGGCATCCATCCAAGACAGATTGCGGTCAAAGCGGCATATTCCCAAAAAGGATCACGACGCCAAGGCAAAAATCGACGGCGCCCGGGTTTCGGGAGCGGATGGAAAAGCTGGGCGTTTGAAATCCCAATTGGAGAAGCGAATCGGACGGGACCAACAGAGAGTCGATACGTTACACAACCAGCTCGTTATCGCTCGCTCACTCGATATCCAAGGACCTGTGGACGGTATCACCATCACCAGTGCTCCATTGAAGCGAAATACACTCATCCGTTTTCCCGAGGGTTCCTTCCCAATGGGTCCAGAAAGGATGTTGCACCATGGTGTGTTGGAAATCGGTCCAATGGACCGGATAGCGGTCACCGGTCTGAATGGCAGTGGGAAGTCGACTTTGATGCGCCATCTTTTCGAGCAGTTGTCGGATCAAGACCTTCCTGTCGCATATGTCCCGCAAGAACAAGACAGAAGCTCGTGTGAAACTTGCCTGCAGAAGCTCGATTCGCTCGATTCTGCCACCAAAGGTCGGGTGATCTCCAGCCTTGCCAGGTTGGGAACTGACTTGCATCTCATACGTTCTTCAGCCCTTGCCAGTCCTGGAGAAGCAAAGAAGTTGTTGCTGAGTATGCTGTTCGAAAATCCCATCTCCATTCTCTTGCTCGATGAGCCCACCAACCACATGGACCTACCCTCCCGGATGGCACTGGAACAGGCGTTGGCAACCTATGAGGGTGCGTTGGTTTGTATCAGCCATGACCACACATTCATCGAACGTCTGTGCACGATAAGGTGGCATATCGAATCCGATTGGATTACCATCCTTAGCTGAGCTATGATGGAAAAGACAGGAGGCAAGACCATGCGTGATCGGCGTTTCATCACTGAACGGCGGGGAGGTCTTTTGCAGAGGGAGGATCATCGAGCACTCATGGATTGGGCTGTGGCCTGTTCGCTGCATATACTCCCCTATGCCACCGGACCGCTACATGGGACGGCACTACATGCCCTGGAGACTGCAAAGGATTGGGCGTCCGGTAAAGCGACGACCGGCGAGGCAATTGAAGCTGCGAGAGCAGTACACGCTGTGGCGAAGATAACGGTGGAGCCGTTGATGAAGCTGGTATACCGCTGCATAGGCCAAGCGGTATCCACGGCTCATATGGCCGACCATTGCCTTGGTCCTGCGTGGTACGGGAGGAAAATCGTACAGTTGATCGGAAGCGATGTAGCACAAGAACGGGAATGGCAACTGCAACGGCTTGCACAATTGCCACCTCATCTCGCCGACCTGGTAGCCAACGCTCCGAAATTCTTGGCCCAGCCTTGAATCTTTACCAATCCACCCGCGCGGCGAATTGGACCCCCATACGGAGACTATGATCCATGGTCGTAGCGGGAACGAGTCCGATATCGAGCGAGAAGCGGTCCTCCATCTTTCTCGTCAAACCAAGCGTATTGCGCAGGTTCCTGTTGAAACGTGCACCGTAGGACACCGGCAACAATGCCTGGATGATCCGACCGACACCGAATGCGATGCCACCAACCAACATCGTATCCAAAGCCAAGGTCACCAGTTGGTCAGAATCCGAGAAGAACTGTTCATCTTGTAAGCTCGATCTGAATGGATAGATGAACATCAGATCTACGACAAGCATACCCATACCACTGCCGACCAAAGACAACGTCGCCCAATCGGTGATGATACCGAACAATGAGGAAGCGGTGTCTCCCTGCAACTTCGAACCTTCACCGAAGCCCACTAACAGGTTCTTGAATGCCGGCCAGGTTAACGCGAGATGCGCTTCGTCGTACAGACGGATCCGTTCCTCCAAAGGAAGTGGAGAAAAATCGTGGTTGTTCATCACTTGCTTCAAAGAACGCAGGGAGATTCCCCCGAGATAGATGGTTTCTCCATCGATTTCGACTGCAATCGACTGGGTCCTAGAAGTCGCATCCAGACCTGTTTCGACCAACATCATTGCGGTTGATTTGCCAGCCAATGGCAGAAGCAACACCAAAAGTAGACCACATACGAAGTAAAGACGTTTCATGGTTTAGCCCCTTTCTGTTTTCCCCCATGATATCACAGATCCGCCGATCCTGCAGGTATGCATGTGGCATGCCATACATGCTGGAAGAATTCAGAAGATATTCATGAAAATTAATTTTCAGACGTATAAACGAGAGCCAACCCACACGTGTATCAGTGTGAGTTGACTCGTCGGAAGTGGCCAAACTACAAAACTTTTCCATCACTTTCCGATCTATCAGCCTCCATATCCCGTAAGACGTGGTAACCATAAAATTAAATCAGGGAACAGTGCCAGAATAATGGTACCGCCGAACAGAATAGTCACGAATGGAATCACATGGTGAGCGGTATCTTCTACAGTGGTTCCGGCAATTCCGGAAGCTACGAATAGACATGTTCCGACAGGAGGTGTTAGAACTCCGAACGACAACGACATACAGAGGATCAACCCAAAATGAAGGGGATCGATTCCCAACAAGTTCGCTGCAGGGAGTAGAACCGGGCCAAGAATAATCAAAGCAGACAATGTGTCGATGAAGGTTCCGATGATAATCATGAGTAGTACAATCCCAACCATGAACATGCTGGGAGTCTTCAACACAGATATCAGTCCCTTCGCAACGGTTGTCGGTATGTTTTCGAAAGCCATAATCCACCCAAAGAGAGACGCCACACTCATGACCAACATCACAAACCCTGTAGTGATAGCCGCATCGACGAGAATTTTTGGAATATCTTTAACCTTTGAGCCCCTTGCAAAATGAGCGGTCGTCATGAATCGGCATCAATGTAACGATACTGTTGACGATGATTGTGAGGGCTGAAATGCCCAATCGATTGCCTTGAGCGAAACATCACGCCAAATCTACTGTCGATCGAGTATGAGAAGGCGCACCTGTCCCACGACAGGTGAAATTGCTATCGTTCTGTCTATCGTTATGCTGTTTTCTGAAGGTCCGGCACGATGCAATATTGCAGTATCTTGATCGCCGCAAGACACAACACACCGGTCATCAGGCAGTGGGCGACCTTGTCCGGTCCCCGTACCATGATCTTCGAGGGAATCAGCCAATCCTTCAGATGGGCATTTGACCGTTCGACCGTGGAGCGGATCTTAAAACGCTGTTTTTCAGCGGGAGAGAGCACCCGTTGTTGCTTGCGCCGCTTGTTCAGATCGATGATGGGGACCTTTCCGTTTGTGATGATGAAATCCTTGATGGGTTTCGCATCATAGGCACTGTCCATCAGTGAGTACAGATGGGTAACCCGTTCACTGGACATTCGCTCCAAGGGGATTGCCGCTTGGCTGTCATGGACATTCGCACCGGTGACGATGGCACTGATGGGGATGCCGCTGTCGGTAACATCCAGATGCAGTTTGTAGCCCTTCCAATAATTGTTGTTGCCCTGGCTGTTGCGCTTGCAGCCCCAGCTGCACAAGGTGTTCAGCTCACCGATCGCCTGTTCGGCTGACTGTGCAAGTTGCTTCTCCAGAACGGATTGTTTCTTATCCCTGGGTTCAGTACCTTTCTTCGGTCTGCCACGTTTGCCCTTGGGCTTCACTTCTTTCTTGGTATTGGTCGCCTTCTCGCGTGCCTCGATCGCCGTTGAGTCACGACTGATGTGTCCCACGATGTGCCCACCCAGATACGACGATACCAATGGACCGAGAGTTTGTTCCATGAGTCGATTCTGGGCATAGGAGGCGTATCTTCTGCTGAAGGTGGCTTCGCTGGGGACAACAGTGAACCCGCAGATCTGCCGTAATGACGGATCGCTGAGCAACCGGTTGCGTAGAGAGGTGACTGTGGCAATATTGAAGAATTGTTTGGCCAAGCAAGAACGGATCATCGCCATCTCATCATACGATTTGCGTCCAAGCAGGCTACCGGGGCGGTCGTATGCGGGCAGGAATTCCTCGATCACCTGCAGCATCTGGATGAAGGTGCGGTGCTCGTCGGTCACATATCCTTCGAAAATCTGCTGGATGTCGTAGGAAATGCCGAAAACCATCTGGCAACCGCCCAGGATTTCTGTTATGCTTTTCATGGACCTGCTTTCCTTCTATGTGTTTGTGGTAAATCACATTATATAGGATTGTCAGGTCCATTTCCATATATTTTGCCCGACTTGGGCCTGTTTCAGACAATTTTGTGCACCCAAGGGCTCTCCCGAGTGCTTGGGATAGGAGAAATTACCAAACTTTTGCTATTTTGCAAGAGGCTCTACAGATAGGAAAAAAACAATTCCGTCCATCTTCAAGACTATCAGAATCTAACCTTTTCTCCTTTCATGGAATTGGCTTATCCTAATCCTTGAGCGCGGTGATGGGAATGACGTGAACACCATCGGGACGGATATAGGCGGCGTTGGAAAGACCACATATCACACCAAGTATCTTTGGTGGTCTTCCTTTGGGTTCGCTTTCAATAGTACTTTTTATTCTCAGCAATTTTTCAGCCGCATCATCCAATTGATGTGCACCGAGCTTGATTTCGAAGGCACCCCAACTGCCATTAGGCATCTCCACGACTGCATCAATCTCATTGTCTTGATAGTCTTGATAATGAAACAACTTCGCGTCATTCGCTTCGGCGTATATGTTCAGATCACGTTCGCAAAGTGCTTCGAACAGAAATCCCAAGGTTTCCAAATCCGAAAGCAGAGCCTCTTCCGTCGTCCCCAACAACGCACAAGCCAAGGAGGGATCGGAAAAATGACGTTTGACGGATTGCTTCACACGTACCGAAGAACGAATGTTCGTGCTGAACGGTCGCTGGTTGTCCAGTAAGAAGAGCCGTTCGAACAGGTTCAGATATTCAGCCACCGTTTCCACATCGATATCTTCATCATCAATTTCCTTGATATCATTCTTGAGTGCCCTGTTCGTAGCTGTCGTGCTTTCGTTTCTTGCCAAGGACCGAAGCAAGAGGCGAATCTTGTCAAGATTCCGGGTTTTACCATCAATCCTGTTGATATCGCTATCTACCACGGCTTCGATGTATTGCTTTGGCAACAATCTGGCAAATTCATAATCAACGGCTATATTTTCTGGCCATCCTCCACAAATGATGAATCGAATGATTTCTCGAAGATCGACATCTCCGGTGATTTTTGCTTTTACATCTCCCGAAAAGATTCCTGCCAGGGAGACAGAACCTGAAGAGTAACCCATTTCAAACAAGGACATTGGCCTCATCCGTAATTTGGCTATCCTCCCTGCACCGCTATGGAGAACTCCCTTGCTGTTGGGAGTGGAAGACCCGGTAAGGATGAAGTGCCCTTTCCCTTCTCGTTGATCTATCTCGTGGCGTACAGCATCCCAGATGGAAGGGACATCCTGCCATTCATCGATCAACCGGGGAGAATCTCCTTCCAAAATCAAGGATGGATCCATCATGGCCAATTTGCGATTGCTGAAATTACCTGTTGGTGAACCGACAAAAAAATTGCTCTTGCTATGATGCATCGATGTCATGGTCTTTCCACACCATTTCGGGCCTTCGATGCAAACCGCTCCGAAGGCTTGGAGATACTTGGTAATCTTCCTATCGATCAAACGTGGCAAGTATGATTTCTCATTCATCCATAGCAATTCCTTTTCGTCCACCATACCATGAACACTTGGATTCTTCAACTCCAACCCGACAGATTGGGAACTTACAATCCGATTGTTTCGGATATTTTACCCCGACAGATTCTATAATGTGAGTTTTAATTTATTACTTTACATATGTTTATTTATTTGAGAATTTATACACTCTTGGTGACTCGCATTTCATAACTTAACAAGTACTTACATTATGGTATTGTTGGCATGTAAACGAGGGACCTCCATTGTCATTCTAAGTGAACCACCCAGAAAAAGCCAAGGGAAAACTTTTTTAAAGAAATTGAAGCAAAACACTCTCCTGTGTTCATGAAACTCAATGAGCTGAAGAATAGAGAAAACGTCCATTCTTCATAGCTATTGCAGTATCTTCCATCTGTGGAAAATTACCAAACTTTTCTCTTTATAACGTTTTATCAAGTTGACTTACATCCCACTTGCAGGAATGTATAGACCAACAAATTAAACGAGGAGAAGGTAATGACTGATCAACAATCAACGCAGATTACGAACATGAGAGAAAGTGGCTTGGGATATTCTACGATTGCAAACCAAATAGGGCTTCCAAAGGAATGCGTAAAATCTTATTGCAGGACTCACGGACTTACGGGAAGGAGATCCTCCTCGCATGTGGATAAGGAAGTGGGTAACAACACTTGCCGTACTTGTGGGAGATACTTGCAGCACACTCCTGGAAAGAGGAAGAAACTGTACTGCTCGGATGCTTGTCGTATGGATTGGTGGAATGCGCATCAGGACAAGGTGAAGCGAAAAGCGTACTATTCGTTCACATGCGCCGAATGTGGTAAGACCTTCAGTTCATACGGAAATGCAAAAAGAGTCTACTGCAGCCATTCTTGCTATATCACGGCTCGTTTTTCCAAGGGGGAAAAGTAGCAGGGGTCCCGAACTTCGATTAAGGAAGCGAACCATAAATCAGTTGCTAGGGATTTCATTGAAACTATCCAACGAACATTATTCTTTGGAATCGTGCTTGGCCGGTTTTTACCGGCCAATCTTTTTAATTACTCCCAGTAATTACCATATAAAGTAAGTGTTGTTGAGCATCTCCCAACCTCCAATTTTAAAATCCAATAATTCCTGCAGATTAATCAAATGTAGTTCATCAGAGTAAGCCAGAAGGATTGGAGTAGAAGATTGACGACAATTCTCTTGTTCTCTTGCCATTCAGGATTTTCAAAAAACCTCAGGGGTACGGTTCTCCGGTATCAAGCAGGAGAACACAATGACTGAAAAAGAAACTACACAAATCACTGAAATGAGAAATGATGGTCTGGGATACACCACCATCGCATCAAGGCTCGGGTTATCCAAGGATTGCGTCCGTTCCTTCTGCAGAACCCACAATCTCAGGGGTAGGAGATCTCCTAGCCATGTTCCTCAAGATCTGGGAAAAGATTATTGCAAGACCTGTGGTAAACGTTTGGAGCATACTCCCGGCAAAAGGAAGAAACAGTACTGCTCGGATGGCTGTCGCATGGACTGGTGGAATGCCCATCAGGATCAGGTGAAGCGTAAGGCCTTCTACCAATTCACCTGCGTTTGCTGCGGCAAATCATTCTCGGCATATGGGAATGCCAAACGCAGTTACTGCAGCCACGAGTGCTATATCAAAACAAGGTTCAAGAAGGAAGTAAGCAAATGACAAAAGAGCAGTTCAAGGCAGAGGCCGATTACCAGGTGGCTCTTTTACTCATCAAGAATCTGTTTGCTCAGGGTCTGTTGACTGACGAGGAATTCAAGACTGTCCAAGGAAAACTCATTGTTAGATACCAGCCAATAATTGGCAATCTATCTCCTTGATATGACTTGATTTAATCTCAATTCGTAGGGATGTATAGACCAAGGAGGAACCAGTGAGAACAGTTAAGCTGATACAAAAACCAAAGCAACCGGCAACCATAAAACGAAAAAAGCGAGTTGCAGCCTATGCACGGGTCTCTACGGTACATGAACGACAAGAGCATTCGCTTGAATCCCAGGTCGATCATTACAAGAGACTGATTCAAGCTAATCCTGAATGGGAATACCAGGGGATCTACATTGATGATGGCGTCTCTGGAACACAGATATCTGGCAGAACGCAATTCCAAGAACTCATCACCAAATGCGAGCAAGGCATGATTGATATTGTGCTGACGAAATCGATATCGCGATTTGCCAGAAATACAGTCGACTTGCTTGAGACTGTAAGGCGGTTGAAGGAACTCAACATCGATGTCAGGTTCGAGAAAGAAAATATTGAAACAATCTCGAGTACAGGAGAATTCCTTCTGACCGTCTTGGCATCATTTGCTCAAGAGGAAAGCAGAAGTACTTCTGAAAACCTCAGGTGGGGGGTCCGGAAACGTTACGAGAAGGGAATCAGCCTTCACCACCGCGTCTATGGATACCGGTGGACCGGCAAGGAGCTCGTCATTGAACCGACGACCGCAAAGGTAGTGAGAAAGATATTCAGGGATTATCTGAAGGGAAAGTCGATGAAACGTATTGCAGACGAACTGAACAATCGTTCCATCCTACACTTTGGGAAACCTTTCAATGATGTGGCAATCCATACCATTCTACACAATGAGCGTTATATCGGTGATACCTTGCTCCAGAAAACGTATTGCGTGGATTTCATGTCCCAGCCACGGAAGAAGAATCGCGGGGAGCATCCCATGTACTATGTCGAGGATACACACCCACCGATCATCAAGCGGGAAATATTCGAAGCCGTCTCGAGAGAGATTGACCGTCGAAGAGAACTCGGGGTGTACAACATGCCCAAGGTGAGTCGGCGTTGTTTCACCGGTAAAATCATCTGCGAGAAATGCGGAAACAACTATATCCGGACCTACAAGACACCAACCAATGCGAATTGGAGATGCAAATCCAACCGAAGAGATGGAATCAAAGGATGCAGGAGCATCGGTATCAATGAGGAACAGTTGAAGATTCTGTCCAATTTCATGTTGGGGATCGATGAGTTTGATGAGCAAGCCTTTTACAAGGATGTGGATCACATCTCCGGTGATGGAGAGGGCTCATATACCTTCCATTTTCGTGATGGACGGCAAATCAACCGGTTCTGGCCTTCCAGGGAAAAAGCATATAAGGCAGCAATCGATAGAAGAAGAAAAACCAATGACAACGGAGCGCATGCATGGCAAAGGTAAGGATAATTCCAGCAAAGAAAATCATAACAAATAATCGCAACAACCCCCATTCAACGAAAAGAAGGGTCGCAGGCTATGCCCGGGTTTCGACGGACAGTGATGAACAGTTCACCAGTTATGAAGCCCAGATCGAGTACTATACTGAATTCATCAAGAGTCGTTCTGATTGGGAATTCATCAAGGTTTATACCGATGAAGGCGTAAGTGGGACCAGCACCAATCGCAGGGAAGGCTTCAAGCAGATGATAAACGACGCCTTGTTGGGGAAGATCGATCTTATAGTCACCAAATCGGTCAGCCGGTTTGCCAGAAATACCGTAGATAGCCTGACCACCATTCGCATGCTCAAGGAGAAGAATGTCGAATGCTACTTCGAGAAGGAAAACATTTGGACCTTCGACGGAAAAGGTGAATTATTGATAACCATCATGAGCTCAATTGCACAGGAAGAAAGCCGGTCGATCTCTGAAAACACCACATGGGGTAAGCGAAAGCAAGCCAAGGATGGCAAGGTTTCAGTTCCCTACAGCAACTTCCTTGGATATGACAAAGGGCCCGATGGGAATATGGTCGTGAATGAGGAACAAGCCGAATTGGTAAGACTCATCTACGCTCTATTCCTTCAGGGAAAGAGCCCGAATGGGATCGCTGAGATTCTCACCGAGAAAAACATCCCTTCACCCGGACGTGGGAAACAATGGGTTTCCTCCTGCATAAAGAGCATCCTGCAGAATGAAAAATACATCGGAGATGCCTTGTTGCAAAAAAGCTTCACCGTAGATTTCCTCACCCATAAGCAGAAGGTGAACGAAGGTGAGGTACCACAGTACTATGTGGAAGACCATCATGAACCGATCGTATCCAAAGAAATGTTTGCTCTAGTCCAGACCGAGATGAAACGGCGCGATGGGATGCCTGGCAGGAGAAACCGCAGGAGAATGCTTTCAGGACGAATCCTCTGTGCCCAGTGCGGATCTTGGTTTGGAGAGAAGAAATGGCATCCAAACAGCAAATATCAGAAAGTGGTTTGGCAATGCAATGGAAAATATGATAAGGCACACTCCCAATGTACCTCGGGCAACTTGATAGAACAGGATGTCCAGAGAATGTTCGTGATAGCGGTCAACAGACTACTGAAGGATTCATCCAGCATCCTTGAAACACAGAAACTTGTCTACGATACGGTTTTCGATACCGCTGGTCTGGAAAGGGAAAGGACGGCACTCATAGCTGACATGAGTGTTACAGCCGAACTCATGGAGCGAATGTCGAGCGGACAACCCAGCTCAAGATCCAATGGATATGTCCATACTCAAGAGTATCAAGCACTACAGATACGTTATGAGCAGGCTGAGAAACGTAAGGAGGAGCTCGACAGTACTATCCAGGACAAGGTAGCTAAAAAAGCACTTGCAACTTCATTCTTCGATAATCTCAAGAAACAGAATAGCCAGGTCGTGCGTTTTGATGAGGACCTATGGAGCGGACTGGTTGATCATCTCAAGGTGCATTCTCCAAATGATGTCCGATTCATCTTCCGCGATGGGTCTGAAATCAAGGTGGACTTATCCGAAGAGGAAAAGAAACGCCCTCCTCTCACAGAGAAACAGATGACTGAGATCAGCAGTCTTCGGCGAGAGGGAATGTCTTATGCGAAGATCGGAGAAAAGCTGAATCTTCCTCGTGGACAGGTTCGCAGCTTCTGCCTTTCCAGAACATCGGAAAATGAGGCAGCAGTACAAGAAGATGGAGAGCATGTGCTCTGCAAGACTTGCGGGAAAGAACTTGAACATACCCCCGGTTTTAGGAAAAAGATTTTTTGCTCGGACGGATGCAGGCAGGATTGGTGGAATCGGTATGCAAAATTCAAAGCAGGCGAAGGACGGGCTACAAACAAAGTTACTTGTCAAAACTGTGGCGAGACGTTTGTGACCTACGGCACCAACCGAAAATATTGCAGCCGAAAGTGCTATTCCGAGCACAGGGGGCAAGAAGGAGATTCAAGGGACTGACCTCTGCTTTTTAGAAAAATCATGAAAGGCAGGTTTTGCATCAGCATTGCCTGCCTTCAGTTATCTGATTGCTTGCTATCGTGCATCTGAAGGCTCGTCTCTCAGTTGAATGATCAGACAGCCCTTCTGGCATTGGACATTGATTTCCTGACCAACAGAAAACCCAAGCTGTTCTAGCCATTTTCCCTGCAATCTTATTGCTGGAACAGCCTGATATTTATAGCCGCTTTGGGCACAGATCTTCAGCTTGCGGTGTGTTTTAGTCTCCAAACGATATCGTTTGATGGGGTCAAAACATTGCTCAGGATAGGAGATTTTATCAAGCACGTTATCTAGATTGCTTCGATCCGCTCTCGAGTGAAGATCCAACATTGAAAAGAATTGCATCAATTCATCATCTTGATAATTCATGGCGACCTCCCCTACTTAAGCCATAGCAATACACAGTTAACTCGTTACAATATATAGAGTTAAAAATACAAACGTCCAACAACACCGAATTCAAATTGTTCATAATTCCTCCAGTCCTACACAAACTCGATTCCTCCAAAGGGAGGTATTGCTTGCGCAGTGATACCTTGAAAGGGGAACTACAGGGCCTTTTGCTTCAAAATGTGTGCGTGCATCCCCATGTTGACGAAACTATCGTTATCCAATTACCCCGCTCAAAATGGGGAACAAGTAATATCCTGATCATTCTGCCTTTACATATGCAGAAGAAGAAGTCATATTCTGCCATGGTAGTCCTTTCTCATTCTCAGATAATCCTCAGGGATTATCAGGCTTTTTCCCTACTCTCAAGAGGTGAACCTGAAATGAGAAAAACAGTACATTTGTCACTACACCATTGTACTACCCTCTCCTATACTGGATGTATTAGGAGCTGGACATGATTATCAAAATGGAAGATGTGATGAAACGGTTTGGTCGTAATCTTGCCCTGGACAGTTTCAATCTTGAGATGTCAAAGGGAGAAGTAATCGGACTGCTCGGTCCTAACGGAGCTGGAAAGACCACCTGTATCCGAGCCATCATCGGTTTGATACCGATTGATAACGGAGAAATTACGATTTTCGATGAACGTCAAGATGGTAAGAATCGTGAAATAAAACGCCGTATAGGATATGTGACCCAAGAGCTCACCATTTATGAGGAAATGTCCGCACTTGACAATCTTACTTTCTTCGGAAGCCTCTATGGTCTTTCCAAAGAACAGATTGCTCGAAAGATTCCTGAAGTTGCGAAAATAATCGGGCTAGAAGGTCGCTTAAAAGAACATTCTAAGCAATTCAGCGGAGGGATGAAACGCAGACTGAACATCGGCTGTGCCCTCATGCATGACCCCGAATTGATTATCATGGATGAACCGACGGTAGGTATTGACCCGCAATCCAGAAACTTCATTCTGGAGTTCGTCAAGAATTTGGCTTCAAAAGGTACGAGTATCCTCTATACATCCCACTACATCGAAGAAGTCGAAGCTGTTGCATCAAGGATATGCATCATGGATCAAGGCCATACGATAGCGAGTGGAACACTGCCACAACTCATCGCGCGAATCAAAGGCGATTCCCACATCCTCATCGATGTACGTATTTCATCGGAAGAGAAACTGAAGGAACTGCGTGCAATACCGGAAATCAAGGAAGCAGCTCTCCTAGACAACCAATACCACATCGTAGTTCCTGGAGGAATCACTGCCTTCGATAAAATCATCGCTGTATTGTCCGAACAGAGTATCGTGAACGTGAACTCGAAACAGCCGAATCTGGAAGATGTCTTTTTGACGCTCACGGGCAAACAATTACGGGACGAGGTCTGATATGTTCACATTCAACCTGAAACGAAGTATGAAAGACATCTATGGACACCTCATACTCATAGCGCTCCCTGTGGTGCTCATCGCATTCTTCAACTTCATCTATACGAGAAGTTCCATCTTCTCGGGCATCCATGGGCAGAGTCTTCCGTTTCTCACCGTCCTCACCATCGGCTTTGCCCTCACCTTCCAGATCTATGGGACCTCCTTGAGTTTTGAGACCATCGGTTCAGACTTCTTCTCACCGATGAAAGATCGACTGTCGGCATCACCCGAAGACTTGCGCAAGGTGGTCATCTCCATCCTCACTACTGCAACCATCGTCAGCTTACTCCAGACACTCGCCGTTTTGGTGTTCTCTCTATCGATTCTCAAAGCTCCACTACCAAAACTCCCTCTGGTGCTATTAGTGATGGTGCTCTCAATCATCTTCCACCAGCTGTTGGGCTCAACGATCATACTGGCCTCCGGGTCGGTAAAAACATCGAACGCTATCCTGAGCACATATGGTTCGGTGGCTCCCATGCTGGTGGGACTCTATTTCCCCCTGCCCGACACTCCCTTGTTCGCCTTCCTCCGGGGCTATAGTACACCGATGGCACTTGCAAATACTGCGATAAAGGGAATCGTCGGCAACGACACATCCACAGCCCTCTCCGCATTGGTTCCCTTGCTTGTGGTTACCATCGTAGTGTTCTTACTCATCAGACCATTGATTAACAAGGTGGCATCATGAATCTCTATCTATTTGCGATCAAAGAAGACATAAGGCATCCACTCAACATTATCCTCATTATTCTCCTTCCCATCCCGGGTCTCTTCATTCCGGCAAATTCCGGCAGCTACCCGTTCGGACTCAGCCTCTATGGTATGATCATCGTCTACTCATCATTTTTGTTGACACGACCGGTGGTCGAGGACCGTATGAAAGGAATCGCTGTGCGAATAGCAGCCTCACCGATCAGCACACTACGCTACCTGGCGAGCCATCTAGCGGGATACCTCTCCCTCCTGATCGTGCAGATATGCATACTGCTCCTGGGAAGTCTGATCATCCATGGAGACTCGGTCGCAGGAAGGTTCTCCCTCTTCACCCTCTATCTGACATTTGGTATCATGTGTCTATCGATGGCCTTGGCCTGGAACGTGCTGTTCAAATCCTACAACCTCTCGTTCGGAATATTCTCAGGATTCGCATCGGTCATGTGCCTCCTCAGCGGCGTATCACTTCCGTTGTTCCTGTTGCCCCACTCCCTGATCAGGTATATCATGTTCCTACCCACATACTGGTTACCCTATGGGTTGGAGGCTTGGTTCACCGACGATACCTTCGGACTTCTCCAAGCTCATGCCATACTACTCGTATATGCATGCATTTTCCTGTTGATCGGAAGCAAAAGGAGGTTGTAGGAGTGTCAAAACCAAGATCCGATATCCTTCCCCACCACGTCTATTGGGTCTTGATCAGTATCCAGTTGCTTCTTTCCACCACTCAAATCGTGCCCTCCGCCGATGCCTCTACATTTTTTCTATTTCTCTTTACCATCGTAAGCATATTGGTGCGTTGGCGTCTTCCGTTACCGGTTTCCATGATGATAGTCGATACGGCTTTCATAGGGATTATCAGTCTGTTTTATCCGGTGAATGCGGTATTTCTCCCCATCTTTGTCTTTTATTTTTGTGTCCACAACAAACCACTTTTCACCCTCCCCTCACTAATCGCAATATGTACTAACCCTACGCTCTTCACCTGCCTGTTTCTTTTTGGTGCCATCATTTCAGGATACCTACTATACCTGTGGGCACGGCAACGAACAGAATTGCAAGAAGAAATTTCTGTTCTGCACCAGCGATTACATGGGATGATACAAAATGAGGAACATCTGCTACGAGACCAATACAATGTAGAGCAACTTTCTCGTTTGACAGAACGCCAACGAATTGCCGAGATTCTCCATGACAACCTCGGGCACGAGCTCACCGCCGCCCATGTCACACTCAAGGCAAGTGGTCTGTTGCTGAACAAAGGATGCAATGATGATGCCCGATTATTGCAACAGAAGGCAGAAAAGCGTCTAGGAGCAGCCTTAGGGCAATTGCGAAAAGCTGTCCAACAGATTGAGCCCAATGCTGACTTCGATCTCAAAGGCATCATGACAATGGTTCATTCCTTCCCCTTCACAGTCCAATTCACCTCCAGTGGCAACTTCACCGATATTCCAGCAGCAATCCACCAGCTACTGCATGTGTCGATGCAAGAGGCGTTGACTAATATCATGAAACACGCCAAACCTGCCAAAGTGATTGTCCATTTGGAAAGAACACCCGCGATCATCCGTGTGATGATAGAAAACGATGGATTGGATCAGACAGAACCAGTCCATATAGGGAACGGTCTACGATACATGCGTAAGCGTATTGAAGCTATCAACGGCAGTCTCAGTATTCAACATGATACGACTTTCCGTCTGATTATTACCCTCTCCTTGAAGGATATAGAGTATGAGCATACGTGTTTTATTAGTCGATGATGACAGCCTGGTGACAGAAAGTCTTGAAATTTTATTCTCAACCGATACCAAAATCGACATTGTAGGTACAGCTACCTCGGCAGCAGAGGCTATCCAATTTGTCCAGAATCACAAAATCGATATGGTGCTCATGGATATACAGATGCCTGAAATGGATGGCATTACAGCAACAAAAATCATCCATGATTCATTTCCACAGCTCAAAATCATAATGCTCACCACATTCCATGACTACCAAAACATTCATCGATCATTACAAGCTGGTGCTTCTGGCTATATCTTGAAATCTGATGATACACACAAGCAGATTATGACGATCAAGTCGGTATATGCGGGGTTACCTGTCATAAGTGAGAAGGCATTACACAGTTTTTCAGAACCCTTACAACAGTCAGGACTATCCCATAGGGAGAATGAAATACTCTTCCATGTAGCAAACGGCCTTTCTAACAAAGAGATAGCAGGACGACTATTCATCACTGAAGGAACGGTACGAAATACAATTTCAATCATCCTGGAAAAGGTGCATCTCCGTGACCGGACTCAGTTGGCAATCTACTATTGGCAACAAAAGGGATTTTGCTAGCAAGTATTCACGTATTCAGCATGCCTGTGTAAGACCAATCCCATGCTATCAATAATCGGGTTTTTGTACAGCAAAGCCAAGGAATTAAGGAGAGATTCAATGAGTTCTACATCCAATGATTTGATGGTTCCTATTGGAATTGGCCTGCTCAATATCCGCGTAGGAGCCATCATTATGAGAGAGGGAAAATTCCTGATGGTTGGAAACACCAGCGAAGAGTATCTGTATTCAGTCGGTGGACGTGTCAGATTCTCAGAGTCTTCACAGGAAGCTGTCGTGAGGGAAGTCTTTGAAGAAACTGGAGTGCATATGGAGATTGACCGTCTTGGATTCGTGCATGAAAACTTTTTCTCTGGCGATTCTGCTACCAAAGCGGGAAAACCAATCCATGAAATATCCTTGTATTTTTATATGAAAACCCCAAACGGCTTTGAACCTGTCTGCAACAGCATCACTGAAAATGGGGCCAAAGAATATCTTGTTTGGATAGCAGCCAATGATACGAGAAGGTTTTTCCCTGAGTTCTTTAGGGAAGAGCTCAGACATCCTACAATAGTAGTCAAGCATCTTGTTACAAGGTAATGATAGGACTTGAAGAAGACCATGTAGACATGCTTATGCAGGCTCTTCCACCGAGGCCTGGACCAAAGAAAGGTATCATAGTCAAACGATCCTAACTCCTCTCGATTTTTGTCTTCCCATACTAAGTCTGTGATATAGTATAACCCTATACATGATAGTTTCAGATGGAGAGGATCAGGTGAATCATTCCAAGGACATATCAGTCAAAGGCTTTTTGATAGCCAGATTTTCGCGACTGTTGCGAAAGACTTGGCGTGTACATATCGAAGGGCAAGACTACCTGGACGGGTACTATACCAACGGGAGGAGGTGTCTCATAGGATTCTGGCATGGCAAATATGCCCCGATCTTCCCTTTGTTGGAAGGCTATGACGCACTGGTCATCACCAGCCTGTCAACAAGAGGGAGCATCTTAGGTGAGATTTGCAGAAGCTTCGGCTATAAGAATGCCCAGATCCCGGATGAACCGAAACTCGATAGCTTCAAACAGTTGCTGCATGACCTTAAGCCGATGAAAGTCAGCGGCACCGCCCTTGACGGACCCTTGGGACCCTACCACAAGACAAAACCCGGCTTGATCCGCCTGTCTGGAATGCTTAGCCTGGACATGGTTCCGGTAACTGTCTCCAGCAGCCGTTCTATCAAAGCATCCAAACGATGGGACAAGTTGGAAGTACCTCTGCCTTTCTCCCGAGTCTGCCTGATCTTTGGAGAACCCATCCCAATCCCATCCCATCTCAAACACTCAGAACTCCAAGCCCTTTCTGAACACATAGACCAGGAGCTTGACGACCTGCAAACAAGAGCAGAGGCTATGCTCAGGAGATAAGAACCATGGATGATATGCGATCCAAGACTTCACATACCTCTGACAAGCACAAACTCTGGGTATACCTAGGCCTGGGCGTCCTCTTCTTCGTACTCTCCTACCTGACCGTCCTTTTCATGCACAATCAGTTTGGCTCGGGAAAGCTCAGGTTTCCTCCCTCTATCCTATCGGGTAAGACCCTTACGGTCTTAGCAGTATTGTTGGTACTGTACTTTCTCTCTGACGGACTGCGCCTCTATTGCGTGATTCGTGCCTTGGGAACCAAGATCCCCTTCTTCTTCCTGCTCAAACTAGTTTTTGTGAACATCTTCATCTCCAATGTAACTCCTATGGCCACAGGAGGGGGCTTCATCCAGGTCTATTTCATGACCCGCAAAGGCATGCCACTCGGGCAGGCAACCGCTGCCACCTCCTTGCGTACGATACTTGCCGCTTTGATCCTCTTTATGCTTGCCCCCATCATCATCTGGGTCGACCCCAGCCAATTCAGCATGTTCTCTACCCATCATCTGCTCTACCTCATAACCATTGTCTCACTCGGATATCTGGCAATGTTCTGGATTGTCCTGTTCAGGATACGGGTGGTGAAACGACTGCTGGTATTGTCGCTGCGCTTACTGAAAAAAGTGAGACTTCTTTCACCCAAAAGATATCGCAGGCTCTATGTCAAACTCTCAGCGGAGCTGAGGGCCTTCAGCAAAGGCTTCAAGACCTACTTCCAGGGAAACATCAAGTGGGCTCTGGTATCTGTAGCCGCAACGGCCCTTTTCCTCTTGTTGCTGTTCTCTTTCTCCATCGTGCTGGTAAGGGCCATGGGCTACCAAGCCTCCCTATGGACGATGCTGGCCTTTCAGGTCGTGATAACCTTTTTCATGTATTTCGCCCCGACCCCAGGGGCTACAGGTATCGCAGAAGGGGGCTACGCCCTATTGTTCGCCCAGCTGGTACAAAGACAGGATATTGCCCCACTGGTCTTGAGTTGGCGGTTTATGACCATATACATCGGAGTGGTAATCGGGATGATAGTCACCTTTTCAGAACTTTTCAGCAGTGATGTGAGCAGTAGCAATGAAGGGTAAACAACGACTGACCATCCTGCTGGCCCTCTTGTTGCTCATGGGAGGATCTTTGATAGGGTATCGAACCTACTTGCTTGTCAACGAGGCTGATTACCAGAGCCTGAATGCGGAAAATATCAACCTGATCGAATCCTCACTTGACAGTCAATCCGGTTTGCAGTTCGTCGTAGTGGGAAACATCCAAAACTCCATGCGTCTCTTTGAACAGAGGATCATTCCCTTGATCGAAGAGACCGATGCAACCTTCATGATATCGCTTGGCAATGCTGTCTACGACGGTGCTGAGGCAAAATACCGGCTCCTCTACCGGGGATTAAAAAAACTCGAGATACCTTTCATGATGGGAATTGGTGATCGCGAGGTTGAGGATTTCGGATCTTCCCTTTTCTACCGGCATTTCGGACCTTACTTCTTCTCCTTTCCGATCCAGAATGCATTTTTCCTCTTTCTCGACACCACAGGCCAGACCTCTTGGGAATGGCAATTCCGCTGGCTTGAGCAGGAGTTGGCACATGCCGAACACTACCAATATCGGTTTGTTTGTATGAACCGGGCGATGTTCAAGCTCGACGGCTATGGTACAGATTATGCTTTGTCAGTCTTGGACGAGATGACAAGTGAACATCTGCACCAGATATTCGCCAACTACGACGTAACTGCAGTATTTTCTGCCGGCTACCCCACCTTTGCAGAGGAAGAGCGCGATGGGGTGCAATACCTTACTTCTGGTGCAGCCGGAGGCCTGCTGCTGAAACGCGATTCCCCCTACCAGATCCTACGCGTCGGAGCAGAGCCTACCAAAGTTACCTATGAAAACCTCAAGGCACCCGACGCCCCCTCGTACTTCAGCGAATTGATCGAACGGATAAAGCTGTACCTTCACTCCTTCGTGTACATGAGTATGTTCAATCTGCTGGTGATCCTGACCATCATAGGACTCATAGCCCTCAAACTGTATTCGTTGATCCTTAAACAGGAGCATCTGTATAGGGATTTCAACGTGGAAGAGTCCGAGAAGACCAGTCTTTCTGTCGTCATGTTCACCAACAACTACCTGCCATTTCTTGGAGGCGTGCCAATTTCGATCCAACGCCTGGCATCTGGGCTGACCCGCCTTGGCCATCGGGTACACCTTTTCGCCCCTGCCTATGGCGAGCCTTCACCCGACGATGAAAAAGACCAGGTAATTCGCTGTAAACGTCTTTTGCAAGCAAACTTATCAGGCTTCCCTATTGTCAATCTCTTCTCGCCCAAGATAGCACACACCTTCAAGGCACTTGATTGCGACCTCGTACACATCCATCACCCATTCTGGCTTGGAGTCAAAGGCCTGCACCTTGCACGAAGGCGTCATGTCCCTATAGTATTGACCTACCATACCCGCCTGGAACGGTATACGCACTACCTGCCGATTCCTGGGGCTCCGTTGAAAAACATGCTTATCCATTTGAAGATCAAGGGGGTTGCCAACCATTGTGATGCCATCATCACCCCGACCCCTTCCACAGAAGAGTACCTACGCAACCTCGGGGTCAGTGCCTTGATAGAGACCATTCCTACCGGAATCAAACTGCAGGACTATGACTCCTGGACTGAAAAGGAGGTACGACAATGCCGTTCCTCCTATATACAGGGGAACTCTCTGTTACTCATTACGGTTTCCCGCCTTGCAGAAGAGAAAAACCTTGACTTCCTGCTTGCAGGCTTGGAAAAGGTCAAGGCGATCAGTCCAGTACGTTTCACATTTCTCTTGGTGGGGGATGGTCCATATCGCTCCCATCTGGAAAAACGGGTAGTCGAACTGGGTCTTGAGCAGGTGGTGGTCTTTACCGGCAATATAGCACCCCGGGAGGTCACACGCATCTATCGCGCAGCCGATTTGTTCGTCTTCGCCTCAACAAGCGAAACACAGGGGATGGTGCTTGTCGAGGCAATGGCAGGAGGCTGTCCCGTCGTGGCAGTACGCTCAAGCGGGGTCCATGATGTGGTAAAGAATGGATACAACGGAGTAATGACCCCAGAAAGTACTGACAGCTGGGCTGCAACGGTGGCCGCTTTGCTCTCCGATACAGAGAAACGCACAGAACTCGCTACAAACAGCAGGATCTTTGCCCAAACCTTCTCGGAAGAGGAGATTGCACTCAAAGTGGAAGCACTTTACCAACGGGTGGTACTCCTGCATAGGGCGAAACAGCTTTGACAGGTACACTGTCCAACACAAAGGGTTACCTCTATCTTAGAATGTTGGATTCGTTGCAATGAGGTTGATCCTGCCTTGAGGTGCCCTATTCTACGAGTTGCACAGAGGCAGAGAGTTGGAAAATGTTGGCAAGAACAGGAAAGAACCTTGATTTGCTGAGACAAACTCTCCTATCGGGTGAGGGATAATTCCACATAACAGACCTTCCCCCTGTCTGGAAGTATCGGATATGGATTGATCGCTTACGTATAGAGGCAACTTGAGTCAGTGGCATTTGCATCCCATTAAAAGAGATAAGCCTATTCCCCCACAACATAGTACAGGGGAATCGTAGAGGTATCATATTCCAGACTCTCTGATTCTTGAATTCCCTTCACCCTTCCCTCCTGGTCATAAAATACATATTTTGGAAAAATGTCTGAAAAGGTATTGATTCTATCAATAGAAACATATATGCTCATTCCTATCGGAGGCTCACATGAAAGGCGGACGATTCGGACAGTATGGTGGACAGTACATTCCTGAAACCCTCATGAACGCAGTGATCGAACTTGAAGAGGCCTACAACCACTACATCGACGATCCCTCTTTCAAGGCAGAACTGAAAAAGCTCTATTGTGAGTACGCAGGACGCCCTTCCTTGCTCACCTATGCCGAAAAGATGACAAAGGATTTGGGAGGAGCCAAAGTCTACCTCAAACGGGAAGACCTGAACCATACGGGATCCCATAAGATCAACAATGTACTGGGACAATGCCTGTTGGCAAAGAAAATGGGAAAGAAGCGGGTAATTGCCGAGACCGGAGCAGGCCAGCATGGGGTAGCTACAGCTACAGTTGCAGCTCTCATGGGACTTGAGTGTGAAATATTTATGGGAAAGGTAGATTGCGACCGACAAGCCCTCAACGTGTATCGCATGCGCCTGTTGGGAGCCAAAGTCCATCCGGTAACCAGCAAGACCATGACGCTCAAGGATGCTGTGAATGAAACCATGAGGGAATGGACAGGGCGTATTGAAGATACCCATTATGTCCTTGGTTCGGTTATGGGGCCACATCCCTTCCCTACAATGGTTCGTGATTTCCAGAAGATAATTGGAGAAGAGGTCAGGGCACAAATGCTAAAGCTAGAAGGGTGCCTACCCGATTACCTTGTCGCCTGTGTCGGTGGAGGGTCGAATGCCATTGGGTTGTTCTATGACTTCATTGAAGAAAAAAACGTCCGACTCATCGGATGTGAAGCTGCAGGCAAAGGCCTGGATACCGTACACCATGCGGCGACCATCTCAAAGGGAACAGAAGGCATTTTCCACGGGATGAAAAGTTATTTTTGCCAAGATTTGTATGGCCAGATAGCAGAAGTCCATTCTATCAGTGCCGGACTGGATTATCCGGGGATCGGTCCCGAACATGCGAACCTGTATGCCAGTGAACGGGCAACCTATGTGGCGATCACCGATGTGGAGGCCGTTGAGGCCTTTGCATATCTTTCAAAACAAGAAGGTATCATACCTGCCATCGAAAGTGCCCATGCCATCGCATATGTGCAGAAACTGGCTCCGACCCTTTCAAGGGACAAGATCATAGTCATCAACCTCTCAGGAAGAGGCGACAAGGATGTAGCGGCCATAGCCCGCTTCAAGGGAGAGAACCTGTATGAATGAACGTATCGCCTCCGCCTTCAGACAAGGGAAAGCCTTCATACCCTTCATACCATGTGGAGACCCTGATCTTGCCACTACAAAAACCCTAATCCTCGCAATGGCTACCCATGGTGCCGATCTGATTGAACTCGGAATACCTTTCTCCGACCCCATAGCAGAAGGTCCTGTCATACAGGAAGCTGACGAGAGAGCCCTCGCTTCTGGTACCACCACAGACAAACTGTTTGAGATGGTAAGGCAAGTGCGCTCAGAAACCACCATACCCTTGGTATTCATGACCTATATCAATCCAATTTTCTCATACGGAAAAGAACGGTTCCTCTCTACCTGTAAAGAGGTCGGCATTGACGGTATAATTGTTCCCGATATGCCTTTCGAAGAGAAGGATGAACTGGAAGGTACCTGCAAGGCTTTCGACATTTGCCTGATCAGCATGATAGCCCCTACCAGCAAACAAAGAATTGAAAAAGTGGCTTCCCACAGCGAAGGGTTTCTCTACTGCGTATCCTCTCTTGGGGTGACCGGTACCAGAGATACGATTGATGATACCGTAAAGGACATGGTGCATGCTGCAAAGCAAGTCACTTGCACTCCTTGCGCCATTGGATTCGGCATTTCCAACGAAACTCAGGCCAAGCATTTTAGCACCTTTGCAGATGGAATTATCGTGGGGTCAGCCATAGTACGCCTCATTGCTACATATGGAAACCAGTGTGTGCAGCCGGTAGCCCTTTTCGTGGAAGGCATGAAGAGAGCGGCTAACAGATAGGTACAGTTTTTTTTATCAGAAGTGTTTCTATTGATAGAAATACAAGGAGAGCCAGTGCAATACAACCTAACCCTCCAAGAGGTCAAAGATCTAGCGAAAACCCAAGTTGGGGATCTCATCCCCCTCACCATCGAGCTTCTTAGTGACAAGCATACACCAATAACGGTCCTCGAAAAACTCAAACAAACCAGCACTCACTGCTACTTGCTCGAAAGTGTTGACGATCGTCAGAAATGGGGACGCTATACGTTCTTGGGATATGATCCAATTCTGGAGATCACTTGTATAGACCATGTTGTAACCCTATCGGATTGCCAGGGGAAAAGTGAAGAACTCAAAACAACTCCCCAACAAGTCATCAGAACCCTTCTGGCACAGAACCGTGGCATTGTCCTGCCTTCGCTCCCACCGTTCACCGGCGGACTGGTCGGGTACTTCTCCTACGACTTCATCAAATATAGTGAGCCTACCCTACAGCTTGATGCCTTGGATAGTGAGCAGTTCAAGGATGTCGACCTGATGCTCTTCGAACAAGTTATCTGCTTTGATAATTATAGACAGAAAATAATCCTCATTGCCAATATCCACCTACATGATATAGAAGCCGAATATGAAAATGCAAAAAAGCAACTTGCTACTATGCAAGCTTGTATCCTCGACAAGGCCCCAGCCTCACATGAGGGGGGAAAGCTTCTTGGCCCTTTGGAGTATCTCTTTGACGAAAAGCAATTCTGCAGCATGGTCGAAAAAGCAAAGCACTTCATCTATGAAGGTGACATATTCCAAGTTGTGCTTTCAAACCGTCTGCAAGCCCCCTTCCAAGGGAGCCTTCTGGACACCTACAGGCTCCTACGAACTACCAATCCCTCTCCTTACATGTTTTATTTCAGTGGGTGTGACGTGGAGATCGCAGGAGCCTCACCTGAGACACTGGTAAATTTGCAAGACAGAGTCCTGCACACCTTTCCTTTGGCGGGAACCCGTCCCAGAGGGAAAGACGAGGCAGAGGATTTTGCAAACGAGCGGGCCTTACTCTCTGATGAAAAAGAACTTTCAGAACACAACATGCTGGTAGACCTAGGAAGAAATGATCTGGGAAGGATCAGTGAGTTTGGAACCGTAGAGGTAGAAAAATACCTCACCGTGGAGCGTTTCAGTCACGTGATGCATCTGGGTTCAACCATTCGGGGAGTCCTGAAAGAGGGCTGTGATGCCTTGGACGCCATCAATGCCGTACTACCTGCAGGAACACTCAGCGGAGCGCCCAAGATCCGCGCTTGCAAGATCATCAATGAGCTGGAAAACAACAAGCGCGGTATTTATGGAGGGGCGATCGGATACCTTGGTTTCAGTGGAAACATGGATACATGCATCGCCATCCGAATTGCGTACAAAAAGAACGGCAAGGTCTTCGTACGAAGCGGAGCCGGCATTGTTGCCGACAGCATCAGTGAGAACGAGTGGAAAGAGTGTGCGAACAAGGCAAAGGCAGTAACCAACGCCATAGAGAACGCCACAGGAGATATAGTTTGACCCTATTGATAGACAACTACGACAGCTTCTCCTACAACCTCTACCAGGCCATAGGAATAATGGATAACTCGATCAGGGTAATCAGAAACGATGAACTGTCGGTTGAAGAAATCATTGCTATGAATGTCAGTCGCATCATCATCTCCCCTGGCCATGGAAGGTGTGAGGATGCAGGGATTTCCCTTGAGGTTATTCAGCGGCTGGGCACCCAGATTCCCATATTAGGGGTCTGTCTGGGTCACCAGGCGATCTGTACTGTATTTGGGGCCGTTGTGACCCATGCAAAGCACCTGGTACATGGAAAAAGCTCGTTGGTTGAGATTGATCGTACAAGTGCCCTTTTCGCAGGACTCTCTTCCCCTCAGAAAGTGGCGCGATACCACTCTCTCTCAGCTTTAGAAGAGACCATACCCTCTTCTCTGCATGTGACATCCAGAACGGATGACGGGGAGATCATGGCGGTCCAGCATACGAGCTACCCTATTTTTGGGGTACAGTTTCATCCTGAATCGATCTTGACCGAGAATGGGCCTGCCATGTTGAAAAATTTCATGAGCATCACAAGACAAGGAGAGTCATCATGATACAGCAAGCCATCAAGGATCTGTGTATGAACCAGAATCTGGACTATAGCACTGCAAAGTCAGTTATGCATGAGATAATGGACGGACTGGCTTCACCAGTCCAGATGAGCAGTTTTCTCACGGCATTATCCCTCAAAGGGGAAACCATCGAGGAAATCACAGCCTGTGCGGCCGGTATGCGTGAACATTGTGTCCGGTTGTTGCATCAACTGCCGGTACTGGAGATTGTAGGGACCGGAGGGGACAAGTCCGGCTCCTTCAACATCTCCTCCACCAGCAGTATCGTCATAAGCTGTTGTGGAGTACCTGTAGCAAAACACGGAAACCGTGCCGCCTCATCACAGTGTGGATCTGCTGATGTGTTCGAAGCCTTGGGAGTCAACATAGCCGTGAGCCCAGAGAAAAGCAAAGAGCTTTTGCATTCCATCGGCCTATGTTTCCTTTTTGCCCAAAATTACCATATCGCTATGAAATATGTTGCACCGGTGAGAAAAGAACTGGGTATCCGTACTGTCTTCAATATCCTTGGGCCCCTTGCCAATCCTGCCGGTGCTGCAATGCAGTTGATGGGAGTCTATGACAATAGCCTGGTCGAACCCTTGTCGCAAGTGATGGCAAATCTAGGGGTGGAGGACGGTATGGTGGTATTCGGCCAGGATGGTTTGGATGAAATATCTTTAAGTAGTCCTACAAATGTCTGTGAGGTGAGAAACGGAACCTTTTCCAAGTATGAAATCACTCCAGAACAATTTGGCTTCCAGCGATGCACAAAAAGGGATCTCCTGGGAGGGGATGCCAAGACAAATGCAGAGATCACCCGCTCGATTGTAGAGGGAGGACACAAAGGACCTAAGCGGGATGTAGTTTTGCTCAACAGTGGATGTGCTCTCTTCATTGCCAAGAAGGCTTCATCAATCCAAGAAGGTATTGCCATGGCAGCAGAGGCCATCGATTCGGGTAGGGCAAGACAGCAACTTTCTTCCTTTATCCGCTTGTCCAACGAGGTATAACATGAATATTCTGCAGATTCTTGCTGCTACGGCAAAAAAACGGTATAAAAACCTCCCTGTAGAGTCCATCAAGGAACAAGCGTTGCAGCTAGGGCAACCACCCCTGTCCTTTGTCCAGGCTGTGGGCAAACCAGGGCTGTCCCTTATTTGTGAAGTGAAGAGAGCATCCCCCTCAAAAGGAATCCTGGATCAGGAATTCCCCTATCTTTCTATTGCCAGGGAGTATGAGCAAGGAGGTGCCGATGCCATAAGTGTTCTCACCGAACCGTCAAGGTTCCTTGGAAATGACAAATTTCTGAACGAGATTGCAGCAGTAGTCTCACTTCCTGTGCTACGCAAGGACTTCATTGTCACCGAATACCAGATATATGAGGCAAGGATCCTTGGTTCTTCAGCGGTATTGCTCATTTGTGCCCTGCTTGCAGACGAGCAACTCGAGAGATATCTAGGAATTTGCGAAGCCTTGGGCATGGATGCTTTGGTGGAGGCTCATGATGAAACTGAAGTTTGCAGGGCCCTTCATGCTGGAACAAGGATCATTGGAATAAACAACAGGGATCTGCGGACCTTTGAGGTTGATCTTCAGACGAGCCTTAGGCTAAGGAAGATGGTTCCTCCCTCGGTCTTGTTTGTCAGTGAGAGCGGGATACAAGGCTCAGAGGATGCAAGACTTCTTGAATCCCATGGAGTGGATGCCATCCTAGTCGGAGAACTGTTGATGCGATCAAGCGACAGAGCAAAGACACTGAAGGAGCTGAAGGGATGACCAGGATTAAACTCTGCGGGTTGAAGGAAGAGGCACACATACATTGGGCAAATGAGGCGGGATGTGACTATATCGGATTTGTATTTGCTCCGAGCAGAAGGCAAGTATCCTTTGCGAAGGCAAAGGAACTGAGCACGTTGCTCCTCCCCTCAATCCTCGCTGTTGGAGTATTTGCCGATGCACCAATCGATGATATTCTGGCACTCTCCCGATCAAGGGTCATCTCATTGGTCCAATTGCATGGGAATGAAGATGAAAGCTATATCCAAGAGCTGAAAAAAACATGTACGTTACCCATCATCAAAGCCATAGATGCTACAGACAAGATTGCACTGCGTCTTGGAATGGACTGTAGCGCGGACTATCTGCTCCTGGATGCAAAAAGAGGCGGATCAGGGTTGTCTTTTGACTGGGATCTGACCAAGGACTGTTCGCGGCCCTTCTTTCTGGCAGGAGGTTTGCATATTGGTAATTTGAAGGAAGCAATAACCAAAACAGGAGCCTTTGCTGTAGATGTGAGCAGTGGATTGGAGGAAGCGGGAGAAAAGGCCAGAAGCCTTATGTTGGAAACAACCAGAGTAGCTCATACCCTCTGAATACTGTACCTTCGTAGGAGGGAGAGAATCTTGATATCAGGAAGCCACTGCTACTGTAACAAGTGACAAATCCAGGTGAATTTATCACACAGGGGAGACTGCTTAGAAAGGAATGCATACGCTCTCCTGCTGTGTATGTCATGTGCAAGGGTAAGAAAAATCCATGCAATTTTTCATCAACGAGAACAGCATGAAAAAAGGGTCACTGCATACAAGAAGAAACTACCCACCAGATAATCAGCAACCACACGGTGATAATCGGCAGTGCATAGTACCACTTCTTGAGTTGGCCGCCTTGGTGCAGTTGCTCCGCTTCCCTTTTGCATTGCTCCAATACTTCAGAGGGGATACATTTTACCGTCAATGCTATCAGAAGAGGAACGAGGAGCAGGTCATCAAGATACCCCAACACAGGAATACAATCAGGGATGAGATCGATCGGTGATAAGGCATACCCAACAGTCAAGGCGGCAAGAATCTTTGCACCTACAGGAGTATTCTTATGTTTCATCGCAATATATAGAGCTGGAATATTGGTTTTGATCGCCTTTGCCTGTTCCTTAAGATACATTTCTCTTCCTACTTTCCTCAATACTAGTGTCAATATGATCAATAGGCAACGACCTGACAGTGTTCGAAAAGTTCCAGACAAGCATGTGGCGAGCCTCATTGATTCGTATGGGAGTATCTTCCAAAAATGGAAAAACACATCATAGCCAAACCCTTTATGCAGTACTCCTTGAGCAATATAGGGTGAACTATGTACACACTCGATATCACCATCAGTTGAATAGCCGTTTGTATTACAGATATACTGTGATGGATATCAGTTCAAAAAAAATGAGCATCAAGGAGTTTCTCTCATGGCGATTCAGAACATACCCAGCACACCAATACAGTATGGCAAAAGCTCGTTCATCTTCCTTGACAAGAAAATCTTCTTGGATGAAAGGGACAATGCCGGTATACATGCAGATACAGATATCCTCGATAACGACCTCATCACTGCATTACAGGAACTCCAGAAACAATTTGTATTGGTGATCGTACAAAAGTCCGGAAAGCACGATTCTCCTGCCGATATCTTAGTGAACTCACTTCTGTTGGAGTCGGGAATAGACATCTTCACCACCTTGGATGGTGGGGTAGAAATTGAAACATCACAGGTGGATGAAGCTTCCCCTCTAGCAGTGATCGAGCAATTTTCCCTAAGCAATCGCATTGCGCCTGAAAGCAGATACCTCATACACACCGGTCTCAAAGTGACCTGCTTCTCCGAAGAGAAGCCCCTGTCTGAGACAATATCGTTTCTTTCAGAAACCCTTACCCTTAGCTTCCACACGTATGGCGATATGGTCTCATGGATCCTCTCCCATCCAAATCCATACCAGAATCTGCGCAAGACACTGCTTCTTGGGGCAGAGAAACTGGCTAAAGGAGGACTGGTCGCTTTTCCTACGGAGACAGTATATGGCCTGGGTGCGGATGCGACGAACCCGAGCGCAGTGGAGAAGATTTTTGCAGCAAAGAAGCGTCCTTTTTTTGATCCCCTGATCGTGCATGTCTCCGACCGGGATCAGATGCTCCCCCTCGTAACCGAATTACCTGAAAAAGCAGCAATGCTGATCTCACGTTTCTGGCCAGGTCCGTTGACCGTCGTGCTTCCCAAATCATCTCTGGTTCCTTCGATTGTGACCGCAGGCTTTCCTTCGGTTGCCATACGGATGCCCAACAACCCATTGGCCCTCGAATTGATTCACCTTTCAGGAAAACCGATCGCCGCCCCCAGTGCAAATCTTTTCGGGTGTACCAGTCCGACGACTGCACGACATGTAGAGGAGCAGCTGGCAGGAGCATACGATGCAATTATCGATGGGGGTGGTTGTACCGTTGGGATTGAATCGACAGTTATTTCTTTCGTTGGGGAGACACCCAGGATTCTCAGACCAGGAGGCATTGACCAAAAGGCAATCGAGTCATGTATAGGCAAAGTGCTGTCAGACCAGCAAGAGACTACAGAAGACGCAGCAAATAGTCCCGGCATGTTGCCAAGCCATTATGCAACGGCAACAAAGCTTCGAATCGTAGAGGATCTTAACGCCTATGCATCCAGAAAAGATGTCGGGGTGTTGCTTTTTGGAACGAGCAACCAAGTTTTTTCTGGTCCTGTAGAGTATCTGAGCCTCTCCTATGATCCTGCTGAAGCAGCCAGGCGATTGTACCAGGCCATGAGAAGGCTCGACAGCCTGTCACTCTCTCTACTCGTGGTGAAATTACTGCCAGAAACTGGAATAGGAATAGCGGTCAACAACCGCCTTATGAAGGCCGCAGGTAGCCCCTCGGCAGAAAAATCCTAAGCGAAAACATAGCCGAAACCCCTATACGGAATTCCTGCGATGAGCAGCTCTGTTGAAGACGGAAAGCTTCAAAACTGAAAGAATCCCTGCAATACCAACGATGACAACAGAAATCACCAGTGATATGCGAAACGAACCGGTAAGGTCAAAGAAGAAGCCTCCAATTCCTGGAGCGATGAAGCCGGCGATCCCGTAGGCGATGAAACAGATGGGATAAAGCGTGGCAAACAGTGTTTGCCCGAAATGACGGGCAATCGCCGAAGCATAGATGACGAAATTAGCTCCAAAGAAAAACCCGATGAGAAGTATGTCCAGAAGGAGAATCCATTGAGGGAGCTTCATAAACAGCAGTACACAGACAATAGCCAGACCAATCAGGGAGAGCGGAATGCTTTTGTACCCAAGACGGTCAAAAGAGTGCCCCCAGGCAATCCTTCCGACAGCATTCCCCACGGCAAACAGGGATATTGCTATCAGGGAACGAGGAAGGGCAATCCCCCCTTCGGCTACCAGCGGGATGAGGTTCCCATTGATAAGAAGACCTGCAAAGGTACCGGCAAAGAGGCCCATTGCGCTAATCATAAAAGGTATGGTGAGTACTTCTCCCCAGCCTGCTCTTTTTGGCTTGGTCCTATCATGGGCTGTAGGTTCGGTCATAAAGATTGATGCGACAAACAGTATCGAACCTGACACTATCCCCCACCAACGGAAAAAGAAAAGGATCGGCATGCCGCCGGCCAGAAAATATTCAGCTACGGTAGAGAGGATGATAGCCCCGCTTCCAAAGCCTGCTACAGCGATTCCTGTGACCAAGCCCTTGTTCTGGGGAAACCACTTCATACCCACCGTAAGCGGGCAAACATAGCCGAACCCTATCCCAGCTCCGGTTATGACTCCCAGTCCTAGGAGCAGCAAAGGATATGAGCCCTGTGAAAAGGAAGCGATTAGGTAGCCCCCTGCGAACAGAAGGGCTCCTATGCCTGAGGTCAGCTGCGGGCCGTGGGCAACGAGAAAACGACCCGCTACAACCATGGTCAAGGTGAAGGTGGTGATGCATAATCCGAATATGAAGCCGCCTTGGCCTGTGGTGATGCCATAGGTCTCTCCCAGGTGTGCGATAAGTGTGCTCCAGGCGTAGATACCCCCAAGGATGATTTGGATCAGCACTCCTGCTGTCAATGATATCCATCGGTTCTTCATTCTGGTCTCCTTGCAATACAGCATTCCAGTGCCAAACACATTGAGTGCAACCGCCGCCTACATGTATCCAAGTGGCTTCTAGACCCGGCTGCAGGATCACCTGCAGTTGGTAAAACAGCATGGCTGTCTCGTACCCTTAGGAAAGCTATAGCGTAATCAGGAAGCTGTATCAAGGCCCAAACCCTCAAAAATTTGCCATGTCGTTGCTGTGATATCCTCTCTGCTTACAATATCCAGAACAGAGCACTTCTTCCTATAATACGACAATACGGATTTTGTCTGAGTAGCATACACCTCCAATCTTCTGATAATCGTCGACTCCAAATCATCAGGGCGTTGCACAAGATCCGTTTTGCAATGATTGCACAACCCATAGGTTTGGGGTTTCTTGTGAAGAATATGGTAGACATGATTACATGAGGGACAGATACGTCTGCCCGTAATCCTATCAATGATCTTCGCATCTTCAAGGGTGATATTGACCACAGCATCTATGACAAGCCCTTCTTCGTTCAGCACCTTCTCCAGATATTCAACCTGCACAAGCGTTCTGGGAAACCCATCAATGATAAAGCCTTGCTTGCAGTCGTCTTTCCGTATCCGATCCTGTAAAAGTCCAATTGTTATCGCATCTGGGACCAGCAAGCCCTTTTCCATATGCCCTTTCACTATGTTCCCCAGTTCAGTACCTCTGGAGACATTATCTCGGAAAATATCTCCTGTTGATATATGAGGAATCTGCAGTGCTTCCGAGAGTATGGTAGCCTGACTCCCTTTCCCGACACCGGGCGCTCCAAACATGATTAGTATCATTCTATACTTCTCCTTCAATGCAAAATAGTAGGGGTCTTTCACCCTTATGTTCCACTTGTGCAGCCAACCACACTCTTGGTACGTTGGAGGGGGTATCCCTATCTTGGTATTGTATGAACATACAATTCCAAGATAGGGAACAAGCCTCAAGACACCCACCTAAACAGAAATTTCAGCGATCAGGAAAGAAAGACGGAATCTTCGTCTTGCCTCAAGGCTTATCCTCAGATTATCATGTGAGGACAATGCCTTTTCCAATGGAGAGAGGCAAACACATTCAGATCCCCCTTTCCTGATCCCAAGCCCGTCAAATCTTCATAGGGATATGGTGCAGATACTCTTCAAGAGCACCATCCTGCAAACATGTTTCGATTATTCTTCGGCCTAGGGGATTGAGTCCTGGGGTTAGGAATTTTTCCAGTTCCTTCTTGAAAAACCCTGAAAGGATGAGCGCTCCCGCATCATAGCCCTCTTCTCCGACCTCAACCTGTCTGTTCACTTCGAGCAATTCCCTGGGGATAAAGACACCATCGACTTTTAGGCTATTGAGCGAATATCCTAAGAGAGGGCTTCTGGAAGATGCGAGCTGATGAGACTGGAATTTTGCACTTCCTCGTCTTGCGAGATATTCCCTCGCTATCCATTGTCCCATAAACCCCACTTTATACGTTCCTACATGCTGATTCGGAACAAGGATGTACCGGGTATTCGGGTAGTCCATTATCTGCTTGAGCAGCAGATTTGCCTGATCGACCATCCTTCCTGTGGCAAACGGCCAATAGGAACCGACACCCTCACTGCTCATACCTTCGGTATCAGTGATGCTTGGATTATCATGCCCTCGCGGTGCAACCAGTCTCCAAAGCCAAGCAATAGCAGGGGGGAGAATGTGCAAAAGGCCGATGATACCATAGGTGGGGTGTTCTTTTGAGCATGGTGGTGTACGCACTCCAAAACTCCGGATGTCCACCTCGACTGGTTCATTGACGATATTCGGAACAAACCTCCGTGGCATAATGACTCTAGGATTTGGGCATGGTTTGCCTGGAGCATCCATACTATGTTCCCAAATGAGGCAGGTCGAGCCTGGAACCGTATCATAATTCAAAAATATCAATGGCTGCTGAGGATGCACACAGAGCTCCTCAAGATAGGGGTCAGTACCATATTTGGTTATATGATTCGTCCGGAGGAACCACCCGTCCTCAGCATCACAGACGACAATCTTTCCACTTGCATTTTGCAATGCAGGATGGCACAAGGCCATATCATCGGTCACCGGTTTCAGTTCACAGGGTTCGATCAGGTTGAGATAGTTTTTCTCTTGTGTTCGTAAGTTCTGGCTGAGTAGGATATTTCCATCCATCTCCCGATGAATTTTCTCGATCATTTCGCTTTTTCCACCACCACTGGCACCCTCGTGCATGATAGTCAGTACATTGTCATAAGGGGTTACGACCATTACAGTCGAGCCATGGGCTGTGACCCATCCTTCTTTTTCACCGATATGCAAAAGGACGCCGTATACTCCTTTCTTCGCACTTGGACCAGGATACAGATTGTAGGAAAACATCTCATACACGCTATCGAGCCTGTTGTGCACAACCATCTGCTTCCCTTCGAAATGGGTGTGACGAAAGGTCGGGGCAAGGTAAATGATGGCTTTGGGGGTAAAGCCCTCGGGAACTTCGCTAGCCGGTATGAACCCTTGCAGATCAGCTAATCCACCAGCGAAGAAGCCTGCGTTATTGGGAGCTACCAACAAGGCAGGACATCCCATGGTCTTGCTTCCTGCAGAGAAGGGCATCATGATCAGGTCTGTTTCGGCAAGCCAGGCAAATGTAGTCTCCCTAAGCGAAGAGAAATCGGTTCCGAACTTTTCCGAATACCGAAGCTTATCAGTATCCCCCTGATCGGCTATCAACATACATTCCGGATCCCTACGCCTCATATATATGTCTTGGTAATTGACGACAGCACCGTTCTTACACCGGGAGACAGTCGCCTCAACAATACGGCCTTTCCCAGGGATATCGTAGGCGACCTCAAAGTTGTCACAACCTTTCCCACCCATTGCTATTTCCAGTAACTCTTCCCTACTTTCGGGAATAATCACGTCTCTTCCCTTTGCCAGAACAGCCTGCAGCTCTTGTGGCAACACCATTCTACCCATTGCGTTCTTCATTTGTTCCTCCTCTCTACAGACATGATACGATCAATGTTCCCAGTGATTCGAATACGGTGTCCGTTATGAGATTTTTCACTATCTAACCCTGATGATGATCAACAGGGATCCATCTTCGTCTTCAGATGCTCCTCGCCCAAAAGGATGCATGCCGCTTAGAAAAAAAATATCCAGCATCTCTCGGCTTTCACCGACAAACACTGGATTACGTCGCGACTGGTTCTACAACCCTTCCCTATGTCTTCCAAGAGAATCCATGGATTCTCTTTGTATCTTTCATATCGTAATAAAATTATCTCAAAAAGGTTTTCTCTAAATCCTCTGCTAATGTAATGACGATGATCTTCTCTCCTGTACGGGTACTCACATCGGAATGTATACTAACAATACCGACAGCAACCACTTCTCTGATCTGCTTTTCAAAATATTCACGAGCACTTTCAAACAAGCTAGTCCGTACTTGTTTCAGCAACTCAACTCCCTGACTGCTCTCTGCCAGTTTTTTTTCCCCCTGACTTAGGAAGCCCTTGAGCCGAATAATTATCAGATCTTGACAAATTGTCGTCTTAATCTCTTTGGGACCGCGTCCCATATAAGAAATCTCAAAGGCACTCACAGCTTCACTTAATTTTGCCTCTGCCTGTCCCTTTGTCAATTGATCTACCTCTCTGTATTTCGCTACAATATATGCAATCGTATTCTTAGTCAACGAAACTAGTAGGTTTTTGATAGGCATCACACAAAAAAATTATCATTAGAAATATGGAACAACCCCCATTCAAAAGATATGCATTTTCCTTATTGCCACCCGAAACGGTATGACATCAAACTTGGCTTGTGCCAGTATCGCATATCACATCAGGCAATCCAGATGTAGCGGTTTCACCATATCCCACTGTTTTCCAAGAGAAACAGAACAACTCTGCACTTCTACGATTGAGAGTCACCAACATATTTGGTAGGATAGAGAGGCGGAGGACTGGATGAACAATTTGAATACGGCAGTCATATCATTGGGCGGATCGATCATAGCACCGGATAAGGTGGATACAACCTTTCTTAAAGAACTGAACAAGAACCTGAGAGAGTATCTCAAGGCAGACAAGAGCAGGAAGCTTATCCTTGTCTGTGGCGGAGGTGCCCCTGCACGGGTCTACCAACAAGCCCTGAGGGAGATCATAGAGGATGCCCCAAGCGAAGAGCAGGACTGGCTTGGCATCAGAGCCACCCACATCAACGCACAACTGGTCAAGGCAATGTTCAGCGACCTCTGCACAGACAACATCATAACCGACCCTACCGGACACATCAACTTCAAGGGACAAGTCCTGGTAGCTGCCGGCTGGAAACCAGGCTTCTCCACCGACAATGATGCAGTCATCCTTGCAGAACGGTTCCAAGGGAAAATAATCATCAACCTCTCCAACATCGCCAAGGTCTATACAGACGATCCCAAGAAAAACCCGGAGGCAAAACCTTTGGATACCATCAGCTGGGACGAGTTCAAGGAATTGGTCGGCAGTACTTGGGTTCCTGGAAAGAACACTCCCTTTGATCCTGTTGCCAGCAAGAGGGCGGCCAAGCTAAAGATGCAGGTCATCTGCGCTGATGGAAGAAACATTGAGAATACGATGGCTATCCTGAACAAGAAAGAGTTTGTGGGGACGGTAATCGGCTAAAAGAGAACAAGAGCACGAGGATCATGGTTAGGGTTATGAGCAATTCTGGCCATATATAAAACAGAGACACTCGAAACTAAAGGGTTCTCTGTTGTTTCTATTTGTAGGCACAGATAGGGTATCATCTTTTCTCTACGAGCAATTGGACCTAAAAAAAAGTATTACACCATTTTTTAATCATCGATTGGCTCTGAAACATTTTCAAAGAAAGGGAGATTCAATTGAGGCAAACCTGCTTTCTGCAAAGATTCAGCTACAGATTGTCTAAAAAAAGGAGATGTAAAATCCTGAGTACATTTCCCTAAAAATTAGCTTTTTAAAGATCATCATCAATTTCAACTTCATCTTCTAAACTTAAGAGTGGGCAGTTCTCTCAAATTTAGGACTATATCGAGCCTAAACTGCTGAATCTTTTCAGTCCAAGAAATTTAGGTTCTTTCCATCAGGATTTCTGACTAAAATGATGCTGTTTTGCTGGTTTTTGGGAATAATCCCATATGCAAGGGTATGGGAAGCTTGACCTACCCCTATTTTGTGGTCATCCTTTGAGAGGAATAGTGCTCCTTCTGTGGTTACCTTTGGTTGGGGATTGCACAGACAAGGGCTTTTTTGCAGATCTGGTAGCTTTCCTTCTGTCAGGAAGCAAGCATCAGGTTAATTAAACGGGGTATCGGGCCGTAACCATTAGGCCCGATACTCCAATTAATTGTCTTGCGCAGCTCATAGTTCATGGAATCCTCGCTCATTACCAGCTGGGAACGGCTCCTGAGGTATTTGGTCGGCTCATAGCCTATCTCATTCGCCTTCAGGGCCAGCAACTGCAGAAGCCCCTGTGCTATGTTGCCCACCATTGCCATCTTCTCGAAAGCCTCAAAGTTGCTGATGATCCTTCTCTGCCTGTCTTTGCCGTCTACGACGGCAAGAGGATCGGGCAAGCCCTTTCTTCGGTACCGGTCAAGACGAGGCATCGAAAGAGTCCAGAAATGGGAAGAGAATGTGCCCACAGTGTGTTTCGCATCCTTAAAGGCCTGCTCGCCCCAAGATACCGGGCAAGACACCGAATGACATCCTCCTGGAAGCCAGGGGAGTGAAGATAAAGAAGAAGAACGAGACTTGGGAAGCTGCCAACTTCAGCAAGAAGCTCATAGAGCTTTTCACACTCTTCAAATGCCCTCTCGTTGGCGATTTACAGCTCGTTACCTAATTTTCTCAATTGTTATGGTAATTGACGTTTACTGGACGAATGTTTTTGTGAAGGTTGTACTAGACACAATTCACTATTCATCCTACGGAGAGGCTTCAATCCCTACACAGTATTCTAAGCCCATCGACCTATAGCTGATGTGTACGTCACTGTGGAATACAATGCATACCATAAAGCACCATATCAGATAAACATTCGCACAGGCCCTTCATAGCAATATGGATACAATGTACTGTTCTAGCACTATGTATGTATGGCAGGCCTTCTCTTACACCTATCTCTGCTTCAACTCCAAAAAATACGGCAACACATCAGCAAACCCCTCTGGGAAGGGAACATCCTCTGTGAAGTCTGGTATCCAGGAGATATTATCTCCCATTTCCTGCACAAAGCCATTCTCAATCTCCAGCTCATCCAATAGGGCCAACAGGTCATCGTACTCCTCTTCAGTGATTTCATCAAAAACAACATCACCTAAGGGCGGGACGAACTGCACCATGAGTGAAAGGTAGGAACTCTCTTTCAGGTCCTTGGCATAGTATTGTAAGAACTCTTTTGTCGCTTGCATCGTCTGAGGAAAGAGAAGGTGCCTGACCAGCAAGCCTTGCAGACTTCCATCAGGATTTTCAATGATATGTGGATGCTTTTCCTTCAGGAATGCCATAACAGGCCGGATATGGTCGGCATAGCAAGCCTGTCCGCAGAAGGTTGCACTCACCTCCTTGTTCAAGCTCTTCACATCTATGAGATAGAGATCGACAAAGGGATCGATGAGGGAAAGACCTTCTAGAGATTCATACCCTGAGCTGTTCCAGACAATGGGAATGCTAAGGCCCTTTCCTTTTGCCATAACCACCGCCTTGATGATGGAGGGTATGAAATGGGTACCCGTAACCAAATTTATGTTTGTCGCCCCGAATTCCTGGAGCCCGGTCATCAGCGTTGCAAGCTCTCCAATGGAAAGATGTATCCCTACAGGATCCTCCCCACCCTTCTGGATGCCTGAAATCTGATGGTTCTGACAGTAGGCACAGTGCAAGGGACAACCAGTGAAGAAGATCATCCCAGAACCCTTCTCTCCTGTTACAGGAGGCTCCTCCCCACGGTGAAGCCCTGACCAGGCCACCCGCACACTGTCAGTCTCGCCACAGATGCCGACCTCACTCTCAAGGCGATTCACCTTGCAGCGGTTAGGACAGAGAATACACGATTCATACGCTTGTAAGACGTTGTTGCTTTGCATGGGTGTCATTCTACCAAAATCACACACCAAGGTGCCAGAGCCTTGGCTCGTGATAGCAACCATACTCCGACACTTATACTGTGTTCACATGAGAAATGAATAAGGAAAACCAGTGATACAACCCGACAGGTACCCTTGTGTACCAAGACTAAGCATAAAAAAAATGGAGCCTGCTATAGCCGTTTTCCACATGCTGTCGTATTGTGAAAGGAAATAATTCTGAGAAAGGGTGCTGATCATGAAAACCAAGACCATTGAGACATATCAGACGTATGCCAAGAAGATTGGTGACAGAAAAGCGTTGTACTGGGCTGTCACCCATGCATTTGACATTCATTCGGCTCTGTATCCAGGATGCCATATCGACATTGCACCCTCCCTTGTCATTCCTACCGTTACCTATGTAGACAATTTTACAGGTGCCGTCACATTTTTTTCTGATATGCCTAGCATCAAAGAGTACATACAGGAGAACAAGGAGTACCCAGATGCTTGTGAAGTACACTTTATCGGACAGGATTACAACCAGGCGATAGAGACAGGACAGGTAGATTTGCTTATCTCACAATATGCGGGTTTTGTAGGTCAAGCAACAAAGGCACACCTACACGTTGGTGGCATATTGCTCTGTAATGATAGTCATGGGGATGCAACCCTTGCTCATTTTGATGAGGACTATGAGTTTATCGGAATTGTCGACAAGAACAATGTAATCCAAACAGATGATTTGGAAAGCTATTTCATCGTACCAAAGAACAAAACGGCATCAATACAGTATGTGCTACAGGAGATGAAAGGGCTGCAGTATAGCGTTGTTGCAGAAAACTACCTCTTTCGTAAGATACACTAGAGATCGTCCTTTAGTACGTGCACGATGGACAAATGGAAACTCATATCGACTTTTGTTTTTCTATCTCTAGATGGAATTCACATCTGGATAGATACTACCATACCGTTAACGGTATGGTAGTATCTATGTTTTTCTACTCCTCTCTTGGTATGTCCCTACCAAATATGCTTTTGGATTACGGACGCTTGACCGTATCGGGTAAATATATCACTCTTGTTGTATGGCAATACGCGACCTTTTCCGAAAGAACTTACCCGATGAAAAACCAGAAGAGCGGTTCATCCTCTCCATAGATGGAGGAGGGATGCGTGGTGTCATTCCTGCTGTCATTCTCAACAACATATCCACACTGCTTGAAGAGCAGGGAGACCGGCGTCCCTTATATTCCCATTTTGACCTCATTGCAGGGACCTCGACAGGAGGCTTGCTTGCCCTCGCCCTCACAGCACCTGTGCAAAAGACAAACCTCCCTATCGACGGCAGATTCATCAGCTACATCTACGCCCAAGGCGAACAGAGCTTTGCCGACAAGTTTTTGGGAAGAAAAGCACGTCAGGAGCTGCAGGGAACTCTCCCCTTCGGGGTTGAGACGAGTGCCCTGGAAAAGCTCTATCTCCACCATGGCAAGGAGATTTTTCCAAAGAACCAAGGCCGGCTCTTCTCCCAGATATTTACCGACAAATATGACAGCGAACCCCTTGAACGGTACCTGAAAAAAACCTTCGGCAATTTACCCCTCAAAGAGGCTGTGGTCCCCCTCTTGCTCATGACCTACGATGTTGCAAATGGAAGGCCATTGCCCCTATCCAGCAGGGACAGCCATGACTTCCTCTTTTGGGAAGCAGGAAGGGCCACCAGTGCCGCCCCTACCTACTTCAAGCCGGCATACCTCTATGACCGACAGGAAGAGACCATGCAGACCCTCATCGATGGCGGTCTCATCGCCAACAACCCCGCCCTTTTTGCCTACGTTGAGGCAAAAAGGCTCTATCCCAATGCAAAGAAATTCCATATTCTCTCCATTTCAACTGCCAGCAGTGATTTCAGCTTCACCATCAGTGGGGCGGGAACAGGAGTCATCGGGTGGATCGATCCAGCGAAGGGAACGCCCATCCAAAAGATATATGCAGGATCCCAGCTGCAGGCGGTTGATGCAATTGCCTCGGACATACCCGATCTTGAGTACACCCGCATCCATGGCTCCCTAGGGGAACAAGTGCGCCTGGACTCCACAAGCTCTGCAGCCTTGGCAATGATGCGTGAGAAGGCTTTGCAAATCTTTCGTGACAATGATGAGAGCATCCGCGAGTATGTGTCCAAGATACAGAGGCGCACAACATTCGACCAGCTTACCCTCGGGCCCAAGGAAGTAGAAGGTCTGCTCACAGCCCCAAAGGAAGAACCGGCCAAAAAAGCGGAGGATGAAAATCCCTCAGAACGTGCTGCAGGGCTCTCCTCGTACTACTCCTTTCTCTCACGCTACAACATCGAAGAAGATGAAGCCGATGATCAGGAGGGGGTGCTGGTATGAGTACACACCCGAAACAGATTGCCCTTGAAGGCATCATGCGAGAGATGTGCGATGAACTTGATCATCACCTCGAAGAGACCTTCGGATCACGTTATCCCCGTCACCCCAACAGGCCTGCTCGTGGCAAGGCTGCAAGTGTCGCCTATGACGGGCTCTTCTCCACCGGGACACAGTTTACCCTCGGCTATGGTAGTGACCATGGCAGGGGGTACATCATATCGGTAGAGATGAGAACGCTGGCAAAGGTAAAGGAAGAGGACGAGCAGGCAGTCCAAGAAGCCACCGTCTCCATCATCAACAATCTCATACCAAAATATTTTCCTGACAGGAAGATCACCTTGCAAAAGGATGGGAAGGTCTACAAGCTGGTAGGTGACTTCTCACTCGGAAGTTCCAGCAACGAGTAGAGAACCTCCACAAATATCTGGTTTGCGCTCAGGCAGAACTTCTGGTAGCTCTTGGGCCGACGGCCCTTGTCGTCGTCGCTGATGACACGGCAGACCGTACAGGGGATGCCCTGCATCTTTGCAGCCAAGGCTACCCCATAGCTCTCCATATCGGAAAACCCAAGATCCAACTCATCAACAAGCCAAGGATTGGCCTCCCTCCAGGGTCGGAGCAGAAACCTGTCTGAAGAACCACCTCTTGCAGGAATGGCCTTTGCAAAGGGAGGTACAAACAAGGAGAGTTCACCAAGCATTTCGTTAGGGGCCCTACCTAAAGTCTCACCCCGCTTCAGGCCAAAGCAGCGAAGGTCCAACTCGTACTGGATGACTTCCGTTGCAAGGACACAATCCCCAATTGATAGAGTTGGGTCTATGCCTCCGGCATAGCCTACCAGCAGCAACCTCTTGGGTGTATGGGTTATGATCGCCTGCAATGCATTGAGCGCACTCTGTACTTGCGATACTCCTATCGTGGCGGTCAGATAGGTTTTTCCGGTATATACACCCACCTCACCGCCCTTTGTTAGGAACCCTTCCAATTCTGTAGCATTGGAGGCTACAACCAGACAGTCAAGAGCCATAGAGACTCCTTTCTCTTATCAGGGTAGGGAATAGCAGTGATGGGGAGATCCCATGACGCCGTTCATATCCTGCGGCCAAAGTTCGGTCAATGGCAAGGGAACTGAACGCAACGCTCTTCTCGACAGCAGTTTGGAAGGGAACCTTATTAACAAGAAAACCTGTCATCATGCTTGCAAAAAAGTCCCCACACCCAGGATAGGCTGCAGCAAGGTTCTTGTAATAGACAAGTGAGCACTCTCCCTCATGACAGTATGCCACTGCATGCTCGTCCCCAACGGGAACGCTAGTGATGATCACAGAACCACCTATGTTGGAGGAGAGTGCCTTAGCCCAGAGAAGAATCTCCTCCTGGGTGAAATTCTCCTGCATAGGCCTATCCAGCAGGAGGGCGGCTTCAGTGGTATTTGGGGTGATGAGATCCGCTTCGTGTACAAAGGTGCGCATCTTTCTGATGAGCTTCCCATCGACAGGGGCATAGGGTTTGCCCGCATCCCCAAGCACCGGGTCGATGACCACAAGGACGTTACCTTTGGATCGTTGGCTCTCGATGAAATGCAGGACAAGATCGACCTGTTCGTGCGAGCCGAGGAATCCGGAATAGATGGAATCGAAGACTAGGCCGAGGTTCTCCCAATGGTTGAGGATCCCCTTCAAAGCAGCGGTGTTCTCTTCAAAGTGATAGCGTTCAAACCCATCGGTCTGTGTCGAAAGCAAAGCAGTGGGAAGGGGACAGACTTCAACGCCCAGAACCTCAAGGGTGGGAATCACAACCGTGAGAGAACTCTTGGCATAACAACACAAATCATGGAAAGCGGCACATGTCGGTATCATAAAAATCAGCCTACAACACATCTGCAAACTCTGCAATATATGATATACTCGGCCTACGGAGGATTCAATGTTACTATACGACCACCTTAGCCATCTGACCATTGCAGACGACCAGTTTGATATTCTTGATTTCCCCCAGCCCAGCAAAGAGGAGATAGAGAAATCCCTCTCTTCCATGATCCTCTCTGTATCTGGATGGAGAAAGGTCTTTGCCGAAAGTGGTGATGAAGAAGACCCCACCAAAAGCATCTCCCACGCTGATGGAGCCATCACAGTGTTTGTAGCCCTCGCCTTTGCAAGATATCTGGGAGCCCCTCTTGCACAAAAGGACGCGATACAGAGCAAGCAACCTCCCACATCACTCCAAACGGAGACAAGCCCCACCATACTGGTCGGCCTCGATGCCCGTCCTACCGGACGCCTGATCGGAGACCTCATCTGCAGGACACTGCTCTGTCTCGGATGCAAGGTACGCTACCTCTTTATCTGTGCAGCCCCTGAGATCATGGCAGACTGCAACCTCTATCCTGATGAAGCGGACGCCTTTCTCTATGTCTCTGCAAGCCATAACCCCATCGGTCACAACGGCTTCAAGTTTGGCAAGGAAGGCGGTGTATATGCAGGATCCGAATCAAAGAGCCTCACTGATACCTTTCTCTCCATCTTTGAAGAAGAAGGGGTTTTCACATACATTCAGAAACTCTCCTCCACACTCGAGGAAAAAATCTATTTTGAGGTCCTGAACTCGGTAAAAAGCCAAAAGCAACAGAGTCTAGAAAGGTATGAACAGTTCATACTCGCCACTGCCAGCAAAAGTTCCAACGCCAAAGATCACTATGCATTCTCTCGCTCGGTCATAGCCAATACTGAGACCAATGCCTTTGGCATCCTCGGGGAGCTCAACGGCAGTGCACGATCAGTGAGCATTGACCACTCCTTTCTCAAGTCCCTCGGGCTCAAGGTCACCATGCTCAACAATAAGGTAGGCCAGGTAGTCCATGGTATCGTCCCAGAAGGGGAGAATCTGGAGCTCTGCAGGGAAAGCCTTGAAGAGCTCTATGCAGGTGACAATGCCTACATCCTCGGCTATGTCCCTGACAATGATGGGGACAGGGGAAACCTGGTCTATATCAGGGAGAGCACCGGCAAGGCAGAGATCCTCGAGGCACAGAATGTATTCTCCCTGGTTGTGCTGGCAGAGCTCTGCCAGGCACATCTTGAGAACCCCCAGGCGAAACTGGCTGTTGTGGTGAACGGCCCTACCTCCATGCGTATCGACAGAATCTGTGAGATGCTCGGGGTGGAGGTGTTCCGCTCCGAAGTGGGTGAAGGCAATGTCGTCGAGCTGGCAAACATCAAGAGAGCAGAAGGCTATCTGATCCCAGTCCTTGGAGAGGGTTCCAACGGCGGAAACATCACCCACCCCGCCAAGGTGCGCGATCCTATGAACACCCTGATGAGCCTGATCAAGCTGATGACTCAGGACGAACTGATCACACTCTGGGCACGGGTAAGCAAAACAAGGATGCCCCGCAAGATAACCTTGGAAGCCATCATTGAGTCGCTGCCGCGTTTTGTCACAACACCCTCCTTTTCTGACAAGGGGAAGATGCAGGTCAGCGCGTCCCAGCGTGCTTTGAAACAAGCCTATGAAGAGCTTTTCCTGATGGAGTGGGAGAAGAGAAAGGAAGAGCTCAAGGATATGGGCATAAAAACATACGAGGTCTACCAGATGGAAGGGACGACCCTCTATCAGGGAGCTGGTGAGGCAAACCGTAATGAGCCGTACAGCGGCGGGTATAAGATCGTCTTCTCCAATGCACTGGGAGAAGGGACAGATTTTATCTGGATGAGAGGAAGCAAGACAGAACCTGTATTCCGCGTCCTTGCCGATTGCCAAGGAGAGGATACGGATCGCCATGACTACCTCCTCGAATGGCAGAGAAGCCTCATAGCACAGGCAAACGAGCTGGCCATGATTACTGCCAAGCCCAAATCTCATTGACCAACCCCTCCAGGGTGGCCTCCCGAATCGAACGGTTTCTCAGCTCACACTCCCAGACAAGCAAAACTCTCCACCCCTCAGAAATGAGGGTGGAGATATTTTTTTCATCCCTGGCCCTGTTCTTTTCTATCTTGGTAGCCCAAAATTCAGCATTGGTCTTTGGAAGTACGAAAAGAGGACACCCTTGGTGACCATGCCAAAAGCATCCATTGACAAAGAGCACACATCTATATTTTGGCAGGACAATGTCAGGACTTCCTGCAAGTCGCCTGTCATTGGTACGGTAGCGAAGTCCTTTTTTGAACAAGAAGCGCCTTACTAGCAGTTCGGCCTTGGTGTCACGTCCTTTGATGGAACGCATGATAGCGCTTCGTTGCATTGGGGTAAAACGGTCTGTCATGGAGTAAGGGTAGCATGAAACAAGAGTACAGACCATCTCAAAACCTATCCAATTCCAATTTCCCCATTGCCTCGCATCGTTCACGATGATCAGATTTAAATGCAGGCAGGAAAAACCAAATAGTATGGAAAACAGGCTCCTATAGTGATACTATCGTAGTGTTTACGTAGGAGGTTCTGATGAAAAAGACCTTGATCAATTGGTTGGGATTATTAGGAATCCTGAGTTTTTTGTCATATTTCGTGGCGGTAGTTTTTTCGCCTCTGGCGTATCCAGGGTACGATTGGAAAAGCCAGGCTGTAAGTGATCTGAGCTCTGTAACCGCCCCTTCGCTTGCGCTGTGGAATCAGCTGAGCAGTCTCTATGTCTTGTGCTCCGTTGTCTGCATTACCCTGGTATGTATTTTTGTTACAGGGAAGCTTAATAAGACAACAAGCTTAGGGATATATCTCTTTGCTACAATGAACTGGGTATCTGCTGTCGGATATGCAATGTTCCCGCTATCTTCCAGTGGTTTTGCCCGAACTTTTCAGGATATTATGCACTTCTACGTCGTAACTTCATCAGTGGTTATACTTTCGATCATCTCTCTGGTTCTCATTGTGCTTGGTGGCTTTCGCCGAAAGTACTATCGGTCACTAGCGATTTGGGCGACAATCGCCCTAACATTGATGTTTGTCGGCGCAATTGGTACAGGAACTGCTCCTCAAGAGGTATTCGGTATTTTTGAACGTTTCAGTGTGTTTTCGGCCGTTGGGTTCACTGCAGTCCTAGGATGGTACCTGTTCAGTGGATTCAGTCATATAGGGGAGAAGAAACAGCTCGGATAGACATAAGGCAACCAGTTCAAGACAGGAGAAAGACTCTTCAAGCGAGGCTCAATTCTAACCTGAAAGAAATTTGGTAGGATGAAAAACAGTTCCTACCAAATGACAAAATACTGCAATTGGAGATTCCAAATGCAGTATTTTACAATTTCCTGACCTAACAAGTCATTAAGTCAGTATCTTACAGAATATTTGCGTCCCTCATTCACCATTGAACTCATGCACAGCATCGATCATGGCAACCATATTTTCGATGGGGGTAGTTGCTTGGACATTGTGTATCGCATTGAATACAAAGCCCCCGCCTTTTCCAAATATCTCACATCGCTCCAACACTTCTGCCTTCACCTCCCCAGGAGTTCCGAAAGGTAGGGTTTTTTGCGTATCTACACCACCTCCCCAGAAAACCAAGTCAGAGCCAAACTCCTTTTTTAGCCACTGGGGATCCATTCCTGTGGCAGAGCACTGGACGGGATTGAGAATATCAAAGCCGCACTTGATAAAATCGGGGATAAAGCTATGCACGGAACCACAACTATGCTTGAGTATTTTCCATTTGGTGTTTGCATGAATCCACGCATTCAAGCGTGTGTAATACGGGGCATACAGACTTCTAAAGGTATCAACCGAACAAAACGTACTGTTCTGCGTGCCAAAATCAGTGCCACAGGTAAAGATCACATCAATATCACTGCCACAAAGGGCATTGATCCGAGAGAGGTTCTCGATGGCAATATCTATTTGGTATGCAAAAATGGAGTGTAGCAACTCTTCTCGCAGGACAGTGGACATATACCATTCGGTGATATCCCTGATACCTTTTGGATGTTTCATATGCATTGCAGGTATCATTGCAATATCACCCAATGCGCTCCCTCCAAATGATGCCACAACACCTTTTCCGGTTGCACTTGCAGTTTTTACATTGCTTGCAATGGCTTTCAAAATCCCGTCCGAAAAGAGAGAAAACTCTTCAGTATTATCCTCTAATTTCAGATCCTCGTCATCATCAGGGAGAGGATCCTGTCTCATGATCGCATCGAAGAAATACCCTGTAGCGGGCATTTTCCCACTCGGGGGAAAAGAAGTATCCCCTTGAGCATACGCAAACACCCCTCCGTCTTCTCCATAGGTAAGGTTGAATCCAGTAGGTATCAGGACATCTTGACCCCATGGAGTTCTCCAGGGTTTCCAATCCTTGTTCTCAATTCCAAACCAGTTCAACGGCCCCTTGGCACTTACCACATCGGTGCCAAGGCATTGTGCGAGATCATCCTCGATGAGACCCAAGCACTGGTAAGGTTCGTAGAGCTTGACAGGTCTGTGCTCCAAGCCATAGTGCTTCCTCAGCGCTTCAACTGCCTGTATATGTATCCCTGTTACCGTAGTTCCACCAAAGTCTAGTGGGATCCTATCAGGTTGCCTGTGATTGATTGCATCCAGCATTCGCTTCTTTGAAAGATTTTGCATGTTGGTTCTCCTTTATTTGTAATTGTAAGGACATCAGAATTAAGCGACACGTGTCAGGAATGTATGTTTGCCACAGAACCCTGATCTAGTATTTTCAAATCAAATACTTGTGTAGTTTCTGTCATTGGTTTGCCTTCGATCACCTTGAAGAGTAATTGGGCTGCAGCAACACCTATTTCGTATATTGGCATATCTATTGTGGTAATCCTCGGTCTGAGAACTGGCCAAAACTTGGTACCACCAACACCGGCAAGTGAAATATCTTTTGGAATGGAATATCCCTGTGCTTCTGCAACTTCATAAAACCCCAAAGCCATTGCATTGTTGCTTGACAAGACTGCGGTTATATCAGGTCTTGTAAGAGTAAAGAACTCTTCAGCTACCCTCACCCCGCTTTCGTACGAGAAGTCTCCTTCAAAGACAACCGATGGATCATAAGCAACACCAATGGTATTGAGTGCATTCTTATAGCCTTCAAGACGTTGTCTTGCACTTTCTGTGGTCATTGGACCGGCAATGAAGGCGATATGACGATGACCGAGTTTTGTCATAAGAGAAGTCAAGTCAAAAGCACCTTGAAAGTTATTCATAATTACTTGAGGAATCTCAAGGTCGGTAAGGTATCTTTCGATTGTCACAAACGGATAGTGTTTTGCTTGTAATACTGAAAACTGGGTATTCTCTTCTCCTATGTTCAAAGGGGTGAAAATCATCCCGTCCACCTGACGGCCCTGGAATACCTGTATGTATTCTTGCTCTCTATCAGCACTTCCGTTCGTATTCCCAAGAATAAGATCGTAGTTCATACGGTCGGCTTCATCACCAACACCTTTCGCAAGTTCGCTGAAGAAATAGTCACTTATGTCTGGAATTATGAGGCCAATGGTCTTCGTTTGTCTTGTAACCATACTGCGTGCAGCCATATTAGGCATGTACCCCAACAGTGTTACAGCATCAAGAACTTTCTTGATCGTAGCAGCAGAAAGCCTGTCTGCTTTTCCATTAACTATCATGGACACAGTAGCTGAGGACACGTTGCAATAGGTGGCGACATCTTTCAGGCTGATTCCCATTCAATCTAGTCTTCCTTTTGGTGGTGGTAAGATTCCACTTATTAGTTAAGCGCTTAACTAATTGGATGATAGCATGACTTTTCTGCCTTGTCAAAATGTATTGTATTTCAGTGTCAAAACCCCCGAAAGCAATTGCTCTCTGGAGGTTTGACAGGTGAGGGAAAGCAGGTCGGAAGCAGCTCTACAGACTCAAGCCAGCAATTGCCGCCCCAATTGTAGGAGAGTCGTCGATGCGTACAAAGCGGTAGTAGCGCTTCCTATCCAGCTGCAGGTACTTATGCAGGTAGTACTCGGTGTACTTCATCAGGTACTCAGTCTTGTAGAAGGTGGTACCATCGGCATTGATGCAGATAGGACGCCTGGGGTCAGTGCCTGCACCGCTTTTCAGGACAGTTGCCGCAAGGTTGGCAGCGGTAAGCTTGCCAGCCTTTGAATGATAACATCCAATTCCTAAAAATATAAAAAATCTAGCAGCAAACATTAACCAGAAGAATGAAGGTCTCGAACGATATTTAAACTAAACTTCCCAATACTGTCTTCGTCATACATTCAATGTAGAAGTCGGCGATAATCTGATGGGGAACAACCTACATACTTCTTGAACAGGCGGGCAAAATAATGTTGGCTATTGAATCCAACGGAGAAGGTGATTTCCTTGACACTAAGGGAAACATCGGCCAATAGGAGTTTTGATTTTTCTAGCCTTAGCTCAGTGACAATCTCTGAGAAAGACTTACCTGCATTTTTTCTTAGGAGCTTACTGACATAGGATGCAGATATTCCCAAACTGACAGCCAAATCATCCAGCTCTATCGCTTGTTGATAGTTTTTCTGGATATAATCCAAAGCATATTGATACAAAGAACCTTTCTGACTATCCCTTGCCAGATCAATCTCTTGAAGAAGATCCAATAATTCATTATGCATCCGTTGTCTGATCATCTGTTCACTAGACTGGGAGGTGACGCTGTTTGAATAGGAAAACTCTTCATTACTGATTGAATAACCAGTGATGGCCTCTGTTAGTTTTTGCTTGATCAACAAAAGCATGTGAAAATTATTTTCGGCGAGCATCTCTTGGTCATTGATTTTAATCACTTCAAAAAACTCGTCATAAGCCTCAAGAAGAGGCTCCCTAGCTTGTTGGATTATCAAGCGAGTCAATTCCTTGACATAATAGGAAATCTTGTATGAATCGTAGATAACCCCAACAGTCACATCTCCAATATAGCAGACTTCGAGATTGTTGCGAATAGCATGCTTGAGACTAGTACAAGCCTGATCATAACTTGTAGGAAGATCCCTTACATCTGAAACCCAATCACCAATACCCCCGTGCCATCCAACTCCCATGGATCCGATGTGATCCGAAACATATTCTATCAGGCTCAAATTATACGAATCTTCCTTATCACGCTCCCTAATTATTACAGCCACATCAGTTCTGGAATCTTTGGGGCAGATCAATGTGACAAAGCCCAACTGCTTAAGCCACCAAGCACTTCGTCGAAACTCAATTCTTTTTCCCTCAGGCTTGCGCAAAAGGAACACACAACAAGCATGTGGAGGAAGTGAGAGCAAGCTGAAAAGATGTGGAAAATCGGCATCAGGATCCTTGTTGAGTAGTGATTTGAGAATATTGAGTTCAACTACAGGATTGAGTGCATCAACTCTGTCCTCCAGTTGCTTATTCATTGATGAATTCATTCTTTCAAGATAGATATCATTAGTCACCTTCGTAAAGGTCGCCCGAATAACATCAATTTCTGCGGGTTTGACCAGAAAATCATAGACACCAAGCCTGATAGCTTGCTGGGCAAAGGCAAAAGTACTGTAGGAAGTGACAACAATAAATTTGGTATTGATCTGTTCCTTAGCAATTTGCTCAATACATTCAAGCCCATTCATCCCAGGCATGTTTATATCAATTATAATGATGTCTGGCTTTTTCAAACGCGCTATATTGAGTGCCTCAATACCATTACCAGCTTCCCCGACAATCTCAATATCCGATAAATTGTTTACAACCATAAGCTTGATAGCTGCTCGCTCTATGGGTTCATCATCAACAATGAGAAGTGAAACCATTATATTCTCCCTTTTCTAGCCGGGTATATCCAAAGTAAGGACAACCCCACACTCTTCTTCACTCTCAATCATGAACTTAAAACTCTCTTTATAGAAATACCCAAGTCGTTTTTTCACATTACTCAGACCAATTGAGCCCCCAGAATTTACATCACTGACAGGACTGTTGAGTTGGTCAACCTGGTCGCTGGACATCCCTATCCCGTTATCCTCTATGGTAATTCGAATCCGGTTGTGCACTCTTTCAATTCGGACTGCAACAAAAGCTCCTTCCATCATATTCTTGAGACCATGAAGGACACTATTTTCGATCAAGGGTTGCAGAATCATCCCAGGGATTGGAACCATTGTATAATCCTCCTCACCTTGATTTTCCAAAATGAATTCGATCCTTTTACCAACCCGCACCTTTTGAATTTCAAAATAATCACGGACACTTTGTATTTCAAGATTCAGATTTGATTCCCTGCTTGACATATCTAAACTATAGCGCAGTAGATTTGAGGTTCGGACCATCAAGTTACTCGTCTTTTCGGCTCCTTCAATATAGGCAAGCTTTGAAATCATGCTCAACGTATTAAAGAGAAAATGGGGGTTCATTTGACGTTGGAGGGCACTGAACTTGTTTTCCGCCAGCATCTTAGAAATTCTAAGGTTCTCATTCTCCTGTTCGATGAGACGATTTTGGATTTCACTCTTCTCCTGCAGTTCTGCGATATAATGATTGAGGTCGATAGCCATTTCATCAAATGCAGTTACAAGTATAGCTGTTTCTGAACAACTTGAAGCAATATCGCTTATAGCGAAGTCACCTTTTTTTATCTTACCAATATTTTTTATGATGCGATCAATCGGCTTAGTGATGCTTTTAAGGGAGGAGATAAAAAAAACCATTGAGGAAAGCAGCAACAGGAATGACATCACAAAGGAGAAAATCACCTGCTCTCTCCATTTTGAAGACAAGCGCTGTTTTTCTTGCTGCATATTCTTTGTCACCAGCCTTGAATATTCCGGATACGTATCCATTATCAGAAAGGTCAATCGTTGGAAGATTTCATAATCCCGCTGATCATTCAACCTATGAAGATTCTTTTGCCTGACTGTGACATGTTCATGGTAGGTATCAACCATATTTCTTAGCAATCCAATCCTAAAAACAAGGTTTTCATCATCTTGTGCCGAGAACGAATTCAAAACCTTAATCAGAGAATCATGTTCCTCAATATACTTTTGGTAAAAATCCAAATCATTGCTATAGATATATCCAACATAGAACTGGTTCATGCTCTCTACCCTAGTATAGAACTGGGATATTTTATCGAAAAGGAAAAAAGACTGGTTATAGGATTGGAGTGAGGAGTAGCTATTGTTGTTACTCAACAGGATGGTAAGTATCAAAGTAATATTAAAAACGATAAAAAACCGGGCAAATCGGCTTCTTAAGCTACATGTATCGCTCCTGCCATCGTTTTTCATACGCTCTTACCTCACTCCTTACAGTACCCCTATCCTCTAACTGTATCTATGAAGGCCTGGATGTTCTCTTGGGGAACCCCCTTTGGAAGTGCACAACCTGCACCAATGACCAGACCACCATCTGAAAAAATATCAAGTACTTTACTAGTTTCCCTTCTCACCAAATCAGGTGTACCGAAATAGAATACCCCAGAAGGATCGATAGGACCAAAAAATACAGATTTCCCTTTCATTATATCATGAGCTCTTGAAACGTTGGTCTTGTAATCAATCTCAATTGCAGGAAATCCTGCAGAGACCACATCCTCAAGGATATAATCCAAATTCCCACAAATATGACATACAGTAGGGATAGACTCCTTTTCCAGTTGCATGGCAAGTTGCTTGTGAAAGGGATAGGCAAATTCTCTATACATTTCAGGACTAATCAAATCAGGACCGCATGAGCTGTCTCCAAAACTGGTAAGGTCGGCACCTGCATCAAACATCATCCGATGGAACTCAAGATGTACTTCAAAAGCCCTTGCTATCAGAATCTTTATCTTCTCAGGGTTATCAAACAACTCCATCATAAATTCAGACATCCCAAGGGTCAGCATCGCAAGGGAGTATGGTCCTTGGTCAGCATTCCCCCGGACCAGCAGGTCCTTGCCTACTTCGCTTTTTATTCGATTGACAGCATCAAGCTTAATTTTAATCCTATCATAAGTATAGAGCTTGGAAACATCCATCGCATCTATGCACTCGTCAATATTTGATGATAAACCCGAAGTGACTCTTGCAGGATCGTCAATAGGAAGATCTATGGGGACCCCGATAGCCCCGGCCTCCATGCAGGTATCGACATCTATGAGAACGCCATCGAGCTGATACTTTCTTGCAAAATCTATATGTGATCGAGCAATTTTCTTTGCATCATTGCGATACTCACTGAGAGTATAGCCTTTTTCTGCTGCAGCTGACATAAAACAATGGAGCATTGCAGGGGTAGGCGTAACTTGTTTTCCAAATAAGACATTTTGTATCCGTTCATAACCAGTCATAGCTTCAACGCATCCTTTTTCAATCCAAAAGCCTTTCTTGGAGGAAAGGCTTTTGGGATTTCAGTCACTCTTCTAGAGATCTTTTTTAGTCATCAACTGCTCTTTATACGAATCAATGTTGGTATTGTTCACCATGATAGTGCCGGCATCATTAAATTCCTTGCTTGGCTTTTTCCCTTCGGTTATGTTCTGATAAAGCCAATACGTAGCCTGATAGCCATAATTGAAGAAAGAGGTTACAACCGTGCCATCAATACTACCATCCCTGATCAGATCCAAGGTCTCTGTAATATCATCAACACCGTAGATCCTTACTGATTTCTTAATCCCCAATTCTTTTGCAACTGAAGCTGCGGCAGGACCGGCTTCTGCAGCAAGATTTATTGCCAGGTTAATCCCAGGATAGGCTTTGAACGTGTTCTCCCACTCTGTGGTGGCTTTCATTTTATCAGATTTTGATTCAGTAATGTTCACAACCTCAAACTTTCCAGGATAAGTGGCGAACACTTTCTTGATAGCATCAATTTGGTCCACTGCAATCTTGTAGTTCAATGCAGCTACCTGTATAGAAGCCTTTATGGTGGCTTTCTCGCCAAAAGCAGCAATCACATCATCATAAATTGCTTGTGCCTGAACGGAAACATCTTTGCCGAAAAAGGCAAGCTGACCATCTGCATCTATGGGAGAATCAACTACCAAAACAGGAATTCCAGCATCAATGGCAGCTTGAACAGGTGAAGCCGGTACCAACCCTTGGGTAATGATAGCGTCAGCCTTCTGGGCAATAGATGTTTCTACAAGTTTTGCCATTTCTTCAGGAGAGATACCCTGAGGTCCAACCCAGTCACCCTTGATGTTTAATTCACTGCAGGCTTGCTCGAATCCGTCTTTTGCAATAAGCCATACCGGGTGGGCAAGCAATGGTGAAACGTACACAAAATGTAGTGAATCATCTTTAGCTTTTTCCTTTGATCCCGTAGCAAAAACGCTGGAAACCGAAAGACAAACGATGAGTAACACAATCAATCCTTTTTTTAAATTCATAACACACTCCTTATAAAACTTTTACTAGTTCTCTACTAGTTATACCCTTGTTAAACCAGAGACGAAGCACGGAGAATCGAAACCTCAGACGCTTCATCCTTACCCATTTCTACCTGAACATATCCTTTTCCCAACACGATAAAACGATCACAAATTGCTAGCAATTCAGGTAACTCAGATGAGATCATGACGATACTCACTCCATTTGATGCCAGATCATTGATGATTTCATAAATCTCTGCTTTAGCTCCTACATCTATTCCTCTCGTAGGTTCATCAAGAAACAAGATTTTCAAATCTGTCATGAGCCATTTTGAAAGAATTACCTTTTGTTGATTACCACCAGAGAGACTGGAAATCTTTGTCGCAAGTGACGGAGCCTTGATCTGCATCTTGTCATAATATTTCTGTGCAACAGACCGTTCTTTTTTCTCATCAATCAAAAACCCTTTTTTCAATGAGTTGACTATAGTCAGAGTCATATTGTGACAAACGCTCAAACATCCTATGATTCCATTTTTCTTCCTATCCTCAGTAAGCAAGCCAATGCCAAAATGCTTAGCATCTTGAGGAGAATTGATAAGTATTTCTTTTCCCTGCATATAAAAATTTCCACTACTTCGGGGGAGACAACCAAAAATAGCGCCCAAGGTTTCAGATCTTCCCGAACCGACCAAGCCAGTCAGTGCTAAAATCTCGCCTTTGTTCAAAGAAAAACTCACATCCTCAATAATATTCTTCCCTGCTGAGGAAGGATGAGGCACACAAATACGTTCAACTCTGAACACCTCTTCACCAATATGAGGGGTGCGTTGTGGATACATAATCTCAAGGTCCCTTCCAATCATCTCTTCGATGATCACACAACTATCGTACCCATCATTACGAAGATGTTCATTGATATAGTAGCCATCCCGTAAAACCAGCAGACGGTCACATAACTTGAAAACTTCATCAAGCTTATGGGAAATATAGATGCAAGAAATGCCGTCCTTTTTGAGTTTTTCGATGATCTTCATTAGATTATTCGTCTCGGAAATAGTAAGCACTGAGGTAGGCTCATCAAGGATAAGAATCTTTGGGTCACGAACTAAGGCACGTGCGATACAAACTAATTGTTGCAAAGACGGGCTGAGATTACGTGCGGTTGCACCGAGGTCAAGGGAGACATTCAGACGTTGCAACGCCTTTCCGGCTATATGATATGTCTCTTTCCAATCTATTAATCCAAATTTCTTTAGGGGCATCCTACCCAGGCAGATGTTTTCTGCAACAGAGAGGTCCAATTCGAGATTAAGTTCTTGGTAAATCATTGCAATACCATGATTTTCTGAGTCCACTGGGTTCATAAAGGTGACTTTTTCTCCACCAACCTTGAGTTCTCCTTCTATTTCATTCTGTGGATACAAGCCAGAGAGGATTTTCATCAAAGTTGATTTTCCTGCTCCATTCTCTCCCATCACGGCGAGGATTTCGTTGGAATTCAGAAACATTGAAACGTCTTTTAGCGCAACAGTTCCTTGAAAACGCTTTGTAATATGTTCAACTGATAAAACAGGTTGTTTCATAATGTACCTATGCCTTTGTCTGATCGGTTGTTGCTCGAAGAGAACTTCTCAACATAAGATCCCTCTTATATTGGTCAAGCGTCACAGCAAGAATCAGAATGGTACCAACCACCAGTTGTTGCCAGTACACAGAGATACGCATCAGGGTAAGGGAGTTAGTCAGTATTTCCATGAACAGCCCACCAAGTATTGCACCAAAAATAGTACCAGCTCCACCGATGATCGAAGTCCCACCGATAACTGCTCCGCAAATGACCGTCAATTCATATCCTGTACCAACTGCAGCCTCCCCAGAACCCAGGCGCATAGCCATCAGAACACCTGCAAGTGCTGCTAGGGAGGAAGAGATTAAATACACAAGGAATTTGACTCGACCTGTGTTTATACCGGAAATCCTTGCAGCTTCCTCATTCCCACCAACGGCATAGACAAATCTTCCAAATGGTGTGTGATTAAGAACCACATGGAAAATATAGGCAATTAGCAAAGCGACAACTACGACAAGAGGAACCACACCAAACAATTTGAGCTGTTCGACAGAGGTAAAGCTTTTAGGAAGCGGATAGACAGGAACACCCCTGGTGATGACCGAGACTAATCCGCGTGCAGCAAACTGCATACCCAAGGTTGCAATCAAAGGGGGAATCTTCATTTTTACAATGACAAACCCATTGATCAACCCTATGCACGTTCCAACAAGAATTCCTGCCAAAACAGCAACTATTAAAGGGGCTCCTGCTTGTGCGGCAAGGCCTGAGACAACACCTCCAAGAGCCAATACCGATCCAATGGATAAGTCAAGTCCTCCAATAATCAGAACAAGTGTAGTCCCTGTTATTGAGATCAATGCAAAGCCTGAAGAACGGAAAATATTGAAAATATTACCACTGGAAATGAATACGCCATTGACCATTGAAACAAATGCGACATATACCACAAGAGCAATAATGACGCTGCTTTCTTGACGATGCACAAATTGCGTCCCTAATGCCTTGATACGACTGCCTACAGCTATAGATGATTTCACCTATTCCTCCCTTGATGAACACTACCTTCTACAGGTTAGCCGTCCAAAAAAAGATTCTCAATCGAAGAGTTTTGCAAAATCCTGCCTTCTTGTGCACTGAGAAGGATTATCCTAAATAGTAATGTAAGCAACTAGCTCAACTTGGCTTGGAGGAGTCATGCATTCATAACACCAAGCGGTACATAGATTTTTACCCAATGTTCACAACTTAGGGTTTGACCAAGGTTTTGATATGCCCCCAGATCTAAATTAATTTTATTTATTGCAATAAGTTAAGACTAATTTTGCCTTTTGTTATATAATAACGATATCATTATTGTATAACTGAGGCCGCTTATGAAAAAGTTTGCTCGCACCTGGTTCCATCGTTTTGTTACTGCAGTCGACAACCCAAGCCTCCTTTCCAAAGCAAGAATGGCAGATTTTCCCAACTCATTTACCCGCAACCGTAAGTTGAACTTCAAGCGAACAGTCTTTACAATGCTTGATGTCGGGCGTGAGTCCACAAGCTTGAAGCTGGACAGGCTGTCCGACTATTTCAGGAAGCCAGGGGAAGAGAAAGTGAAGATAACTCAGCAAGCATTCAGCAAGGCCAGAAACCAGATTTCAGAGTATCCTCTCAAGACTCTCTATGAGCAGCAGATCGAGGACGAGTACCACGGCTTGATGGGCAGACTCCCTGCCCGCAGTGATGATGGGTGGACATACCTTGCCGTCGATGGAACCAAAATAGCTCTTCCTAATCTTCCAGAACTGAGGGTGAAGTATTTCCTCATCGGAGCCAATGCCTCTTCCCCCACTGCCTTGGGTTCCTGCCTATACGATATCAGCAACAACCGACTGATAGATGCGGTTTTCTCAGCCAAAGCTGACGAACGCGCATGTGCCATCTCCCACATGGAAAGATATGCCCAATTGCGTCCAGAGGACAAGAAAAGCATGTTCATCGATGATAGGGGGTATCCCTCCATCGAACTCATACAAGAGTTTGGAGCAAGAGGGATGATATATCTCATGCGTTGCAGGAGGAAGTTCAACTGCAAGGTCGATGCTCTTCCTGTAGGATGTGATGAGACTGTAACCATCGAAGGGTCGGTCGTCAGGGTCATAAAGTTTGAACTTAGCTCTGGCCAGCTGGAGACTCTGATCACCAATGATACCGAACACAAGACCGAAGAATTCAAGGAACTCTACTTTTTGAGGTGGGGAATTGAGTGCAAATATCTGCTCTTAAAGAGCAGATTCCAGCTCGAGAATTTCACTGGAAAAACAGAGAACACTCTCAAGCAGGACTTCTGGGCAACCATCCTAGCTTCCACTATGCTGCTGATCCTGGAGGAGGATGCCAACGAAGAAATACGTAAGAGAAGGGAAGACAAAGACAATAAATATGAGTACCAAGTAAACCGGAATAAGTTTGTTGGGATCATGAAAGACGACCTCATCTATGCTTTTACAGCGAAAACTTCAAAGGGTGTTACAAGAAGGATGAATGAGATTATTCAGAGGGCCGTGGAATACGTCTGCCCCAAAAAACCGGGGAGGACAGTGCCGAGGGCAGAGAACAAGCGAAAATCCCAATTCCATCATAATATGAAGTCAAACTGCTGAGATTTTTGGAGAGTTGGGGCTAAGTTGTGAACATTGATTTTTACCTGCTAACTATGAATTCAGTATTACCATGTTGCCACAACAGTTAAAAATGAAGGGCTTGAGACTTGAGAAGCCCTAATCGAACAATTCATAGACACGAGTATTCTTCTGGTTGCCAATGGAAGGCCCAAAGACATCTCTTGATTTCAAGGCAGAAAACACCCCAAAGCGACAAGTCACTCAGTTAATTATATGTTGGTATTGCCAAAAAGGGAGAAAAGTATGTATCGGGATGGTTCTCCAGAAGGCATTGTGGTCCGGAAGGATGATGGCACATGGAATATCGGTCGAGGAAAACTTGTTCAACTTGAGTTTGTCCAGACCATAAGCGACCACTGGAGCAGTCGGCCCCTGCAATGGAATCGTATCGTGTATTGAAATACCACATTATCAGTGAGTAGTCTGAAAGAGGCACTACGCAAGAGAAACCTCCAGAGGGCACATGCCCTCTGGAGGTTTTCCAGTTCATGAAAAGCAGATCAGAAGCAGCTCTACAGACTCAAGCCAGCAATGGCCGCCCCAATGGTGGGAGAGTCATCTATGCGCACAAAATGGTAGTAGCGCTTCCTCTCCAGCTGCAGATACTTGTGCAGGTAGTACTCGGTGTACTTCTTCAGATACTCGGTCTTGTAGAAGGTGGTCCCGTCGGCATTGATGCAGACAGGGCGCCTTGGGTCTGTGCCCGCACCGCTCTTCAGCACCGTGGCGGCAAGGTTGGCAGCGGTAAGCTTGCCGGCCTTCGCAATGATCGAGTCGATGATGGTCCATAGTGCGACCCCATCATCCTCATTGCCTTCACAACATGCCACCAAGGCATAGCCCTTGTTGAAGGGCATTTCAAGATAGTTGCTCATCACCGTGGTGTTGATGGGAGAGACAGCCTTGAACCTCTTTGCAAAGGTATCACTGAGCAGGCCCTCTTCGATCGCCTTCTCAATGACAACGGTACTCAACGGGCCAAGGTATGCTCCGCTGATCATCTTCTCCAGATGATACTGATCGGGTTGCTTGGTCGAGTCAAAGAAGGCCCGGTCCAGGGGACCTGGGCAGAAGTCAAAGTTGCCTGACTCGACGTTGATGATCTGGCTGCCCTCAAAAGAGCTGATCTTTCCAATCTTTGCATTCGCTTCCACATAGGCTGTGTTGGTCCCTGTCCCCAGGATAAAGCCGATGTATCCGCTATAGGGGACCTCTGAAAGGGCGGCAGTCCCCGCAAGGAGGGTTGCAACTGTATCATTGAGGACTGCAATTCTCTTCTTGGAGATATCGTAGCCACGACGAGCAAGCTCCACAAGCAGGTTTGCCCCTACTGGCTGGCCGATGACTTCAGGGGCCTTGATCTCCTTGGAGAACATGAGAGGAATCCCATCATGGTTTTCGGTGATGGTAGCAGCATAGGAAAAGCAGAAGCCAATGTTGTCACTCTTGTCTATGAGGCGCTCGACCTCGTCTGCAAAGGTAGTGAAGAACTGCTTGGCAGTGACCTCTTCCTTGACCCCTGGCATGGAGGTCTTCCTGAAGTCCTCGATATGCGCAACGCCCTGCTCGTCAAAGGTGACCAGACAGGTTCTGAAGTTCGTGCCGCCTGCATCAAGGACGATGACACTCTCGTTTTTCTTGACCTCGTCAAAGACCTTTGTATAGGTAGGTATCATCTGCAGGGAGCTCAGGCCTTCCTCTGAGAGGCCTTTCTCCATCTCATCCTGAAACTGATCTAGCAAAGCCTCCATATCAATGGTCGACGGGGAGACCCCCCACTTGGCAAGAAATGCCTCACTCTTCGCTATGATATCTGTCATACACCCTCCTGGGACTCAAACATTAGGAGCCTCTCCATTTATTGTCAGCTCAATTGGCTTTATATCAAAATATCCTTGGGCATCACTTTGGATGATAAACACCCCTTTTACCGATACAGGTTCACTTACCCTACGCCCGTAAACGCGCACATCCACGGCCACTGAAATGGGACGGATACCCCCGTTTATCAGAGCCGAGCCCATAAGGGATGCTAGAGAAACCCCGTCATCAAAGTACGTCACTGCAGCCCCGCTGAGAAAGGCATGCCCCTTCTCCCAATCGTGCACAGTCAGATATTGCAGGGCAATATCATTCAGAGGGCCCTTGGCTGTTCGCATAAGCGAGGCAAAAAAAGACTCATCGCCCTTTGCTCTTGTCTTCTCGAATACGGGAAGGTAGGTTCCCAGATCAGAATCACTGAACAACAGTGCATACGGCAAGCTCTCTTTCTCCCTGAACCTGAGGCTCAAACCGGGAAGTTCCAATGGCGGGTTGTTCAAGAAGCCTGCGATGGAGCAAATGGTCGCATCTGTTATGGCGGCAAGAGCTACGGTGACATCATTTGCCGAAGGTTTGGCAAAAGCTCCAAAACAGAGAAATATGATTATTAGGACTGTAATCGTCTTTTTCATGGGCAACTCATCTCCATAGTATTATACTAAAACAAAGAGAACAACCGAATTGAGAAAAAAGACACAAATTGAGTTCTGTGGTATGATGGTGGCATGAACCAAAACTATAGGAAACCCACCATATTCTGGTATGACCTGGAAACCTTCGGCCTCGATAGCCGTCATGACAGGATAGCCCAATTTGCCGGACAGAGAACTGACTACGACCTCAACCCCATCGGGGAGCCCATCGTCCTCTACAACAAACTGAGCGACGACTACCTGCCCGACCCCATGTCCTGCCTCATTACAGGCATCACCCCCCAGGAGGTGAACGCCAAGGGAATGTGTGAAAGTGATATGATCGAGCGCATCAATACTGAATTCTCCACCCCCAACACCGTGGTTGCGGGCTTCAACAACATTCGCTTTGATGACGAGTTCATCCGTAACGCACTGTACCGCAACTTCATGGATCCCTACAAACGCGAATGGGACAACAACTGCTCAAGATGGGATATCATCGATCTGGTAAGGGCGGCTTACGACCTCAGACCTGAAGGAATCACCTGGCCCCCCAGAAAAGAGGAGACAGGAAACCCCACCTTCCGCCTTACTGCCCTTACAGAGGCGAACAGTATCTCACAGGAAGGTGCCCATGATGCCCTGGTTGACGTGAAGGCTACCATAGCCATCGCCCGACTGCTTAAGAAGAGCCAGCCCAAGCTCTACTCCTACTACTTCAACCTTCGCTCCAAGGCAAAGGTGAAGGCTCTGGTAGAGACGCCCTTTGGTAGTCCTGTGCTCTATACCGCATCCTTTTTCAGCAATAAGGAGGGATGCTCGCGCCTCATCACCCCGATAACCCACCTGAAGGAGAATCCCAACAGCATCCTCTGCTTTGACCTGAGTAAGGATACCACTCCCCTCTTCCAGGCAACAAGCGAGAACATATTCAAGGTTGATGGTGTCTTCACCTTAGCGGTGAACAAGTGCCCCTTTGTCAGTCCAGCTTCGGTCCTGACTGATGAACTTGCCATCAAGTTGGGACTGGACAAGGGCGCCGCCCTAGCTCGTCACCAACAGATAATCAACAGTACAAACCTCCTGCTGGTAGGGAGGGATATCACCGACAGCTTCGAATCGGTGAAGGATGTGGACTTCCAACTCTATGACGGGTTTTTCCCCAATGAGGACTTGAAGAGGTTCAACCTCATTCGGAAGGCCGATCCGGCTGACAAACTGAAGCTCAACCTTGACTTTGAGGATGACCGGTGCCCACAGATGTTGTTCAGGCATGTTGCAAGGAACTGGAGTGAGGTCCTTACCGATGCTCAGAAGGTCAAGTGGAGGAGTTTCTGTGCAAACAGAACCCTCAATCCTCCAGGGACGATTAAGATAAACTGGAATTTCTTCAAACGTAAAGTCGAGGAGAACTTGGAAAGCACAGCTGTCAGTGCAGAAGACAAGCTGGTGCTTTCCAAGCTGAAGGAGTATGGCCAAGCTCTGGAAAAGAGAATCTTTTCCTAGATCAGGGCCATCTCTGTCCCTACCTCAATGAAGGCTTTGACGGCAGCGTCAAGGTCTTCTTTCGTATGGACTGCCGATAGCTGGACACGAATCCTCGCCTTCCCCTTGGGAACGACAGGAAAGCAGAATCCAATGACGTAGATACCGGCTCCGAGCAGCTTATCAGCCATCTCTACTGCCTTGACCTCGTCATAGATCATCACGGGGACAATTGCGGTATCGCCTTTGACCAGGTCAAAGCCTGCCTTCTCCATCTTCTTCCTGAAGTATTGGGCATTCTCCAGGGTTTGTGAGCCTTTGACATCCCCGCGTTCAATGATGTCCAGAACCTTCAGCGTCCCCCCACAGATGGCTGGGGCAAGCGTGTTGGAGAAAAGGTAGGGCCTTGCCCTCTGGCGGTAGAGGTCTATCAGAACCTGGCGGCCGGTGATACACCCGCCACTGGCTCCTCCGCAAGCCTTGCCGAAGGTAGTGGTGATAAGGTCGATACGACCTTCCACCTTGCAAGCCTCGGCTGTTCCACGTCCATGCTTTCCAATATAGCCGGTGGCATGGGAATCATCGACCATGACCATTGCCCCATAGCTGTCTGCAAGGTCGCAGATCTCCTTCAACTTGGCGATATCACCATCCATGGAGAAAACCCCGTCAGTTGCTATGAGGATCCTCCGTGACCCTTCGGCATCAACGAGACAGTCCTCAAGGGAGGCCATGTCACTGTGCTTGTACCGAAGACGGTTCGCCTTGCACAGGCGGATTCCATCGATGATGGAGGCATGGTTGAGCTCATCGCTGATGACTGTGTCCTTTTCGCCCAACAGAGGTTCGAAAAGAGCTCCGTTGGCATCGAAGCAGGACGAGAAGAGGATGGTGTCGTCGGTCTTGAGAAAAGAGCTGATCCTCTGTTCCAATTCCTTGTGGATACCTTGGGTTCCACAGATGAACCGTACGGATGAGAGACCAAAACCCCATCGGTTCATGGCGCCTTTGGCTGCTTCTATGACTTCAAGGTTGTCAGCGAGGCCAAGATAGTTGTTCGCACAGAAGTTACGTACGCTTGTAGTGCCCACCTCTATCGAAGCACCCTGACGGCTGGAGAGGACTCTCTCCTTCTTGTCCAACCCTTCTTTTTTTAGTTGGTCAAGAAATTCCTGCAGTTCTTTCTCCACTGTCTCATTCATGGTTCTCCCTCCCTCGGATAGTTCTGAGCATATCCTCTGTCATGGCGGCAAGCTCATATTTGGGCTTCCAATCCCACTCGACTCGCGCTGCATAGTCCTCAAGGGCATCCGGCCAGGAGTCGGCTATCGCCTGCTTGACCGGGTCGATTTCATACGAGATGGTGAAGTCGGGGATATGGGTCCTGATGTAGGCAGCCTGCTCCTCAGGGCAGAAACTCATCGCAGCAATGTTGAAGGCATTGCGATGGCGCAACCTGCTAGGGTCAGCTTCCATGATCTGGATGGCTGCCTGGACTGCATCCGGCATGTATATCATGTCCAGGTAGGTATCCCCTCGCAAAAAACAGGTGTACTGGCTCTTGCGAACCGCTTCATAGTAGATCTCCACCGCATAATCGGTAGTCCCGCCTCCGGGAGGTGTCAGGTTGCTGATGACACCAGGAAAGCGAACCCCTCGCGTATCCACATCGTACTTATGATTATAATAATCGCAAAGCAGTTCGCCCGCAACCTTTGTAACCCCATAGATCGAAGTGGGCCGCTGGATGGTGTCCTGGGGTGTGAACTTCTTGGGAGTTGTCGGGCCAAAGGCACCGATGGAGGATGGGGTGAAGACAGCACATCCCTCTTGGCGCGCTATCTCGAGGGTGATCATAAGACCTCCCATGTTGATGTTCCATGCATTGAGAGGATTGCGCTCAGCCGTTGCCGAAAGGATGGCAGCCAAATGGTAGATGGTATCTATGTTGTGCTTCTTCACAATAGCAAGGATAGCCTCCCCGTCTCTACAATCAACCTTGTAGAAAGGCCCACCCTGTACCAGAGGCACGTTGATGTCGTCACGAATATCGGTCAGCACGACGTTGTCATTGCCATACCGTTTGCGACATTCGTAGGCTATTTCCGAACCAAGCTGCCCAAGTGAACCTATGATCAAAATACGTTTCATACACACCTCCGAATATCACTTTCCTTGACAATGGCGCAGAGCAATATTACAATGTACACGTTCAGTATATTAAACAATTTTCACTATGTCAAACTCAATAGAAGGAGTCACCATGGAAACCACCCCTCCTGCAATCGGCAAGAACATACAAAGGTTACGAAACGGCAGAAAGCTCACCCTAAACGTGCTATCAGAGCGGTCAGGTGTCTCAAAGGCCATGCTCAGCCAGATCGAAAGCGACAAGGTTAATCCTACTGTCGCAACGGTATGGAAGATCGCACGGGGCCTGAATGTTGAACTCAATGACCTCCTCGATGCCCAAGGCGAGCCCAAGAGAGTATTCTCGGTCAACCCAGCTGGTGATGAAGGCCCAAAGCTTGAGACTCGCGATAAGGGTGTCACTATCAAGATACTATCACCATTGCATATGGTGGAGGAACTTGAGATGTACCTGCTCACCTTTGAGGGACACTCCAAGTTGGAGAGTGAGCCTCACTATCCGGGAACCCAGGAGTACCTGACCGTGGTCAAGGGTAGCGTCGAGGTGAAGGTAGGAGAAAATACTGCTGAGCTCCGTAAAGGGGACTTCATCGTTTACCACTGTGATATAGAGCACTCCATAGCAAACATCTCCTCTTCCCAACCTGCACAGGTACACATGGTGGTGAGGTTTTCTCCAGAGAAGAGATAGGGTCAAGCGTGCAAAATATGCACTCAGAACAATTGTAGAGAAGAAAAAGATATTCGGAATACAAGAAAGAACGCGATACAAATGAAATAGAGACAAGAACCAGAGAAAAAGCCCAAAAGATCCTCACTATACCCTAGCTAAAACAGCTCAAGTAGTGAGGATATTTTGACAAATGGACCAACACGCGTTATAAAGAGGTAACTGCACAAGGAAGGTCCTCATGGCTAAGAAGCGTATCATGGCATCGTATGGGTTTGGGAAGTTCATCGCGGAGTTTCTTACAGGGGCCTTCGGTTCCATCGTCTTCATGTTTTACGAGACAGAAGTCGGGCTGGCTGCAGGCTATGCGGCCTTGGCTACTATCATATATTCGCTCTGGAATGCCCTCAATGACCCAATCATTGGGTATGTCACCAACAAGGGGGCGCCCTTCTCCAAGCGCCTGGGCAGACGCTTCCCCTGGATCATCATCGGCTTGGTTCTGTCCAGTCTCACCTTCTTCCTTATTTTTGCCGTACCGCTGCACTGGAATGCCAAGGAGAACCCGCTTCCGGTCTTTCTTTGGATGGTCCTGACCATCTGCCTCTATGATGGGGCGTACTCGCTGTGGGAGGTAAACTACCAGAGCATATATCCAGACAAGTTCAGGGACCGCAAGGAGCGCACCGAGACTGCTGCCATAGGAACCGGAATCGGGGTGCTTGGTATTGCAGCAGGATTTATCATCCCCCCCTTGGTGTTCTCATACGGAGACCGCCAAAGCTACATGATATGTGGCCTGGTCATTGCAGGCATAAGCCTGTTTAGCACTCTGTTAGTCAGCTACGGGGTGTTTGAGACCAAGGATATGGTAGCCCGGTTTGCCAAGCAACAGCAGGAAAGTGATGCACCTTCCTTCTTCCACCAGATGAAGCATGCCTTGAAAGACAGGAACCTCCTGGCCTTCGTACTGTTCTTGTTCCTCTATCAGAGCGGAACCATGTGCATGACCAGCAGCATCAACTACGTGGTCAAGTATGTCCTGGAGAAGGAGAGTAGTCAGGCAACCCCAATCTTTGCAGGGATGCTCATAGGAGCTCTGCTCTCCATCGTCCTTTGGACCCAGGTTGCCAAGCGCCTGAAGAACAACCAATTGATGCTTATAATCTGTGCGCTTTTCATGACTGCATTTGCCATTCCCCTTACCTTTGTCCAGAGCCAGCTTGCCTTCATCATAACCATGGTCCTCTGGGGCCTGGGCTTCGGAGGCTTCTGGACCTTCATGAGTCCTGCCATGGCAGATGTGGTCGACAGCATGGTCGTCAAACAGCAACGCCGTGATGACGGGGTAATCCTAGGCATACGAGCCTTCTTCATGCGCTTCAGTTATGCTAGCCAGGCAATAGTGTTCTTCGTAGTACATACTCTCACCAAGTTCGATCCTGATGCGATGACTCCCCTGGCAAAGCTTGGAATCCAGCTACATATGGGAGTAATACCTGCAGCCTTCTTCCTAACTGGCGCTCTGCTTTTTGCAAAGATGAACCGTCTCACCCCTGCAATGGTAGCAAAGAACCATCTGGCTCTGGAGCAAATGAACATCTAGGAACACTGTGAGGCTCAGAAAAAGAACCCACAGAAGAATTGATGTGGTACCATATAGGTGCATTGGGCATGAAAGGATGGATTGGGATGATAAAGAAGATTCTTGTGATACTACTTGCCTTGCTGGTGATCATCGCCTTGTTTTTGGGCGGAATGACGCTCCTTGAATACAGGCCAAAAGACAGGGAAACTCTGAGCACGATAGGAACTGCCAGCAGTATCTTGGTTAATACCAACAAAGAGTACTCCATCACCAGTTTCAACATAGGCTACGGGGGGCTTGGGGAAACTGAAGACTTTTTCATGGATGGTGGGAAAACAGTCCGCCCCAAAGACAAATCTCTAGTAGAAAACAATATACAGAACATCAAGAAAAAGTTGGTGAACCTTGATAGTGACTTCATTGTAATCCAAGAGGCTGATGAAGATTCAAAACGATCGTACAACATCAACCAGGTAGAAAGACTGATCCTTGATACCATGAACGGTAGCTATGCCTATAACTTCAAAGTACCCTATGTCCCTTTCCCCTTCCCCCCAATCGGAAAGGTAAACTCAGGCCTTCTCAGCATGGCAAAATATGCAATAAAAGATTCGGAAAGGGTATCCCTTCCCAATCCATTTTCCTGGCCTTTGAGAACGGCTAATCTTAAAAGGGCAATGCTGATAACCAGATACCCTATTCAAGGCAAAGACAATTATCTGGTAGTCATCAATTTCCACCTGGAGGCCTATGATAGCGGGGAAGGGAAAATAGCACAGACCAAGCTGTTATCCGAAATCATATCGAAGGAATACGAAAAGGGAAATTATGTGGTAGCTGGTGGGGATTGGAATCAAACGTTGATCAAAGACTTTGAGGCCGATCCTGCCCTGCTTACTGAGTGGACAGCCCCAACAGTAGCTTGGGATAGCTTGCCAAACTGGGAGATGGGGGTGGATCAACAGACTCCTACAAACAGATCCCTTATCAAGGCGTATGTCGGAAATAAGGACAAACTGGCCAAGTTCTTTATCGATGGATTTATCGTATCCCCCAATGTCAAAATCATAGAGACAAAGGTGTCGACGATGGACTTCAAGTATTCGGATCATGAGCCGGTACAGATGAGGTTTGTATTATTGGATTAGGGTGTGTGGATACAATTCACTATCATCGGTTTACATAGCAACCTATTCACTGCGTGAGGTATATATGGGGCCCTCATTATCTTGTACTGCTCGAGCCCTTGTGAAAATCCATGCCCCAATCTGGCTATCTAGCAAAGCTATGCAAACCCACCCTAGTTTTGTATACTTGGAAAACCCATCGTAGGAGATACTTATGCTTAAGAAACTGCCCGAATACGAGAAGCAGCTTGCAGATATAGATGCGAAACTCAGTCTTCCTGAGACCATGAAAGATATGGATGTATTCAAAAGTCTCAATCAGGAGCGCTCACACCTTGCCCCCATCGTCGATGAGCTGCAACATATGCAGAGCCTGATCAGCCAAATATCCGAAGCTGAACAGATTCTGCATGAAGAGAGTGACGCAGAGATGCTGGAAATGACTCGTGAGGAGCTTACCGGACTCAAGGAAGCCTTAGAGGTCTCGCAAAAGAAGACTAAAATGCTGCTTATACCCCCAGATCCCATGGAGGGCAAAGACATAATTATGGAGATACGGGCAGGCACCGGTGGTGATGAAGCCGCCCTGTTTGCTGCAAACCTCTTTAGGATGTACAGCCATTATGCCGATGAAAAAGGGTGGAAGATAGAAATCATCAGCTCCAATGAGACCGGTATCGGAGGCTACAAGGAACTGGTATTCGGAGTTAGCGGAAAGGATGTCTTTGGCTCGCTGCGCTGGGAGAGCGGGACACACCGTGTCCAGCGTGTCCCTGAGACAGAGAGCGGAGGTAGGATACATACCTCAGCTGTTACTGTAGCAGTACTGCCTGAAGCAGAAGAGACTGACATTGAGATCAAGGCTGAAGACCTGAAGACTGACGTCATGCGTGCAGGGGGTCCGGGAGGCCAGAGCGTCAACACCACCGACAGTGCTGTCAGGCTCACCCACCTTCCCACCGGCTTGGTAGTAATCTGTCAGGATGAGAAAAGCCAGATCAAGAACAAGGCTAAAGCCCTTCGAGTTCTGAGGTCCCGCTTGTATGACATGGAAGAAGAGAAGAAAAATCGTGAACGCTCTGAGGCGCGAAAGAGCCAGGTAGGAACCGGAGATCGTAGCGGGCGCATCCGTACCTACAACTTTCCCCAAAACCGCTTTACCGACCATAGGATCAACCTCACCCTCTATAAGCTGGATCTCATCATGAGTGGCCAGCTTGAAGAGGTCATTGATGCCATGAAGGTCGCAGCAGGTGAACTGGCCATCCAGGAAGCCTAATATGGATGACTATTCGGTAGCTGGTCTTAAGGCTATTTGTGTGCGATTGCTTCGAGAGAATAGCATAACGGAGACACCCGACCTTGAAGCACGCCTGCTCGTGGAGCAGGCGACAGGACTGTCTCAGGTGGATCAGATCCTACACTCAGACAGGACCCTTGATGAGCATGAGGTGATTCTCTTTGAGAAACTACTCACCGAACGTCTCCATTTTCGTCCCATGGCATACATCCTAGGCAATAAGGAATTTTTCGGGAGGCCATTCCTTGTTGATGAGCGGACTCTCATCCCCCGCCCTGATACCGAAACCCTGGTGGAAGTCGCCCTTTTGCATGCAAGGGATCGTGGGGGAAAACTATCCATCATCGATGTCTGTACAGGAAGCGGCTGTGTAGGGATAACCCTTGCCTGTGAACTTGGCTATGATGTGACCCTTTCTGACATCTCGCCTGATGCCCTGCAAGTGGCCAAGAAGAATGCACTACAGCTTGTAGGGCATGAGCTTCCAACTATCCAGGGTAATCTTCTCTCCACTCTCTGCGATAAATATGATATCATCGTCAGCAACCCCCCTTACCTCACAGCCACATGGTGTGATGAGGTCTCCAACGAGGTAAAGAAGGAGCCGCGCCTGGCCCTTGAGGGTTTTGCAGACGATGGGCTTCTTCTGATCAGGGGCTTGGTGGAACAGAGTACCTTGCACCTTCATGACGGGGGGGCCTTGATGATGGAGTGTGACTACCGCCAGGTAGCTGAAGTCAGGAAGATCATGCTTGCCTCCGGTTTTCATACCGTACAGAGCGAGTATGACCTGAGTGGAAGAGAAAGAGTAGTATGGGGGATGTATAATTGTACGAGCAGCTGATAGAGCGTTTCATCCAGAAAGCCTTCAAGTACCCTAAAGCGGATCAGGAGAAAATCCTTGCGGCCGCCACCTACTCTGCGTCCAAGCACAACAACCAGAAACGAGCCAGTGGAGAGCCCTACATCATCCACCCCCTAGCAGTAGGGGAGATTCTCATACAACTGAAGATGGATGCCGACACAATCGTTGCAGGGCTTCTGCATGATACCATAGAAGATACCGACACCACCTATGATGAACTTGCCGAACTCTTCGGGCAGTCTGTTGCAGACATGGTCGAAAGCGAAACCAAGATCAGCAACCTCAAGGCAATGAGCCGAAGCGCTCAAGAAGCGGAGACCATCAGGAAGATGTTCTTTGCCATGAGCAAGGACATCCGCGTCATTATCATCAAGCTGGCTGACAAGCTGCACAATATGCGCACCCTCCAGCACCTGAAGCCAGAAAGGGCCAAGGAGATTGCCGGGGAGACGCTGGATATCTTCGCCCCCCTAGCTGACCGTCTTGGTATCTCCTGGCTGAAAGCCGAACTTGAGGACTTATCGCTGAAGATACTCAAGCCTGATACCTTCCAGTACATCCAGGACTATCTTCTGAGCAAGAAAGGTGAACAGACAGCCTACCTGAACCGCATAGAGAAGAGCATCTATCGCGCCTGTGGGGATGCAAACCTTAGCGACGTCCTAGTGACCAGCCGTGCAAAGCACACCTACTCTGTCTACATGAAGATGAAGAAGAGGAAAAAGGAGATCGATGAGATCTTCGATATCCTTGGGGTCAGAATCCTCTGCAACACCCTTACCGAATGCTATACCATCCTCGGAGTCATCCACCGCCTCTGGCCACCCATCGAAGGGCGCTTCAAGGACTATATCGCCATGCCCAAGGCTAACAACTATCAGAGCCTGCATACGACCGTCATGGCCCTCGACGGCAAACTGATGGAGATTCAGATCCGCACCAAGGAGATGCACTTCACAGCCGAGTACGGCGTTGCAGCCCACTGGACATACAAATCCGAGACCGGAAGTGACAGCGGTACCTGGTCGAAAATGGACAACGACCAGTTCTCTAAGATCATAAGCAAGCTGAAGACCTGGTCCAGTGAGATTGAGAGCAGCGAGTCCTATATGGAAGACATCAAGGGAGAACTGCTGAAGGATACCATCTACGTATTCACCCCCCAAGGGCATATTGTAGAGCTTCCCAAGAACGCCACACCGCTTGACTTTGCCTATCAGATACATACGGAGGTCGGCAACCATACCACAGGTGCAAAGGCCGACGGCTCGATAATAGCACTCAACACTCCGCTGAAGAACACCCAGGTCATTGAGATACTCACCTCCCCCAATGCAAGGCCCCGTGTACAGTGGTTGCGCTATGTGCAGACCAGCAGCGCTCGAAAGAAGATAAAGGCCTGGCTGAACAAGTATGATGAGAATATCCTCATAGACAAGGACATCATCGCCAAGCGCAAGATCTCCGAAGCCCAGCCGAAGGTCGAACAGCCACTGCCTCCTCCAACTGATGACGATGATATTGTCCGCCAGGTAGTCGACCTCTCACGGATGAAGTTTGTTGTCGGTGATGAGAAGAACATGATGATCCACATAGCGCAGTGCTGCTCCCCAGTCCGTGGAGATGATATCGTGGGATATATCAGCCGAGGAAGGGGCATCATCGTCCATAAACGGGGTTGTCCCAACCTCAAGAACATGAGTGAGATAGTGGACCGGTCGATAGAAGTGGAATGGGAGACAGAGTCCCCTAAACTGACCAAACGCTTCAGCGTCTCTAGCAAACGTACCTATGACCTGTTCGGTGAGATCGAAGGGACCCTCAGGAAATTCAAGGGCCACCTTATTGAGGGCAGGTTGCATGACGATGAGGAAGGCAAGCTGATAGGAACCTTTACCATGGAGGTCCAGCAAGAGGATGACTTCAAGAAAATCATCAAGAACCTGAAGACCATCCCCTCCATAAACACCATAAGTGAGATCAAGTGATCACTCCCCAAGGACTCTGAGTATCTCAGGTAACAGCTGTTTCTTACGCGAAAGCACCCCGGGGAGGTTGAAGGTATCCTCAGCTACCCTGACATAGGCGAGCTTTCTCTCATAGCCTTGCATTGGAGTCATAAGGAGCATGCTCTGCTCCTTCACCACATCGGTTATGAGGAACATCGCCCAAGTAAGGGCGTAGGCACGTTTGAGCTGCTCAAGCTCCATAAGATATTTTTCCCTATAATCCTCCAGATCAGAGAGGGTCGTCACCTCCACCTGTCCGATACCAAACCTGACACCAAACTCCTCGTACTGCTTAAAATCCGACTCGAGCATCTTGCGAGGGTCTTCTTTGGCAAGGGAAGCACCGCTTGAGAACATCCTCTCGCCAAAATCCCTCATCTCAGGAATATTTGCTATCGCACAGAGATCCTGCACCGCAGTGAAATCCTCAAAGGTAGTGGTAGGGCTCTTGAGCATGATGGTGTCGCTGACAATCCCGCTGAGCAACACTTTAGCAAGCGATTCACCAATGGCCACATCATTGCGGACAAAAAGGTTGTAGATGATGGTACAGGTCGAACCCAACGGCTCGCATCGGATGTAGATGGGATGGCGCGTCTTCGCTGCCCCTAGGCGATGGTGGTCTATGATCTCAACGACCTCAGCCTCCTCAATACCGGGCACACTCTGCTCGGGCTCATTGTGGTCTACCATGATCAGCCTGGTCTTGGGCTTCTCCAAGAAACACCTTCTGGTTACAAATCCAGTCCATTCATCCCCGGAAAAGATTGGGAGTCCACGGAACTCACTCTCTGCCAGGATGGCCTTGGCTTCATCAAAGAGCGTATCGTCCTGGATGCCAGGAGGATCGTTCTGTATCAGTTCCTTTACAGGTATGGTGAGACGCAAAAGTCTCAGAGACTCTGCGGTGTCCTCCTCACTGACAAAAACAGTCCCCCTGTAGGAGGAGAAGTCAACATCGGAGGTAAGTCCATTTTCTAATCCGGTCAGAATGATAGCTGGAATTTGCATCTCGATAGCTTTTCTAATATGGTCTTCCCTATCTCCGACTACCAATATAGGCTTTTGCTCAACAAGGGCTTCCATATGTTTGCAAAAGATGACATAGCGCATTGCACCCACTACAATAGGGGCGTCAAAAGCAGAAAGCTCTCCTCTCTTGATAAACGTGCCTCTGAGCACCTTGGAGAAATTGTCAGGGACAAAATGGTAGACAGGACGACTGCCGCTGTTCTCCCGCAACACAAAACTGCTGACCTCATCGACACTGAGAAGACCCTTATACGCTGTCCCTTCCAGAATTGGAATTACTGAACTCTGGTTGGCCTTACCGTAGAAGGAGACCAGATTGTAGACAGGGTCTGTTGTCTGCAAGACAGTATTGGGAACGCGGGTCACACTTGCCACACGTGATCGCACATCCTTGATGAAGGCTGGAGGCTGGACTCCAAGGCGATCAAACTGAGCCTTGGTCGTATCGTTGAGGTTGCCACACCGTACAGGGATGTAGGTATTGGTCGGGTCGAGCTTGTTTTTCAGGTATGCATAGCTATAGGCAGCGCATACACTGTCCATATCCGGATTACGATGACCACTAATGAATATTTCAGCCATTGGTTAGTTCCTTTGTTACGCTATTCTACAGCAGTTACCATAGTGAAGCAACTCACCTTTCACGGTAGCCAGAATTGGGCAAATACAGTATCCTCATCACAGGAGGAACCTATGGCTAACGTAGTACTCGCCAATGACCACGGAGCGGTGGAACTGGCTTTGACATTTGTAAAACACCTCACTGAGAAAGGCTATACCGTCAATCATCTCGGTGTCACATCCAATGACTCTGTCGACTATCCTGATATGGCAGAACTCGCTTGCAAGGAGTATATGAAGGGAGACTATGCCTTTGGCGTGCTCTTGTGTGGAACTGGTATCGGCATATCAATCAGTGCAAACAAGATAGAAGGAATCAGGTGCGCCCTACCACAGAACATGTACGCAGCTGGTATGGCAAGAAAGCACAATGATGTAAACTTCATAGCCTTTGGGGGAAGGATCGAATACTGCGAAGATCCCTGCGCCATCCTCGATGCCTTTACCGATGCATCCTTCGAGGGAGACCGTCACCAGAGACGGGTAGATAAGATCATGGCCTTGGAAGGTCATTGCTAGAGATAGTCACGATACGTCCCAACCACATACAAATCGTATTTTATCAGATCGAAGAGCACACTCACCTGATTGGTGATGAAGTTGTATGCAAAGGTCAGGGTAAAGGCACGTTCACGTTTTGCTGAGATGGGGTTCCCAACCGCTAGGGGGGTAAGGCTGAGCAAGATATGGGTAGGTAGCAGATAGTCTCCCGGGAAATAGTCTGTGAACAGCAACCCTGCCCCCAGCAGGGTGTTTACACCAAGCCCTGCTACTTTTGTGCCTGTAGACCGCTGGCCAAGCAGGGATTTTTGCAGGAGCACAGCAACTGTAGTGTCACCAAAAAACTGGGGTATCAGGGAGCTGTTTGCCTGCAGATCCAACTCCCAGTCATCACTGATGCCCATCGTAACACCCCAAGCCATTTTCAGCTTGCTCGTATCAAATGACTCATCACCCCAATGGGTATTTGTTCCCAACGTTACACCAAGGTCAAAAGTTCCTGCAAAGAGGGACGTACAAACAAACAGAAGGGCAACCAGAATAGTACAGAGTTTTCTCATATCGACCTACTTGAAGATATATGTGTAACGAACCAGGTGTATGCCCCAGTTGTCCACAGAGCCTGTGCCTACGTCCAATGCGACATAGAAGGCAAAGAACTCATACCAAAAATCCTTCTGGCTGAGCTTGAACGGACTGAATCCCACACTCATCAGAGGGGTAGTTCGCTCTACATCAAAATGATAGGCAACCGAGACGGCGGGGTCGTAGGCCACAATATTATTCGCAAAAAAGTTGAACGGATGATCGATAATCCTAAAGAGATCCACAGAGATACCCAACTCCACATAGGGGAACGTTAGGGTGCCCTGCATATCAGATCCCATAGCACCTTTTACATGTACTGAAGGATTGCCAATAGGCAATAGCCATGGCTGATAGACAAACGAGAGCTCCACTCCACTTGAGGAATCCTGTTCATTCGCCACTATGCTCTGGCCGTACATGCCAAGCCCATACCCAAAACTTTTGGCGACCAGAGGAGAGGATACAAAACAAAGCGTCAAGGCCAGAGCTAACAATACTCGTTTCATCCTAGCCCCCTATAATCCCAAAGGCATACCGGGGCCAGTTGTCAAGCCGTCGCCACTTTTCCGCCTGCTCTGCTGTAATTGGCTCAGAGTCATCATAAATGCGTGCAAAATGATCCTCCAACTCCTTGGCTAGAGCCGGGCTGTCGATGACCAGCGACATCTCAAAGGCAAGGGTAAAGGAGCGATAGTTCAAGTTGGTGGAACCGAATACCACATACCTGCTGTCTACGATCATAAGCTTTTCATGCAACAGGCGCTGGGTCTTCCCACTCTCTTTCTCAAGACGAAGGTCGATATGCATCGACAGGAGATCCTTTGCCATATACTCAATGCCTTTTCTGTTGGAAACGCGTGAGTCAAAGGGAATGACCATCTGTATATCTACCCCTCGTTGTGCTGTCTGTTTGAAGACCGAGAGAAGGTACTGGTCAAAGAACGGAAGGAAAGGCAGTGCCTTAACACTCACTTGGGCCTCCGCAAGCAAGGAGCCAAACATACCGGAAAGTTTATCTGATAACGGATGCTGGTCAGCAAACCAGGCGGTGAACTGCTCCTGGTCAGAGCCAAAGTCATGATCGACAGAAAAATCTTCCCGACGCACCTCATCCCAGGTCTGCTCATTCCACCAGGGGACAAATCCATCCAACATCACCTCGCACAGCTGTGGCGAGACAAACTCATACATCGAGTCACGTTGCAGATCATCCCCTGCAGCTCCTATTGAGATATAGTTGAGATTCATCCCACCAATTGCCAGATATTTCCCATCAACGATAAGGTACTTGCGGTGGTCACGAAACAGGATCTTTGTTCCTGCAACCAGCCTTGCAGCCGACATGGGGTTGTACTCCAGAAGGTGTACCCCACTATCCCGGAGAAACTTCAGGGGAATGAGATGAAAGCGCGTCTCTGTCATGTCGAAGGCACCTGTGCCATCGACGATGAAGTAGATGCGCACCCCCTCCTCTGCCCGCTGGGCGATCAGGGCGTACAACTCTTCCAAACATTCCGAACTTGAGGCAAGAAACGAGGAGATGATGATATAATCTTCAGCAGACCTGACAAGCTCTATGACCCGTTCACGCCAGAGCTCCCCATCATAGTAGACGGTTGGATAGGTCATTTGCACTTGGGGAATATCATAGCTCTCCATCTTCTCTGAAAAACTGAGAGAGGGATCGACAGAAGCCCCTTTTACCAGATGGGTTGTAGAGGTGCAACCTGCGAGCAAAACGAGAAGAAGAACTGTGCAGCCAAGGACCAGCACTCTTTTCATCAGAACCTCATCGAAGGAAAAATAAAGGGATAGGGAAGCAGGTCAGCGAAGGTGTACACGAGATGGGTTCCTTGCCCCTTATTTTGGGCAGCTAGAGTATCGAGGAGGTGGATCTCAGTTTCAGGACGGCTGAATTCTGCAAGGACTTGCAGACAGACGGCGCAAGGGGGTGCCGGAGGGGTGTCTTCGCTCACAACCACCAACAGTTCCACACCAAGGCTCCCTTCATTTGCTATCGCATTGAGAACCGCATTGCGTTCGGCACAGATGGTAGCCCCATAGCTGGAGTTCTCCACATTGCAGCCGCTGTAGACCCTACTGGTGGCTGCACTAAGCACCGAGGCCCCTACCTTATAATGAGAGTATGGAGTATAGGCATTCTTACGCTTAGCATACGCTTCATGAATAGCCAGATCCAAGAGTTGTTCCTTGGTCTGCATGACACCCGATGCAGGAAGGATCCTACCGGCACCATACTGCACCTTGCCGTCATCGGCACTGATCAGGCCAGCCAGTTGCTCGTTGAACATCTGGACAGAAGAGAAATCTTCAAAGCTATCCAAGGAGGTGACAACAAGGTCAGCCCCTGCCTCAAAGAGGGCGGTGACGACAAAGGTCGTTGTCAGGGCACAGACGGTGCAACCCGCCATCTTGCCAGCTTGGATGCCGTTGATGGCATCCTCGATCACCAGGCACTCCTCGGTAGGCAGACCCATTGCAAGGGAGGCAAGCTGGTAGATGTCAGGAGCGGGCTTGTTGCGTTTGATCATGGAACCGGTAACCACTAGGTCAAAATCTGATTCGCTAAGACCTATGCTCTTGAGGTTTATCGCGACTTTGGCCGGAGCACCGCTGGTGGCAACTGCAATCTTGAGCCCAGCTTTCCTGGCATTGGCAATAAAGCGATGGACGCCCTCAAGGGGCCCCACTTCCATTGCATAATCTTCGTAGAGGGAGAATAGGGCCGTCTTCGCCTCTTCGTAGTCTAGGGAAATGCCATATTTTTCTGCTACACCGCAGAGAAACCTCCGGTCTCCCGCTCCTATGAAAGGGGTAAAGTCCTCTTTCTGTACAGATACGCCCAAAGATGAGAAATATGAGATTGCGGCATGAAGGATAAGGGGTTCAGAATCGATGAGCACCCCGTCCATATCAAAGAGAATTCCCTTAATCATGTAAACTCCTTACTCTCGTAACTGTATATAAAAAACTGCTCTCTGACAAGAAAACCATACGCAAAGAAGACATAATAGACAATTTGTCAAAATTGAACATACAGGAGGAACCATCAAAGCCTCTTCAAGACACAAAACGGCAACACTCTTGTTGCCGTTTTGCCCCTCTTTCTCCAATCAGAAAGTATCCAATGCACCATACTTGTCGCAAGACACTCAATGCATCACAGTCTTTACCCTACCGGTATCGCCTTGGGGAACAAACTTTCCATTGCCTTCAATACCCAGATAGATACCATCGCCCATGATGAGCCTACCCCTGAGGTAGGTCATGATGGGCTTGCCCAACACAGAAAACCCTTCATAAGGGGTATAGCCACTCGCTGAATGGGTTGTCTCGGAGGAGAGAGTCCAAGCCTCGTCAGGATCGAAGATTACCAGGTCTGCATCGGATCCGACCCTGATGGCCCCTTTCTTCGGGTAGAGCCCGAATGTCTTTGCAGGACCTGTACTGAGCAGGTTCACCACCTGCTGCAGCCCGATCCTCCCACTTTTTATCGCGAATGTATATAACAGGGGGAGCATCTCTTCTGTACCTGGGATACCGGGGAATATGGTGCGGCAGTCATCACTAGCGAGTTTCTGCTCCTTGGTGAACGAACAGTGGTCGGTTGCTACCACCTGGATCTCACCATTGAGCAAGGCTTCCTGCAGAGCCTCATTATCCTCTTTGGTACGTAAGGGAGGGGTCATCACATAGAGGCTACCCTTAGGCCCTTCCAATTTGGAACGGTCTAGGAAGAGATAGTGGGGGGTGGTCTCCACAATGACACGCACACCCTTCACCCTGAGTTCCCTTACCTGTTCAAGACCAGCCTTGCTGGAAAGATGCACCACATACAGGGGCATTTCCAACTCGCCGGCGATCTCCCCTACAAATCGGATACCCTCAGCCTCAACCTCGCTAGGACGAAGATCTGCATGGGCAGAGGGAGTATACGGACCCTTGTAATCCTTGTGGATCCTCTCGATCATGGCATCGTCTTCGCAGTGCACGCTCACCATGATATCCAGGCGCTTGCACTCGGCAAAGATGGTCTTGAGCTCTTCCCGTTTCTCGATAAGGTAGCCGACATTGCGGTAGGTGGTGAAAAGCTTGATGACATTCACCCCACTCTTCTTGAGTTTTTTTAACTCACCTGCAATACCCTCCCGATAGGAGTAGACGCCCTGATGGAGGGAGAAGTCCACAGCCATCCCTTCGGCCATGGCAGCGATGCGCTCCTTGCTACAAGAGGCAAGATCACCCTTCTTGTCATCATCGGCAAAATCCACCACACAGGTAACCCCGCCAAAAGCTGCGCACTTGCTACCTTGGGCGAAGGAGTCAGCGGTTACAGTTCCGCGACTCACCAAATGATAGTGAGTATGGGCATCAATGAGACCGGGGAGAATGCACATGTCCTCGGCATGAACAATCTCTGTTCCTTCAGGAACATCATGCTCATCGATTTTGTTGGCGATATGCGCAATCTTGGAGCCTTCTATCAAGATGTCCGCATGCCGTGTCCACTCGGTATCTACCAAAAGTCCATTTTGTATAAGTATTCTGTTCATACCTATAAGATACTCCAGTTTTCCACGCTATGCAAAGTAAAATATGCATCATCCAGCATCCAGCTAATATCCAGCATCCATACGATCACAAGAGGTAGCTGTATCTTGACAATCCTAGAATTCTGACAAACACTATAAGCGTACCGGTGAAGTTGCTAGGTTTTCAGACCTTGAAAGTACCCGGCACAATAAGAGCGCACTCCTTAAGGGGTGCGTTTTTCTCTGCTTTCACAGGACAAACCAGGGTCTGCGGGGAACCGGATATCATCAGATATGGAATATTCAACTTCCCTGCACCACCCCTTTCTCAGACACCTTCAGATCTTTTTGGTCATATCAAGCCAAGCAGACTGGAAGGTAAGCCACTGATGATGAAATGCATCACGATCAAGGAGATTTTTGATAAGAAGAGGCACAAGAATTCCCCTCGATGGTTTCAACCCATACTACAGGCCTCATGGGCTCTGATACGGAATGGAACTAGGGCTTTCCATCTTCAGCAGCTTGTATATCCCATACATCATTTTTGTAGGTTTCTGGGGGATGACAAGCCCATCATACACCTTACATTTCTGATTCCTCAGCACATGGAAGGCTCCTTCAGGGTTTATCGTATTCTCTTCCAACTGTTGCAGCAGCATGTCCTGCTGCAACAGTTGGAGCAGGACGGAGGACAGAAAGGTGAGCATCAGATGGCCCTTTAGGGTATTCTCGCCCTGGATGGGAAGGCAATGCATGTCGGCACTGTTCTTTGTCATATCGGAAAGCTTCTCCATCTGCCTATTGTACAGGGACAGAAGGTTTTTGCACTCCATCTTGTCTGAGGAGACCAGGACGAAGGTACCGAGCATTTTCATCTCGTCATTATTTTCTCTGAACGTCAAGATGTCATTGAGGGCCTCGAGAGAAACCTTCTTCTCTTGCATATTGTGGTTACCCATGTCCAGACCCAGGTAGGCGTAGCCTGCATGGCCGTGAATGTCGACCGGGAACCTTCCCATATGGACAACACGCGTATCAAGACCAACCATGTACTTGGCTTGCCGCAGGCTATCAGCATACTTCTCCACCAACTCCTTGTACAGCTTCCTGTCGGTACCCACCCTGGAGACAAAGGGCATTTTGTTGGCGTAGAAAGAATCAACATTGTCTTTGCTACAATATACCGCATCGGATAGGATCATATCCACATTCACCCCTAGCGGGTCCAATTCCTTCACTGTGGTGAGCAGAGTACTGGTCTCCATCACGTTCCCTAGACAACAGCGAAGATAGAGAGGCATGCCGGTGACACGGTCAATGATATTGACCAGCCTCATCTCTGGGTTCAAGGCATCATCAAAGAGGATACCCCTACCCCTTCCCTGTGCATACAGCATCGTTAGGTAGGAGGAAAAGAAGTCGCTAATGACACCTTCGGATCCCAGTGCAATGAGGAAATCCTGTATACCCTGGTTCTGGAGGGTGGCCTTGGGGTATAGGATCCTTGCATAACTGCCCTCATACCAAGGCTGTGCGTACATGTAGGGCTTATCATCGGTTAGGAGCCTGAAAAGGATGAGGGAGAACAGGGTATCCCTCTGGTTGGGCAGGATATCTGAAAACAGATAGGAGAAGGGGGTATTGTCCCTCAGGAACCTGTCCAGGATGTAGCTATCCCCGAAGTCCAGTATGAGCGTCTCCTTCTTTGCCTGTACGTGGATTGTCTCAACATCAGCCGGTGCGTTGGCATATCCGCCGTCCAACGTAAACGAATACACACCCCGTTGCTTTGACTTGAACACACCCCTTTCCTTGTCCAGGACGATTCCGAGGCTCTCAATGTAGACATTCTTCTTTTCTCCATCCATCCTGAACGAATCCATGAGTTGGGCATAGGTCTTGCCTTGTTTCTCCTGGTACCTGATATATCTTGCCATTGTTTCATTGCCTCTGCTTGGTATACGAATTTCTTCGTATCTCAAAGATATCATGGCAATGGGGCCATAGCAATAACCGGATGCTTTTCAGAAACAGAATAGTCCTTGGTGCGTGAATGTATCCGGACTGGAATACTGTGGTTCTCAACCTCTGCAATAGGATGAGGAAATAGCTTGAAATTGGGTGAGAAAGGATGTCCTTCCCTCAGGTATGAAGGAAGGACTCTCTTGTATGTAAAGGTGGTATGAAATTACTCAGAAACGATAGGCTAGTAGTGAAGATCGGGTTCCTTTACAGCCTTCACCTCATCAAGACGGCCGACAGGGGTGGAATAGGGAGCTCCCTTGAGGTAGGCAGGATCCTTCTTTGCACGATCCAACAGACTGATGAGCGTTTCTGCGAAAGCATCGAGAGTCTCAATGCTTTCACTTTCAGTCGGCTCGAACATCAGGGCTTCAGGCACTATCGTGGGGAAGTACATCGTGGGAGGATGATAGCCCTCATCGATAAGGCCTTTGGCAATGTCCTGGGCGGTGATGCCGTACTGTTTCTTCAGCTTTTCACAGCTAATGACGAACTCGTGCATGCAATTGACGTCATAGGGAATGACAAAATGTTTTTCCAGTCTCTTCTTGAGGTAGTTGGCATTCAAGACCGCATGGGAGGCAGCGGCGCGTATGCCCTCGCTACCCATGCGAAGGATATAGACATAGGCACGAAGAAGAACCAGGAAGTTCCCCCAGAACATGCTGACCTTCCCGATCGAGAGCGGCCTGTCCCATGTATAGGCATAACCACCATCTGTCAATTCGATATCAGGCTTGGGCAAGAAGGGACGGAGGGTATCATTGACCATCACAGGACCACTTCCAGGGCCTCCTCCCCCATGGGGGGTGGAGAAGGTCTTGTGCAGGTTGAGGTGCAACACATCAAAGCCCATATCACCGGGTGTAGCCATACCCATGATAGCGTTCAGGTTGGCCCCATCATAGTAGAGCAACCCCCCAGATGCATGCACAGAGGAGGAAATTTCTAAAATATCCTTCTCAAACAAGCCCAAGGTATTGGGATTTGTGAGCATGAGGGCAGCCACACTGTCATCAAGCTTGCTCTTGAGATCCTCAAGATCCACCAGCCCTTCCTTGTTGCTGGCCACAGTAACCACCTCAAAACCGTTCATAGCGGCACTTGCAGGATTGGTCCCATGGGCGGAGATGGGAACAAGCACCTTGTTGCGCCCTTTCTCGCCGCGGTTCAGAAAATAGGCGCGTATCATCTTCAGCCCGACATATTCACCATGGGCACCGGCACAGGGCTGAAGGCTTCCCCAGCTCATCCCGGTGATGGAGGAAAGATCCTCAAGCAGGTTGTACATGATGGACAGGCATCCTTGGGCGGCGGAGAGATCCTGCAACGGGTGGATGGTCGTAAATGCGGGGATCTGCGCTATCTGCTCACCAAGCTTCGGGTTGTACTTCATGGTACAGGATCCCAACGGATACGGGCCGCTATCCACACCAAAGGATTGGGTAGAAAGCTTGGTGAAATGACGAACCACATCCAGCTCAGCAACTTCGGGAAGCCGGGCTGGCCTCTGGCGTAGCAGCTGGGAAGGCAGTTCAGGAAGAGCCTGCTCAAACCCCCGGGGAAGATCCAAGGCGGGAAAACAGTAGGCTTTTCGTCCTTTCTTTGACTTGTCGATCAACAGCGGTTCACTCATTTCATCACCCTCCTGGCTGCTGCGAGATAAAGCTCAAGCTCCTCGCGACTGCGCTTCTCAGTCACTGCGACCAACAGGACCAGTTCATCCTTAGGCTCCCGGGTAAGGGAGGCCAGCCTCACACCGGCAAATATGCCTTCGTTGCGAAGCTCCTGCAGGAATTTACGCATCTTCTTTGCGTCAGAAAACCTCAGGGGGAACTCACACCAGAACGGGACATCCCAGACAAGGGTCATCCCAGGAAGCTGGGCAAGGTGGTAGGCAAGATAGTGGGCCTTCACATAGCTTTGCTTTGCAGCCTCTACCATCCCGGCCCACCCAAGGGAGGACAGGTGTATGGTGGTCATCATGGCAGAGAGGGCCTGATTGGAGCAGACATTGCTGCTTGCCTTCTCACGCTTTATATGCTGCTCGCGCGCCTGTAGGGTCAGCGTGTAGCCACGGCGTCCCTGCTTGTCCACAGTCGCCCCTACAATACGTCCGGGTATTTTACGCATCAGAGCCTCTGTAACTGCCATGTAGCCACAGGAGGGGCCTCCGAAGGCAAGGGGAAGGCCAAGGGCCTGTGTATCGCCGATGGCGATATCCGCTCCCCATTCTGCAGGGCTTTTCTGCATCGCTAGGGAAAGAATGTCGCTGCTGATCGCAAAGAGACACCCTTTCTCGTGCAAAGCCTCAGCAACTCCGCTGTAGTCCTCAAGCAGGCCATAGCGGTTTGGGGTCTGCACGATAAGGCCTGCAACCTCATCGGTCAAGAGCGAGGCCAAATCCTCCAGGTCAGTGACACCTTGTTTTTCAGCTATGAAACGGATTTCATGTTCGGTTCCGTAAGACCAAGTCTGGAGCACCTGCAGGGCAAAGGGATGGAGAGTGGCGGATACGAGCACCGTCGTAGCCTTGCGCTTGGAACGTACCATGATGGTCGCTGCCTCTGCAACAGAGTTAGCCCCATCATAGAGGGAAGCATTGGAGACATCCATCCCGGTGATCTCACAGATCATGCTTTGGAATTCGTAGATCACCTGCAGCAACCCTTGGCTCATCTCTGCCTGATAGGGAGTATAGGCTGTGACAAAAGAAGGCAGGTTTGCCAAAGTCTGTACGGTGGAAGGAACCAGATGGTCATAGCAACCACACCCAAGGAAAGGGATGCTGTTGCTATTTCGCTGTGCGATGGCCGTGATCATCCTCAACACCTCATCTTCGGTGCGGCCATGGCTTATGGGAACAGAGTCGCTGAGCAAAAGATCTTCAGTCAGCGACGAATACAACTCTTCGATCGAACCCACCCCGATAGCTTCCAGCATTTTTTTCCGGTCGTCATCAGTATGGGGAATGTAGGGATAGACCACACGCTCCTCCTCATTGTCTGAACAGACCAACGCCGCCAGGCTCTGGCGGCGAAGGGCGATTCTTACAGGCTTTCAAGAAACTCAGCGTACGAGCTGGCATCCAAAAGCGCATCATAGTCACTCTTGGAAAAAGAACCCAACACATACAGATAATGCTTGTAGCAGTCGGTATTTATCAACTCCGGAGAATCATCGAGATCCTCATTTACCGCCACAACTTCACCGGAGACGGGGTTGATGATGGCAGAGGCTGCTTTGACGCTCTCAACCGTTGCAATCTCCTCGTCCTTACCGAAGGTATCTCCGACAGAAGGAAGCTCGACATATACTATCTCGCCTAACTCGTTCTGTGCATGATCGGTAATGCCCACATAGGCCTTATCGCCGTCAAGACGGACCCATTCGTGGTCCTTGCTATACTTCAAGACTTCAGGAATGCTACTCATCTCGTACCTCCAAACAGATTCATGCTACCACCACTCTCATCCAATGTCGAGAGGGAAAAACTCTTCAAGGAAAGCCAGATCCAATTCAGGGTAGAGCTTGAACTGTGAAATCAAAGCAGAGACTCGTCCTCTTGCTTCCTCGATGGCGTCCTCTGAAGTCACAAATTTGGCTTTGCTCATGGTTCCTGCCTTCGCACCTTTGGTGATCTCGGCGGGACGGGTATTCTTCAGAACCAAGGCAATGATGGCTGCTATCTCCTGCATCTCCTTGACTCCCATTCCCAAGGTAGTCACTGCCGGGGTCCCTATCCTGAGGCCACTTGTATACCATGGGCCGTTTGGATCAAAGGGGAGGGCATTTCTGTTGAGTGTCACACCGCATTCTCGAAGGGCACTCTCGGCCTGCCTGCCGTTGAGGTCGAAGGAGCGAACATCAAGGAGCATAAGGTGGTTGTCACTTCCTCCGGTCGCAACAGGGATGCCCTCATCAAGGCAAGCTTGTGCAAGGGCAGCGGAGTTTTCCACGATCTTCTTAGCATACGTAGCAAAGGAAGGCTTAAGGGCTTCAGCAAAGGATACTGCCTTGGCGGCCATGACATGAGGGAGGGGCCCTCCTATGACAAGGGGACAGCCCTTGTCCACGCTGTCGGCATACTCGCTCTTACAGAGGATCATACCACCACGAGGACCGCGAAGGGTCTTGTGGGTAGTTGTGGTCACCACATCAGCCCAAGGTACAGGATCAAACTCTCCTGTAAAGACCTTTCCTGCGACCAGACCGGCAAAGTGGGCCATGTCCACCATGAATACTGCTCCTACACTGTGGGCGATCTCGGCCATACGTTTGAAGTTGATTTTCCTTGGATATGCGCTATATCCGGCAAGTAGGATCAATGGCTTGATCTCCCTTGTAAGTTTTTCTATTGCATCGTAGTCGAGCAGGCCAGTCTCTTCATCGACAGAATAGCTGTATGCATCAAACATCTGAGCCGACACGTTCTGACGGTAGCCGTGGGTAAGGTGCCCGCCGCTGTAGTAGTCAAGGCCAAGAATCTTCTGGTTGCCCAGCTTTTCCCGCACGACATCCCACTGTTTGCGACTGAGGTCACTCGGGTTGGTGATACCTATGTCCTCCAGCAAGGGGACCTGTACTTTTGCATGCAGGATAGCCCAGTAGGCGACAAGGTTCGCATCAGCACCACTGTGGGGCTGTACATATGCATGGTCAGCGCCAAACAATTGGCAGGCCTTCTCACATGCATACGCTTCGACAGAGTCGACATTGTCACATCCTGCATAGAATCGGTGGTATGCATAGCCCTCACTATACTTGTCAGTGAAGAGGTTTCCCATTGCAAGCTGGGAGTTCAGTGATGAGAAGTTCTCGCTTGCGATCAGTTTCAAGTGGGATCTCTGATCCTTAAGCTCGCTCACAATCCTAGAAGCAATCTCAGGGGCAACATCTGCAACTTTCTCCAATGATGCCACGTATGCTACCATACCGACCTCAATGTCCTTTGTCCTCGCCAAATACGCTTTCAATGCTTGTTTGTCAGCCATCTTTCACCTCATGCTGTAGATCTGAATACTGCTATCTTGCCCTTCTGCTTGAGCTCTGTCAACGACACAAGACAATTCAATACAGGTAATTGCTATTTTATAGTTGATTTTTGCTCCCGCTGACCGTAAACTACACCGGTTGTGCCAGTATTGTAAAATCATTGGCACCATATAGTATGAACTACCCGGTAGTTACAAAAAAACAGGATTCTAACCAATGGAAAAAACTAACACTCGAGAAACACTGGCAAGCCGACTTGGCTTTATCTTCCTCTCCGCAGGATGCGCAATCGGCTTAGGAAACGTCTGGCGCTTTCCCTATATTACAGGGCGATACGGTGGAGCGGCATTTGTTCTGTTCTATATCCTGTTCCTCGTGATCCTCGGTCTTCCGGTCATGGTAATGGAATTATCCATCGGACGGGCTAGTAAGCAGAACATTGGCCTGACCTTCAAGACCTTGGAGCCTAAGGGAAAGAAATGGCATCTGTTCGGACCGGCGGCCATCTTTGGCAACTATGTGCTGATGTTCTTCTACACCACCATATCAGGATGGCTGCTTGCCTACTTCTTCCATATGGTCAAAGGTGATTTTGTCGGACTCGACACTGCAGGGGTCGGAGGGTTTTTCGGCAACATGCTCGAATCGCCCCTGATGATGCTGTTCTGGATGGTGCTGGCCACTGTCTTGGCGTTCATCCCCGTAGGAAGGGGCTTGCAGAACGGCGTAGAGAAGATCACCAAGTTCATGATGATGGGCCTCCTTAGCCTCATTGTCATCCTTGCGGTCAACAGCCTCACCATCAAGGGCGGAAGCGAGGGCCTGAAGTTCTACCTGCTGCCTGACTTTGCACGAATGAGGGAGATCGGAACATTTGAAGCGATCTATGCGGCGATGGGCCAGGCGTTCTTCACCCTCAGCCTTGGTATCGGAAGCATCTCCATCTTCGGCTCCTATATCGACAAGAAGTACTCCCTTACAGGCGAGGCTGTGCGAATCATCGGCCTGGATACCTTCATCGCCCTGGCAAGCGGCCTGATCATCTTCCCTGCCGCCTTCGCCTTCGGCGTCCAACCTGATGCAGGTCCTTCATTGTTGTTCATCACCCTACCCAACATCTTCAACCAGATGAATGGTGGTAGAATCTGGGGTATCCTGTTCTTCCTGTTTATGAGCTTCGCGGCCTTGAGCACCCTCATTGCAGTATTTGAAAATATTGTCAGCTACTGGATCGATGCACACCAGGTAAGCAGAAAGAAAGCGACGATAATCAACTGTTTTGTCATCATCGTCCTCTCTCTACCCTGCCTGCTGGGCTTCAATGTCCTTTCGCACATCCAGCCCCTAGGACCGGGGACAGGCATCCTCGATTTGGAAGATTTCATTGTGAGTTCAACGCTGCTTCCCTTCGGATCATTGTTCATTACCTTATTCTGTACATCAAGATACGGATGGGGATGGGACAAATTCATCACAGAGGCCGATACGGGTGAGGGCTTGAAGTTCCCAAAGGTTTTGAAATACTATTTCAAGTGGATTCTCCCTGCAATCGTCCTTGTTCTGTTCCTCAAGGGGTATTGGGATATATTCGTAAAATAGGCTTATGTTGACAGAAAATCCTGTAAAGCTTATAATTATTTAGCTTAACAGCAGATATTTGGAGGGCTTTGTGGCCAAAGAAGAAGCAATTGAAGTGGAAGGCATCGTTCGCGAAGCACTTCCCAATACACAGTTCCGTGTGGAACTACAGAACCAGCATGTTATCCTCGCCCATCTTTCGGGCAAGATGCGAAAACACTATATCAGGATTGTTCCTGGTGATACCGTGCGTGTAGCACTTTCTCCCTATGACCTGACCAAGGGTCGGATCATATACAGAGAAAGGTAAGGCATACCCAAACACACAACAAGCCGATTCTCATGTGAGAGTCGGCTATTTTTGTGTATGGTACTCTTTCAAAATCCAGTTTAGACTCCCCTATTTCTGTTTCAGGATAATCCAGATGGCACCACTGCCACCATACTGTGCCTTGGGGGTATAGGCCTCTGTGACAAGCCCACTGAGACGGATCGCACTCATAGCAGCATCCTTCAAGAGGGAGAAGCCCTTGTCGTTGTGCAACCCCTTGCCTGTTATGATGGCAACCTTCTTCAAGCCATTTTCAGAGCTATCCTTGAGGAAGGTGATACACGCCTCTTCAGCTTCCTGCACCTTCATGCCATGCAGGTCGAGTGTTACCTCAGGCTCCATGGCCCTCAAGGCGGAGACGGAACGATAGGCTGGCTTTTGCTCACGCTTCTCCTTCATAGACTTGGCTAGGGCTCCCTTCTCATCAGAGACCTTGTTCCACTGTTTGTAGGTATCGGCAAAGGACCAGGAGACAGTGCTCTCTCTCTTTGTGTCCTCCTCAGCCTTATCTTCCAACGCCTGCACCATCTCCTTGGAAGGACGTAGCTTCTCATTCTTGGGAGGGGCTGGAGCAACGCTTCTTTCTGTGGTGACCCTACGGTCTTTCTTAGGTGCAACACCATCAAACTCATCAAGAAGAGAGCCAAAATCCTTTTTTGGGGTATACTGCTTGCTTGGCTTGATAGAGGCAGGTTTCTTTTTTTCCTGCTCTTTGACCTTCTCCCCATCCCACTCAGAGAGAATCTCAGCAAAAGATTTTCCAACCTTAACCGTGCTGTGGCTTTTCATACGGGCTGTGACGCCATCCATCTCACCGGTTGTCTCCCAGGCTTTGAGGATATCACCAAAATTTGCTTTGGGATCATACCCCTTGATCAAAGGTTCCTTGCGTTGGGATCGGATCACAGGTTCATGCTGTTTTTTCTCTGTCTTTTTTTCAACCTTAGTATTCTCTATCTTTTTCTCACCATTCTTCTCGATATTTTTTGGGACGACCTTCTTGATCCCCTCAAAGGGTCTGTAGGCATCATCTGCAATAGGGAGACGGCTGTCTCCAGCCGTCTCTTTTTTCTTAACCACATGTTTCTTCTTGGCCATTTATACCTCTCGTACGTCCAACAGTTGTGAGACGAACGGCTTAATTATCTCCACCACCTTACTGATGGAAGCGCCCTGCACCTTGATGGTACAGATGGCATTGGTCGGATCGGTTCCCATGAAGGTACCGAATGTGATGATATCAATGTTCTGTTCGCTGAGAGCCTGGGAAATCTTTGCGATGGTTCCTGGCTTGTCCTCAACGACAAAGGAGACCCTGATGCCAAAGTGACGGGCTCCGAACAGTTCCAGCAAGATCTTGAACATATCGCTCTTGCTTACGATACCGATAAGCTTGTCCCCCTCGAGCACAGGCAGACAGGAGAGATCCTGGTCGACCATCATGCGAGCTGCCTCTTCAACTGTGGTATCCTTGTTGATGGTTACCACATTCTTGCTCATCAGTTTCTTGACAGTAAGCTTGCTGAGCAGGTAAGCCATCTCATGGATGGAAAGACTGCTTGCAGGGGAAGGTGATGCATAGAGAATATCCTTTTCAGTGATGAGGCCTACCAGCTTCTTATCCTTGTCCAAAACAGGAAGCCTATGCACCTTCTCTTGCTTCATAAGGTTTGAGGCTTCTGCGATCGACATGTCTGGTGTAGCTGTAACAGGGTTGCGAGTCATTCTTCGTTCGATAATCATATGATTCTCCTACCTACCATCTACCAATACTATAATTCAAGACTAGGCGAATATCCAGTCATTATTCACCCAGATAAGCCGCCCGGACCTTTTCGTTCTCCAAAAGGGAGGCAGAGGCATCATGCAGGACTATCTTTCCATTCTCCATGACATAGCCCTCTGTCGAAGCTTTCAATGCCATACGGGCATTCTGCTCGACCAGGAAGACCGTGACATTATCCTGCTTGTTGATAAGGTCAATCTTTTCAAAGATGTCTGCAATGACCAGAGGAGCCAACCCCAGACCGGGTTCATCAAGCAAGATCAGGCGAGGAGCGCTCATCAGGGCGCGGGCTATGGCCATCATCTGCTGCTCCCCTCCTGAAAGGGAACGGGTCTTCTGCCTTCTGCGTGCCCCAAGGATGGGGAAGAAGTCATACATGGCTTCTTTGCGTTCAGCTATGACGGCCTTGTCACGGACCATGAAAGCCCCCATGTCAAGGTTCTCCTCCACACTCATATCAGCAAAGACACGTCTTCCTTCGGGAACAAGGGCAATGCCTCGGGCTGCGATAAGATCGGTGGTGAGGCTCTTGTTGTTCCTCTTGGTTCCCAACCTGTTCTTATTTCCAACAACGTTGCGTGTCCTGCAGATCTCCTCACCATCAAAGGTGATGGATCCTCCAACCAGAGGCTCCTGCCCCACAATAGCTTTCAGGAGGGTGCTCTTGCCACTTCCGTTTGCTCCGATGAGACAGACAATATCGCCCTGGTTCACATGCATGCTCACATTCCTAAGGGCTTTTATGTTTCCATAGGTTACAGAGATATCCTCAATGGTCAGCAGTTCGCTCATGCTTCTTCCTTTCCGAGATAGGCCTCGATGACGCGCGGGTTGTGCTTGATCTCCCTAGGTGTCCCCTCTGCAAGCTTCTGCCCGTAGTTCAGTACGGTTATGGTATCACAGATGTTCATCACCAGCTTCATATCGTGCTCAATAAGGACGACTGTTATGCCAAGATCACGGATCTTCCGAATGATACTCATCAGATGTTCGGTCTCCTGAGGGTTCATTCCGGCAGCAGGCTCATCCAAAAAGAGCAGCTGGGGCTCGGTGGCCAGTGCCCTTGCGATCTCCAGCTCCCGCTGTTTTCCATATGGCAGGTTTCTGGCAAGTTCATTCTTGAACTGGCCCATCTCAAAGAAATCCAACCAAGAGTCGGCTTTCTCGTAGATCTCCTGCTCTTCCCTTTTCAGGTAGGCATAGCTTTTCAAGGCGTTCACGAAACGCCCTTTGGTCTCGCTTTTGCCGGTCTTGAAATGACGCCCGATCATGACATTCTCAACGACCGAAAGATCCTTGAAAAGACGGATATTCTGGAAGGTACGGGCGATGCCCATACGGCATATCTTATGGGCAGGGTAGCTGGTAATATCCTTATTGTTGAAAAATACCTTACCGCTTGAGGGGTTGTCCAAACCAGTCATGTTGTTGAACAGGGTGGTCTTGCCTGCACCGTTTGGCCCAATGAGACCGGTAATGAGACCTGACTCGACAGTGAAGTCGACTTTGTTTACCGCGACAACACCACCATAGGCCCGGGTCAAGGCCTCAGTTTCCAATAAGATCATCGCTTGCCTCCCTTGGCACCGTAGGTGCGTTCTTCCCTACCAAGCAAGCCCTGGGGTCTCCAGATCATCATCACAACCAAAATCAGGCCAAACAGGATCTGCTTGAACTGGGGAGGGATGACACTGCTCAGACCAGTAAGCTGGGGGAAGTAACTGATAAGCTGGATGATGAAGGTTCCAAGGATTGCTGCCTTGAAGTTCCCCATACCACCAAGAACCACCATGCACAAGACCATGACCGATACCATGAAGGTATAGGTACCTGGGGTGACAGAAAGGGAGAATACAGCCTGCAAAGATCCTGCGATACCGGCTACGGCTGCACCGAGGACAAAGGCGTACACCTTGTACTTGGTGATGTTGATGCCCATGGACTGGGCGGCAATTTCGTCTTCACGTACGGCTGTAAGGGCCCTGCCCATTCTGGAACGGGCAAGACGCTGGAAGAGGATGTAGGCTATGATGACAAAGATTATGACCATCACCAAGAAGGAGTATTTCCTATAGGGGTTGATGGTAAAGCCAAAGAGGTCGGGCATAGGAATCTTCTGGATGCCCATAGGCCCGTTGGTGAGGGAGTCCCAGTTGTTTAAGATATTACGCACTATCTCACCGAATCCCAACGTTGCGATGGCAAGGTAATCTCCCTTGAGGCGCAAGGTGGGTAGTCCGATGAGCAGGCCGAACAGTGCACTCAGGATGGCGGCTGCCGGTAAGGTCGCCCAGAAAGACCAACCCACGTGGGTGGCCAATATGGCTGTCGTATAGCTACCAATGGCAAAAAACCCTGCCTGACAGAGGGAGAGCATCCCTCCATAGCCGGTTATGACATTCTGCCCGATGGCCATCAGGGCATAAATTCCCGTATAGATAAGTATCAAAAGAAAAAAGTTAAACATATTACACCTTCTCCTTTTCGACTTTGCCGAATAGGCCTTCAGGCTTAACCAGTAGAATGATGATAAGCACGCCAAAGGCTATGGTATCTTTCAGGCCGGAGGGAATGCCCAATATGGCTACACCGAAGGTTTCAAGCAGACCGAGGAGAATCCCTCCGAACATGGCCCCTGAAATGTTTCCGATACCTCCGACAACGGCTGCGACAAAGGCCTTGAGACCGGTCATTGTTCCCATGGTAGGATAGACCTTGAAGTCCAGGGCGATAAGAATTCCACCGACTGCGGCAAGAGCGCTACCGATGGCAAATGTCAGGCTGATGACCTTGTTTACATTGATGCCCATCAGCATGGCAGTATCCTGGTCCAAGCTGGTGGCTCGCATTGCCTTTCCCATCCGCGTCCTATCAACAAACAGTTTCAAGGCAAGCATCATGGCAAGCGATACGACGAGGATCAGAATCTGGTGCGGTGTTATAATGACCCCACCTATATTGATGGAGCTGTTATCAAAAGGATAGTTGAACTTCCTGGACTGGGTCCCCAGCATCCAAGCGGCGCTGTTGGAAAGGATGAACGATACACCAATGGCACTCAACAGAGGAGCAAGCCTGGTTGCCCTTCGCAACGGTTTGTAGGCTATGCGCTCGATGGTCATACCCAGGATACCACAACTTGCCATACTGATGAGCATAGCCAGAAAGAATGCGACTATCGTCCAGGCCCCGAGAGGAGAGTCCCCCCGTAACAGGTCAAAGACAAACAGTCCGATATACGCCCCCACCATGAGGATATCACCATGGGCGAAGTTAATGAATTTTAGAATGCCATACACCATAGTGTACCCAAGGGCAATAAGGGCATAAATGCCCCCCAAAGTCAGGCCATTCATCAGATGTTGGAAAAATTCAGCGATTCCCACGATGCGCCTCTCCTTATCCATAGTAACTGGATAGTACGATAACATGGAAAGACCGGTGTAAACAACACCGGTCCTTCCAATTTCCCTATGACCGGGAATAGAACAATTAGTCGATCTGGATCAACTTGCCATCAACAACGGTAAAGGTTCCCAAGTATTCGGGAGTGGTCTTGTTTACCTTGTATACGCCCTGATAGGCAACAAGGTCACCATTTTCAGCAAAGTTGACAGTGCCGCTTACACCAGGGAAATCCTTGGTTGCTGCAACTGCGTCACGAACTGCCTTGCGGTCAAACTTGCCGGTCTTCTTATAGACAGAGTCCATAGCTGCAAGCAGGATGTTCGCACCGTCATATGCGTTGGTGGCAAAAGAGTCAGGTCCCACACCATACTTTTTGGTATAGTCGGCAACAAACTTGCTGTACGCAGCGCTTTCCTTGACTTTGGCAGGACCTACATAGACAACACCATCAGTAAAGTTACCGGCGAGGTTGTAGATCTCAGGGTTGGAGAACCCATCACTGGAGACGAAGGGAGTCTTGATACCAAGCTGCCTTGCCTGCTCGAGAATCTGTGCCATCTCTGCAGTGTAGTTGGGAATGTAGATTGCATCTGGATTGGCTGTCCTGATCTGGGTCAGCTGGGTCTTGAAATCCTTGTCGCCAACCTGGCAGGCTTCTGCAATGGTGACCTTGCCGCCAGCTGCTTCAAAACTAGCCTTCATGCCTTCATACAGGCCCTGACTGTAGTCATTCTTTGCATAGAGTACACCCATGGTGCGCATTCCAAGCTTTTCATAGAAGTAATTACCGGAAACTTCACCCTGAAGCCCATCAGAAACGACTGTGCGGAATACATAGTCACCAATGGCTGTGATATCAGCATGGGTAGCAGAGGGAGAGATCATGACGATTCCCTCGTTCTGTACGCGTTCGCCTACTGCGAAGGAAACACCGGTGAAGACAGGACCGATAAGGCCTGTAATCTTGTCAGCTGACGAGAGCTTCTCAATGGATGAGAGGCCTTTCTCAACGTTACCTTCAGAGTCTTCGGTAACAAGCACAATAGGAAGTTTCCCGTTGAAACCACCCTTGGCATTGAATTCCTCAACAGCAAGCATGACTGAGTTATTACTCAATACACCATAGTTGGCATAATCACCGGTCATGGGGCCGATAAATCCGATTTTTGGGCTGGAAGCTTCACCGCCGCCCTGAGCAAACATAGGAGTAGCGACTAGTGCAAACAGAGCAACAAGAGCTACAAAAACATACAAGCTTTTTTTCATACTTGGGTACCTCCAAAATGTACAACCACAGAGATGTTAATCATCGCTGTAAAGTATAAATTACTTTATACAGGAAAGAGTATATTTATTCAACAATTAACCACCCTCGAAAACCTATAAATGCGAAACACCCTAGATAATCACCCATAAAAGGCCATTCTCACCACAATATAATCATGATAGACTATGCAAAATACCATTCGGAGGCCACACATGGCGAAAGAGAGAAAAATCCTTGGAGAGTTTAAGAAGTTCATAACACGAGGCAATGTAATGGACATGGCAGTTGGTATCATTGTCGGGACTGCCTTTACTGCAATCGTCAACTCCATGGTCAAAGACATCCTAATGCCGTTCATCGGCCTGATAATCGGAGGCATAAGCTTTGTTGACCTGAAGATAGTCATCACAGCCGCTACAGAGACAAGTGCAGAAGTGGCGATCCGCTATGGTACATTTATCCAGAAAGTCATCGACTTCCTGGTTATCGCACTTGTGGTATTCTTCCTCGTAAGGACTATTAACAGGATGCGAGAGAGGCTTGAGGCACGGAGGAAGGTTGAGGAAAAGATAGTGAAAGCTGCGAAAGAGGCAACCCCTTCCCCTCCTCCTGTTATCCCTGCTGATATCAAGCTGTTGACTGAGATCAGGGATCTGCTGCAGCAACAGAAGAGCCGACCATAATCAAACAAGGGAAATACAAAAACAGTAAGGTATGACTCTCACAAATAACTGCATCTGGTACATCCAGTTGCAGTTTTTTTGTGGGAATCTTCTCGTATCAAACCCATATGATCCAAAACCATCAGTAGCCAGGGATGCCATTATCCTCAGGCAAAGGGCACATCACATAACTCGTTTGAAATCAATGAAGCCACGTTCAACATTGGTGCGTATCAACTGCACGCGAAGCGAATCTCCAACATCCAGGCCCTTAAAGCCTCTGGACAACCGACCCTCAAGTGGAGGATTCATGATACGTACCCATGTACCCTTAGCAGCAGAGCCTGTAACGATAGCGTCGAACTGCTCTCCAATTCGTTGTTCCAGGAGAATCGCCGCTGCCGACTTCACCATCTGCCTTTCCACTTTATTTGTTGCATTTTCAGCTGCATTGCAGCGCTGGGCAAGCTCTTTCAGCTCTTCAACTGAATATGGGGAAGGGTTTCCTGCAATGGCAGCCTTCACAATACGTTGGGTTATCAGATCTGGATAGCGCCGATTCGGAGCTGTCGAGTGAGTGTAGTGTTTGACGGCAAGCCCGAAATGGCCTTCGCTCGTAGTGTCGGGAATCTGCACTACATAGTCTCCTGAACCAAGAAGCTTAATGATGCTGAGAGACACATCAGGGAAACGGAAAGGGTCTTTCTTTTTCGAGGCGACCAAAAAGTTCTCAAGCGCTATCGAATCGGGTTCTTTAGGAAGCTTTGTGCCATGTTCGGCCACCAGCGACACGATACGGTCCCAACGTTTGGGTTTGCTGACGACACGCCTGAGAGAAACATAATTCTTGGACGCAAGATATCTGGCAGTAACGCTGTTCGCCGCTATCATGAAGTCCTCAACCATCTCCTTTGCTCGGTTGGGTAGGTCAGCTTTGATATCAACCAATGTATCACCGGAAAAGACTGGCTTTGCTTCAATTGTCTCGAGAACGAGAGCCCCATGCTTATGGCGAAGAAGCTTCATTTTCTGAGCTGTGGCATCTTGGATCCGTAAGCTTTCCTCCATCCCTTTGACTGCTGCGATTTCCTTTGGCATGGGTCCTTTCTGATCCAACCATGCGGCAACGCTGTCGTAGGAAAGTCTCGCTTTGTTGCGTACTATCGCCCTGGAAAAAGCCGATTCCAGGACAGAACCATCATCAGCGACTACAATTGTAACAACTACAGCGAGGCGGTCGCTTCCAAAATTGAGCGAAGTGATGTCTGTAGACAGCTTTTCGGGCAGCATGGGAAACACCTTTGGGGCAGTATATACAGAAGAAGTATTCTGTTGTGCATGAAGATCGATAGCAGAGCCTTTCTTGACGACAGCGTCGACATCGGCTATTGCTATCTGAATCTTAACCTTCCCATTGCCCATGGCCTCTACTGCAGAGAGCTGGTCAAGATCCCGTGAATCATCATTGTCAAGGGAACACCAGAGCAAATTGCGCATATCAACCACCCCTGCTTTTTCAGGTATAGCCACAGGCTCCTTAATCTTTGCTAGTTCAGAAAGGACTTCTGCTGAGAAGTCAGGAACCAACTCATGCTCAAGCATCGATCGGTGTGCGATGGTTGTAAGTCGGATACGGTCTTTTTGCTCGTTCGCTGTATTCATTGCTCATCCTCCATAGTAGATACAATACCGGTGAGGCCCTTGCCAAAAAGATGTCTGGTAGAACCAGAGCTGTTGCCGCTCGATCACCGTAGGTCTGCAAAACAGTATGCATGGCTCACATATGAGTCACAAGTAGGGGGAAGTACCAGCTTCCCTCCTATCTGCTTGCTTAACTGACTCCATCTTAAAGGATTGGCTGTCACTTTTCTACCAAGTGGCAATAATTCCAGTGAATACTCAGTTGTCCTTGAATTTCCGCTCTATAGTACTGACAACACAGCAAATCTTTTCCCATCCCCTTGAACACCCTTCTTTATTCCGGTAATATCGAGAACGCATCCGCTCTGATAGCTCAGCTGGATAGAGCACTTCCCTCCTAAGGAAGGGGTCGGGCGTTCGAATCGCCCTCGGGGCAACAATGAATCCTCTGCAAGAAATACCTTGTAGAGGATTTTTTTTCTTGAATCCTAATTCAGAGTACTCCCCCGATCATTTCTTCTCTTCGTCTTCTTTCCTGATGGTACCTATGAGTTTGTCTGAACGGGTGTCTTTACCATCCTTGTTCCGAATAGTTCCCGGGGGCAACCCATGTTTTTTCTCAAACGTCCCAACTTGACAATCAGATCGAGTTTTTCTCTTAATCATACGAAACCTCTTTTTTTTAGCGTGGATATGTATACAAATATCCTCAAAGACGAAATTCAAGTACCTACCGAAAGGAAATAGTAGTGTTCTGTGCATCAGGGTGAGGACCTAGGGAAAGCCATATCCGCTTAGATGCTTATTGAGATACTCATGAGGCATGGACACCATCAGCAAGAGATGGCCGTAGTTTTTCCTTAAGGAGTTTAGGGCCATTTGATTTTCCCTTGATCCTGTAAGGATACATGCTGCAAGGGTTGCCTCGTGACATGTTTCATTCTACTGCCAAACAACATCATCAGTATACACTATCCCATTCGTATATAGTAAAATATCCAAAAATACATAGGTCGTTAGGTGTCTGAAAACAGGACCCATACCCTTCAACTCCCTATTCCATCCTTTCAAGGTGGAAGCATGCGCACAATTCCTCATTCAGGTTCATCCCCACACTATCGCTCCAAAAGGCACCTCCCCCCATTTGCTTTTCTCCCACTACATCACTATACTTTGATCAAGAAGGAGTTGGAGCATAGAGAGCTAACGAAAAGACAGACAATGCTACAACACTGATTCTTACAGTCAACCACTGCTCCTCTTTCTTCCAAGAGGAGACTACTGTGAAAAATCACAAACAAGACTCAACAAAACCAAAACAAGAACATACTGATGCTCATATGCATGAACACCAGACACACGATCATCAAAAACACCAGGATAACAGTCAACAGGATCACCACGACCATCATGCCATGATGGTCGTGGACTTCAGGCGAAGGTTTTTCCTATCGCTGGCACTTACCATCCCGATACTCCTGCTATCGCCCATGATACACTCCTTCATGGGGGTCGACTGGACATTCCCTGGATCCAAATACCTCCTGTTTGCCCTATCGACAATCCTATTCATATTTGGCGGAAAACCTTTCATCACAGGAGCAAGGGACGAGCTGAAAGAGCATACCCCTGCAATGATGACCCTGATCGCCTTTGCCATTACCATTGCATACCTCTACAGCACCGCTGCTACGTTTTTCCTGGAGGGTACGGACTTCTTCTGGGAACTGGCAACGCTGGTAGTGATCATGCTCCTTGGCCACTGGATTGAGATGAAGTCAGTCATGGGAGCATCAAGGGCTTTGGATGAACTGCTCAAGCTCCTGCCTGAAGAGGCCCATCTGATCAAAGAGGACGGTTCCACCGTCGACGTTGTGGTGACAGACCTGAAAGCAGGGGATTCCATACTGGTGAAACCAGGGGAAACAATTCCCATAGACGGGAAAATATTCGAAGGAAGTTCAGAGGTCAACGAAGCCATGGTCACCGGAGAATCGGTTCCCGTAGCAAAAGCCAAAGGAGACGAAGTCATCGGAGGCTCGATCAATGGAGATGGATCCCTTTCGTTTACCGTCAGCAAAGTCGGGGATGACACCTTCCTCTCCCAAGTCAAACGCCTTGTGGAGGAAGCACAAGCCTCCAAGTCCAAAAACCAGCGGTTAGCAGACACTGCAGCGAAATGGTTGTTTTACATTGCCGCTAGCTCGGGGACCATTACCTTCATAGTCTGGATGCTCATCAGAGGCGACCTGGCATTCTCCATTGAAAGGGCTGTGACTGTCATCATTATATCCTGTCCCCATGCCCTCGGACTTGCCATCCCGCTTGTCTCCTCAATGTCAACCAGCATCGCAGCAAAGAACGGACTGTTGATACGGAACCGCCTTGCCTTTGAGGAGGCACGGAAACTCGATGCCATAGTCTTTGACAAGACAGGGACCCTCACCAAAGGGGAGTTCGGGGTTACCGATATGCACCCAATCGACATTACCGAAAAGCAACTGCTCACCATAGCCTACTCGGTAGAGGCAAACAGCGAACACCCTATAGCCCAGGGGATAGTCAGAAAAGGAAAGGAGCTTTCCCTCAAGACTAAGAAGGTAACTGACTACAAGAGTCTGCCAGGCAAAGGCCTGGAAGCAACAATTGACGAGAAAAAGATACACGTTGTCAGCCCAGGCTACATGAAAGCTGAGAAGATAGCCTTCGATGAAAAGACGTACGAAAATCTGGCCAAACAGGGAAAGACCGTTGTCTTTGTCCTGGAGGACAACAACCTCCAAGGCTTCATCGCCCTTGCCGACCAGTTGCATGACAATGCCAAGAAAGCTATCGCAACCATACAAGCAATGGGTATCGAAACCATCATGCTGACTGGGGACAACCAGAGGGTTGCCTCATATGTAGGGGAAATGGTAGGCATAGACACCGTCATTGCAGAAGTGTTGCCTCAGGACAAGTCAGAGAAGATCAAGTCCCTCATGAAAGATGGCAAGCGCATTGCCATGATAGGAGACGGTGTAAACGACGCCCCGTCCCTGGCGGCAGCAGACCTCGGGATCGCAATCGGCTCTGGAACCGATGTTGCCATCGAGACGGCGGATATCATCCTGGTAAAGAGCAACCCTCTGGACATAGTGAACCTGCTCAAGCTGGCTAAGGCGACTTACTCCAAGATAGTGCAGAACCTTATCTGGGCAACAGCCTATAATGTGGTCGCCCTACCTTTGGCTGCAGGAGTGCTCTTTAACCAGGGTATCGTCATCAGTCCAGCCCTAGGGGCGGCCCTGATGTCCTTGAGCACCATCATCGTGGCCATCAATGCGAAGCTGCTGAGGATCAAATAGGGGCACAAGGAAGAGGTAATACATCGCAATAATTGTGTGATTCTACATCATGAGATATGGTGGAATGTAGCTATCCACTTCAAGGGGAAACGGCCTATGCTGAACAACAGGAAAGTATATCTGTATATGATCCGACAAGCCAAAACGCCACTCGCTCCAAGCAAGGCTCAACTGTTGATGTTCCTCTGTATGGAAAAGAGCCTTACAAAGCACTATCAGTTCATCCCAACTGAAGAGGGCCCTCACTCTCTCGTCCTTGACGATGATACCATTGCAATGCAGAAGAAAGGCCTGCTTGTAGAGAATACCAGAGAGGATCCCTCTGCACTGACACTCAGCGTCAATGCTGTTATCTATGAAGAAAAAATGCAACCTAAGGAAGAGGACAAGCACGTTGTAAATGCAACCCTTGAGGAATACCAAGCAACAAGTGAGTTGGAACTTTTCAAAATCACCATCGCAATGAAACCCTTCTACGGTATACTTCTCTCCAAGGAAAAAGTCTCGATGCTGGATAATCAGACTCGTTCAGAGGTTGCAACAATTCAAGAGACGATCATATCTACTCCTCATGCTCTCTTTACAATTGGCTATGAGAAGATATCCTTGGATACATTCATACAAACCCTGCTCCTCAATGGGATACAGACGCTCATAGATGTTCGGGAAACTACTGTCTCGAGACGAAGGGAGTTCAGCAAGAAATCCCTTGCAGAGGCTCTTTGCAAAGCCAGGATAGCTTACATCTCCATTCCAGAGGTAGGCATTCCCTCTGAGGTTCGTAACGAGCTCCTAAAGCAAGGTGATCATCAAGATTTGCTAGTCTGGTACAGGAATAACGTACTACCAAATAGCGGAGCATATGCCAATAGAGTAAATGATATCCTAAAACAGGGGAATACTGCCCTTATGTGCTACGAGAAGGACCCAAAGGAGTGTCATAGGAGTGTATTTTCCCAGTTCTGTTTAGAGAACTATCCTGAGATTCCGGCCATTGTACACCTTAGGAATACTGAGGAATCACTCTTTGAGGATTAAATACTAGGGACTGATGAGGATTGCTACCTTTAGTATTCTTTCGAAACCCTAAGAATCTTGAAGGCCAAGCTCTTTATGAAAATACTGCATAGATGAGAATACGCACCAAGAAGATAATGGTATAGAGGGATTTTTCCTTACACGTTGAATTTGTTTTTTATACTTTTTTACAAAACTCTCAAAACGTTGAGTAATTTCATATTCATTCTTTTTCAATACATCGAATTCATTTTGTCGAATCGTTACAGCATTTGGTTCGATATAACGCTTGTTATCTGTGATTACAACAGCTTTGGTAAAAGCCAACCCAGAATTGCAACCATCGGCAATGAAGCAAAATCTATGGGAAGGTAAATGCGAACGCAAGGGTATCGCAAAAGTATTGCCCCTTACCAGTGACAGCACTATACACTAAGGCCATGTTTGTTTTTGAAGTATTTCAGGAAACAGATTCCCATACTACGAATAAAATGCAGCTGTTAAACGATAGAAATCCATACTTGCTCTACCCACTTTCCCAAATAATGCCCCCATATGAGAGGGGGCATCATCAATTGAGCTTTCTTTTGATTTACGTGATTGCGCTCTACAATCACATCATCGATTGAGCTTTCTTTAATTTACCGTGGTTGCGCTCTACAACCATGTACATCCATAATATACACCATTTGCCAACAATTGTAAATATTGTAAAGAAATATTGTCATTGTTCAGGAATAGGGTATAGGATATTCTCAATTGGGATTCACTGTCTCAAACTACGTTTTCCCCTACCCAACAAAGAACCGCTACCCTGAGGCAGCGGTTCTTTGTGTTTCCATTATCGTTTATTTCTTTCTTTCATTCGTTCTTTTCATTCATTCTTTCATAGAATCTAGTTCATTTGGTCTGATCAGTCTTACCCATGCAGCCATTCTTGTGTCTGCCCTGGCATTTCAGCCTCGGGGTCTTGGCTACACGGCTATGATGTAAATCTCAATAGCCAGCAAGAGTACGATGACCAGCACAAGGCCAAAGACTAGCCAGAACTTCTTCCTTCTGCGTTCAAGTGCCTTAGCAACGGTATATACTGGTTTCTGCTGCTCTTTTTCCAAAGCCTCTTGCTGAAGACGCTTCTGTCTGGACTCTTCCTTCTTCAGCTCGAGCTCGCGCTTAAGCTCATTGGCAGCTACCTGCTTCGCCTCTTTTTCCTTCAAGTCGATATAACAGCGGCTGCAGAGCACAAACCCTTCACAATCAACCAGCTCGTCATAGTAGCTTTCGTTACACTCAGGACAGACATAGCAACGCATGAGCTTGCCCTCTTCGACCAGCTTACAGACAACCATCCTATGGTTTTTGGGTGCAAGGTCTTCTGCGGAGGCGAACAGCTTCTTCCACCAGGGCAGTTTGGGAAGTTTGTTGGGCTCCTGTTCCAGCCTATTTGCGAGGGCAACGATTCTCTCACTCAGTCCACGATCCTGGGTGATAAGCATCAGATTTTTGTTGGCTCCTATGCTTGCAAAGAGCTCAACCAGATGGTCATCAGCTATACCTGTGCTTCCCGTATCACCAATACGTACGACACCCTTACGGGCCAGGAACCTCAGCAGGTCGGGTCTGATGGTAGAACGAACCCTGACCTCCTTATCCTTCTCGGGATTGTCCTTGAGACCATGGAGTTCCTCCATAGTCTTCTCCAGGACAATCAATTTCTTCTTGCGCCGCTTGAGGATTGGTTCTGCATTGGAAACAAAATGCAAAAACCAGTCCTCCTGGATAATGGGCGCAGTGTCCACATAAATTTCATCAAAGGCGCGTAGTTGTTCATCCAACTTAGCCAAATATGGCTCATTTCCACTTTTGAACCGGGAGAAGTCCCCAACCTTACAGGCGAGCACCTCACGATAGAGGTCCATCTCTTCTGCAGAACTGGATGCTTCCAGATTAATTCCTACGCTCCTGAGAGTACTGAGCACCTTATCCTTTTGCATGCGAAACTCGGACCCAAGCACTTCAACGGCATTGCCGGTTGCGCTAGGAGCCTTTCTTCGCTGGGGAGGGCTCTTTCTCAAAAGTTTAGCCATCTCTTATTTCTTATCCTTCTCGCGTTTTGCGCGAATAATTTCTATGGCATCTTCCAAGGTAAGACTCTCAATGAGCGCCTCATCCTTCTTGTATTTTGCAGGAAGAGGCACATTGCTTTTTCCCACCTTCAAATAGAAGCCATACCGACCGCTTGCCAAGGCAACGGCCTCTTTTCCGTGTTCTCCAAGTTTTCTTACCTCAGCAGCCGAACTCTTTGCCCTTCCTGCACCTTTCTTACCAGCCTTGGGCTTCTCTTCTGCAAGCAGAGCCTGTGCCTCTTCCAGCGTAACAGAGAACAATTGCGCATCATGATCTCTCTTGTTCAGATTCCGATACTCACCATTGCACTCGATGAAAGGGCCGAACTTACCCTTTGCAGCGACAATGTCATTGCCATCCTTATCCTTGCCCAAGATCCTGGGCAAGGAGAGATACTTGTTGGCGATTGCCAGATCATGCTCCTGACCACTCTCTCCGATCCACTTGGGGATGCTTGCACGCTTTGCGTCCTTGCCATTTCCTTCCTGCCAGTAAGGCCCGAACCTTCCGGTCATAAGCTGTACAGGCTCTCCCTTTACCACTCCCAAGCCCAGTTCTTCAGGTTCCGCCTTTACCTTGCCTTTTGCAATTAGCGCCTGTACCTCCTCATCGGTAATGGCCCCTGGAAGCCAAGTAGGGGGCAGTGAGATATACTGACTCTTCCCATCAACCTCGGCACCCTGGACATAGGGGCCATAAGGACCGATGTAGATAGGGTTTGCATCGCTGATCTGAGGCAGGGACAAAGTTTTGGACTCTGTCTTGTTGTCCTTTTCCATCTGCACCTTATTCTGGTTCTCAAGACCATTCTCCCCAAGATAGAAATCCTTGAGAAAGGCTACCTTGTCCAGTTCGCCATCGGCGATCTGGTCAAGGGCATTCTCCATATTGGAGGTGAAGTCATAATCAACAAACTGTGAGAAGTTGTTCTCAAGGAACTGACAGACACCAAAGCCGGTAAACGTAGGGGCCAGGGCAGAGCCTTCCTTGACCACATACTTGCGATCGAGAAGGGTCTTCAGGATTGTCGCGTAGGTAGAAGGGCGGCCAATGCCGCGCTTCTCCAGCTCCTGCACAAGCGAAGCTTCAGTATAGCGGGCAGGTGGCTTGGTCTGGTGCTCGACGCTCTCCAAGGCGACAAGGGGACAAACATCCCCGACAGAGAGAGGAGGCAGCAAGGTCTCCTTGTCCTCCAGAGCTGCATCTGGATCATCAGATCCCTCCACATAAGCGCGTAGGAAGCCAGGAAACACTATCTGCGTCCCTGATGCAGAGAACAGGGCATAACCTGCCTTGATACTGACAGTGGTAGTCGCCTTCTGGGCATCGGCCATCTGGGAAGCAAGGGTTCGCTTCCAGATAAGTTCATACAGGGCGCGATCCTTTCCGCTGAGATTGGTATCTGCGGGAACTATAAAGACATCACCTGAGGGACGGATGGCCTCATGAGCCTCCTGGGCACCGGAGCTTTTCTTTGCCTTGAAGTATCTCGCACTAGGAGAGAGAAAATCCTTTCCGTAGAGTTGCTCGACCTGCTTACGGGCGGCCTGTGTCCCTTCCTGGCTGAGGGAGGGGCTGTCAGTACGCATGTAGGTGATGAATCCATTTTCATAGAGCTTCTGTGCGATGCGCATCGTATCCGAAGCGCTGATATGCAACTTCTTGATCGCATCTTGCTGCAAGGTGCTGGTGGTGAAAGGGATGCTCGGTCTGGTGACAAAAGGCTTGCGCTGGATGTCGGTAACCTCATAGGTGGCATCTTGCAGTTCAGCCACTATCTCATGAACCTTCTCCTTATCCAGAAGCAGTTTCTTGTCACTGCCCTTGTAAAGGCCAGTCACCGAATCAAAATCTTTTCCCCCTGCGAGGATTCTGTCCTGATAGGAGGTCAGCTTTGCCTCATAGCTCTGCTTTGAGGAGGAGAGCAACTCTGCCTTCGCATCGAAGTAGGTGCTCTGGGTAAAGGCAATCCTCTGTCGCTCCCGCTCAACGGTCAGGCGCAACCCTACAGACTGCACCCTCCCGGCAGAAAGCTTCTTGTTGGCAAGCTTTTTCCACAGCGTAGGCGAAAGCGTATATCCGTAGAGACGGTCGACCACCCTCCTGCTCTCCTGTGCCTGCACCAGATTCTGGTCCAGATCCCTACCGCTGGCAAGGGCATTCTGGATGGCAGCCTTGGTGATCTCGTGGAACACCATCCTCTGGTGTGGGATCTTGGGCTTAAGCACCTCCAACAGATGCCAGGAGATACTCTCCCCTTCGCGGTCCTCATCAGTTGCCAACAACAGCTTGTCGGCACCCTTGAGGCTTTTCTTCAACTCCCTGATCAAAGACTCCTTGCCTTCGACCACCTTATACTCAATTGCAAAGTCGTTTTCCACATCAATGGCCATGTGCTTCTCGGGAAGATCCCGGATATGGCCCTTACTAGCTACGACCGTACATGTCGAAGGAAGAAATTTTGCTATCGTCTTCGCCTTGGTTGGCGATTCGACGATGATGAGAATTTTAGAATCATCCATGCAGTGCACTCCTCAATGCCTCGAAACCTTATAGCCTATCACTATATAATGCCGTACAATGGTTTTGTCAACGCATTATTTCTTGGGAATGTCTGCCAAACTCCCCTTTTCCACAAAAACAAAGACACCATCCTCCCCTGGGTTGGGAGACTTGAATATACCACTGGAAGCCAATCCATCACCGGTATTATGAAATAATACCCTTTTTTCCCCAGCCTCTGAAACTTCAAAAACCATCAGTGATTCAGTCTTGAAAGAAAAGATTCCCACCTTTGTAGAAATTTTAGTCCTCAAGGAAGAATTTTTCTGATCCAGCTCCACAATCTTCCAACTTCTGGGTTCAAAGTTCGTAGTATTGAAAACCGAAGCGTTGGTACGATAAGCAAGTTCAATCGCTCCATCACCCTGATAGTCGAACTCAGGATACTCCTTTGCAAAGGGTACCAGCGGGAAAAGCCTCAGAGCATGTGGCTGTCCAGGGAAGTGGCCAAACAGTTCAAATCCCCCATCAGTATCACGGACTTCCAGATGCAGGCTCCTACACTTACCACCATTGTCATCAGAGGTGAGATTCTCCCAGTAATAGTGACCCTCCCAACTGGTTGTCCTCGCCAGAATCTGCACAGAATCCAAGGTCACATTCTTGGCATCCCTTGCCGCAACTATCACCTGGTACTCCCTATTCGATTCCAAGCTCTCCTCATTGGAGCCTAAACGCTGGGTGAGCGTCAAAGCCTTAACCCGCTTTATCGGCTGTTTATCAAGATAGAGATCATACCAAACCGCCCCTTTCACAGCATCCCATGTAATTTCCACCTGATTGGGATGGCTGGCTAAAATCCGGGCTTGCATAGCAGGAAGAGAGGATACCATGACAGAAATGGAGAATATCATCACCAAGAGACGTTTCATACACACTCCTTACAAACTCTATCATTACTGCCATATGCTTGCAAGAGAATAGCAGAGCCAGTACTATCGACTCATGAAAATCCAGATCGTATCCTGCTGTCTTGAAGAAGGAAACCTCAGCTTCCCCCTTGGTGCCCTCTCTATCAAGACAGCGATAGAGAATCACCCCACCCTCAAACACTTCTCTTGTACCTTGGGTGCATACACGCTCGAAGACGACCCCATACAGGCGGCAAAGGGAAGCGCAGAGAGCGAAGCTACCCATATTGGGTGTTCGGTCTACCTTTGGAACAGAATGTGGTTTGACCAGTTTGCCAAGCATCTGAAAAAACTCGCCCCGTCTGTCGTGCTTTTTGTCGGAGGCACTGAAGTGACGGCCAATCCCTTCAGCTTCGATCTCGGCCTCTATGACTTCCTTACCCTCGGGGAGGGGGAAGAGAGTACCACCTTGGCACTCTCCCTACTGCTTGAGGGCAAAGAGCCCCAAGGACAGGGCATCCTGACCAATGGCAAAGAGCTCTCCTACGCATTTCCCCATGATCTGAGGAACCTGGACTCAGTATTCCTCTCAGGCTCAGCCTCTACCTTTGTAAAGCCAGGATCCTCGGTTCTCTGGGAGATGACCAGAGGCTGTCCCTTCAGCTGTGCATTCTGCTTTGAATCCAAAGGGATACGGGCTGTAAGGAATTTTCCCTACGAACGAATCGAGGAGGAGCTGGAGTATCTTTTGGCCAATCAGGTCGAAGAGGTCTTTATCCTTGACCCCACTTTCAACATGGACAAGAGGAGGACTGTCCAGATGCTCTCCCTGCTCGTCGAAAAGGCCCAGGACATCCACTTTATCTTTGAATTGCGGGCAGAACTTCTTGATGCTGAACTTGCAGACCTCTTTGCCCAACTTACCTGTTCCTTGCAGATAGGATTGCAAAGTTCAGATGTTGCAGTTCTCAAAGCCATCAACCGCAATTTTGACCCTGTCTTGTTCCAAGAAAAGATAACCCTGCTCAACGAACGGGGAATTGTCTTCGGGCTCGATCTTATCATTGGCCTTCCTCAAGACTCATTTTCCATTTTCTGCAGCAGCCTCGATTTCACCGTGGCTTGCAAACCAAGTAACATAGACATCTTCGCCCTTTCACTACTGCCGGGTACCAAGCTTGCCGATGATGCGGAGAAACTCGGCATCAGACACCAGAAAGACTCCCCCTACACGGTCATAGCCACACCCTCCTATTCCGAAGAAGACATTGCAAAGGCCTTGAAGCTGAAGGAAGCCTGTGACCTTCTCTACACTAAAGGGGAAGCGAGCATGTGGATGCATACCCTCTGTGAGGCAGCCCAGTGCACCCCCAGCACCTTGTTCTCCTACTTTGCAACGTACACAGACTTTCTTAAAAACAAAAGAAACATCGAACCTACCGAACTGGACATCTACGAACTGCAGGAGCAGTTCGTAAGGGATCTGCTGAAAAAACTCAATCGGCAGAAGTACCAGGGGCCTCTGCTCTCCTTCATGGAACTCCACCAAGGGGTGGCCTTCCTGCGAGAAACAGGGGAGAACCCCATTATCACCATAGGCTACGAATTGGATGACCTCGCCAAGCTCGATACCATGCATATTGAGAAGTTCATCGCTAAACATCCCAACCAAAAGCGTCGGTCACTGGGTATTGTAGTGCAAGATGATGGCTCAATTGGCTTTGTAGACCAAAAACTGTAGCGTTCTCCCTTGCTAGCAGAGCGAAAATCACATACATTAATGCAAGAAGGATTATCTGGTGATAAAATATACACAAACACATATGCTGCTTTTTTCTCTGATTCTCTTACTTCTCATCTCAGCCAGTTCGTGCGTAGTGACCGAACAGCTATCATTCAAGAGCAGCGGCTATAACAACTCACAGTTCGACTTCACCGTCGAAGACTTCTTTATCGCAGTTCTTGAGGATTTCAGCGAGTTCGCCCCTGAAGACCAGGACACCTCCCTGATGGACAGTGCCATCACAGACTTCGAAAAAGCCCTACGGTACAGCACTACCACAAACAACGTCACCATACAGAAGCTGACTGACAATGCCTATAAGGGGCAGTTCAACTTCATGGACTTGGACAAGCTGTTCGCCGATCTCGGAGCAGGAAACGACCAGAGCTTACTTAAGATGAGCAACAATACCCTCACCTTCACCCTTTCGATGGACAACTATGACCAGCTCGTTCCGGTCATCCCCTTCCTTGCAGATGAGAACTTTGAGGCTTTCGGACCTGTCTATAACCAGGGTCTGAGTGAAAGCGACTATCTGGAGATGATCAGCTTCATGCTTGGAGAGGAGGGGCCCCCTGCTATCGAGAAGTCCACCATTACTCTGAGGATTGCCACACCAAAGCCCATTACGGGCTTCACCAACGGAAAAAAGGTTGGGACAAACCTCTACGAGTTCAGCTTTCCCCTGATCGACTTCCTGTTGCTGGCCAAGCCCATTACCTTCTCGGTAAGCTGGTAGAAAGGGCTCAGATCAGCATGCTGTGCCCGTAAGGGCTGCTGCATCAGCTTGGAAAAATGTATCTGAAAGAATTACAGGGTGAAACTAAAGTTGATAGTGAGACAAACCCAAAAAAGAGACACCCAAACCTAATCATGGATGTCTCTTTTTTTGTACGTACCCTCTCATATTTTCAAGGGCAACACACTATATAAACCTAAAACCATAAAAAACAAAATGATCAACACACCTTGCTTCTCTTATACATTAAACCTGAAGTGCATGATGTCCCCATCCTTGACAAGATACTCCTTACCTTCGATGCGGAGCTTCCCTGCTGTCTTGACCTTCTGCTCGGTCTTGTAGAAGAAAAGATCCTCACAGTTGTAGACCTCTGCCTTGATGAAGCCCTTCTCAAAGTCAGTGTGGATGACCCCTGCTGCCTGTGGAGCCTTGTAACCTGCACGGAAGGTCCATGCACGGTTCTCATCAGAGCCTGCTGTAAAGAAGGTACGCATGCCCAACGTGTGGTAGGCAAGACGGACAAGGCCGTTGAGGGATGATTCCTCTAGGCCTACGGCCTCCAGGAACTCCTTCTTGTCCTCTTCTGTTTCCAAGGCAGCGATCTCACTCTCTATCTTACCACAGATGACAATTACTTCTGACCCCTCTTCTTCTGCAATGGAACGAACAACCTTCACATACTTGTTCTCCTCAGAGATACCATCCTCATCCACGTTACAGACATAGATGACAGGCTTGAGTGTGATGAGGTGCAGGTCATGAAGGGAAGCAAGCTCTTCCTCTTCAAGGGCGAGACTTCGTGCAGGTTTGCCCAGTTCCAGGCAGGTCTTCACCTTTTCCAACAAAGGAAGAGACTTCTCAACCTCCTTCTGAGCTTCCTTGCTCAGCCTTCCCTGCTTTGCCTGCTTGTTGTAACGCGTGGTTACTGTCTCCAGGTCAGCGAGGGCAAGCTCTATGTTGATGGTCTCAATATCACTGGCAGGATCGATCTTGTTGTTCACATGGACGATATCCCCATCCTCAAAGCAACGGACCACGTGAGCGATGACACCCACTTCCCGAATGGAGGCGAGGAACCTGTTGCCCAGGCCTTCCCCCTTGGAAGCACCGGCTACAAGACCGGCGATATCGACAAATTCAAAGACAGCCGGAATGACCCGTTCAGCCGGGATCAGCTCAGCAATCTTGTCCAGACGCGTATCAGGGACGCTAACGATTCCTACGTTGGGATCGATAGTACAAAAAGGATAGTTCGCAACTTCGGCAGGCGCTGCCGTCAAAGCGGAGAAAATTGTCGACTTACCGACGTTGGGCAAGCCAACAATACCGCAATTCAAACCCATACATTAACCTCATATATGCTCAGTGGAGCTAGGTTGTGCAGTGTAGCATATATTGACTTCTCTGGTCACCAGCCCTATAGTTAAGCTCAATGGAAATCGATACAATCACTGAAAAAGATGATCCCACTGTCAAGGGAAAACAAATACACGACATAGAAATAGAAAGACAAAGGGCAATTCTACTTGTCCTTGTTCCCGCAACTGAGGACAAAGCCCATGCAAAGCACCGAGGGGACGAGTTGCAAGCCATGGTAAGTACCATGGGACCCTTGACCGTGCACACCCTCATGATACCGCTACGCGAGCATAACAGCGCAACACTCATAGGAAGCGGCAAGGTCTCTGAGGTCAAGACCCTCATAGATACCTACGAAAGCGACCTCGTGATCTTTGACCAGGGCATCAGCCCAAGGGTGCAGAGAAACCTCGAGAAGGAGCTGGAGTGCTGTGTCATCGACCGTGATGAGGTCATCCTGCAGATCTTCGCAGACAGGGCCGCCACCAAGGAAGCAAGCCTGCAAGTGGAGCTTGCCAGGCTCGAGTACTCCCTGCCCCGCCTTACCAGGATGTGGACTGGCCTTGCCCGCCAGCATGGAGGAGTAAAAGGAACCAGAGGTGGTGGTGAACAACAGCTCGAACTTGACCGAAGACAGATCAAGGAAAAGATTACGTTCCTCAAGGAACAGCTGAAAAAGGTCCAGCAACAGCGATCGACACAACGTGCCCAGAGGCAGAACAGCAACATCCCCCTCGGAGCTATCGTCGGCTATACCAACAGCGGAAAGTCCTCCCTGCTCAATGCACTCACCCAGGCAGGGGTGCTGGTGGAGAACAAGCTGTTTGCGACCCTGGACCCGACCACCCGGGCAGTAAAACTTCCCGGAGGATCGGAAGTCCTTCTCTCTGATACCGTCGGATTTGTCAGTGATCTTCCCCACAACCTTGTGGACTCCTTCAAAAGCACCCTGGAAGAGGCCAAGTATGCAGACTTCCTCATTATCGTCTGTGATGCCTCACACCCTGATATGATAGGTAGCTACAAGACAACAGTAAGCGTATTGGAAGAGTTGGGCTGCACAGACAAGCCAGCAATCGTCATGATCAACAAGATGGATACGGTCCTTGATGATTTTGCAGTTGCAAGGCTCAAAAGCATGTATAGCCCGACTGTGGAGACCTCTGTGCTGAAGGGGGAAGGTCTTGACGAACTGCTTCTCCAGATAGGGGAAACCCTGCATGCACTCTGCCCGATAACCTACTATCTCATTCCCGAGTCCCGCTACGACCTCATCTCACACATACGCCGCTCAGGCCAAGTGCTGAGCATCGACTACCTCGACGAAGGTATCCTGGTGGAAACACAGATACTTGAGCGTTACCAAAGCCCAATTGTGGATTTTAGGGTAGCAAACAAACCATAGTCCCCTCTCACCTAGGTAATCGGGTAGGAGGATGAGCCTTAGTGGCTCATCCGTCCTCCCACAGATCCGCACGTACCGTTCGGTATGCGGCTCCTCGTCAGTTTACGCACTCTCTGGCATATAGCCCAGAGAACCATCGCCATCCCTTT